>NZ_JBHTDE010000003.1:0-852093 GCF_042666655.1 Dankookia sp. GCM10030260
AGGGTAGGGCAGAAGAACAAGATCACCCGGCGCTGGACCCGACGCGGCACCAGGCCCACGGCGCCGCAGGATCAGCGCACGGCGTCGACCTATATCTTCGGCGCCATCTGCCCCAAGGTGGGCAAGGTGGCGGGCCTTGTCCTGCCCCACTGCAACACCGCCGCGATGAGCCTGCACCTCGCCGAAATCTCGGCGGTCGTGGCACCGGGCGCGCATGCCGTGCTGCTGCTCGACCAGGCCGGCTGGCACCTGTCGGACAAGCTCGAGCGGCCGTCGAACATACCCTCGTCCCGCTGCCGCCGAAGTGCCCTGACCTCAACCCGGTCGAAAACACTTGGCAGTTCATGCGGGACAACTGGCTCTCGAACCGCGTCTTCCGCTGCTACGACGACATCGTCGACCACTGCTGTCACGCCTGGAACCGCCTCGTCGAGCAGCCCTGGACCACCATGTCCATCGGACTGCGTGACTGGGCTCACAGGTTCTGATCAGCGGGACTTGGTATTACTCAACCATTTTCCCTCGCGGTGGGTAACGCCGTAAGCCGCCTGTTTTCTGTGGTTCTTCGCGCAGACCTTGATCGTGCATACGCGGAACGAGGATGGACATCTCTCTCCGACGGGCACGTTTTCTCCGGACCTTGAGAGTAGCTGTTTTTCCTAACAAGGCATAACCGCCTGAAATTATTCAGTATTGCGTGGCGTCAGGCGATTGTGCTGCCGATCGCCTGTCTGTCAATTCTGGAAGCGCAAATTTCGCTCGCTTTACCCAAGCTTTCGCTCATTCGCCGCGCCTTGATCGACGGCAAAGGGATCAACCTGACAGTACTTTTGCGTCTCACCGGTACCACGGGCACCGCTCAGTCGGGCTGCTGCCGCGGCTCCAGCGTTGAAGGCGCCGCGGGACTACCAGAGCGATCGCACCCATTACGCCGGCCAGGGCGGTTACGTTGAAGGGGGGCAATCGCGGCCTGAGCGAGCACCGCGTTGCTGCCGACCCCGTTGCAGGGCATCACCAGCACCAAGAGGCTGGCGGCGTTCCCAGCCGCAGTTGCCAGGCCGTGATCAGCAGCGCGGGGCTGCGGAAGCGCAGCTTCTTGTCGAGCACCGTGCCGGCGCCGAAGGTGGCGCCCGCCAGCAGGCCCAGCGCGACGCCAAGGCCCTTCGGGCCCTCGGGCCCTATCGTGCCGGCGAGCACCAGCAGCACGGCAGCGAGCCCAAGGCCGAGTGCCATCGGGGTGCGGCGGTCGAGCCGCTCGCCGAGCACCGGCACCGCCAGCAGTGAGGCCCAGAGCGGCATCGTATAGTTCAGGATGGCAGCCTGCCCCGGCCCGACCAGCATCACGCCGGCAATCAGTGCGAAGGGAAAGACCACCATGATTGGCAGGCTGAGCGCGAGCGCGCTGCGCCACTCCTCTCGGTGCGGACGAGGTGGAAAAGCCCGTCCAGCAGGTTCCTCGTATCCGTGCTGCTCGGGCGCCCACTGGACTTGGCCGGAGCCGAAGCGCCTAACCATCACGCTATCAGCGGATGTCCACATGGCGGTTTGTCGAGCGGAAATGGCCTGAATGCCGCCCGATGGGCGAGGATCAGCCGGTCAAACCAGCCTCGTCAACCCTTAGCAAAGGGGCACTAAAAAACGACATCTACCTTCTTGCGATTCTTGCAATCACCTGAAGGACGTGAATGCTGCCCCAACAACAATCATTGCGCCACCGATTATCAATCCAAGACTGATCGCCTCGTTAAGCATCAGGGTTGAAATTAAGATGCCGACGACCGGAATGATCATGAAACAGATCGCGGCGGCCGTTGGCGTCAACCGCCTAGAAAGCTCGATGATGCAACATGTCCCAAACGGGGCGACCACGAATCCATTGAACACTGCCAGTGGCAAGGCCGCCAACGGGATTCCGCCGCTCGGCTCCAGAACGAGAGCCAAGATGACCAGCAGAGCTGCGGACAGTCCAAAGGCCCACGGGAGCAATTCGATGACCTGTAGCTTTGGTGGATACGCTTTGGTCACGATGATCGTGCAGGCCCAGGCAAACGCCGCGGCCAAGAGAGATGCGTAGCCCCACACTGTGCTGACATCGGCGGGACTGATCGACCAGGGTTCAATCACGATAGCCACGCCGACCAGAGTCAGTGCTGCAGCAAACCATCGGCCGATAGGCTCCCGGTGCCGCGAGATCGCCGCGAGCGGCACCACCCAAATGATGGCCGCGTTCGACAAAATGGCCGTATGCCCCGCGGGCACGAACTGGACGGCGAAGTGGCAGAACAGGAAAAAGATGGTCAACTGAAGGATGCCGATTGCCATCAGGGCCGGCAGATCTAAGCGAGACGGCCTGCGCAGATGACCGAAGGAGATGACCATGAGCATCAAGGCGAAAGCCGCCAAGCCGGAGCGGCTCGCAGTCATCCAAATGGAAGTGGCGCCGGTAGAAACGATTGCCATCTTCACCGCAGGCCAGGACGCACCAAACAAAAAAACAGCAGAAAATAAAAGTATAAAATTAGACTTTATTAGTTTTTTTGAGAAGCCGACAAATAGAAAACTAAAATTTGCAAGTTTCATTTATTTGTACTGAAATTTTGACGTGTGGGTTCTATGTTATTGAGCCGCGTCGACATTCTCACACTCAGCAATTTGCTGCATGCCAATCGTGTCCAGACGATAGTACACTCTTGGCAGTTGCCGAGCACCTTCGCCGCTGTAAAGCTTCCGGGCGTTCAGATTGTCAACTTCCGCTGTCCAATCCAGGGCGGAGAACCCCTGGCAGAGCGTCAGTGCTGCCGCAGCCCGCAGCAAGGCGCGAGCGACACCGCAGCGGCGCATATCTGCGGCAACGTAAAGGTCACGAATATAGAGCGAGCGTGAGAGCTCATTCGCCGGGAAGCTGACATTGAGTACAATCGCCCCGGCGAGCCCGCTGCCTAAGACGTTTGCCACCAGGATACGCGGCTCGAAACCATCGCGTTGCTGCGCGTCACAGGCCTGTATTGCCGCCTGCATTGCATCGATTTCCGTAACAGGCTTGCCATAGTGGCGCTGCATCTCGGCCCAAAGAATGGCCAAAGCCTCCACATCCTGTGGGATCAGGCGCCGAATCGAATAGGAACGTTCTGCGACCATGCTGGATCCAGCACCTTGATGCAATTCCATCTGTTACTCCCCCCCATCCAATGAGCAGAAACATCCTCGCAGGAATCTACCTGTGGTAGATCGCCGTCAAAGCGCTCGCCTTGTGGTATATATTATACCCAAAAATAAAATCCAGAGTTGCATGATATGGCATGTGCTGATTATCCTGACCCGCCCTCGCCAGGATCGGGATCCCACGGATGTATTCTGATTTTCTAAATAGTTTAAAAATCGTTTTGGTTCATTGTGTGAGGGGCGTTGCACTCTCAGCTTGTGCCGGCCTGATGCTCGTTGCCGGGGGCTGCCATCCGGGCCATGCGGACCCTCTCGTGCAACTTGATGTTGTCGGGGGCCTAGGCGGTGTCCAGCAATATGACAGGCACGAGGCGCCCTTTTGGATCAAGCGCCTTCCGGAGCTCACGGGTGGCCGCGTGCAGGCGCAAATCGTTCCCTTCGACCGTAGCGGCATCCGCGGCCAGGAGATTCTGCAACTGCTTCGTCTCGGTGTGGTCTCCTTCGGTAATGTTCTGCTTGGCCTTGCCGCCGCGGACGAGCCCGAACTGAACGCGATCGACCTGCCGCTACTAAATCCGGACATGCCTGCATTGCGTCGGACCGTTGCCTTGTGGCGCCCTCGACTCGAAGCCATGCTGCAGGAGCGCTACGGCCTTGTCCTCCTCGCGGCCTACACCTATCCGCCACAGGTCGTGTTCTGTCGGAAGCCATTTAGCGGGCTGTTCGACTTGGCTACCCGTCGGATTCGCACGTCATCGGTCGGCCAGTCGGAACTGGTGACGGCGCTGGGCGGCATCCCCGTGGTCATTCCTTTCGCCGAGATCGTCCCTGCGATGCGGATTGGCGTCGTCGATTGCGCGATTACCGGTGCACGATCCGGAAACTCCATCGGACTGCATGAGGTATCGACCCATATTTCACGCCTCGGCGTGAGTTGGGGCGTCAGCGTCTTCGTCGCTAACCAAGCGGCTTGGGACGCGCTGCCGACCGAGCGCCAGACGGAGCTTCGTCGCGGGCTTGCGACGCTGCAGGACGAGATCTGGGACGCTGCTGACAGCGAACGGCAGGAAGGCTTCGACTGCAACGCTGGCCGCCCAACCTGCACCAGCGGGCGCCTCGGCCAGATGACGATCGTCGAGGAAAGCTGGCAGGACGATGCGCGGCGCATCAAGTTGCTAAAGGACGTCGTCGTGCCCAATTGGGTAAGGCGATGCGGCAACGAATGCGCCGACGAATGGAATCGTCGCATGGCGCCAGAACTCGGCATCGCCGCGAAGGCGCGCTAGCCGATGCCTGGCCGTAATCCCCGCCACGCGATCCTTCTCGTCGCGGCATCCCTGCTATTCGTCATCGGCGTCGGTACCGCGCTGCTGCTAGACCGAATGCACCAAACCGCACTCGACGGGGCGGACAGATTGGTGCAGCGCGCCGCCTCCGTAGTGGAAAGCACCGTCAACCGGTTGTTCCTGCAGATTGACGGTACTCTCGCCAGCCTGCCCGGCCTGATCGGCCAGTTATCCCGTGACCAGGGGTTCGATGCTGAAGAGGTGTCGCGCATCCTGCGGAGCATCAACTTCCAGAACCTGAACTTCCGCGATCTGCTGCTAGTGCAGCCGGACGGCATCGCCTGGGCCAGCGCGCGGTCTTCCTCGAAGAACCGCGCGCTGCCGATCGATCAGGCAGATCTTGGCACGGTTCCTCGATCTGGCGCCGTGAGCATAGTCGGGCCGGTGCAGAACCCGACGACCGGGGAATGGGCACTGTTCTTCGCTCGGCCCGTGAAGCTGCCCGGCACTGGCGCGCTCTATGCTGCTGCCGAGGTGCCCGTCCCGCTCATTGCCACGCTGCTGAAGCCTGCGGCCGAGATTCCCGGACTACACGTCGCGGTGACCCGCACCAATGGTCGCCTACTGGTCGGCCTGCCGCATGATGAGGATCGCATCAGCGCACAGGCGGCCGAAAGCGTGGTGTCCGGCCAAGCAGACGAAGCAGCCCGCGGCTTAACGGCGACGACGGCGCTGATCACCGCAACGCGCCCGACACTTTATCCGACCATCGCGATCGCCGTAACTCTGGACGCGGGCGCCGGGGTCACGGAGTGGCAACGCGACCGCGATCAACTGTTCGCCGTGGCGCTTGGTGCTTCCGTCGTAGTGGTTGCCCTGGCCATGGCAGCGCTGTTGGTGGTGCAGCAGCGCGAACGCACGGAGCGCGAACGCCAACGCGCCCGCGCAACGCTCGAACGCGCCATCGACTCGATGTCGGACGGATTCGTCATGTTCGACGCTGAGGATCGCCTGGTGGTCTGCAACGAACGGTACAAGAATCTTTACAGTGTCAGCGCGCCCTTCATCGTGCCGGGGGCCAGCTTCGAGCATATCATCCGTGAAGGCGCCAGGCACGGCCAGTATCCGCAAGCCGGAGACGATCTGGAGCGCTTCATCCAAGATACCGTCGCTTGGCATCGCGGCAACCATCCGCCGATGGAACGGCTGCTGCCGGATGGGCGCTGGCTACTCATCACCGAAACATCGACGCCGGATGGCGGAACGGTAGGCATACGCACTGACATAACTGCGCTAAAGCAGGCAATGTGGGAGCTGTCGATCAGTGAGCGGCGTTACAGCGCCCTCGCCAAGGCGGGCGCGATCGTAACTTGGCACGCCAGCGCTGATGGAAACATCCTCGAGGCGCCTGGCTGGGCCACCTTGACCGGACTTCCCGATGAGTCGCTACGCGATGGCCGTTGGCTTTCGGTTATCCATCCTGAAGATCAGGCGGGGCTCACACCGAACTGGGTAGCGCTCGCCGCGGCGGACGCGTCCATCGATGCGGAGTTCCGGATCCTGACGGGCGATGCCTGGCGCTGGGTACGGGTCCGTGGTGTGCCAGTGTACGAGCCGCAGCAACGCACGCCTCTGGAATGGGTCGGTACGATTCATGACGTGCATGACCGCCGCGTCGCGCAGGCCGCCCTGGCGGAAAGCGAGGCGCGCTTCATCCGCGCCATCTCCGCCGTGGGCATGGGTACTTGGGACTGGGACTTGGCGACCGACGTACTGCACCTCTCGCCTGGCTATGAGACGTTGTACCAGAAGGTGGAAGGCTCTCTGCCGACGGCGCGCGCCGCGACCGAAGCGATGCATCCGGACGACATGGCGATGGTCACCTCGGCAATCGACAAGGCTCTGCACGGCATTGACGGCGACATCTACGACATCGAATTCCGCATCATCCAGCCCTGCGGCGGTGTACGTTGGTTGCGCATGCAGGGGCGGGCGGAGCGCGGTGCCGACGGCAAAGCTATCCGCATGAGTGGCGTGACGCAGGATGTTACCGCAAAGCACGATGCACAGTTGCAACTGGCGCACATGGCTCGGCATGACGCCCTGACTGACCTGCCGAATCGGACCCTGTTGCGAGAACGCATGGATGTGGCGATGGCTGGTGCCAAGCGGGGCAATGCCAGCGCGATATTTTGCCTGGATCTCGACCGCTTCAAACAAGTGAACGACACCCTCGGCCATCCGGTGGGGGATGCATTGTTGAAGGCGGTCACAGACCGTCTCATGTGCTGCATCCGCAAGGGTGATATGATTGCGCGCATCGGCGGTGACGAATTCGCCATCGTGCAGTCTTCGGTCAACCAGCCGAGCGATGCGACAGCGCTCGCACGCCGGGTCATCTCCGAAGTCAGCCGGCCCTACGAACTTGAGGGTAACCGCATCGTCATCGGCACCAGCGTTGGCATTGCCATCGCTCCGCAGGACGGGACAGATTCTGATCGGCTACTGCGCAGCGCCGACCTTGCACTGTACCGGGCAAAGACCGAAGGCCGCGGCACCTACCGGTTCTTCGAGCCGGAGATGAATACCCGCATGCAGGCCCGGCACGAACTGGAGATCGATCTCCGCCGTGCACTTGTGCAGCAGGAATTCGAAGTTTTCTACCAGCCTCTGATCGATATCCGGACGCGACAAGTCTGCAGCTTCGAGGCCCTGCTGCGCTGGCGGCACCCGGTGCGCGGCTTGGTCCCGCCCGACAGCTTCATCACGGCGGCAGAGGAGCTGGGGCTCATCGGCCAGATTGGCGAGGTGGTGCTCGCCCGAGCCTGCGCCGAGGCAACCCACTGGCCAACTGAGATCAAGGTCGCGGTCAACCTGTCCCCGGCGCAGTTCGCCGATCATGGCATCATGAGCTTGGTGATGGGCGCCCTGCGGCGTTCAGGGCTAGCGCCAGACCGGCTTGAGCTCGAGATTACTGAGACACTCCTGCTACAGGAGAGCGAAGACGTGCTGTCAACGCTTCATGACCTGCAGCAGCTTGGCGTGACGATTGCGATGGACGATTTCGGCACGGGCTACTCTTCGCTAAGCTATCTTCGCAAGTTTCCCTTCAAGAAGGTCAAGATCGACAAGTCGTTTATCAGCGAACTGGTCAACGACCCAGGTAGCGCTGCCATCGTGCATGCCGTCCTCGACCTGTGTCGGAAGCTCGGCATCAAGACGACCGCCGAGGGAGTGGAAACCGAGCAGCATCTGGCGTGGCTGGATGCGGCGGGATGCGTCGAGGCGCAGGGCTTCCTGTTCAGCGCGGCCCGGCCGGCTGCGGAGCTTCCGCTGCTCCTGCAACTAGTTCATGGCTCAACAACCGAAGCCATTGCCTGATCTGCCGTAAAATTCGCGGGTAATAGCCAAGGGTCGCCGTAGCACTCTTCCGGGGTAGCGGCGTCGGACGTAGACCCTACGAAAAATGCTGCGAAGTATCCAAGTACGACATCAGCAAGGAAAAAAAGATTATGCCATTGTTTGCCATCGTTGCCTACGACAAGACCGATGACGAGGCGCCAGCCCGACGTCGCGCAGCGCGGACCGCCCATTTCAAGCGCATGACGAATGCCGTTAAACGTAAGCTAATTCATTTTGCAGGTAGTATGATAGCGGACGATGGGACTATGAAGTGTTCGATCGTGATCTGCGATTTCCCGGAGAGGGCCCAGTTGGACCAATGGATTAGCGAAGAACCTTACGTAATGAACGGCGCTTGGGATCGTATTGAGGTTGCCCCATTGTTTTCGGCTGTCGAAAATGGAGAAATTACGCAGTCTTGGTTAAAATTGATGGAAGCTCATATTTCAAATAGTTGAATATTTGGCAGGATCGGCGGCCGATTAATTTTTGTTTGAGGCTTCCCTAGATAGCTCAGGTCTATCTAACGCTTGTGTAGTGAGGTAATCCAACGGCTCAGGGTCTGAGGTCTCCCTCGATTTCCAGACAGAGGGTTTCCATGATCTAAATAGATTTCAAAGATCATGATGGTCACCGTCACCGGTGACCGCTTGCAGAAAGCCAGCGGTCACGTGCGGGCAGAAATTCGTCGAGTGCCGGTCGAGGTCACGTACCATGGCCGATCCGAACTGGTCGTGATGTCGGTTGAGGACCATGCGCTGCTCCGCACGAACCGGCGGCTGGCCTTTCTGCGAGTGGACAGGCCTGGCGCCAAGATCGAGCCGATTGCCAGCAACCGCATGTCGCCAGAGCATGCCGATCTAGACGTGCTGATGGACGACTGAGACGTTGCCGCTCCCGAAACCGAAGCTTGGCCTTGTCGTGCAGTACGGCTTCGTTTGAGCGGACGCCGGCCGCCGCTCCCCGCCCGATGACGGCAAGAGGCACCCGGCCTAGGGTCTGCCAGGCGGTGATTGAAGCATATCCGGCGTTTCGGAGGTAGGCGGCGCACTCCTGTGAGGAGAAGGCGCCGAGCAGGTCGCCAATCCTTCGCCAGATTGCCTCGACGGATCGCGCGTCGGCCTTACGCAGCAAGGTCCTGAGTTTGGCGAAGACCATCTCGATTGGGTTGAGGTCTGGGCTGTAGGCCGGCAGGAAGAACAGTTTGGTGCCGACGGCGCGGAGTGCTGCGCGGACAGGCTTGCCTTTCTGGCTGCCAAGGTTGTCGGCGATGACGATGTCGCCGCGCCTCAGCGTTGGTGCCAGGAACTGGCTGACCCAGGCAGTGAAGGAGAGGCCGTTGATCGGCCCGTCGATGACGCAGGGCGCGACGATGCGGTCGTGCCGCAGGCCGGCGAGGAAGGTGAGCGTCTTCCGGTGCCCGTGCGGAACCTTGGCCAGCAGCGGCGTGCCGCGCGGGCTCCAGCCGCGGGTGCGCGTCATGTTGGTCCTGGCCCCGTTCAAGGCAGTGCCTTGAACCATCGACAAACACCAGGCGGGCGGGACAAGCCGGTGCTGATGCGTCCGCCAGCGGGTCCGCCGGCGCGCCAGGTCCGGCCGTTCCGTCTCGCTGGTCAGCAGGGTGTTTTTTGAAGCTGAGGCCTTTGCGGTGCATGAAGCGCCAGACAGTGTCGTGCGACACCGCAATGCCCGCGGCACGCAGGTCGGCGGCCAGGGCGCGCACGGTAGCGTCCGTCAACGTGGTGGAATTTGCTGCTGGGCTTGGTGCGGCCACGGCTCAGGCGGGCCTGGGTGGCAGTTGCAGGGTCTCGTTGGTGGGCACTGGGTTGAGCATCTCGCCCATGGCCTCGACGCCCATGTAGCGGTGCTGCATTTGCCATTCGTCATTGGCCTCGAGCAGGACGGCGCCAATGAGGCGGATGATGGAGGGCTCGGAGGGAAAGATGCCGACTACGTCGGCGCGGCGCTTCACCTCCTTGTTCAAGCGCTCCAGCGGGTTCGTCGAGTGCAGCTTGGTCCTGTGCTGCGCTGGGAACGCCATGTAAGCGAGCACGTCGTCCTCGCTGTCGTCCATGAGGGTGCCGAGCTTGGGCCAGCGTTCGCGGAGCTGGTCGGCGACGTGGCGCAAGGTCTGTCGTGCGCTGGCCTGGTCGGGCTGCAGGAACGCCTGACGCAGCGCGGCGGATGCCATGGACTGCTGGGCCTTGCCGACATGGGCCAAGGCATTCCTCATCCAATGGACCCGGCACCGTTGCCACGTCGCGCCGAGCACGCGGGCGATCGCCGCCTTGAGCCCTTCGTGGGCATCGGAGACGACCAGCTTCACGCCTCTCAGGCCGCGCTTCACCAGGCTCCTGAGAAAGCTGGACCAGAAGGTCTCGGCTTCGGAGGGGCCGATGTGCAGGCCGACGATCTCGCGCCGTCCCTCGGCATCGCAGGCCACGGCGATTATCGCCGCGACGGAGACGATCCGGCCGCCCTCGCGCTGCCGGAGATAGGTGGCGTCCAGCCAGAGATACGGCCACTCGCCGGAGAGCGGCCGGTCGAGAAAGGCCGAGACCCGCTCGTCGATGTCCTTGCAGAGCTTCGAGACGGTGGACTTCGAGATGCCGGACAGGCCCATCGCCTGCACCAGGTCATCCACCCGCCGGATCGAGACCCCGCCGATCCACGCCTCTTGGATCACCGCCACCAGGGCCTTCTCCGAAGTCTTCCGGGGCTCCAGGAAGGGCGGGTAGTAGCTGCCCTGCCGCAACTTCGGGATCCGGAGCTGCAGCGAGCCCAGCCGGGTGTCGAGCGTGCGGTCGCGGAAGCCGTTGCGGTAGTTCAGCCGCTCGCCGGTGCGCTCGTGCCGCCCGGCCCCGATCAGGCCTTCCACGTCGGCCTCCATCAGCATCTGCAGCACCGCCTCCGCGACGCTACGCAGGAAGTCACCATCCCCAGCTTTCGCCAGCAGGTCAGCCAGTGGCAGTCTCTCCTCGGTCATCGGGTCCTCGGCCGGTCAGGGGTGGGAGCCTCGCAATTCCACCCTAGCCGCCAGGTCCGATGGCCACCCCAGCCCTACACCCCGGCCGAAACCGGATTTTCCACCACCTCCACGGACGCTACCGCGCGCACCGTCCAGTCTACTTTCGATGCAAGCCGAGTGGTGACCGCATCGACCGCGCTCAGCAGCCTGAGCGGACGTTGGCTATCGCGCTTTTTAGCCGCAAGGCCCTGCCCAGCGCGGGCGAGTTGGCCAATCCGCACCGCACTGGCCACCGAAACCTCGAAGCGTGCCGCCGCCTCTCGGACGCTCGCGCCTTCCGTCAGCGCAGCGGCGATGCGCCAGCGCAAGTACAGGGAAAGTGGTCGAGCCATTGCCGCTGGCCTCCCACCCAGCAGCAATGTTGAATCACATCAGCCCCGCGTTGCGGAATCCCTTTTCCGATTCAGCTTCGCGCGACAAACTCTAACGGTCTCTCCTTCACTGCCTGGGTCAGCCAGTTCCTGGCACCAACGCTGAGGCGCGGCGACATCGTCATCGCCGACAACCTTGGCAGCCAGAAAGGCAAGCCTGTCCGCGCAGCACTCCGCGCCGTCGGCACCCAGCCCAGACCTCAACCCAATCGAGATGGTCTTCGCCAAACTCAGGACCTTGCTGCGTAAGGCCGACGCGCAATCCGTCGAGGCAATCTGGCGAAGGATTGGCGACCTGCTCGGCGCCTTCTCCTCACAGGAGTGCGCCGCCTACCTCCGAAACGCCGGATATGCTTCAATCACCGCCTGACAGACTCTAGCCGCCAGATCCGATGGCCACCCCAGTTCTACACCCTGACCGAAGCCGGATTTTCCACCACCTCCACGGACACTACCTTTGATACCGTGTGCCAACGGCTGCGATCTACGGAGGGAGTGAGCCCGACTGGTCAGCACTTGTCCATTGCTGGCAACTGCTTCCGCCCCTCCCCGGACTGCCCGGGATCGCTTCAGCGGCCCTTAGGCTTGCCAAGCCGAGCGGCGGATCCAGCGCCGGCTTACCGCGAGCCTTCGGCGCGTGCCCGCCGATGCGACCGCCACCCGGCGGGGGGAAAGCGCGGATCTGGTCGCATCCGCTGCCAGGGCTGACGCGAACTCCCGAAGCCACACCCGGACGGCGCCACCCGAACATCAATCTCGGCTGGCTTCGGAAGGACCGAGCTTGTTGAGGCGGTAGCGCAGTGTGTCGCGACTGACGCCGAGAGAGCGCGCCGCGCGTGAGACATTGCCGCCCGCTTGGGCCATCGCCCGGGCAATGACCAGCCGCTCTGCCTTGGTCAGGGTCAGCTCTCCGTCCTCCAGCAGGCCCTCGGCCGAGGCCATGGGCTGCCGCACGGCGGCCGGCGCCAAGGCGAAGTTCGCGGTATCCACCAGCGCATCCTCCGCGGACAAGACGGCCTGCTCGATCGCGTTGCTTAACTCTCGGACATTGCCGGGCCAGGCATGGCGGCGAATCAGCGCCTGTGCTCCGGCCGCAAGCCGAAGCCCCGGCCTGCCATAACGCCGGCCGTGCAAGGTGAGAAAATGCCGCGCCAGCAGCAGCACGTCATCGCCGCGGTCCCGCAGCGGCGGCACGTCGAGCGTGACGACACGCAAGCGGTAGTAGAGATCGGCACGGAACTGCTGGGCCGCCACCATCGCCTCCAGCGGCCGGTGGGTCGCGGTCACGAAACGCACGTCCACCCGCCGATCGCGCGTGCTGCCCAGGCGCCGCACCGTACGGTCCTCGATCAGCCTCAGCAGCTTGACCTGCAGCGCCAGGTCGAGGTCGCCGATCTCGTCGAGGAACATGGTGCCGCCATGCGCCGCCTCGACCAGGCCGAAGCGCCGCTCCCGCGCCTCGGCCGCGATGCCGCGCTCATGACCGAACAGCTCGCCTTCCAGCAGGTGCGCCGGGATCGCGGCGCAGTTCACTTCGATGAATGGGCCGGCGCAGCGGCGGCTGTCGAAATGCAGCGCCCGCGCCACCAGCTCCTTGCCGCTGCCCGTCTCGCCGCGGATCAGCACCGGCGGCGGAAGGTCGCCCGGCGCCAGGTGCCGTTCTGCCTCCAGCAGCCGGGTGATGCTGCGCCGGAGCGTGAGCGTCGCCGGAGCCTCACCCAGCATCTGGTCAAGTCCGCTGCCGCGCGCATCGCGGCCGCGGTAGTAGGACAGGGCGCCTTCCAGCCTTTCCTGACCGACCGCCCGCTCCACCGCCAGCTTCAGCTCGCCGAGGGCGATCGGCTTCGAAAGATAGTCGCAGGCCCCGGCCTTCATGGCATCGACCGCCACCTGGGTGCTGCCGTGCGCGGTCAGGATGATCGCCTTCGCTAAACCGTCATGGGCCCGGATGCGTGCCAGCACCTCCAGTCCACCGATATCCGGCAGGCCGAGGTCAAGCAGCACGACATCCGGGCCGAATTCCTGGAATTGCCGCAGCCCCTCCTGGCCGTTGGTGGCGATCCGGACCTCGAAGCCTTCGCGCTGCAGGTAGCGCTGGATATTGCGGGCCAGCACCGCCTCGTCCTCGACCACCAGGATCGCGCCCTGGGGCATCGCGCCATCCTGCGTCGCCTTGGACATAGCGCCTGAGCTCATTCCGTTGCCGTCCGCAGCCGGATGGTGACCGTGGTGCCCCGCCCCTCGGTACTGTCCAGCACCAGCGTGCCGGCATAGCTGGCGACGATGCGCCGCGCCAGCGCCAAGCCGAGCCCAGTGCCCTGCGGCTTGGTCGAGTAGAAGGGCCGCGCCACCCGCCGGACCACGTCGGGCGAAAGCCCGGGCCCGGTATCGGCCACGCGGATCTCCACCATCGATCCGTCGCGGTCGGCGGCGGTCTCGATCACCACCTCGCCGCCGCACGGCACCGCCTCGATCGCATTGGCGATGATATTGTCCATGGCGCGGCCGAGCAGTCCGGCCTCGGCGCATACCGCCGGTACCGGCGGCGTCCGCAGGGTCAGACGGACATCCCGGTCCCGCGCGAGGCTGGCGAAGCTGCGCGCAGCTTCGTCCAGCAGCGGGTTGACCGCGACAGAACTGGGCGCCATCGCCTCTCCCCGTGCACCAAGGAGCAGGTCGCGCACCCAGCCTTCGAGCCGGTCGGCTTCCCGCAGGATATCGCCCAGCATCTCGCGCCGGGCGGCGGGATCCTCCTCATCGACTGCCAACTCGGCCGAACTGCGCATGCTGGCCAGCGGATTGCGCACGCCATGCGCGACGGCGGAGGCGAAGGTACCGACGGTGGCGAGCGTTTCCGCCTCGATCAGTTGTTCGCGCTGGCTGCGCAGCAGCCGGTCGGCGCGGCGGATCATCCAGAACAGCATGGCGTACAGGAAGCCGGCGCTGGCAAGGGCAGCGGCCCAGACCATCCGCACGCCCTGGTCGATGGTGCGGAACAGCGAGCGCGGCAACCGGTAGATTTCCACCACGCCGATGACGCGGCCATCGCCTGCCGCCCGGATGGGCAGGTAAGCCTCCATGTACCGGTTGCCCTGTGCCTCGGCGCCGAAGCTGGCATATTCCGGTTTGATCTCCTGGGCGATCACGCCGTGTGCCACCGCGATTCCGCCAGCCAGCGCGTGCTGCAATTCGCGGTTTGCCAGGAACTTCCGACCGATCAGCGCCGGATTGCTCGACCACAGGACCGTGCCGTCAGCAGAATAGACATTGGCGCGTACGACATCGGGCAGCCGGGCGACGCTGCCGAAGAAGGCCTCGAGCTCCTGCGTCCCCGCCGAGGACGCATTGCCGGCGAAATACTCGGCCGCCGGCTTCACGATGACCTCGCTGCGAATGAAGTCTGCGCTCACCTCTGCATCACGCTGCAGCATCTGGGCGGAAAGGAAGCTGGTCAGCAGGCTGGCCAGGCCGATCGCGCTGACCGAGACCCAGAGCAGGCCGAGCAGGGCGAACCAGCGGACTAGGTTGAAGGGCTGATCAGCCGCCGGCGCCGGGGGGCCCGCACCCTCTGGAATCCTGCGGTCCGCCATGGGCTCCATCTGTGCGAGAAGATCGGGAGCGATGTGCATATCAGCTGGCCGTCATGTCACGCGAACCACACTGAACACATTGCCATGAGCGGGAGTGACGCGCCCCAACAGCGCCGCATGCCATCCAACATTGCAAGAGGCCGCAACATTCACTCTTTTGGTTCTGAAGCCCGACCTGCCGGTCGTTGGGACATGGCCGATTCCAGCGCCATGACGGCCCTGCCGTCGGGCATCGTGCCGGACGTTCCGTCTGCCGGGGCGGTCCGGCAGACACGCGATGGGAATGCTTGTCTGTCCGATGTGAATGGCGACGCTTCCCTGCCGATCCCGCAGGATAGCGCATCCGCATCGCCCGACGCTTCTGGTGGACTTGTCCGCGCACCAGGGCTTGCTCAAAGCCTGCCTATCCGGAGGATGACCGGCAGTCGTTCGCGGCCAATCTCGCTCGACCCTGCCGCATCCGGCCCATTGGCCCGGGGAGATGCCCGCAGGGCCGGAGAATGGTGGCACTTCGTCGCGGTTCGGAAGATGAAGCCCAGGCATCGCATCCACGTCACCTTTGCGGCGGAAGGCGAACCGGCGGCAGGGGGACTGGGCGGCCGAGCGGCTATTCCGGCTCCGCCCGCACAGCCCGAGATTTGGGTCGGCGGAGCGCCGGGAGACACAGGCCGGTCAGCCTGAAATTGCGACCGGCCCATTGTCCTGACGTTCCCGGGCCTTCAGCCGAAGACGCTGAAATCCTCGATCGTGAGTACCGGCTTGCCGCGCAGCGTCGCCAGCAAGACGGTACCGCCCGCGCCGCTGCCATCCGCATCGAACCACAGCGTGCCGTCCGTCGTGCGATAGACGAATTGCCCCGCCCCTGCCACCGCGTCCGCGGCACCATCCGCATTGGCCACGAAGCGATGGGCGCCGAGGCCATGGTCGCCGTCGTAGTCCACGGCGAAGCCCCAGGCGGAGATCTCGATCACGTCCTCCCCGCTGGTGAAGTCTAGGATGAGATCGCCGCCATCGGCAGCCAGCAGGAAGCGGAAGGCATCCGCCCCGTCGCCGCCGGCCAGGGTATCCGCGCCAGCGCCGCCATACAGCGTGTCCGCGCCCGCACCGCTGCCGGCCTCGGCGATGCGGATGCTCCGCTCGATCCCCCCGGCGGTCCCCTCACCGGTCAGCGACACCGACAGAGAGGCATCGCCATGCAGGAAATCGTCCCCCCCGCGGCCTTCCAGGAAATCGCTGCCGCCGCCGCCGAGGATGATGTTGCCCCCGGTGAAGCTGGTGTCACCCAGCAGCGCGGACAGGCCGACGATCAGGCTGGCATCCGCCAGCCCATCGGCCGCGAAGGAGTCGCCGGCCAAGGTATCGTCGCCGCCGGCGCCGGAAATGCCCTCGACCGCATCGATGTCAAGCGCCCAGAAATCAACTGCGATGCCGCTCGCCCCGCCGGCATGCGCCAGCCAGTCGAAGCCGCGACCGCCATCCATGCTGTCGTTGCCTGGGCCAAAGAGGATGACGTCGTCGCCATACTCGCCCCGGATGGTGTCGTCGCCGCCGCCGCCGGCCAGCACGTCGTCCCCGGCGATCGGAGTGACGCCGAAGGGATCGTTGTTGTCGCCGACGACCTCGTCGTCGCCCTCGCCACCCTGCAGCCAGTCGTTGTCCTCGTTGCCGAAGATCGCCCAGCCATCGTCGCCGGCGAGGATGGTATCGTTGCCCTGGCCGCCAAAGGCCTCCTTGGCGTCGGCGCCCGGCAGCAGCAGGTCGCGCCCCTTGCCGCCGAGCAGCAGGTCGTCGCCCTCGCCCGGGTCGATGGTGTCGTCGCCGTCGCCGCCCTTCAGGACATCGTCGCCCGCCATGCCCGACAGGCTGTCGTCGCCCGCATCGCCGACCAGGGCGTCGTCGCCCGCGCCGCCCGACAGCGTATCGCTGCCACCATCGCCCCAGAGCGCGTCGTCGCCGCCGCCGCCGGCCATGCGGTCGCCGGCATCGGTGCCGCCGAGCACCACGTTCTGGTCACCGAGGAAGGTGACGGTGCCGTCGGCCGCCGTCTCGACCAGCCCGGCCGGGAAGGTGGCGGGGTCTGAGAGCTCGATCGTATAGTCCATGACGGAGAAGATGTTGAAGGGCAGGTGCTCGAGGCCCGTGCTGCGCATCGCCAGCTCGGCGAAGGAGCTCTCCTCGAGCTGGACGAAGAAATTCAGCCCGGCGGTCCGCGCCAAGTAGTAGAAGCGGTCGCCGGATTGCAGCGATTCCAGCTGGGTCTCGAAGACGAAGTTGAATGTCGAGCCCAGCAGGCCGCCGGTCGCCAGCGTCTTTTCCGCCAGGCCACCGATCCAGAAGTCGATGTCGTCGATGCCGGTCGCCGCCGGGCCGCCGGCCCAGGCGCCGGTGCCGCGCAGGAAGTCCAAGCGGTCCGCCGGCCCGCCTTCGCCGCCCAGCACGATATCGGTCGCGGCGGCGCGCTTCGCCGCCAGCGTGGCGGCGCCGAGGATATCCGGATGCGTGCCGTAGGCCGCGATGAAGTTCACTAGGGAAGCCGGGTGCTTCAGGTTGTCGCCGAACTGCAGCCAGTTGTCGTAGGGCTTCAGCGCGGCATCGCCGTCGGTGGCGTCGTGGAATTGCCGGCGTGCCTCGTTCAGCCCCGGCACGCCGGTTTCCCGCGCCCGTGCCATGTTGATTGCGGCGAGGTCGAGCGGCAGGCCGAGCAGGTTGTTGCGCAGCGCGCCGGTGACGAATTCGTCGATCTCGTTGCCGGCCTGGCCGGTGGTGCCGCGGATGATGGCGGCCGCCGCCTCGTCCGGGGTGAGCGTGCCGCCATCGTTGTATGCGACAGGGTTGAGGAAGGCCTCGATCAGGCCGAGCTCGTCGGTGGTGCCGTCCGCCGCGGTGCGCGGCAGCGTCTCGGTCAGCATCGAATGGCCGAAGCGGTAGACGACATGAGCGAATTCGGCGACGATCGTCGGGTCGATCGTCACGTCATAAGCCTCGAAGGCGTCGATGTTCGGCTGGATGCGGCGGGCGAACTCTTCGAAGACGAGGTGCTGGTACTGCATCTCGGTGCCGAACTTCGCCGCCTGGAACAGCCGCTCGCCGTTCCACTCGCCTGGTGCGACCTGCCATTCTGCGATGAAGGCGGCGTCGCCGGTGGCGAGCACGGTCTGCTTGACCTGCTCGATCAGGCGGTTGTGCTCGGAATGAAAGACGTGGTGGACGGCGGTCAGGCCGATATTCTCGTTGGCGCGGCCATCGCCGGCGACGTAATGGGCGTCCAGCAGCTCATTGTCGTAGACGCCGTTGCCGGCGTCCGTGGCGCCGGAGACGACACCGCCGCCGGTCACCGCGTCGCTACCTTCCCCGGCCGCGCTGGCCAGGCCGATGACGTCGTCCGGATCGGCGGTGCGGCCGATCGGGTCGGCGTTGCGGGCGATGTCCTCGAGGAAGGCATGGCCGGTGCGGAGCGCCGCGGCGGTGCTGATCGGCGCGGCGGCGCTGCCCTCGAGCAGCCCGGTTCGCGTGACGATCTGCGGGAAGCCATGCGCGCCACGGAGGAAATTGCCATAGGCATCGGTCGCCAGCAGCGGCAGGTCGAGCACGTCAGCATCGGTCAGCTCGATGCCGAGGATCTCGCGCGCCTGCGCCTTGACCCCGCCCCAGGTAGCCAAGCCGCCATCGGCGCCGCCGAGCAGCCGGCCGGTCGTCACCGGACGGCCGGCGGTGTCGAGCACGTATTCGCGCAGGAAAACCTGATGCGAGGGGTGGGAGGTATAGGTCTGGTTCTGGTCGACGAAGGGCGTGGTCTTGTTCAGGTGCTCGCGCACGTCGTCCGCGGTCCCGAGGATGCCGTCGGCGCCGGGCTGGTTGGTTGCGCGGGTGAGGACCATGAAATTGGTCTCGTCGCCATTGTGCGCGATGCCGTCGGCGCCGTAGGGGTCGTAGAGCGGGTCGTCGGGCTGCAGCGTGATGAAGATGGTGCCGCTGCCGCCCTTCTCGACCAGGTCGAGGCCGTGGTCGAAGAACTGGCCGAACAGAGTAAACCAGGTGTTGAAGGGCGCGGCGTCCGGGTCGCCGGGCTCGGCGTTCGGGATCGACAGGCTGCCGCCGCCGGTGAGGCCGGAGACGGTGACGGCGGCCGGGTTGGTCGCGCTCTGGTCGACGATGAGGTTGCTGATGATCCGCGGCTCCGGATCCGCCACCAGGCCGCTGGTCTGGGCATAGGAGGTGGCAGTCGCCGGCATCCCGCCCGGCCCGTCCAGGTCGAGCGTGCCGGCATCCCCGAAGCTCGGCGTCAGCAGTCGCCGGAACAGCAGGTCGGAGGAGCCGTAGCCTTCCTGGCCGAGCAGGAGGTTGTTGTCGATGCCGGTCACCGTACGCAGGCCGAAGGGCAGCGTCGGGTCTTCGATCAGGTCGCTGAGCGGGGTTCCGCCCGCATTGGCCTCGGCAAGCCGTATCTGCTTCAACACGAAATCCAAGTCTTGCCGAGTGAAATCAACCATTGATTGGGTTCTTCCAAAAAAGCGACGAATATTTGAATCGGGTTAAAAGACCCGAAATGATACTGACATATGCGCGATTTGACCCAATTTTTGGTCGGACCGGCCCCTCTGCCGACCCGGGATCGTATCGTGCGGTTGCGAGGCGTTGTCGCCGGGGCATGGCCGCCTTTTGGCTCACGGGCCATGCGAGCGATCCAATCGGAGGTAGCCGACGGTCGGCACCGCAAGAAATCCGCCCAGGATCAACGACACGAGCCTCGCCGCGGTCCAGTAGAACCTCTCATCGATACGCGCGTTGTAAATCATAGGAAGATCGGGCCCATGATTCAGGGTGGGCCTGTCACCATCCCTCCACCCTATTCTCTTTGTCCGGAGCCACATGTCAGAAGCCGACCGCGTTTTCTCCCGCATGACCACGCCGGGGGACTTACCCGCTTCCGAAGAAAGGAAGTTCGTGCACGTCAATTCCCGGCGGCGTGGTGCGGTCGCAGGCCAGAGCCGCGTGGTCGAGGTCGTCCATCGCCGATCGAGCTGCGCGGCACCCCCGCTGGAGGCCGTTCAGGCCGCACCCTGGCCCGAGGAGCCTCAACGCTCCTCCGCCGCGACCCGGCCGCTAGGTGAAGTTCCAGCCGCCGTTGCCCCGGTTGGCCATCTCATGCCCGGCTGGGAGCGACTGCTGCCACCCCTTCAACCAGCCGAACCGGTCACTGGGGCTCTGGCCGCCGGCCGCCTGCGGCAGCGCACCGCCGGACCGGAGCGGATGGAAAAGCTGGCAGCATCAACCAAACGTAGCTTTGCCGATCCCTTCGCGGCGGACGACAGCGGCGCGAATTGCGTCCGTTGCGGTTACCTCGTTTCTCCAGCGCGGGAGCGACGCGGCCTGATGACCTGTGCGCAGTGCGGGTAGCGGGTCCATCATGGTCCGGTTGCCATGGACGCCGTCGACGGCAGCGGGCAGAGCCTGATCTCGCTGTGCCATGCGCCTGGCGCCATCATGGTGGTTTCGGGCCCGTTGTCCGGCAGATTGGCCGTCCCTTGTCCACGAATTGGCCTGACTTCCCACGTGCGCCGATCCCGCCGAGCGATGCCGGGGACCCGGAGCGCAGCTTTCCGTCTCCGGAGACCGGCACATGGAAACGGACGCGCATTGCGAACAGCGTACTGGGCGATGAGCCCCCGGCGCTCGTCGTTCGTCCTTGGCGCGTCCGGGAGCGACGCACGGGAGTCCAACCTCGGCAATGACGTGCGGAGGCGGCCCAGCAGCTCATCCAGGCAGATGAGGCGATTCCGGCGGGGGCTCTGCCCGTGCGCAGGCGCGCGGCAAGCCCCCTGCTTCCCATCGCCCTGCCGGCATGGCGCCTGAGGAAAGATTCTGGCGGTCCATGCCGCCAGCTTGGCCTGACCGCGCAGGCCAATCATCTCGCCGCCATGGGCGCCTCGGCCGGTGCAACCGGGGCGACCCTGGTCATCATCGGCCTGCCTGGCATTGCTGGGGCTGGCCGGTGACGGCATCCCGGCCATGCCCTGGCTGGGCGCGATCCGGCTGGCGCGCGGCGCCTGCGCGGCGCCGCTCGACACCGCGATGATCATCGGACGCAGGCCGGCGGACCGGCTCGGCCAAAGCGACCGCATTGCCTCGCGCCGGCTTCGTCGGCGGCAAGGCGCCGGGCGCCGCGATCTTCGCCTGTGCGCTTTCCGCCTTCGGCCTGCTGCTGTTGCTCGTCGCGCCGTTGGTCCTGGCGCCTGAAGCGCCGGGCGACAGCCGGCTTTCACCTCGGCCGCTGCCAGTCGTCGACGACCATGGGCCGGCGCCGACCCGGATGGTGCCGGCTCGGCTGCCGTGGCGGCTCCTGGCGGAGTTGCGCTGGCCTGGGACATCAGCACTGGCCGCGGTCTGCATCACCGTGGAAGTTGCGACCTCCGGCTTCGACCTGCGCACGGCGGTGGAGATGAGCCGGGCCGGCGTGGCTGGGATGCCGAGGCGTCGCGCCTGCCCGCCGCCACTGGACATGGTGCCGACCGGCATCGTCCCGGCGCTGGTCTTCGTTGCGTTGATCCCCGCCGTGATCACTGTTCCGATTCAAGGCCGCTCGGGCTTCTCCGGCTCGGACGCTCTCAGCTGCGGCAGCACGTCGGTACGGGCGCGGACGACATCGGCCTCGAAGTCGATCTCGATCCACGGCAGATCGGTCACGTCGCAGGCGCTGAAGCGGTCCGGGTGGGCCAGGATCAAGTCGCGGATCGCCTCTTCGTATTCGAGCCCGGCGCCATCTGCCGCCAGATGCGCAGCGCACCGATCAGCAAGGGCGGCCGCCATGCCCGCCGAGAATCGGAAGAACCCAACGGACTCGCCATGCCAGTCATGCGCATGTTCGGGCCGCTTGCGGAAATCGACGATACGTCCCTGGTAGAAGCAGATCTTCACCGGCTCATCGCCAGGCTCGATCTCGCGGTCTACCAGCAGGATGTTTTCACCCGGCGCATGCACCAGACGATCGATCATGCCTGGCTCGTACAGTACGTCGCCATCCATGAGCAGTACCGGCTCATCCGCCCGCAGCAGGTCCGACTGTGCCCAGAGAGAGACCAGGCTACCTTCGTGGTATCGCGGGTTGTACACGAAGCGGACGCAGTCGCTCCAACCGAGCCGCGCCACCTCCGCCTCGATCAGTTCATGGGCGAAGCCCACGGTGATACTGATATCCTGGACCCCGCATGCTTTCAACGCATCCAGGTGCCGCTGAAGGAGCGTGCGCCCGCCAAACTCAAGCAGGATTTTCGGCCGATCCTCCTGCGACCCGAGCCGCCGCCCGACGCCGGCGGCAAGGATGACTGCACGCGCTGTCTTCCGATGCTGCGACAATGACCGCTCCTGGTTGTGACAGTCTCGTGTAAATGACATTATCGCAGCCTCAGGCTATTGCCCAGACCATGAACGCGCGCGCCCTCGGAGACCTGGTTCCATGAACGACGCTGCATCAAGGGATTCGATCCGTATTGCAGCAGCACGGCACTCGCGTGTGACGCGGTTCGCTGCGCTGCGGCACCAGATCCAATCACCGTCGATGTCTTTCCTGATGGAAGCGCATGACGGGCTTTCGGCGAAGATCGTCGAGGAGGCCGGGTTCCGCGGCATCTGGGCCTCTGGCCTTACCATGTCGGCCTCGCTCGGCCTGCGCGACAGCAACGAGGCGTCGTGGACCCAGGTACTGGACGCGCTGGAATACATGGCGGATGCGACCAGCCTGCCTATCCTGGTGGATGGCGACACCGGCCATGGCAATTTCAACAATGTCCGCCGCTTCGTCCGCAAGCTGGGCGAGCGCGGCCTCGCCGGCGTCTGCATCGAGGACAAGCTCTTCCCGAAGACCAATTCCTTCATCGGCGAGGGCCAGGCGCTGGCCGATGTCGAAGAATTCTGCGGCCGCATCAAGGCCGGCAAGGACAGCCAGATCGATGACGACTTCGTCCTGGTCGCCCGGGTCGAGGCGTTGATCTCCGGCCTGGGCATGGAGGAGGCCCTGCGCCGGGCGGAGGCCTATCACCGCGCCGGCGCCGACGCGATCCTGATCCACTCGAAGCGCGCGGGTGCCGAGGAGATCCTCGATTTCACCCGGCGCTGGGGCAACCGGGCGCCGGTGGTGATCGTGCCCACCATGTACTACGCGGTGCCGACGCAGGTCTTCCGCGAGGCCGGCATCTCGACGGTGATCTGGGCCAATCACCTGCTGCGATCGGCGCTCGTCGCCATGCGCGAGACGGCCGCCCGCATCGCCGAGGATGAATCCCTGGTGCGGGTCGAGGGCCAGGTCGCGTCGGTGCAGGAGGTGTTCCGGCTGGTCGGCAATGCCGAGCTCGAACAGGCCGAGCGGCGCTACCTACCGGCCCGGCCGGCCGCGGCCGCGGTGGTGCTGGCCGCCTCGGCGGGCGACCTCGGCACTCTGACCGCGGACCGGCCGAAATGCATGGTCGACATCCGTGGCAGGCCGCTGCTCGGCAGCCTGGTGCATACGCTGCGCGAGAGCGGGTTGCGCGACATCACGGTGGTGCGCGGCTACCGCAAGGAAGCGGTCCAGCTTGGCGGGGTCCGCATGGTGGACAATGACCGCCATGCCGAGACTGGCGAGCTGTGGTCGCTCGCCTGCGCCCGGGACGCGATCCGGGGCGAGACGGTGATCGCTTATGGCGACGTGCTGTTCCGCCGCCACATCCTCGATGCCTTGCTGACCAGCGAAGCCGATATCGTGCTGGCGGTGGACAGCCTCGGCACTGCGGCGCGGGCGACCACCACGCCGCGTGACCTGGTGGCGGCCGACCGCGGCTTCTCCGGCGACTACCTGGACGACCTACCCGCCCAGCTCCGCCGCATCGCCCCCGACCTGCCGCCGGCGGAGGTCTGCGGCGAGTGGATGGGCCTGGTTCGGGTCAGCGCCGCCGGTGCCGGCTGGCTCCGGGAGGAGCTTGCGGCGATGGAAGCCGAGGGCCTGCTGGAGACCGCGGACCTGCCGCGCCTGCTGACCCGGCTGGCGGCCCGCCACCCGGTCCGGGTGCTCTACTTCACCGGCCACTGGCTCGATATCGACACGCTCGGCGACCTCGCCGAGGCCCGCAACCTCGGCTAGTCTGCCGCCCCGATGATCACCGCAAGCGACTTCCTGGCCGAGGCCGGGCACGCCGGCTTCGACTTCTACACCGGCGTGCCGTGCAGCTTCCTCGACCCGCTGATCAACGGCGTGCTGTCGGCGCCGGGCCTCGGCTATGTCGGCGCCGCGAGCGAGGGCGAGGCCGTCGCCATCGCCGCCGGGGCCTGGCTGGCCGGACGCCGCACGGTGGTGCTGTGCCAGAATTCCGGCCTCGGCAACGCGGTGAACCCGCTGACCTCGCTCAACGCGCCGTTCCGCATCCCGACCCTGCTGCTCACCACTTGGCGCGGCGAGCCCGGCATCCCGGACGAGCCGCAGCACGCGGTGATGGGGCGGATCACCCAGGACCTGCTTGCGGTGATCGGCGTCCCCCATGCGCCCTTCCCGGCGTCGCGCGAGGCCCTGGCGCCGGCCTTCGCGGCGGCCCTCGGCCGGATGGCGGATACCGGCCTGCCCTTCGCCTTCGTCATGCGCAAGGGCGACGTGGCCGAGCAGCCGCTGCACGCCCCGGCGCGGCCGCTGCCCGCGCCGGGGCGGCGGGCGGATTTCCCCGCCGCCGGGGAACGGCCGAGCCGCGCCGCGGCGCTGGAGCGCTTCCTGCAATTGGTGCCGGACCAGGCCGCGGTCATCGCCACCACCGGCAAGACCGGGCGGGAGCTCTTCACCCTCGCCGACCGGCCGCAGCACCTCTATCAGGTCGGCTCGATGGGCGGGGCGAGCGGCATGGCCCTCGGCGTGGCGCTGAATGCCGCGGGGCCGGTCTTCGTCCTGGATGGCGATGGGGCGGCGCTGATGAAGCTCGGCAGCCTCGCCACCATCGGCGCCTATGCGCCGGGCAACTTGGTGCATGTCCTGCTCGACAACGGGGTGCATGATTCGACCGGCGGCCAGCCGACCGTCTCGCCCTCGGTCGATTTCGCCGGCGTCGCGCTGGCCTGCGGCTATGCCTATGCCGCCGGCTGCGCGACGCTCGACGGGTTCGCGGCGGCGCTGCGCGACGCGATGGCCGTCCCGGGCCCGGCGCTGATCCACGTGCGCATCGCCCCGGGCTCCATGGCCAAGCTCGGGCGTCCCACCGTGACCCCGCCGGAGGTGGCGCTGCGCTTCAAGGCCTTCCTCGCTGGTCGCGCGGCGGCAGGCGGGGGCAAGCCGTCCGCCGCGTGACCTGGTCGAACCTCGTCACGCTGGTCGTCGGCCTCGCGGTCGCGGGCATGCTGTTCGCCGCGAGTGATCCGGCCGAGATCCTTCGCCTCCTGGCCGGCGCTTCCTGGGGGATGTTGGGCGTCATTCTGCTGCGGCTGCCGCAGATCCTCGCCTCGGCGATCGGCTGGGCACCCCTCATTGAACCGTTGCAGCGCCCAGGATGGGCGGCGCTGTTCCGCCTGCGCTGGATCCGCGATGCGGTGAACGCGCTGCTGCCGGTGGCGCAGGTCGGCGGGGACGTGGTGCGGGCACAGCTGCTGATCCGCCGCGGTGCCGCCACCGTGCCGGCGACGGCGGGCGTGGCAGTGGACGTTGCGACCGAACTCGCCGCGCAATTCGCCTTCGCGGCGATCGGCCTGGCGGTGCTGTGGCAGCTGCCGCACCAGGGGGCCGCCGCCGAATGGGCGGTGGCCGCGGTGGCGGTCCTCGGCCTCATGGCGGCGGGCTTCATGGCGGCACAGCGCTGGGGCCTGTTCCGCCTGGTGGAGCGGCTGCTGCCGAGGCTGGCGCGGGGGCGCCACACGATGGCCGGGCTGCACGAGGCGGTGGTCGGGCTCTATCGCCGGCCCCGGCGGCTGTGGGCCAGCGTGGCGGCGCATCTGGCCTCCTGGCTGCTCGGCACCCTGGAGACCTGGCTGGCCCTGCGGATCCTGGGCATCGAGGCCGGGCTGGCCGAGGCCCTGGTGATCGAGAGCCTGGGGCAGCTCGCCCGCAGCCTCGGCTTCATGGTCCCCGGGGCGGTGGGCGTGCAGGAGGGCGGCTTCGTGCTGGCCTGCGGGCTGTTCGGCATCCCGCCGGAGCAAGCCCTGGCCTTCGCGCTGCTGCGCCGGATCCGCGACGTCGCGCTCGGCCTGCCCGGCATCGTCGCCTGGCGCTGGGAGGCCGCGCGCGCGCCGGCACCGCGCTTCGCCATGACCAGCATCGCAGCAAGGACGTCGCCGCCATGACCCAGCAGATCCTGCTGACCCCTGGCCCGCTCACCACCCGCATCGAGACCCGCCAGGCCATGCTGCGGGACTGGGGGTCGCGCGACCCCGCCTTCATCGCCCTGACGGCCGAGCTGCGCACCCGCCTGCTGGCCGTGGCGGAGGGCGGGCCGACCCATGCCTGCGTGCCGCTGCAGGGCTCCGGCACCTTCATCGTGGAGGCCGTCCTCGCCACCCTGCTGCGGCCCGCCGACAAGCTGCTGGTGCTGGTCAACGGGGCCTATGGCGAGCGCATCGCCGCCATCGCCCGCCGCATGGGCCGCGCCGTGGAGATCCTGCGCTGGCCGGAGGACCGGCCGGTTGAGGCCGCGCGGGTCGCCGCCGCGCTGCGCGCCGATCCTGGCGTGACCCATGTCGCGCTGGTGCATTGCGAGACCACGACCGGCCTGCTCAATCCTTTGGCCGGGATCGCCGCCGCAGTAGCGGATGCGGGTCGGCACCTGCTGCTCGATGCGATGAGCAGCTTCGGCGCGATCGACATCGACCTGCGGACGCTGCCCCTCACTGCCGTCATGGCCTCCTCCAACAAATGCCTGGAAGGCGTGCCGGGCATCGGCTTCGCGCTGATCGAGCCAGCGGCGCTGGCGGCGGCCGAGGGCGTCAGCCCCTCGCTCAGCCTCGATCTGCACGCGCAGTGGCGCGGCCTGGAAAAGGACGGGCAGTGGCGCTTCACCCCGCCCGTGCAGGTCGTCGCGGCGCTGGTCGAAGCGTTGCGGCTGCTGGACGCGGAAGGCGGCCCGCCCGCGCGCCTGGCGCGCTATGACGGGAATTGCCGCACCCTGGTCGCCGGCATGCGTCGCCTTGGCTTCGAGCTCTACCTGGAGGAGGCGTTGCAGGCGCCCATCATCGCCACCTTCCGGATGCCGCGGGACTTCCCGCTGGGCTTCGCGGCCTTCTATGATGCGCTCGCGGCCCGCGGCTTCCTGATCTATCCCGGCAAGCTGACCCAGGCCGAAACCTTCCGGATCGGCTGCATCGGCGCGATCGACCGGCAGGATATCCAGCGACTGCTGGCGGCGGTCGAGGCGACCCTGGCCGCCCCGGAGGGTGCCTGACGCCGCCCCTAGGAAGGCTGCGCCCCGCGCAGCCCCAGCCAGAGGGCCGCGAGCGGCGTGATCACCGCGGCCGCCACGATCATCGGCAGCGCGGCCCCGGCCCAGACGAAGACGGGGACCAGGATCAGCGCGTCATCCGGATCCACCACGAGGCCGGGCCAGGGCTCGTAGCCACGCGGCTGCGCCAGCCGCAGCCCGAAGAGCTGCCAGAACAGGGCACCGATCCCGGCGCCCGCCACGGCGCCCAGCACCGGGCCGGCCAGGCCGAGCGTGTCGTGCAGCCCGATCCCGATGCCGACCATCGCCACCACGTTGGCGGCGCAATCGCTGGCGATGTCGTACCGGTAGCCGAAGGGGCTGGACTGCCCGGTCTGCCGCGCAAGCTCGCCATCCGCCCGGTCCAGCAGCATGGAAAACACGAAGATGGCACCCCCGATGGCAGGCCAGACGCCACCGCCGACGGCGAAGGCGCCGGCCGCCACGACGCCGGTGACGAGACGGAGCGTAGTGATCTGGTTCGGGGTCACGCCAAGCGGCGCGATGGCTCGGACTGCCGGGCGGACGATGCGATGAATCAGCGTGTTGACACTCAACTCGGGCTCCTTCGGCCACTGCCGCACGGCGACGCCCGGACGCGGCCGGGCAGGCGCAGGATGGACTGCCCGCTGCCCTTGCAGGGTAATTCAGCCGGGATCAATGGCCGGCCCCCGCGCCCTGCGGGTCCTCCCCCCGGCCATGGGGGGCATCGGTGATGGCGGACCTGCCGCTCGGCGGCCGCATCGTCGCGGCGAGTTGCCGCCGGCCCTGGCTCGTCCTGCTGCTCGCCCTTGCCTTGGGCCTGGCCGCGCTGCTGGTCACGGTGCGCAACTTTGCCATGACGACCGATACGACCGAGCTGATCTCCCCCGACCTGGACTGGCGGCGGCAGCGGGCCGCCTTCACCGCGGCCTTCCCCCAGCATGTCGATTCGATCCTCGCGGTCATCGATGCCGCGACGCCGGAGCAGGCCGACACGGCGGCCGCCGCGCTGGTCGCCCGGCTGCAGGCCGATCCGCGGCATGTCAGGCGCGCCTGGCAGCCGGAGGGCGGCGCCTTCTTCGAGCGCCACGGCCTGCTCCTGCTGCCGCTGGCCGATGTCCAGGCGATGACGGAGCGGCTGATCGCGGCGCAGCCCCTGCTCGGCACCCTGGCGGAGGATCCGAGCCTGCGCGGGGTCATGGCCAGCCTCTCGATGGTGCTGGAGGGCATCCGCCGCGACGCGGCCGGCCCGCAGGACATAGACCCCATGATGACGGCCCTGGCCGATACGATCGAGGCCGCGCTGGCCGGCCGGCCGGCGCATTTCTCCTGGCAGCGGCTCCTCGCCGCGGCGCCTGCCCGGGCGCATGACGCCAGGCGGTTCGTCCTGGTGCAGCCGGTGCTGGATTTCGCCGCGCTGGAGCCCGGGGCGGCGGCCAGTGCCGCGATCCGCCAGGCAGCGCGCGAACTCGGCCTCGACCCCACGCAGGGCGTGAGGGTACGGCTGACCGGCGCGGTGCCCCTGGCGGACGAGGAATTCGCCACCCTGGCGGGGGACGCGACGCTGATGACCACCGTCATGCTGGCGTCGCTGCTGGTCATCCTGTGGCTGGCCGTGCGCTCGGCGCGCTTCGTCACGGCCATCCTGGCGACGACGCTGCTCGGGCTGTTACTCACCGCGGCCCTGGGCCTGCTGGTGGTCGGGCGCTTCAACCTGATTTCGGTCGCCTTCATCCCGCTTTTCGTCGGGCTCGGCATCGACTTCGCCATCCAAGTCTCTGTGCGGTGCCGCGCCGAGCAGCTGGCGCATCCCCGGCTGGCGGATGCGCTGGCGGCAGCGGGCGCGGGCCTTGGACGATCGCTCACCCTGGCCGCAGGGGCGATCGCCGCCGGCTTCTTCGCTTTCCTGCCGACCAGCTATGTCGGCGTGTCCGAACTCGGCGCCATCGCCGGCCTCGGCATGGTGATCGCCCTGGTGATGAGCCTGACCGTCCTGCCGGCCTTGCTCATACTGCTGCGCGCCCCGCCGGGCGGTGCCGCGGAAACCAGCTTCGGCCTCTTCGTGCCGCTCGAAGGCCAGGTCCGCCGGCACCGGCGCTGGGTGCTGCGCGTCGCTGCCCTGGCCACGCTGTGCTCGGCCATGCTGCTGCCGATGCTGCGCTTCGACTTCGACCCGCTCCATCTGCGGGACCCGCGGGCGGAATCCATGGCGACCCTGGCCGATCTGATGGCGGACCCCGACCGGACGCCGAACACCATCGACATTTTGGCGCCGTCCCTGGCCGAGGCCGAGGTGCTCGCCGAGCGCGTGGCGGCGCTGCCGGAAGTATCCCATGCCATCACCCTCGGCAGCTTCATCCCCACGCGGCAGGAGGAAAAGCTCGCTTTCATCGAGGATGCCGCGATGCTGCTGGGGCCGACGCTCGATCCCGTCGCGCCGCGGCCGCCGCCGACGGATGCCGAGCTGGCGCAGAGCCTCAAGGAGACCGCGGCGGCGCTGCAGCGGATGCCGGAGCCGGCGGATGCGGCACGCCGACTGGCCGGTCTGCTGGAACGCCTGGCACAAGCACCGATGGCGCCCCGCATGGCCGCGGCGGCCGCGGTGGCTGAACCGCTGGATGCGCTGCTGCGGCAGACGCGCGGCCTGCTGAAGGCCGGCGCGGTGACGCAGGAGACCCTGCCGCCCGATCTGGCCGCGGACTGGACGACGCCGGATGGCCGCGCCCGGATCCTGGTGCTGCCGCGCGAAGGCGCCGGCGACAATGCCGGCCTGCGGCAATTCTCGGACGCGGTCCAGGCCGTTGCGCCTGATGCAACCGGAACCCCGATCATCATCCGGGAGGCCGGGGACAGCATCGTGCTGGCCTTCCTGCAGGCGGCTGCACTTGCCACGCTGGCGACGGCCCTGCTGCTGGGCATGGCGCTCCGGCGGGCCGGCGATGTCGCGCTGACCATGCTGCCGGTGCTGCTGAGCGGCATGCTCACGCTGGCATCCTGCGCGCTGCTTGGCCTGCCGCTGAACTTCGCCAACATCATTGCCTTGCCCCTGTTCCTCGGCATCGGCGTGGCCTTCAACATTTACTTCGTCGCGGCCTGGCGTGCCGATGAGGCGGCGCTGCTGCATGCAAGCCTGATGCGCGCGGTGGTCTTCAGCGCGTTGACGACTGCGACCGCCTTCGGCGCCCTTTGGCTGTCGAGCCATCCGGGGACGGCCAGCATGGGCAGGCTGCTGATGATTGCGCTGGGATGGGAAATGGCGATCACACTGCTATTCCGGCCGGCATTGTTGGCGCAACCGCCAACCGGGTAGTGGGTCCTCTCGGACGCTGCATTCAGGTGCTCGTCCGCCACACGGTGCTGTCGCCTGTCGGGCGGTACCCCGTCGCACCAAGCGATTGGGGGCCATCCGGGATCATGTGGTTTGCCGGCATGAGCTTCGAAGCACGCGGCGGACGGACGCCCGGCGGAGGAGGCGGAGCGCGCGGCGGTTCGGGCACTCCCGATCCCTGGCCCATCGTCGGCAGCGATCGAGCCAGGCGATGGTGCGCTTGGACGATCCAGCGCGCTTGACAATCTCGAACCTCACGTGGCGACGGGTGCCGTGCAAACCGGCCTGGAAGTCCAGCAGCCTGGACCATGGCCTGCATCAGCCAGGCTGAAGGCTCGACCAGGACGTGCCGATTCTTGCCCTTGATTTCTTGCGCGCGGTGTAGCCCGGGGGGCTTGTGCGAGCCCCCGTTTTTCCACCCGCTTCACGCTCTGGCTGTCGATGATCGCCGCCGTTGCGCCGGCCGTGCGCCCGGTCCGCGCCCGACACCGCATTTGATAAACGTGGTAAATGCGATCGAGCATCGGTCCTCGTCCCAGCGTCGCAGGCAATCGTTCGCCATACTTCGCGGCGGCGGGTCCTTCGGCAGCCCCCCCCAGTGGCAACCGGTGCTCAGGATGTGCATTCCCCGATCCACCGCTGCCTGACCTACCCACCGCGCGTGGGTTGCCGCCGCGCGTCGCGGGCAGGATCAGAGATCGCCGACTTCTTGTCGGCCAGATCTTTCGGGCAGCGTTTGAAGTCATATCCCGGCCTGTTCCCGGGCGGCCACATGCCCGTGGTCCTTTCGACTCCCGCCCGCCACTGCCGGTCGCCACCAATTCAAATGAGTCGTCTCGCTTCCGGACGGGCAGCACGACGTGCGGGGCCGTGGACAATCTGGCATGTCGCTTCCGCCAGGGCCCCGGCGGTCGCCCGAGGGAAACACATTTCGAAACATGATTTGGCTTAACCAATCTTTGCCGCTGACGTTATGCATTAACAAATTTTCATTCGAGGTTTAGGCGTGCTGGCCCAGTTCAACACCGACGACAAGGTCCAAGGTCGTGCTGCCTTGGCGGCGCGGTTCACCGGCCAACTCACCAGCGTCGAGGTGCGTCTCGGCGATGAAAGCCCGACCCGATCCGGCAGCAGCACGGACCAGCGTTGCCTGCTGCTGACCATCACCGCCGACCGCGTCCGGCTCGACGAAGCCGTCCGCCACGGCCTGCGGGAGGACACGGCGGCTGGGCTGCCCGGTTCGTTCGCCGAGGCCACCAACGCGGATTCGGATCAGGAGAACCCGCAGCAGACCAGCCCGGCCAACCGGCCCCAAATCGTGGCCAATGCCGTCACCCCGGCGCAGGTCCAGGGCGACAGCCCGGAGGACCGCCGGCAGGAGCAGCTGATCGGGTTCACCGGGCGCGTCGCCGCCGCGCTGGATGCCCGCGCCTTCGCCGACCTGCTTTCCGCCATTCCGGTAAGCTCGGGCCATTGCTTGCCGGGGCGGTCGCGGTCGATCCCGAGGCGCTCGACCGCGATGCCCTCCATGCTGTCGCTCACGGCGTGCCGCAGCCGCGCTTCGCCGCCCGCCGGCAACGCGCGGCCGAGCACCTGGAGGCACGGCCTTGCCACGACGACCGAGGGGTGGCGCTCGAATTGCCGGCGATCCTTGATGCCGCCCGGATCGGTCGTATCAGCACGCTGCTGCTCGTCCGGGAGGCGGCGCGGCCGGCCGGTCGCTGCGAGGGGACGGAGCCACTCGATGCCTCGGCAGCCGGCGCGCCGCGGCATGACGGCGATGTGCAGGTGCTGACGGACGATGCTATCCCCGCTGGCGCTGCCGCCGCGGCGATCCTGCGGTACTGACCACTCGGCCCGGACATGACCGGGCCTTTGGCCTGAAGGGACAAGATGGACCATCCTGGCTTGGCCCTGGCGATCCTGGCGCTGTTCCTCGGCGCCGGGTCGGTTCCCGTGCTGGCACGCTTCGGCCGGGCAGTGGCCGCCTGGACGGCGGCGGCGGCGCTGGCCGCCGCAGCGCTGCCGCTCGTCCCGCTGGCCGCCGGCGTGCTCGACGGGGAGGTGGTGGTCCAGCGCCTCGCCTGGCTGCCGGACTGGGGGCTCGACCTGGCTTTCCGCTTCGATGGGTTGGGGTTGCTCTTCGCCATCCTGATCCTCGGAATCGGCGCGCTCGTCATCCTTTATGCCGCGTACTACATGCCGCGGCAGGATGGGCTCGGGCGACTGTTCGGGCTGCTGCTGGCCTTCGCCGGCGGCATGCTCGGCGTCGTGCTGTCCGAGAACCTGCTGCTGCTGGTGATCTTCTGGGAGATCACCAGCCTCTCTTCCTTCCTGCTGATCGCCTACAAGCATGACGCCACCGATGCGCGGATCGCCGCGCGCATGGCGCTGGCGGTGACCGGCGGCGGCGGCCTGGCGCTGCTGGCCGGCGTGCTGCTGCTGGGCCGCATCGTCGGCAGCTTCGAACTGACCGAGGTGCTGGCGTCCGGCGACCTGATCCGCGCCGACCCGGCCTACCCGGTGGCGCTGGTCCTCGTGCTGCTCGGCGCCTTCACCAAGTCGGCGCAATTCCCCTTCCATTTCTGGCTGCCGAACGCGATGGCCGCGCCGACCCCGGTCAGCGCCTACCTGCATTCGGCGACCATGGTGAAGGCGGGGGTCTTCCTGCTGGCGCGGCTGTACCCTGCGCTGTCGGGCACCGACCTGTGGTTCGCGCTGGTCAGCGGCACCGGGGCGGTGACGCTCGCTTATGGCGCCTATGTCGCGCTGCTGAAGCACGACCTGAAGGGTCTGCTCGCCTATTCGACCATCAGCCATCTCGGGCTGATCACCCTGCTGTTCGGTCTCGAGACGGAGCTGAGTTCGGTCGCGGCGGTCTTCCACATCATCAATCATGCGATCTTCAAGGCGTCGCTTTTCATGGCGGCCGGCATCATCGAGCATGAATCCGGCACGCGCGACATGCGCCGACTCAATGGTCTGTTCCGCCTGATGCCGGTCACCGCCGTGCTCGGCATCATCGCCGCCGGATCGATGGCCGGGGTGCCGCTGCTGAACGGCTTCCTCAGCAAGGAGATGTTCTTCACCGAGGCGGTCGCGCAGCCGGCGCTGGCCGGCTACGCCTATGCGCTGCCCGCCTTCGCCACCGTCGCGGGCATCCTGTCTGTCGCCTATTCCGTGCGCTTCGTGCACGACGTCTTCTTCACCACCGGCCCGGCCGAGATGCCGCGCACGCCGCATGAGGCGCCGCGCTGGATGCGCGCCCCGGTCGAGATCCTGGTGGCGCTGTGCCTGGTGGTCGGGTTGCTGCCGCAGTTCTCCGCCGGCTGGCTGCTGCACGTCGCTTCGGCGGCGATGCTGGGCGGCCCGCCGCCGCCCTATACCCTGGCGATCTGGCACGGCTTCAACCTGCCTTTCGCCATGAGCCTGCTGGCCCTGGCCGGCGGGCTCCTGTGGTACCGCCAGCGCCGGTTCTTCTACGACCTGCACGAACGCTACGCGCCGCGGATGACCAGCCCCGCGGCCTTCGAGCGCGTCTTCAACGCCACGGCCATTGGCGCACGCTGGCTGCTGGCGCGGCTCGACAACGTCAGCCTGCATCGCTACCTGGCGCTGCTGCTGGTCTTCAGCCTGGGCCTCGCGGGCTTCGCCTGGCAGGGCGCGGCGCCGGCGGCGCTGGCCGGACCGCTGCCCGCGACGCCGGCCGATCCGCTGGCCTTCGGTGCGCTCGGGGCCCTGATCTTCGGCGTGCTCGGAGTTGTCGTCTGGCATCGCCGGCGGCCGCTGGCCATCGTCGCCGCCAGCGTGGTCGGGCTGGTCGTCTCGCTGGTCTTCGTCCGCTTCGCGGCGCCAGACCTAGCGCTGACCCAGCTTTCGGTCGAGGTGGTGACGATCGTCCTGCTGCTGCTCTCGCTGCGCTTCCTGCCGGAGGAAGCGGCATCCCGGCGGCGTCCCGGCCGCGCCACCGCCGACGCGGTCCTCGCCATCGCCGGCGGTGCGGGGGCGGCGGCGCTGGCCTATGCGATGATGACGCGACCCTTCGAGACGATCTCCGGCTGGTTCGCCGCCAATGCCGTGGCGGGCGGCGGCGGCACCAACGTGGTCAACGTGATCCTGGTCGATTTTCGCGGCTTCGACACGCTTGGCGAGGTTTCGGTGCTGGCGCTCGCGGCGCTCGGCGCGCATGCGCTGCTGGAGGGGCTGCGGCTGCGCCCGCAGGTGCCGGGACCCGACCGGCCCGGTGACATGCACCCGATCATGCTGGCCATGCTGATGCGGCCGCTGCTGCCCCTGGCGCTGGTCGTCGCCTTCCACATCCTGCTGCGCGGCCACAACCTGCCGGGCGGCGGCTTCATCGCCGGGCTGATCACCGGCGTGGTGCTCATCCTGCAGTACCTGGCGGTCGGCATCGACATGACCGCGCGGCGGCTGCGGCTCGACCATGTGCGGCTCTTCGCGGTCGGGCTCGGCCTCGCCGCGGCGACCGGGCTGGCCAGCATGGCCTTCGGCCTGCCCTTCCTCACCAGCACGCATGGCTATCTCGGCATCCCGCTGGTCGGGCCGGTGCACCTCGCCTCGGCGCTGGTCTTCGACCTCGGCATCTACCTCGTCGTGGTGGCGACGGTCCTGCTGGTGCTGACGGAGCTCGGGCGGTTGAGCCAACGGGAACTCGCCCCGGGGAGCACTGGCTGATGGAAGCGCTGCTGGCGACCGGCATCGGCGCCCTGGTGGCGGCCGGGACCTGGCTGGTGCTGCGGGAACGCAGCTTCAGCGTGGTGCTGGGCCTGACCCTGCTCTCCTACGCCGCCAACCTCTTCATCTTCGCCGCCGGGCGGCTGGCACCGGTCGCCGCGCCGCTGGTGCTGGACGACGCCGGGCCCCTCGCGGATGCGCTGCCGCAGGCCCTCGTGCTCACCGCCATCGTCATCAGCTTCGGCATGACCGCCTACCTGGTCGCCCTGGCGCTGCGGGCCGTGGCGGAAACCGGCACCGACCATGTCGACGGCCGCGAGGACCGGCCATGATGCACCTGCCGCTGCTACCGGTGCTGGTCCCGCTCGCCGCGGCGATCCTGATGCTGGCCCTGCACCGCGCCGACATCCGTCTCGCCCGCGGCATCGCGCTTGTCTCGGTCGGCGGCCTTGCCGTCGTCGCCGTGCTGCTGCTGCGCCAGGCGGCGGGCGGCACGGTGGCGGTGGTGGCGCTGGGCAACTGGCCGGCCCCCTTCGGCATCGTCTTCGTCGCCGACCGCCTGGCGGCGCTGATGGTGGCAACCACGGTGGCCATTGCCGTGCCGGCGCTGCTGGCCGCCTGCGGCGGGATCGACCGCGGCGGGCGGCATTTCCACCCCTTCTTCCAGATGCAGCTGGCCGGGCTGAACGGCGCCTTCCTGACCGGCGACCTGTTCAACCTGTTCGTCTTCTTCGAGCTGCTGCTGATTGCCTCCTACGGCCTGCTGGTGCATGGCGGCGGCGCGGCGCGGGTCCGCGCCGGGCTGCATTACGTCGTGCTGAACCTGGCTGGCTCGGTCCTCTTCCTGATCGGGCTCGGGTTGCTATACGGCACGCTCAACCTCGCCGACGTGGCGGAACGCCTGGCCACGGTGCCGCCCGGGGATGCTGCGCCGCTGCGGGTGGCCCTGGCACTGCTGGTCGCGGTCTTCGCCTTGAAGGCGGCATTGCTGCCGCTGGGCTTCTGGCTGCCGCATGCCTATGGCGCCGCCTCGGCTCCCGCGGCCGCCCTTTTCGCGGTGCTGACCAAGGTCGGCATCTATGCGCTGGTGCGGCTGTCCTCCGTGGCGTTCGATGCGGCGCCCGGCGCCGGCCTATTCTCCCCCTGGCTGCTGCCGATGGCGCTGGCGACCGTCGCGGTGGCGACCGCGGGCGTGCTGGCGGCGAGGCGGCTCGCCGCGATGGTGGCGCATCTGCTGCTGCTCTCGACCGGCATGCTGGCAGCGGCGCTGGCGGAGGGCGGCATGCCGATGCTGGCCGCGCTGCTGTACTACCTGCCGCATACCACCCTGGTCAGCGCCGCGCTGTTCCTGCTGGTCGGGCGTATCGCCGCCGCGCGTGGGGAGGCCGGCGACCGGCTGATACGCAGCGCGCGGATGCCGGGCGATGCCTGGCTCGGCACCGCCTTCCTGGTGCTGGCGGTGGCGGTCAGCGGCCTGCCGCCGCTGTCGGGCTTCCTCGGCAAGCTGATGATGCTGAGCGCGGCGCCGGCGACCGCCGCCGGCTACGTGCTCTGGGCGGTTTTCATCCTCTCGGGCTTCGTCGCCGCGCTCGGCTTGGCGCGGGCGGCGAGCACACTGTTCTGGGAACGCGGCCGCGTCGAGGTGCCGCTGGTGCCTGCGGCGGGCCGCGCCGCAACCTGGGCGCTGCTGCTGGCGCTGGGCTGCGTGCCGGCGCTGGTCCTGGGGGCGGCGCCGCTCTCGGCCTATGCGCGCGCCACCGCGGAGCAGCTCGCGGCGCGGCAGCCTTACCTGCAGGCGGTGCTGCCGGGCGGCGTCGCGGCGGTGGCGCGGGAGGTCCGGCCATGAGGCGCATCCTGCCGCAGCCCGTGCTGAGCGGGCTGATCCTGGGCCTCTGGTTGGTGCTGGCGCCGGCGCTGAGCCTCGGGCAGGTGCTGATCGGCCTGTGGCTGGCGCTGGTGCTGCCCTGGGCGACGCGCGGCTTCTGGCCGGACCGCCCGCGGCTGGCGGATTGGCCGGCGGGGCTGCGCCTGACAGGCGTCGTCCTCACCGACATCGTCGTCGCCAACGTCGAGGTCGCGCGGCGGGTGCTCGGTCCGCCGTCCCGGCTGGCGCCGGCCTTCCTCGAGGTGCCACTCGCCATCGAGGACCCCTTCATCGCCTCGCTGCTCGGCAGCATCATTTCGCTCACCCCGGGGACGGTCTCCATCGAGATCGACCGCGGCGTGCTGCTGGTGCATGCGCTGCACGTGGACGACGCGGCGGCCGCCGTGGCCCGCATCAAGTCCCGCTATGAAACGCCGCTCAGGAAGGTGTTCGCATGTTGAGGCTCGTCCTCCCTTTCGTGATGGGCATGGTGGCGCTCGCCATGCTGCTCAACCTTTGGCGGCTGGCCCGCGGGCCGGGAATGCCGGATCGGATCCTGGCGCTCGACACGCTGGGCATCAACACCATAGCGCTGGTCATCCTGCTCGGCATCGCGCGTGGCCATGCGGTGTTCTTCGAGGCGGCGCTGATCATCGCGGTGATGGGCTTCGTCGGCACCGTGGCGCTGTGCAAGTTCCTGCTCTCCGGCGACATCATCGAGTAGCCGCCATGCTGTCCGAGATCATCGTCAGCCTGCTGCTGCTGGTCGGCGGCGGCTTCACCCTGCTGGGCTCCTTCGGCTTGGCGCGGCTACCAGACTTCTTCATGCGGCTGCACGGCCCGACCAAGGCGACCACGCTGGGCGTTGGCGGCATCGTCATCGCCTCACTGCTGCATGTGGGCGCCGAGGAGATCAGTTCCGGCCTGCGTGAACTGGCCGTCACGCTTTTCCTCTTCATCACCGCGCCGGTCACCGCGCATCTGCTCTCCAAAGCGGCCCTGGCGGAACGGCGGCGGGCAGCGAAGGACCAGTGACCGAGGCAGCGATGCTGCCCCGGCGCGCCCTGCCTTGCTGCCATGGACGGCCCTGACAAGCGTTGCGGCCTGCGGGACGCGCTCGGGCAAGAGCCGGAGGACGCTCGGTTTCGGCGTCCGCTGCCGGGCTCGGCCTACCGGACCGGCTGGGGCAGGCCGCGCTGGACGCAGGGCAGGCGTCCAGCGCGGCCGGTGGACCGGCCATATGTCCGTCAAGCGCGCCGGCCCCGAGGACGAGACGAACCACGGCGACAGGGACGAATACACCGAACATCACCTACGCAACCGTGCCGGCAGCCGCAGCGGTTCCGGTGAAGCCGGGCGCGCCGGCGATGAGCGCGATGACGGCGCCGGCAAGCATGCCACTTTCTTTGTCGCATCGATAAGCGTTGTACGATGCCGGCCACGGCGCTCGGGCATGCCGCTCCGATCTGCGCCGTCAATCGGAAAGCGGTGAACCCGCCGCCTTGGCTGGTCCGTCGCGGGGCTTGGCGGATTGACTGCCGGGCATCTGCCCGACACCCGCCCACGGTGCTCACCGGCTGGCTCCGCCGTCGCGGCGGCTCGACCCAACGCGGCTGCGGTCTGTCCGCACCCTGCTGCACATGGACCTGCGGCTGCACACGACATCCCAGACAGTCCCGCCACGACGCGCCGTCCGCGGCCAGGGGTGGGACGCTACAGCCGATCAGCCGGATCGCCCGGCGCGCTCGCCCGCCTGCGTCAGCATCTTTGGCCTGAGCATGTCGTCACCTCGGCCGAAGGCATCGACATGACGAAACCCCTGTCACCAGCACTGCCGCGCAGCCTGTAGACCGCCTCCTACCCACCATGACGGCGGGTGCCACCCAGCGCCTTGCCGCCAGATGGCCAGGGTCGAGGCCCATGCCATGACGCGGCCCAATCTGGAGTTGATTTCGAATACATTTTTATATAGTTTCCGTTCGGAGTGCGCGGGAATTTTGAGATCAAAATGATTCTCGCAACTGGCGTGTACAGAAAAATTCCGTCCAGCGTTAGCCCTGAGCGTAACCAATAACGTCCCAGCAAACAGCACTATCTGCGAAGACGGGTTGGTTTAGCGCCAAGAAAACGGTGCTGGCGCCATTGGACGTTCACCTGTCCGAATATCGTTGGGAGCAGACCCTATGGACATCACCGGCGACAATCTCGACAACGTTCTGAATGGGACAGCCGGCGACGACACGATCCAGGGCCTGGGTGGCGGCGACATCCTGAACGGGCAGGCGGGCAACGACAGCGTCGAGGCTGGCGACGGCAACGACGTGGTGGATGCCGGGGCTGGCCTGGACACGGTGCTGGGCGGCAGCGGCAACGACAGCGTGCTGGGCGGCAGCGAGGACGACAGCCTGCTGGGCGAGGCGGGCGACGACACGCTGGCCGGCGAGGCCGGCAACGACAGCCTGTCGGGCGCGGCGGGAGGCGACCTGCTGGCCGGCGGGGTCGGCAACGACAGCCTGTCGGGCGGCAGCGAGAGCGACAACCTGGCGGGCGGCGACGGCGCCGACATGCTGGACGGCGGCAGCGAGAACGACACGCTGGGCGGCGGCGCCGGCGCCGACACGCTGCTGGGCGGCGCCGGCAGCGACACGCTCTACGGCAATGCCGAGGGCGACAGCATCGACGGCGGCGACGGCGGCGACTACGTCGAGGACAGCGAGGGCGTCAACAGCATCGCCGGCGGCCTGGGCAACGACACCATCTGGGGCACCGGCCTGATCGACGGCGGCGAGGGCGGCGACACGCTGCGCTACTACACGCCCTGGAACGGCAGCTACGCGGCGGCGACGGTCTATGGCGGGGCAGGCGCCGACAGCATCGCCGAGTGGGGCAACTATACCAGCGGCACGCTGCTGGACGGCGGCGCCGGCAACGACACCATCAGCGGCTCGGGCTATGCCGAGAGCATCCTGGGCGGGCTCGACAACGACGTCATCGCGGCCGGCGGCGGCGCCGACAGCGTCGATGCCGGCGACGGCGACGATACCATCACCGGCGGCAGCGGCAGCGACACCGTCGACGGCGGCGACGGCCTGGATGTCGCGATCTTCAGCGGAAACCTGAGTGATTACGAGATCACCGCAGGCGGCGTAACCGGTACCTTCACCGTCCAGGACAAGCGTGGCGGATCGCCTGACGGCACCGACAGGCTGAACCGAATCGAGATCGCCACGTTCGCGGATGACGACCTCATCCTCGGCACGATCACCGGTACCGTCATCACAGGAACAGCGGGCCCGGATGCGCTGGCCGGTAACGCGGGCGCCGACACCATCCTAGGCCTGGACGGCAACGATACGCTGTCCGGCCTTGGTGCTCCCGACGTCATCGAGGGTGGACCCGGCAACGACAACCTTGCCGGCGGCCGCGGCAACGACAGCCTGCTGGGCGAGGCGGGCGCCGACACGCTGGCCGGCGGGGTCGGCAACGACAGCCTGTCGGGCGGCAGCGAGAGCGACAACCTGGCGGGCGGCGACGGCGCCGACATGCTGGACGGCGGCAGCGAGAACGACACGCTGGGCGGCGGCGCCGGTGCCGACACGCTGCTGGGCGGCGCCGGCAGCGACACGCTCTACGGCAATGCCGAGGGCGACAGCATCGACGGCGGCGACGGCGGCGACTACGTCGAGGACAGCGAGGGCGTCAACAGCATCGCCGGCGGCCTGGGCAACGACACCATCTGGGGCACCGGCCTGATCGATGGCGGCGAGGGCGGCGACACGCTGCGCTACTACACGCCGTGGAACGGCAGCTACGCGGCGGCGACGGTCTATGGCGGGGCGGGCGCCGACAGCATCGCCGAGTGGGGCAACTACACCAACGGCACGCTGCTGGACGGCGGCGCCGGCAACGACACCATCAGCGGCTCGGGCTATGCCGAGAGCATCCAGGGCGGGCTCGACAACGACGTCATCGCGGCCGGCGGCGGCGCCGACAGCATCGATGCCGGCGACGGCGACGATACCATCACCGGCGGCAGCGGCAGCGACACCGTCGACGGCGGCGACGGGGCGAATGTCGCCATCTTCAGCGGCAGCCGAAGCGCCTATTCCATCGTCGGTGATGCCGCCGGCCTGATGGTCTATGACAACCGCAGCGGCGCGCCGGACGGCATCGATACCGTACGGAACGTGCAGCTCCTGCGCTTCGCGGACCAGGACATCTCGGTGGCGTCCGGCCTCGCTGGCGTCCTGCTGATCGGAACCGCGAACGATGACACGGGTGCAGGCGCGCTGGTCGGCACAATCCTGAACGACACGATCAATGGCCTCGGCGGCGCCGACTCCCTGGTCGGCCTCGGCGGCAACGACCAGTTCGATGGCGGCGACGGCAACGACACCATCTCCGGCGGTAGCGGCGACGACACCATCGCGGGCGGCACCGGGCTCAACCAGGCCGTCTTCTCGGGCATCCGGGCCGACTACAGCATCTCGACGCTGGACGGCGTCGCCATCGTGGTGGACCTGCAGCCTACGGCGAACGGCAACGACGGCACCGATACGCTGACCGGCGTGCGGCTGCTGCAATTCCTCGATCAGGTCTACGCGCTGAACGCCGCGCCGGCCGCCGGCGCCGACTTCGGCAGCACCAACGAGGACACGCCGCTCTCCATTTCCCTCGCATCCCTGCTGATGAATGACGCGGACGCGGACGGCGACGCGCTCAGCATCACCGGTGTTGTCGGCACCACACATGGCAGTGCCTCGATCGTCTCGGGGAACCTGATCTTTGTCCCGACCGCCAATTTCCACGGCGATGCCGTGGTCACCTACATCCTGGCGGATGGGTTCACCACCAGCACCGGCGGCGTGACCATCACCGTTGCCCCGGTGAACGATGGGCCGGTGGCGCAGGCGGATGCCGGATTCACCACCGCCGCCGGCACGCCGCTGACGCTCGACCGGTCGATCTTGACAGCCAACGACGCCGATCTCGACGGCGACACGCTGTTCATCCAGTCCGTGCAGGCGGCCGTGCACGGCACGGTCTCGCTGAACGGGGCCGAGGTGGTGTTCACCCCGGATGCCGGATATTTCGGCGCCGCCAGCTTCACCTACACCCTGGCCGATGGCCAGGGTGGTACCAGCGACGCCACCGTCTCGCTGACCGTCCAGGGGGGCACCTTCGTCGACGATGATCTGGCCCATGTGCTGACCGGTTCCGGCATCGGCGACACCATCGACGGTCAGGGTGGCAACGACACGATCTATGGCGGAAACGGCGGCGACAGCCTGCTGGGCGGCGGGGAGGCCGACTACCTGGCTGGCCAGGCCGGCGATGACAGCCTGTCCGGCGGCGCTGGCAATGACACGCTGGACGACAACCAGGGTGCGAACCAGCTGCGTGGCGAGGCGGGCGACGACAGCTTCCTGCATGTCGGCAATGGCGCGGGCGCGGATACGCTGACCGGCGGCAGCGGCACGGATGCCTATGCCCTTGGTTGGAGCCCAGGCTCGGAGGCCGACCGGATCGAGGATTTCCTTGGCGGACCCGGCGGCGATGTGGTGACGCTCCACGGGCTGCTCGGTTGGATGCAGGGCTACGCCAGCGGGCAGAACCCCTTCGTTACCGGCCATCTGCTGCTGGAGCAGGATGGGGCGGATGTGGCCTTGCGGCTCGACCGCGACGCCGGCGGCGCCCTGGTGCCGACCGACATCGTCCGGTTCGTCAATCAGATCGTCGGCAACTTCACGGTCGACAACTTCAATCCGGGCTACTCACCCGCCGGAACCGGCATGGCGATCGTCGATGGCGACGCGGGCACGCTGCTGACCGGCACCTCCAGCAACGACACCATCGACGGCCAGGGCGGCAACGACACGGTGCAGGCCGGCTTCGGCGCCGATACGGTGCACGGTGGCGACGGCAACGACGCTCTCTACGGGAATGGCGGCGACGACAGCCTCGCTGGCGAGGCAGGCAACGACTACGTCTATGACGTGGAGGGCAGCAACACCCTCTCCGGCGGGGCTGGGAACGACAGCCTGAACGGAACCGGCACGCTGCTGGGCGGCGCCGACGACGACGTCCTGGGTGGCAGCGGACTGCTGCAAGGCGATGCAGGTGACGATACGCTTGCCGGCTCCGGCCTGCTGGAAGGCGGCACGGGCGACGACAGCATCGCGCTTGCCGCCGGTACCGCCGATGGCGGCGACGGCAACGATACGCTGACCGGCACGGGGGCCGGCAACCAGACGCTCGCCGGCGGCAGCGGCGATGACAAGATCCAGGGCTTCGCCGGCGCGGACCTTCTCCTCGGCGGCGACGGCAATGACACGCTGGCCGGCGATTCGGCGGCGGATGGTGACGACACGATCGATGGCGGCGCCGGCTACGACGTGGCCTACTACTCCGGCCGCATCGCCGACTTCACCATAACGCCCGACGGCCTCGGTGGGTATGTCGTCGCCGACAGCCGTCCCGTCGCGCCGGAAGGCACCGACTCCCTCACGGGTGTCGAACTGCTGGTGTTCGATGACGGCGAGGTCGCGCTCGGCGCCAATCCTGGCCAGGTGATCCTCGGCACCACCGGCGACGACTCTATCCCTGGTGCCGGGGCCTATGTCGCGACCGACAACACCGGCGATGACACGATCGATGGCCTTGCCGGCTTCGACCACCTGCTCGGCGGCCATGGCAGCGATCTGCTGCTCGCCCGCGGCGGCAACGACGTGATGGTGGGCGACTTCGGCGCGGATACGATGGTTGGCGGCAGCGGCGACGACACGCTCCTTGGCGGCAGCGGCCGTGACCTCATCTACGGGAGCGCTGCGCCAGCGCTGGACGATGCCGATGGCAACGCCGACGGCCTCGAGGACTTCGACAGCGACAGCCTGGATGGCGGTGCGCATGACGACACCATCCTCGCCGGCAACGGCGACGACCTGCTGACCGATTGGCAGGGCCAGAACGAGCTCTACGGGGAATCCGGCAACGATACCATTCGCGGCGTCGGCACCTTGCACGGCGGCGCCGGCGACGATGCGCTGAACGGCACGGGTGAACTGCTCGGTGGCGCCGGTGACGATACCCTCTTCGGCGCCGGTACGCTCGATGGCGGTGCCGACGACGACCTGCTCTATGTCCGCAGTGGCCATGCCGGCCAGGGCGGCGAGGGGAACGATACCCTCCACGGTTGGGAGCCCGCCGGCGCCGACGGCAATCAGACCCTGGAAGGCGGGGGCGGCCACGATCTGGTCCACGGCAATCTCGGCGATGACTCGCTGGTCGGTGGCAGCGGCAGCGACACGCTGTATGGCAGCCATGGTGCCGACACGGTGGATGGCGGCACCGGGGACGACACGGTCTATGCCGGCGAGGGCGACGACACCCTGTCGGGCGGCATCGGCTATGACGTCGCGACCTATGGCGCGGTCCGCCACCTGCACTCCGTCATCCAGGATGGCAGTGGCGGCTACCACGTGGTGAACAATCGCGGTACCGATGGCGCCGACCGGGTAGCCGGCTTCGAGGTGCTGCGCTTCCACGACATCGAGTTCGAGGTTTCGCCCGCCAATACCGGGCAGGTCTTCACCGGCGGTGCCGCCGCCGATGTCATCACCGGCACCAGCTTCGACGACAGCATCCTCGGCGGCGGGGGTGACGACGAACTCGGCGTGGTCTCGCCCGCGACGCACGTCGCCATCGGCGATGGCGGCAATGACATTGTCGATGGCGGTGACGGGAACGACACCGTCAGCGGTGGCATCGGGTTCGACGTGCTGGATGGTGGCGCCGGCCACGACTTGGTGCTCGGCGGGATCGACGAGGACACGCTGCGCGGCGGGACGGGCAACGACACGCTCTCGGGCGGCCTGCAGAGCGACACGATCGACGGCGGCAGCGGCGATGACAGCATCCTCGGCGACGACGGGAATGACCTGATCACCGACAGCCTTGGCGCCAACACGGTCGACGGCGGCGCCGGCCGCGACACCATCAGCGGGGTCGGCGCGCTGGCCGGCGGCGGGGACGATGACAGCATCAGCGGCGCCGGCGCGCTGGCCGGCGATGGGGGCAACGACACGCTTATCGGCACCGGCACGCTGCAGGGCGGTGACGGGGCCGACCTGATCTACCTCGCCAACGGCACGGCCTTCGGCGATGAGGGCAACGACACGGTCCACGGCTACATCTCCGGCTCGGGCAACGAGCTGATCGATGCCGGTGGCGGCGATGATCAGGTTTTCGGCTACGCCGGCATGGATACGATGTTCGGCGGTGCCGGCGACGATTCGCTGACCGGCGCCGCAGGGGATGATTCCGTCTATGGTGGCTCGGGCTTCGACAAGGCCTACTACTCGGGCCGCGTGATCCCGCGCGTCACCAGTCAGGTTGGCAACCAGGTCACCATCGAGAGCGCGGACTACCGCATCGAGTACGTCGTCGACGCGGCCGGCCATGTCGACGGGACGGTCACGGTACAGGATCTGCGGAGCGGATCGCCGGAGGGCACCGATACGCTGCAGGGCGTCGAACTGCTGGTCTTCGGCGACGACGAGATCGACCTGCCGATCGGCGACAATACCGGCTACCTGCTGGCCGGCACCGAGTTCGACGACATCCTGGGTGGCGATTCCGGCAACGACACCATTGAGGGCCTGGACGGAAACGACAGGCTCACCGGCGACGACGGCAACGACGCGTTGACGGGTGGCCTCGGCAACGACGTGCTGAATGGCGACAGCGGCGCGGATACGTTGCAGGGCGGCGGCGGGCTCGACCACATCTATGCCGGCCCCGGCAGCGATTCGGTGACCGGCGACGACGGCAACGACACGGTCGAAGGCGGTCAGGGCGCCGACAGCGTTGATGGTGGCGGCGGTGCCGACTACCTCGTTGACTGGAATGGCACGAACCTGTTGCGCGGCGGCGGCGGCAACGACATCCTCCACGGTGTCGGCACCCTGCAGGGTGGCAGCGAGAACGACTACCTCTATGGCAACGGCTTGCTGCAGGGCGAGGCCGGGATCGACACGCTGCACGGCAGCGGGACGCTGGAAGGCGGCGCCGGGACGGACGCGCTCTCGGGATGGGGCAGCCTGTCCGGCGGCACCGAGGACGACACCCTCGCGGTCGGCAGCGAAAGCACCGGCGACGGCGGGGCAGGCAACGACAGCCTCTTCGGCTGGGAACCCTGGAGCCTGGATGGCAGCCAGACGCTGCTCGGCGGGCTGGGCAACGACACCCTCCGCGGCAATTGGGCGTCCGACTCGCTTGAGGGCGGGGACGACGATGACCTGCTCAGCGGCGGCCAGGCCGACGACACCCTCGACGGCGGCGATGGCATTGATGCCGCGACCTACGCCAATCCACGCGGCCACTACTCCGTGGTCGAGGACGGGCTGGGCGGCTACTTCATCGTTGCCAACCGCACCAATGAGGGGACGGACGCCGTCTCCGCGGTGGAGGTCGCGTTCTTCGCGGATCTGGCGTTGCCCTTGACCCTCGCCAATGCGGGGGAGATCCAGCTTGGCACCATGACGGGTGAGGCGCTGACCGGCGGCGGCCTGGACGACAGCCTCGTGGGCGGCGGGGGCGACGATACGCTCCGTGGCCTCGCCGGCCATGACCAGTTGCTCGGCAATGACGACGACGACGTGATCGAGGCCGGCGACGGCAATGATGTCGCCTCCGGCGAGGCGGGCGCCGACCAGATTCTGGGCGGTGCGGGCGAGGATCAGCTGGCGGGTGGCGAGGGCGACGACTCGCTTTGGGGCGAGGCCGATGGCGACACGCTGACCGGCGGCGCAGGCGCAGACCAGGTGCTTGGCGGTGACGGCGACGATGTGATCGATGGCGGGACCGGGGCCAACCTCGCCATGGGCGAGGCCGGCAACGACACGATCAGCGGCGACGGCACCCTGCTCGGCGGCCTTGGCACCGATGCCTTGAGCGGCAACGGCCTGCTGCAGGGCGAGGCGGGCAACGACACGCTCTATGGCAGCGGCACGCTCGAAGGCGGCACCGGGAACGACGTGCTCACCGGCTATGGACTGCTGCTGGGCGAGGATGGCGCCGATGCGCTGCATGTCGGCACCGACGGGATCGGCCAGGGCGGCCTGGGCGACGACACCCTGGCGGGTTGGAACCCCTACGGCGTGGATGGGGCCCAGCATCTGCTGGGCGAGGCCGGCAACGACAACCTCTTCGGAAACGGGGGCGACGACACGCTGGCCGGAGGCGATGGCGACGACATCCTGTCCGGCGGGCAGGGCAACGACCTGATGCTGGGCGGCCCGGGCACCGACATCTTCGATGGCGGCAGCGGCAACGACCGCATGTTCGGCGGTGGCAACAGCGGTACCGACGACATCGCCCGCTATGGCGGAAACCGGAACGACTACACGGTTGTCGAGCTGGGCGGCAAGGTGATCGTCACCGACAACCGCGGCGGCTCGCCCGAGGGCACCGACACGCTGGTCGGCATTGCCAGGCTGGAATTCCTCGACGCCGACTATACGGCAGCGATCAACCTCGGCAGCCTCATCGTCGGGACGGCCGGCGCCGACACCATCTCCGACCATTCTTCGGGTGGCCTGCCGAATGCCGGTTCCGGCGACGATACCATCCTCGGCCTCGGCGGCGGCGACTCGCTGTTCGGCCTGGCTGGTGCCGACTGGATCGAGGGCGGCGACGGGCAGGACAGTCTCTGGGGCGGCACCGAGGCCGATCAGCTCTTAGGCGGCGACGGCAACGACACCGTCGATGGCGGCGACGAGGACGACCTGGTGGATGCCGGGCTCGGCCATGACTGGGTGATCGGTGGCGCCGGCGAGGATCTGCTGTTCGGCGGCGGCGGGGCCGACACGCTGTCGGGCGGCAGCCAGGCGGATGTGCTCAACGGCGGCGCCGACGGCGACAACCTTGTTGGCGGCGCCGGCGACGACCAGTTGGTCGGCGAGGACGGTGCCGACCTGCTGTTCGGCGAGGCCGGTGACGACGCGCTTCATGGAGGGGCGGGAAGCGATACGCTGACCGACCTTGAAGGCGAGAACACCCTGCAGGGTGGCGAGGGCCACGACTTGCTCACCGGCGCCGGCTTGCTGGAAGGCGGCGCGGGCGACGACCTGCTGACGGGCAGCGGTGGCAACGACACCATCGATGGTGGTGACGGCACCGATCGCGCCGTCTTCAGCCAGGGTCGCGGCCGCTACACCATCGCCGATGCAGGGGCGGGCAATATCCTGGTCATCGACAACCGCGGCGCGACCGGCCGGGACGTGGTGCGCTTCGTCGAGGAATTGGCCTTCGCCGACGGCATCGTCGTGCCGCTGGGCGGCAGCGTCGTCGGCGGCACGGCCGGCGCTGACCTGCTGGCGGGCGGCGTGCTCGACGACATCGTCGAAGCCGGCGACGAGAACGACACCATCGACGGGGGCAGCGGCAATGACCGGCTGTTCGGCGAGGGCGGCGATGACTCCATCTCCGCCGGCGCCGGCAACGACTATGTCGATGCCGGCTCCGCCCATGACTGGGTGGAGGCTGGCGAGGGCGATGACATCGTCGTCGCCGGGGACGGCATGGACACGGTGCTGGGAAGCGCCGGCGACGACAGCCTGCTGGGCGGCTTCGGCGAGGACGATTTGCAGGGCGGTGCCGGCCAGGATTCGATCGAGGGCGGCAACAACGACGACGCCCTTTCCGGTGGAGACGGGAACGACACGCTGCTCGGCCAGCACGGGGGCGACACGCTGCATGGCGGAGCCGGCAACGATGTCCTGACCGATGGCGACGGGATCAACCAGCTGCATGGCGAGGCCGGCGACGACACGCTGAGCGGCGCGGGCTCGCTCTTCGGCGGCGACGACAACGACGTGCTCAACCTGGCGGCAGGCAGCCTGGGTTGGGGTGACGCCGGCCATGATACGCTGAACGGCGGCGCCGGCGCGGAAACCCTCCATGGCGGCACCGGCAATGACAGCGTCGCAGGCAATGCCGGCGACGACAGCCTGGCCGGCGATGCCGGCGCCGATACGATCCTCGGCGGCATCGGAGCCGACTCGATCGCGGGCGGTGACGGCGACGACCTGCTCACCGGCGGCACCGGCAATGACAGCATCGATGGCGGCAATGGCAACGACATCGCGGTGTTCGCCGGGTCCCGCGCGCAGTACACCATCACCTACGACGGTGCTGGCGGGTACCTCGTGGTCGACAACTTCCCCGAGAACGGCGACCAGGGCGCCGATCATCTCCTCGGCGTGGAGCTGTTCCGCTTCGACGACCAGGACTTCGCACCGACTCCGGTGACGACCGGCAGCCTGTTCTCCGGCACGACGGCCGCCGAACTGATCAACGGCACGGGCGCCAGCGACACGCTACGCGGCTTCGGCGGCGACGATACCATCAATGGCTTCGGCGGCAGTGACCTGCTGCGCGGCGACGGGGGCAATGACAGCCTGGTCGGCAGCGACGGCGACGATCAACTGTATGGTGGTGACGGCAACGACACCATGGTCGGCGGTCAGGGGAACGACATCTACTGGGTCGGCAATGCCGGCGACGTCGTTACGGAGCTGGCGGGCGGCGGCACGGATATCGTGTTCAGCGAACTGAGCGTCTTCTCCCTGGCCGGCCTGCCGGAGGTGGAATACCTGCGCTTTGCCGGCGCAGGGAATTTCGTTGGCACCGGCAACCTGCTGGCCAACGCCATCGTCGGCGGGAGCGGAAATGACACGCTGCTGGGCGAGGCGGGCGACGACATCCTCACCGGCGGCGCGGGTGCCGATGACCTCGATGGCGGCGACGACATCGACCGGCTGAACTATGCCGGTTCGGGCGGCGGCGTGGTGGTGGATCTCTCCGGCATTGTGCAGACCGCGACCGGCGGCGACGCCACCGGCGACGTCATCGCCGGCTTCGAGCATGTCACCGGCGGCAGCGGCGCCGACAGCATCACCGGCAGTGGCGTGGTCAACCACCTCGTAGGCGGAACGGGCAACGACACGCTGCTCGGCGGCGGTGGCAACGACATGCTGGGCGGCGGCAACGATGACGACGTGCTGGACGGCGGCGGCGACAACGATGCGCTGAACGGCGAGGCCGGTGCCGACACGCTGCGCGGCAGCGGCGGCAACGACATCCTCACCGGTGGCGCAGGTGCCGATGACCTCGATGGCGGCGACGGCCTGGACCGGCTGAACTATGCCGGTTCGGCCGGCGGCGTGACGGTGGATCTCTCTGGCATGGTGCAGACCGCGACCGGCGGCGACGCCACCGGCGACGTCATCGCCGGCTTCGAGCATGTCACCGGCGGCAACGGTGCCGACAGCATGATCGGGAGTGGCGTGGGCAACGGTCTCGTCGGTGGAGCGGGCAACGATACGCTGCTCGGCGGCGGCGGCAACGACACGTTGGCCGGTGGCAGCAATGACGACTTGATCGACGGCGGCGACGACAACGATGCGCTGAACGGCGAGGCCGGTGCCGACACGCTGCGCGGCAGCGGCGGCAACGACACGCTGACCGGCGGCGCGGGTGCCGATAGCCTCGATGGCGGCGCCGGCCTGGACCGGCTGAACTATGCCGGTTCGGCCGGCGGCGTGACGGTGGATCTCTCCGGCATGGTGCAGACCGCGACCGGCGGTGACGCCACCGGCGACGTCATCGCCGGCTTCGAGCATGTCACCGGCGGCAACGGCGCGGACAGCATCAGCGGCAGCGACATGGTCAACAACCTTGTCGGCGGCGCAGCCAACGACACGCTGAATGGCGAGGGCAGCAATGATGCGCTGAGCGGCGGTGAGGGTGATGACGTCCTGCATGGCGGGGCAGGCGCGGACGGCCTGACGGGGGGCAGCGGCGCCGATACCTTCCGCTACGCAGCACTGAACGAGATCGGTGATTACCTCAGCGATTTCACGACGGCCGTGGACCATATCGAGGTTGCCGCCGCCGGGTTCGGTGGGGGTCTCTTTGCCGGTATCGATCTGGCTGCCACTGGACGCTTCAGTTCCAACCTGACAGGCAATGCGGTGCAGCCCTTCGGCGAGTTCGTCTACGAGACCGACACCGGTCGGCTCTGGTGGGATGCCGATGGCACGGGTGCCGGCGCGCGGGCCATGGTCGTGCAACTCACCGGTATCCCGACGCTGGCAGCGTCAGATATCTGGGTGGTATAGCGTCGCGTCGGTCCACGGGGCGCCCGACCCGGTGCCGTCGGGCAGGATGGGGAGAGTGCAAGTCCTCGACCATCGAGAGGGGGCTTGCCCTGCCGTTCAAGGTGCCGATGCACGGACTCGGCCTCGGTTACGCGTAAGCGGCTTCGCCGTCAGAGCGTGTCCGGCCAAAGCCCTCCTGGCGCATCGCGCATCGCCGTGGGGATTTGGCGATGTGGATTGCGGAACACCGCGAACGATACGACCGCAAGGCCGGACCGGCCGCGACGCTGCCCGATAAGGCGCAGCGCAACGTGCCCCGTGGCGACAGCCGGATCATGCCCGCCGCCGCCAGGTAGCTGCCTGTCGACCATTGCTGGACCGGCACCTCCTGCCGCCCGGCGCGCGGGATGCCTGGGTCGAGCCCGGGCATGACGGGGTGGCAGGGGAAGCGCGCCGCCTGTCGGGGCTCAGCCGATCTGCACCAGCCGCCCGCCATCGACCGGCAAGGCCACGCCGGTGATGAAGCCGGCTTCGTCGCTGGCCAGGAACAGCGCCGCATTCGCCACGTCCCAGGCGGTGCCCATGCAGCGGCGCAGCGGCACCTTGGCATCGCGTTCCGCGGCCACCTCGGCCCGGGTCTTGCCGGTGTGGCGGACGCGGGTATCCACCGCCATCGGCGTGTCCATCAGGCCGGGCAGGATGGTGTTGCAGCGGATGCCATGGCCGGCGTTCTGGTTGGCCACCTGCTCGGTGAAGGCCAGCATCGCCGCCTTGGTGGTCTTGTAGGCGACATAGGGGTAGCTCTCGACCGCCGCGGCCGAGGAGATCGACAAGATCACCCCGCCGTCCTGCCGCCGCATCACCGGCAACACATGCTTCACCGCCATGACGAAGCCGCGCAGGTTGACGGCGGTGACGCGGTCGAAGGCTTCCTCGGTGATCTCGGTAGGGGCGGCATCGCCGCCGGCCAGCGACATCCCCACGTTGTAGTGCAGGATATCCACCTTGCCCCAGAGACGGACGCCCTCGGCGATGGCGGCGGCCATGTCGGCTTCCTGCGTCACGTCGGCCTGGAAGGCCATGGCGCCATGGCCAGCCTGGTCCGCGGTGTCCTGCGCCGAGGCCAGGTCGCGGTCGACGCAGAGCACCCGGGCACCTTCCTGGGCGAAGCGGATGGCAGTGGCGCGGCCGTTGCCCATGGTCTCGCCCGGGCTCTGCCCGGCGCCGATGATGATGGCGGTCTTCGTTTCGAGCCGCATGCGGCGTTCCCCCATTTATCGGGGGCCATCATGGCAGCCGGGGTGGCGGGTTGGAAAGCAAGGCCAGGGAGGAAGTATCCTCCCTGGACCCTCCTCTATCTCTGTGGGTTGGGACTCGCCGCGCGGCGATTACCGACTCCCAGAAATAGATGAGGGGGCTCGGGGGAGAATACCTTCTCCCCCGACCTTCGCTTAGAACGTCTCGCGCGGCGGCCGCGGCTTGCGCGGCGTGCGCGGCCCGCCGGTGCCGAACTGGTCCTGCTGGTGCGACGGCAGCCGGCGCTCGCGCGGCGGCGGCGGCGGGGCGGCCAGGTCGGCTTCCAGCTCCTTGATCTTGGCGGCGATCGACACCCGCAGCTCCGGCGAGGTGTGCTGCTTCATCGTCCGCACCGTCTCCTTCAGCTCGGCGAGGAGACGCACCTTCTCCTCCCGCGTGCGCTTCAGCGGGCGGTTGTCGGAGAACTGACCATCGAAGGAACGCATGTGACTTCTCCCGGGTGGGCCGGCATGCGGCGGCCCTTTTGACCCAATTTAGCAGAACCCGCGGCCGATGCCGCAGAAATGCGCCAAGATGACGCAAGCAGGGCCGGCACGGGGTCGCCGCGCCGGCCCGCCGGTATGAAGGCGGAGGTTCAGATATCCAGCATCAGCCGGCGCGGATCCTCGATGCTTTCCTTGACCCGGACCAGGAAGCTGACCGCTTCCTTGCCATCGACGATGCGGTGGTCATAGCTCAGCGCAATATACATCATCGGGCGGATTTCAACCTTGCCGCCGACCGCCATCGGCCGGTCCTGGATCTTGTGCATGCCCAGGATGCCGGACTGCGGCGGGTTCAGGATCGGGGTGGACATCAGGCTGCCGTAGACGCCGCCGTTGGTGATGGTGAAGCTGCCGCCCGCCATCTCCTCCAGCTTCAGCTGGCCGTCGCGGACGCGCTTGCCGAAGGACCCGATGGTCTTCTCGATCTCGGCGAAGCCCATGCGGTCAGCGTTGCGCAGCACCGGCACGACCAGGCCGTTCGGCCCGCCGACGGCCACGCCCATATGGACGAAGTTCTTGTAGATCAGCTCGTCGCCCTGGATCTCGGCGTTCACCGCCGGGAACTCCTTCAGCGCCGCGACGCAGGCCTTCACGAAGAAGGACATGAAGCCGAGCCGCACGCCGTGCTTCTTCTCGAAGACGTCGCGGTACTCGGTGCGCAGCGCCATCGCCGCGCCCATGTCCACCTCGTTGAAGGTGGTCAGCATGGCGGCGCTGTTCTGCGCCTCCTTCAGCCGGCGGGCGATGGTGATGCGGAGCCGGGTCATCTTGACCCGCTCCTCGCCCTCCTCCAGCGGCCGCTGCACCGCCGGCTTGGCGGCGGCGGGTGCCGCGGCCGGGCGGGCGAGGAATTCCAGCACGTCGCCCTTGGCGATGCGGCCGTCCTTGGCGCTCCCGGCGCCGACCTGCTCGGCGCTGAGGTTGTTCTCCGCCATCAGCTTGGCGGCGGCGGGCAGCGGCGCATGGCCGGGCACGGCGACGGGGCCGGCCGGCGTGCGGGGCTCCTCGACCTTCGGCTGCGCCGCGACCGGGGCCACCGGCTCCGGCGGATGCGGTCTGGCGGTGGCGATCGGCGCGGCGCCGGCCGCCTTGCCGGCACCGGCGGCGATGCTGCCGAGCACGGCGCCCGGCTCGACCTCGGCGCCCTCATCCGCCGAGATCGATTCGATCACGCCGGCGGCGGGGGCATTGACCTCCACCGTGACCTTGTCGGTCTCCAGCTCCACCAGCGGCTCGTCCACCGCCACGGCCTCGCCGGCCTTCTTCAGCCAGCGCGCCACGGTCGCGGTGGACACGCTCTCGCCCAGGGTGGGCACCAGGATATCGGTCGCCATCGTCGTCTATCGCCTTTCTGCGCGGTGCCCGGGGATCACTGCCCCAGGGCCTCCCGCACCAGGTTTTCCTGTTCCGCTGCATGCACCTTGGCGAGGCCGGTGGCCGGGCTCGCCGCTTCGCGGCGACCCACGTAGTCGGGCCGCTTCGCCTTGATCTCGAGGTCCTTGAGGACCTTCTCCAGCCGCCGGTCGACGAAGGTCCAGGCGCCCATGTTCTCGGGCTCCTCCTGGCACCACACCACCTCGGCATTCTTGTAGGGCGCGAGCGCCGTCTTCAGGCTGTTCACCGGGAAGGGGTGGACCTGCTCCATCCGGATGATCGCCACGTCCTTGATGCCCTGGTCGCGCCGCGCCTGCAGCAGGTCGTAGTAGACCTTGCCGGTGCAGAGCACGACGCGCTTCACCTCTTCCTCCGGCGCGATCGCGTCGATCTCGGGGATCACGTACTTGAAGCCGCTGCCGGGGCCGAAATCGGCCAGGCTGCTGACCGCCAGCTTGTGCCGCAGCAGCGACTTCGGCGTCATCACCACCAGCGGCTTGCGGTAGTTCGACTTCAGCTGCCGGCGCAGCGCATGGAAGTAGTTGGCCGGCGTGGTGAAGTTGCAGACCCGCATGTTGCGCTCGGCGCAGAGCTGCAAATAGCGCTCCAGCCGGGCGGAGGAATGCTCCGGCCCCTGGCCCTCGTAGCCGTGCGGCAGCAGCATCACCAACCCCGACATGCGCAGCCACTTGGTCTCGCCGGACGCGATGAACTGGTCGATGATGACCTGGGCGCCGTTGGCGAAGTCGCCGAACTGGGCTTCCCACAGCACCAGCGTGTGCGGGTCGGCCAGGCTGTAGCCGTAGTCGTAGCCGAGCACGCCGAATTCGCTGAGCAGGCTGTTGAAGGCCTCGAAGCGCGGCTGGTGGTCGCGGATGTTGTTCAGCGGGACGTATTCCGCCTGGGTGACCTGGTCCACCAGCACGGCATGGCGGTGGCTGAAGGTGCCGCGCTGCACGTCCTCACCGGACAGGCGGACGCGGTGGCCTTCCAGCAGCAGGGTGCCGAAGCCGAGCGCCTCGCCGGTCGCCCAGTCGATGCCCTCGCCGGTCTCGATCGCCTGCTTCTTGGCTTCGAGCTGGCGGGCGATCTTCGGGTTGACCCGGAAATCGGCCGGCACCTGGGCCAGCGCGGAGCCGACCTCGCGCAGGGTCTCGAGCGGCACCGCGGTGGGGTGCAGCTGCTCGACCTCGGCGCCGACCGCGACCGCCTGCAGGCCGGACCAGTGGCCTTCCAGCCAGTCCGCCTTGTTCGGCTTGAAATTCTGCGCCGCCTGGTGGGCTTCCTCCAACGTCTGGTTGAAGGCGTCGAGGATCGCCTTGGCGTCCTCGGCGGTGACGCTGCCCTCGGCCGCCAGCCGTTCGGCATAGACGGTGCGGGTGGTCTTCATCTCCTTGATCCGGCCGTACATGATCGGCTGGGTGAAGGCCGGCTCGTCGCTCTCGTTGTGGCCGTGCCGGCGGTAGCAGACGATGTCCACCACCACGTCGGTCGAGAATTCCTGGCGGAATTCGGCCGCGAGGCGGGAGACGAAGACCACCGCTTCCGGGTTGTCGCCGTTCACGTGCCAGATCGGCGCCTGCACCGCCTTGGCGATGTCGGTGCAGTACAATCCGGAATAGGCATGCGCCGGGACGGTGGTGAAGCCGATCTGGTTGTTGGTGACGATATGGATCGTCCCGCCGGTGCGGTAGCCGATCAGCTGGCTCATCGCCATCGTCTCATAGACCAGGCCCTGGCCGGCGAAGGCGGCGTCGCCGTGCAGCAGGATGCCCATGACCGAATGGCGGCCCTTGGTGTCGCCGGCCATGTCCTGCCGCGCCCGCACCTTGCCGACCACCACCGGGTCCACCGCCTCGAGGTGCGACGGATTCGGCTGCAGTGACAGGTGGACGGCCCGTCCGTCGATCTCGACATCGGTCGAGGTGCCGAGATGGTACTTCACGTCGCCCGAGCCCTGGACGTCGTCCGGGTTGGCGCCGACGCCCTTGAACTCCGAGAAGACCTGGGTGTAGGGCTTCTTCACCACGTTCACGAGCACGTTGAGCCGGCCGCGATGCGCCATGCCGATGGCGATCTCGTTCACCCCGGCACGGGCCGCGGTCTCGATCACCGTCTGGATGGCCGGGATGGTGCTCTCGCCGCCTTCCAGCCCGAAGCGCTTGGTCGAGACGTATTTCTTCGCGCAGAAGGCCTCGAAGCCCTCGGCCTCGGTCAGGTGCTCGAGGATCTCGCGCTTGGCGCCCTTGTCGAAGGCGGTCGTCCAGGGGGCGCCTTCCATCCGGCTCTGGACCCAGAATTTCTGGTCCGGGTCCTGGATGTGCATGAACTCGACGCCGATCGGCCCGCAATAGCTGGCGCGGCAGACCGCCATGATCTGGCGGATGGTGGCGGTCTCCAGCCCGAGCACGCCGTTGATGAAGATGGGGCGGTCCCAGTCGGCCTCGGTGAAGCCGTAGGTCTTCGGGTCGAGCTCGGGGTGCGACTTCGGCTGCTGCAGGCCGAGCGGGTCGAGCTGCGCTTCCAGATGGCCGCGGACGCGGTAGCTGCGGATCAGCATCAGCGCGCGGATGCTGTCCAGCTGCGCGTTGCGGATCGCCGCCGGGTCGATCGCGGCGGCCGGGGCGGGCGCGCCCTTGGCACCCTTGGCCGGGGCCGGCGGGGCTTCCGGCGCCGGGGCGAAGCCGCCGCGCGGGCGCGGCGCCCAGGAGGCGCCGGAGGCATCCGACAGCACGGCGCGGGCATCGTCGCCCAGGGCCTCGAACAGCTCGGCGAAGGAGGGGTCGACGCTGGCCGGCTGCTCGGCCCAGCGGGCATAGAGGTCGGCGAGGAAGGCGGCATTGCCGCCTGTCATCGCACTGGCGAGGATGTCCACTCCGGCCATGGTCTTCTCCGTGCCGGCCTCGCTGGGCCGGCGGTATTCATCGGGTCTGTGCGTTGAAACGCGCGGCCCCGGGACCCGGGGCCGCGCGCTGCATAACATAGTCACTGTGGCGGCCTTGCGGCAGGCCCGGCCTTGATCCAGATCGACCCCGCATGGCCGCCGCGCGGATTTTCGCCGCCGGTGTCCGCCCTGGGGCCTAGCCCCGGAGCGCCTTCACCATGGTCGAGCCCAGCGCCGCCGGGCTGTCGGCGACGAAGACGCCGGCCTGGCGCATCGCCTCGAACTTCGCCTCCGCGGTGTCCTTGCCGCCCGAGATGACCGCGCCGGCATGGCCCATGCGGCGGCCCGGGGGGGCGGTGGCGCCGGCGATGAAGCCGACCACCGGCTTGGCGTTCGGGCCGCGGTTCTCGCGCGCCAGGAACTCGGCCGCCTGGATCTCCGACTGGCCACCGATCTCGCCGATCATGACGATCGACTTGGTCTCGGGGTCGGCCAGGAACAACTCCAGCACCTCGATGAAGTCGGTGCCCTTCACCGGGTCGCCGCCGATGCCGACGCAGGTGGACTGGCCGAGCTTGGCCGCCGTGGTCTGCGCCACGGCCTCATAGGTCAGGGTCCCGGAGCGGGAGACGACGCCGACCGAGCCGCGCAGGTGGATATGGCCCGGCATGATGCCGATCTTGCAGGCGTCGGGCGTGATCACGCCCGGGCAGTTCGGCCCGATCAGGCGCGACTTCGACCCGGACAGCGCGCGCTTCACCCGCACCATGTCCAGCACCGGGATGCCCTCGGTGATGCAGATGATCAGCGGCAGCTCGGCGTCGATGGCTTCCAGGATGGCATCGGCCGCGAAGGGCGGCGGCACGTAGATGACGGAGGCATTGGCCTGCGTCTTCTCGACGCAATCGGCCACCGTGTCGAAGACCGGCAGGCCGATATGGGTGGTGCCGCCCTTGCCGGGGGTCACGCCGCCGACATAGGTACTGCCGTAGGCAATCCCCTGCTCGGCGTGGAAGGTGCCCTGGGCACCCGTGAAGCCCTGGGTCATGACGCGGGTGGAGGCGTCGATCAGGATCGCCATGGCTCAGGCCCCCTTAACGGCCGCGACAACCTTCTGGGCCGCATCGGCCAGGTTGTCGGCGGGGATGATGGCGAGGCCGCTGTCGGCCAGGATCTTCTTGCCGAGGTCGACATTGGTGCCCTCGAGCCGCACGACCAGCGGCACCGACAGCGTCAGGGTCTTGGCCGCGGCCACGATGCCTTCCGCGATCATGTCGCACTTGGCGATGCCGCCGAAGATGTTCACCAGGATCGCCTTGACGTTGCTGTCCGAGGTGATGATCCGGAAGGCCTCGGTCACCCGCGCCGCGTTGGCGGTGCCGCCGACGTCGAGGAAGTTGGCCGGGGACGAGCCGTACAGCTTGATGATGTCCATCGTCGCCATGGCGAGGCCCGCGCCGTTCACCATGCAGCCGATCTCGCCGTCGAGCGCCACGTAGTTCAGGTCGTTCTTGACCGCTTCCAGCTCCTTCGGGTCCATCTCCGTGTCGTCGCGGAGGGCCTCGAGGTCCTTGTGGCGGAACAGCGCGTTGTCGTCGAAGGAGACCTTGGCGTCGAGCGCCACGATGTCGCCGGCGCCGGTGACGACCAGCGGGTTGATCTCGACGATGGCGCAGTCGAGCTCGATCACCGCGCCGTAGAGGGCGGTGACGAATTTGGTGAAGGCGCCGACCTGCTTGCCGGTCAGGCCCAGCCCGAAGGCCAGCTTGCGGCAATGGAAGCCGGAGAGGCCGGAGGCCGGGTCGACCGCGACCTTGAGGATCTTCTCGGAGTGGTTCTCGGCCACCTCCTCGATCTCCATGCCGCCTTCGGTCGAGGCCATCACCGTCAGCCGGGAGGTCTCGCGGTCCACCAGCAGGCCGAGATACAGCTCGCGCTTGATGTCGCAGCCGTCCTCCACGTAGACGCGGGAGACCAGCTTGCCGGCCGGGCCGGTCTGCTTGGTGACCAGGGTGTGGTCGATCATCGCCGCGGCGGCGGCCTTGACCTCGGCGGCCGACTTGACGACGCGGACGCCGCCCTTGCCGTTCGGGTCGTCGGTGAAGCGGCCGGCGCCGCGGCCGCCGGCATGGATCTGCGACTTCACCACATAGACCGGCCCGGGCAGCTTGGCGGCGGCCGCCTCGGCTTCCTCCGGCGTCCAGGCCACATGGCCTTCGAGCACCGCGACGCCGTAGCGGCGCAGCAACTCCTTCGCCTGGTATTCGTGAATGTTCATCCGCTCACCCTTCGCATGGGTCGGCCGGCCCGCCCGGGTAGGCACCTTACCGGCAAGTGCCGGCCGAAGCCGGATAAAAGAAAGGCCGGGGCGATGCCCCGGCCCCCTCGTCTCAGACGCCGAGCGCCTTGAAGTCCTCGATCAGCTTCTTCACCGCGTCGCAGGACTTGTCGAAGGCGGCCTTCTCCTCCGGCTGGAACTGCACCTCGATGATCTTCTCGACGCCGTTGGCGCCGATGACGACCGGGACGCCGACATAGAAGTCGGACAGGCCGTACTCGCCGTTCAGCATCACCGCGCAGGGCAGCACCCGCTTCTTGTCGAGCAGGTAGGCCTCGGCCATCGCAATGGCCGAAGCAGCCGGGGCGTAGAAGGCGCTGCCGCGCTCGAGCAGCTTGACGATCTCGCCGCCGCCATTGGCGGTGCGGGCGACGATGGCGTCGATCTTCTCCTGCGTCGTCCAGCCCATCTTCACCAGGTCGGGGACGGGGATGCCGGCCACCGTGGAATAGCGGGTCAGCGGCACCATGGTGTCGCCGTGGCCGCCGAGCACGAAGGCGGTCACGTCCTCGACCGAGACGTTGAACTCCTGCGCCAGGAAGAGCCGGAACCGGCTGCTGTCCAGCACGCCGGCCATGCCGACCACCTTGTGCGAGGGCAGGCCCGACTTCTGCTGCAGCGCCCAGACCATGACGTCGAGCGGGTTGGTGATGCAGATGACGAAGGCGTCGGGGGCATAGGTCTTGATGCCCTCCGCCACCTGGCCCATCACGCCGGCATTCTTGGTCAGCAGGTCGTCGCGGCTCATCCCCGGCATGCGCGGGAAGCCGGCGGTGACGATGATGACGTCGGCGCCGGCGATCGCCGCATAGTCGCCGGTGCCGGACATGGCGCTGTCGAACCCGTCCACCGGGCCGGACTGCATGAGGTCGAGCGCCTTGCCCGCCGCCACGCCCGGGAAGACGTCGAACATGACGACGTCGCCGAGTTCCTTCAGGCCGATCAGGTGGGCCAGGGTGCCACCGATGTTGCCGGCGCCGATCAGCGCGATCTTCTTGCGGGCCATGAGCCGTCCTTCGTCAGGATCGTTGGAATATTGCGGCGCACTCCTACTCCCGGTCGTTCAGGGCGACAAGGCACGGCGCGGGGGCGCAATTGGTGCAACCTGCCGAACCCTGCCTTGCGCGAGGTCAAACCGAGCCGGCAGCGGGACGAATCGGCAGGAAAAAGGCCCCGGCAGGGGCCCCCAGGACGGCGCGACCCGTCAGATCGGCATGCAGCGGACCACGTCCTCATGCCCGCGGGCCAGCGTCGCCAGGGTGCCGTCCGGGCATTCGTTGGCCTGCACCCCGGCGGCGACCGGCAGGCCCTGCGCCCAGCCGAATCGCGCCGGCGCCACGCCGCCGGCATGGCAACGCCGGGACTTGCGCGAACAGGCGGCAGACGCCGCGCCGGGCCGATATGCCACCTGCCGCACCCGGCCATGCCCGGCGGAGGCCTTCGCCACGGGGGCCTTGAGCTGCGCCTTGCCGGCCGGGGCCTTGGCCTGGGTCGTCGTCCTGGCGGCGGGCGCCACGGCAAAGGCCGGACTGGCCGCGAGCATCAAGCCCAGGGTGGCGAGCGTCAGAAGGCGCATGGAATCTCCCATTTTTGGGTGGCCGCGAATCCGTGAGCCTTATTGCTGAATGTTACGGCGTTATGTCAAGTGGGCCATCGCCAGGTAGTCCTGGCTCTGCATCTCCATCAGCCGGCTCGCGGTGCGCTCGAACATCGCCGCATTCTCGCCCTGCTCGTACAGCAGGTCGGGCGGCGCCGCGGCCGAGGCGACCAGCTTGCAGCGATGCTCGTAGAGCGCATCGACCAGGGTGATGAAGCGCCGGGCGCGGTCGAAATTCTCCGGCCCCAGCCGCGGCACCCCGTCCAGTACCAGGGTGTGCGAATGCGTCGCCAATGCCAGGTAGTCGGCCGGGCCGAGCGGCTTGCCGCACAGCGCGTCGAAATCGGCGCGGACCACGCCGCGCGCCTCCTCCGGCAGCTGCACCGCCCGGCCGAGCACCCGCAGCGTGCACGGCTTGCCGTGCGCCACCCCGGTGAGGTCGAGGAAGGCGGCGTCGAGCGCCCGTTCGGCCCTGCCATCCGCCGGGCTGTGCCAGGTCGGCAGGCCGCGGATGCGCTCCCGCCGGTAGTCCCGCTCGGCCGCCAGGGTCAGCACGACCAGCCGCTGCTTGATCAGGGCGATGAAGGGCAGGAAGGCGTCCCGCCCGGGCTTGCCCTTGAACAGGTCGTCGGGCGCGGTGTTGCTGGTCGCCACCACCACCACGCCGCGGGCGAACAGCGCCTCGAACAAGCGCCCGAGGATCATGGCGTCGGTGATGTCGTGCACCTGGAATTCGTCGAAGCACAGCAGCGCGGCCTCGGCCAGGATGCTGTCGGCCAGTGGCGGGATCGGGTCGGACTGGCCGGGATTGGCCTGCTTCCAGCGGTGGATGCGCTGGTGGCAGTCCTGCATGAACTGGTGGAAATGGATGCGCTGCTTGCGGGGCACCTCGGCGCAGGCGAAGAACAGGTCCATCAGCATGGACTTGCCGCGGCCGACCTCGCCGACGAGGTAGAGCCCCTGCGGGGTGGAGTTCTCCGCTTCCGGCACCGGCTTGCGGCGGAAGAAGCGGGTCAGGAAGCCGCCGGGCTCGGGCGGTTCGGTCTGTGGCTCGTAGCCGCGCAGCCGGCGCCAGAGATCCTGCAGCGTCTCCGCCGCCATGGCCTGGGCCGGGTCGGGCTTCAGCAGGCCGCGGGCGATGCGCGCGCGGTAGGCGGGCAGGGGGCCAAGGGGCCGGGCCTCGGCGGGAGGGGAGCTGGCATTCGCGTCCATCACGGCCCGGGATAGACCCGGGCGTGGCGGGCGACAACCGGGAGCGGCGGTTCCGGGTTGCTTTCGGGCGTGCTGGATGATAGGACTATAAGCCGCAAACGCCCCCGGTGCGCCTGCGGGCCGGGAAGCCCGGTTGAAGATTTCAAATCCGGAAATCCAAAAGGCCGCGGCGCGGGACGGCAGCCCGAAGCCGGGTTTCCCCATGAAAGGGCCGGACCGGCCTCAATGATTTTGAGGCGGAAGGGGGGGAATTTCAGGGTTGAGGTCGTTCAGATCCTGAGAGCCCGGCCCATGAGGAAGAAAAGGCCAGGGCGGAGGTATCCTCCCTGGACCCGCCTCTGTTCCCGTGGGCTTCGCACCTGCCGCGTGGCGATGGGGAGGAGATGCTTCTTCCTCCCCATCCTGCCTTACTTCTGCCGTGCCAGGTAATAGGCCAGCAGGGCCACCTGTTCATCCGTCACGCCATACATCACGGCGTTCATGCTGGTATCCGTCCCATGCCTGCTGCCGTCGCGGTAGCCGAGCATGGCATGCACCAGGTAGTCCTCCCGCTGCCCGGCAAGCCGCGGCATCTGTGCCCGGCCGCGGTAGTCCGGCAGGTGGCAGACGCCGCAGCGCAGCGCCTCCGACAGCGTCGCGCCTTCGGCCAGCTTTGCCGGGTCGCCATCGGGCCCGCCGGCGGGCGGGCCCGGGTGCAGGGACAGGTAATAGGCGGCGATGTCCTCGACCTGGCCGTCGGTCAGGCCCTGCGCCAGCTCGTTCATCGGCGGGGCGATGCGGATCCCCTCCCGCATCAGGATCAGCTGCAGGGTGATGAACTCGTCCGTATGCCCGGCGAGCGACGGGATATTGGGCAGCGAGGACACGCCGGCGGCGCCGTGGCAGGTGCCGCATTGGCGCTCACGCGCCAGGGCCTCGCCGCGGCCCGGATCGCCGGCCGCCGCGGCGGGAAGCGCAACGGCGGCGGCCAGGAAGGCCGCCGCCAGGGATGCCCGCATCCTCACTTGGAATAGGTGATGCGGTAGATCGCGCCCATCTGCTCGTCGCTCACCAGCAGGGACCCGTCGGGCATCTGCTGCACGTCGGTCGGCCGGCCGAGGAAATTGGCGCCGTCCAGCAATCCGCCCAGGAAGGGGCGCATGGTCGGCTTGCCGGCGGCATCGAGCGTGACGTTCACCACGTCGTAGCCGACCCGCTGGGTGCGGTTCCACGAGCCGTGCCGCGCGACGAACATCGAGTTCTTGTATTCCGCCGGGAACATGTCGCCGGTGTAGAAGCGCATGCCGAGCACCGCGGTATGCGCGCCCATCAGCAGCGCCGGCGGGGTGAATTCCGAACACGGCCGGCCCTTCACGTCCGGGTCCTGCATGGTGCCCATGTGGCAATAGGGGAAGCCGAAATGCTGGCCCATGCCGGTGACCACGCCCAGGCTGTCCTGCGGCTCGTCCTCGCCGGCCCAGTCGCGGCCGTTGTTGGTGAACCAGAGCTGGCCGGTGACGGGGTGGTGCGCCATGCCGACGCTGTTGCGGACGCCGCGCGCGACGACCTCGCGGCCCGAGCCGTCCGGGTTGTAGCGCAGCAGCACGGCATGCCTGTTCTCGTCCACCGTGCAGATGTTGCAGGGCGCGCCGACCTGCATATAGAGCTTCCCGTCCGGCCCGAAGGTGGTGAACTTCCAGCCATGGTGCCCTTCGGTCGGCAGGGCGAAGGCGGCGGTCAGGTCCACCGGCGTGCCGGGGGCGTCGAGCTTCGATTCGATGCCGTCGTAGCGGAACACCTGGTGGATCGCCACCACGTAGAGCGCGCCGTCCTTGAAGGCGATCCCGTTCGGCTGGTTGAGGCCTGAGGCGATGGTGTGGACCTTGCCGTCCTTGGCCACCGCATACACCCGGCCGATGGTCCGCGTGCCGATGAACAGCGTGCCGTTGGCCCCCAGCGCCATCATCCGCGCGCCGGGCATGCCGGAGGCATAGAGCTCGGCCTTGAAGCCGGCCGGCAGGGTCAGCTTGCCGACCGGGACCTGGTCGGCCGGGGTGACGGTGAGCTTCGGCGCATTGGGGGCGAGCGGCGAGGCGGCTTGGCTGTCCGGCCGGCCCTGGGCCCAGGCGGGCGCGGGGGCCGGGGCGGGCTGGGCCAGGGCCATGGCCGGCCAGGCCAGCGCGGCGGCCAGGCCGAGTGCCTTCAATTTCAGCGACATTCGAGGATTCCTCCGCTTGGGCCCGCGCTTCGGGCCGTCAGGCATGACGATGGGGCGGGGCTTGCATTTGGGCAAGGCGTTGCGCGCAAGGCTCGATCCGGCTCGACCGCAGCCTCCGGCTCGATATAAAGACATGCTTATGTCTCGCGGTTGAAGCTGGTCTCCGCCCCCGCCGCGTGTTAGGCCACGCCCCACAGAACGAGGATGAAGACCATGGCCGCAGCCGCCGACTACCTGGTGAAGGACCTTTCGCTGGCCGATTGGGGCCGCAAGGAAATCGCCATGGCCGAGGACGAGATGCCCGGCCTGATGGCCGTGCGGAAGGAATACGGGGCCGCCCAGCCGCTGAAGGGCGCGCGCATCGCCGGCTGCCTGCACATGACCATCCAGACCGCCGTGCTGATCGAGACGCTGAAGGCGCTCGGCGCCGACGTGCGCTGGTCGTCCTGCAACATCTTCAGCACGCAGGACCACGCCGCGGCCGCCATCGCCGCCGCCGGCACGCCGGTCTTCGCGGTGAAGGGCGAGACCCTGCCGGAATACTGGGACTACGTGCAGAAGACGCTGGAATGGGCCGACGGCGGCGAGCCGAACATGCTGCTCGACGACGGCGGCGACATGACGCTGCTGGTCCACTACGGCCTGCGCGCCGAGCAGGGCGACGTCGCCTTCCTCGACAAGCCGACGAACGAGGAGGAGGAGGTCTTCTTCGCCCTCATCAAGAAGCTGGTCGTCGAGAAGAAGGGCTGGTTCGCCAGGCTCGCCGCCAGCATCAAGGGCGTCTCCGAGGAGACCACCACGGGCGTCCACCGCCTCTACATCATGGCGAAGGAGGGCAAGCTGCTGTTCCCGGCCATCAACGTGAACGACAGCGTCACCAAGTCGAAATTCGACAACCTGTACGGCTGCCGCGAGTCGCTGGTGGACGGCATCCGCCGCGGCACCGACGTGATGATGTCGGGCAAGGTCGCCATGGTCGCGGGCTTCGGGGATGTCGGCAAGGGCAGCGCCGCCTCGCTGCGCAACGCCGGCTGCCGCGTGATGATCTCGGAAGTCGACCCGATCTGCGCGCTGCAGGCGGCGATGGAGGGCTACGAGGTGGTGACGATGGAGGATGCCGCGCCGCGCGCCGACATCTTCGTCACCGCCACCGGCAACGTCGACGTCATCACCATCGACCACATCCGGGCGATGAAGCACCGCGCCATCGTCTGCAACATCGGCCACTTCGACAGCGAGATCCAGGTCGCCGCGCTGAAGAACCACAAGTGGACCAACATCAAGCCGCAGGTCGACGAGATCGAGTTCCCCGACGGCAAGCGCATCATCCTGCTGTCGGAAGGCCGCCTGGTGAACCTCGGCAACGCCACCGGCCACCCGTCCTTCGTGATGTCGGCCAGCTTCACCAACCAGACGCTGGCGCAGATCGAGCTCTGGGCCAACCCGGGCAAGTACGAGAAGAAGGTCTACGTGCTGCCGAAGCACCTGGACGAGAAGGTCGCCGCCCTGCACCTGGAGAAGGTCGGCGCCAAGCTGACCAAGCTTTCCCCGCAGCAGGCCGGCTACATCGGCGTGTCCGAGGCCGGCCCCTTCAAGGCCGAGCAGTACCGCTACTGAGCGCGGCCGGGGCTGGCCAAGGCCAGCCCCGGACCCTGCCTATCTGTTCATGGCCACGGCGAGGAAATTCGCCATCGAATCTTCCGATACCCGGAACCACTGCGCCTGTTCGTGGCGGTGCTTCTCCCAGTGGTCCCAGACACGGCGGAAACGCGGGTTCTGCTCGGCGATCTCGCCGTACAGTTCCTGCGTCGCCTTGTAGGCGCCGAGCAGTATCTCCCGCGAATAGGGCTTGAGCTGCGTCCCCGTCGCCAGCAGCCGCTTCATCGCCGGCGGATTGATCTGGTCGAACTTGGCCATGGACCAGTGCCAGACCTCGGCGCCGGCGGTCTCCATCGCCAGCCTATAGTGTGCCGGCAGGGCTTCCCAGGCCTTCAGGTTCACCATGATGTCGGTCGAGGGCGCATATTCCCACCAGCCGGGGTAGTAGTAGAACTTGGCGATGCGGTTGAAGCCCAGCTTCTCGTCGTCGTAGGGCCCGATATACTCAGCGGCGTCCACCACGCCGCGCTCGAGCGCCGGGTAGATGTCGCCCGGCGCCAATTGCTGCGCGACGACGCCGAGCTTGGTCATCACCGCGCCGGCCAGGCCGGCGATGCGCATCTTCAGGCCCTTCATGTCGTCCAGCGTGCGGATCTCGCGGCGGAACCAGCCGCCCATCTGCGCACCGGTATTGGTCGCCGGAATCGCCCAGACGCCCTGGTCGGCATAGACGTCGCGCATCACGTCGCGCCCGCCACCCAGGTGCAGCCAGGACCACATCTGCCGGCTGGAGGGGCCGAAGGGCACCGCGGTGCCGAAGGCCAGCGCCGGGTCCTTGCCGTAGTAGAACAGCGCCGGGGTGAAGCCGCATTCGATCGAGCCCTGGCCGACCGAATCCATCACCTGCAGCGCCGGGACGATCTCGCCCGGGCCGAAGGGGGTGATCTGGAAGGCGCCGTCGGTCAGGTCCTGCACCCGCCTGCAGAACAGCTCATGCGCCGCCCAGAGCGTGTCGACCGATTTGGGGAAGCTGCCGGGGCAGCGCCAGCGAAGCCTGGGCTGGGCAGCGGCGAGGTTGGGCGCGGACAGGCCGGCGGCGCCGGCAAGGCTGCCGGCGACGATGAAGCGTCTCTGCATCGTTGTTACCTCCCTGCGCCTTGGCCGGCGCGGGACGGAGGGTGCGAGCGACGGACCGGCGGAGACAACGGAATTCGTGACATCGACCGGATGACGCGCGCCTTGGTTGATGCCGCGGCAGCGTCGCCGCCGCAGGAGCGTGGTGGCGGCCATATTGCGCGCATCGCCGCCACCCCCATCTGGGTGCGGCATGATCCTGTCCGGCATCGCCCTTTTCGCCACCGCCCTGCTGCTGGGCGGGATGGCCTTCTTCGCGGTCGTCATCGCGCCGCTGGTCTTCACCCGGCTGCCACCCGAATGGTCGGGCCGGTTCATCCGGCAGGTCTTCCCGGTCTACTATTTGTGGGTGCTGGGGCTGTCCGCCGCCGCCGCGGTGGCGCTGCTGCCGCTGCGCGGCTGGGACGCGCTGGCGATGGCGGCCGTCGCGGCGCTCGGCACCTGGCTGCGGCAGGGGCTGATGCCGCGGATCAACCGGCTCTCGGATGCCGCCCAGGCGGGCGATGCGGCGGCAAGGCTTCGCTTCGACACGGCACACCGGCTGAGCGTGGTGCTCAACCTGGTGCAGATCCTGGTGGCGCTGGTGGTGCTGCTGCGCTTTGCCTGAACATGGAGGCGAGGTTGGGGAGGGAAAAGCATTCCCTCCCCAAACCCCACCCTTCCTTTCCGTCGGTCCGGAACCCGCTGCGCGGCAGCGGCCAACCCAGCAGAAGTCGCCGTCATGGAGCAGCCTCCCCACGACGAAGGCTGAGGCGTGAGGGACCCTGAAGGGACAGCAAGGATCCCCTTCGTGACCGAGACCGCCGATGACTGGAGGGAACGCCGCCGCGTGGTGCACGCCCGCCGGAGACCCGCCGGGACCGGATGAAGGCGGCCGAGGCCGAGCTGAAGGCCATTGACCGGGCCCTGGTGCTGGTCAGCCCCTCGATGGCCGCCGCCGATATCCGCGGGCGACGCCTCGGGCCGCATCCGCCGGGGCTGGCGGCATCCTCGGCCAACGAGAATGGCCGCCGCGGCCAAGGTGGCGCTGGACACGCCGGGCAGGCCGTCGACCTCCGCCGAGGCCGCGGAGCAAGTGCTGCGGGAGAAGGGCCTGGGGCCCGACGATCCACGCCTGCCGGCCTCATCAGCCGCGTGTCAGGGGCGATGAGCGATCGGGCGGCCAAGGGCAGGGTCGCCCGCCTCTTTGCCGCCGGGCCAGGGAAAGTCCTGATGTCAGGCGCGAACCCGATGAGGCCAGGCAGCCAGCCTGGATCATGCACACGAACAGCGAGCCGACTGTAAACCTCTGTTTGTGCCCGAATGCGTCGGGCTCCATCTCCGAGCGATCTTCGCAACGAGATCCGCGGCCTGGCCAGGCCCAGGGCTTTGCCCCCGCCGCGTGATCACGGCTCGCAGGGGACCGCCTCCCACCCATGTCCGCCGATGGGGGCAAGCCATGTGTCTCCCGGGACGCTGCCAACGGCGTACGTCGCGGGCATTTGGCTCAGGCGGTCTCTCCGACCGACGCCTGCAGCCTCTGCTCGACCTCTCCCCGATGCGCGTTTCCCCACGCGCACAGCGGAAGTAGCGCTTCGACCAGCGTCTCGCCGAAGGGCGTCACGGCGTAGTCGACCTTGGGCGGAACCTCGCGATAGTCGCGCCGAACCAGCACGCCCGCCTCGACCAGTTCCCGCAACTGCTGGATCAGCACCTTCTCGCTGATGCCTGCCACCAGACGCCGAAGGTCTCCGAAGCGCTTCGGGCCTGGGCGCAGGTGATAAAGGATCAACGGCTTCCACTTGCCGCCCATCACCGCCAACGCAACGTCTAGGCCGCAGTCGGAATCACTCGCGCTCATGGACCCCATCCTGCACTTACCATATGGTAAGTACTAGGTATCGAGTTAGCGCCCGTCCATATCGCCTTCCACGCAGGAAGGCGATGACGATGGGCAGGCTCGACAACAAGGTGGCGGTCATTACGGGCGCCAGCAGCGGCATCGGCCTTGCGAGCGCCAGACGCTTCGCCCGGGAGGGCGCGCGCGTGTTCATGACCGGTCGCCGGCAGCACGAGCTCGACGCTGCGGTGGCAGACGTCGGCCACGGCGCTCGTGGCGTCCAGGGTGACGTCGCAAGCCTTGCCGACCTGGACAAGCTCTACGACGTCGTGCGGGCCGAGGTGGGCCGGATCGACGTCCTTTTCGCCAACGCCGGTGGCGGCGGGTTCGCTGCCCTGTCCGACATGACGGAGGATCACTACGAGCGCACCTTCGCCACGAACGTGAAGGGAACGCTGTTCACCGTCCAGAAGGCGTTGCCCCTCCTCGTGGACGGCGCCTCCGTGCTCCTGACCGGCTCGACGGCTGCCACCACGGGCTCACCGGGCTTCAGCGTCTACGGTGCCAGCAAGGCCGCGATCCGCAGTTTCGCCCGCAACTGGATCCTGGATCTCGCACCGCGGCGGATCCGGGTGAACGTGCTCGTCCCGGGTGCCACCTCGACGCCGGGCCTGCACGGTCTTTCATCGAGCGAGGAGGCGAGGCAGTCCTTCGTCGCGATGATGGAGGCGCAGATCCCGCTCGGCCGGATGGGGACGCCCGACGAGACGGCAGCCGCCGCGCTGTTCCTGGCTTCCGACGAGAGCAGCTTCGTCAACGGCAGCGAACTCTTTGCCGATGGCGGGCAGGCGCAGATCTAGATCCGAGCCCATGAAGGTCGGCGGATATCGAGACCGGGCCGCCGAAGACCTGCCAATCGACCGTGCGGAGAATTCAAGATGCGTGACAACGAGACGATCATCCGCGAGCTCTACGCCGTCGCGGAAGGCAATCAGTTGGACATGGAGACGTTCGTTTCCGCCTTCTCCGACCATGGATCCATGACCGACATTCCCGCTGGGGCAACGCTTCGCGGGACGGCCATCGGGGACTACATCGGCGCGCTGACCACCGCATTCCCGGATATCCACCGCGAGTTGTTCAGGCTCTACGTCGCAGGCGACGTCGTCGTTGTCGAGCTCGCCATTCGCGGGACGCATCGAGGCGCGCTGTCCCTGCCTTCGGGAGCCCTGGCCCCGACGGGTCGGACGATCGACGTACCATGCTGCGATGTCTTCCACCTCGAGAACGGCAAGATCGCGTCGTTTCACTGCTACAACGCCGCTTCCGTGATGCGGCAACAACTCGGGCTCGGCGGCTAGCCCACTGGGAAGCTGAGGCTATCCCTGAACTGTGGGGACGCTGCTCCATGATGGCGGAAAACAGAGATGAGGCCAGGAAGGATACTTCCTTCCTGGCCTTGCCCGCTCAGTTCCGGAACGCGGTGGTGAAGCTCGCCTCGGTCTTGGACTGGACCTCCTCCAGCGTCACCTCGGGCGCCAGCTCGATCAGCCGCAGGTCGGTTTCGCCCTTGCGGGCGATCTCGAAGACCGCGAGCTCGGTGATCACCATGTCGACCACCCGGGCGCCGGTCAGCGGCAGGTTGCAGGCCTTCAGCAGCTTCGGCTTGCCGCCGGCGGTGTGCTCCATCAGCACCACCACCTTCTTCACCCCGGCGACGAGGTCCATCGCCCCGCCCATGCCCTTCACCATCTTGCCGGGGATCATCCAGTTCGCCAGGTCGCCGTTCGCCGCCACCTGCAGGGCGCCGAGGATCGACAGGTCGATATGCCCGCCGCGGATCATGGCGAAGCTGTCGGCGCTGCTGAAATAGCTGCTGGTCGGCAGCGCGGTGATGGTCTGCTTGCCGGCATTGATCAGGTCGGCGTCCTCGTCGCCCTCCAGCGGGAAGGGGCCGAGGCCGAGCATGCCGTTCTCGCTCTGCAATTGGACGTTGAAGCCGGCGGGGACGTGGTTCGCCACCAGCGTCGGGATGCCGATGCCGAGGTTCACGTAGAAGCCGTCCTGCAGCTCGCGCGCCGCGCGGGCCGCCATCTGGTCACGGGTCCAGGCCATGTTTCCGTTCCTTCGCTCGTGCCCTGGGGTTACGCCACGCCGCCGGCGGCGGCCGGCTCGCGCTTGCGGACGGTGCGCTGCTCGATGCGCTTCTCGTAGCCGGCCGGGCACTGGACCATGCGCTTGACGAAGACACCCGGGGTGATGACGTGGTCGGGGTCCAGCTCGCCCGGCCGCACCAGGTGCTCGACCTGCGCCACCGTCACCTTCGCCGCGGTCGCCATCATCGGGTTGAAGTTCCGCGCGGTCTTCCGATAGATCAGGTTGCCCTCGGTATCGCCCATCCAGGCATGGATGATCGCCAGGTCGGCGACGATGCCGCGCTCCATGACATAGGTCTCGCCGTCGAATTCTGCCGTGGGCTTGCCCTTGGCCACTTCGGTGCCGACGCCGGTCTTGGTGTAGAAGGCCGGGATGCCGGCGCCGCCGGCGCGGATGCGTTCCGCGAGCGTGCCCTGCGGGTTGAACTCGATCTCCAGCTCGCCGGCGAGGAATTGCTCGGCGAAGGTCTTGTTCTCGCCCACGTAGCTGCTGATCATCTTCTTCACCTGCCGGGTCTTCAGCAGCAGGCCGAGCCCGGCATCGTCAATGCCGGCGTTGTTCGAGACGATGGTGAGGTCGCGCACGCCGCTGTCGCGGATTGCCTCGATCAGCAGCGCGGGGATGCCGCAGAGGCCGAAGCCGCCGGAATGGATCATCATGCCGTCGCGCAGCAGGCCCGCGAGGGCCGCCTTCGCGTCCGGAAACACCTTGCCCATGCGCACCCCTCCTGGTTTCGGCCTGAAACGCCGGGGGCAAACTAGTCACGCGAAGCCGGCGGCGAAAGTCCCTGCGAAAGTCGTCCGCAACCCCTTGCAGACCTGCCGGGCCGGGGTTAAAAGCCGCCTCCTTCCTGGGGGGCCATAGCTCAGTTGGGAGAGCGCTTGAATGGCATTCAAGAGGTCGTCGGTTCGATCCCGATTGGCTCCACCAGTTTACCGAGAGGCCTGACCGCGAAAGCGGCCGGGCCTTTCGCGCATCTGGGCCCCGCACGCTTTCGCCATTCCGATCCGCGCCGCCGTCGCCGCAGCGGGCGCGATGGAAGAACCGGCTTCGGGACGCCGGCTTCACCCCGCCGGGCAGGGAGGCGGAGGCGCTGCGGCTTGCGCAGTTCCTGCCGCTCTCGGCCGCCACGACGCTGTCGCCGCTGGGGTGCGATGCCGGCGGCGCGGCGGCGGCCGGCCTGCTGGTTTGGTGACCGGAGCCTTGCCCCGCTCAGGCCACCGAGACCACCCGGTAGGAGAATTCCACCCCGTCCGGCTCGCGGATCGTCACATACTCCCCGGGGCGGAGCTGACCGGCATTGTGGATCGCCGCATGCAGCGGCGCGTCGGTCGCCGCCTTGCCAGGGAACAGCCGGATGGACCAGCTTTCGGTGTCGCCATCGAATTGCAGGTCGCCCTCCCGCGCCGGGCCGCCCGGCCAGATGCGCCGGGCCGGCCAAGCGCCGGGCCCGGCGCCCCAGGCCTCGGGGTCCAGGTGTCCGCCGGGCGTCAGTGGCGCCTCGATCTCGTAGCGGTGGACCGGACTGCCCTGCGGAAAGCCGGGACCTGCGGCCACCACCAGCGTTACCATAGGCATTCTGAACTCCACCCCTTCAGCCTTCGACCTGGGTCGGCAACGCTCCCGGGGCGTGGCGGTTCAGATCGCCACCCGGACGCCCAACTCCACCACGCGGTCGGACGGGATGCGGAAAAATTCCGTGGCCGGCACGGCATTGCGCGACATCAGGGTGAACAGCCATTGCCGCCAGTGCGACATCTTCGGCACCACCGCGGCCACCAGGGTCTCCCGCCCCAGGAAGTAGCTCGCCTGCATCGCCTCGTACGGTACGCCGTCCTGGTTCAGCGCCTCCAGCTCGCGCGGGATATGCGGGCTTTCCTGGAAGCCGTAGCGAAGGATGACGCGGTGGATGCCGGAAGCGAGCTCCATCACCTCTCGCCGCCGCTCGGGCCCGACCTGGGGGATGTCCTCGTTCAGCACGGTGACGAAGATCACCCGCTCATGCAGCACCTTGTTGTGCTTCAGGTTGTGCAGCAGCGCGCCGGGGACGTAGTCCGCCTGGCTGGTCATGAAGATGGCGATGCCGGGGACGCGGATGGTGCGGCTCTGCGGCAGCCGGGCGAGGAAGGACTTCAGCGGCAGGCTGTCCTGCCGGAAGCGGGAGAACAGCAGGTCCCGGCCGCGCTTCCAGGTATGCATCATGATGAACAGCCCGGCACCGAGCACCAGCGGCACGTAGCCACCCTCCGGGATCTTCAGCACGTTCGAAGCGAAGAAGGCCGCGTCGATCACCAGCAGCGGCACGAAGACCGCGGCGACGGCGGCGGCCGGCCAGCGGAACTGCCGGCGGAAGACCAGGATCGCCAGGGCGCTGGTGCAGACGAAGGTGCCGGTCACCGCGATGCCGTAGGCGGCGGCCAGGTGGTCCGAACTATGGAAGGACAGCACCAGGATCAGCACCCCGGCCAGCAGGGCGAAATTGACCTGCGGCAGGTAGATCTGCCCTTCCTCGGTGTCCGAGGTGTGGCGCACCACCAGCCGCGGCAGGAAGCCGAGCTGGACGCATTGCCGGGCAATGGAGAAGGCGCCCGAGATCATCGACTGGGAGGCGATGACGGTGGCCACGGTGGCCAGCACCACCAGCGGCAGCCGCAGCATCTCCGGCGCCAGCAGGAAGAAGGGGTTCTCCAGCGCCTTGGCGTCGCTCAGCAGCAGGGCGCCCTGGCCCATGTAATTCAGCGCCAGCGCCGGCAGCACGTAGAAGGTCCAGGCGAGCTGGATGGGTCTGCGGCCGAAATGGCCCATATCGGCATAGAGCGCCTCCGCCCCCGTCACCGCCAGCACGACCGAGCCGAAGGCGATGAAGGCGGCCAGCCGGTAGTGCAGGCAGAAGGCGATGGCATGGTGCGGCGAGATGGCGGTCAGCACCTCCGGCTCCTGGATCACCTCGATCAGCCCGAGCAGGCCGAGCGTGCCGAACCAGAGCGCCATGACCGGGCCGAAGATGCGGCCGATGCTGTGGGTGCCGCGGAACTGCACCAGGAACAGCGCCACCAGGATGACGACGGAGCCCGGGATGATCAGCGGCTCGAAGGCCGGGGAGATGACCTTCAGCCCCTCCATCGCCGAGAGCACCGAGATCGCCGGGGTGATGACGCCGTCGCCGAAGAACAGGCAGGCGCCGGTGATGCCGAGCAGCATGACGATCCGGCGCGAGCGGTCGCTGCCGGCGACCCGCTGGGCCAGGGCCATCAGCGCCAGGATGCCGCCTTCGCCCTTGTTGTCGGCGCGCAGGATGAAGGTCACGTACTTCACTGTGACCGTCAGGATCAGCGCCCAGACGATGAGCGAGAGCAGCCCGAGGATCTCCCAGCGCTCGATCCCGTCGGCCGAGAAATGCAGCAGCGCGGCGCGCAGCGCATAGAGCGGGCTGGTGCCGATGTCCCCGTAGACGACGCCGAGCACGCCGAGCAGCAGGGGGAGCGATATCGCCTTGGAAGCGGCGGCAGGGGGGGACGCGGTCAAGCGAGCGCTCCGGGGGGAGGACGGCGGGCAGGCTTAGGCTTCCGCCTGCGGCCTTGCAAGGTTGCCGTCCCCCAGCCGCCGGAGGGGGTTCAGTGCCCCCGCAGGATCTGGCTGAGGAAGGTCTGCAACCGTTCGGTCTGCGGGTTCTCGAAGACCTGGGTGGGGGTGCCGACCTCGACGATCTCGCCACGGTCCATGAAGACCACGCGGTCGGCGACGGTCCGGGCGAAGCCCATCTCGTGCGTCACGCAGATCATGGTCATGCCGTCCTCGGCCAGGCCGATCATGGTGTCCAGCACCTCCTTGATCATCTCCGGGTCGAGCGCCGAGGTCGGTTCGTCGAACAGCATGATCTTCGGCTTCATGCAGAGCGCGCGGGCGATGGCGACGCGCTGCTGCTGCCCGCCGGAAAGCTGGCCGGGGTATTTCTTCGCCTGTTCCGGGATGCGCACCCGGGTCAGGTATTCCATCGCCAGTTCCTCGGCCTGCCGCTTCGGCATGCGGCGGACCCAGATCGGCGCGAGGGTGCAGTTCTCGAGGATGGTGAGGTGCGGAAACAGGTTGAAGGACTGGAAGACCATGCCGACCTCGCGGCGGATGTCGTCCAGCGCCTTCACGTCGTCGGTCAGCTCGATCCCGTTGACCTTGATGATGCCTTCCTGGTGGGTCTCCAGCCGGTTGATGCAGCGGATGGCGGTGGACTTGCCGGACCCCGAGGGGCCGCAGACCACCACCCGCTCGCCGAGCGCCACGCTCAGCGACACGTCGCGCAGGACATGCAGCGCGCCGAACCACTTGTTCACCTTGTCCAGCAGGATGGCCGGCGGCGCATCGGTGCGGGCGGTGGAGGCGATGTGTTCCAGGGTCTCGCTCATGATCCTATTCCCCTCACCGACGGCGGTGGCGGTTCAGCTCCGCCTCCAGGTTCTGGCTGTATTTCGACATGGCGAAGCAGAAGACGAAGTAGATGGCGCCGACCGTCAGATAGACCTCGATGCCGAAGCCCTGCCAGGCCGGCTCGATGATCGCGGTCTTGCCGGCGGTCAGCAGGTCGAAGATGCCGATGATGAGGACCAGGCTGGTGTCCTTGAAGAAGCCGATGAAGGTGTTGACCAGCGGCGGGATCACCATGCGCAGCGCCTGCGGCAGGATGATGAAGCCGGTCTTCTGCCAGTAGGACAGGCCCAGCGCGTCGGCGGCCTCGTACTGGCCCTTCGACAGCGACTGCAGCCCGCCCCGCACCACCTCCGCCAGGTAGGCGCCGGCAAAGAGGATGATGGCGATCTGGGCGCGCAGCAGCTTGTCGATGTTCACCCCTTCCGGCAGGAACAGCGGGAACATGACGCTGGCCATGAACAGCAGGCTGATCAGCGGCACGCCGCGGATCAGTTCCACGTAGATGACGCAGAGCGCCTTGATCGCCGGCAGCGAGGACCGCCGGCCGAGCGCCACCAGGATCGACAGCGGGAAGGCGAAGGCCAGCCCGAAGGTCGCCAGGATCAGGGTGATGACCAGCCCGCCCCAGCGTTCCTGCGGCACGTAGGACAGGCCGAGCACGCCGCCCCACATCAACACGCCGATCAGCGTCAGCACGCCGATCCAGATATAGGCCAATTCCTTCCGCCAGAACCGGCGCATCGCCGAGACGATGTAGAGCCCGACGAAAAGCAGAACGCACAGCGCCGGCCGCCAGTGTTCCTCGTACGGATAGGTGCCGAACAGGATGAAGCGGTGCTTCTCCGTGATCACCGCCCAGCAGGCGCCGATGCCGCGCAGGTCGCGGCAGGCCTGGGTCTGGTTGTTCGGCACCGACCATACGGCGTTGACGATGCCCCATTCGACGAAGCCGAAGATCCAGCGGACCAGGAAATAGGCCACCAGCAGCGTCACCGCGCTGTTGAGCCAGGAGGAGAACAGGTTGGCCCGCAGCCAGCCCTGCAGGCCGATCTGGCTGGCCGGCGGGGTGCGCGGCACGGCCTCGGGGACCTTGGCGGCGGCGGTGCCCAGCGTGATGTCGCTCATCGGCTCAGCGCTCCAGCAGGGCGATGCGTGCCACGTAGCCGGCCCTCGGGCCAGCGAAGCCAATCGACGACAATGCGCGCATCACCGTCACCTCTCCACCAGCGCGATGCGCGCGTTGTACCAGTTCATGAAGAACGAGATCGACAGGCTGATCGTCAGGTAGACCAGCATGATGATGGCGATGCCCTCGATCGCCTGGCCGGTCTGGTTCAGCGTCGTGTTGGCGATCGAGACGATGTCCTGGTAGCCGATGGCGACGGCCAGGCTGCTGTTCTTGGTGATGTTGAGGTACTGGCTGGTCATCGGCGGGACGATCACCCGCAGCGCCTGGGGCAGCACGATCTGCCGCAGCACCTGGCCGGGATGCAGGCCCAAGGCCTGCGCCGCCTCCCACTGCCCGCCCGGGACGGCCAGGATGCCGGCGCGGACGATCTCGGCGATGAAGCCGGCGGTGTAGAGCGTCAGGCCCAGCAGCAGGGCGAAGTATTCCGGCGACATGTTGAGGCCGCCGCGGAAGTTGAAGCCGCGCAGCGCCGGCCAGTCCACCACCCAGGGCGCGCCGAGCGCCGCCCAGACCGCCACCGGCAGCACCAGCATGGTGCCGAGCGCGACCGGCCAGACCGCGCGCGGCTGGCCGTCCATCATCCGCTTGGCCAGGGCCTGGCGGCGATACAGGAAGGTATAGGCGGCGCCGACCAGGAAGACGATCAGCGCGAAGGAATGCGCATCCTGCCATTCGATCCAGGGCAGCTTGAGCCCGCGGTTGGACAGGAACACGCCCTCCACCGGGTTCAGCGCCTGGCGCGGCCCGGGCAGGCCCTGCAGCAGCGCGTACCAGAACAGCAGCTGCAGCAGCAGCGGCAGGTCGCGGATGACCTCGACATAGACCCCGGCGATCTTGGCCAGCAGCCAGTTCCTCGACAGCCGGGCGATGCCGATCAGCGTGCCGAGGATGGTCGCCAGGACGATGCCGACCACCGCCACCTTCAGCGTGTTCAGCAGGCCGACCATCAGCGCCCGCAGGTAGGTATCGGTCGGACTGTATTCGATCACGCTCTCGGCGATCGGCAGCCCGGCCTCGCGGCCGAGGAAGCCGAAGCCGGTGGCGATCCGCCGGACTTCGAGGTTGTGGACGGTGTTGGACCAGAGCCACCAGACGATGGCGCCGATGGCGCCGACGACCAGCACCTGCCAGACGATGGCGCGCACCCGTTCGTCCGACCAGGACAGGCGCAAGGGCCGCCTGGGCGGCGCCCGCAGCGACCTCGGGTCGATGGTGGTCTGCGACATGGCGCGCCCTTCTATGCTCGGCAGGCGTGGTCAGGCGTGGCGGGAAGGCGGGACCGGCCGAGGCCGGCCCCGCGGGACATCACCGGAACGGCGGCGAGTACTGCAGCCCGCCATTGGTCCAGAGCGCATTCGGGCCGCGCTGGATGCCGATCGGCTTCAGGTTGCGGTCGAAGACCTCGCCGTAATTGCCCACCGCCTTGATGACGTTGACCGCCCAGAGCTCCGGCAGGCCCAGCATCGGGCCGAGCCCGCCATCCTTGCTGAACATGCGCTTGACCTCGGGCCGCGGGTCGTTCGCCATCTTGTCGACATTCGCCGCGGTGACGCCGAACTCCTCGGCGCTCAGCAGCAGGAAATGCGTCCAGCGGACGATGTCGGCGAAGCGGGCGTCGCCCTGCCGCACGCCGATCGCCAGCGGCTCCTTGCTGATGACCTCGGGCAGGATCAGGTGGTCGCCCGGCTTCGGCTGGGCCGAGCGCGTCGCCGCCAGGCCGGAGACGTCGGTGGTGTAGGCGTCGCAGCGGCCGGCGACATAGGCGCTGACCAGCTCCTCCAGCCGCTCGATCACCACGGGGGTGAACTTGATCTTGCTGCTGCGCGCCCAGTCCGTGAGGTTCTGTTCGGTCGTCGTGCCGGGCTGGACGCAGATCGTCGCGCCATCCAGCTCCTTGGCCGATTTCACGCCGAGGCTGGCCTTCACCATGAAGCCCTGGCCGTCGTAGAAAGTGGTCGCGGCAAAGTCGAGCCCGAGCGAGGTGTCGCGCGACAGCGTCCAGGTGGTGTTGCGCGACAGCACGTCGATCTCGGCCGACTGCAGCGCGGTGAAGCGCACCTGCGCCGTGGTCGGGACGTAGCGGACCTTGCTGGCGTCACCGTAGATCGCCGCGGCGATGGCCTTGCAGTAGTCCACGTCGAAGCCGCGCCAGACGCCCTGGCTGTCCGGCTGGGCGAAGCCGGCCAGGCCGGTGTTCACGCCGCAGACCAGCTGGCCGCGCGATTTGACCGAATCGAATGTGTTGGACGCGGTGGCCGGTGCCGGCGCCTGCGCCCGGGCGAGCCCCGGCAGGGCCAGGGTGAGGCCGAGCGCCGTGGTGCCGAGGATGCGCGCGAAAGAAAGCCCGAAGGGCTGCATAGAAATCCGTCTCCCGTTTCTGCCGCCTTGGGCGGCCATCCCTGTTGCTTGTACCCAGCAAATGCTGCGCCAGCAGGGCCGGGAAAGGCAATGCGGCATTCGCCGAGCGCCGTCCCGGCCCCGCCGGGGGCCCTCGCCGATAGCAGAGAGTGGGGCGGATGCGAAGCAATCCAACCGAACCGGTCGCGTGGCACCGGTTGCGAGGGAAACAGGCGGGGCCTGCCCAATCCGGCGGCGGCGTGGCCGCCGGCTGCGCGGCGTCAGCCGGGGATGTGCGGCTCCAGGCTGAGCACGAGCGCCTCCCCCTCGGTCGCCGCTTCGCCGCCGGCGGCACGGAACACCGCAGCCAAGGCCTCGCGCGCCGGCGGGGCCAGGCCGGCGGGCAGGACCAGGGTCAGCCGTCCCGCCCCGGCTTCGGCCGCCACCGCCAGCGACAGCGCCGGGCCGCGCGGCTGGGTCTCGGCCACCTGGGCGGCCAGCATCAGCAGCGCCTCCTCCAGCGCGCTGCGTTCCAGCAGCACCGGCGGGTCGCAGTCGGCCAGGGTGACGGACAGCGCGCCGGGACCCGACAGGATCATCAGCAGCAGCGGCTGGATGGCGGCGAGCGCGTCGCTCAGCCGGACCGCCGCCCGCTCGCCGGCCGGCCGGCGGATCAGGGCGAGGATGGATCGGCTGGTGCCCTCGAAGCGGCGGGCGGCTTCCTCGACCCGGCCGAGCTGGCGCTGCGGCGCGCCGTCCGCCGCGGTCCGCTTCAGCATTTCCAGGTTGGCGAAGATGACGGTGAGCAGGTTGTTGATGTCGTGCTGCACGGTGCGCGCCAGCCCGGCGATCACCTCGCTCCGTGCCGCCTTGCGGCGCAGCACCCCGTCCTCCGGCTGGACATCATCCGACTGCATGATCCGGCTCCGCCTCTGGCCCAGTCTTCATCGCACCAGGCTTCATCTAACGCGTGCATCCGGGTCACGCACCTGCACCTTGCGCGGAATGCTGCCACGGTGCGGCGCCGGGGCTACAATGCCGCTTCGGTGATGTCGCGGAACAGCCGGGCGGGCAGGCTGCCGCCGCTGACGCTGTCCATCGGCCGGGCGTCGTCGTTGCCGAGCCAGATGCCGATGACCGTCGTGCCGAAAAATCCGACGAACCAGGCGTCGCGGAAATCCTGCGTGGTGCCGGTCTTGCCGGCGACCACCCGGCCGCCGACGGACGCGGCCCGGCCGGTGCCGCGCGCGACCACCGCTTCCAGCATCCGCCGCATCGCCGCCGCATCCTCCGTCGCCATGGCGCGGACCGGCGCCACGCGCGGCACCCGCAGGGCGGCGCCGGTCGCGCTCGCGCCGGCGATGCCGAAGGGGGTGACGCGCAACCCGCCATTGGCGAATCCGGCATAGGCCGCGGTCAGGTCCAGCAGGGTCACCTCCCCGGTGCCGAGCGCGATGGAGGCATCGTTCGGGAAGCGGCCATCGAGGCCGAGCCGGCGCGCCGCCTCGGCCGCCGCGCGCGGTCCGCCGGCGCGGAACAGCACGCGGACCGCCGCCGTGTTGACCGACTGCGCCAGGGCTTCCTCCATGCTGATCTCGCCGCGCGGCCTCCATTGGCCGTTGCCCGGCGACCAGCCGCCGAGGCTGACCGGCGCGTCGGAGACGTCGTCCTCCGGCCGCATGCCCTTCTCCAGCGCCGCCAGGAAGACGAAGGGCTTGAAGGCGGAGCCGGGCTGGCGCCGGGCGGCGGTGGCGCGGTTGAACTGGCTGGTGCGGAAGTCCCGTCCGCCGGCCATGGCGCGGATCGCGCCGGTCGCCGCGTCCAGCACCACCACCGCGCCCTGGGTCACCCCCGCCCGCGCCCCGGGGCCGGCCAGTAGGGCCTCCAGCCGGGCCTCGACGACCGCCTGCAGCTTCGCGTTCAGCGTGGCGCGCAGCATCAGGTCGGCATTGCCCGGGAAGGTCTCGGCCAGGTCCTCCAGCGCCCAGTCGGCGAACCAGCCGGCCTGGCGCGAGGCCGGGGCCGGGATCCGCATGCGGCCGAGCTCGGCCCCCATCTGGCCCTGGGTGATGGCGCCGGTCTCGACCATCGCCTCCAGCACCTCCGACGCCCGGGCGGTGGCGAGGTCGGGCGCGGCGCGCGGGTTGTAGCGCGACGGCGCCTTGGGGAGGCCTGCCAGCATCGCCGCCTGCCAGAGGTTCACCCGCCTGGCCGGCACGCCGAAGAACAGCCGTGCCGCGGCATCGACGCCATAGGCGCCGGCACCCAGGTAGACCCGGTTCAGGTAGATCTCCAGCAGCTGGTCCTTGCTGAAGCGGCGTTCCAGCCAGAGCGCCAGCAGTGCCTCCTGCACCTTGCGGCGGGTGGTGCGCTCGGCGGTCAGGAACAGGTTCTTCGCCAGTTGCTGGGTCAGGGTGGAGCCGCCCTGCACCACCTCGCCCGCCTTCCAATTGGCCAGCGCGGCGCGGGCCAGGCCGACCGGATCGATCCCCCAATGGCTGCGGAAGCGGCGGTCCTCCACCGCCATCAGGGCCGCCGGCAAGGCGGGCGGCAGGTCGCGCAGCCGCACCGTCTGCCCGTACAGGTCGCCCTGGGTCGCCAGCATGGCGCCATCGGCGGACGTCAGGGTGACCGAGGGGCGGCGGGTGGCGGCGGGGATGCCATCCACCCGCGGCAGGTCCCAGGCGAAGAACAGCAGGAAGGCGCAGACGGCGAGGCCGCCCCAGACCAGCCCCTGCACCAGCCAGCCCAGCAGGGACCGGCCGCGCCGGCGCGGCGGCCGGGCGGCTTCGGCCCGGGCGGCGGCGGCTGGGGCGGCGAGGGGGGCCGGCCGGCGTGGCCGCGGCTTCACGGAGGCGGCGGGACGGCGCGGGCGGGCGGGCGGGGCCGGAGGCATCGCCCTGACCTTAGCGCCGCGACTCGGCGCTGGCGAAGCGGCGCCGCGCAGGCATCCATCCTGCCGCCGGACACGCACTGCCCCGGGCCGGGCGGCGGGAGGCCGCCTGGCTTGTGCGGTGCGGCACAGCCGCGCGCCGCCCAGCCGCCCAGGATCACCGGGCTTGTGCGGGCACCGCGTGAAGCGTCACGATCGGGCGCAACGCAGGCAGGCATGCCGCGCGGCGCGGGAGGCACCGATCATGTCGGAGGCTGCAGCAGCCGGTCGCCAGGATGGCGAGGTGGTCAACCAGGTCCGCCGGCTCCAGCGGGACGGGCTGGTCCTGATCGCGCACCTGGCCGAGGCCACGAACCGCCGCCTGGTCGACGAGCCGGGCCAGGCGGCGCCGCCGCAGCAGGGGGATCCGGACCAGGCCGACCTTTCCCTGCTGGTCATGCCACCGGGCCGCGTCGCCGCCGATGGGGCGCAGTTCACCCGGCTGGTCCGCACGGTCGATCAGCTCGGCCGCTCGGCGGCGCCGGCCACCGCCGGCTCCATCCGCTTCACCGCCGCCTATCACCATGGCAGGTCCGGCCGGCCGGACCGGAAGGCGGCGCAGGCGCCGGGGCGGGCCGCCACCGACGATCCCGGCGGCCCCACCCTGTACCTGACGGACACCGAGCTGCGGCGGGCGCGGGGTGTGCGGCGGGAGTTGTGGGTGATCAGGTCGGCCATGGTCGTCGCCATGCTCACGGCCGTCTGGCTGCTGATGCATGTCGACAACGGCCGCCGCATCCTGACCCAGCGCGGCGTGGTGGAGACGGGGCTCGAGAAAGCCTACAGCGACCTCGCCAAGCTGGATCCCAAGCAGGATTTCCGGCTGCAGCGCGTCCCGCCGGAGCCGGACGGCATGGCCGCCGGGACGGTCAGGCGCCTGGCGCTGGCCGATGCGACGGCGGTCACGGGTGGTGGCCCGGGCCTGGCGACGCCCGGGGCGGCGAACCCGCCGGCCGAGGACCAGTTGCCCGAGTTCTGCTGGTCCCTGCCGGCCGGCGGCGCGGCGGAGCAGGCCAGGGCCCCGGTACCCGGCGGTCCGGCGCCGGCCGGCCCGGCCATCGCCGGCCTGCGGGGGGCCGATCAGCGGGCGGGCGCCGAGCCGCCGCCGGCCAAGCCGGAAGCCGCGACCGACCCGGAATACCGCCTGCTGCCGCGCAAGATCCCGGCGCAGAACCTCTGCAGCCAACTCATCCAGCTGAAGCTGCGCGAGGCGCTGGGCTATACCCGCCTAGCCGACTGGAATTGCCTCCAGGTCCTGATGAACCCGCTGAATACGACGGAGGTGGCCGGGCGCTGGGTGCTGGGCTGGTTCGGCCAGGCCTTCGACGGTGGCTCGCATCCCTGCATGGTGCCGCCGCTGGCGCTGGCCGCGCCGGCCGGGCCGGACGACTGGCGGCGGACGGAGCTGCGGATGCAGGACGGCCTGGTCATGCTGACCGGATACATCCTGCCGCTGCTGCTGGGTGGCATCGGCAGCGCGGTCTATGTCATGCGGCGCTTCGAGCAGAAGCTGCGGGATGCCACGCTGTCGGCCAACGACGGGACGGCGGGGGTCGGGCGGGTGATGCTGGGCGCCACCTGCGGCGGGCTGATCGGCCTGCTGTTCGGGACCGAGGGGCCGGTGGAGATCGGCGGCTTCAACCTGGCGCTGGCGGCCTGGGCCTTTTTCCTCGGCTATGGGCTGGAGACCGTGCTGAAGGCGCTCGACACGGTGATCGAGGCCACCGTGCGCTGGCTCGGCGCCAACCTGGTCAAGGGGAAGGACGTGCCGGTGTCGCGGAGTGATGGCACGGCCTCCGCCACGTGATAGGGAATTCCCCAAGGAAACAGCCTTGGGGGGACATGCGTGGACTACAGCCACATCATCGTCGGCGGCGGCTCGGCCGGCTCAGTGCTCGCCAACCGGCTTTCGGCCCGCGCCGCCAACCGCGTCCTGCTGCTGGAAGCCGGCCAGGACACGCCGCCCGGCCAGGTGCCGAAGGAGATCGAGGACACCTATCCCGGCACCGCCTATTTCGACCCGCGCTTCCACTGGACCAACCTCAAGGTCCGCACCCAGGTCGTCTCCCACAACAACCCCGACGCCGCCCCGCCGCCGCTGCGCAAGTACGAGCAGGCCCGGGTGCTGGGCGGCGGATCGTCGATCAACGGCCAGATGGCCAATCGCGGCGCGCCGACCGACTTCGACGAGTGGGAATCCCGCGGCGCCGCCGGCTGGAACTGGGACAGCGTGCTGCCCTACTTCAAGAAGGTCGAGCACGACCTCGACGTCGATGACGAGTGGCACGGCAAGGACGGCAACATCACCGTCACCCGCATCCCGGCCGAGCGCTGGTGCGACCACACGAAGGCGGCGGGGGAAGCCTTCCGCCTTGCCGGCTTCAAATACCTGCCGGACCAGAATGGCCGGTTCGAGGACGGCTACTTCCCCGTCACGGCCTCGATCGACGGCAGGAAGCGGGTCTCGGCCGCGGTCGGCTACCTGAATGCGCAGGTGCGGGCGCGGGAGAACCTGACCATCTCGACCGAGACCCAGGTCAGCGGCCTGCTCTTCGAGGGTAACCGCTGCGTCGGCGTGTCCGCCATGGTGAAAGGCAAACCACAGGAGTTTCGCGGGGCGGAGGTGATCCTCTCCTCCGGCGCCATCCATTCGCCGGCCATCCTGTTGCGCAACGGGATCGGGCCTGTCGGCCATCTGCGGGAGATGGGGATCGAGGTCCGCTCGGCGCTGCCCGGCGTCGGCCAGCGGCTGATGGACCACCCCTCGATCTCGCTGTCCTCCTTCATCCGCAAGCCGGCGCGGCTGACGGATGCGCATTCGCGCCGGCACATCCTGCTCGGCCTGCGCTATTCCTCGGGCCTGCCGGAGACGCCGAAGGGCGACATGTTCGTCGCCGTCGCCAGCAAGTCGGCCTGGCACGCGGTGGGTCAGCAGGTCGCCTCGCTGCTGGCCTTCGTCAACAAGACCTATTCCGAGGCCGGGCAGGTCCGGCTGGCCTCGACCAATTGGCAGGACGAGCCGGTGGTGGAGTTCAACCTGCTGTCCGACCGCCGCGACCTGGACCGGCTGATGAGCGGCTTCCGCATGCTGGCGGCGATCCAGCTTTCGGCGCCGCTGGCCGCGGTGACGACCGACCCCTTCCCGGCGGCCTATAGCGACAAGGTCCGCGCCATCGGCGTGGTGAACGAGAAGAACCGCTGGCTCACCCGGGCGGTCGCGGCGCTGCTGGACGGGCCGCAGGCGCTGCGGTCCTGGATCATCGACCGCTACGTGGTGGAAGGCTTCACCTTCCGCCAAGTGATGGAGGACGAGGACGCGCTGGAGGCCTTCATCCGCAAGGCGACGATCGGCGTCTGGCATGCGTCGTGCAGTTGCCGAATGGGCCGGGACGACGACCCGATGGCGGTGGTGGACAACCAGGGCCGGGTGCGGGGGATGGAGGGGCTGCGGGTGGTCGATGCCTCGATCTTCCCGGTGGTGCCGTGTGCGAACACCAATTTCCCGGTGCTGATGACGGCGGAGAAGATCGCCGACGCGATGCTGGCGGGGGGCTGACGCCGCTTAGTTCTCGCGGAAGGCGATCGCGTTGCGCAGCGCATGGGCGATCTGCTCCATGCGCCGCTCGAATCCGGCGGAGGCATCCGCGCGGCCGATCTCCTCGGCGCCGACCACGCCGCGCAGCACCGATCCTTCCAGCTGGGTCGCCATGTCCTCCATGGCGGTCAGCGCCGCGGCGGTGCCGCCGCCGGTCACCGCGGCGCGCAGCACGGCGATCTCGCCGAAGGCTGCGGCCAGGGCAGTCTCGAGCGCGACGATCTCGCCGCGCAATTCCTCCATCTCGTCCTTTGGCATGGGCTTCCCATCACTGCCGGCATCCGGCCCTGTCCTGCGCGGGGCGCGCGCCAGGCCATGTCCGGTCCTGGAACGGCCGGCGCGCCCTGGCGTTTGCACGCCATGGCGATCCCCTGGACCAAGAAGAACCCCTTCCTCAGCCTCTGGCTCAGCGCCGCCAATGCCTGGGCCGGTGCCGCCCGCGGGCCGATGACCGCCGCGGTCAAGCGGCAGATGGCGGCCGGGTTGAAGCCGCCGCCGAAGCGCAAGCCGAAACGCGGCGCGGCCTGACCTAAGGCTTCTCCGTCCCGAACCCCATCACCAATTCGTGGATCCGCGCCGGGTCCGACTGCTCCATCACCCGCCGCGCGAAGCGCGCGCAGTCCGAGATATCCAGCGCCCGCACTGCCTGCTTCACGCGGGGGATCGCGCTGGCATTCATCGACAGCGACCGGATCCCGAGCCCCAGCAGCAACGGCACCAGCCGCGGGTTGCCCGCCATCTCCCCGCACACGCTGACCGGCATCCGCAGCCGCAGCGCGGCTTCGGTGGCGAATTGCATCAGCCGCAGCACCGCCGGGTGCAGCGGGTCGTACAGGTGGGAGACCTCCGCCTCCGCCCGGTCCACCGCGAGCGTGTACATGGCCAGGTCGTTGGTACCGATGGCGAAGAAGTCGGCCTCCAGCGCGATGGCGTCCGCCGCCAGCGCCGCCCCCGGCGTCTCGATCATCACGCCCAGGTCGGGCAGCTTGTCCGGCAGGTGCGCGCCCTTCCGCTTCAGCCGTTTGGCCACCCGTTCGTAGATCTCGCGTGCCTGCTTCACCTCGGACGGGTTGGTCACCATCGGCAGCAGGATGCGCACCTGGCCGCGGTCGGCGACCCGCAGGATGGCGGCGAATTGCGCTTCCAGCAGCTCCGGCCGCTTCAGCAGCAGGCGCAGGCCGCGCAGGCCGAGCGCCGGGTTCGGCCCGGCATGGGTCGGCGCGATGCCCTCGCCGAGGGCCTCCATGTCCTTCTCGCCGCCCCAGTCGAGCACCCGGATGGTCACGGGGTCGCCGCCCATGGCCTCCAGGATCTGCGCATAGGCGTGGGTCTGCGCTTCCTCGTCCGGCAGGTCCTCGCGGTTCATGAACAGGAATTCGGTGCGCAGCAGGCCGATCCCCTGGGCGCCGGCCTGGGCGATCAGCGGCAGCTCGGCGGGGATCTCCAGGTTGGCCTGCAGCTCGACATGCTCGCCATCCGTGGTCACCGCCGGCAGCCGCCGCAGCTTGGCCAGCTTCGAGCGTTCCTTGGCGAAGGCGGCCAGCGCCTCGCGTCCCTTGTCCAGCGCCGCCTGGCCGGGGCGCAGCACGATGGTGCCGGCGCTGCCGTCCAGCACCGCCTGGTCGCCGCGGGTCACGCTCTCGGTCAGCCCGACGCAGCCGAGGACGGAGGGGATGCCGAGCGCTCGCAGCATGATCGCGGTATGGCCGTCGGCGCCGCCCTCGGCGGTGGCCACGCCGGCGATGCGGGACGGGTCGAGCAGCGCGGCATCCGCCGGCGTCAGCTCCTCGGCCACCAGGATGGCGCCTTCCGGCACCTCCTTCAGGCTGCGGAAGGGGGTGGAGGTCAGGTTCCGCGTCAGGCGCCGAGCGATCTCCCGCACCTCGTCGGCGCGGCGCTTGAGGCCCGCGCGGTCGTCGTCCTTGTTGGCCAGGATCAGCGCGGCGATCGCCTCGGCCTCGTCCTGCACGGCGGTCTCGGCCGCCAGCAGGCCCTGCTCGATCCGCTTGCGGGCGCCGCGCAGCAGCCGGGAATTGCCCAGCATCAGCACATAGGCATCCAGCAGCGGGGCCAATTCCTCCTGCGCCTCCTCGGGCAGGATGCCGAGCCGGGTCTTCAGCTTGCCCAATTGCTTGCGCGACAGCGCGGTGGCATCGGCCAGGCGCTGCCGCTCGGCCTCCACCTGCGCCGTGGTGATGGTTCGGCGCGGCGCCTCGGCGGGGATCTCGGTGGTGTCGTAGACCGGCCCGATGGCGACGCCGGGGGCGATCGGCAGGCCGCGGATGGCCTGTTCCTTGGTCTTGCGGGCGGCCGGCTTGCGCGGTGCCTCCTGGCCCCGCTCGGCGGCGCGGTCGGGGCCCTTGGCGCTCAGCCCCTCGGGCGATTCGGTCTTTTCATTCTTCATGGAAACCGGCCTCGACCAGGCCGGCCACCGCCTCCAGCGCCTCCTTGGCGTCCCAGCCCTCGGCTTCGATCTCGACGGTGCTGCCCTTGCCGGCGCCCAGCATCATCAGCCCCATGATCGAGCAGGCCGGCACCTTCTGGCCTTCGCGGGAGACCTGCACGCAGGCGGAGAAGCGTTCGGCCAGGGTGACCAGCTTGGCGGCGGCGCGGGCATGCAGGCCGCGGCTGTTCTTGATGACCAGCGTCTGGCGCAGGATCATCTCCCCCTCGCCGCAACCGGCGCTGGCGGTGGCATCGATCGGCTGGGTCGCGGCGTGGCTCACGGCTTGGTCCCTCCGGTGGCGCTGCCATTGACCCGCGCCACCCCGTTCGGGATGTCGCCGGCGGCGGCGATGTATTTGCGTCCGGCCGCGGCGGCATGGTCCACCGCCTCGGCCAATGGTTCGGACGAGCGTATCTTGGCGAGCTTGACCAGCAGCGGCAGGTTCACCCCGGCGATCACCTCCACCTGCTTCCGGTCGGCGATCGAGACCGCCAGGTTGCAGGGCGTGCCGCCCATGATGTCGGTGAGCACGACGACGCCGTCGCCCTGCTCGACCGCTGCGATGCTGTCGCGGATATCCTGCCGGCGTTGCTCCATGTCGTCGTCGGGGCCGATGCAGACGGTGGCCACGGCCCGCTGGGGGCCGACCACATGTTCCATGGCGAGGCGGAGTTCATCCGCGAGGCGGCCATGGGTGACGAGAACCAATCCGATCATGGGGTGCGTGTCAGGGCCTCCCGACCCCCCGTCCCGGCCTGTGCTGCGGGGACGTCATCGCCGTCGGGGCCTTCCTGGGGCGCCGCGGTGCGGTGGCCGGGATCGCCCGCCGGGTCCATCCCGGCAAGCCCCCGCTGGGCAAATTCGCCTTGGGCAAGTTCCCGGTGCGTCACATCAGCACGCCAACCCGCGCTTCGCAGATGGGCGGTCAGGCGTTCCGCCACAAGGACCGAGCGATGTTTGCCTCCGGTGCAGCCTAACGCAACCGTGAGGTACTTCTTGCCCTCTGCCACGTAGCGCGGCAAGAGCGGATCGATGAAGCCGGTCAGCCGGGTCCAGAAGCCGGGAAAATCCGGGTCGCCCTCGACATAGGCGGCGACCGCCGGGTCGCGGCCGGTCTGCGGCTTCAGCGCCGGGACATAGTGCGGGTTGCGCAGGAAGCGGACGTCGAAGACCAGTTCGGCCTCCCGCGGCAGGCCCTTGGGGAAGCCGAAGGACATCACCTGGATCGACAGGCCGGGCGTGCCTTCCGGCCGGAACCGGCCTTCGATCATCCGCCGCAGGGTCGGCAGCGGCAGGTCGGAAGTATCGACCACCAGGTCGGCGGCATCCCGCAGCGGTGCCAGCAGCGCCGATTCCCGGGTAATGCCGTCGATCACCCGGTTGCCGAGCGACCCGCCCGGCGCCAGCGGGTGGCGCCGCCGCGTCTCGGTGTAGCGGCGCAGCAGGATGGAATCCTCGGCCGTCACGTAGACCAGGGTGACGGCGATGGCCGGGTTGCGGCGCAGCCGGGCCAGGGTGACCAGCGCCTGGGTCGGGACGAAGCCGCGGGTGCGGGTGTCGATGCCAGCGGCGATCGGCTCTTCGCCGTCCTCGACCAACTCCTCCAGCACCTTCAGCGGCGGGTTGTCCACCGTCTCGAAGCCCAGGTCCTCCAGCACCCGGAGGATGGAGGCCTTGCCGGCGCCCGAGAGCCCGGTGACCAGCACCACCGGGCGGGCGCCCGGGACAGGCGGCGCGGGCTGCCCCCCGGTCATTCGCCCGCGGTTCCCGCAAAGGCGCCGGCCTGCTGCCGGGCCAGGCCGAGCGCAGCATCGAGCGCCAGGCCCAGGGCGGCGGTGGCCGAGGCGGCGAAGCCGTCCAGCCGGATGGCGGGCAGGGCGATGCCGGCTTCCATCCAGGTCTCGGGCTCCGGCAGCCGGGCGATCTCGGCGCGGGGGACCAGCCGGGCGACCAGCCGCAGCGGCGCCGGGGCAGCGACCGCGAGGTCGCGGAAGATGCCCAACCCCCGAACTTCCAGCAGGCCGCGCAGCGCCGGCGGCGGCGCGGCGCACAGCAGGCCGGCCTCGGCCGTGACCGCGACCTGATCGTCGGCGACCAGCCGCCAGCCCCGGTCGATCAGGCGCAGCACGAGATCGGACTTCCCTGAACCCGGAGGTCCGAGCAGCAGCACGGCTTCCCCCCCACGGGCGACTGAACTGGCATGGAGCAGCATCCCGGTCGCCACCAAACAGGCGACCGACCTTGGCAGAAACCCCCGGAGCTTCCAAGGGCACCCGCGGTTGCGTCGCACCATCGGGCATGCCACCCCTGACGCGCCATGTCGACTCATCCTGAACAGGCGGCGATCCACGCCGCCGCGCTCCGCATCGCCCCGCATATCCGCCGCACGCCGCTGCTGCGGCTGGCCGGGGGCGACCTTGGTTTGCCTTGCGACATCATGTTGAAACTGGAATTGCTCCAGGCCAGCGGGTCTTTCAAGCCGCGTGGCGCCTTCAACCGCATGCTTTCGCGCGAGTTGCCGCAAGCCGGCGTCATCGCCGCATCCGGCGGCAACCACGGCGCCGCGGTGGCCTATGCCGCCCGCGCCCTCGGCGTGCCGGCGGAGATCTTCGTCCCGGAGATCACCGGCGCCGCCAAGCGGGCGCGGATCGAGGCCTATGGCGCCCGGCTGGTGGTGGGCGGCGAGGCCTATGACGCGGCGCGCCAGGCCAGCGAGGCGCGCGCGGCGGAAACCGGCGCGCTGCAGATCCATGCCTACGACCAGGCGGAGGTGCTGGCGGGCCAGGGCACGGTGGCGCTGGAGTTCCAGGCCGATGCGCCGGGGCTGACCCATGTGCTGGTGGCGACCGGCGGCGGCGGGCTGATCGGCGGCATGGCCGCATGGTATGCCGGCAGCGGTGTACGGATCGTGAGCGTCGAGCCCGAGGGCTGCCCGACGCTCGCCACCGCCTTGCAGGCGGGCCGGCCGGTCCCGGCCCCGGTCGGCGGGCTGGCCGCGGACAGCCTGGGCGCAAGGCAGGTCGGCGCGCTGATGTTCGCGGTCGCCCGGGATCACGTGGCGCAGGCGGTGCTGGTGCCGGATGCCGCCATCCGCGCGGCGCAGCGCCTGCTGTGGGAGGCGGCCCGGCTGGTCGCCGAGCCGGGCGGGGCGACGGCGCTGGCGGCCCTGCTCTGCGGCGCCTGGCTGCCGCCGGCCGGCGCCCAGGTCGGGGTGCTGGTCTGCGGCGGCAATTGCGACCCGGCGAGCGTTGCCTGACGCGGCCGCTCAGCGCGCCAGCAGGAAGCCCAGCATCGCCACGCCCAGGACGATCCGGTACCAGCCGAAGGGCGTGAAGCCGATCCGCCCGATCACCGAGAGCACCCAGCGCACCGTCACCAGCGCCACCACGAAGGCGGCGACGAAGCCGACCGCGATCTGCCCGAGCCCATCCACCGAGATCTGGTCGCGCACCTTCAGCAGGCTGTAGGCGGTGGCCGCCAGCATGGTCGGGATCGCCAGGACGAAGCTGAACTCAGCCGCGGTCTTGCGCTCCACCCCCAGCAGCAGCGCGGTGATGATGGTGGCGCCCGACCGCGAGGTACCGGGGATCATCGCCAGGGCCTGGCCGAAGCCGACCAGCAGCGCCGGGACCGGGCCGATCTCCGGCACCGAGCGGATCGTCGGCGTCTTCCGCAGCCGCTCGATCAGGATGATGGCGATGCCGCCGAGGATCAGCGTGGTGCAGACCACCCAGGGGCTGAACAGACTTTCGGTGATGGTCTTGTGCAGGGTCGCGCCGATGACCGCCGCCGGCAGGAAGGCCAGGGCCAGGTTGGTGACGTAGAACCGCTCCCGCCCCGGCCGCCACATGCCGCGGGCCAGGCCCAGCAACGTCTCCCGGAACACCCAGATGACGGCGCAGATGGCACCGAGCTGGATCGAGATCTCGAAGACCTTGCCGGGCGGGCCCTGGAAGCCGATCAGCTCCCCCAGCAGGATCAGGTGGCCGGTGGAGGAGATGGGCAGGAATTCGGTCAGCCCTTCCAGCACCCCCATGGCGAGGGCGGAGAGCAGCGCGGCGATGTCCATGAGGCGGTGGGGTCCCGAGGCAGGAGGCGGCGTCGGTGTACCGGAGCCGGGGGGGCGGCGTCCAATGCGGCGACGCCGCGCCGCGCCCCGAAACGCAGCGGCGGACGGGGGGCCGGAGCCGGGGTCGCGGCCAGCCGGCCGGAGCGGCTTGCGCGCGCGACCCGACGCGCGATCCGCCAGGGAGCGACGGGCCGGACCGGCGGCCGACCCGTCGCCCCGGGTCAGCCGAGGAAGATCTCGTCGAGGGCGACGTAGTTGCTCTGGCCGTTGCTGATGTAGTTGACCACCACCTGGTCGATGCCGGTCCAGTTCAGGTTCAGCGTGTGCCACTGGCGGTCGAGCGCCAGGTTGACCGTATGGACCAGCACGCCGTTGTTGTAGGCGTCGAGCGTGGCGACCGCATCCGCCTTCACCGCCAGCGAGTACAGGTCGAAATCGGCGCCGTCCTGCCGGCCGAACGTGGCATCCTGGCTGTAGACGGCGAGGAACTGGCTGCCGCCGAACGCCGGCCCGGCGGTCGCGCCCAGGCTGTGCCCGGTGTCGGCGACGTGAGTCGAGAACAGGCCCAGGCCGCTGAAGGCGTAGCCGTTCTCCACCAGGGGCGACGGGTCGGCCGTCAGCAGATGGCTGCTGCCGAGGGTGAAGCTTTCGAAGCCGACCGTGGGCGCGCGGGCGGTCACCAGGCTGTTGACCACGATATCGTCGAGGGCGACGTAGTTGCTCTGGCCATTGCTGATGTAGTTGACCACCACTTGGTCGATGTTGGTCCAGTTCAGCGTCAGCGTGTGCCACTGCCGGTCGAGCGTCAGGTCCAGGGAATGCACCAGCGCGCCGTTGTTGTAGGCATCGAGCGTGGCGACCGCATCGGCCTTCACCGTCAGCGAGAGCAGGTTGAAGTCGGCGCCATCCTGCCGGCTGAAGGCGGCATCCTGGCTGTAGATGGCCAGGAACTGGCTGCCGCCGGCTGCCGGTCCGGCCGTCGCGCCCAGGCTGTGCCCGGTGTCTGCGACATGGGTCGAGAACAGGCCCAGTCCGCTGAAGGCATAGCCATTCTCCACCAGGGGCGCCGGGTCGGCCGTCAGCAGATGGTTGCTGCCGAGCGCGAAGCTTTCGAAGCCGATGGTCAGGTTCGGCGGCGCGATGTCGCTCAGGCTGCGGAGGACGCCGTCCAGCCGGATATTGGCCGTCTCCACGCCGGTCATGTCGACATGCAGGATGTCGGAAACGAAATGCGCCCCGACGTCGCCGAACGTCAGATAGGCCTGCAGGCGGACCAGTTCGGCCTTGAGGATGTCGGTCACCTGGGACGAGTTGACGGTGATGCTGAGCAGATCGATCCCGGCACCGCCCTCGATGGTGTCGCGCGCGCCCGCGGCGGTGCCGTCGTACACGGTGAAGAACATGTCCGCGCCGGCGCCCCCGGCCACGGCGCTGCCGGCGGCGGCCAGCGCGAAGCGGTCGGCGCCCTGTCCGCCGATCGCCGTGTCGCCGGCGCCGAGGTCGCGGAACACGCCGATATCCGCCGCCCCGAGGGCCGATGCATCGAATACGTCGACCAGATTGGTGCCGTCGAAGACGAACTGTACCATGTGCCAACCCCCGTGCCTGCAAGCGGCACAACCTAGTCGGCGTGGTTACATTCTCAAGTCCAAATAATAAAAAATCAGTATCGAATCGTATATGGTATTTTCAAGCTGCATCCCAGATTCGGATGTGGCCAGACGGCCGCGCGGGGGCAAGCCGGACCGGCTCCATGCCGCCCCGCCTCGCCCCCGGTCTTTCGCCTTACCGCGGCGGCTGCGCCGCCGCCGGGAAGGCGAAGTTGTCGAAGCTGCTCTCGGCGACGCGGAACCACTGGTACTCCTCGTCCCGGTAGGCCTTGTAGGCGGTCCAGATCCGGCCGAAGCGCGGGTTCTTGGCGCCCATCTCGTCGTACATCGCATGCGCCTCCTTCCAGGCCGCCTGCATGATGTCGCGTGGCCAGAAGCGAAGCTGCGCCCCGGCCGAGACCAGCCGGCGCAGCGCCTGCGGGTTCAGGTGGTCGTAGCGCGCCAGCATGTCGGCATTGGCCTCGCCGCAGGCGACCTCGATCGCCGCCTTGTAGGCCGGCGGCAGTGCGGCGAAGGCGGCCTGGTTGGTGATCAGGTGCAGGTGGGCGCCGGCCTCCCAGAAGCCCGGCGCGTAGTAGTTCTTGGCGACGCGCACGAAGCCCAGCTTCTCGTCGTCGTGCGGGCCGACGAACTCCACCGCATCCAGCGTGCCGCGTTCGAGGGAGGGGTAGATGTCGGCGGCGGCGACCTGGGTCGGCACCGCGCCGAGCCGGCGGAAGATCTCGCCCGCCAGGCCGGCGACGCGGAACTTCAGCCCCTTGAGGTCGTCGACCGACTTGATCTCGTTGCGGAACCAGCCGCCCATCTGCGCCCCGGTGTCGCCCGCCGGGAAGCCGATGATGTTGTAGTCTCGGAACAGCTCGGCCGCGAGCTCGTTGCCGCCGCCATGGCTCAGCCACGCCAGATTCTGCCGGGCGTTCAGGCCGAAGGGCAGGGCGGTGAAGAAGGCGAAGGAGGGGTCCTTGCCGGTATAGTAGTAGACCGGGGTATGGCCGCCCTCGATGGTGCCGGCCTGCACCGCGTCCAGTACCTGCAGGCCGGGGACGATCTCGCCGGCGGCGAAGAAGCGGATCTGGAATTTGTTGTCGGTCAGCGCGGCGACGCGCTGGGTGATGCGTTCGCCGGTGCCGTACAGGACATCCAGGTTGCGCGGGAAGGCGGAGGCGATGCGCCAGCGCACCTCCGGCGCGGATTGCGCCAAAGCGGGCGCGGCGAGGCCAGTGATGCCAAGGCCGGCGCCGGCGGCGCCGAGGAGGATACGACGGTGCATGGCTTATCTCCCGGGAGGAGCGGCGGTGTAATGCGGATGCAAGCGGCGGAAAAGCCTGCCGTTCTCGCGATCAATCCTTGGGCCGCCGTGCCCTTCGTCGGCCTCGCCGGCTGCGTCGATGCGATCGGCTGGCTGCGGTTCGACCAGCTTTTCGTCAGCTTCATCAGCGGCACCAGCACCATGCTTGGGATCGCCACCGCCGAGGGGCACGGCGCACGCGCCGCGGCGCTGGCGACGGTGGTCGGGCTGTTCGCCGCCGGCGCCCTGCTGGGCGCCGTGGTCGGCGCCGCGGCCGGGCGCTGGCGCAGCCCGGCGGTGCTCGGCCTGGTGGCGGTGCTGCTGGCCACGGCGCTGCTGGCGCCGGCGGCCGGCCCCTGGGAATTGCCGCCGGCCGCCTGGGCCATGGTGCCGGCCATGGGCATGCTGAACACCGCGCTGCCCGGGGTGGGCGGCATCACCTTCGTCACCGGGGCGCTGTCGCGGGCGATGGAGGGGCTGGTGCAGGCCCTGCTCGGCCGTGCCCGGCACGGCGCCTGGGCGCAGCAGGCGGCCTGCTGGGCGGCGATGGCGGCCGGTGCCACGCTCGGCGCGCTGCTGCAGGACGCCTGGGGCGATGCCGCGCTGGCGGTGCCGGCGACCGCGGCGCTGCTCGGCGCGCTGCTGGTCGCCGAGCGCGTCGCGGCCGCTGCGCATGGCTGAGGCCGCGCGCCCCGCACCCTTCCCTTGCCCAGGCGGTCCGATCCCGGCAGGATTCGGCCCAAGCGCCGGTCCAGGCGCGACAGGAAAGGTCCACCCATGCAACGCCGCCATCTCGTCGCCGGCACGGCCGCCGGCGCCGCCGCCCTTGCCACGCCCCTGCTCGCCTCCGCCCAGCCCAGGCTGCGCTGGCGCTGTCCGAACAGCTTCCCCCGGACGCTGGACACGCTGTACGGCGCGGCCGAGATCGTCGCCCGCCGGGTGCGGGAGATGTCGGACGGCGCCTTCGAGATCACCGTCTCCGGCCCGGGGGAGGTGGTGCCGGCGCTGCAGATCCTGGATGCGGTCGGCCAGGGCTCGGTCGAATGCGGCTTCACCTCGGCGCTGTTCTACTTCGGCAAGGACCCCAGCTTCGCCTTCGGCTCGGCGCTGCCGTTCGGGCTGAACAGCCGGCAGAATTTCGCCTGGCTGAACTATGCCGGCGGGCGGGACCTGCTGAAGGACGTCTTCGCCGAGGCCAATATCTGGCAGATCCCGGCCGGCTGCACCGGGGCGCAGATGGGCGGCTGGTCGAAGAAGGACCTGCGCACGCTGGACGACATGAAGGGGCTGAAATTCCGCATCGCCGGCTTGGGCGGCAGCGTGATGCAGAAGCTCGGCGTGGTGCCGCAGCAGATCGCCCCGTCGGACATCTACCCGGCGCTGGAGCGCGGGGTGATCGACGGCGCCGAATACATCGGCCCCTACGACGACGAGAAGCTGGGCTTCGGCCGGGTGGCCAAATTCTACTACTACCCCGGCTTCCAGGAGGCCGGGCCGAACACCGACTTCATGGTGAACCTGAAGGCCTGGGAGGCGCTGCCCAAGGCCTACCAGGGCATGCTGGAGACCGCCTGCGCCGAGGCCTACCACGCGACGGCGGCGAAATACGACGTGGCCAACCCGCCGGCGCTGCGCCGGCTGGTGGCCCAGGGCACCCAGCTGCGCCCCTACCCGCGGGAGATCATGCAGGCGCTGTATAAGGCCTCCCAGGAGCTCTACGCCGAGATCGGCGCGCAGAATGCGCGCTTCAAGAAGGTGCACGAGCACTGGGACCGCTTCCGGGTGGAGCAGGTGCAGTGGTTCCGCGTGGCAGAGGACAGCCTGGCGAATTTCCAGGCGGTGGCGACCGCGCCGCGGTAGGAAGAAAGATCGGGGAGGAAAGCATTGCCTCCCCAAACCCCTCCATTGGTTTTCGTGGGCTTGGCACCTGCCGCTCGGCAGGTGCCGGACCCCCGGAATAGAGGTGGGGCCAGGGAGGATGCTTCCTCCCTGGCCTTACTGATCCTCGATACCCCCTTCAATCGCCCTTCAGCCCGATCTCCCGCACCACCGTGCCCCACCGCGCCCAGTCCTCGGCGATGGTCTTCGCATATTGCGCGCGGCCGAGGCCGACCGGGTCGGCGCCGAAGCTGCGCACCCGCTCCATCACGTCGGGCAGGTGCAGGACGGCATCCACCTCGGCCGCCATGCGGTCGAGGATCGGCTCCGGCACCGCGCGCGGCGCCATCAGCCCGCCCCAGAACAGCACCTCGTAGCCCGGCACCGTCGTGGCGACGGTCGGCACCGCCGGCATGACGGCGGAGGGCTGCGCGCTGGTCACCGCGATCGGCCGGATGCTGTTGTTCGCCAGCAGGCCCTTGGTCGCGAAGAAGCTGTCATGCGCGACGTCGATATCGCCGCGGACGAGCGCGGTCAGCGAAGGCTGGTTGCCGTTGTAGGGCACCAGGGTGAACTCGACGCCGGTGCGCTGCATCAGCAGCGCCATGGCCAGGTGGTTGATGCCGCCGGTCCCGGGGTGGGAGACGGTGACCGGCCGCTGCCGCGCCAGGGCCAGGAGCTCCGGCAGGGTCCTGGCCGGGAAATCGGGGCGCGAGACCATCAGCAGCGGCGAGGACTGCGCCATGGTGACCGCGGCGAAGTCGCGCACCGGGTCCAGCCCGCTGCCACGGTTGACCAGCAGGGTGATCAGCGTCGAGGTCGAGGCATAGAGGAAGGTGGCGCCGTCCGGCGCGGCGCGGGCGACATGCTCGGCCGCCAGGAGGGTGCCGGCGCCGGGCCGGTTCTCCACCACGAAGGCGGTGCCGGGGATGCGCTCGCCGAGCTTGCCGGCGATCAGCCGGGCCATGATGTCGTTGGCGCCGCCGGCGGCGAAGCCGACCACGATGCGCACCTGCCGGCCTGGCCAGGCCTGGGCTTTCGCAGACCGCATGCCCGCCGCGGCGAGCAGCGCCGGTGCGCCCAGCAGGGCACCGCGCCGCGTGGTGGATGTCATGCCTGCCTCCCCAACGTCATTGCTTGGCCGCAAGGTAGCGGTGGAGTGGCTTGCCGCGCCATGGCCTATCGCGCCGCCGCGACCCCCGGGATCGGCTCGGTCGGCCGGCCGAAGCGGCCGCGCAGCGCATCGACGCCGTGCTGCGGCCGGGCCAGTGCGCGCAGGTCCTCCCGCGCGCGGCGCCGCGCCGCGGTGTCGATCCCCATGCGGCGGTCGCGCGCCTCGACCAGGCCGGGCCGGGCCTCGCCTTCCCGGTTGAAGGACCAGGCGAGATGCGGCGGGCCGAGCGGCAGGCTGTCCGTCGCGGTGTCCCAGACATGCCAGGTCTTGCCGTAGCTGTTCATCTTGCTGGCCATCAGCGCATGCTCGGCCGCGGCCGGGATGCCGGGCGCGACCAGCTGGCCCGAAAGGATCTCGGCGTTGTGCGGGTGCCAGTAGCCCCGTTCCGCCGGCGGCAGGGTGGCGAACAGCCGGGCGGAGACGATGAACTCGAGGCCGGTCAGGTTGGCGCTGCGCGTGTTGCCGTCGAACAGCGCGCACTGCATCAGGTCCTCGTTCACCACGTGGCAGAAGTGGTGCGCCTCCATCTGCTTGTCCGGGTGGTCCCGCATCGGATGGAAGCCGACCAGGTAGACATCGAGGTTGCTGACCGGCGCATCCCGCTGCAGGGCGGCGGCGGCGGTGGCGAGCACGCCGGTCCGGGTGGATTCGGGTGCGCCAGGCGGCTGGGCCACCGGCCCCGAGGCGCCGGAGCCGGTGCACCCGGCCAGGGCCAGGAGGCAGGCGAGGAAGAGGCGGCGCGGCATCGGCGGATCATCTCCGGGGTTGTCGGTACTCCCCTGAAACGGCATGTCACGGCGGCGGGTTGCCTGCGCTAGGCTGCGGTCCTTCCCTGCCGGAGCGTGCCATCATGCCTGCGAAGCCCCTCCTCCTCGGCCTCTGCCTGCTGGCCGGCGGCGCCGCGGCCCAACCCGCGCCCAAGCATGGCCACGCGCATGGCGTGGCGCCGGCCCGGGCGGCGGTGCCGGTGCTGCCGGGCCAGGACGCCTTCGCCGCCTTGCAGGAGATCGTCCGCCTGCTGGAAGCCGACCCGGCGACCGACTGGTCGCGCGTCGACCTCGATGCGCTGCGGGAGCATCTGGTGGACATGGACGAGGTGATGCTGCGGGCCGAGGCGGTCGCGCGCCCGATCGAGGGCGGCGTCGAGGTCAGCGTCACCGGCCAGGGCCGCACGCTGGTCGCGTTGCGGCGCATGGTGCCGGCGCATGCCCGGGAGCTGGACCGCATCAAGGGTTGGCGCGCCAGCAGCGAGCCGCTGCCGGAGGGCGTCCGGCTGACCGTGACCGCGGCCGATCCGAAGGCGGCGGTGCATATCCGCGGCCTGGGTTTCTTCGGGCTGATGGCGAGCGGCGCGCACCACCAGGCGCACCACCTGGCGATCGCCCGCGGCGCGCACATGCACTGAGCGGAAAGCGCAGCCCGGCGAATGCCGAAGCTGCGGACAGGAGGGGAGGGGTCCGGGAAGGAAACTCAGTTCCCTCCCCAAGCCTGCCTGTCAGCCGCGGCGCGTGACGGGGATCGGCACGAGAACCATGTCCCGCCGTCCGCCACCGCGGTCGTCGTCGTCGGGCGGCCCGCCCTGCAACATCACCGCGATGCCGATCTGCACAGCGCCGAGGGTCAGGCCGCAGAAGAACCAGAGCAGCAAGGTGGGCCATGGGTGTTCCGGCGCGCGCTGGAGGACCTGCGCGACCCCGCCTGGATCGGCCCAGAACAGTGTGGCGACGAACAGCGTCGCCAACCCGAAGCCGATCGCGGCGTGGCGGCAGATGAATCCGACGGCGGCTGGCAGCTTCGATGGGTGCATGGTTCCGATGTCCGGCGATGGACCTTTCCGGTGTCAGCATAGCCACCGGAACGCCCGGCCGGGAGGACATCATGCTTCGCATTGCGATGACCCGGCGATTCAGTCGGGTTTTGGCGATGAAAACCCTGCTATCGTAGGGTAGCGTCACCAAAAAACCGGAATCGGTGAGAAGAATCGGGCCGGTTCGGGTCCAGTCCCAGGGGTGCGTCCCTGCGGCGACGGCCATCCCAGCGCCAATGCACGCAACGACGGCAGAACGCCGTGTCTGACCGCAGGATACGGATCGCGCGGGTCCAGGGTTCGGGGCAATCCCACCCTTCCGCCGACAGCCCGCAACCACGGGCCACCCGATATATTAATTATACCTAAAACAAAACAAGCTGACTCAATAGGGGCTGATCGTGACGACAATGATGCCGCTGGAGGTGCTGGAGGCGCGAGCCACCGAAGCTGCCCGGCTGCTGCGCCTGCTGGCACATGAAAAGCGCCTGCTGGTGCTCTGCCATCTGGCGGGCGGCGGGGAGATGAACGTGACCGAGCTGGTCGGCGTGGTCGGCTTGTCGCAATCCGCCCTGTCGCAGCATCTGGCGCGGCTGCGGGAGGATCGGCTGGTCGCCACCCGGCGGGAGGCGCAGACCATCTGGTACCGCCTGGCCGACCCGAAGGCGGCGCGGTTGCTGGAAGTCCTGTGCGACATCTACTGCCCGCCCGCGGACTAGGTCCCGGCCAGGCGGCGGCGCGGTTCCACCCCATGCGGCGCGGCGGCTGCGCCATGCCGCAGGCGCCGCTGGGCCCGGCGAAAGCAGCCCGCCCCTGACCAGGACGGCCCGCCGGCAGCGCCGGTTCCGCCGCGCCGAGGCGGGACAGCGGCAGGCAGAACGCGCCGGGGATGCCGGCGCGGGCATGCTCGTTCGGCTCCCGCACTTCCACCAGGACCGCCCCTGGCGCCGCAGGTCTGTGGCCGCTTCCGGCGCTGGGCGGTCAGCATGGCAAGACGGTTCCGAGCCTCTTAATGTTAGTATACACTGATAAAGAAAGATTTCATATTGTACTGCCGCGGCGCAACCATGCCGCTGCGGGAGACATGGCCTGACGCGCAATATCCGTGGGCTGGACAAGAGGCTGCGGCTAGGCCTGGGCCTGGTGCTGATCGGCCTCGGCCTGTTCGGCCCGATCGGCTGGTGGGGCGCCATCGGGCTGGTGCCGCTGGCGACCGGGCTGCTGGGCAACCGCCCGCTCTGCAGCCTGCTGGGCCTCAATGCCTGCCCGGCGGCGCAGCGCGGCTGAGGCCGGCTATTCGGCGGCCTGGCGCAGGATCCGCGGCAGGGCGCCGGGGACGGCAGTGCCGTGCCAAAGACCGTCGAGCATCGCCTCGGCCGTTGCGGCGCCGATGACGGGGGCGCAGAGCTCGCGGAATTTCTCGCCCAATTCGGCATCGGACAGGGGCGCGTCGGGGTCGCCCTTGCGGGTCGGCTGGTAGCGGTACAACTGCCGGCCATCGGCCAGGTCCAGCCAGACCTTGGCGGCGCGCCTGGCGGGGTAGGCATCGGCCAGTTCCGGGTCCAGTTCCACCGTCACCTTCGGCATGATGGCGCGGATGGCGGGGTTGACCAGGTTGTCCGGGGTGAAGGCGGCGATCCGCACGCCGCCGAGCACCAGCAGCGCCCCCATGGTGAACTGGACGGAGAAGCGGGCTTCTTGTTCCGTGGTGATGGAAGGTCGGTCGCAGATGCTCTTCGTCGGGCCGTAGCCGCCGACATGGATGCGGGCGACCTCCGCCGCCGCGAAGCCGTGTTCCCGCTGCAGGTCGCGCACGGCGTCGAGCGCGGCGAAGATATGGCCGCAGCAGCCGTGGTTCTTGAAGGTCATCTCGGTGATGCAGACCCGGGCGCCGAGATCGGCCAGCGCCTTGTCCCACTTGCCGGTATCCTCGCTGGTCGCGGCCGCGAAGCCCTTCGGCCCGTGCAGCGCATCGAGCGCGCCGGTCACGCCGGCCGCGGCGCCGATCGCCGCCAGGGCGCCGGCATCGGCGGCATGGCCCGGGTGCAGCGGCTTCGACATGGAATCCGACAGGAAGGCCTGCTGCAGCCCGCCGGCGAAGGTCGCCGCGGTGGCGATGGCATGGCCGATCTTGCCGGCGTCGCAGCCCAGCGCCACGGCGGTGGCCACCGCCGCGCCGAAGGTGCCGACCGTGCCGGTGGTGTGCCAGTTCTTGTAGTGGCTCGGCTGCACCGCCATGCCGATGCGGCAGGAGACCTCGTAGCCCGCGGTGATGGCGCGGAGCAGGTCGTCCATGCTGCCACCCTGCTGCTGCACCGCGGCCAGGGCCGGAGCGATGGTCGGGCAACCGGGATGGTAGCCGGCATCGCGGAAGATGTCGTCGAACTCGACCGTGTGGCTGGCGGTCGCGTTCAGAAGCGCTGCGTGCCGCAGCGGGGAGGGCTGCCCATCCACGTAGCAGATCGACCGGCCCGGGCCGCGTTCCGCCGCCATGGCGGCGGCAAGCAGGGTGGCGGGCGGCTTCGACAGGCCGGGCAGCAGCGCCGCGAACCAGTCGATCAGCGCGCGGCGGGCATGGTGGGCAACGGCATCGGGCAGCGGCCGGCTGCGCCAGGACGCGGCGTGCCCGGCGAGCGTGAGAAGCGGGTTGTCCACCATGTCGTGCCTCCTTTCATTGGCCCGGCCGATTCACGCTGCGGGCCTGACGGCCCTCCGCGATCGGGCTGGCTTGCCCATCCGATTCACGCTGCGGGCCCTGCGGCCCCCTGCGATCGGAGGGGGCTACGCGTTGCCGCGCAGCACCTCCTGGTTGATGACTACGTCGGGGTCGAGCTTGTTCGCAAAGACGGACAGGATGCTGTCGGCGCAGGACAGCGCCATGCGCCGCAGCCCCTGTTCCGTCGCCGCGGCCGAATGCGGCGTCATCACCACGTTCGGCAGCTTCAGCAGCGGGTTGTCGGCCGTGGCCGGCTCCTCCCAGAACACGTCGAGCCCGGCGGCCTTCAGGTGGCCGCTGGTCAGCGCGCCGGCCAGCGCCGTCTCCTCCACCAGGGTGCCGCGGGCGGTGTTGATCAGCATCGAGCCCTTTTTCATGGACGCCAGGAACTCGCCGTTGACGATGCCGCGGGTCTTCTCGCTGGACGGCAGGTGCAGCGTCACCACGTCGGCTTCCGCCAGCGCCGCCTGCAGGTCCTTGGCCGGGATGAAGCCGGCGCCCTTGATGGTGTTCTGCGGGATGAAGGGGTCGCGCACCAGCACCTTCATGTCGAAGGCCTTGCAGAGCCGGGCGACGCGGCCGCCGATGCGACCGAACCCCATCACCAGCACGGTCTTGCCGCCGAGGTCGAAGGTATCGGGGACCGGCGGGTTGCTCCAGCGCAGGCCGCGCACCGCGGCGTCGTAGTACTGGGTCTGCCGCGCCACGTTCAGCATCAGCATCATCGCGTGCTCGGCGACGCAGGCGGCATTGGCGTCCGGCGTCACGGTCAGCGGGATGCCGCGCTCGGTCAGCGCCGGGACATCCACCGCGTCGTAGCCGACGCCGTGCCGGGCGACGATCCGCAGGTTCGGCGCATGCGCCAGGAAGGCGCGGTTGATCGGCGTGGCGCGGACGATCACCGCATCCGCCTTCGGCATGGCGGCGGCGATGGTGGTCTCGTTCACCGGGTCCAGGACCTCGACCGTGACGCCGGGCGAGGCGCGCAGCAGCGCGAGCGCTTCCGGGTGGACGGGGCGGAGGCAGACGACGTGCGGCATGCGTTTCTTCCCTAGAGCGTGGCCGCCCGAGGCTGCTTCAGCCGGGGGCGTCGATCACGCGATCAAACCTGGTCAGTCGGCGGTGGCGCCGGAGATGCGGACGATCTCCGCCCAGCGCGGAATCTCGGCGCGGATGTAGCTTGCGAATTCCTCCGGCGTGCTCGGCATAGGCTCACTGCCCTGCTCGGCCAGGCGGCGCTTCAGGTCGTCGCCGCGCAGCGCCGCGCCGAGCTCGGCCGAAAGCCGGGCGACGATGGCGGGCGGCGTGCCGGCGGGCGCGACGATGCCGTTCCACAGCGGGATCTCGAAGCCCGGCAGCGTCTCCCCCACCGTCGGCACCTGCGGCAGCAGGGGCGAACGCTTCGCCGTGGTCACCGCCAGCGGCCGCAGCTGCCCGGCCTGCACCGCGCCGATCACCTCGACCATGGGGGAGGCGATCATCTGGATCTTGCCGGCCATCAGGTCGGTCGCCGCCGGGGCGCCGCCGCGGTAGGGGACGTGGACCATCTCGATCCCCGCCCTTGCCGCGAACAGCGCCGCGGCCAGATGCAACGAGGTGCCGGAGCCGGCGCTGCCGTGGTTCAGCCTGCCCGGATTGGCCTTGGCATGGGCGATCAGCCCGGCGATGTCGCGCACCGGCAGGTCGGGGTTCACCACGATCAGGTTCGGGATGACGGCGACCTGGGAGACCGGGGCGAAGTCGCGCAGCGAATCATAGGGCAGGCTGCGATAGATCGCCCGGTTGGCGGCGAGGATGCCGCTGACCGCCATCAGCAGCGTATAGCCGTCGGGCGCGGCGCGGGCCGCGGCCTCGGCGCCGATGTTGCCGCCGGCGCCCGGCCGGTTCTCCGCCACCACCGGCTGGCCGAGCCGCTCGCCCAGCGCCTGGGCGACCAGCCGCGCGGTGACGTCGGTGCTGCCGCCGGCGGCGAAGGGGACAATGAGCCGGATCGGCCGGTCCGGCGCCCAAGCCGACTCGGCACCTTGCGCGCGCGCCACCGCCGGCGTGGCCAGCACCCCGGCGAGCAGCGCGCGGCGCCTCATTGCAGGTGCGCCTTGGGGCCGAGGATGGCTTCCCGCATCCGCGCCTGCAGGATGGACGCCTCGCGCGGCGGCAGCACCAGCGGCAGGCTGGCGGCGTCGATCTTCACCTGGGCGAAGATCGGCCCGTGGCCGGCGCGGATGGCGTCGCGCAGCGCCAGCACCTCCTCCGGCGTGGTGACCTTGCGGCTGTCGGCGATGCCGGCTGCCTTGGCCATGCCGGCCAGGTCCACGCCGTGGCGCGTCGCCGTCTCCTGCATGCCGGTCTCGCCGTAATGCTCGTTGTCCAGCACCACCACGAAGAGGTTGCGCGGCTGCTTGGTGGCGATGGTGGCCAGCGACCCCACGCCCATCAGCATCTCGCCGTCGCCGGTGATGACCAGCACCGGCTTCGCCGGCTGCGCCAGGGCGAGCCCGAGGCCCATCACCGCCGCGCCGCCCATGCCGCCCCACAATGGCAAATTCTGCGGCCCGTCGCCGGCCGCGGTGATGTCCCAGGCCGGGGCGCCGAGCCCGGCGATCGCCAGCAGCTCGCCACGGTCCTCGAGCAGCGCCCGGACGACGGAGCGGCGCTCCAGCTTGCCGCTGTCGGCAATCTCGATCATCGCGGTCACTTTCCGAAGGTCTTGGCGCCGAGGACGCGCTGGCCGATCAGGGTCGCGGTCGGACGGTAGGTGTTGAAGGCCATGCGCAGCGTGGCATCCACGGTGGGGGCCACGTCCTCCGGCGTGTCGGCGCGCTTCACCAGCGTGCCCATCGCTTCCAGTACCGCCTGGGTGGCATTGCCCATGGGGACCTGGAAGGGGTTGAACTCGCCGTAGTCGCCGCGCATCGTCACGATCATCGGGCAGGGCGTGCGGTGCGAGATCGGCACCGACAGCATGTTGATGCAATTGCCGACGCCGGAGGACTGCATCAGCAGCACCGCCTTCTCGCCGCCCAGCCAGGCGCCGAAGACCAGGGCGATGCCCTCCTCCTCGGTCGTCAGGGTGGTGACCTTGATGTCGTTGTCGGCCAGGCACCGCTTGATCAGCCGGGAATGCCCGGCATCCGGCACCAGGGCCACCTGGCGGATCTCGTGCTGCTTCAGCAGGTCGTAGATCTGGTCCGGCCAATCCTCGGCCGCGGACGGGGCCGACTCCAGCTGTTCGCGCTGCATGCGTTTCCTCTCGGGCTTGGCGGGGACAATCCCGCGACCCGGGCCGGCTGTCCAGACCGGGGTCCATGTTGGGCCGGCCGATTCAGCCCTGCGGGCCTGCGGCCCTCCGGTCATCAGGCCGCGGCGGGCGGGCTACAGGCCGATGCGTGCCCGGAACGCATCGTCCCGCATCGAGGCATCGGTGCCGTGCAGGTCGTCCGCCGCCTTGGTGCACAGGTAGACCAGCCCACGCACCGCATGCGCCACCGGCAGCAGGTCGCCGCGGGGGATCTTGCTGATGACGTTCATCCCCGACGCCCGGATCTTCACCTGCATCTCGGTGTCGATGGTGCCGGGGGAGAAGCCGAAGACCCGGATGCCCTTCCCCGCCGTCTCGAGCGCGATGGCATTGGTGAGCATCGCCAGCCCCGCCTTGCCCGAGCAATAGGCGCTCCAGCCCTCCAGCGGCCGGTAGGCGGCGCCGGAGGAGATGTCGATGATCGTGCCGCCGCTGCCGGCCAGCATCCCCGGCAGCACCGCGCGCACGACGTTGTAGGCGCCGACCAGGTTGACCTGGATGTTGCGCGCCCAGGCGGCGGGGTCCGAAGTGGCGATCTCGGCGATCGGCTCGATCACCCCGGCATTGTTCACCAGGATGTCCAGCCCGCCGAAGCGGGCGCGCGTCGCGGCCACCACGCGCTCCACCGCCGTATAGTCCGAGACGTCGAGGGAGCCGGATGCCGCCCTGTCGCCGATACCCTGCGCCACGGCGGCCACCGCGGCGCCGTCGCGCGCCACCAGCATGACCGAGGCGCCACGGGCGGCCAATTCGCGCGCCGCGCCCTCGCCCAAGCCGCGGCTGGCGCCGGTGACCAGTGCCACCTTGCCCTTCAGGTCGTCCATGGATCGTCTCCTCCGTCTTGGGATGGTCGGGTGTCAGGCCCGGGCGGCGGCGATCACCCGGCGGGCCGCCGTCGCCGCGCGCCGCACCCGCGCTTCCGGCCCCATGGTCCTCGCCAGGTCCAGGGTCGGGATCTCCAGGCTGACCGGGATGCCCGGCGGCATGGCCCGCACCAGCGGCGGCAGATCCAGGCCGCCCTCGCCGGGGAACAACCGTTCGGCCCGGGCGGTGTGCAGCAGGCCCTCGGTCGTCGCCGGGCGCTCGGCCGGCGCGTCGCAAAGCTGCCAGTAGTGCAGCCATGCCGGCGGCACCGCGGCGAGGTCTTCCACCCGGCTCAAGGACCGGTCGAGATGCAGCGCATCCACGAGGATGCCGCCATTCGGCTGGGCTGCGCCGCGCACCACGCGGATGGCTGCCGCCAGGTCCGGCGTGTCGGTCCAGGGCATGAATTCCAGGTCGCCGGTCAGGCCGAACCCCGCCGCGGCCTCGCAGAAGGCGGCGAAGGTCGCGGTCAGCCGTGCCTCGTCCGGATCGTAGCCGGCGACCAGCACATGCTTCGCATCCAGCGCCGCGCCGGCCTCGAAGAACGGCAGGAAATCGGCGATGCGCGTCTCCGGCCGCAGCATGACGATCTCGAGGTCGGCGACCGCGACCCCGGTCGCTGCCATCGCCGCCCGCGTCTCCCGCAGCAGCGCCGGGTCGTCCTGCAGCGGCCAGCCCGCCGCACCCGGCGCCACCGGCAGCAGCCGCAGCCCCACCGCGCGGCAGCCCGCCTCCGCCGCCACCCGAACCACCGCCGGCGGCGGCAGGTCGAGCACGGTGAGATGGGCGAGCGAGAGGAAGGGCTCCATGCCCCGCTACTTCAGCGGGGAGACCGCGGTCGGCAGGCAGATCGTGCTGCGCATCTCGCCCAGCCAGTCCGGCCCGCCCTTCGGCGGCCAGATGCCGCGGGCGACCGTGTCGGCGCGGATCGCCAGGCGGTCGTTCAAGGATGGATAGGCCCAGATATGGGTGAAGCGCGGTGGGCCATCCAGCGCATGCATGGCGACCACCAGCGGGGAGACCTGCACCCGCGCCGGCAACTGGTTCTCCCAGGCCGCCATGGTCGGCGCCAGGCCGCCGGTCTTCAGGATGTAGCTGCGCACCTCGTAGACCGGGCCGAGCGCGCCTTCGGTCGGCACCGGCGGGATGAAGGGGAAGGGCGCGTAGCTGTCCATCGACAGGCCGGTCAGCCACTCGCCGCAGCCGAAGGGGCTGGCACTGGCGATCGCCCGGGCGCGTTCGGCGGCCAGGTCGGCATCGCCCGCAAAGCTGCGCAGCACCAGGATCTGGTTCAGCAGGCCGATCTCGGAGGCCCAGACGGCGTGCAGCCGGCCCTTGCCCTCCCGCGCCCAGGCCTCGATCGCCGGGGCCGCCTTGGGCGCGGCGCCGATGGTGGTCGACAGGAAGGCGAGCTCGAAGCGCTGCATGGATGGTCCCCCGAAGCTTGCGCGGATGGTGGTCCGGCGGCGCGGCGCGCGCAACCGGGCGGCGGCTGGACAGCGCCCGACGCATCCCGGCAGGGTGGCCGCAACCAGTCCGGGGAAGAAACACGCCATGCCCAGCCGCCGCAGCCTGCTCGCGCTTGCCGCCCTGCCCACCCTTGCGCATGCCCAGGCGCCGCGCTGGGTGCCAGATCGGCCGATCCGCGTGGTGGTGCCCTTCGCGCCGGGCGGGACCACCGACGTGGTGGCGCGGGTGCTGGCCGAGGGCGCCTCCGCCGCGCTCGGCCAGCCGGTGGTGGTGGAGAACCGGCCGGGCGGCGCGGCTGGGCTGGTCGGGATGGATGCGGTGGCCAAGGCGGCGCCGGACGGCCACACCATCCTCGTCCACAGCAATGCCCATGTCATCGCCCCGGCGCTGGTGGCGCGGCTGCCCTTCGACCCGATCGGCGATTTTTCGGGCATCGCGCATCTCGGCCGCATCCCGCAGGTGTTGGTGGTGAACCCGAAATCGGGCATCGCCGACCTGGCCGGGCTGCTGGCCAAGCTGCGGGCGGAACCGGGGAAGCACCACTTCGCCAGCGCCGGCATCGGCAGCGCGGTGCACGTGGCGGGGGAGGTGTTCCGCGCGGTGTCCGGCACCGATGTCCAGCCGGTGCACTACCGCGGCGGCGGACCGGCGATGCAGGCGGTGATCACCGGCGACGCGATCTTCGTGGTGGACCCGATCCCCTCGGCGCTCGGCATCATCCGCGGCGGCGCGGTGCGGCCGCTGGCGATCGCCGGGCCGCAGCGGGTGGCGAGCCTGCCGGAGGTGCCGACCTCGGCCGAGGCCGGGCTGGCGGCGTTCCGCCACGAGGCCTGGCTGGTGGCGCTGGCCCCGGCGCGGACGCCGCCGGCGGCGCTTGCGGCCCTGCAGGCGGCCTTCGCCGCCGCGCAGCAGCAAGCCGCGGCGCGGCTGGCCGAGCTTTCGGTGCAGCCGGTGCCGGAGGTGGCGACACCGGCCCAGGTGATGGAATTCCTGCAGGAGGAGATGAAGCGCGGCGTGGCGCTGCTGCGCGCCGCGGGGGTGCAGCCGGAGTAGGAAGATCGGGGAGGAAAAGGTGTTTCCTCCCCAAACCCCTCCCTTCCTTTTTCTGAGTCCGGCACCGGCCGCGCGGCCGGTGCCGGACTCAGAAAGGGAGAGGTGGGTCCAGGGAGGATACTTCCTCCCTGGCCTTTCCTTTTCCTTCAGAGCGCCTCACCGGCACCCGTCCCCTTGGTCGGCGTCGGGAAGCACCATTCCTCGCCGCGCGGCGTCGCCACGTATTCCGGCCAGCGCAGGTCGACCGGCGGGTCGAAATCCGCCGGCAGCAGCGGCCCGACCCAGTCCCTGCCGCCGATGCCGCCGCCGGTGCGGTCGCGCCATTCGGCCTGCGCCGCCGCCAGCACCGCCGGCCGGGTCGCCAGGTCGACATAGGTCAGCGCCATGGTCTTCGCCGCGACGAACATGCCGGGATCGACCGCCGCGGGCAGGCCGCCCAGCGCGTTGTAGGCCCAGTTCGGATAGGCATAGCCGGGCGAAGGCGGCCGCAGCCGCGGCCGGGCCGCCAGCAGCCGCACCGTGGGCGCATGCCAGCAGAATTCGACATAGTCGTCGGCGCTCAGGTGCTTCTGCCAGGCGGGCAGGCTGGCGCGCATCTTCGCCTCGTTGACCTCGGGCGGGGTCAGCTGGGTGACGCTGGCGATGAAGGGGTCGTCCATCGGATCGAGCCCGAGGTTGCGCTGGATGGCGCGGCCGAATTCCAGCGCCTCCTCCGCGTAGACCGGCGCGCCGACCGCCTGCAGGTTCTTCCAGGTGAGGTCGGTCATCGCCGTGTTGGGCAGGCCGACCCGCGTCTTGGTCACCCAACGGACGAAGGCGCGGCAGCCGGTGATGCCGGCGGCGTGGCGGGCGTTGTTCGCCAGCACGCGCCAGATCTGTTCCTGGATGCCGAGCGAGGAGGCGCGCCAGGAATACTGGATCTGGGCGAAGCGCGGCGTCAGGTTGTCCGAGGTCGCGCCGCCGTCGCCGAGCACATGCTCGTTCAGCGTCCAGGAGCCGGCATGCGGGAACATCGCCTCCTTGGTGTACTTGGTCGTGGTGTACATCAGCATCATGGCGTCGAGCGCGCCGGGGCAGCGGGCCGCGGCATGCGCGCCTTCGATCGGCATGAGCGAGGGATCGATCCAGCCCTCGGGATTGTCGGCCTCGAAGGTGATGACGGCGGACCAATAGGCGCCGAATTGCGTGTCCGACGTCACCGTGTTCAGCGGCCAGGGATGCCAGACGACGGCGGCGTCGAGGTTGTCGTAGTAGCCCTTCGCGGCATGGATGGGCTTCGAGCCGCAGACCTTCTCCGCCGGCTCGCCGAACAGCTTGAGCTGGCCGGGCACGCCATGCGCCGCCATCGCCGCGCGGGCGCCGAGCATGGCGGCGAGCGACGCGGTACCCAATGCCGAATGCGGATCGGTATGGCCTGCGGCATAGGGGTGCAGTCCTTCCCGCGGTGCCGGACGCGGCACCACCTGCTGCGAATTGCCGGGCACTGCATCATATTCGGAGAAGCCGGCGAGCACCGGCCTGCCTTCGCCCCAGGTGGCGACGAAGGCGGTGGGCATGCCGCCCGAGCCTTCCTCCACCGTGAACCCTTCGGCCCGCAGCAGCGCGACATAGTCGCGGGCGGAGCGGTATTCGCGCCAGGCCGGCTCGGCATGCGCCCAGATGCCGGCGCAGAAGGCCGACATGCGCGCCTCGTTCGCCGCGATCCAGTCGAGCGCCGTGGCGCGGATGCTGTCGGTGTCGGCCATGTCAGGCGCGCCTCACGTTCCAGAAGGTGGCGAAACCGTCGTTCACGCCGGTGATGTTGCGGAAGGCGGTGGGCTGCAGGTACTGGCCGAGCGGGTAGTAGGCCGCTTCGTCGAAGGCCAGCTGCTGCATCTCCCGGCAGATCGCCTGCTGCGCCGCGAGGTCCGGGGCGCGGAACCAGGCTTCGCGCAGCGCCTCCATCCGCGGCATGCTGGCCCAGCCGGCATAGCCGGTCTCGCCGCCGCCGCGCAGCGCGATGTGGCCCGCCGGGGTCAGCCAGTCGGCGCCCGACCAGTTGGTGACGAAGAGGCTCCAGCCGCCGTCGGAGGGCGGGCCGCGGCGGTTGCGCCGCTGCAGCATGGCGTTGAATTCGACCGCATAGACCTCGACGTTCATGCCGATGCGCTTCAGCATGTCCTCGAACACCGCGCCGAGGGCCAGCAGCACCGCGGAGTTGGACGGCACCATCAGCACCACGGGTTCGCCCTTGTAGCCGGCGGCGCGCAGCGCTTCCTTCGCCTTGGCGGCATCGGGCGGGCCGGCCAGCACGTCGAACCCGGCATCGGAGGCCATCGGCGTGCCCGGTGCGAAGAAGCCGAGCGGCACCTTGTAAAGGCCGGTCTCCGCCGGCCCGACCACTGCCTGCATCATCGAGGTCTGGTCGAGCGCCGCCCAGAGCGCGCGGCGGATGGCGGGGTTGTCGAAGGGCGGCTGGGTGTGGTTCTGCCGCACCATGCCGACGAAGCCGGTGCGGTCCAGCACCTTCACCGTCACGCCCCGCGCCCGCCGCAGCAGGGAGAGCTGGTCGTGGTAGGCGTATTCCTGCCAGTCCTGTTCGCCTGCCACCAGCGCCGAGGTGGCGGTGGACGGGTCCGGCATGACGCGCCATTCGACGCGGTCGAAATGCACCACCTTCGGCCCGGAGGTCCAGGTGACCGCGCCGTCCCTGCGGGGAACGTATTTCTCGAATTTCGTGTAGGTGGTCAGCGATCCGGCGACGCGCTCGTCCGCCTTGAAGCGGAAGGGGCCGCTGCCGATCATCTCCGGCACCTGGCGGAAGGGGTCGGTATTCGCCAGCCGCTCCGGCATCATGGCGCAGACCGGCACGCTGGCCTTGCCGAGCGCCAGCGGCAGCAGCGGGAAGGGGCGTTTCAGGCGGAAGCGGATGGTGCGGTCGTCGGGGGCGGAGAGTTCATCCGTCGCCTCCATCAGGCTGGCGCCGAAGGGGTCGCGCCTGGCCCAGCGGCGGATGCTGGCGACGCAGTCCCGCGCCAGCACGCGCTCCCCATCATGCCAGAGCAAGCCGTCGCGCAGCGTCAGGGTCCAGCGCTTCCCGTCCTCCTCCACCAGATGGCCGTCGACCATCTGCGGCGTCGGCTGGAAGTCGGCGTCCATGCCGTAGAGCGTGTCGAAGACCATGTAGCCGTGGTTGCGGCTGATATAGGCGGTGGTGGTGACCGGATCGAGCGTCACCAGGTCCTGCTGCGGGGTATAGCGCAAGGTGGTCGCGGCCTGCGCCCGCACGGCGGCGGGGGCGGCCAGGGCGGCGGTGGTGGCCAGGAAGGCGCGTCTCTGCATGAAGCTGTCTCCTGCGGCGGGCTGCCGCCATGCAAGGCATGTTCCGCGTGTCTGAACCGCCGGAGCAGATTCACGCCCCCGGGCGATGCTGCCCCACGGCGTTCTGCTCCCAGCCGGGCCCTTCCTCCAGCACCAGCTCGCAGGTGATGCAGACGGCATTCGCCCCGCGGACGACGCTGCCGGCATGGACGCGGCCGCGCATGTCGGCGAGGGCGACGGTGACCGTGCCGCCGGCTTCGGTCACGCCGCCGCCGGTGACCAGCAATTCGGTGGCGATGTCGTCGGTCCCGCCCCCTTCGGCGAAGCGCGGCGAAACCAGGCTGCCGACGCCGCCGCGGAGCACGGCGCGGGCGAAGCCATGCTCGCGGCAGGCGGCCTCGAGCGCCGCGACCAGGTCCTCGTTCGGCCGCACGCGCAGCACCAGGGCCCGGCTGCCGCCCGCGGACCCCGGCAGCGGCGCCGGCTGGAAGAGGGAAAAATTCGTCTCCGCATCCGGCCCGACCGCGAAGCCGGCGCCGGACAGGCCCCAGGCGCGGGCGGCGATGGGCGCGGCGACCACCGTCTCCTCCGGCAGCACGTGGCCGGCGCGGCGGCCGGCAGCTTCCTGCCAGATGGCGTGGCAGTGCAGCCAGGGCGCGTCCTCGCGGAGGCCGAAGGTGACGTTGCCGCGGTCCAGCCGCGCCCCGCCGGACGGTTCGTGGCTGGCGCTGTACCAGGCGGCATGGACCGCATTCGGCGCATGGGCGGGCAGCACATAGGCGAAAGGGTGGACATCGCCACCGTGCAGCTCCACCACGGCGCTGGCGAAGCCGGCCGCCCGCAGCGGCCGCGCCACCGCCTCCAGCAGGCTCAGGCCGGGCTGCAGGATGAATTCGAGCGGGGTTGCGCGGGCCGCCAGGCCTGCCACCCGCGGCGATAGCGCCGGGCCGGGCTGCGCCAGACGTGGTTGCGTCATCCGGAGTCTCCTCCCCGACCGGCGCCGCGTCAGGCCGGCGGGATCTCGGCGGCCAGCACCGTGCCGGACTGGCTTTCGGTGATCAGCAGCGTGCGGCCATCCGGCGCGAAGCAGCAATTGGTCGGCATGCGGCCGAAGCCGGTGCAGTCCAGCCGGAACAGCGGCTGGCCATGCGGATCGACGCCCCAGATCTGGCCATGCCCGGGATTGGCGACGAAGAGCCGGTCAGCCCCATCCACCGCCAAGCCGTCCGGCCCGCTGGTCCCGGCGGGGACGCGGAAGAAGCAGTGGGCCTTGGCGACCATCGCATCCGCGCGCAGGGCGAAGCGCCAGACCTCGGCGCTGCGGGTCATCGCCACGTAGCAATGCGTGCCCGCCCGGTTCAGGGCGATGCCGTTCGGGCTCGGGCCATTCGAGATCAAGCGGTCGATCCGCTCGTCGGGCCAGAGCCGCAGCACCCGGCCGCTCGGGTCCTGCAGCCCGGTCTGGCCCTGGTCGGTCATCAGGATGGCGCCGGAGGCGTCCAGCACGAGGTCGTTGAGGCCCTTCAACCCTTCCGACACCAGCGTCTCCAGCACCGGGGCGATGGTTCCCGTCCTGGGGTCGAGGCGCAGCAGGCCGAGCCTGTAGTCGGTGATCAGCAGCGCGCCGTCGGGTGCCGCCGCCATGCCGTTCGGCCAGCCGGCATAGTTCGCCACCAGGTCCCAGGCCTGCGTGCCGACGCGGAAGATGCGGCCGTTCGGGATGTCGGTGACCAGCAGGTCGCCCGCCGCATTGAAGCAGGGGCCTTCGAGGAAGCTGTCGATCGCGGCGCCGGCGCGGTTGGCGTCCGACCAGGCGGTGCGGCGCGCCGCGCGATGCGCCTCCGGCAAAGTTGCGAAGGCGCGGACGGGAACTTCTCGGGGCGGGGCGAACCACATCGTCCCAGCCTGCCCGTCGGGCACGGCGCGGACAAGCCGCTACATTATTTGACAGAATGTCATCGGCGCGAGGCCCGCTTGCGGTAGCCCCCCGATCGGCCAGATGCCAAACCTCTCTTCGCTGGTGCAATATGCGCCGTACCTCCGACTGGATCCCCGACGCATGCGCCGTATACCGCTTGCCCTGCTGCTGCTGCTTCTCGCCCAGGCGCCGGCATTCGCGCAGTTCGGGCCGCAGGGCCCGCCCGCCGTCGGCACCGTCACCGCCGACCGCAAGCCGGTCACCGAGAGCTCCGAGTTCACCGGCCGGATCGAGGCGGTGAACCGGGTCGAGATCCGCGCCCGCGTCACCGGCTTCCTGCAGGAACGCCTGTTCCAGGAGGGCCAGGAGGTGAAGGCCGGCGACGTGCTGTTCCGGCTGGAGAAACCCCCCTTCGAGGCATCGCTGGAACAGGCGCGCGCCAATGTCGCCTCGGCCCAGGCGACGCAGGAGAATGCCCGCGTCTCCCTGTCCCGCGCGCGGGAGTTGCAGCAGACCGGGGCCGGCACGCGTGTGGCGCTCGACAACGCGCAGGCGCAGGAACGCACCGCGAATGCCGGCGTGCTCGGCGCCCAGGCCGCGGTGCGCACCGCCGAGATCAACCTCGGCTATACCGACATCATCGCCCCGATCGACGGCAAGATCGGCCGGGCGACCTACACGCCGGGCAACGTGGTGACGCCGACCCTGACCGAACCATTGGCGACCATCGTCAGCCAGGACCCGATGCGCGTGGTCTTCACCGTCAGCGCCCGCGCCGCGGTCGAGCTGCGCAACCGGTACGAGCCGCGCGGCGGCGTCAACGCCGTGGTGATCCGCATCCGCACCACCGATGGCCGCACCTATCCGCATCCCGGCCGCATCCAGTTCGTCGACACCCAGATCGACCGCAATACCGACAGCCTGCTGATCCGCGCGCTGATCCCGAACCCGCGCCGCACCGAGGTGCAGGCGGGCGGCGCCGGCGACCGGGAGCTGATCGACGGCCAGTTCGTCACCGTCTCGGTCGAGGGCGCCGAGCCGGTGGCGGCCATCGTGCTGCCCCGCGCCGCGGTGCTGCAGGACCAGGGCGGCAACTACGTGATGGTGGTGGACGCGGAGAAGAAGGCGCAGCGCCGCGCGGTGACGCTCGGCCAGACTCTGCGCGACCAGGTGGTGATCGAGGCCGGGCTGCAGGGCGGCGAGACGGTGATCGCCGAGGGGCTGCAGCGGGTCCGCCCGGGGCAGGAGGTGAATGCCGCGCCGGTGGGCGCGCCGCCGCCCGGGAGCCGACCCGGCGGCCCGCCAGCGCCCGGCCGGCCGGGCTGACCCGGCATGTTCTCCGCCATCTTCGTCGATCGCCCCCGGCTCGCCATCGTCATCGCCATTGTCACCACCCTGGCAGGTGCGCTGGCGCTGCTGCGGATCCCGGTGGCGCAGTTCCCCGACATCGTGCCGCCGCAGGTCTCGGTCAACGCCACCTACCCCGGCGCCTCGGCCGCGGTGGTGGAGGCGACCGTCGCGCAGATCATCGAAAGCGCCGTCAACGGCGTCGAGAACATGATCTACATGCGCTCGAACAGCGCCAATGACGGCACCTATTCGCTCAGCGTCAGCTTCCTGCTCGGCTCCAACCCCGACATCAACACCGTCAACGTCAACAACCGCATCCAGGCCAACATCGCCCGCCTGCCGCAGGAGGTGCAGCGGTCCGGGCTGATCGTCCGCAAGCAGTCCTCCTCGGTGCTGCAGTTCATCGCGCTGACCTCCAGCAATCCCGACCACAACCCGCTGTTCCTGTCGAACTACGCGACGATCAATATGATCGACCGCATGGCCCGCGTCCCCGGCGTCGGCCAGGTCAACCCCTTCGGCGCGCAGAACTACTCCATGCGCGTCTGGTTCGAGATCGACCGGCTGACCAGCCTGAACCTGACGCCGCAGGACCTGGTCGCGGCGATCCAGAGCCAGAACCTGCAGGCCGCGGTCGGCCGCATCGGCGCCCAGCCGATCCCCGACACCCAGCAGTTCCAGATGAACATCCAGACGCTGGGCCGGCTGGTCACGCCCGAGCAATTCGCCAACATCATCATCCGCGCCAACCCGGACGGCTCGGTGCTGCGCATCCGCGACGTGGCGCGGGTCGAGCTCGGCGCGCAGAGCCAGGACACCACCAGCCGGCTGAACGGCACGCCGGCGATCACAATGGGCGTCTACCTCGCGCCCGGCGCCAATGCCGTTTCCGTCTCCAGGGCCATGCAGCGGACGCTCGACGAGCTCGCCACCCGCTTCCCCGAGGGGATGCGGGCGCAGGTGCTGTACGACAGCTCGACCTTCGTGGTCGACACGATCCAGGAAGTGATCAAGACCCTGATCGAGGCCTTCATCCTCGTCATCGTCGTGGTCTACCTGTTCCTGGGCTCGTTTCGCGCGACCATCATCCCGACCGTCGCGGTCCCGGTCAGCCTGATCGGCGCCTTCGCCATCCTGCTGGCCATCGGCTACAGCGCCAACACCGTCTCCCTGCTGGCCATGGTGCTGGCGATCGGCATCGTCGTCGACGACGCCATCGTGGTGGTCGAGAACGTCGAGCGCGTGATGGAGGAGCACCCCGAGCTGACCCCCAACCAGGCGGTCAAGCAGGCGATGAGCGAGATCACCGCGCCGATCATCGCCATCACCCTGGTGCTGCTGTCGGTCTTCGTCCCCATCGCCTTCATCCCCGGCCTGTCCGGCGTGCTGTTCCGCCAGTTCGCGGTGACCATCTCGGCCGCCATGGTGATCTCGGCGATCAACGCGCTGACGCTGTCGCCGGCGCTGTGTGTCCTGTTCCTGCGGCATACCGGGCCGAAGCGCGGGCCGATCAGGTATGTTCTCCGCGGCATCGACAAGGTGCGGGACGGCTATGCCGGCATCGTCCGGCGGATCGTCCGCGTCTCGATCCTCTCGCTCGCGATCACTGCGGGGCTGGCCTTCGCGATCTGGACCATCGGCTCGAAGACCCCGCAGGGCTTCCTGCCGCAGGAGGACCAGGGCACCTTCTTCGTCCAGGTGCAGCTGCCGCAGGCGGCCTCCCTGTCCCGCACCAAGGCGGCGGTCGAGCAGGTGGAAGGCATCCTGAAGAGCATCCCGGCGGTCGAGAACGTGCTGTCCATCGTCGGCTTCAGCCTGATCGACCAGGGGGCGCAGTCGAACACCGCCTTCATGGTCGCGCGGCTGAAGGCCTTCGACCAGCGGACCGATCCGAAGGACAGCGTCTTCGCCTCGATCGGGCGGGTCTTCGGCGCCGGCGCCGCGGTGCGCACCGCCAACGTCGTCGCCTTCAACCTGCCGCCGATCATCGGCCTCGGCACCGGCGGCGGCTTCGAGTACCAGCTGCAGGACCTGTCCGGGCGCGACCCGGCGGAGCTCGGCAGCGCCATGCTCGGCCTGGTCGTCGCCGCCAACCAGGACCCCCGCCTGCAGCAGGTCTTCTCCACCTTCTCGGCGGCGACGCCCTCGATCTTCCTCGACGTGGACCGCGACAAGGCGCAGGCGCTGGGCGTGCCGATCAGCGCGATCTTCTCGGCGCTGCAGGCCTCGCTCGGCGGCTTCTACGTCAACGACCTGAACCTGTTCGGCCGCACCTGGCAGGTCAACATCCAGGCCGAGGCGCAGGACCGAGACGACATCTCCGACATCTGGCGCATCCGCGTCCGCAACAACCGCGGCGACATGGTGCCGCTGCGGGCGCTGGCGGATATCCGCACCGTGGTCGGGCCGCAGACCATCAGCCGCTACAACAACTACCGCGCGGTGCTGGTGAACGGCTCGCCCAAGCCGGGCGTCTCCTCGGGCGATGCCCTGGCGGCGATGGAGGAGCTGTCCCGCCGGGTGCTGCCGGCCGGCTACAGCTTCGAATGGACCGGCACGGCCTACCAGGAAAAGCTGGCGGCGGGGCAGACCATCTATGTCGTCGCCCTGGCCGTGCTGTTCGCCTACCTGTTCCTGGTGGCGCTGTACGAAAGCTGGACCATCCCGGTGCCGGTGCTGCTGTCGGTGGTGGTGGGCGGCCTGGGGTCGTTCCTCGCCATCAAGGTCGCCGGGCTCAGCCTCGACGTCTATGCGCAGATCGGGCTGGTGGTGCTGATCGCGCTGGCCGCCAAGAACGGCATCCTGATCATCGAATTCGCCAAGGAGGCGCGCGAGCGCGGCATGCCGATCCGCGACGCCGCGATCGAAGGCTCGCGGCTGCGGTTCCGCGCGGTGATGATGACCTCCATCGCCTTCTGCCTGGGGCTGGTGCCGCTGGTCACCGCCACGGGCGCGGCCATGCTGTCGCGCCGCGCGGTCGGCACCCCGGTCTTCGGCGGCATGCTCGCGGCCTCGCTGATCGGCATCTTCCTGATCCCGATGCTCTATGTCGTCTTCCAGTCGCTGCGGGAGAAGGTGAAATCCTGGTTCGGCGTGAACCCGGTGGAACCGCCCGGCGATGGCCCGGGCGAGGGCCCGAAGCCGGCCCCGGACCAGCGGGTCCCGGCCATGGTGAAGTAGCGGGAGGGGAAGCCCCCTTCCCCTCGGGGCCTTCCGCATCAGATGATGGGGCGGATACCGCAAACGGGAGAGACCCCATGGCCAAATTCGGGCTGAGCCAGCCGCTGCGCCGGATCGAGGATCCCCGCCTGCTGAAGGGCGGCGGGCGCTACACGGACGATATCGCGGTCAAGTCGGGTGCCGCGCATGGCGTGGTGCTGCGCAGCCCGCATGCCGCGGCCAGGATCCTGTCGATCGACACGGCCGCGGCGCTGGAAGTCCCCGGCGTGCTGGCGGTGATCACCGCCAGGGAATGGGCGGAGGAAGGGCTGGGCGAGATTCCCTGCGTCATCCCGCTGAAGAATTCCGACGGCACCGACCGCGCCCAGACCCCGCGCGGCGCTTTGGCCGAGGACCGCGTCCGCTTCGTCGGCGACCCGGTCGCCTTCATCGTCGCCGAGACGCCGCAGGCCGCCCGTGACGGCGCCGAGGCGGTGATGGTGGACTACGACGTGCTGCCCTCCGCCACCGACCTGGCCACGGCGCATGAGCCGGGCGCTTCGCTGGTCTGGGACGAGGTCGGCAGCAACGTCGCCTTCGATTGGGAGACCGGCGACAAGGAAAAGGCCGAGGCGCTGGTGCAGCAGGCGGCGCATGTGACGCGGCTGACCGTGGTGAACAACCGGGTCATCGTCGCGTCCATGGAAGGCCGCGCGGCGATCGCCGAATACGATGCGGCGGCAGAGAAATTCACCCTGACCTGCGGCACCCAGGGGTCGTGGCTGGTGAAGAACCTGCTTGCCGGCAACGTCTTCAAGGTGGCGCCGGAGAAGATCCGGGTCATCACCCCCGATGTCGGCGGCGGCTTCGGCATGAAGCTGTATCTCTACGCCGAATACGCCCTGGTCTGCATGGCGGCGCGCCGGCTGGGCCGGCCGGTGAAGTGGACCAGCGAGCGGACCGAGGCCTTCCAGTCCGACACCCATGGCCGCGACAACATCACGCTCGGCGAGCTGGCGGTGGACAAGGACGGCAGGTTCCTCGCGCTGCGGACCCGCAACTATGCCAACATGGGCGCCTATCTCAGCACCTTCGCGCCGATGATCCCGACCATGGCGGGCACCAAGGTGCTGGCCAGCGTCTATAATTTCCAGGTCATCCATGCCCGCGTCATCGGCGTGCTGACCAACACCGTGCCGGTGGACGCCTACCGCGGCGCCGGCCGGCCCGAGAGCAACTACGTGGTCGAGCGCCTGATCGACGCCGCGGCGCGGGAAGTGGGCATCGACCGGGTCGAGATCCGCCGGCGCAACATGGTGGCGTCCTCCGCCATGCCCTACGTCTCGGCCATGGGCCAGCGCTACGACAGCGGCGAGTTCGCCCGCGTGCTGGACGCGGCGCTGGCCAAGGCCGACTGGGCCGGCTTCCCGGCACGGCGCGCGGCCTCCGAGGCGCGCGGCCTGAAGCGCGGCATCGGCCTGGCCTACTACCTGGAGGCCACCGGCGGCGGCCCGACGGAACGCGCCGAGGTGCGCTTCGCCGCCGACGGCTTCGCCGAGGTGCTGGTCGGCACGCAGTCCACCGGGCAGGGGCACGAGACGGCCTATGCCATGCTGACCTCGAACGAGCTCGGCATCCCGATGGACCGGATCCGCATCATCCAGGGCGACTCGGACGAGATCCCGACCGGCGGGGGAACGGGGGGCGCTCGGTCGCTCTACTCCGAGGGCCAGGCGATCCTGCTGACCACGGCCACGGTGATCGAGAAGGGCAAGCAGGCGGCGTCCGAGCACCTCGAAGCCGCGGTCTCCGACATCGAATTCACCCCGGGCGGCTTCGGCGAGGGCAAGGGCGGCAAGTTCGCCGTGGTCGGCACCGACCGCGGCGTCGGCATCCTGGAACTTGCCGCCATCCAGAAGGCGCGCGCGGCGAAGGGCGAGCCGGCGACGCTGCTGGATGCCGCCGAGGTGGCCGAGATCAAGTCGCACACCTTCCCCAATGGCTGCCACGTCGCCGAGGTCGAGATCGAGCCCGACACCGGCCTGATCACCGTGCCGCGCTACATCGTGGTGGACGACGTCGGCCATGCGGTGAACCCGATGATCGTGCGCGGCCAGGTGCATGGCGGCGTCGCCCAGGGCATCGGCCAGGCGGTGCACGAGCGCACCGCCTACGACAAGGAAAGCGGCCAGTTGCTGTCCGCGTCCTTCATGGACTACGCCCTGCCGCGCGCCGAGGACCTGCCGGACATCGAGGTCGACCTGATCGAGGTGCCCTGCGAGACCAACCCGCTCGGCGTCAAGGGCGCCGGCGAGGCGGGGGCGGTCGGCTCGCCGCCGGCGATGATGAACGCGCTGGTCGATGCGCTGTCGACGGTCGGGGTGAACCATATCGACATGCCGGCGACGCCGGAGACGGTGTGGAAGGCGATCGCCGAGGCCCAGGCGGCGTAGCCAGGGCCGGCATGACCTGCAGGGGGCGGCCGGTGCGTCCGGCCGCCCTCCCGGCTACACGATCATCCAGCTCCCGGCATTGCCGAGCGAGCCGGTGGCAATGGCGCTGAACCCGTTCATCAGCCACAGCGCCACCGATCCATCCGCATTGTGCCAGAGGATGTCGGCACGGCCGTCGCCGTCGTAGTCGGCGACCTTCGCCACGTCCCAGGCCATGCCCGGGTTGCCGAGCGCGCCGGTGGTGACCACCAGGTTGCCGTTCATGGTCCAGGCGGCGACCGAACCATCGTCGTTGCGCCAGAGCAGGTCCGCCTTGCCGTCGCCGTCGAAGTCGCCCATGCCGGCGACTTTCCAGGCCGCGCCCGGGTTGTAGACCGTGCCGCCGCCGATGAAGCTGGTGCCGTCCATCTGCCAGACCGCCACGGTGCCGTCGCTGTTCCGCCAGGCGATGTCGGCGCGGTTGTCGCCGTTGAAATCGGCCAGGCCGACGATGCTCCAACTGGTGTCCACGGTGCCGAGGCTGCCGCCGCCGGTCACCGCGGTGCCGTCCATCTCCCAGAGCGCGACGCCGCCATCGGCGTGGCGCCAGAGGATGTCGGCGAGGCCGTCGCGGTTCATGTCGCCGATCGCCGCGACCTGCCAGGCGGGATCGACATCGGCGATGCCGCCACCGCCGCCGGCGAAGCCGGTGCTGCCGGAATACCAAGTGGACAGCGCGCCGCCGTCCTGGCGCCAGAGCAGGTCGGCCCAGCCGTCGCCGTTGAAGTCGCCGGTGCCGAGCAGCGTCCAGTCGGCCGGCACGTCCGGCAGCGTGGTCCCTTCGCCGGTCAGGCCCTTCATCGCCCAGACCGCGAGGCCGCCGTCGCCGTTGCGCCAGATGATGTCCGAGGTGCCGTTGCCGGTCACGTCGTCCGGGATCGCCTTGGCGAAGTCGACGCGGCGGTCGCTGAAGCTCAGCGCCTCGATGTTCGTCAGGGTATCCGTGCCGTCGGCGCTGGTGACGGTCCAGGCACCGGTCGCCGGATCCCGCGTCCAACTGGCGGCGGTCGAGACGACGGTGTTGTAGGCCGCGACATCCCAGCCGGCGCCACCATCGATGATGTCGTTGGCGTCGCCGCCCTTCAGCGAATCGTCGCCGGCGCCGCCCAGCAGCGTGTCGGCATTGCCGCCCGCGCTGATGGTGTCGTCGCCGCCGTTGCCGGTGAAATGGTCGGCGGAGTTGGTGCCGATCAGCGTGTCGGCGAAACCGGTGCCGATGGCGCCTTCGAGGTTGCTGCTGCCCGGCAGGGACTCATTGCCGAAGCTGTCGGTGAAGCCCCAGGAGTCACGCGCCGTGCCCGCGGCGAGGGTCACCGTCGTGAGTGCGCCGCCGGCGCCCGGAAACACCGTGCTGGTCTGGCTGCTGAGCGACAGGTTGACGAAGACGCCGGCCGCGATGGGGGTCGTGCTGAAGGCGGAGTAGTCGACCACGTCGCTGCCGCCGCGGCCATCGATGCGATCAGCGCCGTAATCGCCGCCGAGCGTGTCGCTGCCGTTGGTGCCGCGGATCGTGTCGGCGCCCTGGCCGCCATAGCCCCGGCTGAAGCCGCTGAGCGTGTCCGTCGCCCCGCCATGGAAGACGTTGCCGATATAGGCACCGCTGCTGTTGTTGGTGCCGAGGTCGATCCAGACCCCGGAATTGCCCTGGTAGCGGTAGGTGTCGTTGCCGCCGCCGCCGGTGATGGTCTTGCTGCCGAGACCGGAGACGATGAAGGTGTCGTCGCCACCGCTGCCGATCAACGTGTCGTTGCCGCCGAAGGTGGCGAGGATGGCATGTACGCCCGAAAGCGAATCGATGCCGCCCTGTCCATCGTTCACCACGCCGGTGGCAAGATTGGCGCTGATGGCGAGGATCGAGCTGCCGTTCACGGTGTCGTTGTAGTCGGCGACGACGCCTTCGCCGCCGTTGCCGATGATCGTGTCGTTGCCGGCACCGCCGCGCACGACGAAGGCCAGCGGCGCGGTCGCGCTGGCCTTGCTCAGGTCGAACCGGTCGGCGTTGCCGGTGCCGTAGATCTGGTTGACGTCGACCAGCGTGTCGAGGTTGGGGCTGGATGACGTGCCGAGGTCGGCCGCCTTGCTGACCGTCGCGGTGGTCGCGTCGGCGAAGACCAGGGTCAGCGCGCCGCCGGAAAACTGCGTCTGGGCGATGCCGGGAATCATGAAGCGGTAGTCGACCACATTGCGTTCGGCCAGGCTGCCGCCATCGATCGTGTCGCTGCCGAGGCCGGCGATGATGACGTCGTTGCCGTCCCCGCCATCGATGCTGTCGTTGCCGTCGCCGCCGCGCAGCGAATCGTTGCCGCTGCCGCCCAGCAGGGTGTCGCCGCCGCCGCTGCCGTTCAGCGTGTCGTTGCCCTCGCCGCCGGTCAGGCGGTTGTCCAGGTTGGAGCCGACCAGCGTGTCGGCGAAGCCGGTGCCGATCACGCCATGGATGTTCGCAAGGATGTCGGTGGCACCCCAGGGGTCGAGCGCCTGGCCGCCAAGCACGGTGGTGCTGCCGATGGTCTGGTTGAAAGCGGAAAGGTTGACGAAGGCCCCCGCGGCGATGGTGCCGACATGGGCGGTGCCGTAGTCGACCGTGTTGAAGCCGGCCCGGCCGTCGATGTTGTCGGCCCCCGCGCCGCCGCCCAGCGTGTCGTCGCCGTTGGTGCCCTTCATGCTGTCGGCGCCGGTGCCGCCATAGGCACGCTCGAAGCCGAGGACGTCGGTCAGCACGCTGAAGTCGGAGATGAAGCCGTCATAGCCGTCCGGCCCGGAGCCGTTCTGGCCAAGATCGATCACCAGGGCATGCGCGCCGCGATAGACCAGCGTGTCGATGCCGGCGCCGCCCAGCAGGGTTTCGGTGTAGCCGGTGAAGGCGATGGTATCGTCGCCGAGGCCGCCTTCGATCCTGTTGGCGCCGCCGGAGCCGGTCAGGCTGTCGTCGCCGGCGCCGCCGTAGAGGCGGCTGTTGGCGTCGGTCCGGCCGATCAGGGTGTCGGCGAAGGCGGTGCCGATCGCCCCTTCGAGGACGACGCCGTCGGCGCCCTTCAGCGTGTCCCGGCCGCCCCAGCCGTCCCGCGCGGTGCCGGCCGCATAGGCGGTGCCGCCGATGGTGACGCTGGTGGAGGAGAGGTTGACGATCGCCGCCATGCTCGGCGCGCCGCCGAAGGACGCGCCGTAGTCGGCGATGTCGAACCCGGCGCGCCCCTCGATGATGTCGTTGCCCTGGCCGCCGCCCAGCGTGTTGTCGGCGTCGCCGCCTTTCAGGGTGTCGTTGCCGCTGCCGGCATAGGCCTGCTCGAAGCCCCCGAGCGAGTCGGACACGCCGCCCTTGGTGGCGAAATTGAGGCCGATATCGATGACCGACCACTCGGCGCCGGCGTGGATATAGGTGTCGGTGCCATCGCCGCCGTCCAGCGATTCGCCGAGGCCGCTGGCGAAGATCGTATCGTTGCCGGTGCCGCCGAGGATGGTGTTTCCGCCGCCGCCGCCGTCGAGGACGTCGTTGCCCTCGAAACCGAGGATGGAATCCGGCCCGCTGCCCGGCAGCGTGCCGATGACCGCGGCGGAATTGCCGGAGGGTGAAATGGTGTCGGCCGTGCCGCTGCCGTAGATCGATGCCATAACCCGACCCTTCCTGCGCGCCGCGGCGCTGCCGTTCTGCGGGGGCCTATGTCATAGCGAACCTGTGATGGCTACTATACTGGTATATTGCGCCGCTGAAATTCCCGGATTGCGTGCTTTTCGGTCAGCCCTGGCGCGCCAACAGCGCCCGGGCCATGCGGTCGAACTCGGCGACCGTCAGCGTCTCCGCCCGCCGCTGGCCCTCGATCCCGGCCGCCGCCAGCAGCGCCTCGGCATCGCCGAGCGACTTCAGCGCGCCGCGCAGCATCTTGCGGCGCTGGCCGAAGGCGGCCGCGGTCAGCCGTTCCATGGCGCGGAACAGCGCCTCCCCGGGGTCCTCCGGGTGCGGCACGAAGCCGACCACGGCGGACCAGACCTTGGGCGGGGGGGAGAAGGCGCCGGGCGGCAGCCGCAGCAGCAGGGTGCAGCGGCAGCGCCACTGCGCCAGCACCGCCAGCCGGCCATAGGCATCGGTGTCCGGGGCGGCGCAGATCCGCTCCGCCACCTCCTGCTGGAACATCAGCGCCATGCCTTCCAGCAGGGCGGCGTCGCGCAGCCAGCCGACCAGCAGCGGCGTCGCCACGTTGTAGGGCAGGTTGGCGATGATCTTCCGGGGTGCCGGCAGCAGCCGTGCCACGTCGATGCCCAGTGCGTCGGCCTCGACCACCCGGAGCCGCCCCGGATAGGCCGCCTCCAGCTCGGCCAGCGCCGCTACGGCACGGCGGTCCAGTTCCACCGCGGTGACGTTGGCGGCGGGGGAGGCGAGCAAGGCGCGGGTCAGCCCGCCCGGGCCGGGGCCGACCTCCAGCACCTGCCGCCCGTCGAGATCCCCGGCCAGCCCGGCGATGCGGCCGCAGAGGCCTTCGTCCAGCAGGAAATGCTGGCCGAGCGACTTGCGCGCATCCAGCCCGTGCCGGGCGATGGTGTCCCGGAGCGACGGAAGCCCGGCGGCGGTCAGCTCCGCATCTCGATCTGCGCCTTGCGGCGGAGGTCGCGCTGCACCTGGCGGGACAGGTTCTCGATCCGGTCGCGCAGGATCTGCTGCTTGGCGTCCTCGGGGGTGAATTCCGCCAGGTTCCGCTGCTCGCGCGAGCAGACCATCATCACCAGCACGCCGTCCGGCGTCAGGATGGGCTGCGAGGCCTTGCCGGGCGACAGGCCGGCCAGCAGGCTGCGCAGCTGCGGCGGGTTCACCGTTTCCAGCCGGATGACGCCGGGGTCGACCGGGCGGTCGCTGCCGCCGCCCCGCGCGGCCTGTTCCACCGCGTCGCAGCTGCGCGCCCCGGTGGCGAGCTTCTGCGCCCGCTCCACCTGGTCACGCTGCTGCTGGGTCGGGTTGTTCGGGTCGAGCGTGCCGGCGAAGGTGAAGAAGGCCTGCCGCATGGTGATCATGGTCGCCATGTCGCGGCCGGTTTCCCGGCGCTGCCGCAAGGCCACGATCTGGAAGCCGCCGGGCACCTTGATGGCGTTGCTGACGGCGCCGGGCGGCATGCGCTCCAGCACCGCGGCGACCTCGGTATCCACCTCCTCCTTGCGCACCCAGCCCAGGTCGCCGCCCTGCAACGCGGTCTGCGCCTGGCTGAACTGGGTGGCGGCGATGGCGAAGGGGGTGCCGCGCCGGAGCTGGCCGACCACGTCCTCGACGAAGCGGCGCACCTCGGCCTCGGCCGAAGGGTCGTCGAGCGGGATGAAGATCTCGGAGACCAGGAATTCCGGCTGGCCGGCGCGCGCCTTGGAATTGCGCACGGCATCCTCGATCTCGGCCGGGCTGGGATCGGCATTCGGGCCGAGCTGCTGGCGGACCAGCCGGGCCCAGCCGATCTGGGTGCGGATCTGGTCGTACAGCACCCGCGGCGCCACGCCGATCTGCGCCAGCTGTCCCTTCAGCGAGCCGGGGGGCAGGTTGTTGCGCTTTTCCAGTTCGGCCACCGCATCGGCCACGTCGGCATCGGTCACCGGCAGGCGGCGGCGCTGGACCTCCTGCAGCCGCAGGCGTTCGTCGATCAGCAGCCGGGTGACCTGGGGCCCCAGGCGCTCCAGCGCCTCCGGCGCCACCGCGATCCCGGCATTGAGGGCGAAGAGCCGGGAACGGCCGATGACATCGGCGCGGCTCACCACCTCCTGGTTGACCACCGCGACGATGCGGTTGGCGTCCCTCGCCACGGGGTTCGGGGCTTGTGGCGGCCGCTGTGCCGCGGCGGGCGCGCCGGCCAGCAATGCGGCCAGGCCGGCCGAAGCCAGGGTCACCGAAGCCAAGCTTCGGGCGCGGAGGAGGTAGGGCTGCATGGCCTCGCTCTCTACTCGGCGGCGGGCGGAAGGGCCACCCCTCCGTTGAACGGGGCCAGGGCGGGGGCCGGGTCGAACCAGGCCTCGAAGGCGGCGAAGGTCGCCGCCGCCGCGTCCAGCATCGCCGCCCGCCGGGCCGGCTCGGCGCCGCAGCGTTCCAGCGCCTCGCAGCAGGCCCGCCACATCGTCCCGTGCGCGGCGCCATGCCCGAGCAGGAAGCGCCGTCCGGCCGGGCCGGGCGGCAGCAGCCCGTCCAGCGCCCGGGCGAGCTGCTGGCCGCCCAGCGTCGAGCCCTCGGTCACGTAGAGGCAGCCGAGCGCCCGCGCGGCACAGCCGAGCGGCGGCAGCGGCGCCATCGGCACCGGACCGGGCGCGGCGTCCAGTGCGGCCAGATCGGCCTCGATCAGCCCGGCCCGCCGGCGTCCGGCGGGGTCGATCCCCCATTCCGCCAGGCTGGGGGCGGCGGCCAGCGCCGCCTCGACCGCGGCATGGAAGCCGAGCATGCGGCGCAGCAGCGCGGCATAGCCGGCCCGGTCGATCCGGCCCTCGGCCAGCGCCCGCAGCGCCGGCAGCCCATGCAGCCGGGTATGGATGGGGTCGGTCGCCGCGCGCAGCGCCGCCCGGGTCGAGCCGGCGGCGCTCACCCCGGGTCGCGCTCCCGGCTTTCCTGGGCGGCGTGGCGGATCAGGCCCTCCAGCACCTCGGCGGCGCGGGCGGCGGAGACGCGGACCTGGTCCAGCATCTCCGGGATGCGCGACAGCTCGACGCCCTCGGTGATCTCGAGCGCGGCGAGCTGGGCGTTCTCGACCACCGCCTGCAGCAGGGTGCGGAAGACCAGGTCGGATTTCGATTCCAGCGGCCCGGCGCGCAGCCGCTGGCCTTCCAGCAGGCCCTCCTGGAAGCGCCGCCGGGCGGTCTCCACCGCCTTGCGGTCGGCCAGGTCGGTGAACAGGAAGACGAAGCCCAGCACCCGTTCGGGCGAGGAGAAGACCGGGTCGGCGCGCAGCAGCAGCGGCCGTTCGCCGTCCGGCGTGCGCAGCGTCACCTCGCCGCGCCAGCTGCGGCCGTTCTGCAGCAGGTCGCGCAGCCGCATCCCGACATCGGCACGGTCGGCGAAATGCGGCAGCAGGTCGGCCAGGCGCTGGGGTGGTGCCCCGGCCGGCAGCAGCAGGCCGAAGGCGGCATTGGCCAGCAGCACCCGCCCCTCGGCATCGGCGACCACCGCGGCCTGCTCGGCGGCACCGACCTGGCGGCGCACCTGCTCCAGCTGATCGAGCGCGATCAGCATCCGCACCGCGCGGAATTGCAGCACCACGTCGGTGACGGTGTCGCCGATCAGCCGCGCGGTGGCGAGGTCGGTGGGCGTCCAGCGCTCCGCCGTGCCTTCCACCACCTGGTGCCATTTGGCGAAGGACCGGCGGGGCGACAGCTGGGTCGGGTCGTTGCCGACGATCACCGGCTTGAACGGGTCGCCGCCCCAGATCACCGTCTGCACCTGTTCCGGGCGGAACCAGACCAGCCATTCACCGGGTTCCTCGGACACCGGGGTGGCCAGCAGCCCGGCGGCGCCGGGGGCCAGGGCGGCGAAGCGGGGTTCCTCGGTCCCCAGCGCGGTGCGGGCGATCACGCCCCGCGGCTGGCGGTCCAGCCAGGCGCCGAGGTCGCGGAGCTCCGCGGTGCCCGGCACCTCGCCGGCGCTCAGCACCTGGCCCTCGAACAGCAGCACCGCGCCGTTGGCGTTCAGCGGCTGCAGCAGGGTCTGCGGCTGGTCGAACAGCGCGCCGCGCCAGTCGCCCTCGCGGCCGATCGCCTCGATCATCCGCTGCTCCAGCCGACGGACGGCGAGCTCGGCCTGGGCCTGGACGAAGCTTTCCAGCGCGGCGATGCGGGTGCCGATCGCCTCGGCCAGCAGCTCGCAGGCGGCGCGGATCGGGAAGGGGACGGTCTTCGGCGCGTAATGGTGGCAGGAAACCAGGCCCCAGAGCCGGCCGCCGACCATCAGCGAGGCGACCAGCGTCGCGCCGACGCCCATGTTCTGCAGGTACTGCACATGCATCGGCGAGATGCTGCGCAGCGAACACAGCGACATGTCGAGGTCGCTGCCGGTGAGCGGCGAGAGCCGGGGCTCCAGCGGCACCGGCACGTAGCCGATATCGGCCAGCACCCGCACCCGGTTCCGCACATAGAGCCGGCGGGCGATCTGCGGGATGTCGGAGGCCGGGTAGCGGTTGCCGAGATAGGGTTCGAGGTCGTCCCGCCGCTGCTCCGACACCACCTCGCCATGGCCTTCGTCGTCGAAGCGGTAGACCATGACGCGGTCGTAGCCGGCGATGTCGCGGAAGATGCGCGCCGCCTCCTCGCACAGCATGCGCGGCGAGTAGGTCGACAGGATCGCCTGCAGCGCGCGTTCCACCCGGCGCGACAGGTCGGACGCGGCGCCGGGCGGTTCGAGTTCCACGATCACGCCGCCGCCGGCGGGGCGGTGCAGCAGGGCATCGAAGGCGGCGCCGCCGGCGCCCGCGGTGCAGCGCATCGCCGCCGGGATGGCATCCAGCCGCTGCGCCAGCAGCGGCTGGAGCCGTGCCGCGACGTCGCCGCCGAGCGCCACCAGCGGCCGGCCCAGCACCGGGGTGCCCAGCACCGCCGCGGCATTGGCGCTGGCCTGCACCACCACCAGGTCCGCCTCCCGCAGCAGCAGCAGGATGCCGTGCGGCTGGATCGAGGCGGCGAGGTGGATCTGCTCCCGCTCGCAATTCGAGAGGTCGGCCTGGCCGAAGGCGGGCGGCGCCGAGGCGGCGGTTGGCGCCTGCCGCATCATCCGCTCTCACCCGGGCTGGCGTCGATCTCCCCGTCCATGCCGTAGCGGGACAGCTTCATGTAGAGGCTCTGGCGGCTGAGCCCGAGCAGCTCGGCGGCGGCGGTGCGGCGGCCATTGGCCAGCTGCAGCGCGGTCTCGATGCAGTGCCGCTCGATGATCGCCGAGGTGTCGCGCACCAGGGTCGGCAGCGGGGTGCGGCCGACCTGGGCGGCGACGTCGGACAGCGCCAGCTGCAGCGGGTCGTTCTCCACCCGCGGGGCCAGCCGGCGGCTGACGTCGCGGACGACCACGGCGATGCTCTCCGTCGCGGCGCCGGCGCCGAGCACGGCGGAGATCTCGATCTCGGCCTCGGCCCCCATCTCCCCGGTCAGGGCGGTGCCGAAGAGCCGGACGCTGCCATGCTGCTGCAACTGGCTCAGCAGCACCGGGAGGGTGGCGCCGGGGCGGGACAGCCAACGGTCCAGCTTCTCGCCGATGACGCGGGAGGGGGCGCCGGCCTGGGTCAGGTCGAGGAAGGCGCGGTTGGCGCGGCGGATCACGCCGTCGCGGTCCATGACCACGAAGGCGTCGGGAAGCTGTTCGATCAGCTCCTCCAGCTGCATCGTATCGGCCGGCGGCGGGTTGGCCGACAGGCCGGCAAGGGCGAATTGCAGCAGGAAGACGGGCGCGGGGTCGGAGGCCATGAGGGTGGCCTTGACCGTCCATTGCGCCTGGTCGGCGCCCATCCGCAGCAGGATGCCGGGGACCCGGCCCAGCTTGCGGACCCGCAGCAGCATGGCCTGCAGGGCGTCCTGGTCGCGCGGCGCGACCTCCTTCATCACCTCCCAGCCCGGGGCGATGCCCAGGGCACGGATGGCGGCCGGATTGGCTTCCATGACCCGCAGCGTATCGGCGCGGACCATCAGCACCGCCTCGGAGGAGGCATCGAACAGCAGGCGGGACCGGGTCTCGATCTCCCGCAGCTTCCAGTAGTCCTGCTCCCGCGCATGCTGCGCGGCCAGCAGGCGGGACTGCAATTCGGCAACGGCCTGGAGGTTCTTGCCGACCGCGATCAGCCCGGCCTGCCCGCCGAGCCGGACGGTGGTGAATTCCATCGGCAGCTCGAGGCCGCTCGGGAAGCGCTGGGTGAGCTGGTGGAAGGCGGAGACGCCGGCGCTGCGGGCGTCCTTGACCATGCTGCGGACGCGGTCGACGCCGACGCTGCCCACGGTTTCCGCCCAGGGGCGGCCGAGCCAAGCCTGGACCTGCTCGCCGGGGATGGCGTCGGACAGGGTGGCGCCGCGGATGACGCCGTCCAGGTCGAGCGTCAGGGTGATGTCGGGTTGAGCGATGTTCACGCGGGTCATGCTGTCACCGCAAGGGCCGGCATGGGGGTGGCTCCGGTGATCAGGCGGAAGGCAACCGGGGCCTCAGCCATGGAATCCGTCGTCCTTTGCTGGGTGGCTCGCCGGGAGGGCAGGGCCTGAAGCAACGATCCAGCGTATAAGCTGTGCGACCAAGCAAGTCCCGTGTCAATCTATCCTGACAGTTGCGAGACAATATGTAACCGAGGATCAATGACGTATTAGTGGGAGCCGAGCATATGGGCGCCAATGGATCGGGCATCCGCCCCGGGCCCCGGCGTTTCGTGCACCACCTTGCCGCCATGCATCACCACGATGCGATCGGCCAATTCGAGTATTTCATCAAGGTCCTCCGACACCAGCAGCACCGCGGCGCCGGCGTTGCGGGCGGCCATGATCCTGGCCCTGACCTCGGCCACCGCCTTCACGTCGAGCCCGAAGCAGGGGTTGGCGACGATCAGCAGGCGGACCTCCCCGTCGAGCTCGCGTGCCAGGACGCAGCGCTGGACATTGCCGCCGGACAGGACGCCGATCGGCGCCTCCGACGAGGGGGCGCGGACCCGGTAGCTGGTCATCAGCCGCTTCGCCCGCGCCACCATGCCGCGGCGGTCCAGCCAGCCGCGCTTCGCCCCGGCCGGGTCGCGGTCGAAGCCGCGCAGGTTCAGGTTCTCCGCGACGCTCATCCGCGGGACGCAGCCGTTGCGCAGGGGTTCTTCCGGCAGGACGCGGACGGCGCGGGCCTGGGCCAGGTCGCGGCTGCCGTCATAGGGGGCACCGTCCACCAGCACCTGGCCGCCGGAGGGGGCGCGCTGGCCGCCCAGCACCTCGACCAAAGTCGCCTGACCGTTGCCGGAGACGCCGGCGATGCCGACGATCTCGCGCGGGCGGACCGCCAGCGCCTCGATCGCCAGGCCGGCGCGGCCCTGGTCGCCGGCGGTGGTCACGCCGCGCAGCTCCAGCCGCGGCGCCGGGTCGGGCGCGCCGATGCGCTCGGGCTCGGAAGGCGCCTGCGGCTCGCCGATCATCATCGCGGTCATGTCGGCCGGGGTCAGGCCAGGGGCGGGCCCGCCGCCGGTGCGGCGGCCGCGGCGCAGCACGGTGACCTCGTCGGCGAACTTCGCCACCTCCTTCAGCTTGTGGGAGATGACGATGGCGGTGATCGCCCCCGAATGCGCCAGGCCGCGCACCAGGCCGAGCATCTCGTCGGCCTCCTGCGGGGTCAGCACCGACGTGGGTTCGTCCAGCACCAGCAGCCGGCGTTCGAGGTAGAGCTGCTTGAGGATTTCCGTCTTCTGCCGCTCGCCCGCCGCCAGGCTGCCGACCTCGGCATCCAGCGGCACCTGGAAGGGCATCCGCCGGATGAAGGCGTCGAGCGCCACCCGTTCCTGCGCCCAGTTGATCACGGCGGGGACCTTGGCGCGCGACATCACCAGGTTCTCGGCCACCGTCATCGCCGGGACCAGGGTGAAATGCTGGTAGACCATGCCGAGGCCGAGCGCGTCGGCATCCGCGGGGCGGGCAATCTCGACCTCCCGCCCGTTGACCAGGAAGCTGCCTTCGTCCGGCCGGTAATAGCCGAGCAGGCACTTCACCAGGGTGGACTTGCCGGCGCCGTTCTCGCCGAGCAGGAAATGCATGGACCCCGCGGCGACCTTCAAGGAGACCTTGTCGAGGGCGGTGAAGCTGCCGAAGCGCTTGTCGATGCCGATCGCCTCGATGCTGATGGCCGTCGTCATGGCAGTCCCCCGAGGAAGGCATCGCTGCCGGCCACGGCGCCGAAGACGCCGCCCTGCATGGTCACCATCCTGATCGCCGCCGCGTGGTTGCCCGGGTCGGTCGCGCCGCAGCAATCCTCCAGCAGCAGGCACTCGAAGCCGCGGTCGTTGGCTTCCCGCATGGTGGTGTGGACGCAGACATCGGTGGTGATGCCGGTGAGCACGAGGTTGGCGATGCCGCGGGTGCGCAGGATCAGTTCCAGGTCGGTGGCGCAGAAGCTGCCCTTGCCGGGCTTGTCGATGACGACCTCGCCGGGCAGGGGCGCGAGTTCGGGGATGATCTCCCAGCCCGGCTCGCCGCGCACCAGGATGCGGCCGCAGGGGCCGGCGTCGCCGATGCCGGCGCCGATCCGCCGGGAGCGCCAGCGCTTGTTGGCGGGCAGGTCGGACAGGTCGGGGCGGTGGCCTTCGCGGGTGTGGATGACAGCGTAGCCCCTGGCCCGCATCGCCGCCATGACGCGGCGGATCGGCTCGATCGGCGCGCGGGTCAGCGAGAGGTCGTAGCCCATGACATCGACATAGCCGCCGACGCCGCAGAAATCGGTCTGCATGTCGATGACGACGAGGGCGGTGTTGGCGGGGCGGAGGTCGCCGTCCCAGGGCCAGGGGTAGGGGTTGGCGTCGATCATGGGCGGGACCTTCCGGAAAGGTCAGGGAGGGGAGGTATCCCCTCCCCGAACCCCTCCCTTCTATTTTTCTGAGTCGGTTGTTGCCGCGCGGCCAGCGCCGACTCAGAGGAAACGGTGGTTTGTCGCATGCGACAAACGGGTGTCAGGAGAGAGAGGTGTTCTCTCTCCCCCTGTTCACTCCGCCGCATCCTTCATGACCTCGCCGAACTTCCGCGCCGGCTTCGGAAAGCCGCAGGAGGTGCCATCGGTAACGCGCACGCTCTCCTCCCAGGGCAGCTTGTACCGCCCCGCCATCAGGTCCTGCATGTAGGTATAAGGGCAGTCCTGCGCCCCGCCCGCCACGGCGGTGAAGCCGCGGTGGCCGAACTGGTAGATGTTGTTCTCGACCGACCAATGCGCCCGCGCTTCCCGCACCAGGTCGGGGCGCACCTCGGCGGTGACGATCTCGTCCGGCCGGCCGGTCTTGCCGTCGGCGATGATGCTGCCGTCGAAATTGCAGACCATCGCCTCCCCCATGGAATCGAAGCTGCCGTCGCTGCCGCACATGCAGACATTGGCGGTGACCATCAGGTTCTGGAAGGCATTGGCCTGGTTGGTGAAGCGCCAGGCGTCGCGGATCGGCGCGGTGTAGCCGGCGGTGCGCAGCATGATCTCGGCGCCCTTGTAGGCGGCCTCGCGCGCCATCTCGGGGAACATGCCGTCATGGCAGATGATGAGGCCGATCCTCGCCCCCTTCGGCCCCTCGATCACCGGGATGCCGCGGTCGCCCGGCTCCCAGGGCTCGACCGGCACCCAGGGGTGCATCTTGCGGTAATAGAGCTTCAGGTCGCCCCGGTCGTCGATGATGATGCCGCTGTTGTAGGGGTAGCCGCCGGAGTTGCGCTCCATGATGGAGAAGCAGCCCCAGATCGCGTGCTCCTTGCAGGCCGCGGCCCACAACGCGACCTCCGGCCCGTCCAGCGTGCAGGTCACCTCGTCCCGCACGTCCATGGACAACCCGTGCAACGCATATTCCGGGAAGACCACGAGATCCATGGTCGCCATGTTGCGCCGCGCCTTGCCGACCATGGCGGCGATCTTCCGCGCCTGCGCGTCGATGTCGGCGCGCGTCCCGATCACCGGCAGCTGCAGCTGCACCAGGCCGAGCACGACGCCGTTCGGCGACTTGTTCAGTCCACCCAGTCCGTTCATCGCGGTTGCTCCCTATCGCCCGATCGACAATTCCCCGGGCATCCCCTTCAAGGTCCGGCCGGGCTGCACGGTTGCGATCAGGATCGCCAAGGTCACCGCATAGGGCGCCGCATAGAACAGGTAGTACCCCCAGGTGATCCCGATGGTCTGGAGGCTCGGCCCGAGCGCCCCGGCCGCGCCGAAGAGCAGCGCCGCGGTGATGCAATGCACCGGGTTCCAGCGGGCGAAGACCACCAGCGCCACCGCCATCAGCCCCTGGCCGGAGGACAGGCCCTCGTTCCAGGATGCCGGGTAGCACAGCGACAGGAAGGCGCCGCCGATGCCGGCCAGGCCGCTGCCCGCCGCGGTCGCCAGGAAGCGCATGCGCTCGACCGGCAGGCCGAGCGCGCGGGCCGCATCCTCGCTCTCGCCGACGATCCGCACCCGCAGCCCCACCCGCGTCGCGCGGAACATCCAGGCCATGGCGAAGGCGACCGCGATGCCGAGGAAGAACAGCGGGCTCACCGCCAGCGCGTTCTGCAGCTGCGGGCTGTCCGCCCAGGCGCCGAGCGGGATGTTCGGCAGCAGCGGCGCCGAGGGCTGCACGTAGGGCTTGCCGAAGAAGAAGGCGAGCCCGGTGCCCGCCAGCATGATGGCGATGCCCATGGCGACGTCGTTGACGCCCTTGAGGCCGCAGACCAGCCCATGCACGCCGCCGATCAGCATCCCGCTCAGCGCCGCGACCAGCACGCCGAGCCAGGGGCTGCCGGTCTCGACGCTGACGGCGTAGGCGATCATGGCGCCGAAGACCATGACGCCCTCGTTGCCCAGGTTGATGCGCCCGGCGCGCTCGGTCAGGCATTCGCCGAGCGAGACGAACAGGAAGGGCGTGCTGACGCGCAGCGCGCCGCCCAGCATGGCGACGAGGACCGTGGCGATGGCGTCCATCAGCTGTCCGTCCTGCGCGGCTGGAACCAAGGGTAGCGGCCGAGCAGCGTGTCACTGGCCAGGATCGCCACGAAGATGAAGCCCTGCAGCACCACCACCGTCGCGTCCGGCATGTCCATCCGCCGCTGCAGCAGCCCGCCCGCGGCGCCGAGCCCGCCGAGCAGCACCGCCATCGGGACGATGGCCAGCGGATTGTGCCGCGCCAGGAAGGCGATGAGGATGCCGGACCAGCCATAGCCTGCGATCAGCGAGGCATTGGCCCGGCCATGCACCGCGGCGACCTCGATCATCCCGGCCAGCCCGGCGAAGCCGCCGCCCAGCAGGCAAGCGCCGATCATCAGCTTCCGCACCGGCAGGCCCTGCAGCTGCGCCGCGCGCAGGTTGCCGCCCGTCACCCGCCCGGCGAAGCCGATCGCGGTGCGCGAGATCAGCACCCAGGCGAAGCCGCAGGCGAGCAGCCCGATGACCAGGCCCGGATGCACGTCGGTGCCCGGCAGGGCCGGCAGCATCAGCGCGTCGCCGATGCCCCAGGTGGAGGGCTTGTTGAGGCTGGCCGGGTCGCGCAGCAGCCCCTCGACCAGGTGGTTGAACAAGGCGAGGCCGATATAGGCGAGCACGAGGGAGGCGATGGTCTCGTTCACCCCGCGCTCCGCCCGCAGCCAGCCCGAGAGGCCGATCCAGAAGGCCCCCGCCGCGGCGCCGGCCAGGCCCATGACCAGCCAGACGAGGATCGCCGGGGCGCCAAGGATGGGCAGCCCGGCCGCCACCGCCGCCAGGCCGCCGAGCGCCACGGCCGCCTCGCCGCCGATGATGACCAAGCCGAGCCGGGCCGGGATGGCGACGCAGAGCGCCGTCAGCAGCAGCGGCGCCGCCCGTTGCAGGGTGTTCTGCAGCGAGAACCACGACCCGAAGGCGCCGCGCCAGACGAGGTCGAGGAATTCGACCGGCGACTTGTCCAGCAGCAGCAGGAAGAGCGCGAAGGCAGCGAAGGCGCCGAGCAGGGCGAGCAGCGGCGCCATCCCTGCCTCCGCCGCCCGCCGCCAGGGATACCAGCGGTCCGCCGGCGCCGCCGCGGCGGCGGGGAGGATGCCGACGCCCGCGGCGGCCGCGGCGGGGAGAGAGCCGCCCGGCCCCTCGCGCGCCGCGGCATCCGGGGCGTCGGCGGTGCTCACGCGATGGCGCCGATCACGCCCTCGACCAGCCAATTGGTCGATTCCAGCTCGACCGCGCTCTCGGGGAGCGCGTTGCCGGCGGCGACGACGGTGTTGCCCTTGTTGTCCTTCAACGGGCCGCGGAAGGCGGCGAAGCCGCCCTGCATGATCTCGGCCTTCACCGCCTCGGCCCGGGCCCTGGCCGCGGCCGAGACGCTCGGCCCATAGGCGGACATCTTGACGAAGCCGTCGGACAGGCCGCCGCGGACGAAATTGCCCGGCGCCTTGCCGGCCTTCATGCCCTCGGCGAAGTCGGAATAGACCTTGCTCCAGTTCCACTCGGCGCCGGTCAGGTAGCCCTTGGGCGCCAGCTTCGACTGGTCGGCATGGTAGCCGCAGGTGAACATGCCGCGGCGCTCGGCGGTCTCGATCACCACCTTCGGCCCGTCCACGTGGCAGGTGACGACGTCGACGCCCTGGCCGGCGAGGGAATTGGTCGCCTCGGCCTCCTTGACCGGCATCGACCATTCGCCGGTGAAGATGACCTGCACGGTGATCGAGGGATCGACCGAGCGGGCGCCCATGCAGAAGCTGTTGACGTTGACCAGCACCTGCGGGATCGGCTTGGCGGCGATGAAGCCCAGCTTCTTCGTCTTGGTCGCATGCGCCGCGACCACGCCGTTCAGGTACTGGCCCATGCCGATATAGCCGAAATAGCTGCCCGTGTTCATCGGGTGGCGGGCCTTGTCCCACAGCCCGCCGCAATGGCGGAACTGCACCTTGGGATACTTGGCGGCCATGCGCAGCATGTAGGGGTCGAAGTAGCCGAAGCTGGTCGGGAAGATCAGCGAGGCGCCGTCGAGCCTGATCATGCTCTCCATGGTGCGCTCGACATCGGCGGTCTCGGCGACCTTCTCCTCCTCGACGACCTTGATGTCCTTCATCTTCTTGAGGACGGCGGCGGCCTCGGCATGGGCCTGGTTGTAGCCGTAGTCGTCCTTCGGGCCGACATAGATGAAGCCGATCGTGGTTGTCGCCGCGGCGGCGGGGACGATGCCGCCGAGGGCCAGGGCGGCGCCCTGCAGCAGGCTGCGGCGGGTCAGGTCGTGGCGGCTCGTCATGGGCATCGCTCTCCCGGGCGCGGTCCGGACGCCGGCCCCCGGTGGTCGACTTCAGCAATGGCCATGCCAGCCCGGGCCGGCGCGGATCCGGCCGGGCGGCGGGCACACTTTCGTCCGTTTTGATCCTGGAGCATTCAAGGGTTGACCTCCCGAATCACGATTTTTTGTGGCACGAATATTGCGGGACTTTCCCACGGGGCAGCGCCTGCGTCCCGGGTCCTTGGGGCCGAAGGTCATGCCCCCGGGGGAGGACGGATCATGAGGATCATTCGTTGCGTGCCCCTCGCCGCGCTTGGCCTCGCGGCCGGCTCGAGCTTCGCGCAGGGGTTCAGCGATGCCCCGGCGGAATACGGGCACGGCCCGGATCGCCGCGAACCCGGCAGCCGCGGCTGCGTGCCGGAGCGCATCCTGGCGCCGGCCCATCTCGGCGGCGGGTCGCTCTGGTCCGACGCCGTCAGCCAGGACCTGCAGGTCCAGGCCGACAACGCCCCGGCCAAGGGTACCAGAACGGACGGCGAGCCGGCGGTCGGGCTCTACGGCCTCTCCCGCGGCGGTCGCAGCCTGAACGGCGCCTTCGCCCTGAACCCGGTCCGGCGCGACGTCTCGAGGCGGATCGCCTTCGATGCCGATACCAGGAGCACCGGCTTCGCCCCGGCCAGGACGCTGCTGACCTCCGGCCCCGATCGCCGCCCCAACGGGCCGGGTTGCCTCACCATCGCCCCGCCTCTCGCGTGGGAAGGGATCCACGACGGCATCGTCATCATTTCGGTCGGATTCGACACGACCCTCGGGGCCGGGATGGTCCGGTCGACCCCGCTGGCCGCCACCGGCGTGCCGCCAAGTTCCAGGGCTTCATGACCGTGGTCTCGCCGAAGGGCCGCGACGGCGTCGGTGCCGAACCAGCACCGGGTTGCCGGCCGGGCCGCGCCTTACCCTCGGCGCCCCTGCCTTCGACCGGCCCGACGCGTGCGAGATGTCGCCGGGCCCTCAGTGCCGGCCGGACGGGTTCGGCGACAGCCGCGGGACCGTGCCCGGCTCGCTCGCCAGCCCTGGCTTCGTGGCCGCGCGCTGCCATTTCTGATCGTCGCGCCCCCTTTGCGGGGCGCGCCAGCCATCGGCCGCAGCAATCCCCGGGGAACCAACAGCCCAGGCTGCACCCGGCCGGTGCGGCCGGACCCTCGCCGGTCCGGCCGCTTCTACCTTGGGCCCGCTCCCGCCAGGCACACGCCAGGGCAGGCCCAACCTCGACCCTTCTCGCCGCGTCGCAACGGCATCGAGGGGCGCGTTTTGAAGCCCGCCTCCGGCTGGGGCGGACAGGCCAGGGTGGCTGACGCGAAGGCGGGCGGCTTGCTACCCGGCTGACCCATCGGCACGCACCTGCTATGGAAACGGGCAGCGTGGTGCATGGATACCGTCGACTGCACAAAAAAAGCAGTCAGTGAGCCCGGCTTCCCGGATTGGAGCCTTGTCTCGGGCCTTCAGCCGCGACGGGCCGCCGATCCGGGTCGCGGGCAGGCGGCCGCGGCCGCCCCGGCATCGCGACCTTTGCGCGGCTCCAGGCGGGGTGCGCATGCCGGGCCGCGCCGGCCCCGCCGCCGCTCAGCGCCGGCCGAACAGCTTCTCCAGCTCCGCCGGGCCGAGCCGCAGGAAGGTCGGCCTGCCATGGCTGCAGGTGGCGGCCCGCGGGGTCGCCTCCATCTGCCGCAGCAGCGCCGCCATCTCCGCGCCGTTCAGCCGCCGACCCGCGCGGACCGAGCCGTGGCAGGCCAGCCGCGCCACCGCCGCATCGAGCCGCCGCTCCAGCGCCAGGGCCTCGTCGCTCTCGGCCAGCTCCTCGGCCAGGTCGCGCAGCAGCGGCGCCGGGTCGGCCGGCCCGAGCAGCGCCGGCAGGGCGCGCACCAGCAGGGCGCCGGGGCCGAACCCCTCGAGCTCCAGGCCGAGCCGGGCGAGCGGCGCGGCGAAGCCGAGCAGCCGGGCGCAATCCGCCGCCGGCAGGTCGACCACCGCCGGCAGCAGCAAGGGCTGGGCGCGCACCCCGCCCTCGACCAGCTGGGCCCGCAGCGCCTCATGCGTCAGGCGTTCATGCGCCGCATGCTGGTCGACCAGGATCAGTGCCCCGTCCGGCGCCTCGGCGAGGATATAGGTGTCGAGCAGCTGGGCCAGCGGCCGGCCGAGCGGGTAGTCAGCCGCCTCGGCCACGGGCTCGGCGGCCGGCGCCCGCGGCGGCGCGAAGCCGAGCCCGAGCGTGCCGGTGACGGCAGCCGGTGCCGGTCCCGCCGCCAGGGCGAGCTGCGCCTCGGCCAGGCCGAGCGCCGCGGCCGCGGCCGGCAGCGGCGCGGGCGGCCGCGGCCGCCAGCCGGACCAGCCCGGGCTCGGCCGGTACTGGGTCAGGGCCGGCGTCGCCACCGCCCCGCCGGCCCCGCCCGAGAGCGCCCGGCGCAGCGCCGCGATCAGCATCCCGCGCACCGCGGCCTCGTCGCGGAAGCGCAGTTCGGTCTTCATCGGATGGACGTTGACGTCGACCGCCTCGGGCGGGATCTCGAGGAACAGCGCGGCGACCGGGTGGCGCCCGACCGTCATCAGGTCGCGATAGGCCACCCGCAGCGCGGTACGCAGCAGCGGGTCGCGGACGGGCCGGCGGTTGACCACCAGATGCTGCTCGGTCCCCGTCGCCCGCGTATGGGCCGGCTGGGCGGCGAGGCCCGAGAGCAGCAGCCCGCCGCCGTCGGCCTGCACGGGCAGGGCGGCGGCGGCGAACTCGGCGCCGAGCAGCGCATGGATCCGCGCGTCGCGGTCCTGCGGCGGCAGGGACAGCACCTCGCGCCCCTCGGTCTGCACGCGGAAGCCGCAGCCGGGCCAGGCCAGCGCCAGGCGGCGCACCGCCTCGACCGCCGCCTCGGCCTCCCAGCGCGGGGTCCTGAGGAATTTCCGCCGCGCCGGCACCGCGTAGAACAGGTCGCGGACCTCGATCCGGGTGCCCGGCGCGCCGGCGGCCGGCACCACCGGCCCCTTGCGGCCGCCCTCGACGGTCAGCGCATGCGCGTCGCCGCCCAGCGGACGGGAGGTGATGGTCAGCCGCGCCACCGCGCCGATCGAGGGCAGCGCCTCGCCGCGGAAGCCGAGCGTGGCGATGCGGAACAGCATCGCCTCCTCGGGCAGCTTCGAGGTCGCGTGGCGCTCGACCGCCAAGTCGAGGTCGGCCGGGCCCATGCCGCTGCCGTCGTCCTCGACGACGATCCGCTCGATCCCGCCGCCTTCCAGGGTCACCGCGATGCGGCTGGCACCGGCATCGAGCGCGTTCTCCACCAGCTCCTTCACCACCGCCGCCGGCCGCTCCACCACCTCGCCGGCGGCGATGCGGTTGGCGGTGGTCTCGGGCAGGAGGCGGATGGCCATCGGGTCAGCCAGGGGCGGGCCAGAGCGCGGCGATGGCGTCGAGCAGCCCCACCGTCGAACCGTCCTGCGCCCCCGGCCGACCGCTCTCCAGCGCCGCCAGGATCGGCCCGGTGAGCTGCTTGCCCAGCTCCACCCCCCACTGGTCGAAGGCGTTGATGCCCCAGAGCGCGCCGAGGCAGAACACCTTGTGTTCGTAGAGGGCCACCACCTGGCCCAGGGTGAAGGCATCGAGCCGCGGCAGCAGCAGGGTGGTGCTCGGCCGGTCGCCGGGGAAGACGCGGTGCGGGGTGAGCCGGGCGATCTCGGCCGGATCGGCGCCGGCCGCCGCCATCTCGGCCTCGACCTGCGCCGCGGTCTTGCCGCGCATCAGCGCCTTCGATTGCGCCAGGCCGTTGGCCAGCAGCTTGCGGTGGCTGTCGGCATGGGCGTGGTCGGGCCGGGCCACCAGGATGATGTCGCAGGGCACCGGGGTGGTGCCCTGGTGGATCAGCTGCAGGAAGCTGTGCTGCGCATTGGTCCCCGGCTCGCCGAACACCACCGGCCCGGTGGCCCGCGTCACCGGGCTGCCGTCGAGCATGACCCGCTTGCCGAGGCTCTCCATCTCGACCTGCTGCAGATGCGCCGGCAGCCGGGCGAGCCGTTCGTCGTAGGGCAGCACCGCGCGGGTCGGGTAGCCGAGGCCGTTGACATGCCAGACCTCCGCCAGCGCCAGCAGCACCGGCAGGTTCTCCGCCAGCGGGGCGCCGAGGAAATGCCGGTCCATCGCGCGGGCGCCGTCCAGCAGCCGGGCGAAGGCGTCCCAGCCGAGGGCGAGCGCGATGGACAGCCCGATCGCCGACCAGAGCGAGAATCGCCCGCCCACCCAGTCGCGGAAGGGGAAGACCCGGTCGGGCGCGATGCCGAAGGCGGCGGTGTCGCCCAGGTTGGTCGAGAGCGCGGCGAAGTGCCGGCCCGCCCCGGCCTCGCCGACGGCGGCCACCAGCCAGCCGCGCACCAGCGCGGCATTGGTCATGGTCTCCTGCGTGGTGAAGGTCTTGGACGCCACCAGCACCAGGGTCCGCGCCGGGTCGAGCTTCGGCTTCAAGGCCTCCCAGGCATGCGCGTCGACATTGGCGAGGTAGTGGGCGCGCAGCGGCGCGGCCGGGGTCCAGAGCGCCCGGCTGACCATGGCCGGGCCGAGGTCGGAGCCGCCGATGCCGATATTGACCACGTCGGTGAAGCGCTGGCCGGTCGCACCCAGCGCCGTACCGCCATGCACCGCGGCGCAGAATTCGCGCATCCGCTGCAGCACGGCCGCCACCTCGGCCGAGGCATCCTCGGCGCCGGTCCGGAACCCCGCATCGCGCGGCGCCCGCAGCGCCATGTGCAGCACCGCGCGCCGCTCGGTCAGGTTCACCGCCTCGCCGCGCCGCATGGCGTCGCGCTGCGGCTCCAGCCCGGCGGCGCGCGCCAGGCCGAGCAGCGCGGCAAGGACCTCCGCGCTCAGCGAGGTCTTGGAGAGGTCGAGCAGCAGCCCGTCGGCCGGCCAGGAGAAGCGCCCGAAGCGCTCCGGATCGGCGGCGAAGAGCGGCCGGATGCTGGAGGGCGCACTGCCATCCGCGCGCGCCGCCCGCGCGAGCCGCCCGATCGCCTCCCAGGCTTCCGCCGATCCCGTAGGCCCTGTCATGTCAGCCTCTCTCCATGCTCCGCAGGAATAGCCCGCGCCTTGCCTCGGGAACAGCCGCCCGCCGGCCGGCCCGACGCCGCCAAGCCGTGCCCTTGGTATGGCCGGGGCGTGACGCCGATCCGGCACCGGCAAGGGCGACGCGCAGACGGCGCCGGCCTTGGCCCATGCACGCCCCGCGGCGCTGCCCATGACCGCAGGCCAAGCGGCAGCCAGGGGCCATCGACCGCGCGCCCGCCTGGCAGCCGTGCGCGCAGCCAGTGGAAAGATGACAAGGGCCCCATCCGGCGAACGCTGCGCATCCGTGCCGTCGGCAAGGCCAGTAGCGCCTTCGCGGAACAGCAAGTTCCGTCGGAGAAAGCGCCATGGAACCGGAAAATGTTATGAACGGCATGAACGACTACACGCGTGACGGCTTCCAATTCTATACGACCGACCTGATCGCCCTGAACAACTCGGGCGTCGCCGGCAAGGTCACCATCCTGTTCGATGCCGCGCACGGGTCGGTGGCGGTCGGCATCGAGGCGACTGGCCTCGAACCCGACCAGATGCACGTCCAGCACATCCACGGCTTCGACGACGACAGCCAGGCGATGAGCCCCACGATCGCGCGCGATGCCGACCAGGATGGCTTCGTGGAGCTCGGCGAGGGACTGGCCAGCTACGGCCCGATCCAGCTGAACCTGACGCTGGATCCGGCGAAGGCGGCGCATGACCACGGCACGGCCGGGCATGACCATACCGCGGACGCCGTCTTCCCGACCGCGGGTCCGGACCGGACGCTGCACTATCGCGAAACCTTCCATTTCGATCCTGCGGACCCCAACGCGCAGGCGATCCTCGCCGGCATCACACCGCTCATGGCGAAGGAGATCGTGCTGCACGGCGAAAGCGTCGCCGCGGGCAGCGGCGCAGGCACCACCGGCGAGGTGGACGGCACCGCCGGCTACAAGGTCGTGCTGCCGGTCGCCTCGGGCGAACTCCACGCGGTCACCGACCCGCTCGGCGTGCTGCAGGCCGCCGCGTCGCTGCAGGAGGCTGCCTACAACACGGTCGATTGGGGGGCATTGGCGCACCTGTACGAGACCCATCCAGGCAGCCTGCCGGACTGGGCCTTCAGCTGACCTGACATCCCGGGCGGTGGACGCCGCCCGGGACACCCCACCGCGGATGGCCGCCCGCTGCGCCGCGCCGGCTCAGCAGCCGACCGCGCCGCACGCCGCGGCGGCATGGACTGGCGCGCCAACATCACCCTGTGGCCGGGGAGTGACGCTGCGGCGTGCGCATGCTCCAGAGGGCGGTCGTGCCGAATTCGATCCGATCCCGGCCGCCGATCCTGGTCAGCCCCGGGCTCCGGCGCCGTCCATGCGTCCGCAAGGGACGCGCCCGGCCGCCGCAAGACGCCCGGCGCCCTACAGCCCGACCGGCTGCCCCGCCACCACCACCGCCAGGGTTTCCGGCTGCAGCAGCCGCGCCGCCACCGCGCCCAGCCGCTCGGTCGTCAGCGCCTGCAGCCGCGCCGCCCGCCCGGCCAGCCAGTCCGCCGGCCGGCCGTTCTGCCGCAGCGACAGCAGCGAATCCGCCACCCGACGGCTGTCGGTGAATTGCAGCGGCAGCGACCCGGTCATGTAGGCGACCGCGTCGGCCCGCTCGGCCTCGCTCGGGCCGTCCTTGGCCATGCGGGCCCATTCCTCCCGCGTCACCGCCAGCGTCTCGGCAACCCGGGCATTCTCGGTGGCGACCGAGCCGACCACGACCCCGCGGCGGAACAGCACGTCCAGCCCGCCGCCGATGCCATAGGCGAGGCCGCGCTGCTCCCGCACCGAATGCATGAGCCGGGAGGCGAAGCCGCCGCCGGCCAGGATGCGCAGCACCACCTGCGCCGCCTCCCAGTCGGGATCCTCGGCGCCCATGCCCTCCTGGCCGAAGACCACGGCGGATTGCGGCGAGGCGAAGTCCACCACCGCCTGGCCGAAGGCGCGGAAGGCGGGCAGCGGCGGGACGGCGGGCGGCGTGCCGGCCGGCAGCCCGGCGAAGAGCTGGGCGAGGACCGCGCGCAGCCCGTCCGGGTTGATCGCGCCGGCGGCGCAGACCAGCAGCCCGCCCTGCCGCATCTGCCGGTCGAGCGCGGCGCGCAGCGCCTCGGGCGGCACGGCGGCGATGCTCTCGGCGGTGCCGGCGGAGGGCCGCCCGGCCGGGTGTTCCGGGAAGGCGCGGGCCCAGAAGCCGCGGCCGGCCTGGCCGCGCGGCGTCTCCAGCGCGCGGCGGGCGGCGGCGGCGGCGCGGGCACGGACCCGCTCGACCGCATCCGCATCCAGCCGCGGCTCGGCCATGGCGAGGCGGGCCAGCCGCACGGCCTCGGGCAGCGCATCGGCCAGCGCCCGGAAGCCGCCCTCGAAATGGTCGCGGTCGGCGCCGAAATTCAGGCTGATCGCGGCATCGCGCAGCAGGTCGCCGAAGTCGGTGGCGCGCAGCGGCCCGGCGCCCTCGGTCAGCAGCGACGCGGCCATCGCCGCCGTCCCCTCCTGCCCTGCGGGGTCGAGCGCGGCGCCGCCGTTCCAGGACCAGGACAGCGAGACGACCGGGACCGCATGGTCCTCGACCAGCCAGGCGGTCACGCCCGCAGCCTCGACGACCTGGATCGGCAGGCTGAAGCCCGAGGTGCCGCCCGGGACGGGCGCCTGCGCGGGGGTCACAGCTTGCGCTCCGGCACGGCGGCGCCTTCCGGCAGCAGCCAGCCGGTGGTGGCGGGGGCGTGGCCGAGCACGGCGCGGGCCGCCTCGGTCACCTGCGGCAGGGTCACCGCGCGCAGGTGCCGCGGCCAGAATTCCACCAGCTCCAGCGGCAGGCCGGAGGCCAGCGCCGAGCCCAGCATGCGCGGCGCGGCGCCGATGCCGTCCAGCGCCAGCAAGGCGCCGGCGGTGATCTGCCGCTGGGCGCGGGCCAGCTCGGCCTCGGCCGGGCCGTCCTGCAGCAGCCTGGCCACGAGCTCGTCGATCGCCGCCTCGACCGTCTCCGGCGCCACGCCGGGGCGCGGCAGGGCCGAGAGCACGAAGGAGGTCGGCCCGACCGCCTCGCCGTCATAGGAGGCATTGGCCGAGACGCAGAGGCCGGTCTCGACCAGCGCCCTGTGCATCCGGCTGCCCTGGCCGCCGCCCAGCAGATGCCCCAGCGCTTCCAGCGCCCAGGCCTGCTGGCGGTCGCCGTGGGTGAGGGACGGCGCCATGGCGGCGCGGAGGAAGCTCGCCTCCCGCACGCCGGCATCGTGGCGGATGAGCCGGGCCGCGGCCGGCTGCGCCGCCGCCGGGGCACGGCCGCGCGGGTCGACGCGGCGGGCCGGCACGCCGGCGTAGAATTCGTCCACCAGGGCGCGGACGGTGGCCTCCCGCGCATCGCCGGTGACCACCAGCACGGCATTCGCCGGGGCATAGCGGTGGGCGTAGAATTCCATCAGGTCGTCGCGGGTGATGGCGCGGATCTCGTCGGCGTAGCCGATGATCGGCCGGCCGCGCCAATGCTGCGCGCCCCAGAGCGATGCCTCGAATTCCTCCCAGAAGCGGGCGCGCGGATTGCTGTCGGTGCGCTGGCGGCGCTCCTCCAGGATCACGGCGCGCTCGGATTCGACCGTGTCGGGCGGCACCAGCGGGCCGGCGAAGCGGTCGGCCTCCATCCGCATGACCAAGGGGAGGCGGGAGGCCTCGACCGTCTGGTGGTAGGCGGTGACGTCGCGCGAGGTGAAGGCGTTGTCCTGCCCGCCCTCCCGCGCCACGGCCAGCGACAGGGCGCCGGGGGCCACGTTGGCGCTGCCCTTGAACATCATGTGCTCGAGGAAATGCGCGGTGCCGCCGCGGCCGGCCGGGTCCTCCCCGGCGCCGGCGGCATAGAACAGGTAGTGGCCGACGACCGGGACGCGGCGGCTCTCGGCCAGCACCACCCGCAGGCCGTTCGGCAGGGTCCAGGTCGTCGCGCCGAACAGCGGCCGGTCACCGGCCAGCTTGGCTTGGTCCTCAGGCGCCGGCAGCACCGGCGGCGCGGCCAATGCCGGTTCGGTGGGGAGGGACAGGGCGACCGGTAGGGCGGCGGCCGAGGCGATGGCGGTACGACGGGTCACGCTGGGCATGCCCCCGCATGTGGGAGGCGGGAGCCGGAACGCCAACCCGCCCCGCGACGCCCCGCCACCGGGCGCGTGGTGGCGCGGGTCAGAAGATGCTCTCGAACAGCCGGGTGACCGGGTTGCTGCTCTGGCTGCGCTGGATGATCGGGGTCTCGCCTTCGGTCGGGTCGCGGCCGAGCGCGGCATTCTCCCGCAGCCGCTGGGATTCCCGGCGGGTGTCGAGCGCGATGCCGGGCTTCTCCGGCTCCTTCCAGAAGATCAGCCGGTCGACCAGGCTGCGATCGGGGCTGTCGAGCTTCAGGCTCTCCTCGTCCACCCGGCGGCGGATATCGGGGCTGGCCGGGCGGCCGGCCTGGGTCAGCAGCACCGCCTCGGCCGTGCTCGGCCGGGCCGGGTTGCTGGTCCCCAGCGCGGCACTGGGCGACAGCGTCGATTCGGCGGCGGCGCGGGCCGAGAGTTCCTGCGGCCGCACCGCGCCGGGACGGGGGACCGGCAACTCGCCGAGCGCGGGCGGCAGGGAGAGCGGCGCCCGGGTCGTCACCTGGAACTCGTCCGGGGCGTCGCGGGTGAAGCCGAACGTGCGCGCGGTATCGCCGCCGCAGCCCTGGAGCAGGCCGAGGGCGAGGGTGACGAGGGCGAAAGGCAGGATGCGGGGACGCAGGCTCATGATGGCTGATTAGACCAGATCGAGGGCGACCGAAACGGGCCTTCGCATAACGCCCGTTCCAAGGGCGGCCGCCGCGCCCCGCCCGGGGCGCGGCGGCCGGAAGGCCTAGGCCCCCCGGGCTTCCTTCACCGCCGACTTGGCGGCGTTGACCATCAGGCCGACCTCGTTGCTGATCGTCACCAGCTTGAAGCCCATCTTGATCATGCGGTTGGCATAGGCCGGGCTGCCGTTGTGCAGGCCGGCGGCGATGCCGCGCTTGGAGGTCTCGGTCAGCAGCTTCTCGTAGATCTTCAGGATGAAGGGATCCTCGACGTCCAGCTTGGGCTCGAGGCCATAGGAGAAGGACAGGTCGGAGGGGCCGACATAGATGCCGTCGATGCCGGGGACGTCGAGGATCGCCTCGATGTTCTCGATCGCGGTCTTGGTCTCGATCATCGGGATGACGAGGATGTTCTCGTTCGCCGTCTTCTGGTAGCCGCCGGCCTCGCCGTACACCCCGGCGCGGATCGGGCCGTTGGATCGGGTCCCCTGCGGCGGGTACTTGGAATACTGCACCAGGCGGGCGGCCTCGTCCGGCGTGTTGATCATCGGGCAGATCACGCCATAGGCGCCGGCATCCAGCACCTTGCCGATGATGCCCGGCTCGTTCCACGGCACCCGGACCATCGGCGTGACGCCGGAGGGCTGGATGCCCTGGAAGCAGGCGACGCAGGACAGGTAGTCCTGCACGCCGTGCTGCATGTCGACGGTCACGCTGTCCCAGCCGCACTGGGCATACATCTCGGCGGAGAAGGCATTGGGGATGGCGAGCCAGCCGTTGACCACGGCGCGGCCGGCCTTCCACGCTTCCTTGACCTTGTTCGCCATCTGGATCTCCCCCGTACTGGTGTGTTGCGCAATCGCTGCGCGGCGACGCTAGACCAGATCGGCGGGGGCCGAAACCGGCGCCGGGCGGGAATTGCCCCGGGGCCCCGATGTCACCGCCCGGCAAGGACTTCGCCATGCCCCGGTAAGCCTGGCTGGGGCAGGCTGGGCAGGCTGCGAAGGGGAGTCTCCGCCGATGCATCTCCGCACCCTGGTCATCGAACGCGACGACCCGGACGAACCCGGCCTGCGCATCCGCCGCTATGCCCGCATCGGCGTCTGCTGGGAGCCGACGATGGGCAACTGGGCCTGGATGCGGTTCAACCTGGCGGGGCAGGCGCTGACCCCGGTGGTCGGCCCCTTCCCGGCGGCCGATCCCGCCTTCGAGGACGCGCTGGCCCAGCTCGGCGGCCATTGGGAAGGGATGGTCCCGGTGGACGTGATCGCCTGATCCGGGTGGCGTGACGCGCGGGACGATCCATGGTGAGCTTGGCGCACAGGCCGGGACAACCGGCCCACCGTCCAGGAACGCCCCGAAGGATCTCCCGCCATGGCCAGCAGCACCACCCCTGCCATCACGCTTGACGTCGCCGTCGTCGGCGTCGGCCTCGGCGGGCTCTATGCGTTGCACAAGCTGCGCGGCATGGGGCTGACCGCGCGCGGCTACGAGGCCGGCAGCGGCATCGGCGGCACCTGGTTCTGGAACCGCTACCCTGGCGCCCGCTGCGACATCGAGAGCCTGGAGTATTCCTATTCCTTCTCCGACGAGTTGCAGCAGGAATGGCACTGGCCGGAGCGCTACGCGACGCAGCCGGTCATCCTCGACTACATCAACCATGTCGCCGACAAGTTCGACCTCCGCCGCGACATCCAGCTGAACACCCGGATCGGCGAGGCGCGGTTCGACGCGGCGGCGCGGCTCTGGACCCTGCGCACCAAGGCGGGGGAGGCGATCCGGGCGCGCTATGTCATCATGGCGACCGGCAACCTCTCGACCCCGCGGGTGCCCGACTTCAAGGGGATCGAGGGCTTCCAGGGCAAGTGGTACCACACCGGTCTCTGGCCGGCGGAGGGCGTCGACTTCACCGGCCAGGCGGTCGGGGTCATCGGCACCGGCTCGACCGCCATCCAGATGATCCCGCTGATCGCCGCCCAGGCGAAGCACCTGTACGTCTTCCAGCGCACGCCGAATTTCGTCCTGCCCGCGCGCAACGCGCCGATGGACCCGGAACGGGAACGGCAGCACCGCGCCAGCTATGCCGAGCGGGTCATCGATGCGCGGCAGACCGCCTTCGGCGTCTCCGGCGTGCCGATCCCGACGCAATCGGCGCTCGCCGTGCCCGAGGCCGAGCGGCGCGCCAATTACGAGGCGATGTGGCAGGCCGGCGGCACCATCCCGCTGCTGAACTGCTACAACGACTTCCTGGTGGACGAGCGCGCCAACCAGACCGCCGCCGACTTCGTGCGGGAGAAGATCCGCGCGGTGGTCAAGGACCCGAAGGTCGCCGCGCTGCTGACGCCGCACGACCATCCGATCGGCGCGAAGCGGCTCTGCCTCGACACCGGCTACTACGAGACCTTCAACCGCGACAACGTCACCCTGGTCGATGTCCGCAGCGACCCGATCGCCGGGATCACCCCGCAGGGCGTCCGGCTGGCGGGCGGTGCGGACTACCGGGTGGACAGCCTGGCCTTCGCCACCGGGTTCGACGCCATGACCGGCGCGCTGCGCGAGATCGACATCCGCGGCGCGGACGGCCAGGCCCTGGCCGAGGCCTGGGAGGGCGGGCCGCTGACCTATCTCGGCCTGATGGTGGCCGGCTTTCCCAACCTGTTCATGGTGACCGGCCCGGGCAGCCCGGGGGTGAAGAGCCAGATGATCCATTCGATCGAGCAGCATGTCGACTGGATCACCGACTGCCTGGCGGCGCTGCGCGCCAAGGGGCTGACCACCATCGAGGCGACCGAGGCGGCGCAGGCCGACTGGGTCGACCACGTCAACAAGGTGGCCGACCGCACGCTCTATCCGCGGGCGAATTCCTGGTATGTCGGCGCCAATATCCCCGGCAAGCCGCGCGTCTTCATGCCCTATGTCGGCGGCGTCGCGGCCTATCGCCGCAAATGCGACGAGGTCGCCGCGCAGGGCTATGCCGGCTTCGTGCTGGCGGATTGAAACCCATGCAGATCCAGCACGCGGAGGCCGACCTCGCCGAGGTCCGGCTGCACTACGTCACCGCCGGCGAGGGCCCGGCCGTCCTGCTGCTGCATGGCTGGCCGCAGAGCTGGCGGATGTGGGAGGCAATCATCCCCGGCCTCGCCGCGCGCTACCGGGTGGTGGCGCCCGACCTGCGCGGCCTGGGCGACTCGTCCCGCCCCGAAGGCGGCTACGACAAGAAGACCGTCGCAAACGACGTCTGGCGGCTGATGTCGGAGGTGCTGGGCGAGCGAAGCTTCTTCCTGGTCGGGCATGACTGGGGCGGCCCGACCGCCTTTTCCCTCGCGGCGCAGCACCGCGACGCGGTGAAGCGGGTGGCGATCTTCGATGCGCCGGTGCCGGGCGACGGCTCGCCGGTCTTCCATGCCGGCCGCTGGCACCACGGCTTCCACTGGGAGGACGGGCTGGCCGAGGCGCTGACCACGGGGCGCGAGGACACCTACCTCCGCTTCTTCTACCGCACCTTCGGCGGAAGCCCGGACTGCGTGCCGGAAGCGGCGCAGCAGGACTATATCCGCGCCTACAGCCAGCCCGGCGCCATGACGGCCGGGTTCGCATACTACCGCGCCATGCGCCAGGACATCGCCGACAACGAGGCGATGCTGGCCCGCGACGGCAAGCTGCGGATGCCGGTGCTCTGCTACGGCGGCCCGCTCGGCCGCGGGCGGGGGATGGGGGCGATCGAATCCTGGCGGCGGGTGGCCGAGGACGTGCGCGGCGGCATCGCCGAGGGCTGCGGCCACTGGATCCCGGAGGAGCGGCCGGGCTGGGCCACCGCGCAACTGCTGGAATTCTTCGGCGAGACGCCGGGCTGACCGCCTGGACGCGGGGCGGCGGCGCGGCCACTCTCGGGCCATGTCGCCCCCCTGGACCGTCGCATCCGAGACCGGCCGCCTGATCGAGGTCCTGGTCTGCGCGCCCGACCACTACCGCTGGATCCCGACCAACGCGATCGCCCGGCGGACGCTGGCGGCCGGCGGCCAGGCCGATTTGCAAGGCCTGCAGGCGCAGCACCGGGAGCTGGTCGCGGCGCTGGAACAGGGCGGGGTGCGGGTGCATCACCTGCCGCCCGAACCCCACCTGCCCTACATGGCCTATACCCGCGACAGCGTGGTGGTGACCCATCGCGGCCCGGTGCTGTGCCAGCTGGAACGGCCGCAGCGGCGCGGCGAATACGCCCCGCTGATCGACTGGCACGCCGCCCGGGGCAGCGGCTTCTGGCGGAAATCCTCGGCCGGGACGCTGGAGGGCGGCGACATCCACATCCTCCGCCCGGGCCTCGCCGTGATCGGCGCCAGCGGCGGCCGGACCGACGCGGCGGGGGCGGCGCAATTCGCCGGCTGGCTGCGCGCCGAGGGCTGGGAGGTGCGGATCGAGCCCTTCGACGAGCATTTCCTCCATCTCGACGTGCTGTTCTGCCTGGCCGCGCCCGGGCTGGCGGTGGCCTGCCTGGATGTCCTGCCGGATGATTTCGTCGCCTGGCTGCGGGAACGGGGCATCCGCTGCCTCCCCGTCCCGTATCGCGACATGATGCAACTGGGCTGCAACCTGCTGTCCCTGGGCGGGGATCGGGTTATATCCGCGGCCGAGAGCCGCGACCTCAACGCCGCCCTGCGCGCCGAGGGGCTCACGGTGCTCGATCCCGCGCTTTCGCTCTTCACCGCCGGCGGCGGCGGCCCGCATTGTCTCACCTGCCCGCTGAGCAGGGACTAAGGCCGTCCGGCGACCGGAACGCCGGCAGGCGCGGCGGTCAGAATCGGCCGGCTCGATCGGAGGAAACCCGTGAACACCATCGCCCCCCGCCCCGTGGACGCCGTGATCGCCGCGGTGCGCGAATTCCTCGGCGACCGGCTTTCCACCGCCCAGGCGATCCGCGAGCAGCACAGCCGCGGCGAGGACCAGACCCCGCCGACCCTGCCCGACGCCGTCGCCTTCGTGGAGACGACCGAGGAGGTCAGCCGCATCCTCGCTTTGTGCCACCGGCACGAGGTCCCGGTGGTCGCCTTCGGCGCCGGGACCAGCCTGGAAGGCCATGTGAACCCGGTGCGGCGCGGCATCTCGCTCGACCTCTCCCGCATGACCGCGATCCTGGAGGTGAACCCCGAGGACATGGACTGCCTGATCGAGCCGGGCGTCACGCGGCAGCAGCTGAACGACCACCTGCGCGACCAGGGCATGTTCTTCCCCGTGGACCCGGGCAGCGTCTGCACCATCGGCGGCATGTGCGCGACGCGGGCTTCCGGCACCAACGCGGTGCGCTACGGCACGATCCGGGAGAACGTGCTGGGGCTGGAGGTGGTCCTCGCCGATGGCCGGGTCATCCAGACCGGCGGCCGGGCGCGCAAGGGCGCCAACGGCTACGACCTGACCCGGCTGTTCATCGGCTCCGAGGGCACGCTCGGCATCATCACCAGGGTGCGGCTCAGGCTGCACGGCATCCCGGAAGCGCAGTCGGCCGCCATCTGCCAGTTCCCCGACCTGGAATCGGCGGTCAACACCACCATCGCCACCATGCAGACCGGCATCCCCGTGGCGCGGATCGAGCTGCTGGATGCCGACCAGATGGAAGCCTGCATCAAGTACTCGAAGCTGGAGGGGCTGCGCGCCACGCCGACCCTGTTCCTCGAATTCCACGGCACCCATGCCGCGGTGAAGGAGCAGGCCGAGGACGTCGAGGCGATCGCCGTCGATTTCGGCGGCGAAGGCTTCTCCTGGGCGACCGAGGCGGAGGCGCGCAACAAGCTCTGGAAGGCGCGGCACGACGCCTACTGGGCCGGCATCAACCTGATCCCCGGCCTGCGCGGCATCACCACCGATGTCTGCGTCCCCATCAGCAAGCTGGCCGAGGCGATCCTCGGCGCCAAGGCGGATGCGGTGGCCTCCGGCTTCACCACCTGCATCGTCGGCCATGTCGGCGACGGCAATTTCCACCAGATCATCCTGTTCGATCCGAACGACCCGACCGGGCTCGACCGCGCCTGGGAGCTCGACCGCAAGATCGTCGCGCGCGGCCTGGCACTGGGCGGGACCTGCTCGGGAGAGCATGGCGTGGGCCTCGGCAAGCGGGAGTTCCTGGAGGCCGAGCATGGCGCGGAAGCCCTGGCGGTGATGCGCGGCATCAAGGCCAGCCTCGATCCCAAGGGCATCCTCAACCCGGGCAAGATGTTCCGGAACTGAACGACCGACACGTCCAGGAATAACGATGGGGGAAACGGTGCCGCGCTTCCGCGGCCCCGAGCTGCCGATATTGGCGCTCACGCTGGGGCATGTCTTCTCGAACGCCGTGCGGACCCTGCCGGCGATGGCGGCCGACGTCCTCTCGCGCGACCTCGGCCTGACGCCGGAGGCGCTGGCGGCGCTGACCGGCGCCTTCCCCGCCGCCTTCGCCCTGGCCATGGTGCCGGTCGGCGTCGGGCTGGACCGCTGGGGGGTGCGGCGCACCGCGCTGGTGCTGCTGGCGATCGGCGGCTTCGGCTGCGTCCTCGCGGCGCTGGCCGGCGGGCCGGCCGGGATGCTGGTGGCGCAATGCGTGCTCGGCATCGGCTGCGCCGGCGCCCTGATGTGCCCGATGACCTATGCGGCCCGCGCCATGGACGGCCACCGCTTCGCGCTCTGGTCCGGCATCATCCAGGCCTTCGGCAATTGCGGCATGCTGCTCTCCGCCTCGCCGCTGGCGCTGCTGGTTGAAGCGCAGGGCTGGCGGGCCGGGTTCTGGGCCTCGGGCGCGCTCGCCCTCATCGCCTTCGTCGCGGTCGCCGCGACGGTGCGGCAGCCGCCGCCGGTCCGGCAGGGCCACCGCTCGCTCTGGCAGGACACGCGGGAGATCCTGGCGATCGCCGCCTCGCCCCGGCTGCGGGCGCTGATGGTCATCGCCTTCGCCAGCTTCGCCGTGGTGCTCGGCGTGCGCGGGCTGTGGGGCGGGCCCTGGCTGATGGAGGCCAAGGGCCTGTCCCGCGTGCAGGCCGGCAACGTGCTGCTGCTGGTGGCGATGGCGCTGGTCGCCGGCCCGGCGCTGGCGGGGGTGGTGCAGCGCTGGGTCGGCCGGCCGGTGGCGCTGCTGGCCGGCAGCCATCTGGGCGTCGCCGGCCTGGTCTTCCTGCTGGTCGGCGGCGGGCCGGGCGGCTGGCTGGCCTCGGCGCTTGGGGTCGCGGCGCTGCCGGCGGCCTTCGACGCCACCGTCATGGTCGCCTTCGGCCTGGTGATCTCCTTCCAGATCCTGGTCTTCGCCCAGGTCCGCGCCGCGGTGCCGCCGGAACAGACCGGGCGGGCGCTCTCGGCCAACAACATCGCCTTCTTCGGCGGGGCGGCGGTGCTGCAGGCGGCCTCCGGCGTGGCGGCCGGCTGGGGCGGGATCGGCGCGGCGCTGGCGACCTTCGCGGTGGCATTGGTGGTGTGCAGCCTGGGGTTCCTCTGGCTGCGTCGGCGGGCCGGGGCCGGCTGACGCCGGGATGTGGCATGGTGGCCGCGTCATGACGCCGACCACCGCCCTCCTCACCGCCCTGCATGTCGCGCTCTCGGCGCTGGTGACCGCGCATGTGCTGCTGCGCAAGCGCGAGGTCGGCAGCGCCATCGGCTGGATCGGGCTCGCCTGGCTCTCGCCCTTCGTCGGCAGCGCGATCTATGGCCTGTTCGGCGTCAACCGCGTCCGCCGCCGGGCCGGCGCGCTCGCCCGGCGCGCCCTGCCGCCGGTGGGGGACGCCGGCGGGCCCACCCAACCCGGGGCCCATGCCGCGGGCAGCCTGGCCGAGGCGCTCGACCGCAGCGGCCAGCGCCTCACCCGCCGCGCCGCAGTGGCGGGCAATGCGGTGGAGCTGCTGCGCGACGGCGACGCCGCCTATCCGCGCATGCTCGCCGCCATCGAGGCCGCCCGCAGCCGCATCGGCCTGTCCAGCTACATCTTCCGCGACGATGCCGCCGGTGGTCCGGTGATCGACGCGCTGATCCGCGCCCAGGCGCGCGGGGTCGAGGTGCGGGTGGTGATCGACGGCGTCGGCGGCGGCTATTTCCGCTCCGCGGCCTTCCGCCGGCTGCGGCGCGCCGGCGTCCCGGCGGCGCGGTTCATGCACTCCCCGCTGCCGTGGAACATGCCGTTCCTCAACCTGCGCTCGCACAAGAAGATCCTGGTGGTGGACGACCGCATCGGCTTCACCGGCGGGCTGAACATCGGCGCCGAGAACCTGGTCGGCACCGACCCGCCGGACGCGGTGCGCGACACGCATTTCATGCTGCACGGCCCGGTGGTGCGGCAACTGGCCGAGGCCTTCGACGCCGACTGGTGCTTCGCCAGCGGCGGCAGGCATTGGGCCTTCGCCCCGGCGGCGCCAGGCCCGGGCGGCGTCGCCGCGCGCGTCGTCACCTCCGGCCCCGACCGCGACATCGAGAAGATCGAGGCGACGATGCTGCAGGCCGTGGTCTGCGCGCGGCGGTCGGTGCTGGTGATGACGCCTTATTTCCTGCCGGACGAGAGGCTGGTCTCGGTGATTGCGCTCGCCGCCCGGCGCGGCGTGGCGGTGGATCTGGTGGTGCCGGCGCGCAGCAACCACCGCCCCGTGGACTGGGCGATGCGGGCGCATGTCGGGCCGCTGCTGCAGGCCGGCTGCCGCATCTGGCTGAACCCGCCGCCCTTCGACCATTCGAAGCTGATGGTGGTGGACGGCGAATGGAGCCTGATCGGCAGCGCGAATTGGGACATGCGCAGCCTGCGGCTGAACTTCGAGCTGGATGTCGAGGTCTATGATACCGCCATCGCGCAAGCCATCGCCGCGCGGATCGGCGCCGGGCAGGGCCAGCGGCTGACCATCGAGGCGCTTGCGCGGCGCCCACTGCCGGCCCGGCTGCGGGATGCCGCGATGCGGCTGGCGCTGCCCTATATCTGAAGGCAAGGTTGGGGAGGGAAAAGTATTCCCTCCCCAAACCCCACCCTTCCTTTTTGTGGGTCGGCACTCGCCGCGCGGCAGGTGCCGACCCAGAGAAATAGAGGAGGGTCCAGGGAGGATGCTTCCTCCCTGGCCTTGCCTTCTACCGGAAGGCCGCCGGCAGCCAGAGCGACAGCGCCGGGATGTAGGTCACCAGCCCCAGCACGACCAGCATGGCGATGTAGAACGGCCCGCTATGCTTGGTCGCATCCCACATGCTCACCTTGCCGACGGCGCAGGCGACGAACAGCGCCGGCCCGACCGGCGGGGTGATCAGGCCGATGCCGAGGTTGACGATCAGCACGATGCCGAACTGCACGGGGTCCATCCCCAGCGCCTTGACCACCGGCAGGAAGATCGGCGTGCCGATCATGATCAGCGGCGCCATGTCCATGAAGGTGCCGAGCACCAGCAGGATGACGTTGATCAGCAGCAGGGTCAGGATCGGGTCCTCGGTGATCCCGCGCATGAAGGCCACCGTCTGCGCCGGCACCTGCAGCAGCGCCATCAGCCAGCCGAAGGCGGTCGCCGTGCCGATGATCAGCATGACCATCCCCGTCGTCCGCACCGCGCCGCCGACGGCTTCGGCGAAGCCGGCCCAGCCCAGGCTGCGGTAGACCAGCACCGTCACCAGCAGGGCGTAGATCACGGCGACGCAGGCGCTCTCCGTCGCGGTGAAGATGCCGCTGCGCACGCCGGCGAAGATGATGACGATCAGCATGAGGCCGGGGATGGCGCCGACCAGCAAGCGCAGCAGGGCCATCCAGCCCGGGAAGGCCTCCCGCGGGTAGCCGCGGCGGATGGCGACCAGCCAGGCCACCACCATCAGGGTCAGCATCATCACCAGGCCGGGGATGATGCCGGCGGTGAACAGGTCCGCCACGCTGATCGCCCCGCCGGCGGCGATGACATAGAGGATCATGTTGTGGCTGGGCGGGATCAGCAGGTCGATCAGCGCCGCGTTGGCGGTGATGTTGACGGCATATTCCGGCGCATAGCCGCGCGCCTTCATCTGCGGGATCATCACGCCGCCGACCGCGCTGGCATCCGCCACCGCCGAGCCGGAGACGCCGCCGAACAGCGTGGCGGCGACGATGTTCACCTGCCCCAGCCCGCCGCGCAGGTGGCCGACCATGGCGGCGGCCAGCGCCACCAGCCTATCGGCGATCTGGCCGCGCAGCATCAGGTCGCCGGCGAAGACGAAGAAGGGGATCGCCAGCATGGAGAAGACGTTCATGCCGGAGGAGAGCTGCTGGAACACCACTACCGGCGGCAGGTCCATCCAGAAGACCGCGGCCAGCGTCGCGCCGCCCAGCGCGAAGGCGACCGGCGTGCCGATCAGCAGCAGCAGCGTGAAGCTGCCGAGCAGGACGGTGAGTTCCATCGGTCCCGTCCCCTCAGGCGTCGGTCAGCAGCGTGTGTTCCGGCAGGCCGGCCGGCGGCGCCCCGGTGACGGCATGCGCCAGCAGGCGCTCCAGCCCGAACAGCGCGATCAGCGCGCCGCCCAGCACCAGCGGCAGGTATTCCACCGTGCCGGGAAGGCCCAAGGTCGGCAGCGTCGCCTCCCAGACCCCGAGCGCAAGGTCGCCGCCATGGAAGGCCATGGCCAGGCCGAACAGGGTGACCACCAGGTCGGATAGCACCTTGAACAGCCGGCCCAGCGGCGCCGGCAGCACGTCCCGCAGCGTGTCGAACCCCATGTGGAAGCCTTCCCGCACCCCCGCCGCGGCGGCGCCGAGGATGACCCAGGCGAGCAGCAGCAGGGCCGAGGCCTCGGCCCAGGCCGGCGTGTCGTTCAGCACGAAGCGGCCGAAGACGCCCCAGGCGACGATGGCGACCATCGCCACCATCGCCACCCCGGCCAGCAGGATGGCGCCGCGGGCCAGCACGGCGCAGGCCGCGCCGACGCCGCGATGCAGCGCCCGCATGCGCTCAGGCCGCCCGGATGCGCTCGACCAGCGCCTTCAGCTTGGCGTCCTTGACGAACTGGTCGTAGACCGGCTGGGTCAGCTTCGCGTAGGCGGCCTTGTCGGCCTCCACCACCTGGGCGCCGCCGGCGGTGACCTTGGCCAGCGCCTCCTCCTCCATCGCCACCCAGAGCTTGCGCATATGCGGCACGCTCTGCTTCGCCGCCGTGCGGATGATCTCCTGGTCGGGCTTGGCCAGCTTGTCGTAGCTGCGCTTCGACATCGCCAGGATCTCGGGCGAGAGGCTGTGCTCGGTCCTGGTGTAGAACTTCGCCACCTCGAAATGGCGGGAGGTATAGTAGGTCGGGACGTTGTTCTCGGCGCCGTCGACCACGCCGGTCTGGATGGCGGAATAGACCTCCCCGAACGGGAGCGGCGTCGCGTTGGCGCCGAAGGCGCGCATCAGCGCCACCCACATGTCGGACTGCTGCACCCGGACCTTCAGGCCCTTCAGCGCCTCGGGCTCCTGCACCGCGCGGGGCTTGGTGTAGAAGCAGCGCGCGCCGCTGTCGTAGTAGGCCAGGGTGATCAGGCCATGCGCGGTGGTGTCGCGGCCGATGTCCTCGCCGATCGGGCCGTCCATCACCGTCTGCATGTGGGCGGTGTCGCGGAACAGGAAGGGCAGGCCGACCACCAGCGTGGCCGGCACCAGGTTGTTCAACGGCGCGGTGTTGACCCGGGTGAAGTCGATGACGCCGAAGCGGGTCTGCTCCAGCGTGTCCTTCTCGTCGCCGAGCTGGCGGGAATGGAACATCTGGATGCGGATGCGGCCGCCGGTGCGCTCCTCGACCAGCTTGCCCATCAGCTTCACCCCCTCGATGGTCGGGTAGCCGTCGGGGTGGATGTCGGCGGCGCGCAGCGTGATGCCCTGCGCCGCGGCGCGGTCGGCGACCCAGGGCGCGGCGAGCGCGCTGCCCAGGATGGCGCGGCGGGACGCGGTGATGATGGTCATGACTTCGCTCCTTCCCCACGGGGCGGTCTTCTGCCGCCCCAACCCGAGCAACTGCCATAGCAGATGGCAGATGGCGCCGGAAGCGCCTCCTCCGGTCACCCGGCGGCGGCGCGCCGCAGCATCCCCCAGCCGGCCAGCAGGTCGCGCAGCGCGGCGGCCGAACCGGGCGGCAGCGGCCAGGCGGCCGGCGGCCGGGCGGCGCCGACATCGATGCCGGTGAGCGCCAGCGCCGCCTTCACCACGGCCACGTTGGCGCCGTTCTGCTCCTCGGACCGCAGCGCCTCGAAGCCCGCGATCGCGGCGATCCCGGCATTGGCCGTGGCGAAGTCGCCCGCCCGCAGCGCGGCCAGGATCGCCACCGACTTCTCCGGCACCAGGTTGATCAGGCCGGAGGTGAAGCCCTGCGCGCCGAGCGCCGTCATCGGCGGCGCCCAGGGCTCCGCCAGGCCGCAGATGAAGGAGACGTCGGGGCCGGCCCGGCGGATCGCCTGGGCGAGGACCATGACGTTCGGCGTCGCCCATTTCACGCCGACGACGCCGGGCACCCGGCACAGCGCCTCGATCGCCGGCAGGCCGATGCCGTCGTTGCGCAGGTACAGCACCACCGGCAGGCCGGCCGCGTCGGCGATCCGCGCGACATAGGCGACCACGCCGCGCGGCGCGACGAAGGGGTCGGGCGGCTGGTGCACCATCACCGCATCGGCGCCGTCCGCCTTCGCCCGCCGGGCCAGCGCGCAGGCCTCCCCGATGCTGCGGCCGAGGCCGGCGACCACCGCGGCGCGGCCGGCGACCAGCACCGGGACCTCGGCCTGCATCCGCTCGGCCTCGGCCAAGGACAGGCCGTAGAATTCGCCGGTATTGCCGTTGACCGTCAGCGCATCCACCCCGGCCGCCGCGGCGCGGGCGATGATCGGCGCGAGGCGGGCCGGGACGATCCGGTCCTCGGCATCCATCGGCGTCACCAGGATGCCGGAGATGCCGGTGAGCGCGGCGCGGAGGCGGTCAGCGGGAAGGGTCATGCGGGGCGTTTCCTTGCAGGCGGCAGCAGGCCGCCAACCTCCAGCGAGCGCAGCACATGCGCCCGCATCCGGGTCTCGGCCGCATCCGGGTCGCGGGCCTGCAGCGCCGCCAGGATCCCGGCATGTTCGCGCAAGGCGCGGGGCAACTCCTGCGGGGTCGCGTTCAAGGCACGGACGCGGCCGAAATGGTCGAAGGCCCGCAGCGCGGCCAGCGAACGCATCAGGAAGACGTTCCCGGTCGCCCGGTGGATCAGCCCGTGGAAGCGCTCGTTCGCCTCGGACACCTGCTCGGGCCTGCCCGCCGCCGTCGCATCGCGCATCGCCTGCAACTGGGCTTCCAGGGCGGCCAGCGCCGCGTCGTCGGCGCCTTGCGCGGCCAGCGCCGCGGCGGCGCCTTCGAGGGCGGCGCGGATGCGGCCCATCTCGGCCTGCCGGTCGGGGCCGAATTCGGCGACCACCGTGCCGCGCCGCGGCAGGGTGACCACCATGCCATCCTGCTCGAGCCGGCGCAGCGCTTCCCGCACCGGCTGGGCGGAGATGCCGAGCGCGCTGGCGAGGCTGCGTTCGGAGATCCGGCTGCCGGCCACCAGCGTGCCCTGGACGATCGAATCGCGCAGCCGGCGGTAGGCGCGCTCGGCCAGCGAGAGCGTATCCTCCTCGGCCAGCCTTTCGACCGGGTGGGGTGCGGCGGCACTCATGGCATCTGCAATAGCAGATGGCACAAAACTCCGGAACCCGCGGCGTCCTGCGGAACCCCGCGCACCGCCCCCGCCTTAGGTCGCAGGCAGCACCGGAGTCGGCCATGAGCGAGAATGGTGCGGGCGACCCGCCCGCGGCGGATGAGGGTTTCGTGCTCTGGGAAGGCTGGATGTTCGGCGCGGTGATGTACGAACCGGCGGTCGAGCATATCGCGCGTTTGCCCCCCGCCAACGACAATAAGGGCGAGGACTAGCCCCGGTCCCTTGCCCGGCGGCGCGGTCCCGGCCAGCATCGCCCCATGCAGCACATCGCCGACGCCGCCGCCGCCCTGGCCGCAGGCCGCATCTCCGCCGCCAGCCTGGTCGATGCCGCGCTCGACCGCATCGCCGACCCCGCGGGCGAGGGCCGCCGCGCCTTCACCGCCGTCCACGCCGACGCCGCCCGCGCCCAGGCCCGGGCGATGGACGCCCTTCGCCATGTCGGCCGGACGCCGAGCCCCTGGGCCGGCATCCCAATCACGGTGAAGGACCTGTTCGACGAGCACGGCCACCCGACCCCGGCCGGGTCCGCCGTGCTGCGCGATGCGCCGGCGGCGGCCGAGGATGCGCCGGTGGTGGCCCGGCTGAGGCGGCAGGGCTTCGTCGTCATCGGCCGCACCAACATGGTGGAATTCGCCTTCAGCGGCCTCGGCGTGAACCCGCATTACGGCACGCCGCTGAGCCCCTGGGACAGGAAGACCGGCCGGCTGCCGGGCGGCTCCTCCTCCGGCGCCGCGGTGGCGGCGGCCGACCACATGGGCTTCGGGGGCCTGGGGACGGATACCGGCGGGTCCTGCCGGGTCCCGGCGGCGCTCTGCGGCGTGGTCGGCTACAAGCCGACGGCCCGCCGCGTGCCCATCGCCGGGGTGCTGCCGCTGTCGCCCTCGCTGGATTCGGTCGGGCCGCTGGCCCGCAGCGTCGCCTGCTGCGCCCTGCTGGATGCGGTGATCAGCGGCGAGGAGCAGCCGCGGCCGCTGCCGCACCGGGGCGTCGCCGGCCTCAGGCTCGGCCTGCCGCGCGGCACCTTCCTGACCGAGGACCAGGACCCCGCCGTCGCCGCCGCCTTCCAGCGCGCGCTGTCGCGGCTGTCCGCCGCCGGGGCACGGATCGAGCTGTTCGACATCCCCGAGCTGTCCGAGCTGCCGCTGGTGAACGCGACGGGCGGCTTCGCCGCCAGCGAGGCCTGGGCCTGGCACCGCGGCCTGGTGGCCGGGAAGGGCGCCGGCTACGACCCGCGCATCCTCGCCCGCATCCGCCGCGGGGAGCGCATGTCGGCGGCCGACTACATCGACCTGGTCGCGGCCCGCGCCCGGCTCATCGCGGCGGTGGCGAAGCGTAGCTCGGCCTTCGATGCGATGGTCACGCCGACCTGCCCGATCGTCCCGCCGGCGCTCGCCGAGGTGGCGGCCGAGGCCGACTACAACCGCATCAACCTGCTGCTGCTGCGCAACACGGCGGTGGGGAATTTCCTCGACCGCTGCAGCATCTCCCTGCCGATCCACCGGCCGGGCGAGGCCCCGGTGGGGCTGATGCTGACCGGCGAGGCGATGGCGGATGCGGCGCTGTTCACGACGGCGCAGGCGGTGGAGGCGGCGCTCGCCGCCCACTGAACCTCAGGCGGGCGTATCGCCCGCCAGGGTCACCCGGTGCATCACCCTCCGGTATCCGTGGTAGTCGTTGACCGGGTTGTGCAACACGCAGCGATTGTCCCAGAAGGCCAGCGCGCCCGGCGTCCAGGAAAAGCGGCAGGTGAATTCCGGCCGCGTCTGATGCGCGTAGAGGTAATCCAGCAGCGGCGTGCTTTCCGCCACCGTCATGCCCCCGAAGCGCAGCGTATGGCCGCCGTTCACATAGAGGGCACGGCGCCCGGTTTCCGGATGGGTGCGCACCACCGGGTGCTCGACCTCGTAGACCTGCTTCGCATCGGTGCGGGCGGTGTCCTTCAGCCGGTCCTCCCGCGTCTTGGTGACATCCGCCTTGGCGCTGCTGTTCACCGCCCGCAGCGGGTCGAGCAGCCGCCGCATCCCCGGCGACAGCGTCTCGTAGGCGGCGGTGCCGCTGGCGAAGAGCGTATCGCCGCCGAAGGGAGGCACCTCCCGCGCGATCAGCATGGTCGCCATCGGCGGCTGGTCGAGATAGGCGGTGTCGCTGTGCCAGAGGCCGCCGAAATTCACCGTCTCGCTTTCCAGCTTCACCACCGGGATGACCTCCGGCGCCTCGGCCAGGCCCTTGATGAAGGGGTACTCCACCACCGCGCCGAAGCGGCGGGCGAAGGCGGCCAGCGCGGGCGGGTCGAGGTGCTGCTGGTCGCGGAAGAACACCACGCCATGCTCCAGCCAGATGCCGCGGAGCTGCGCGATGGTGGCATCGGGCAGGTCGGGCGACAGCCGGATGCCGCCGATCTCCGCCCCCACCGCGCCGGAAAGCCGCCGCACCGTCAGCGGTTGCGCGCTGCCATCCATGTCCTGTTTCCTCCAAGTCCCTTGCGGCGGATGCTACCGGCGGCATCGGACCCGAACAATGCAGCATGCGTACCGGATTGCGCCAATGTAAGCGCTCTCCAATGTCCTGTTGAGACACGGTGCGGGAGGATGCACCCGTCGTCCTGATGCCCCCGTGGGGTTCGGACGGACGGCGTTCGGTAGTGGCTATTTCCCGGCAAGCCACTGCCAGACTGGTGGCCCCTCGGGCCGCCGACGGGCCGGCTGGATGCGTCCGGCCGGCCCGCCTCTTTTTCCTATCCCGGCGCCGCCTGCGCCTCCAGCAGCGCCAGCAACCCTTCCAGCAATTGCGTCGGCGTCGGCGGGCAGCCGGGGATCACCAGGTCCACCGGCACCGCCTCGCCGATCCCGCCGAGCGTCGCGTAGCTGCCCTTGAAGACGCCGCCATCCACCGCGCAGTCGCCGGCGGCGACGATGAAGCAGGGCTCCGGCGTGCATTCCCGCGTCCGCAGCAGGGCTTCGCGCATGTTGCGGGTCAGCGGCCCGGTCACCAGCAGCACGTCGGCATGGCGGGGGGAGGCGACGAAGCGCAGGCCGAAGCGCTCGAGGTCGTAGACCACGTTCTGCAGCGCGTTGATCTCCAGCTCGCAGCCGTTGCAGGACCCGCAATCCACCTGGCGGATCGAGAGGCTGCGGCCGAGCCTGGCCTGCGCCGTCTCCTCCAGCCGCTCGCGCAGCGCCTGCACCATGTCATCGGAGACCATGGGGGCCGGGTCGGTGACCGGCTTGCCGAACAACCCGCGCGCCAGCTTCGGCCACAACAAATTTCGCAGCGGCTGCATCACAGGTCCACCCCGCTGTAGGAACAGTTGAAGCTCTTGTTGCAGAGCGGGAAGTCGGCGACGATGTTGCCCTCGATCGCGGCCTCCAGCAGCGGCCATTGCAGCCAGGACGGGTCGCGCGGGAAGGCGGCCCGCACCAGCCCGCCGTCGTCGAGCGCGACCCAGTGCAGGCAATCGCCGCGGAAGCCCTCGACCATCCCGATGCCCTCGCCGCCGCGCTGCGGCAGGGCGCGCTGCAACTCGCCCTCGGGCAGTCCGGCCAGCAGGGCGCGGACCAGGCGGATCGAGTCGACGAGTTCGGCGATGCGGATGCGGACGCGGGCATCGACGTCGCCCTGCGCCAGCACCGGCACTTCGGGCGGCAGCGCATCGTAGGGGGTGTAGCCGGTCGCGGCGCGCGCATCGAAGCCGCGGCCGGAGGCGCGGCCGACATGGCCGCCGGCGGCGAAGCGGGCAACCAGCGCCGGCGCGACGTATCCGGTGCCGACCACGCGGTCCTGCAGGCTGGCATGCCCGTCGTAGACCGCGACCAGGGCGGGGATGGCATCCTCCACCACCGCCAGCGCCGCCAGGATCGCAGCAGACCCGTCGGCGGTGAGGTCGTCGGTCACGCCGCCGGGGACGACGCGGTCCATCATCAGCCGGTGGCCGAAGGCGGCGGCGGCGGCGCGCAGCACCGCTTCGCGCAGCGCGCCGCAGCGGGCATGGGGATAGGCGAAGGCGGCGTCGTTGCAGACGAAGCCCCAGTCGTTCAGGTGGTTGTGGATCCGCTCCAGCTCGCCCATCACCCCGCGCAGGGCGAGCGCGCGGGGGGAGGGCACCACCTCCACCGCCTGCTCCACCGCCATGGCGAAGGCCCAGGCATGCGCGACGGTGCTGTCACCCGACAGTCTTGCTGCGAATTTGGCGGCGACCCGCACCGGCTTGCCGAGCATCAGCCCGATATGCCCCTTGTGCAGGTAGCCCAGGCGTTCCTCCAGCCGCGCCACCGTCTCGCCCTGGACGTGGAAGCGGAAATGCCCGGGCTCGATGATGCCGGCATGCACCGGGCCGACCGGGATCTGGTGCACGCCCTCGCCCTCCACGGGCAGGAATTCCGGCTGCGGCACCGGGTAGGGCGCGGGCCCCGGCTTCGCCGACAGCGGCGCGGCATTGGGCCAGCGGCCATGGTCCAGCCAGGGGCGGAGGTCGACCGCGCCCTCCGCCACATGGCCCCAGAGGTCGCGGATCATGCGCTCGAGCCGCACCGCGCCGGGCCGCGCCGGCGACAGCGCGGGGTAGCGGCCATCCGGCGCGGGACAGGAGACGAGGTGCAGCGCCTCCTCTGCCCGGAAGGCGGCGTGGACCATGCCGGGATCGGCCCAGAGCGAGAGGAGCTCGGTCGTCTCCTCGGCCGCCAGGTCCTCGGCCATGGCGCCCCATTGCGGCCGGGTCAGCAGGATGCGCGGCACCGGGCGGCAGTCCTGCGGCGATCCGCGGCGGAGGATATCGAGCAGGCTCATCCCGGGATCCTCGCCGCGGCGGCCAGCAGGGCGGCAAGCGGGGCCGGCAGCGCCGCGCCCAGCATCAGGGCCAGCCCCAGATGCACCCAGATCGGGCCGAGCGTGGTACGTTCCGTCCAGGCCGGCGGTGCCTCCGCCGCATCCGGCGTGGGATCGCCGAGGCAGAGCGCCTGCAACGTGTGGATCTTGGCCGCCGCCGCGACCAGCAGGCCGATCCCGAGCGGCGCGATCAGCCACCAGCGGGTCGCCGCGGCTTCGGTCAGCAGCAGGAATTCGCTGGCGAACAGCGCGAAGGGCGGCAGGCCGGCGACGGCCGCGATGCCGATCGCCAGCGCCCAGCCGAGCTCGGGATGGGAGACGACGAGGCCGCCGATGTCGGCGGTCTTCTGCGAGCCCTTGAGCTGCGCCGCATGGCCGACGCCGAAGAAGACCGCCGACTTGCACAGCGAATGGCCCAGCATGTGCAGCAGCCCGGCCAGGTTGGCGGTCGCCCCGCCGAGGCCGAAGGCGAGCGCGGCGAGGCCCATGTGCTCGATGCTGGACCAGGCGAAGAAGCGCCGCGCGTCGCGCCGCCGCCACAGCGCGAAGGCCGCCAGCAGCAGGGAGGCGAGGCCGAAGGCGACCAGGAAGGGCCCCGGCGCGATGGTGCCCGGATGCGCCCCGACGATTGCCTTGGCGCGCAGCACCGCATGCAGCGCCGCGTTCAGCAGCAGGCCCGACAGCACCGCCGAGATGGCGATGGGGCCTTCCGCTTCGGCATCCGGCAGCCAGGAATGCAGCGGCACGAGCCCGGCCTTGGTCCCGTAGCCCACCAGCAGGAAGACGAAGGCGAGGTTGAGCACGCCCGGGTCGCAGCGCTCGGCGAGGCCGTGCAGCACGGTCCAGGACAGGCCGCTGTCGCCATGCCCGACGAAGGGCTGCGCCGCCAGATAGAGGATGATGGTGCCGAACAGGGCGAGCGCGATGCCGACGCCGCAGAGGATGAACAGCTTCCAGGCGGCCTCGATGGCCGGCGGCGTGCCGTGCACGGCGACGATCAGCACGCTGGCCAGCGTCGCGATCTCGATCGCCACCCACATGACGCCCATGTTGTCGGCCAGCAGCGCCAGGGCCTGGGCGCCCATGAAGACCTGGAACGCCACATGGTAGGCGCGCAGCCGCAGCGCATCGAAGCGTTCCGCGGCGACGGCGCCGAGCGAGAACACCGCGGTGGTCAGGCCGATCAGGAAGGACAGCACCACCAGCGGGACGTTCAGCGCATCGACATGGGTCCAGCCCTGGCTGCCGCCCGGATGGCCGAGCAGGAACAGGGACAGGATGAAGCCGGCGGCCGAGACGGCGATGTTGGCGATCGCCGCGGGCCTCTCGCGCGGCATCGCCACCAGCAGCAGCGCCCCCACCCAGGGCAGGAAGACCAGGGCCCAGGCCAAGGGGAAAAAGCTTGGCATCAGGAGCTTTCCCCGCGGTGGCGTTCGAGGAAGTTGATGTCGACCGTGTCGAAGCGTTCCCGGATCTGGAAGACGAAGACGCCGCCGACCACCAGCAGCATCATCACCAGCGCGGCGGTGGACAGCTCCACCACCAGCGGCATGCCGGCGACGCCGACGGCGGCCAGGATCAGCCCGTTCTCCATCGACATCAGCCCGGCCACCTGCAGGATGGCGTTGCGCCGGGTGATCATCATCAGCATCCCCAGCAGCACCACGGACAGCGCCAGCGCCAGGTCCTCCCGCGCAATGGCGCGTGCCCCGGCGGTGATCGGCAGCACCACCAGGATGGCCAGCGCCACCAGCGCCACGCCGGCGATCATGCTCGGCCCGACGCCGAAGGCGGTCTCCACCGTGCGGTCCAGCGAGAGGCGGCGCAGCAGGGTGCGCAGCGCGAGGGGGATGAGCACCGCCTTGGCGCCGAAGGCGACCAGCGCGGTGAGGTAGAGCTGCGGCGCGTCCTGCACCACGCCCTGCCAGGCCGCGGCCAGCGCAAGGATCGCCCCCTGCAGGGCCAGCGCGTTGATCACCGCGCCGACCCGACGCTGGTACAGCAGCATGAAGGACAGCAGCAGCATCCCGCCGCCGAGGAGGTGCGCGACGTCGTAGGGCAGCTGGCCGAAGGTCATCTCTTGCCGCCCTCGAACGCGTCGGGCCGGAGGCACGCGGTCGGCGTGACGCGGCCGCATCCGCGGCCTCGGCTTTCGCGCCATCGGGCGCGGCGCGCGGAAGCGCGCCCAGCCCGCGGTGCCGGCTGTCTGCACAACGTCCCGATCGTGCCTGGACCGCGTATCATCAGGCCAATCCCGTGCTGACGAACAACAGCGCCGCCGCCAGCAGCGCCAGCAGCAGCGCGGCGCCGAGGAATTCCGGCACCCGGAAGACCCGCATCTTGGCGATCGCGCTCTCGAACCCGGCCAGCGCCAGGCACATGACGCCCATCTTGGCCAGCCACGCCACCAGCCCGCCGGCCCAGGCGAGCGGCCCGCTGGCCTCCGGCGCCGCGCCGAAGGGCAGGAAGACGGCGACGATCAGCGACAGCCACAAGGTGAGCTTCAGCGCCGACTGGTATTCCCACAGCGCCAGGTGCCGGCCGCTGCTTTCCAGCAGCATCGCCTCGTGCACCATGGTCAGTTCCAGGTGGGTCGCCGGGTTGTCCACCGGGATGCGGGCGTTCTCGGCGACGGCGACCGCCAGCATCGCCATCGCCGCGAGGCCGAGCGAGACGCGCAGGCCCAGCGCGCCGTCGCGGAAGGTCGCGGCGATCAGGTCGAGGTTGGTGGTCCCCGCCAGGATGGCGAAGGTCAGCACGCACAGCAGCAGCGCCGGCTCGGCGAAGACCGAGAAACTCATCTCCCGCGCCGCGCCCAGGCCGCCGAAGGCGGTCCCCACATCCATCCCGGCCAAGGCGAGCGCCATGCGGCCGAAGGCCAGCAGCCCGGCCAGCAGGATCAGGTCCGACAGCGGCGCGAAGGCCATCCCCCGCGCGAAGCTCGGCACCAGGGCGATGGCGACCAGGGAGGCGGCGAAGCCGGCATAGGGCGCGGCCTCGGAGACGATCGAGGCATTCTCCGCCAGCACCGGCGTCTTGCGCAGCAGCTTGTCGATATCCCGCAGCGGCTGCAGCGGGGAGGCGCCGCGCCGGCCCATCATCCGCGCCTTCAGCCAGCGGACCACGCCGACCACCAGCGGGGCGGCGGCCAGCATCAGCGCGACATGCAGCAGCTGGGTCAGGATCGCGCCGAAACTCTCCACCTCAATGCGTCTCCAGCCAGGCCAGCAGGGCCAGCAGCCCGACTAGGGCGGCGAAGCTGAGCGAGAGGCATTGCCGGATGGTCAGGTCGCGCAGCCGCTCCGCCCGGGCCGCGACGCGGTCGCGCAAGCCCGCGACCGGCGCCAGCAGCAGCGGGCCGGAGGGGTCCTCGAAGCCCGCGGCATAGTGGCCGGCGCGGGTCTCCCCGGGGCGCGGCATGTCGACGCTCTCATGGGCGCGCAGCAGGTGGTCCCCCAGCATGCGGCGCAGCGGCTGGGCGATGCCGCCGGCCCCCGGCTGCGACAGCGGGTCGCCGAAGGGCAGGTGCGCGGGCGGGTCGATGAAGCCGCAATTCCACACCGGGCCGCGCTGCGTCGCGTTGGGCGACCGGCGGCGCACCAGCAGCGCCACGCCGATCAGGGCGAGCGCCAGCAGCAGGGCGACGGCCAGCGGCGCATAGCTGCCGGCGGCCTCGCCGGCGGTCAGCCAGGCGCCGCGCGCCGGGGCTTCCGCCGCGCCGCCGGTCAGCACCAGCAGGGCCGGCGCCGCGAGGCCCAGCAGCATGCCGGGAAACAGCCCGAACAGCAGGGTCAGCGCGGCCGGCAGCAGCAGGCTGGCGCGCTCGATGGCCGAGACCTCATGCGCCCCGGCGCCGCGCGGGCTGCGCGGCCGGCCGAGGAAGACCAGGCCGTAGAGCCGCAGCATCGCCGCCGCCGCCAGCGCCGCGGCCATGGCGGCCAAGGCGGCGGCGGCCGCGGCCAGCACCTGGAAGCCGATATCGCCGACCTTCCAGCCGGCCAGCAGGGATTGCAGCAGCAGCCATTCCGAGGCGAAGCCCGAGAGCGGCGGCAGCGAGGCCGCCGCCGCGGCCCCCACCAAGGCGCAAGCGGCAGTGACCGGCATGGCGTGGATCAGCCCGCCCAGCCGGTCGAGCCGTCGGCTGCCGGCGCTGTGCAGCACCGCGCCGGCGACCAGGAACAGCAGGGTCTTGAAGACGCCGTGGTTCAGCGCGTGCAGCAGCGCGGCCCCCGCGGCCAGCGCCGCGAGCGGCCCCAGATCGGCGCCGCGGAAGGCGAGCGCCAGGCCGAGGCCGAGCACGATGAAGCCGATATTCTCGATGGTGGAGCAGGCCAGCAGGGTCTTGGCATCGTCCTCGAGGTTGGCCCGCAGCGCGCCCAGCAGGGCCGAGCCGGCGCCGAGCACCAGCAGCGGGATGCCCCACCAGGACGGCTGCGCCGGGCCGCAGAGGTCGAGCAGCAGCCGCGCCAATACATAGATGGCGACCTTGGTCATCGCCCCCGACATCAGCGCCGAGACATGGCTGGGCGCGGCCGGATGCGCCAAGGGCAGCCAGGCATGGAAGGGCACCAGGCCGGCCTTGGCCCCGGCCCCGGCCAGGGCCAGCGCCAGGACCGCGGCCGCCAGCCAGCCCTCGGGCGGCGCTGCGCGCATGGCCTCGAAGCCGATGGCGCCGGCATTGCCGGCCAGCAGGCCGAAGGCCGGCACCAGGCAGCCGCCCGCCAGCACCGCGAACATCAGATAGAGCCGCGCGGCGGCGCGGTTCTCGGCCTTCTCGTGGTCCGCCGCGACCAGCGCCCAGGAGGCCAGCGACATCAGCTCGAAGCCCAGCAGCAGGACGAAGGCGTCGGTGGCGGCGAGCGTCAGCGCCATGCCGGCGAGGAAGAGCGGGAAGGGCGGCAGGGTGCGTGGCGGGCCAGCCGGGTGGCCGAGGGCGGACAGCGAGGCGCAGGCGCCGGTGACGCCCAGCAGCAGCAGGAACCAGGCCGAAAGCCCGTCGAGCCCGAGCCGTATCGCCGCCCAGGGCGGCCCGAAGGGCAGGGTGAGCCCCTCCGGCGGGGCGCCGAGGACCAGCGCGGCCAGCGCGATCGCCACGAATCCGACCGCCACGATCAGGCATCCGCCATGGACGACCCGCCCCGCCTGGCGGTGCCGCCCCAGCGGCACCGCGACGGCGCCGAGCAGGACCAGGACCCCGAGGCAGAGGGCGAGCGCCGTCAGCACGGCGTCAGGAGGCGGGTTTTCACGCGATCGAGTGTAACCGTCTCCTCCCCGGCGCGCGAGAGGCTCCGGCGGCGTACCGAGATGAAAGGCACACTTAACAACACGGCTTCGGGAGTTTAGGAACGCGCCAGCGGCTCCCGCTTCGGGGGGCGCCAGGGAGCATCACCACCCATGGACCGTCGTGGCTTCATCGCCGGCGGGGCCCTCGCCGGGTCCGTCGCACTGGCTACGCCCGCCCTCGCGCAAGCGGCGCTGCCGGAGATCCGCTGGCGCTGCGCATCGTCCTTCCCCAAGTCGCTCGACACCATCTATGGCGCCGGGGAGCATGTGGCCAAGCGCGTGGCGGCGCTGACCGACGGCAAGTTCCAGATCCGCGTCTTCGCGGCCGGCGAGCTGGTCCCCGGCCTGGCGGTGGCGGATGCGGTGCAGGGCGGCACGGTCGAATGCGCCCATACCGCCAGCTACTACTTCGTCGGCAAGGACCCGACCTTCGCCTTCGACGGCGCCGTCCCCTTCGGGATGAACATGCGCCAGACCAGCGCCTGGCTGAATGCCGGCGGCGGGCGCGAGCTGCTGAAGGATTTCTTCGCCGGCTACAACATCGTCTCGCTGCCCGCCGGCAACACGGGGGCGCAGATGGGCGGCTGGTTCCGCCGCGAAATCAAGACCGTCCAGGACCTGAACGGCCTGAAGATGCGGATCGGCGGCTTCGCCGGCAACGTGCTGCAGAAGCTGGGCGTGGTGCCGCAGCAGATCGCCGGCGGCGACATCTACCCGTCGCTGGAGAAGGGCACGATCGACGCCGCCGAATGGGTCGGCCCCTACGACGACGAGAAGCTCGGCTTCCAGCGCGTCGCCCCCTTCTACTACTACCCCGGCTGGTGGGAGGGCGCGCTGAACCTGTCCTTCTACGTCGGCAAGTCGAAGTGGGACGAACTGCCGCAGCAGTACAAGGACGCGCTGGAATCCGCCTGCCGCGACAGCACGATCGAGACCATGGCGAAGTACGACGTGCAGAACCCGCAGGCGCTGCGCCGGCTGGTTGCGGCCGGCACCCAGCTGCGCCCCTTCCCGCGCGAGGTGATGCAGGCCTGCTACAAGGCCGCCTTCGAACTGTATGACGAGACGGCCGCCAAGAACGAGAATTTCAGGAAGGTATACGAACCCTGGAAGGCGTTCCGCGACAGCCAGTTCCAATGGTTCCGGGTGGCGGAAAGCACATTCGACAATTTCGTTTACTTCATGCACGCTCAGGAACAGCAACAGCGCCGCTGAGACGCTGACCGGTCCTGCCCCCGCCCCGGCGGCGGGCGGGCCACCAGGGAGGATAGGTTTCGAGATGGGTCCCCTGCTCGCCTTCAGTCGCGGCGTGGACAGGCTGAACGCCGCGGTCGGCAAGCTGGCCGATTGGGCGGTCCTGCTTGCCTGCGGCATTTCCGCCGGCAACGCCTTCATCCGCTACGGCCTTTCCTATTCCTCCAACGCCTGGCTGGAGGTGCAGTGGTACCTCTTCGGCGCCACGGTGATGCTGGGGGCGTCCTACACGCTGTTCCGCAACGAGCACGTGCGGGTGGACATCCTCTACAGCAACATCTCGGAGCGGGCGCGGCTCTGGGTCGACGTCTTCGGCTTCATCTGCTTCATGCTGCCGGCGGTGATCCTGCTGGCCTGGATGACCTGGCCCTTCTTCGTCGACAGCTTCGTCCGCAACGAGGGCTCGCCCAATGCCGGTGGCCTGCTGCGCTGGCCGGTGAAGATCCTGCTGCCGATCGGCTTCTTCCTGCTGTCGCTGCAGGGCTTCTCCGAGCTCATCAAGCGTATCGCCCTGCTGCGCGGCATGCAGCCGGATGCCGAGGTGGTGGTCGAGTACCACCGGCCCGAGCAATGAAGCGGGACGTTGCGCGGGCCTTGCGGCCCCGGACCTCACTTCGGCAGGCCGCTTCACGGCTCCGGGCTTTGCCCTTCGCCGATCGGACCTTGCCCGCCACCGCACGCCAGGACGCCCCCGCCCAATGATCATCGACATGGACGTCATGGCGCCGCTGATGTTCGGCGGCCTCGTGCTCTTTCTCCTGCTCGGCTTCCCGGTGGCCTTCAGCCTCTCGGCGGTCGGGCTGTTCTTCGGCTTCATCTCGATCGAGCTGGGCTTCTTCACCACCGCCTATCTGGGCAACCTGCCGCTGCGGGTCTTCGGCATCGTCCAGAACGACCTGCTGCTGTCGATCCCCTTCTTCACCCTGATGGGCGCCATCCTGGAGCGCTGCGGCCTGGCGGAGGACCTGCTGGAAGGCACCGGCCAGCTCTTCGGCAAGGTCCCCGGCGGCCTGGCCTATGCGGTGATCATCGTCGGCGCCATCCTCGGCGCCATCACCGGCACGGTGGCCGCCAGCGTGATCGCCATGGGCATGATCAGCCTGCCGATCATGATGAAGTACGGCTACGACATGCGGATCGCCACCGGCGTGATCGCGGCCTCCGGCACCATCACCCAGGTGATCCCGCCCTCGCTCGTCCTGATCGTGCTGGGCGACCAGCTCGGCAAGTCGGTGGGCGACATGTATGCCGGCGCCATCGGGCCCTCCATCCTGCAGATCCTGCTGTTCATCGCCTTCATCATCGGCGTCAGCATCTTCGCCCCGCACAAGGTGCCGGCCCTGCCGGACGAGGCGCTGACGATGCGCGGCTGGCCGCTCTACTGGAAGGTGGCGAAGGGCATGGTGCCCTCGATCGTCCTCATCTTCCTCGTGCTCGGCACCATCTTCATGGGGCTGGCGACGCCGACGGAAGCCGGCGCGATGGGCGCGGTCGGCGCGGTCGGGCTTGCGATGGCCAACGGCCGCTACTCCTGGGACCTGCTCTGGCAGGCGACCCAGAACACCATGCGCATCACCGCCATGGTCATCTTCATCCTGATCGGCGCGACGGTGTTCTCCCTGGTCTTCCAGGGCGTCGACGGCTCGATCTGGATCGAGCACCTGATGTCGAAGCTGCCGGGCGGGCAGACCGGCTTCCTGATCTTCAGCCAGGTCTTCATCTTCCTGCTGGCCTTCTTCCTCGACTTCTTCGAGATCGCCTTCATCATCATCCCGCTGCTGGCGCCGGTCGCGGCCAAGCTGGGGATCGACCTCGTCTGGTTCGGCGTGCTGATCTGCGTGAACATGCAGACCAGCTTCATGCACCCGCCCTTCGGCTTCGCGCTGTTCTACCTGCGCGGCATCGCCCCGAAGGAAGTGCGCAGCAGCGACATCTACTGGGGCGCCATCCCCTGGGTGGTGCTGCAGCTGATCCTGGTGGCGATCGTCATCTTCTGGCCGGAAAGCGTGACCTACTGGATCGACCAGGGCACCGGCGTGGACCCGAGCACGGTGCGCATCGAGGTGCCGCTGCCCGACCTGCCGGAGGACGACGCCCCGCCGGTCTTCAAGTAAGGCCAGGGGCCGGGGAGGACACGGCCTCCCCGGCCCCTGGTCAATCGTCCCGCAGCGCGGCGGGGGCGATCGGCGGGGTGACCTCGGGCAGAAGCGGCGCGGCGTAGGTCAGGCCGGCCTGCCGCGCCAGCGCCGGCAGCTCGCCGGCCTCCCGCATCCTGACGATCGCGCCGTTCACCGCCTCGAGCAGCGGCGCTTCGGTGGCCAGGCCGACGAAGCCGAAATTGAAGCCGACCGGGTGGCGGTATTCGGCCAGCCTGAGCCGGTTCTCCGGATGCCGCGCCGCCCAGGCGTCCCAGCGCTGGGTCTCCACCAGCACCGCGTCGTAGTCGCCGGCCTCCAGCCGCTCGAACAGCCCGGTCCCGGCCAGGACATGCGTCACCCGGTCGAACAGCACGCCGCCCCGATAGCGGGTCAGGATGGCGTCCGGCAGCGTCCGCTTCTCGACGCCGAGCCGCAGGCCCTGCAGCTCCGCGAGGTGGCGGAACTGCAGCCCGGACTGCGCCGGGCCGAGCACCACGCCGAGCGACGCCGCCCGGTAGGCCGCGCTCGGCACCAGCGTCCCGATATTGACCCAGCGCCGCCGGTCCTCCGGCCGGGCGCCGGCGAAGCCGGGCAGCCGCGACCGCTCCGACAGGGGCTTGCCGATCGTCCGGGCGGTGAGCGGATAGCCGCCGACGAGCTGGCAGCGCCCGTCCGAGAGCAGCGCATTCGCCTCCCGGTCGGGAAAGCTGTCCGGGTCGGCCTTGGTCTCGAACCACTGCACCGCGAGCGGCCGGCCGAGCAGGGCGGCGACGCGGCGCGCGACCTCGACATCGAAGCCGCCGCCGTCCTGCCCCTGGCGGACCGAGAGCGGCGGCACCTCGGCATCGAGGCAGACGGTGAGCGGCGTGGCCGGCGCCGGCTGCGCCGCCACGGGCCCGCCGAGGGCCAGCGCCAGGGCGATCGACGGGGCGGCCACGGCCGCCGCGCCGCGCCGCCTCACGACCGGCCCCCGGTCAGGACATAGGCCCAGAGCACCTCGATCTCCTCCGGCCGCAGCATGTCGCCCCAGGCCGGCATGGTGTTCTTGCCCTGCTTCACCGAGGCGAGGAACCGCGCCTTGTCGTCGGCCGGGAATTTGCGCAGGTCGAAGGAGGAATTGCCCGGGTTGACCATGCGGATCCCGTGGCAGGCGGAGCAGAGCCGGGCATAGAGCCGGCGGCCCTCCGCCGCCTCATGGCCATGGGGGGCGCCGCCGGCGGTGGCGGGCGGCATGGCGCCGGGGCCGGATGCCCCGGTATCCACCGGCGGGGTGGATTGCGCCAGGGCGGCGGGGACGAGCCCCACCAGGCCTGGCGCCGCGCCCAGGGCCAGGGCCAGCGCCGGGGCGAGAAGCCAGCGTGAAGCGTGCATACGTCGATCCTGCTGCGGCGGGGCTGGCCGCGTGGCCCACCCCGCCTTGGCCGCTACTTGGAGACCGCGAAGACCCAGAGCGAGCCGCCGGCCGGCACGGCGGCCAGCCGCTCGTCGCCCGAGAAGATCGAGTAGACCCCGCCGATGCCGACCGAGACGGCGACATACTGCGTGCCGTCCTGCTCCCAGGTCACCGGCTGGCCCTCGATCCCCGAGCCGGTCTGGAACTGCCAGAGCTTCGCGCCGGTATCGGCGTCGAAGGCCTCGAATTCCCCGGTCAGGGCGCCGGCGAAGACCACCCCGCCCGCGGTGGACAGCACGCCGGAGAAGCGCGGCACGTCGCTCGGTGCCTCCCAGCGGGTCTTGCCGGTCATCGGCTCGATCGCCTTCAGGTAGCCGCGCGGTCCCTGCGGCCAGACCCATTCGATGTCGGCACCCCAATAGGTCGCGCCGGCACGGTACTGTTCCCGCGTCGGGGTGTATTTCATGCCCCAGTCGAGCGTATTGGCATAGGCCAGGCCGGTCTGCGGGTTGAAGGACATCGGGCTCCAATTCTTCGAGCCCATCGCCCCCGGCCAGACCTCGACGGTCTGCTCGGTGTCCCGCACATGCTTGGTCACCGCGGCCTCGATCGGCCGGCCGGTCTTCTCGTCCACGCCTTCGGCCCAGGTGACCGTCTTGCCGTACTTGTTGGCCGCGAACAGCTGCCCGTTGGTGCGGTCGAGCACGTAGAAGAAGCCGTTGCGGTTGGCGTTCATCAGCACCTTGGTCGGCCGGCCGCCCACCGGGATCTCCGCCAGCACCATCTCGGCCACGCTGTCGTAGTCGTAGGGGTCGTTCGGCGAGAACTGGAAATGCCACTTGATCTTGCCGGTCTTGGGATCCAGCGCCAGGACCGAGCAGGTGTAGAGGTTGTCGCCCTTGTGGGTATTGGGGTTCCAGGACCCGGCATTGCCGGTGCCCCAGTAGACGGTCTTCAGCTCGGGGTCGTAGGAGCCGGTGATCCAGGCCGAGCCGCCGCCATGCTGCCAGGTGTCGCCCGGCCAGGTATGGGCGCCCGGGTCGCCCGGCCCGGCGACGGTATAGGTGCGCCAGAGATGCTTGCCGGTCTCCGGGTCCCAGCCGTCGATGAAGCCGCGGATGCCGTATTCCGCCCCCGAGATGCCGGTGATGACCACGCCGTCGGCGACCAGCGGCGCGACGGTGAAGGAATAGCCCGGCTTGAAGTCGATGGCGTTCGACCGCCAGATTTCCTTGCCGGTCTTCATGTCGAGCGCGATGACGTTGGCGTCGAGCGTGGTGCGGAACAGCTTGCCTTCGTAGATCGCGCCGCCGCGGTTGATGATGCCGCAGCAGACGATGCGCGGCGTCTCCGGCGGGTATTCCACCTTGGTCTTCCAAAGCTGCTTGCCGGTCTTGGCGTCGACCGCCATGGTCGCGTTGTGCGTCGTCACGTACAGCACGCCGTTGTAGACCAGCGGCTGGGATTCCTCGGCGCGGTTGTCGTCGTAGCTGTAGTTCCACACCGGGGTCAGCCGCTTCACCGACTGCTTGTCGATCTGCTTGAGCGGGCTGAACCGCTGCAGGTGGTAGCCCATGCCGTAGTTCAGGACGTTCTTGGTGTCGTCGGCGCCGCGCAGCAGCTCCGCCGCCGTCTGCGCCTGGCCGGGTGAGGCGAGGCAGAGCGCCGCCAGGAATGCCGCCGTCATCATGCGTCGCATGGTCGTTTCCCCTCGTTCTTCTTGTCGCCGACGCGAAGGCGACGGCGGTCCTGACACAGGGGAGTGCAGCCGGGGCAACCCAATCGTTCAAGTTAAGATTTGCGAAGGATTGGGGTGGTACCCGGCCTTCCGCTGCGTTCCTCCCGAGGCCGCCTGCCGCATCACCCGCCGGGGTGGTGCCTTGCCGGACTCCTGCCCGAATTCGTATACGGGCGCGACGGGGTCTTCAACCCGCATTCCGTGGCATGCGCCGTTCGATCCGCCTGGCGAAGAAGCGGCGCCGCTTCGGCTGTCCTAGCGTGGCTCCACCGGCGTCGGCATCGGGCAGGCCGCCTCGATCGCCTCCGCCGCGGCCAGCGCCAGGTCCTCCCGCCAGCGCGGCGCCACCACCTGCACGCCCATCGGCAGGCCGTCGATCAGGCCGGTCGGCACCGCGACGCTCGGCAGCCCGAGATGCACCGTCGGGAACAACGGCCCCTGCGCCTTGAAGACCCGGGCGAAGTCGCTCTCGTCGAGACCCTGTTCGAAGGGCGGCTCGGCCGAGACCGGGATCACCAGCAGCGGGATCGCCTGCATCCAGCCCGCCCAGGCGCGCTGGTGGGTCGCCTTGGCCGCCAGCAGCCGCATCCATTCGGGCAGCGTCGGCACCGGCGTCTCCGCCATCGCGCCGAAGATCGCCCGCGCCCGGGCATCGGCGAGGGTCTCGAAGCCCTCCTTCATGAAGACCGCCGCCTCGGCATGGATGAAGGCGTTCCAGTCCCCGGCCACCGCGGCGAAGCCGGGCGGCGCGGCGTCCTCCACCGCATAGCCGGCCCGGGCCAGCGCCGCGCCGGCGGCGGCCACGGCGGCGGCGACCGCCGGGTGCACGCCGCTGCCCATCGGGTCGGCGCACAGCGCGACCCGGATCGGCCCGGGCCAGGCTGGCCCTTCCAGCGGCACCGGCGCCTGCCAGGGATCCCGCCAGTCGGGCGCCGCCATCGCCGCCAGCGCCAGCCGCAGGTCGCCGACGCGGCGCGCCAGCGGCCCCTGGGTCGAGAGCAGCTGCGCCGAGAGCGGCCGCTCCGTCTTCGCCCCCGGATTGAAGGCCGGGACGCGCCCCAGCGAGGGCCGCAACCCGGCAACGCCGCAGGCATAGGCCGGGTAGCGCACCGAGCCGCCGATGTCGTTGCCATGCGCGATGGCGCCGATCCCGGCCGCCACCGCCGCCGCCGCGCCGCCCGAGGAGCCGCCCGGGGTATGCCCCGCGCTCCAGGGGTTCAGCGTCCTGCCGTGCAGGTCGTTGTCGGTGAACCAGCGCCAGGAGAAGGCGGGCGTGTTGGTCCGGCCGATGACGACGGCGCCGGCCTTCCGGAGGTTGCCGACCACGGCGCTGTCGGCCGGGGCGATGGCGTCGCGGAAGGCGACCACGCCGTTGGTGGTGGCGCGGCCGGCCATGTCCGCATTCACCTTCACGGTGATGGGCACGCCGTGCAGCGCACCGAGCGACTCGCCGCGGGCGCGGGCCGCATCCGCCGCCCCGGCGGCGGCCAGGGCCTGCTCCGGCAGCGGGTCCACCACCGCGTTGATCGCCGGGTTCACCGCCGCCAGCCGGGCCAGCGCGGCCTCCGTCGCCTCCCGCGCCGAAAGGCTGCCCAGGCGGATGGCGCGGGCGATGTCGGCGGCGTCCCAGCGCCAGGTCTCGGAGGGGAGGTGCTGCATCGGGGGCAATCCTTCGGGCGGGTTCCGCCCAGCCTGGGACAGGTCGGGACGGAGGGGAACCGCCTCCCCGGGCCTGGCCAGCCATTTTCCGCGGGTCGGCCGGGACCCGCGGCGCCGGGCTCAGCCGAGGATGAAGTCGCTGGCCGCCAGCAGCGGCGCACCACGCAGGGTGATCGACATGTCGGCCGAGCTGTCGCCGTCGACATCGACCCGCAGCGTGCCGGAGCCGTCGCCCCATTCCCAGACGCCCCAGGCCTTCACCGGCCCGTCCGGATCGATCCCGGCCCAGTGCAGCACGCCCGGATTGCCCGCCCCGGACAGCGGCACGTCGGCGAGGTCGATGCGGTCGCCGGCCTGCCAGTCCAGCGTGACGGGCGCGTATTTCGGGCTGTCGGCGACGGCGTTGAAGTCCCATACCGTGCCACCGCCACCGCCACCGCCACCGCCACCGCCACCGCCACCGCCACCGCCACCGCCGCCGCCGCCGCCGCCGTCACCGCCGTTGCCGGCCAGCGCCGCGACCGTGCCCGCCATGGACTCGGCCAGGCGGCCGGCGACGGTGTAGGCATCCCAGTAGCCGATATGGCCGAGGGGCGGGTAGCCGGGCCCGTCCATCGCCAGCCCGTCCAGGGCATTGCCGTCGAACCGCGCGTTGAAGCCCGGATCGGCCGAGAGCAGGTCCATCCCCGCCCGGATCGCCTCCGGGCTGCCGCCGGCGGTGAAGGGGTAGTTCACATAGGTGAAGGTGTAGGGGGTGGTACCGGGCCCCTGGCCCAGCGCATCCCGCACCAGCGCCGCATCCGCCCGCACCGCGGCGACCCACTGGCCGGTGGTCACGCCCGGCGTGGCGCCGTCGGATTCATTGTGCATCCACAGCGTGATGGTCGGGTTGTCGCGGAGATCGGCCGGCTGGTTGCGGATGAAGGCCAGCAGCCCCTGCTGCTCGCCGTCCCGCGGCCAGTCCAGGAAGGCAGTGGCCGAATACATCGTGCTGGTGTCGGTCTCGTATTCCGCGAGGATGTGGATGTCGGCGCCCGGCACCCTGGATTCGAGTTGCTGCTCCAGGCTGCCGGCCGCGCCGAAGGCGTTGAAGAGCAGGGCGTTGCTCTGCCCGCGGATAAGCACATTGACGTCTGTCGGCATGTCGGCCTTCCGTGCGGCGCCCGATGCGGGCGCGGGTCCTGCACGGAAACGTATTCAATATTGTAAAAGCTAATCACATTTCTGCTTGATCGAGAGCCGGGAGGCGCGGCTGCCCCTCAGCCCTGCCGCAGGCGCTTCCAGGTGATGACCAGCACGTCCCGGCACGACGGCTTCGCCGCATCCAGCGGCGCCACCGGCGTGACGCCATGCATCACCCGGGCGTCCTCGATGAAGGCGGTGTCCAGCCGGTCGAGCAGGGTGAAGCGGGCCAGTTCCGTCCCCGAGTCGTCGGTGATCAGCGTCTCCCCGCCCGCCAGGTTGGTGCGGGCGATCATGCCGATCAGCACGTAGTCCACGCCGTCGTGGTGGGCGCCTTCCGGGGTCGGGAAGCCGGGCGCGCCGGCCATGGCCTCGATGCGGAACTGGTGCACCTCGACGAACCAGTCCCGGCCGGGGCCGCGCGCATCCGCCACCGCCCGGCCGAGCCCGAGCAGCGCCTGCAGCGGCGCGCTTTCGGCGACGCCGTCCTCCATCGGGCCGAACCAGCGCTCGACCCCGCCGTTCAGCGCGTTGTGGACCACCGCCTGGAAATGCGGCCGGTGCGGGCCGCGGACATGGCCGGGCGCCCCGGCGCGGGCGGTGAAATTGGCGATCCGCCGGCGCCGGTAGCGTCCGCCATCGGCCATGAAGCGGTCGGTCTCCAGCCGCTCCCAGCTTGCCGCGAAATCGTCGAGCGCCGCGGCCGGCACGCCGAGCCGCGCCGCCATCGCCGCGCCGCGGACCAGGGCGTAGCCATGTCCGGTGACCGCCTCCAGCAGCGGGTCGCCGGCGGGCAGGGCCAGGGCGGCGCTCATTCGGTGTCGCCGATCGCCGGCGCCTCGCGCGTGCGGCCGGCCAGGACTTCCGCGATGTGGCGCACCTTCACCGGCGTGCCCTCGCGCTTCAGCCGGCCCGCCATGTTCAGCAGGCAGCCCATGTCGCCGGCCAGCAGGGTGTCCGCGCCGGTCGAGGCGATGGACTTCGTCTTGTCGGTCACCATCCGGGTCGAGATCTCCGGGTACTTCACGCAGAAGGTGCCGCCGAAGCCGCAGCAGATCTCGGCATCCGGCATCTCCTTCAGCGTGACCCCGGCCATGCCGGCCAGCAGCGTCCGCGGCTGCGCCTTGATGCCCAGCTCGCGCAGGCCCGAGCAGCTGTCGTGGTAGGTGACGACGCCGTCGTAGCGGGCGTTGACGCTTTCGACGCCCAGCACCCCGGTCAGGAAGCTGACCAGCTCGAAGGTCTTGGCGGCGAGCGCCTCCGACCTGCCGCGGTAATGCGGGTCGTCCTCGAACAGGCCGGGATAGTGGTGCGAGATCTGCCCGCCGCAGGACCCGGACGGCACCACGGTGTAGTCGTAGGGCAGGAAGGCATCGACCACGGCGCGCGCCAGGTCCTGCGCGGTGCGGCGGTCGCCGGTGTTGTAGGCCGGCTGGCCGCAGCAGGTCTGGGCGTCGGGCACCTCGACCAGGCAGCCGGCATCCTCCAGCAGCTTGATGGCGGAGAACCCGACATTCGGCCGGTAGAGGTCGACGAGGCAGGTGACGAAGAGCGCGACGCGCGGCCGGGTCTGGAGCATGGCTGCAATCTAGGTGCGCCGAGGCCCGGGCGAAAGCGCGCGCTGTGCATGGCGGGGGCAAGGGAAGCTCGGGGAGGCGGTATTCTCCCCGAGCTCCTCATCTATTGCCGGGAGCTGGCATCCGCCGTGCGGGGCAGCAGCACCCAGAGCGCCGCCGGCGCGCGCATCGGGCCGGCCTTGGCCGCGGCCGCGGCGCCCCAGCCCCAGAACAGGTCGCCCCGGCCGGGGCCGCGGATCGCGCCCCCGGTATCCTGGGCATGGACCAGGCGGCGGATCGGCGTGCCGTCCAGCGGATCCCGCGTCACCAGCCAGACCGGCGCGCCGAGCGGGACATGGGCCGCATCCACCGCCAGCGACCGCCCCGGCGTCAGCGGCACGCCGAGCGTCCCGATCGGTCCCTCATCCGGCCGCAGCGCCTCCTGCCGGCGGAAGAAGATGTAGCTGGGGTTGGTCCGCAGCAGCGCCGCGGCCTCGCCCGGCGGCGCCGCGGCCAGCCAGCCGCGGATCGCCTGCATCGACATCGCCTCCCGCGCCACCGCGCCGCGCTCGATCAGCACCCGGCCGATGGCGCGGTAGGGATGCCCGTTCTGCCCGGCATGGCCCAGCCGCAGCACCCCGCCATCCGGCAGCAGCACCCGCCCGGAGCCCTGGACCTGGAGGAAGAAGGCCTCCACCGGGTCGGCATAGGCCAGATGCGGGGCCAGCCCCTCCAGTGCCCCGGCCTCGATCGCCGCCCGGTCGGGCATGACGGTGCCCTCCGGCGGCGGGCCGCGGAGCGGGGCGGGGTGGGCGGCATCGGGGGCCAGCCGGCCGGACAATTCGGGCTCGTAGTAGCCGGTCAGCAGGCCGGCGGCCGCGGGCAGCAGGCGAAAGCGCCGTTCGAGGAAGGCGCGCTCGCCGCCCGCCGGCACCGCCGCCGCCTCGGCGCAGGCCGCCGCCCAATCGGCCGCCCGGTCACCGCCGGGGCCGTCCGCCGCACCGCGCCACGCCGGCGCCCGGCAACTCGCCAGGAAGGGTCGCAGCGCGGCGGCCGCATCCTCCTCGGCCCAGCCCGGCAGGGCCGCGAGATCCTGGGCCGCGGCGCCGCCCGCCAGCAGCAGCACCCAGGCATGGAAAAGGCGCCGCCAGGGGTGACGGCGCCTTCCCATGGTCACGGCCCGGATCAGCCGTGGCTGGTGGCGGTCAGCTTCCAGGCCGGATCGGCCGACCCGACCTCCCGCTGGAAGGTCCAGAAATCGTGCAGCTCGGTGATGGCATCGCTGCCGGTCACCACCTCGCCGTCCCGGCCGGTGGTCATGTTCACCTGGTCGGTGACGAAGCGGACCACGATCTCGGCGATGTTGCCGCGCAGCTCGGCGGTCTCGATCCCCATCTCGTGCACCGCGCGGATCTCGGTGCGCTGCTGCTCGCCGGCCTGCTCGCGGGCGGTGATCGCCTGCTCGAACCCGGCATAGGTCTGCTCCGACAGCAGGGCCTGCAGCGTCTGCCGGTCGCCGGCGGCGAAGGCGGCGACGATCATGCGGAAGGCGCCCTCCGCCCCGGCCAGGAATCCTTCCGGCGTGAAGCTGCGGTCGGCCGCGGCGATGCGGCCGAGCGCCGCGCCCGGCGCGGTGCGCGCGTCGGGGATCACCTGCCGCGTGCCGGACTTGGCCGGTGCGGGGCGCACCTCCTCGGCCACGCCGTCCAGGGTGCGGGCGGCGCGCGGGTCGTAGCCGGGGGCGCGCGGTTCCGGGGCCGGCGGGCGCTCGAACCCCGTCCGGCGGCCGAGCACGCTCCGCAGCCGCAGCACCAGGAAGGCCGCGACCATGGCGAAGAGGATCAGGTCGAGCGGAAAGCCACCCGTCATCGTTAACTCCTTTTCACCTATCTAAGGTCGCGACAGTCCGACCGCAACGCCGTCCCCGGACAAAGCGGCCCAGACTGGACGGTTTCGGGCCATCCCGCTATCGCGGGGCACCCCAGTCCGGAACCGCGCCGCCATGATCCTCCTGCGACACGGTCAGAGCGAATTCAATCTTCGCTTCACCGCCACCAAGAAGGACCCGGGCATCCCCGACCCCCGGCTGACCGAGCTTGGCCACGCCCAGGCGGAGGAAGCGGCCGAGGCGCTGGCCGACGAAGGCCTGCAGCGCATCATCGCCTCCCCCTACACCCGCGCCCTGCAGACCGCGGCGCCGCTGGCGAGGCGGCTCGGCATCCCGGTGCATGTGATGCCGGTGGTGCGCGAGCGCTACGCGTTTTCCTGCGACATCGGCTCGCCGCGCACGGAATTGGCGATGGCCTGGCCCGAGGTGGATTTCAGCCATATCGACGAGGTCTGGTGGCCGGCGATCGAGGAGCCGGATCACGGCATCGAGGCCCGCGCCGCGCTGTTCCGCGGCGAGATGGCGGCGCTGCCGGCCTGGCGGGATACCCTGGTGGTGTCGCATTGGGGCTTCATCCTGGCGATGACCGGTGAGCGCCTGATGAACGGCGACTGGATCCGCTGCGATCCCAGCGCGCCGGCGCCGAGCGGGATCGAATGGCGGCACTATGTCCCGCCGGTGAAGCGGCCGCGCTAGGCGCCACCCTGTCGCCGCCGGCTTCCGCGTGCTAGCCCCCGCCGCCCATCCGCTCCGGAAGTGACCCCCATGTCCGACGCCGCCGCCCTGCCACAGGCCCCCACCGGCCCGCTGGTGCTGAACCTGCAATACACCAAGGACCTTTCCTTCGAGGTCCCCGGCGCCCCCGAGATCTTCTCCACCCTGCGCGAGCAGCCGCGCGTCGACCTGCAGCTCGACGTCCAGGCCCGGCCGCTGCAGGAGGGCGGCAACGTCTACGAGGTCTCGCTGCAGATCCGCGCCGATGCCCAGGCGCAGGAGCAGACCTGCTTCATCGCCGAGCTCGTCTACTGCGGCATCTTCACCATCAACGTGGAGCCCGAGGTGCTGGAGCCGGTGCTGCTGGTCGAATGCCCGCGGCTGCTCTTCCCCTTCGCCCGCAACATCCTGGCCGAGGTGACCCGCGACGGCGGCTTCCCGCCGGTGATGCTGGCGCCGATCGACTTCGTCGCGCTGTGGCAGTCGCGGCGTGGGGACCAGCAGGTGGGGCACGCCTGAGGGCAAGGCCGGGGAGGACGTATCCTCCCGTTGGACGCAGTGCCTCCGACCCTCCCCTGTTTCCGGGAGTCCGGCACTCGCCGCGCGGCGAGTGCCAGGCCGACGAAAAGGAAGGGTGGGGTTTGGGGAGGGAATACTTTTCCCTCCCCAACCTTCCTTCCCGTGATCCTGCGATTCAGACCGACGCTTACGAAGCAAAACTTCAGCAACGAAAGCATCCGGCCGGGCGTTGATCAGCGCCAGGAGAACAACCGGGTAACTTAGGTTTTCTTGTTCACAAGGCGTATCAAATAATAGTTGAATCCACCGGGTCGCGTGCCCATTCTCGGTATGGAACAACGCGGATTCGCCCGCATGGCCGCTGGCCAGCCTGCGCCCAACCTCGGCCCGGTCCTACGCTTCCCCCGCCCGCCCCGCCTGCGTCCGGCCGATCCCGCGGCGCCGCCGCGCATCCTGCTCTCCCCGCCCCACCTCACCGGCCAGGAGATGGCCGCGCTGCAGGCGACTCTCGAGGCCGGCTGGGTCGCCCCCGCCGGGCCGGTCCCCGCCGCCTTCGAAGCCGCGCTCGGCGCCGCCACCGGCTTCCCGCATGTCCTCGCCACCGCCTCCGGCACCGCCGCGCTGCATCTCGGCTACCGCCTGCTCGGCGTGGAGCCGGGCGACGAGGTCTGGACCAGCACGCTCACCTTCGTCGCCAGCATCGCCCCCGCGGTGCAGATGGGCGCCGTCCCGCGCTTCCTCGACGTCGCGGCCGAAAGCTGGACGCTGGACCCCGGCCTGCTGGAACGCGAACTGGCCCGTGCCGCGCGGCGCGGCCGGCTGCCGCGGGTGGTGGTGCCGGTGGACCTGTTCGGCCAGTGCTGCGACCTCGACGCCATCGTCCCGCTCTGCGGCCGCTGGGGCGTGCCCGTGCTGTGCGACAGCGCCGCGGCGCTCGGCGCGGCCCTGCGCGGCCGGCATGCCGGGCGGGGCGCCCGGCTCGCCGCCTTCAGCTTCAACGGCAACAAGATCGTCACCACCGGCGGCGGCGGCGCCCTGGCCTCCGACGATGCCGGGCTGATCGCCCGCGCCCGGCACCTGGCCGGCCAGGCGAAGGAGCCGGCGGCGCATTACGAGCACGAGGTCACCGGCTTCACCTACGGGCTTTCCTCGGTCCTCGCCGCGGTCGGCCTGGCCCAGCTGCCGGCGCTGGCCGCGCGCGTCGCCGCCCGGCGCGCGGTGTTCGAGCGCTACCGCACCGGCCTGCCCGGCTTCGGCTTCGCGCCGGAGCCCGGCTGGGGCCGCGCCAACCGCTGGCTGAGCGTAGCCCTGCCCGGCCCCGGCGCCATGCCTGCCACCCTGGGGCGGGAGGCGCTGCGCCAGGCGCTCGACGCCGCCGGGATCGAGAGCCGGCCGGTCTGGAAGCCGCTGCATCTGCAGCCGGTCTTCCGCACCGCGCCGCATGCCGGCGGGGCGGTCGCCGCCGGGCTCTTCGCCGCCGGGCTCTGCCTGCCCTCCGGCAGCGGGCTGACGACGGAACAGCAGGACCGGGTGATCGAGACCCTCCGCCGGGTCGCCGGCGGCTGATGCGCATCCTCTACCTGCACCAGCATTTCTCCACCCCGGCCGGCGCCACCGGCACCCGCAGCCATGCCCTGGCCCGGGCGCTGGCGGCGCGCGGCCATGCGGTGACCATGGCCTGCGGCCAGTATGCCGGGGCGGTCAGCGGCCTGTCCGGGCCCTTCCGGCGCGGCCGGCGGGACGGGATGGTGGGCCAGCTCCGCGTGGTGGAATGGGCCATCCCCTGCGGCAACGCGATGCCGCTGGCCGCCCGCGCCCGCGCCTTCCTGCGCTACGCCGCGCGGGCCAGCGCGCTGGCGCTCGGCGGCACCTGGGACCTGGTCATCGCCAGCTCGACCCCGCTGAGCGTGGCGCTGCCGGCGCTGGCCGCGCGGCGGCTGCGCGGCACCCCCTTCGTCTTCGAGATCCGCGACCCCTGGCCGGAATTGCCGCGCGCCATGCAGCTGGGCTCGCCGGCGCTGTGGTGGGGCATGGACCGGCTGGCCGATGCCGCCTGCCGCGGCGCGGCGGCGGTCGTCGCCCTGTCGGACGGCATGGCCGGAACCGCCCGGGCGCATGGCGCCACGCGGGTCGAGGTGCTGCCGAACGGCTGCGACCTCGACCTGTTCGGCCCGCAGGTGGTGCCCTGGCGGCCGGACTGCGTGCCGGAGGGCCGGCTCCTCGCGGTCTATGCCGGCGCGCAGGGGCCAGCCAACGGGCTGGTGCAACTGCTGCAGGCGGCGGTGCTGCTGCAGGCCGAGGCCGCGCCGGTGACCCTGCTGCTGGTGGGGGAGGGGGCGGAGGGCGCGGCGCTGAAGGCCCGGGCGATCGCCTGGGGCCTGGGCAACGTGCGGTTCCTGGGGCCGCTGCCGAAGCCGCGGCTGGCCGGGCTGCTGGCCGGCGCCGATATCGGCCTGCAATGCCTGGCGCCGGTGCCGGCCTTCGCCGAGCTGACCGCGCCGAACAAGCTGATGGACTACCTGGCGGCGGGGCTGCCGGTGGTGGCCAACCTGGGCGGCGCCGCGGCCCGGCTGCTGGCCGGGGAGGACGGCGAGGCCTGCGGCATCGCCACCCCGCCCGGCGACGCGGCGGCGCTGGCCGCGGCGCTGTCCGCCCTGGCGGACGACCCGGCCCGGCGGCAGGCGATGGGCGCGGCGGCGCGCGCCCTGGCGGAGCGGCGCTGGGACCGCCGGCTGCTGGCGGCGCGGTTCTGCGCGGTGGTGGAGGCGGCGGCGCGGCGGCCGGCCCTCCCGGCGCTGGCCCCGGCATGACGGCGCCCGAGCTGCACCTGGTCGCGGCGGCGCGGCCCAACCTGCCGAAGCTGGCGGCGCTGTGGCACGCCCTGGCCGAGGCCGAGTGCGGCCTGCGGCCGGTGCTGCTGCATACCCGCCAGCACCAGGACCCGGCGATGTTCGGCGATCACCTGGGCCAGCTCGGCCTGCCGGCGCCCGGGATCGCGCTCGGCGTCCAGGGCCGCAGCCATGCCGAGACCACCGGCCGCACCCTGATGGCGCTGGACTATGTCTGGGCCGCGCGGCGGCCGGCCTGGGTGGTGGTGGCGGGGGACGTGGACGGCAGCCTCGCCGCGGCGCTGGCGGCGCGCAAGCTCCGCCTGCCGGTGGCGCATCTGGAAGCCGGCCTGCGCGGCGGCGACCCCGACATGCCGGAGGAGCTGAACCGCCGCGCCATCGACGCGGTGGCCACGCTGCTCTGGGCGCCGGATCAGGCCAGCGCCGCCCGGCTGCTGGCGGAGGGCCATGCGCCGGCGGCGGTGCGGGCGGTCGGCAACGCGATGGTCGATACCCTGCTGCGCCGGCTGCCCGAGGCGCGCGACCGGCCGCTGCCGGCCGGGCTGGCGCCGGGCGGCTATGGCGTGGTGACGCTGCACCGCGCGGCCAACGTGGACGACGCGGCGGCACTGGCGGCGCTGCTGGCCGGGCTGGGCCGGGCGGCCGCGGCGCTGCCCCTGGCCTGGCCGGTCCACCCGCGCACCCAGGCCCGGCTGGTCGCGGCGGGTCTTGGCCTGCCGCCGGGCGTGCTGCCGCTGCCGCCGCTGCCCTATCTCGATTTCCTCGGCCTGCTGGCGCGCGCCCGGCTGGCGGCGACCGACAGCGGCGGGGTGCAGGAGGAGGCGACGGCGCTCGGCCTGCCCTGCCTGACCCTGCGGCCCGGGACGGAACGGCCGGTGACGCTGGACGCCGGGACCAGCCGCCTGGTGACGCCCGAGGCGCTGCCCGGGGCGGTGGCCGCGGCGCTGGCCGGGGACTGGCCGCGGGCAAGGCCGATCCCGCTCTGGGACGGCCGGGCGGGGGAGCGCATGGCGGCGCATCTGGCGGAGATGCTGGGCCGGTGAGCGCGGTGGCGGAGGCGCCGGCAGGATGCGCCGCCCCCGCGGCGGCGAAGGGCGAGGCCCCGCTGGTCCTGCTGCTCTCGGCCGCGCACCCGCCGGACGACATCCGCGTGGTGCGGAAGGAGGGCGCGGCGCTGGCCGCCGCCGGCTGGCGGGTGCGGCACCTGGCGCCGGGCGATGGCGCCCCGGCGCCGGTCGCGGGCGTGGCGATCGAGACCTTCGCCCGCCGCCCCGGCTGGGCCGGAAGGCTGCGCGCCCTGCCGGCCCTGGCGCGCCGGGCGGCGGCCAGCGGCGCCGCGGTGATCCATGCCAGCGAGCCGGATGCCTGGGCCGCCGCCCTGCTGGCCGGCCGGCGCTGCGGCGCCCGGGTGGTGCTCGACGTGCACGAGCACTACCCGAGCCGGCTCGACGCCCGGCTGCCGGCGCCGCTGCGCCCGCTGGCCCGCGCCGCGCTGCGGCTGGCCTGCCGGCTGGCCGGGCGGGCGGCGGATGCGGTGGTGGTGGCGAAGGACGGCCTCGCCGGGGATTTCGCCGGGGCGGCGCGGATCGTCGCGGTGCGTAATTACGCCGCGCCGGCCGCCGTCGCGCCGCGCCGCCACGCGCCCGGGCCGCTGATGCTGGTGCATGCCGGCGCCATGGGCCGCAGCCGCGGCTGGCCGGTGCTGCTGGAGGCCATGGCCCGGCTGCCCGCCACCGACCGCCTGCGGCTGATCGGCCGCTTCACCGATGGCTCGGAGCCCGCCTTCCTGGCCCGCGCCGCGGCGCTCGGCCTGACCGCGCGCATCGACCGCCTGCCCTGGCTGCCGCACCCCGAGGCCATGGCCCGCCTGGCCGAGGCCGACATCGCCCTGGTGCTGTTCCAGCCGGGCGAGGAGAACCACCGCCTGGCTTTGCCGCATAAATTATTCGACGCCATGCAGGCCGGCCTGCCGGTGATCGCCCCGGGCTTCGCCACGGAGGTCGCCGGCATCATCCGCGCCGCCGGCTGCGGCGTCCTGGTCGACAGCGCCGACCCCGCGGCCATCGCCGCGGCGGTGGAGGACCTGCGCGATGCGGCCCGCCGCGCCGCGCTCGGCGCCGCCGGGCGGCAGGCCGCCGCCACCCGCTTCGGCTGGGCCGGGGAGGCGGCGCGGCTGGCCGCGCTCTACCGCGACCTGGCGCCGGCGGGGCGCTGAGCGGCGCGGCCGGTGGCGTCCGGGCGCAGACCGTCCTATAGCGACCGGATGGCCCGCCGCGCGCCGCATCGCATCCTGCTCAACCTCGCGCTGGATTCCCTCCTCGCCTGCCTGGCCCTGCCGGCGGCGATGCTGCTGGACGCGCCCGGTGCCTGGCCGGAGGAACCCTGGTGGCTCGGCGCCCTGCCCGGCGCGGTGCTGGCGCTGCTGGCCGCCGGCCTGCCGGTGCGGCTGCCGCAGCAATACTGGCGCTATGCCGGCCTGCCCGACCTGCTGGGGATCGTCGGCGCCGCCATCGGCGCCGCGGTGCTGTTCTCGGCCGGGCTGCACATGCTGGATGCCTGGGTGCCACCCAACCCGGCCTTCCCGGCGATCCATGCGCTGACCCTCGGGCTGATGCTGGGCGCGCCGCGCATCGCCGGCCGGCTGCACCATGCCCGCCGGTCGGACGAGACCATCACCGCGCAGCCGGTGCTGCTGGTCGGCGCCGGCGACGGGGCGGACATCTTCATCCGGGCGCTCGCCGCCGAACGCCAGCCCGCCTTCCGGGTGGTGGGGATTCTCTCCATGCGGTCGCGCCAGGCCGGGCGGCGCATCCAGGGCCACCCGATCCTCGGCACCGCGGACGAGATCGCCGCCGTCCTCGACAAGATGAAGGAGGAGGGGCGGCTGCCGGCGCTGATCGTCCTCGCCACCTCCCATGTCCAGGGCCTGGCGCTGGAGCGGCTGCTGGACACCGCCGACCGGCACGGCATCCCGGTCCGCCGGGCGCCGTCCATCACCTCGCTCGACCCCGCGGCGAAGCGGCTGGCCGCGGCGGAAGAGAAGGCCGGACAGCGGCTCAAGCTCGACCCCGTGGCGATCGAGGACCTGCTCGACCGGCCGCAGGTGCCGCTCGACCGCGAGGGCATGGCAAGGCTGATCCAGGGCCGCCGGGTGCTGGTCACCGGCGCGGGGGGGACCATCGGCGGCGAGCTTGCCCGGCAGGTCGCCGCCCTCGGCCCCACCCAGCTCACCTTGCTCGATCACGGCGAATTCGCGCTCTACGAGATCGACCTCGAGCTGCGGGAGCGCCACCCGGACGTGCCGCGCCGCTCCGTCCTCGCCGACGTGCGGGACGAGCCGCGCATGAAGCGCCTGCTGGAGGATATCCGCCCCGAACTCGTCTTCCACGCCGCCGCGCTGAAGCACGTGCCGATGGTCGAGAACAACCCGCTGGAAGGGCTGCTGACCAACGCGCTCGGCACCCGCGTGGTGGCGGATGCGGCGCGCGCGGTCGGCTGCCTGGCGATGGTCTTCATCTCGACCGACAAGGCGGTGAACCCGACCAGCGTCATGGGCGCGTCGAAGCGCCTGGCCGAGATGTACTGCCAGGCGCTCGACGTGGCGGCGCGGTCGGGCGACGGCGGCATGCGCTGCGTCACCGTCCGCTTCGGCAACGTGCTGGGCAGCACCGGGTCCGTGGTGCCGCTGTTCCGCCGCCAGCTCGAGCGCGGCGGGCCGCTGACCGTCACCCACCCCGACATGCGCCGCTACTTCATGACGGTGCGCGAGGCGGTGGGCCTGGTGCTGCAGGCCAGCGTCATCGGCGCCGAGGACCGCGCCGACCAGCCGCCCGAGCTCGCCTCCGGCGGGATCTTCGTGCTCGACATGGGCAAGCCGGTGAAGATCGTCGACCTGGCAAGGCGGATGATCCGGCTGGCCGGCCTCCGCCCGGAGGAGGACGTGGAGATCCGCTTCACCGGCCTCCGCCCCGGGGAGAAGCTCTACGAGGAGCTGTTCCACGGCCAGGAACCGCCGCGGCCGACGCAGTTCCACGGCCTGCTGGTGGCGACGCCGCGCACCGCCGACCCGGCCCTGGTCGGGCGGGCGATCGACGAGATCGCGGCCTCGGCCCGGGCCGGGAACCCCAGGGCGGCGCTGGCGCAGCTCGGCCGGCTGGTGCCGGAATTCGACCACAACGCGGATGGCGACGGGGCGCGGGCGGCGCAGTAGGCGGCGCGGCGCCTCGCCTGGAACGACACCCGTCCGATCAGGTCAGGAACGCATCTGCGCGCCTGCCGTTGGGGATGGCTCGAACCGGAGGAACCATCCATGCCCAATCCCGACAGCCTGAAGGCGGTCTATTTCGACGAGATGAAGGATCTGTGGTCGGCCAACGACCAGATGACCCGCGCCGTGCAGGCGATGGCCGCCAAGGCGCACGACCCGAAGCTGAAGCAGACCCTGGAAGCCTCCGTCAGTGGCATCACCAAGCACCGCGACACCCTGAAGTCCCTGCTTCAGGAGGCCGGCGGCGAGGTGGCGAAGGAGCATTGCGCCGGCATGGAAGGCCTGGTGCGGGAGGCGATGAAGCACACCGGGGACGAGGCGCCGAAGAACGCCGACCTGCTGGATGTGGAGATCATCGCCCAGTACCAGCGCATGTCGCATTACGGCATCGCCGGCTTCGGCACCGCGACGGCCTATGCCGAGGCGCTGGGGATGAAGGAGCACGTGGGCAAGCTGAAGGCGATCGTCTCCGACATCTACAAGGCGGACGAGTATGCCAGCGCGCTGGGCGAGAAGGCGGCGAAGGCGGCACCGCAGGGGTAGGGCGGCGCGCCCGCGGCGGCGATCCATCGCCCGCGGGCCGGGCCGATGGCGCCATGACCGGCCTGCCGCCGCGGCATCGTGTGGCGGCGAGGGCAAAGGCGTGGTCGCAAGTGAGACCCGGTGCGGTGCGTTCGGCATCGCCCCGGCGTGGTCCCGGCGAGGCGGCCGCATGGCCGGGAACCTTCGTTGACGGTTGTTCGCGGGGGCTGCTATCTTCTACCCCATGGGTGACCTTCGCCTCCGCACCGCGAACCGACGCCGTCGCTGCTTCCCGGCGGCGGCTTCCGTGGCTGCGTGCAGACAGGCCCCTCCCCGGTGAGGTCCGCGCCCTAGCGGTCCACCCCCCGAGGCGGCATCAGCCCGCATCTTCGAACCCCCGCAGCCCCTGGCTTCGGGGGTTTTTCTTTGCCTTCACCCCAGCAGCAGGAGCCCACCATGAGCATGCGCGTCGGCATCGTCGGAATCAGCGGTTTTGGCGGCGGCGAGGCGATGCGCCTGATCGCGGGCCATCCGTCCTTCGAACTGGTCTACGCCGCGGGCGAGGGCAGCGCCGGCAGCCGCCTGGTGGACCGCTTCCCCGGCGTGCCGGCCAGGCTGGCCGGGCTGGTGATCGAGAAATGGGACCCGGCGACCCTGCCGAAGCTCGATGTGCTGTTCGCGTCGCTGCCCACGGGCACTTCGGCCGAGGCGCTGGCGCGCGTCCCCAAGGACGTGAAGATCGTCGATATCGGCGGCGACCACCGCTACGCCGAGGGCTGGGCCTACGGCCTGGCCGATGTCTGGCCGGCCGAGATCGAGGGCCGGACCCGCGTCGCCAACCCCGGCTGCTTCCCCGCGGCGACGCTGACCGCGCTGGCGCCGCTGCTGGCCAACGGGCTGATCGAGCCCGGCAACATCATCATCGACGCCAAGACCGGCATCTCCGGTGCCGGCCGGGGCGGCGCCGACAGCCGGTTCGGCTATGCCGAGAGCAACGAGAACCTGATGCCCTACGGCCTGCTGAAGCACGTCCACATGCCCGAGATGGCCCGGACGATCGAGCGCCTGGGCGGCGGCAGCGCGGCCGGGCTGGTGTTCACGCCGCACCTGGTGCCGATGACCCGGGGCATCCTTGCCACCATCTACGGCCGCGGCCGCGCCACCACGGACCAGTGCCTGGATGCGGCGCGGCGCTTCTACGCCGGGCGGGCCTTCGTCCGGGTGACCGACACGCCGCCGCAGACCAAATGGGCGACCGGCTCGAACCTCGCCTTCGTCAGCTATGCGGCCGACCCGGCACGCAACCTGGTGATCGCGATGGGCGTGGTCGACAATCTCGGCAAGGGCGCGGCTGGCCAAGCGGTGCAGAATGCGAACCTGATCTGCGGCCTGCCGGAGACCGCGGGGCTGGATGGCGCACCGGTCTGGCCGTGAGATGCGCGGGGTCCGCCAACCGCCCAGGTCGGACCCTGCGCGGGCATCGGGGAATGGCCCGCCCGCGCTCGCCGCGGCCATGCAGCGCTCCCTGCCAGGCCGCCGGTCGGGAGCGTGGCGCGGCAATGGTCCTGGACAAAAGGAATAAAATCCTCTATCCTGCTCCGTCGTTTCGCTGGCCACGGAGCCTTGCCGATGTCCCTCCCGCCCCCGATCCCAGGCCGCCGCTATACCTCCCGCCGCGCCTGGGCGCCGATGACCGATGCCGAATGGGCCGGGATCCTGCCCCATCTCCGCACCGTCGTCATGGGCGAGGGCCGGCCGCTGCGCGACGCCCGCCACCGCATCGACGGCATGTTCCGGGTCGCCGTCTCCGGCCTGCCCTGGCGCACCCTGCCGGAGGAATACGGCAAGCCCGACACCGTCAGCCGGCATTTCCGGCGGCTCGCGCATATGGGCCTCTGGCTCCGCCTGGTCGGCGCCTGCGCCGACCGGGAGGCCTCGCCGGCGCTGCGGCGGATCGAGTACTTCATCTGCCGCGCCGCCCGCCGCGCCATGCGGATCCTCGGCCAGGAGGGTGCGATGGCGGTGAACGGCATCGGCATGCTCACCGCCCTGCCGGTCTGGCCGATCTACCTGCGCCGCCCGGCCGTCCTGGCCCAGGTCACCGCCATGGTCAGCGCCTGGCTGGCGCCCTTCCGCCGCCGCCCGCCGGAGGATTTCCCCGAGAAGGAGATGCGCAGCTGGCTGCGCGTGATCCGCTTCCTCGAGGGCAAGCCCTGGCACCGCCGCTGGGCCCCGCCATGACCCAAGGTGTCCAGAGGCCTTTCGGCCTTTGGCAGGGGGTCCAGGGGGACGGCGTCCCCCTGGCCTTTGTCCGAAAACGCGACTCCATGGCTTCAGGAAACGTAAAATTCCCCCGCTGGCCCGTTGTTGCACCGCGACATGCGCCTTGATTTTGCGCCCCCGCCCCGCCGCGCTAAGCCAGCCTCGCTGGAATCGAGGCATCGCATGACCACCACCGCCCGCCCCGTCGCCTTCTTCGACATGAAGGCGCAGCAGTCGCTGATCCGGGCCGAGATCGATGCCGGCATTGCCCGCATCCTCGACCATGGCCGTTTCATCCAGGGGCCGGAGGTCGATGCGGTCGAGGCCGCGCTCGCCGCCTTCGCCGGCGCCAAGCATGCGGTCGGCGTCTCCTCCGGCACCGATGCGCTGCAGATCGCCATGATGGCGGAGGGCATCGGCCGCGGCGACGCGGTCTTCCTGCCGGCCTTCACCTATACCGCGACGGCCGAGGTACCGCTGGTGCTGGGCGCCACGCCGGTCTTCGTCGACGTGGACCCGCTGAGCTTCAACATCGACCTCGCCGACCTGGTGCGGCGGGTGGAGCTGGTGGCGAAGCAGGGCCGGCTGCGGCCGCGCGCCGTCATCGGCGTCGACCTCTATGGCCTGCCGGCGAATTGGCCGGCGATCGAGGGGCTCTGCGAGAAGCACGGCATGTTCGCGCTCGACGACGCGGCGCAGGCCTTCGGCGGGTCGCTCGACGGGCGGCGGCTGGGCACCTGGGGCCATGCGACGGCGCTGAGCTTCTACCCGACCAAGACGCTGGGCTGCTACGGCGACGGCGGCGCCATCCTGACCGAGGATGCGGAGCGGGCCGAGCTGTACCGGTCGCTGCGCACCCATGGCGAGGGCAAGAGCCGCTACGACGTGCTGCGCACCGGCATGAACGGCCGGCTCGACAGCATCCAGGCCGCCATCCTGCTGGCCAAGCTGCCGCTGCTGGAGGGCGAGCTCATCGCCCGCCGGAACGCCGCCGCCTGGTACGAGGCGGCGCTGGCCGGCCGGGTGCAGACCCCGCAGGTCGGACCCGGCGCCGAGAGCGCCTGGGGCATCTACACCGTGCTGCTGGAGGACGCCGCCGCCCGCGGCCGGGTCCAGGCGGCGATGCAGGCGGCCGGGATGCCGAGCGCGATCTACTACCCGAAGCCGCTGCACCGGCAGCCGGCCTATGCCGCGGCGCATGCGGCCGGCATCGAGGGCGGCGCGGCGCCGCTGCCGGTCAGCGAGGACCTCTGCACCCGCTGCCTGTCGCTGCCGATGCATCCCTACCTGACGGAGGCGGACGTCGCGCGGGTCTCGGCCGCGCTGCTCTCCGGCCTGTAGAATCGACGCGTCCGGCAACAATTCGTCGGTTCCTGTTGAACCGAGGGGGCCCGCCGGGTTTCCATGCTGCGTCGTGTCATCGACGGAGGCTTGGGTCATGCGCCGGCGCTCCCTGCTGGCGGCCGGTGCGGCCGCGCTCACCATCCCCCGGCCGCTGCGGGCCGAGGGCGCCCCGGTCGACGTGCTGCTGGTCCTCGCGGTGGATGTCTCCCGCTCGGTCGACGACGACGAGGCGCGCCTGCAGCGGGAGGGCTACCGCGCCGCGGTCAGCGACCCGGTGGTGGTCGAAGCCATCCGTGGCGGGATGATCGGCGCGATCGGCCTGGCCTATGTCGAGTGGGCCGGGGCGGAGTACCAGCGGCTGGTGCTGCCCTGGATGCGGATCTCGGGCGCGGCGGAGGCGCGGGCCTGGTCGGAGAAGCTGGCCGAGGCGCCACGGGCCTCGCTCTCCTGGACCTCGATCTCGGCCGGCCTGGACTTCTCCCGCGGCGTGCTGGCGGAGGCGCCGTACGAGGCGACGCGGCGGGTGATCGACGTCTCCGGCGATGGGGTGAACAACAGCGGCGGGCCGGTCGAGCTGGCGCGCGACCGGCTGGTGGCCGAGGGCGTGACGATCAACGGGCTGCCGATCGTCAACGACCGGCCGACCTTCGGGCGGATGCCGCCGATCCCGCTGGATGAATACTACCGCGACAACGTGGTCGGCGGGGCCGGGGCCTTCGTCATCGTCGCCGAGGATTTCCAGAGCTTCGGCAACGCGGTGAAGCGCAAGCTGATCCGCGAGATCGCGGCGCTGGACGGGCCGACCATCGGGTGACGGCCGGCCCGGGGCCGGCCTATTCGGGCGGCATCGCCCAGGCCAGCGCCTCGGCGCCGGGGGCGTAGATCAGGTTGGTGGTGGCCGGGTTGCGGTTGACCAGCTTCCGCATGAACAGCGGATGGGTCATCGAGCGGCACTCGTGCTCGACCTCGAACAGCAGGCGGCCCGTGTCGGGGTCGACGATCTTGATGAAGCGGTACTGGTGCTGGCTGTCTTCCTGGCTGATCAGCCCGCGCTCCGCCAGCCGCGCATGGACGCCGCCGAAATCGACGAAGGCCAGCTGGATGTGGTGGCCGTCATAGGCCGGCTGGGGCGCGTCGGTCTCGCGGAAGGTCAGGTGCTGGCCGGGGGCGACGAGCACCTTCGCCACCCCGCCCTCGAGGCTCGCCGGGGCCTGGACGATCTGCTGGTAGAACCGGACGATGCCCGGCAGGGTCCCCGGCGCGACATCGAATTCGACATAGGGCATGCCGAGGTTGATGCGCCCGAACCGGTCGGCGTCCGGCGCATGGGCGCGGATGCGGTTGCCCCAGGGGCAGGTGATGGCGACGTGGTCGGCGCGTTCCTCGAAGCCGTAGAGCGTGCCGTCCAGCCAGCGCTTCGCCGCCTGCAGCCGGTGCAGCAATTGGGCGCGGTCCGGCAGCACCAAGCCGGTGGTGCCGCGCAGCACCTGGGCCGGGCCGGTCGGCAGGTGGAACTGGCTGACCCCGGCATTGGCCCACATGTTCTCGACCCCCACCACCAGATAGGGATCGCGGGTCAGGCCGAGCGCCGAGATGTAGAAGGCGGTCGCCTTGGTCTGGTCGGGCACCCGCAGGTTGACGTGCTGCAGCTCGACCGAGTTGCCGAGCGATTCGAGCGCCCGGTTCCAGGGGCACTCGACCTTGGTCATGCCGTCCATTCTCGTGTCCTCCGCTTGCCGGCCCATTGGGTCGGCAGGCTCGCACGCAAGATGGCGCCGCGTAAAGTGCGGCGGCGGGCGGGCCGTTCCGGGCCCGTCCGCGCCGCGGCGCCGCGGTCGGCGGGCGGTTCAGTCGGCGTACTGGCCGGCGCCCTGGATGATCGGCTTCCACTTGGCGATGTCGGCCAGCCAGAAGGCGCGGTGCGCCGCCGGCGTCGCGCGCTCCGCCGCCACCGGCTCGGTGCCCAGCTCGGCGAAGCGGGCGATCAGCTTGGGGTCGCGCAGCGCCACCTGCAGCGACTGCGACAGCCGCGCGACCAGCTCGGGCGAGGTGCCCTTCGGCGCATAGAGGCCGTGCCACACCGTCACCTGGAATTCCGGCAGCCCGGCCTCGGCCGAGGTCGGCACCTCGGGCAGCGCCGCCAGCCGGGCCGGGGTGGTGGTGGCGAAGGCCTTGATCGCGCCGCTCTTGATCTGCTCGGTCGTGCTGGTGGTCTGGTCGCACATCAGGTCGATGCGGCCGGCCAGCACCTCCTGCATCGCCGGGCCGGTGCCGCGGAAGGGCACCGTGGTCATCGGCGCGTCGACCGCCTTCATCAGCAGCAGGCCGCACAGGTGGCTGGCGGCGCCGATCCCGGCATTGGCGTAGTTCAGCTTCTCCTGGTCGCGGCGGATGACGGCGATCGCCTCGGCCAGGGTATTGGCGGGGAAGTCCTTCTTGGCCACCAGCGTCATCGGCACTTCGGTCACCAGGCCGACCGGCTCGAAGCCGCCGACCGGGTCGTAGGCCAGGCGGCGGTAGAGGCTGGGCGTGGTCGCCATGCCGATATGGTGCAGCAGCAGGGTATAGCCGTCCGGCTTGGCGTTGGCGACGCGCTGGGCGCCGATGGTGCCGCCGGCGCCGCCGGCATTCTCCACCACCACGGTGGTGCCGAGGTCGCGGCCCATGGCTTCCGCCACCAGCCGGGTGACCGTGTCGGTCGGGCCGCCGGCGGCGAAGGGGACGATGACGGTGACCGGCCGGGTCGGGAAGCTTTGCGCCCAGGCCGGCGCGGCGGCGGAGGCGAGGGCGGCGACGGCGAGCAGCGCGCGCCGGGCAAGACGGGACATAGTTTCCTCCGGAAAGCGCGGCGGTCGTGCGGCGGTGAATATCGCAACAGCGTGGGCGATGCGAGCGTCGATCAACCTCTGACTGAGGAATCTGAACGGCACATTGCGCGAGATCAATCGTTCGAGGACCGGCAGGGTTGCATGGCCGGCGGCGGGCCGCAGCGTCCCGTGATGCCGCGAGCCGGGCATCGCGCCCCCCGCAGGGCCGGGTCAGCCCGGCGGCAGGTCCAGCGTGAACGCCGTACCGGCCGCGTCCGAGACCACGCCGAGCGTCCCGCCATGCGAGCGGGCGATCTCGGCGGCGATGTAGAGGCCGAGGCCGAGGCCGGCGCGCGGGCCGTCGGCGTCGCGGCTGAAGGGCTGGAACAGCCGGGCCCTGGTCCCGGGCGGGATCGGCGGGCCCTCGTTCGCCACCGCGAGGGTCAGGCCGCCGGCCGTGCCGCGGGCGGTGACCCGCACCGGGCGGTCCGGGGCGCCATGGGTCAAGGCATTGGCCAGCAGGTTGGACAGCAGCTGCGCGATGCGGCGCGGGTCGCAGCGGACCGGGTCGGGCAGCGCGATCTCGGCCCGGATGTCGCGCGTGGGATGGACGCTGCGCAGTTCGTCCACCACCTCGTGCAGCGGCGCCGCCAGCGCGACGAGGTCGCGCCGCACCGCGATGCCGCCGCCCAGCCGGCCGCGGGCGAAGTCGAGGATGTCGTCCACCAGGGCGGCCATGCGCCGGCAGGATTGCCGCATCCGGCCGAGGATCGCAGGCGTGCGGTCGTCCTGCGGCCGGCGCGCCAGCAGCGTGACCCCGGCGCTGACGGCGGCGAGCGGGTTGCGCAGGTCGTGGCCGAGCACGGCGATGAACTGCTCGCGCAGCGCGCCCATCGCTTCGGCATCCAGCAGGGCGGTGCGGCTGGCATCCAGCCGTTCCTCGATCTCGAGCTGCGCCGCGACCAGTTCGGCGAACAGCGTGAGCACCGGCAGCACCTTGCCGCCGCGCAGCGGCACCGGCTTCGGGTCCAGCCCGCAGATCGTGCCGAAGACCGAGCCGTCGCGGCGGATGATGGGCACCGAGATGTAGCTTTCGAAGCCGTAGAGCTTCGGGGTCGGGTGGTCGCGGAAATCGGCGTCGGTGCTCGCGTGGTCGAAGATGACCGGCGTCCGGGTCCGGCATATCCCTTGGCAGAAGGTGGTGGTCAGCTCCAGCGTGCTGCCGGGCTGCAGGCCGAAGCCGACGCGGTCGAGCACGGCGCAGGCGGTCCAGGCCTCGTCGGTGACGCGGGCCACGGCGGCGAAGCCGAGCCCGGTCGTCTCGCAGAGCAGTTGCAGGATGGTGGGGACGGCGCTGATCCGCTGGATCAGCGCGATGTCGGCGGCGGTATCGCGTTCAGTGTCCATGCAGTGACCCGGAATGGTGGCACCCTAGGCAGGCAGGCAGCCGGCCGCCAAGCGCCTTCACCGTCGTATCAACGCGCGATACAGCAGCCGACAGTAACCTTCGCGTCAACGCCTGCGAAACGACCGAACCTGCGCAGGAATGCCCCTCGGAGTCCTCCTGCCGCCCGGATGCCGCGGACATTCCCGCACGAGAGGTCAGGCATCCATCTTCAGGGCGGCGATGAAGGCGCTCTGCGGGATCTCGACCTTGCCGAACTGCCGCATGCGCTTCTTGCCCTCCTTCTGCTTGTCGAGAAGCTTGCGCTTGCGGCTGATGTCGCCGCCGTAGCACTTGGCGGTGACGTCCTTCGACATGGCGGAGATGGTCTCGCGCGCGATGACGCGGCCGCCGATCGCCGCCTGGATCGGAATCTTGAAGAGCTGGCGGGGGATCAGCTCCTTCAGCTTCTCGCAGATCTGCCGCCCGCGCCGGTCGGCCTGGGCGCGGTGCGCCATGAAGCTGAGGGCATCGACCGGCTCGGCGTTGACGAGGATCGAGATCTTCACCAGGTCGCCGGCCTCGTAGCCATCGACCTGGTAGTCGAAGCTGGCATAGCCGCGGGAGATGGACTTCAGCCGGTCGTAGAAGTCGAAGACCACCTCGTTCAGCGGCAGCCGGTAGACCGCCATGGCCCGCGTCCCGACATAGGTCAGCTCGACCTGCCGTCCGCGGCGCTCGTTGCACAGCGTCAGCACCGGGCCGAGGTATTCGTCCGGCACCATGATGGTCGCCTTGATCCAGGGCTCCTGGATCTCCGCGATCACGGACGGGTCCGGCATGTCGGCCGGGTTGTGCAGGTCGAGCTCCTCGCCGTTGGTCTTCCTCAGCTTGTAGACGACGGAAGGCGCGGTCGCGATCAGGTCGAGGTCGAATTCGCGCGACAGCCGTTCCTGGACGATCTCCAGGTGCAGCAGCCCGAGGAATCCGCAGCGATAGCCCAGGCCGAGCGCCGCGCTGGTCTCCATCTCGTAGTGGAAGCTGCTGTCGTTCAGCCGCAGCTTGCCGACCGATTCGCGCAGCTTCTCGAAGTCGTCGGCGTCGACGGGGTAGAGGCCGCACCATACGACGGGAATGCTGGGCTTGAAGCCCGGCAGCGCCTCGGTCGCCGGGTTGCGGTCGTCGGTGATGGTGTCGCCCACGTTGGTGTCGGCGACCGTCTTGATGGCCGCCGTGACGTAGCCCATCTCGCCCGGGCCGAGGCTGTCCACCGCCACCATCTTCGGGGTGAAGACGCCGACCTGCTCGATGGTATGGACCGAGCCGTTCGACATCATGCGGACGCGCTGGCCCTTCCTCAGGTGGCCGTCGCGGACCCGGACCAGCACGACGACGCCCAGGTATGCGTCGTACCAGCTGTCGACCAGCAGGGCGGTCAGGGTCTTCGCGGCGTCGCCGGTCGGCGGCGGCAGGCGGGTGACGATCGCCTCCAGCACGCCCTCGATGTTCAGGCCCGTCTTCGCGCTGATCAGCACGGCGTCCGAGGCGTCGAGGCCGATGACGTCCTCGATCTGCTGCTTCACCCGGTCGGGCTCGGCCGCCGGCAGGTCCACCTTGTTGAGCACCGGGACGATCTCGTGGTTCGCCTCCAGCGCCTGGTAGACATTGGCCAGGGTCTGGGCCTCGACGCCCTGCGAGGCATCGACCACCAGCAGGCTGCCCTCGCAGGCGGCGAGGCTGCGGGAGACCTCGTAGGCGAAGTCCACATGGCCGGGCGTGTCCATGAGGTTGAGGATGTAGGTCTCCCCATCCTGGGCCTTGTACTGGATGCGGACGGTCTGCGCCTTGATGGTGATGCCGCGCTCCCGCTCGATGTCCATGTTGTCGAGCATCTGCTCCTTCATGTCGCGCAGCGCGACCGTGCCGGTGGTCTGGATCAGCCGGTCGGCGAGCGTCGATTTCCCATGGTCGATATGGGCGATGATGGAGAAGTTGCGGATGCGGTTCAGCGGGGTGTCGGGCATGAGGGGTTCCGGAGGCCGTATTGGGGGCCTGGGTGGGCGCCCGGCCGTCTTGCTGAGGGGGGAGATAGGGCAGAAGGGTCCCGAATCAAAGCGCCGCCTGCCGCGCCGTGCCGCTTACCGCACCCCGCGGCCCCCCCGGCCGCTACTTCACCACGTAGTTGGTGGCGGCGCAGGCATTCACCCCGCGCCGTTCCCCCGCCTGGCCGTCCTGCCAGACCCAGCGGAGGTCGTAGGTGCACTCCCCCTGCGGCAGCCGCACCGCCTGGTACTGGCCGGGCGGGACCGCCGCAGCCTCCGCCAGCCGGTCCGGCCCCCAGGACTGCGCCGTGCTGGGGGAGGCGTAGAATTCCTCGATCACCCTCCCGCTCTGGTTGACCAGGTTGAAGGAGGCATTGCCCTGCCGGGCCTCGCGCGGCGCGGCACCGCCGCCGCCCACCACCAGGTCCACCAGGGCGCAGGTGTCGAGGTTGCGGCGCTCCTCCGCCCCGGCATTCTGGTAGACGATGCGGATGTCGTATGCGCAGGTGCCGTCCTGCGGCAGCCGGACGATCTGCCGGCCGCCGGGCGGCACCACCTCCGAGCCCAGCCGGTCGTAGCCCCAATCCTGCCGGTTGGTGGGGGAGGCATAGACCTCGTTGATCACCTTGGTCGTGTTGTTGACCACGCGGAAGGACGGGTCGGCGGCCTGGCCGGGCTGCGCCCGGGCGGCGAGCGGGACCAGCAGGAGGAGGAGCGCGAGGGACAAGGCGCGGAGCGGCATCGGGAGGTCTCCTGGCGGGCGGCGGGACGCAGAGGTTACGCGGGACGGCATGGAAAGACGCCCGGGTCAGTCGGGGCCATCGGCCTCGGCGCCCGCCCCCATGGCCTGCAGCCGCGCCTCCAGCCGGTCGAGCAGCGCATGCAGCGCCCGGCGTTCGGCCGGGGCCAGGCCTTCCAGCAGCTCGGCTTCCAGCGCCCGGGCTTCCGGGACGATGGCGGCATGCAGGGCGCGGCCGGCCGCGGTCATCGCCAGGCGCTGCACCCGGCGGTCCGCCGCATCCTCCTGCCGCGCCAGCAGGCCGCGGTCGAGCAGGCCGCGGACGGCGCGGCTGACCTTGACCTTGTCCATCGCGGTGCGTTCGACGACGCCGGTGGCCGACAGCCCGCCGAAGCGGCCGAGCACGGCCAGCACCCGCCATTCGGGGACCGAGAGCCCATGGGCCCGCGAGTAGCGCCGGGCGAAGAGCCGGGAAGCATGGTTGGCGACGACCGAGAGCCGGTAGGGGAGGAAGTCCTCCAGCGCGAATTCGGCGGCGTCGGTCATGGCTGTGTCGGACATCGCGCCTCCCTCTGCCCCGACGCGGCGGCCAGGATGCCGGACCCCGCGCCGCCGGGGTAGAGGCTTGGCAGCGGCCGCGCCGCGGTCCATGTCGTTGCCGCCCAGACGGGAAGCGTCCATGCCCGCCACCTATCAAAATCCGCGCTACGCATACCGCCGCCCCGGCTTCGTCGGCCGGGCGGCGGCGGAGGAAGCGCCGGTCGTCATCCTCGGCGGCGGCGTTGTGGGCCTCACCTTGGCGCTGGACCTGGCGCGGCGCGGCACGGCCTGCATCCTGCTGGACGAGGACGACACCGTCTCCTTCGGCAGCCGCGCCATCTGCTGGGCCAAGCGGACGCTGGAGATCATGGGCAGGCTTGGGCTCGGCGGGCGGTTCCTGGAGAAGGGCGTGCGCTGGAACCACGGCCGCGTCCATGTCCGGGACCGCGAGGCCTATGCCTTCGACCTGCTGCCGGAGCAGGGCCATGAATACCCCGCCTTCGTGAACCTCCAGCAATACCATGCCGAGGCCTGGCTGGTGGCGGCCTGCACGGCGACCGGCCTGGTCGACCTGCGCTGGCGCAACAAGGTCACCGCGCTGGACAACCGGGCCGACGGCGCGCGGCTGACGGTCGAGACGCCGGACGGCGCCTACCGCCTGCACGCCCAATGGCTGCTGGCCTGCGACGGCGCCCGCAGCACGGCGCGGGAGGCGCTCGGCCTGCCCTTCCTCGGCCAGGTCTTCCGCGACCGCTTCCTGATCGCCGACATCGTCATGCGGGGGGATTTCCCGGCCGAGCGCCGCTTCTGGTTCGACCCGCCCTTCCATCCCGGCCAGTCCGTGCTGCTGCACAAGCAGCCCGACGACGTCTGGCGGATCGACTTCCAGCTCGGCTGGGACGCCGACCCGGAGGCGGAGAAGCAGCCGGAGCGGGTGCGCGCCCGCGTCGCCGCCATGCTCGGCCCGGACGTGCCCTTCGCGCTGGACTGGGTCAGCGTCTACACCTTCCGCTGCCGCCGGCTGGAGCGCTTCCGCCATGGCCGGACGCTCTTCGTCGGCGACAGCGCGCACCAGGTCAGCCCCTTCGGCGCCCGCGGCGGCAATGGCGGGGTGCAGGATGCCGACAACCTCGGCTGGAAGCTGGCCGCCGTGCTGGCGGGGCAGGCGCCCGAGGCGCTGCTCGATTCCTACGATGCCGAGCGCATCCCGGCGGCCGAGGAGAACATCCTGAACTCCACCCGCAGCACCGACTTCATCACCCCGAAGAGCGAGGCCGCCCGGGCCTACCGCGACGCCGTCCTGGCGCTCTCGGCCCGGCATGCCCTGGCCCGGCCGCTGGTCAATTCCGGCCGGCTGTCGCGCCCCGCGGTGTTGCGCGGCAGCCCGCTGAACAGCCCGGGCGGGGAGGCCGCGGCGCTGCCGCCCGGGGCGCCGGGCGCGGATGCCCCGGTGCTCGAGCGCGGCCGGCCGGACTGGCTGCTGCGGCATCTCGGGACCAACGGCTTCACCCTGCTGGCGCTTGCCGGCGAGGGCGCGCCGGCACCGCACCCCCCGCCGGGGATGGCCCGGCTGGTGGTGGGGGAGACCGAGACCACCGGCGCGGTCTTCGACCATGCCGGGCTGGTCGCCGCCCGCTGGGGCCTCGCCCCGGGCCAGGCGGTGCTGGTCCGCCCCGACCAGCACGTCGCCGCCCGCTTCGACCGGCCCACCCCCGAAGCCATCGCCGCCGCGCATGCCCGCGCCCTGGGGAGGCCCGCATGACCCTCTCGACCGAATCCCGGCTGGCCGACCCGGATGCCGTCTATGCCGCGCTGCTGGCGGCGCATCGCGGGCTGGACGAGGCGGCGTCCCGCCGGCTCGACGCCGCGCTGGTGATCCTGCTGGCCAATCATGTGGGCGATGCCGTGGCGACGGAGGCGATCCGCCTGGCGCGGGAGGCGGTGGAGCCCACCCCCGGCTGACACGCGCCGCTGGGTGGGTCGCGGCTTGCGCCGTATCAACTCATGGTCAATCGTTCCGGGTATCCTGCCTGTCGACGGCGAAGCGGACCATGAGCCTCTCGACAGCCACCCATCCATCGACGGCACCTTCCAGCCCCCGGGGCTTCGACTGGGGCATCGTCACCGCGGCGATCGCGCTGGGCGCCGCGCTGGTCTCCGCCTGGATCGCCGGCAGCTGGGGCGCCGCCGCGCTGCGCGACCGGGCGCATGATTCGCTCGCCGCCGCCGCCGGGCTGCTGGCCAACGACCTCGGCCAGGAGATGCAGGACCGGCTCGACATGCTGGCGTGGCTGACCGGCCGCTTCCAGGCCCTCGACCTGGCGGCGGACGCGCCGCGGCGGCAGCGCTGGCTGGACGCGGTGCGGGCCGGCACGCCCGGCGTCGTCTGGGTCGGCATCGCCTCGCCCGCCGGCCTAGTCACCGACGGCAGCGACGGGCTGCTGGTCGGCCGCGACCTTGCGGCGCGGGACTGGCACCGCCGCGGCCTGCAGGGGCCGGCGCTGGCCGACCTGCATCCGGCCCATCTGCTGCAGCCGCACCTGCCGCCTGGCCCGGATGGCGAGCCGGAACGGCTGGTCGACCTCGGCGCGCCGCTGCGGGACTCGGCGGGCCGGCTGCGGGGCGTCCTCGGCGTGCAGGTCGCCTGGAGCTGGATCGTCGCCCGGCTGGAGGAGGACGCCCGGCCGCTGCCGGCCGAGGTGCCGACGCGGGTTCGGCTGCTCGCGGCCGACGGCACGGTCCTGGCGGCGGCGCAGCGCGGCACGCCGCGGGCCGTGGACTGGGGCGCGCCGCTGCTCCGGGTCGAGCGGCCCTTGGTCAACGGGGTGGTGCCGCGCGACCTGGGCTGGCGGATCGCGGTGGAGCAGCCGCGGGCGCTGGTCGAGGCACCGGCGCGCGCCTTCGCGCTGCGCAGCGGCCTGGTCGCCGGGACGCTCGGCCTGCTGGCGACGCTGCTGGCGGCGGCGGCGCGCCGGCGGGTGCATCGGCGGCTGGCGGCGGCGCAGGAATCGGTCTTCTCCTTCGCCCGGCTGGTGCCCGGTGGCGCCTACGAATTGCTGCGCGCGCCGGACGGGTGCTGGTCCGGCACCGTGCTGGCCGCCGATGGCCGTGCCGCCACCTGGCACCGGCCGGGGCGCCGCTTCGGAAGCGACCTGCCCGGCTTCCCGGCCGACCAGCGCCAGCGGCTCGGCGCCTCGCTGGACGCCGCGGTGGCGGCGGCGGACCGGCCCGAGGCCCGGCCGGAGGAGGTGACCATCTGGCGCGCCGACCCGGCGCTGGGCCAGCGCTGGTTCCGCTGCGTCCATCGCGCCCGGCGCGACCCGGACCGCGGCGTGGTGGTGGAGGGCCTGGCGATCGACGTCACCGACCTCAAGCGGGCCGAGGCCGCGGCGGCCCGGGCCCGGGCGCTGGAGGAGGAGAACCGCCGCCTGGCGGAGGACCGCGCCGCGGCGGCCGACCGGCTGGCGCGGCAGCGCTCCGAGATCCTGGCGGTGATGGCGCACGAGATCCGCACGCCGCTGACCGGACTGCTGGGCTTCACCGAATTGCTGGCCGAGGCCGGGCTGCCGGCCGGGCCGCACCGGCATGCCGCGCAGGCGCTGCAGGGCGGCCGCGACCTCCTGACGATCGTCAACGATATCCTCCATCTGGCGAAGCTGGAGGCGGGGAAGGGGACGATCGAGCGGCTGCCCTTCGACCCCGCCGCCGAGCTGCGCCAGGCGCTGGCGCTGTGCCGGGCGCAGGCGGCGGGGAAGGGGCTGACCCTGGCGCTGGAGCTGGCGCCGGACCTGCCGGGCTGGGTCGCCGGCGATCCGACCCGGCTGCGCCAGGTGATGCTCAACCTGCTGTCCAACGCGGTGAAATTCACCACCCGCGGCGAGGTGGCGCTGCGCGCCCGGCCGGTGGCGCCGGACCGGCTGCGGGTCGAGGTGCGGGACAGCGGCATCGGCATCGCGCCCGAAGCGCTGCCGCGCCTCTTCACCATGTTCGAGCAGGCCGAGAGCGGCACCGCGCGGCGCTTCGGCGGCACCGGGCTGGGCCTGGCGATCTGCCGCCGGCTGGTCGACGCAATGGGCGGGACGCTCGGCGCCGAGAGCGTGCCGGGCGAGGGCAGCCTGTTCTGGTTCGAGCTGCCGCTGCCCGCGGCCGAGGCCCCGGGCCCGGTGGCGGCGGCCCCGGCGCCGCCGGCCCTGGTGACGCCGCTCGATGTCCTGGTGGTGGACGACGTGGCGCCGAACCGCGAGCTGATCCGCGCCTTCCTGGCCGCCGCCGGGCACCGCCCGGCGCTGGCGGCGGACGGCGCCGCGGCGCTGGCGCTGGTGGCGGAGCGCCGCTTCGACCTGATCCTGATGGATGTCAGCATGCCCGGGATGGACGGGCTGGAGGCGACGCGGCGGATCCGCGCCGGCGCCGGGCCGAATGCCCGGACGCCGATCCTCGCTTTGTCCGCCGCGGCGACCGGGGACGAGGTGGAGGACGCCCTGGCGGCGGGCATGGACAGCCACCTGGCCAAGCCGATCGACCGTGCGGCGCTGCTGGCCGCGGTGCGGCGCGCCGCACCGGCGGCCGGTCTGCTGGCGGTGGGGTGAGGCAAGGCCAGGGAGGCGGCATCCTCCCCGGACCCTACCCCGCGTCTGCCGGGGCCGGCGCCCGTCGCGCGGCAGGCACCGGCCCAGGCCCGGGAAAGCGGGGGCGGGGACATCCATGGCCGGGGGAAATGCTTTCTGCTCCCCGACCCTGCCTGCCGCCCGGCTACCGCCCCGGCCGCACCTCGATCGCCGCCCGCGCCACCAGGTCGTCGGCCGCCGGGCGCATCGCTTCCGGATGCGGCTTCGCCGGGCCGGTCGGGCGCTTCTGCCAGACCACCGCCTCCGGCACCGTCACCGCGAAGCCGGCGCGGCGGAACCGCCCGACCATGGCGGACAGGCCCAGCCGGTTCACGTAGACCCCGGCCCGGCCGACCAGCGGGCTGGCCCAGAAGGCATCGCTGAACCGCAGGTGCTGCAGGCCGCCGCCCAGATGGTCCTGGAAGTCGATGAAATGCAGCCCGACCCCGTCCGGCGCCGTCACCCGCCGGAGCTGCTGCAGCAGGGGGGCGATGTCCTCCCGCCGGACATGTTCCAGCACCGCCTCGCTCACCACCATGTCGATGGTGCCGTCCGGGATGCTGGCCAGCGCCGCCGGCCCGCCGATCAGCAGGGTGGCGCCGCAGCGGGCCAGCAGCGCGCCGCGGTCGGCGCTGCCGGCCAGATCCGGCGCCGGCAGCCCCTGCGCCCGCGCCGCCGCCGCGGCGGCGCGATAGGGCGCGAGCGCGGTGGGCGCGCTGTCCGCAGGGTCCACGTACCAGATCCGCCGCGCGCCGAGCCCGGCCAGCACCGGGGCGCGCACCACCATGGCGCCCGGGCCGATCTCCAGCACCGTGCGCGGCCGGCGGCCCATCACCGCTTCCGCCCGCTGCATCCAGCCGGCCGGGGTGCCGACCAGCTTGGCCGGGGCGGTGGCATCGAAGGAGGGGCGCGCCAGGCCGAAGGCCCGGGCGCGGGCCCCATGGACGCCGATGGCGGCCAGCCCCAGCTTGAGGCCGAGCTTCGCCCACCACGGCACCGGGGCGCCGCGGGCGAGCCCGGCCGGCGCCGGCACGATGCGCTGCGGCTTCGCCGTATCCTCGGTGCGCTGTTCCATGGGGGTGCGGCTATGGCCTCCTCGGTCCCAGGCATAAAGCAGAAGGCGGCGGGGCGGAAACGCCCAGGTCGAGCAATCCGCGCCCGCAAGGATGCACGAGCCGGGGATTTGCCTGGCCGGGCGGCCGCGCCTGATACTGTGCGCCGGATCATGGCCGCCCGGCCATCGATGATCATTCCCCGGCCGGCGCCGCGGGCAGGAGAGCGCATTGAACCCGATCGAGCACATCCGGCGCTACCAGGACCAGCTGACCGCCTGGCGGCGCGACTTCCACGCCCATCCCGAAAGCGGCTTCGAGGAGCACCGCACCGCCGCCCTGGTCGCGGAACGGCTGGAGAGCTGGGGGATCGAGGTGCATCGCGGCATCGGCCGCACCGGCGTGGTCGGCGTGCTGCGCGCCGGGCGCGGCAACCGGGCCGTGGGGCTGCGCGCCGACATGGACGCGCTCGACATGCCGGAGGCGAACGGCTTCGCGCATGCCTCCACCGTGCCCGGCAAGATGCATGGCTGCGGCCATGACGGGCACACCACCATGCTGCTGGGCGCGGCGCGCTACCTGGCGGAGACCCGCGCCTTCGACGGCACCGTCCACTTCATCTTCCAGCCCGCCGAGGAAGGCCAGGGCGGTGCCCAGGCGATGATCGCCGACGGGCTGTTCGAGCGCTTTCCCTGCGACACCGTCTACGGCCTGCACAACCGCCCCGGCATGCCGGTCGGGCATTACGGCATCCGCGCGGGCGCGATGATGGCCGGCTGCGCCTTCTTCGACCTGGCCATCCATGGCAAGGGCGGCCACGCGGCGCGGCCCGAAGCAACGGTCGATCCGGTGGTCTGCGGCGCCCAGGTGATCTCCGCCTGGCAGAGCATCGTCGGCCGCAACGTCGCCCCCTACGACACCGCGGTGATCAGCGTGACGGGCTTCGAGGCCGGCACCGCCTACAACGTCATCCCCGAGCGGGTCGCGCTGCGCGGCACGGTGCGGGCGTTCCGGGGCGAGACGATGCGGCTGCTGGAGCAGCGGATGCGGGCGCTGGCCGCCAGCATCGCCGCCGGCTTCGGCGCGACGGCCGAGCTCGACTTCCGCGAGATCACCGTCCCCGTGGTCAACAGCCCCGAGCAGACCACGCTGATCGCCGATGCGGCAGCGGCGATGGTGGGGGAGGCCCATGTCGACCGCGCCCGGGTGGCGGCGATGGGGTCGGAGGATTTCTCCTACATGCTGGCCGAGCGCCCCGGCGCCTACATCCTGGTCGGCAACGGCGCCGGCGAGGGCAGCTGCGAGGTGCACAACCCCGGCTACGACTTCAACGACGCGGCGATCCCCTACGGCGCCGGCATCCTGGCGGCGGTGGTCGAGAAGGAGTTGCCGGCCAAGGCCTGATCACAGCCTCCGGCGCGGCGGCGGGTTTTCCCGCAGTCCGGGGAACCCCGCGCTAGCATCCCGTCCCGTGGCACGGCGGCACGCCGTGCGCGGGAGGCAAACAACCATGACCAGATACGGGGTGACGCGGCGCGCGGCGCTGCGGGCGGGCGTGGCGGGCGTGGCCGGGGCCACGCTGCCGATCTTCAACGTGCAGTCGCAGAACTCGGCGGGCGTGCTGCGCTGCGCCTTCTGGGAACACTGGGTGCCCGCGGGCAACGACATCATCCGCGAGCTCTGCGAGGAATGGGGTGCCAGGAACCGGGTCGAGGTGAAGATCGACCGCCTGGTCTCCGCCGGCAACCAGATCCTGCTGACCATCGCATCGGAAGCGCAGTCGCGCAGCGGCCACGACATCATCGCCATGCCGACCTGGGAGCCGTCCTCGCATGCCAGGCTGCTCGAGCCGGTGGACGACGTGATGGGCCGGCTGCAGAAGAAGTACGGCGCCATCACCCCGGCCTGCGAGTACCTGGCGAAGCGTGACGGCGCCTGGCGCGCGGTGCCCGCGGTGGCCGGCACCCAGACCAAGCCGCCCTGCATCCGCTACGACCTGTTCCAGGAGCATGCCGGGATCGACATCCGCGCCATGTGGCCGGCCAGGGCGGAACGCGGCCCCGGCGCCGAGACCTGGAACTGGGACACCTTCCTGATGGCGGCGGAGAAGTGCAACGCCGCCGGCTATCCCTTCGGCCTGCCGATGGGCCAGTATTCCGACGCGGTCGACTGGGTCGGCGCGCTGTTCCGCAGCTTCGGCGCCAGCATGATGGATGCCGAAGGGCAGATCACCATCCGCGGCAACGACAAGCTGAAGCAGGCGACCGAATACGTCATCCGGCTGTCGAAGCACCTGCCGCCGGATGTCTGGGCCTGGGACGATGCATCCAACAATCGCGCGCTGATCTCCGGCAAGTCGGCGCTGGTGTTCAACCCGCCCTCGGCCTGGGCGGTGGCGAAGCGGGATGCGCCCGCGGTCGCCGAGAAATGCTGGTTCGCGCCCTTCCCGGCCGGGGCGGAGGGACGGTTCACCCCCTTCCTGCCCTTCTTCTGGGGCATCTGGAGCTTCTCGAAGAACAAGGCGGCGGCGAAGTCGCTGCTGGAATTCCTCTCGGACCGGCAGAACGCGGAACGGCAGTCGACGGCGACCGCGGGCTACGACCTGCCGCCTTTCCAGAGCATGTCCGACTTCAGGATCTGGGAGACCGAGGGGCCGCCGACCGGCTTCGCCTACAACTACCCGGACAAGCCGCACCAGCAGGGGCAGCTGAACATCGCCTTCGCCCCGGCGCCGGCGGAGACCGCGGTGCAGGCCTATGTCCAGGCGATCAACACCAAGATGGTCGCCCGCATCTCCCAGGGCGGGCAGACCATGGCGCAGGCGATGGCCTGGGCGGAAGGCGAGCTGCGGAATTTCGCGCGCGGCTGAGGGCTCGAGGCCAGGGAGGACGTCTCCTCCCTGGACCCTCATCCATTCCTGTGGGCTGGCACCTGCCGCGCGGCGAATGCCAAGCCCCAGGAAAAGCATTTCCTCCCCGACCTTCCTGTGCGACCCGCCGCACAGCGCGCGGCGGCACCGGGGCGCAGGCTGGCCGCCCCACCGGGAGGCAGGACCATGCCGACGCGTCTCGCCGACGCCGCCATCGCCGACACGATCGCCGCCGCGCAGCGCGATGCGCGGCAGGGCCGCAGCCACGATGTCATGGTCGACGGCGTGGCGCGGCCGGTGCGCACGCCCTTCCCCTCGCCGGGGGATTGGCGCGAGGTGCCGATCTATTTCCTGATGCTGGACCGCTTCAACAATCCCGCGGCGCCGCCGAACGGGAGCTGGAACCGCCGCTTCGATTTCCGCCAGGGCGGCACCTTCCGCGGCGTGCAGGCGCAGCTCGGCTCGCTGGCGGCGCTCGGCATCGGCGCGATCTGGATCTCGCCGGTGCTGAAGAACGCGCAACCCGAGGGGCGCTGGAACTACCACGGCTATGGCGCGCAGGATTTCCTGACCATCGAGGGCCGCTTCGCCTCGGACGGGACCTCGGCCACCGCCGAGCGCGAATTGGCCGCGCTGGTGCAGGAGGCCCATGCGCGCGGCATCCGGGTCGTGCTCGACATCGTGCTGAACCATGCGGCGGAGGTCTTCGACTATGTCCGCGACGGCGCCGTGGTCGCCGACTTCGCCGACCCGGCGGTGATGGACGCGCCGCTCGGCGCCGAGCCGCCGGTGCGCTGGCGCGACGCCGCCGGCGCCGCCCGCGCCGAATGGGAGAACGCGCTGCCCGCCGGCATCGGTCCCGGCGACGCGGTCTGGCCGGCCGAGCTGCAGAACCACCTGTTCTTCCGCCGCCGCGGCGCCAAGCTCTCCGACACCCCCGACTGGCGCGGCTTCGTCCCCGGCGACTTCGCCACCATGCGGCAATTCGTGGTGGAGTACGACGCGACCGGGCCGGGGCAGGAGGCGCTGCGCGCCGCGCATGGCGTCCGCCCGGTGCTGGGCCTGCTGATCCGCGCGCACCAATGGCTGGTGGCGCGCTTCGACCTCGACGGCTTCCGCATCGACACGGTGAAGTATGTCGATCCCCGCGCCATCGAGACCTTCGGCAATGCGATGCGCGAATTCGCCCTCACCCTCGGCAAGCAGAACTTCTTCACCTTCGGCGAGATCTACGACGAGGAGGCGACCATCGCCGCCTTCATCGGCCGCAATGCCGGGTCGGGCGAGGGCTTCGGGATCGATGCCGCGCTCGACTTCCCGCTGTTCTTCCGGCTGCCCGCGGTGGCCAAGGGCTTCGCCGACGTCGCCGGCATCCGCGCGGTGTTCGAGGCGCGCAAGGCGCAGGAATCCGCGCTGCTCAGCTCGCATGGCGAGGCCGGGCGGTTCTTCGTCAGCTTCCTCGACAACCACGACCAGCACGCGCGCATCCGCCACCCGGCGACGCCGGACGCACAGGTGCTGCTGGCGGCGACCCTGCTGTTCACCCTGCAGGGCATTCCCTGCCTCTACTACGGCACCGAGCAGGGGCTGAGCGGGACGGTGGACGCGGCCGGCGCGCCCGACCTGGCATCCAACGAATCGGTGCGCGAGGCGCTGTGGGGCAAGCCCGGCGCCTTCGACACCACGACCCCCGCCTTCCGCGGCATCCAGGCCATCGTGGCGCTGCGCCGGGGCGAGCCGGCGCTGTGCTTCGGCCGGCTCTATTTCCGCGAGGTCAGCGGCAACGGCCGCGATTTCGGCCATTCCTCGGGCGCCGGCGGGCTGGTCGCCTTCTCCCGCATCCTGGCCGACCGCGAAGTGCTGGTGGTGGCCAATACCGGCGGCCAGGCCTTCACCGGCGCGGTCGTGTTGGACCGCGACATCCACGCCGCGCCGCGGCCGCTGCGGCTGGGATACAGCAATCTCGACCATGCCGGCATGGCGATGCCGCGGTTGGTCCCGGATGCACGCTTCTTCCCCGGCGGGCAGGGTCCCGCCGCCGTGCTGGATGTCACGCTGGCGCCGAGCGAGGTGCAGGTCTTCGTCCCGGGGTGAACCTTGCTCCGCGTGGCGGCTGCCAACCCGCAGAAAGCCAGGGCGGGGCCTGGGGAGGGAATACCTTTCCCTCCCCGACCTCGCCTACTTCGCCAGGAACGCCTTGGCCTGCACGATCTCCGGCCGCGGCGAATCGGCGCCCTCCGCCAGCACCAGCAGCCTCTGGTAGTTCCCCGCCGCCTTCTCCACCTCACCCGCGGCCGCCGCCGCCTTCGCCGCGCCGGCATAGCCGCGGAAGCGGTTCGGCTCGCGCTGCTGCGACGCCTCGTATTCCCGCAGCGCCGCCGCCGGCTGGCCCGCTTCCAGCAGCATGTCGCCCAGCAGCTCGCGCGCCGGCAGGATGCGGCCCGGCGTGACGATGTGCTTCTCGTTCTGGTCTTCCAGGTCGGCGGCGTCCCGCATCAGCCGCAGCGCGGCGTCGGTGTCGCGGCGGGCGAAGGCGATCCAGGCCGTGGCGGCGCGCTGCTGGATCTCGACCTCCCGGGCCCAATAGGCATTGCCCGCGGCGGTGAGCGCCTGCTGCCGCGTGGCGAGCTCGGCGGCGGCCTGCTCGGCCGCGGCGGGCTGGCCGCTGCGCGCGGCGCCCAGCGCCTTGGCGTACCAGCTCAGCGCCTGGGTGAAGGGCGTGCCGCCCGGCGGCGGGACCAATTGCGCGGCGGCGGCCCAGTCGCCGCGCTCCACCGCGTAGCGCGCCGGCATCGCCGCGACCGGATAGGCGACGACCGGCCCGGCATTCGCCGGCACCTTCACCGCGAAGGCGCGCTCCATGGCCGCCAGCGCGGCGGCGTCGCGCGCCAGCTGCAGGTCCGCGTACACCATGTAGTCGGTGGCATGGTAGGCTTCCGGCAGCTCGTTGCCCTTCACCGCGGACAGGAAGGACCGGTCGTTGGTCTCGGCCGATTCCGTCCAGGCGCCGACCCGGGTGAAGATGTGCGACGGCATGTGCAGCGCATGCGGCGCATCGGGCGCCAGGCCGGCATATCTCTGCGCCGCCGGCAGGCCCTGCGCGGCCAGCGGCGGCGCGTCATACACGTGGATCAGGTAGTGCGAGATGCCCGGATGATCGGGATGTTTCGCCGCCTCGCGGTCGAGGATCCTGGCCGCGCGCGCATAGGCCGCGTAGCTCTGGTCGGCCTGGGACTGCGTGCCGGCGATGTAGAGCGCGCTGAAGATCTGCGCCTCGTCGTCCTCGGGGTAGCGGGCCGCCAGCGCCTCGTAGGCCCTGGCGCGGCTGGCCTGGCGGTCGCGCTCGGGGCGGGCGGCGAAATCCTGGAAGTAGGCGGCCACGGCCTCGATGTAGTCGCGCTCCCGCTGGGTCCTGGCACCTGCCGCGCGGCCCTGGTCGATCGCCGCCTGCGCCTGTTCGGCGCCCTTCGGCGAGGCGCCGATGCCGGCCAGCGGGTTCTGCATCAGCAGCGAGGCGATGCCCCAGTGGGCGATGGCGCAGCCGGGATCCTTGGCCAGCACGGCGCGGAAGGTCTCCTCCCCGGCGCTGTACCAGAAGGAGTGCAGCATCGCGACCCCCTGCTTCAGCTCCGCCTGCACCGCGGGGGCGCAGGAATTGGCGAAGCCGACGCTGCCGACCTTGCTGTGGCCGGCATGTCCCTCATCCGCTAGCCCGGCGCCTGCCGATATGAGCAGGGCGGCGACACCGGCGACGCCGGCGATGGCGCTGCGATGGTCCATGGTACGCTCCCGCGCTTGCGGTGGACCTCTGGCCGGTCCACCGGGGCGGAGTATACCAATCGCCCCCGCAACGGAGCGGGATTTCTCAGACCAGCGGGCAGCCGCCTTCCGCCATCGGCCGGAAGGCCTGGTCGCCCGGGACGGTGGCCAGAACCTTGTAGTAGTCCCAGGGCGCGCGGCTCTCGGCCGGGGCCTTCACCTCCAGCAGGTAGGCGGGATGGAGCTTCCGCCCATCCGCCCGGATCGTGCCCGGGCCGAAGGCGTCGTCGTCGCAGGGCATCGCCTTCATCCGCGCGACCGTCGCCGCGCCGCTCGCCTTCGCCGCGGCGACGCCCATGTCGGCCACCGCCTTCAGGTAGTGCGTCACCACGCCGTAGCAGCCGGCCTGCACCATGGTCGGCGGCGGGGCGTTGAAATTCGCGCGCAGGCGCTGCGTCAGCGCGCGGGTGCGGTCGTTGACGTCCCAGTAGAAGCTTTCCGAGCAGACCAGCCCCTTCGCCGTCTCGAGGCCCATCGAATGGACTTCCGAGATGAAGAGGATCAGCGCCGCCAGCTTCTGGCCGCGCCGCTGGATGCCGAATTCGGCCGCCTGCTTCACCGCGTTCACCAGGTCGGTGCCGCCGGCGGCGATGCCGATGACCTTGGCGCGGCTCGCCTGCGCCCGCAGCAGGAAGGCGGAGTAGTCCGTGGTGCCGGGGAAGGGGAAGCGGGCGGAGCCCAGCACCTTGCCCCCTTCGGCGGCGATGATCTTGCCGCCCTCGACCTCCATCGAATGGCCGAAGGCATAGTCGGCGGTGACGAAGAACCAGGAATCACCGCCTTCGCGCGTCATGGCGCGGGCGGTGGAATTGGCCAGCATCCAGGTGTCGTAGGTCCAGTGCACCGTGTTCGGGCTGCATTGCGCCCCGGTCAGTTCCGCGGTGCCGGGGGCGCTGGCCAGGAAGACCTTGTTCTTCTCCCGCACCACCCCGTTGACCGCGAGGGCCGCGCTGCTGGCCGGCACGTCGATCAGCGCGTCGATGCCGTCACGGTCGAGCCATTGCCGGGCGAGGTTGGTGGCGACGTCGGGCTTGTTCTGGTGGTCGGCGGCGACCAGCTCGACCTTGAGGCCGAGCGGCGCGGCATCCTGGATCGCCTGGCGCACCGCGAGCACCGAATTCGGCCCCGACAGGTCGGCGAAGGGCCCGCTCATGTCGGAGATGATGCCGAGCCTGATGGTCTGCTGGGCCTGGGCGCGTGCCATGCGTGGCAGCATGCCGAAGGCCGCGCCGCCGAGCAGCAGCGCGCGTCGATCGAGTATCATTGCTTGTCGTCCCCCCGGCGGCCAGGCGCGCCGGGGGCGCCGCCGCCGTGCGGTGCCCCCGGCCTTCGTGTCGGCTCAGCCCATGCCGGGCGGCGGCTCGCAGGGCGTCGTGCCCATCGGCCCGGGGACCGAGAGTTCGAGGATCTCCACGTCGTCCGAGGTGGCGATCTCGTTGTGCTTCATCTCGCCGGGGATCAGGCCGCTGTCACCCGCTTCCATGCGGTGCTGCGAGCCGTCCTCGAATTCCAGGGTGACCCAGCCCTTGAGGACGTAGATGAACTGCGCCTGGCAGTGGTGGACGTGCCAGCCGGTCGGCTCGGTCATGCCGGTGACCGCTTCCATCACCTGGGCGCGCACCGCGCCGTCGGTGGCATCCGCCACGCCCAGGTCGCGGTACTTGAAGAAGCGCCGGCGGCCGGCGACCAGCGGGCTGTCCGCCTTCTTGGTGATCTTCAGCTTGAAAGCCGGGCGCGCGGCGCCCGCAACGCTGCCATCCATGGTTCGTCCTCCTGCGGTGTCTCCGCACCGGTTCGGGGAGGCTACACCCGGCAGGAAGCGGAGCAAGCGGATTTCCCGCGCGCGGCCGGGCGGCCGTTGCGTTCCCGCGGGGTGCTGCCACCTTGGGCCGAAGCCCCGGAGCCCCCGCCTTGCCCTTGCGCCGTCTCTGCCTCGTTCTGCCCCTGGCATTCGCACCCTGCCTGGCCGCGGCCGGCGACCTCGTCGTCACCGTTCACGGCGTCGCCTCGGCCGAGGGCCTGGTCCGCGTCGCCGCCTGCCCGCCGGAGGGCTATCCGGACGGCACCTGCCGCTTCCTGGCCCGCGCCCCGGCCCGGCCGGGCAGCATGGAACTGCGCATCGCCGGCCTGCCCGAGGGCCGCTTCGGCCTCTCGGCCTATCACGACGCCGATGCCGACGGCCGCCTCGGCAAGGACTGGCTCGGCCGGCCGACCGAGCCGCTGGGCTTCGGCAACGACGCCCCGGTCGGCCGCTTCGGCCCGCCCGGCTTCGAGGCCGCCAGCATCGCCGTCCCCGCCGCGGGGGAGGTCCGCACCGCGGTGGCGCTGCGCAACCGCTGAGGGTGGCGGCACACCGCTTCGTAACCATTCCCTGCTAGAGCGGTCCTCGGCGCGATCCCGCGCAGGAGCCTCCCTTGGCTGAATCCGCGCCGCCGCCGTCGCCGCGGCAGGCCATGCTGACGCAACTCTCGGGCGCGCTCGCCGCGCTCGGGGACAAGATGCGGGCGCAGCAGCAGGCCGCCATCGATGTCTGCGCCATGGGCACGCGGGCCGAGGAGATCGCCCGCAGCACCCGCAACCTGGCCTTCGACCGCCGCCTCACGCCCGAGGACGGGCTGCGCGCCCTGAGCGGCGAGCTCGACGAATTCGCCGCCGAGATGGCGGCGACCGCCGAGCGGGTGCAGCAGGACAGCCTGCTCGGCCGCGCGGTGGCCGAGGCGCTGGGCGGCCATGCCGCCGACCTCGCCGCCCTGGCGCAGCAGCGCGACGGGGCGGAGGACCCGGCCGCCATCCGTGCCCGGCTGCGGCCCCTGGTGGTGACGCTGGACGCCCTGCCGACCCGGTTGAAGGCGAGCCGCGAGCGCACGGCCGAGGTCGGCGCCCTGGCCGTCCGGGCCCAGGCGGCGGCGGCGCGGGCGGGCGCGCTGGCCGCCGGCGGCAGCACCGGCCGGCAGGACCAGATGCTGGCGCTGTCGCGCGAGCTCGGTTCGCTGGCGGCGGATGCGGCCAATGTCTCGGCGCAATTCTCGGCCGATGCCGCCATGGCGGTCCGGGTGGCGGAGGACATGGCCGGCCAGGCGGCCAACCTGTCCAGCGGCCGGCCCGCGACGGGGCCGGCGGCGGCGCTGTCGCGGGTGCTGAGCGCCGGCCATGCCATGGCCCAGGAGGCTGCGGCGGCCCCGGCCGCCAGCCAGTCCTGGACCGGGACGATGAATTGGGATCTCGGCCGCCCGCGGCGCTGACCCGCGCCGGCTGCCGCCGGCAGGACGGTGGCGCCGAAGCCACGCGGCCCGGTTTTTTGGCGGCCAGACCATACGTGATGTGCGGGATGCATTCCTTGGTATGATTATCGCCCTGAAGTTGCACGCCTGTGCGGGTGGCTGACCCCACCCGGCAACGCATGTTACGAGGTACGCGGCGATGAACGTGATTCCCTTACCGGCTGGCCGGCGTGACGGTGGCGTCACCCCGACCGACCGGCAATTCGCCGCGCGTTTCGTCTTCTCGCGTCCCGGCTGGCATGTCGCCGAAGGGCTGCATCCGCAATGGGGCCGCTGCCTGGACCTGTCCGCCGAGCGGCCGAATTTCGACCCGCCGCTGCGCTGGCGGCTGACCCGGTCGCAGGGCCGCATCTTCGTCGAGGGCGCCGAGGGCACCCGCACCAACGGGCCCTACAGCACCTTGCACGATGCGATGCTGGCGATCTGGGAAGACGCCGAACGGATCGCCGCCGGACTGCAGACCCGGCCGGTCCTGCTGCTCTGCGGGATCGACCCGCTGGTCGCCGGCGACCTGCAGGACATCGCGGCCATCGCGGGATTCGAGACGCTGGTGGTGCCGGAGGACGGCGTGGAGCCGGCCGTTCCCGCGAACATCCCTCTGGCGGCGGCGGTGGTCGACCTGCAGCTCCATCCGTCCGGCGCGGACGGCCGCGCCGTCATCCGGCTGCTGCGCCGCGCCAGGCCGACGCTGCCGGTGCTCGTCCTGACGGTCCATCCGCCCACGGCGCCGGAGGCCGACCTGCACGGGCTGGGCGGGCCGACGCACCGGGAAAGGCGGCCGCACGACACCGACCGGGTGCTGCATTGGCTGCTTGAGGTCTACGAGGCCCAGGGCAAGGATCCGGCCTGAACCGGCCCAGGCGCCCGGCTCTCTGGCGCGGTCGCGACCCGCCGCCACGCGCAACGGATCGGCCGGCGCCGCGTTCGGCACCGGTGGCCGATCTCCGGCCCCCCATGCCCGCCCGGAGGCGCCGCCACCCGCATGCCCGATATGCCTCCCGCCTCGCCGGCCGCCTCGCGCGGCATCGCCGCCGCCGGCGTCCCCGGCTCCGGCCTGCAGCTCCTCCAGGGCGCGCTGCTGGTCGGCGCCGTGCTCTACTTCGGCCGGGAGCTGCTGATCCCGCTGGTGCTCGCCGTGCTGCTGTCCTTCGTGCTGGCGCCGGTGGCGCGGCTGCTGCGGCGGGCCTACCTGCCGCGCGCCGCCGCCACGCTGGTCGCGGTCACCCTGGCCGGCGCGCTGATGATCGGCATGGGCGCGCTGATCGGCGGCCAGGCGACCTCGCTGGCGGAGAACCTTCCCGCCTACCAGACCGCGGTGATGGAGAAGCTCGGCCGGCTGCAGGCCGCGGGCGGGGTGCTGGACCGGGTCACCGGCACGCTGCGGCAGATGGGCCATCCCGGCGGGCCGGAGCAACCGGCGGCGCCGGCCGCGCCGAGCGCGACGCCGAACCGGCCGACGCCCGAGGCGGTCCCGGTCGAGATCCGCAACCCCGAGCCGACCGCCTTCGAGATGATCCGGCGGGTCGCCGAGCCGCTGCTCGGCCCGTTGGCGACCGCCAGCATCGTCGCCATCCTGGTGATCTTCATCCTGCTGTACCGGGAGGACCTGCGCGACCGGCTGATCCGCCTGGCCGGGGCGCGCGACCTGCACCGGACCATGGCGGCGATGGACGACGCGGCCTACCGGCTGTCCCGCTTCTTCCTGGCGCAGACCGCGATGAACACCGGCTTCGGCCTGTTCGTCGCCGCCGCGCTCTGGGCGATCGGCATCCCCAACCCGCTGCTGTGGGGGTTCGTCGCCGGGCTGATGCGCTTCGTGCCCTTCATCGGCGTCTTCATCACCATCACCGGGCCGGTGCTGCTGGCGCTGGCGGTCGATCCCGGCTGGACCACGCTGGTCTGGGTGGCGGCGCTGTTCCTGGTCAGCGAGATGCTGATGGGCCAAGTGCTCGAACCGCTGGTCTTCGGCCATTCGACCGGGCTTTCCCCGATCGCCGTCATCGCCGCGGCGACCTTCTGGACCTGGCTCTGGGGCCCGATCGGGCTGCTGCTGGCGGTGCCGCTGACGGTCTGCCTGGTGGTGCTGGGCCGGCATGTGGACCGGCTGGAATTCCTCGAGGTCATGCTGGGCGACAGCCCGCCATTGGACCCGGAGGAGACCTTCTACCAGCGGGCGCTGGCCGGCGATGCCGATGCGCTGGCCGAGCAGGCGGAGAAGTACCTGAAGGACCGGTCCTTCCCCGAATTCCTCGACGGCGTGGCGCTGCCGGCCATGCGCCTGGCCCAGGCCGACCACGTGCATGGCGCGCTGTCGCCGGAACGGCGCGACGCCCTGCAGCGCAGCGTCGAGCTGCTGATCGAGGACCTGGAGGAGGCCGAGGACCCGGCGCCCGACGCGGGCGAGACGCCGGCCGCGGTGCCGCCGGGCTGGGCGGTGCCGGGCGCCGTGCTCTGCCTGCCCGGCCGCGGGCCCTTCGATGCGCTGGCGGCGGTGATGCTCGGGCAGGTGCTGCAGCGGCGCGGCTTCGGGGTGCGGATCGGCAGCGTGGCGGCCGGGCCGGCGGCGCCGCCGAAGCTGCTGTGCCTGTGCCTGATCGAGGGCGGCAGCAGCGCGGCGACGGCGCGCTACCTGCTGCGCCGGGCGCGCCGGCGGCTGCCGGGCATCCCCGCTTTGGCGGTGGCCTGGGGGCCGGAGACGGACGGGACCCTGGCGGCGGCGCTGAAGACCGAAGGCGCGGCGGCGCCGCTGCTGCTGGCCGGCAGCCTGGCGGAGGCGCTGGACCTGGCGGTGGAGCAGGCCGGGACTGCGGCGCCCGTGGTGCTGACCGCGCCGGCGCCGCGGCCGGAGGCGCCGGACGTGGCCCTGGCGCCGGCCTGAGGCAGAAGCCTTGGGGCGGAAAAAGCATTTCCTGCCCAGGCCCCTCCTTTGCATCTTCTGCGCTTGGCACCCGCCGCGCGGCCGGTGCCGACCCAGAGAAATAGAAGCAAGGCCGGGGGAGTCCCTTCCCCCGGCCTTGCTTCCTTCAGATCCGCTGGACCGGCACCCGCCAGGCCAGCCAGCTTCCCACCGCGACCAGCAGCGCCGCCCCGCCGAAGGCGGCGCGGAAGGCCCCGGTCAGCCCGTCCCGCAGTGCCACCCGCTCGGCCTCGGCCAGGCCGGGCAGCAGGGCGGGGCCCTCCTGCACCAGCCGGGCGAACAGCGCCGCGGCCTGCGGGTCGCCGGCCGCCAGGGTGCCGAACAGCAGGGTGCCGAGCAGCGTGGTGGCGATGGCGGCGCCGAGGGTGCGGGAGAATTGCACCGACCCCGCCGCGGCGCCCAGCCAGGCCGGCCCGGCCGCCACCTGCACGGTGATCTGCGAGGTCGGGTAGGAGCAGCCGGTGCCGAAGGAGACCAGCACGAACAGCAGCGCCAGCCAGGGCCGCGGCAGGCCCGGCGCCAGCCAGGCCACCGCCAGCAGCGCCACGGCGGCCAGGCCGAGGCCGAAGCCCGCGATCGGCATGCCCAGGCCGGTCCGCGTCATCAGCCGCCCCGCGGTCAGCCCGCCCATCGCCCCGCCGAGCGAGAGCGGCAGCAGCATCAGCCCGGCCTGGGCCGGGGCCAGGCCGCGCACGCTCTGCAGCCAGATCGGCAGGAAGGTGACGAGCGCGACCAGCGCCCCATGCGCGCAGCCGGTCAGCAGGTTGCTGCGCAGGATGGTCGGCTCGGCCAGCAGGGCGAGCGGCAGCAGCGGGTCGCGCGCCCGCCTTTCCTGCCGCAGCAGCAGGAGCAAGGCGAGCCCGGCCAGCGCCGCCAGGCCGAGGATCAGCGGCAGGCCGGCCAGGCTCAGCCGCTGTGCCGCCTGCAGGGCCAGCAGCGCCGGGGTGACGAAGGCGGCGAACAGCACCACGCCGGCGACGTCCAGCTTGAAGCTGCCGCCGCTGCCCGGCCGCGCCGGGATGCGCAGCGCCAGCCCCCAGGCGAGCGCGCTGAGCGGCAGCATGGCCCAGAAGATGCCGCGCCAGCCGAAGCCCTGCGCCAGCCAGCCGCCGAGCAGCGGGCCGAGCAGCGAGGCGGTGGTGAAGCTGGCGACGATATAGGCCTGGAACTGCCCGCGCTCGCGCGGCGGCACCGCCTCGGCGATCAGCGCCATGGCCAGCGTCGCCAGCCCGCCGCCGCCGAGGCCCTGCAGCAGCCGCCCCGCGATCAGCACGGCGAAGGAGGGCGCGGTGGCCGAGACGAGCGCGCCCAGGGCCTGGATGCCGAGCGCCACGAACAGCATCCGCCGCCGGCCATGCGCATCGCCCAGCCGGCCGAAGACCGGGGCGGCGATGGTGGCGGCGATCAGCCAGGCGACGACGACCCAGGAGATCCGCTCGACCGCGCCGAGGCTGCCGGCGATGGCGGGCAGGGCGGTCGCCACGATGGTCTGGTCGATCGCGGCGATGATGATGGCGGGCGCGATGCCGGGGAAGCTGCGGAGGAAGGCGCGGCGCAGCTCGGCCCGGGTCATGGTCGCCGGCGGCGCGGTATCGGGCGGAGTCATGGGGGAGGGATGCGGTCCTGAACGGGCCGCGCAGGGGAGGGTATCGGGGCTGGCTTGGCAAGTCGCCCGACCAAATCGATCGGCTCGCGGCGGCCTTCCTTTCTGTGAGCTTGGCATTCGCCGCGCGGCAGGCGCCAACCCACAGACATCGAGGCGGGTCCAGGGAGGATGCTTCCCCCTGGCCTTGCGTCACCCGAACGAATTCACACCACGCTGTTGCGGCCCATCTCCAGGAACTTCTCCCGCCGCCGTGCCCGCAGCGTGGCGCCGTCATAGGCGAGCAGCGGCTCCAGGCTCTCCCAGACCTTGTCGCCCACCGCCTTCAGCGCCGCCGCCGGGTCGCGATGGGCGCCGCCCATGGGCTCCGGCACCACCGCATCCACCAGGTTCAGCCGGCGCAGGTCTTCCGCCGTGAGTTTCAGCGCCTCGGCCGCCGCCGGCGCCTGGGCGGCGTCGCGCCACAGGATGCTGGCGCAGCCTTCCGGGCTGATCACCGAATAGATCGAATGCTCCAGCATCAGCACCCGGTCGGCCGCGGCCAGGGCGATGGCGCCGCCCGAGCCGCCCTCGCCGATGATGGTGGCGACGAAGGGGACGGGGGCTTCGAGCCCGGCCTCGATCGACCGCGCGATCGCCTCGGCCTGGCCGCGCGCCTCGGCCTCGACGCCGGGGAAGGCGCCGGCGGTGTCGACGAAGGAGAGGATCGGCAGGCCGAAGCGGCCGGCGAGTTCCATGATCCGCCGCGCCTTCCGGTAGCCCTCCGGCCGCGCCATGCCGAAATTATGCTTCACCCGGCTGTCGGTGTCGGCGCCCTTCTCGGTGCCCAGCACCGCCACCGCCCGGCCGCGGAACCGGCCGAGCCCGCCCACCACCGCCGCGTCGTCGGCGAAGGCGCGGTCGCCGGCGAGCGGCGTCCATTCCTCGATATGGGCGCGGATGTAGTCGAGGCATTTCGGCCGGTCCGGGTGGCGCGCGACCAGCGCCTTCTGCCAGGGCGACAGCTTGGCATAGGTGGTCTTCAGCAGGGCCTGCGCCTTGTCGCGCAGCTTGCCGACCTCGTCGGCCACGTCGATGCCGCCGGCATCGGTGGTGCGGCGCAGCTCCTCGATCTTGCCTTCGAGCTCGGCGATGGGTTTTTCGAAGTCGAGGAAGTGGCGCATGGCGCGGCGGGTTAGCGCAAAACGCGAGCGGGCGGTAGGGCGCCGCGACGAGGGCGTAATGCCTGGCTGCCGCCGCTTGGCCCGGGCAGGCTGCCGGCCCGCGGGCGGGGGCCATGGCCAAGGCGGCAAGGCAGGACCGACGCGCGGCCAACCGCACGCGCCGGGATGAACGGGTCGGCATCCATCTCGGCCCCGGCGGCTGCGGCCTCGCCGCGCTGCGGGCCGGGCAGGGCCGGCTGGACGCCATCGTCGAGGCGGATCCCGGCCCGGTCGCCGGGCTGCGGGTGCTGCACCTGCAAGGCCATGGCGGCGCGGACACGCTGGCCCTGGCGCAGCGCGGGGCGCAGGTGGTCGGGCTCGACGTCTCCGCCATCGCCGCGGCGCGGGGGCTGGCGACCGCGCCCGCTGCGTCGGGGCCTCGCTGTACGAAGGCGCCCGCCGCCCTGCCGGAGCCGGGCCGCTTCGGCCTGGCCGTCGCCACCCGCAACCCGCGGCATGTCGCGCCATGCGGGCGTAGGGATCAGTCCTCGGCCTGCTCCGCCAGCGGGTGATGCGCCTCGACCAGCGCCTTCAGCCGTTCCTCCAGCACCTTGGTGTAGATCTGCGTGGTGGCGATGTCGGCATGGCCCAGCAGCACCTGCAGGCTGCGCAGGTCGGCGCCATGCGCCAGCAGGTGGCTGGCGAAGGAATGCCGCAGCACATGCGGGCTGACCCGGTCGGGGTCGAGCCCCGCCGCCAGCGCCGCATCCTTCAGCAGCAGCCCCAGCGCCTGCCGGGTCATGTGGCCGGAGGCGCCGCGCGCCGGGAACAGCCAGCGCAGCGCCCGCGGCCCGCTGGCGGATGCGCGGCCGGTCCCGGCCAGGGCGTCGCGGGCCGCCAGCACCGCCGCCCGCGCCCGGTTGGAGACGGGGACCAGCCGCTCGCGCCCACCCTTGCCGCGCACCGCGACCAGCGGCGCATCCGGCCGCAGCGCCGCCGCCGGCAGCGCCACCAGCTCGCTGGCCCGGAGGCCGGAGCAGTAGAGCAGCTCGACCGCCGCCGCCGCCTGCGGGCCGCGATGGCCGGGCAGCGCCGCGGCGCCGGCCAGCAGCGCCTCGACCTCCGCCTCGGTGATCGCCTTGGGCAGGCTGGCCGGGGGTTTCGGGCCCTCCAGCAGCTCGGTCGGGTCGTCCGGGCGGATGCCTTCGCGGGCCAGGAAGCGGAAGAACTGCCGCAGCGCCGACAGCCGCCGCGCCGCGGTGCGCGGGCGCAGGCCGAGATCGGTCAGCCGCCGCAGATAGGCGCCCAGCACCTCGGGCCCGGCCTCCGCCGGCGCCGCGCCGGCCTGGGCGCAGAAGCCGAAGAAATCGACCAGGTCGCCGTTGTAGGCGGCCAGGGTGTTGCGGGCGGCGCCGCGCTCGGCCGCCAGCATCTCCAGGAAGGCTTCCAGGTGGCGGCCGGCCATGCTGCGGCTAGGGCGGGCTCATCCCGGGCGGCTGCGCCCGGGTGGGTATTTGGCCCGCATGACCGTCAGCGGGTCTGGAACCGGTCGTTCGGCAGCACCCGTTCCACCGGCTTCGGGGTGACGGAAGGCGGGAAGGCCCCGACCACGATCAGCCCCACCGCCAACAGGGCGAGCAGGATCGCGGCGAGCAGCAGCATGGGCCGACGGAACATTGCGGGCGGGGTCCTCGCGCGGAAGCCGCGGTGTGCTAGCCTTGGGGACCGTGTCACGCAACATCGCCACCGCCTGCGCATCGTCCGGCCCGGCTGCCCCGCCCGGCCAGCCCGCCGGCCCGAACCAGACCCCCGCGCCCGATTGGGCCGGGACCGCGCCCGAATCCCTGCCCGCCGCCGGCGCCTGGCGGCAGGGCCGCAGCGTCGTGCTCGTCGGCATGCCGGGGTCGGGCAAGTCCTCGATCGGCCGGCGGCTGGCGCTGCGGCTGGGCCTGCCCTTCCTGGATGCGGATACCGAGATCGAGGCCGCGGCCGGCCTGCCGATCACCGAGATCTTCTCCCGCTACGGCGAGCCGCATTTCCGCGACGGGGAACGCCGGGTGATCACCCGGCTGCTGGCCGGCCCGCCGGTGGTGCTGGCGACCGGCGGCGGCGCCTTCGCCGATGACCGCACCCGGGCGGCGATCCGCCGGTCGGGCGCCATCTCGCTCTGGCTGCGCTGCCGGCTGCCGGTGCTGATGCGCCGCGTCGCCGGGCGCGACCATCGGCCGATGTTCCTGAACGCCGATCCCGCGGAGGTGCTCCAGCGGCTGATGACGGCGCGCCATCCCCTCTATGCCGAGGCCGATCTCGTGATCCAGTGCACCGATGAAAGCCCGGATTCCACCACGCGCCGGGTGCAGGAGGCGCTGCAGGGCTGGACGCCGCCGGCCCGGCTGCCGGTGACGCTGGGCGAGCGCAGCTACGACATCGTGGTCGGCGAGGGCCTGCTGGAACGCGCCGGCGCCCTGCTGGCCCCGGTGCTGCCGGCGCGGCGGGTGGTGGTGGTGACGGACGAGAACGTCGCGCCGCTGCATTTGCCGGCGCTGCGGGCGGGGCTGGAGGAGGCGGGCTTCGCCACGCTGGCCGAGATCATCGTCCCGGCCGGCGAGGCGAGCAAGGATTTCGCCGTCCTGCAATCGGTGCTGGAGCAGATGCTGGGCGCCGGCGCCGACCGCCGCACCACGGTGGTGGCGCTGGGCGGCGGCGTGGTCGGCGACCTGGCCGGCTTCGCCGCATCGGTCGCGCTGCGCGGCCTGCCCTTCGTGCAGGTGCCGACCAGCCTGCTGGCGCAGGTGGACAGCAGCGTCGGCGGCAAGACGGGGATCAACCTGTCGCTCGGCAAGAACCTGGTCGGCGCCTTCCACCAGCCGCGCATCGTGCTGGCCGACATGGCGACGCTGCGCACCCTGCCGCCGCGCGAATTGCGCGCCGGCTACGGCGAGGTCGCCAAGCACGGGCTGCTGTCGGGCGAGACGCTGTGGCGCTGGTGCGAGGCGCATGGCGCGGCGCTGGTCGCCGGCGACGCCGCGGCCCAGGCGCATGCCGTGCTGGAAAGCTGCCGGCTGAAATCCGCGGTGGTGGCGGGCGACGAGCGCGAGGAGAGCGCCGAGGGCGGCCGCGCCCTGCTCAACCTCGGCCATACCTTCGGCCATGCGCTGGAATCCGAAAGCGGCTATGGCGGGCTGGTCCTGCACGGCGAGGCGGTGGGCGTCGGGCTCGGCCTGGCCGCGGCGCTGTCGGCCCGGCTCGGCCAGTGCAGCCAGGAATTGCCGGGGCGGGTGATCTCTCATCTCGAGGCCTGCGGCATGCCGGCCCGCATCCGCGACCTGCCGCGGAAATATTCGACCGCGGCGCTGCTGGGGCGGATGCGCAAGGACAAGAAGGTGCGCGACGGCGCCCTGCGCTTCGTCCTGCTGCGCGGCCCGGGCGAGGCCTTCACCGCCGGCGACGTGCCGGTGGCGCTGGTCGAGAGCCTGCTGCGCGACGAGGGGGCGGAGGCCTGAGCGGCCTTACCCGGCGCCCGGCAACCGCGTAGCCTCCCGCCCGATCCTTCGCGCGAGAGCCCCCGCATGACCGCCACCCACCCGCTCGACCCGCTGACCCCCGACGAGATCCGCCAGGCCGCCGCCCTGGTGCGCGGCGCGCACGACCTCGGCGCGGGGATGCTGTTCGAGACCATCTCGCTCGACGAGCCGTCGAAGGACATCGTCGGCGGCTTCCGCCCGGGCGATCCCATCCCCCGCCGCGCCTTCGTCTGCGCCTTCGACCGCACCGACGGCCGGGTCTTCGAGGCGCGGCTCGACCTCGTCGCCGGCACGGTGCTCGACTGGCGGCACATCCCCGGCGTCCGCCCGCGCATCCTGCTCGACGACGTCCTGCTGGTCGGCCGCGTGGCGCGGGCCGATCCGCGCTTCGTCGCCGCCCTGGCGAAGCGTGGCATCACCGATATCGACAAGGTCCAGGTGGACCCCTGGTCGGCCGGCAATTACGGCCTGCCGGACGAGGTGGGGCGGCGCATCTCGCACACCTTCTGCTGGTACCGCTCCTCCCCCGACGACAACGGCTATGCGCATCCGATCGAGGGGCTCTGCGCGGTCATCGACCTCGACCGCGCCGAGGTGCTGCGGATCGACGACTATGGCGCGGCGGAAGTCCCGATGACGGACCGCAACTACGCCGCCAAGTTCCGGACCGAGTTCCGCGACGACATCAGGCCGCTGGAGATCATCCAGTCGGCCGGCTCCAGCTTCACGGTGGAGGGCAACGAGGTCGCCTGGCAGAAATGGCGCTTCCGCGTCGGCTTCAACGCCCGCGAGGGCCTGGTGCTGCACGCCCTGGGCTACGAGGATGCCGGAAGGCTGCGCCCCGTGCTGCACCGCGCCGCGCTGTCCGAGATGGTGGTGCCCTACGCCCATCCCGGCGGCGGCCATTTCCGCAAGAACGCCTTCGACGTCGGCGAGTACGGCATCGGCGTGCTGGCGAATTCGCTGACTCTGGGCTGCGACTGCCTCGGCGTCATCCGCTACTTCGACGCCTGGCTGGCCGACAGCAAGGGCGATCCCTACTGCATCAAGAGCGCGGTCTGCCTGCACGAGGAGGACCACGGCATCCTCTGGAAGCACACCGACCTCTTCACCGGCAAGGTCGAGGTGCGCCGCGCGCGACGGCTGGTCGTCTCCTCGATCTCGACCATCGGCAACTACGAATACGGCTCCTTCTGGTACCTGCACCAGGACGGCTCGATCCATTTCGAGATGAAGGCGACGGGCATCATGAACACCGCCGCGCTGCTGCCGGGCGAGGCACCGCGCTTCGGCAGCATCGTCTCGCCCGGCGTCCAGGCCCACTACCACCAGCACGTCTTCTGCATGCGGCTCGACCTGGACGTGGACGGCACCGCCAACCGGGTGGTCGAGGTCGATACCGTCGCCTTGCCGGAAGGCGAGGAGAACCCGCACGGCAACGCCTTCACCCTGGCCGAGACGGTGCTGGCCAGCGAGCTCGGCGCCCGGCGCAACGTCGACTTCGCCGCCGCCCGCGGCTGGCGGATCGAGAGCACGGCGGCGCGCAACGCGCTCGGCCAGCCGACCGCCTACCGGCTCGCGGTGCAGAACCCGCTGCCCACCTTCTCCCGGCCCGAGGCCAGCGTCACCCGCCGCGCCGCCTTCATGACGAAGCAGCTCTGGGTGACGGCCTTCGACCCGGAGGAGATGCACGCCGCCGGCCGCTACCCGAACCAGAGCAGCGGCGGCGACGGGCTGCCGGCCTGGACCGCCGCCGACCGGCCGCTCGACGGCGCCGACCTGGTCGTCTGGCACAGCTTCGGCCTGCACCACATCCCCCGCCCGGAGGACTTCCCGGTACAGCCGGTCATAACCTCCGGCTTCGCGCTGCACCCGGAAGGGTTCTTCGCCGAGAACCCGGCGCTCGACGTGCCGCCGGCCCGCAGCGCAATGAGTTGCTGTGTGGATTGATCGGCAGCGGCAAGACCCTGGCAAGCCTGCGGCCCGACCTTGTGGCCGCCGGCGACCTGTCGAATCCGTGTTTTGCCGTGGCGTTGACGCGCTGCTGCCGGCCAGCATCTAGGGTTGGTATGGCCGATACGATTCCGGAGCATCTTGGTACAAGTCGTACGCCATCGACCGCCGCCTTCCTGGCGGGCGGCGGCGGGATGGGCGCCCAGTTCCGGACCCATGACTGGTCGGGCACCCCGCTCGGTCCGCCCGGCGCCTGGCCGCCCGCGCTGAAGACCCTGGTCGCCGTCCTGCTCGGTGCCCGCCAGCCGATGTTCGTCGCCTGGGGGCCGGAGCGGACCATGCTCTACAACGACGGCTACGCCACGGTGCTCGGTGCCCGCCACCCGGCCGCGCTGGGCCGGCCTTTCCGTGAGGTCTGGTTCGACATCCTCGACGATATCGGCCCGATCCTGGAGCGCGCCTTCGCCGGCGAGGGCACGCATATGGACGACATCGCCCTGACCATGACCCGCCACGGCTACCTGGAGAAGACGTATTTCAGCTTCTCCTACACGCCGGTGCGGGACGAATCCGGGGCCGTCGCCGGGATGTTCTGCGCCTGCCGCGAGATCACCGGCCGGGTGATGGCCGGGCGCGCGCAGGAATTCCGCCTGGCGCTGGAAGCCCGGCTGCGCGACCTGGCCGAGCCGCGGGAGGTGCTGGCCGAAGCCGCCGCGGCGCTCGGCCGGCACCTCGGCTGCGACCGTGCCGGCTATGCCGAGGTCGCGGCCGACGACGCGCATTTCGTGGTCGAGGGCGAGTGGTGCGCCGCCGGCATGCCGAGCCTGTCCGGCCGCCGGCGGCTGGAGGAGTTCGGCCCGTCGCTGATCGCCGCGCTCCGCGCCGGCCACACGGTCCCCTTCGCCGACGCCTTGGCGGAGCCGCTGACCGCCGGCGCCGCCGCGGCCTTCGAGGCCGCCGAGGTCTGTGCCGCCATCACCGTGCCGCTGATCCAGGCCGGCCGCCTCGCCGCCGGCCTCTTCGTCCATCACCGCACGCCGCGGCGCTGGACGACGGCGGAGGTGGCGCTGGTGCAGGAGGCGGCGGAACGCACCGCGGCCGCGGTCGGCCGGGTCCGGGCCGAGGCCGCGCTGCGGGCGAGCGAGGCGCGCTGGCGCGGCCTCTTCACCCGGATGCAGGAGGGCTTCGCGCTCTGCGAGATGGTCCCGGCGGCGGATGGGCGCCCGCTGGATTTCCGCTACATCGAGGTCAATGCCGCCTGGGAGCGGCTGACCGGTCTGCCCGCCGCGCAGGTGGTCGGCCGGCTGGTCACCGAGGTCATCCCGGACATCGAGCCCTTCTGGGCCGAAACCTATGCGGGGGTGGTCGAGACCGGCGAGCCGGCCCATTTCGAATACCGCATCGCCGCGCTGGACCGCTGGTTCGAGGTCCTGGCCTACCCCACCGAGCCGGGCCGCTTCGTCGCGGTCTTCCTCAACATCACCGACCGCAAGCGGGCCGAGGCGCGGCAGGCGCTGCTGGCGCGGGAGGTCGAGCACCGGGCGAAGAACGCGCTGGCGGTGGTGCAGTCCGTGCTGCGGCTGACCCGGGCGCCGGACATGGCGGCCTATGTCCGCGCGGTGGAAGGGCGGGTCGCCGCCCTGTCCCGGGCGCAGACCCTGCTGGCCAACGACCACAGCGAGGGCGCCGAGCTGCACACCCTGCTGGCCGGCGAGCTGGCGCCCTTCCTCGCCGGCCAGCGGGTCGAGCTGGACGGGCCGCCGATGCTGCTGCCGGCGGTGGCGGCGCAGCCGGTGGCCATGGCGGTGCACGAGCTGGCGACCAACGCGGTGAAGCATGGCGCGCTGTCGGTCCCCGGTGGCCGGCTGGCGGTGCGCTGGAAGGTGCAGCCGGCCCGGCTGCTGCTGCGCTGGGCGGAGGCGGGCGGGCCGGCCGTGGCGGGGGCACCGGCGCGCCGCGGCTTCGGCAGCCGGGTGCTGGACGGCACGGTGCGCGGCCAGCTCGGCGGCACGGTGGTGCTGGACTGGGCGGCATCCGGGCTGGTCTGCGACCTGGACGTGCCGCTCGGCGGCCCGCCGCCGCCGCCGGACCTCGCCACGCCGGGATGACGCCGGCGGCGTGGTCGCACCGCGGGGGCCGCCGGCATGATCGCGGCGGGGTCGGATCGCCGGGGGCCGCACCGGCCGGGCAAGGCCGGGACCGGGTGCCCGGTGCCGAGGCCGCAGCCGCTGCCCGCGCACGGGGATGCGACAATTCCTGTGATATCGGACCGGGAAGAGGTTAAGCGGGTATTTCATTACCGTTAGGGTGTTCCGTGCGGCGCGCGCTGACCGGTGCCGGACGGAGGCCAAGGCCCGCCATGACGATCACGCTCCCCCTCGGCGCGGTGCTGGCTGCCGGCGCGTTCATCTCGACGCTGTCCATGCTGCTGCTACTGGGCACCTGGCGGGCCGCGGGCCGGCCGGCCTACCTGGCGGCCTGGGCCGGATTCTGCGGCCTCGGCACGATCGCCGTCCTGCTGCACGCGCTGCGCGGCCAGGTGCCGGAGGCCTTGCTCATCCTGGTGGCGACGCCGATCTATATCCTGGCCATGGCGCTGTTCTGGGCCGGCGCCCGGCGGCTGCGCGGCGCCGTGGCGCCGGGCTGGGCGGTCGCCCTCCCGCTGCTCCCCTGGTATGCCGGCTGCGCCGTCCCGGCGGTCTATGCCGCGGTGGATGCCCGCGTCGCGCTGGGCACCGTGATCTTCGCCGCGCTGGGGACGGCCGGCGGGGTCGAGCTGCTGCGGCTGCGCGGCAGCGCCAGCCTGCGCCGCGTGGCGCGGACAGTGGCGATCGTCGTCCTGTTCTCGAACAGCCTCCCCGTCTGGCGCGCCGGGCAGGCGCTGCTTGGCCTGCCGGTCAGCTTCAGCGGGGCCGGCTACCTGCTCGGCACGCTGCTGTTCGTGACGACCGGCTTCGCCGGCCTGGCACTGGCCAGCGTCCAGGCCGGCGAGCGCGATGCCGGCCTGGTCGCCGCCGCGGCGCAGCGCGAGGCCGCGGCGCTGGCCGCCGGCCGGGCCGAGATCGAGCGCCTGCTGTCCGGTCTGCCGGTCATCGTCTTCCTGCGCGACGTCGCTGCCGACGGGTCCTCCCGCCTGGTCTACCGCAACGGCGACACCGAGACGGTGACCGGCTGGCCGCCCGCGGAGATCCTGCCGCGCGACCGGGTGTGGCATCTGACCGGGCCGGAGAGGCAGGATTTCTCCGAACTCGCCAGGACCATCCTGCGGGACGGCGAGGGCAGGCTGGAATGGCGCCTGCGGCGGCCGGACGGCCGCTGGACCTGGCTGCGGTCGCATGGCCGCCGCCTGGCACTGCGGCCCGACGGCGGCAGCGAGGTGGTCGGCTACGTGGTCAACATCGACGCCGAGCGGGAGGCGGTGGCCCGCATCGGCGCGGCCGAGGCGGCGCGGGAATACGCGGCGGCGACCTTGCGGGAGAGCGAGGCCCGCTGGCATGGCCTGTTCTCCCGCATGCAGGAAGGCGTCGCGCTGTGCGAGCTGGTCGGCGGCGGCCCAGGGCCGCCCGCGGATTTCCGGCTGCTCGAGGTCAATGCCGCCTGGGAGGCACTGACCGGCCTGCCCGCCGCCGCGGCGGTCGGGCGGCTGTTGACCGAAGCGGTCCCGGAGCTCGCGCGGGGCTGGATCGACAGCTACGCGCGGGTGGCCGAGACCGGCGAGCCGGCGCGTGCCGAATACCGGCTCGCCACGCTGGACCGCTGGTTCGAGGTCCTGGCCTACCGCACCGAGCCGGGCCGCATCGCCCTGCTCCTGCTCGACGTCACCGACCGCAAGCGGGCGGAGGCGCGCCAGGCGCTGCTGGCACGGGAGGTCGACCACCGCGCCAAGAACGCCCTGGCGGTGGTGCAGTCCGTGCTGCGGCTCACCCAGGCACCCGATCTGCCGAGCTTCATCCGGACGGTGGAAGGGCGGGTCGCGGCGCTCGGCCGGGCGCAGTCGCTGCTGGCCAGCACCCGCTGGGATGGCGCCGACCTGCGCGCGCTGCTGGAGGGAGAGCTGGCGCCCTTCCTCGGCGGCCAGCGGCTGGAGCTGCGCGGGCCGCCGGTGGTCCTGCCGGCGGTCGCCGCCCAGCCGGTCGCCATGGCGGTGCACGAGCTGGCGACCAATGCGGTGAAGCATGGTGCGCTGTCGGTGCCGGGCGGGATGCTGGCGGTGCGCTGGACGGTGCGGCCGGCCCGGCCGACCCGGCTGCGGCTGCGCTGGGCGGAAGCCGGCGGACCGCCGGTGGCGGGGGCACCGGCCCGGCGCGGCTTCGGCAGCCGGGTGCTGGAGGGCACGGTGCGCGGCCAGCTCGGCGGCGCGGTCGAGCTCGACTGGGCGGCATCCGGGCTGGTCTGCGAGCTGGACGTGCCGCTCGAGGGCCAGGCTGGCTGAACCGGCCTCAGGCCAGCGGCCACGTGCCATGGCCGCCGGCCTGCCTTGCCCCGCGGCCAGGCGCCATTCGGCGCCGCGGCGGGCCTTGCCTGCCGCAGGACACGCGATGCGGGCCTTGGTATCACCCCGCTCTCGCCACCGCGGCCTCCAGCCCCAGCCGCAGCGTCACCCGCGTGCCCCGGTTCGCCGCGCTTTCGCTCGCCAGCTCGGCGCCGATCTGCTTCGCCAGCGCGCGGATCACCGTCGCCCCTAGCCGGCCGGCAGAGCTGTCGTCCGGCAGGCCGATGCCGCCATCGGCGACCGAGACCACCAGCCGGCCGCTCTCGGCCTGCGCCTCCAGCACCACCGGATGCGCCGCGCCCTCGGCCCGCTCGTGCCGCAGCGCATCCGCCACCAGTTCCGACAGGATCAGCGCCAGCGGGATCGCCCGCTCGGCATCCAGCGTCAGCCCGTCGGGCGCGGCGATGCGGATATCGGTGCCCGGCTGCTGCACCGAAGCCCCCGCCGCGAGCTCATGCAGCATGTCGGCAAGCCGCACGCTGCGCAGATCGGGGCTCATCTGCAGGGCGCGGTGCGCCTCGGCCACCGCCTGGACCCGGGCGGTCGCCGCCTCCAGCGCCTCGCGCGCCGCCGGCTCCTCGACCCGGCCGGCCTGCAGCCGCAGCAGGCCGGCGACCAGCTGCAGGCTGTTCTTGATGCGGTGCTCGGCCTCCCGCAGCAGGCGTTCCTGCGCCGCCACCGCCTCGCGCAGCGCTTCCTCGGCCTGGTGGCGTTCCTCCACGTCGGTGCAGGTTCCGACCCAGTGGCGGATGCGGCCGCCGGCATCGCGCACCGGCGCCGCCCGCAGCCGGTGCCAGCGATAGCCGCCGGCGGCGGTGCGGATGCGCGCGTCGGCGTCGTATTCCCCGCCCGTCGTCAGCGCCGCCGTCCAGGCCGTCTCCAGCCGGGCGAGGTCCTCCGGGTGCAGCGCCGCCATCCAGCCGCGGTCGGCCACCGCGCTCAGCCCGAGCCCGGTCAGCGCCCGCCAGCGGCGGTTGAGGTATTCCGGCCGCCCCGCCGCATCGGTCTGCCAGACCAGGTGCGGCATCGCCTCGGCCAAGGTGCGGAAGCGGTCCTCGCTGGCCCGCAGGCCCTGCTCGGCCTGGCGCCGCGCCTCGATGTCGGTGTTGGCGCCGACCCATTCGAGGATCCGTCCCGCCGCATCCCGCCGCGGCACCGCCCGCGCCGCGGTCCAGCGCCAGCCGCCGTCCGGCCGCTGCAGGCGGTACTCGACCTCGTAGGTCTCGCCGCTGGCCATCGCCGTCAGCCAGCGGTGCTGCACGCCGGCCTGGTCGGCCGGGTGGATCGCCGCCAGCCAGCCGAGGCCGGTGGACTGGGCATCGGTCTGCCCGGTCAACCGGTTCCACGCCGTGCTGTCGCGCAGCGCGCCGTCCGGCCCGGCGATCCAGACCGCCAGCGATCCCGCCTCGACCAGGGCGCGGTAGCGGGCCGACTGCGCCTCCCGCCCGGTGACGTCGCGCAGCAGCAGCAGGATGCCGGCGATGGCACCGCCGCTGCCGCGCACCGCGGAAGCCTCGGCATCCCAGAGCGGCGCCCCGCAGCCGGCGGCATGCGGCCCGAGCGCCAGGGCGACGGCATCCACCCGGCAGGCCTCGCCGGTGCCATGCACCTGGTCGAGCGACGCCAGCCGGTCGGCGCCGAGGCCGGGGAAGGCGTCCGCCAACCGTTGGCCGAGCAGCGCCGTCTCCTCCCGCCCGGTGGCGGCGAGGAAGGCAGGGTTGACGTAGCGGATGCGGTGTGCCGGCCCCTGCAGCACCACGACCGCCATGGGCGAAGCGCCGGCGAAGCCGCGGATGCAGTCGATATCGGGCAAGGCGGGCCGGCCATCATCGGGCATTGGAAATTCCCCCGGCTATGGCTTCGGTGAGGGGAACCATTAGCGGATCGCATATCTTCCTACGATGGGAGACCGGTCGCATCCCGATCACAGGGCAGCGAATGCGGCGCGACATTCGCGGCTCCGCCGCGGGACACGGACTTGCGGCTCCGCCGTTTGGTATGGACTTGCGGCTTCACCGTTTGGCATGGACTTGCGGCTCCGCCGCGGGGCTGCCCCCCGCCCGGCGGTGGTTCAACGCCGGTCGAAAGCAGGCTAGCAGTTGGTCGACCGTCCTGCCGGAGCCCGACCGCATGCCCCTTTCGCCGCCCGCACCGCGTGACATGCTGCATCGCCGCGAGATCGATATCCGCGGCTGGCGGCGCGCGGACGGCCTCTACGACATCGAGGCCCATCTGAAGGACAGCAAGGCGCATCCCTTCGAGAACGACGACCGCGGCACCATCCAGCCGGGCGAGCCGCTGCACGGCCTGTGGCTGCGGCTGACGGTGCGCGAGGACATGGAGATCGTCGCCACCGAGGCCGCCTCCGACCACACGCCCTATGCGGTCTGTCCCGCCGCCGCGCCGAATTTCACCCGGCTCGCCGGGCTGAGGATCGGCCCCGGCTTCGTCCGCGCGGCGAACGAGCGGGTCGGCGGCATCCATGGCTGCACCCATCTTCGGGAGATGCTGGGGCAGATGGCGACGACCGCCTTCCAGACGCTCTATCCCGTCCGCGCGGCGCGCGAACGGGCGGAGACGGCGCGCATCCTGGCCGGCGGCGGCACGGTGGCGAAGCGCCGGCCGGCCATGCTGGGCACCTGCATCGCCTATGCGCCGGACAGCCCGGTGACGCTGGCCCGGTGGCCCTGGCTGAAGGATGCCGCGCCGGCCGAGGTCGCCGCCGCGGAGGTCGTGGTGGAGTGATCCGGCGGCGCTGTCAGTGCCGCGGGCCGGAGGCCGGGCTGCCGCCGGGTCGCGGCGGCGCGTCGGCGGCCGCTGCTCCGGTCGCCACGCAAGGGGCCGCGGCGGCGCGGCGCTCCAGCAGGGATGCCACCCGCCTCAGCACCCCCGCCCGCTGATCCGCCCGCCGCCGAGCGGCCGCGGCGCGCCGGTGGTGCCGGGGAAGGTCAGCGGCAGCCCGTGCCAGCAGCGCGCCGCCAGCACGCCGAAGGCCTGCGCCTCCAGCGCGTCGCCGTTCCAGCCGACGCGTTCGACCGGCCGCACCGGCGCTTCCAGCGTGCCGGCCAGGGCCCGCATCATCGCCGGGTTGCGCCGGCCGCCGCCGGCCACCAGCCATTGCAGCGGCGGGTCGGGGAAATGCCGGGCGGCGGCGGCGACGCAGACCGCGGCGAAGGCGACCAGCGTCGCCGCGCCATCCCGCGGCGAGAGATCCTGCGCCCCGGCCTCCCGCAGCGCCCGGTCGAAATCCAGCCGGTCGAGCGATTTCGGCGGCGGCGCCGCCAGGTACGGGTGCGCCATCAGCCGGCCCAGCACCGCGCCGTCCGGCTGCCCGGCCAGGGCCAGCAGCCCGTCCACGTCGTAGTCGGTCTGCGCGTGGCGCCGCGCCCAGTCGTCGAGCGGCCCGTTGGCCGGGCCGGTGTCGAAGCCGAGCAGCCCGCCATCGCGGCCGATCCAGGTGACGTTGCCGACCCCGCCGAGGTTGAGCACCGCCAGCGGCTTGGGCAGCGCCGCCGCCATCACCGCATGCACCACCGGCACCAGCGGCGCGCCCTGGCCGCCGGCGGCGACGTCGGCGCTGCGGAAGTCGTGCGCGACGGGCAGGCCGATGCTGCGGGACAGCCAGGCGGCGTCGCCCACCTGCCAGGTGCGGCCCGGCGTCGTGTCCCCGGGGCGGGCCGGGCGGTGCAGGATGGTCTGGCCGTGGAAGCCGACCAGGTCGGCATCCTCCCCCAGGGTCCGCGCCACCTCGGCGCGCAGCGCCGCCACCGCCTCGGCATGCCGGACGGTGAGGCGGCGGACGCAATCGGCCAGGAAGGGGTCGCCTTCCGCGGTGCCGGCCGCCATATCGAGCAGCCTCCGCAGGTCGCGGCGCAGCGCGGGTTCGTAGGGCAGGGTCAGGGCCGGGCCGAGCCGCCCGATCGTCGCCCCGTCCGTTTCCACCCAGGCGGCATCCACCCCGTCGAGGGAGGTGCCGCTCATCAGCCCGATGGTTCTAAGCATGCGGCGGCCATGCTAGGGGAGCCGCCCCGGCGAAGCCAGCCGGGCCACGGTTAGGATCGAGTATTGGCGATGAGCGGCCCCGAGAGCGAGTTCCTGCGCGAGGCGCAGGCGCGCGGCTATATCCACCAGGTCACCGACGCGGCGGGGCTGGATGCGACGCTGCGGGCGGGAGCCGTCTCGGGCTATATCGGCTTCGACTGCACGGCGGACAGCCTGCATGTCGGCAGCCTGCTGCAGATCATGCTGCTGCGGCTGATGCAGCGCACCGGCCACCGCCCGGTGGTGCTGATGGGCGGCGGCACCACCAAGGTCGGCGACCCCTCGTTCCGGGACGAGGCACGCCCGCTGCTGGACGACGCCGCGATCGAGCGCAACAAGGCCGGCATCCGCCGCGTGTTCGACGCCTTCCTGAGCTTCGGGGAAGGCCCGACCGACGCGATCATGCTGGACAACGCCGAATGGCTGGACCAGCTGCGCTACATCCCCTTCCTGCGCGAGGTCGGCCGGCATTTCTCGGTCAACCGCATGCTGACCATGGACAGCGTCAGGCTGCGGCTGGACCGCGAGCAGAATCTCTCATTCCTCGAATTCAACTACATGCTGCTGCAGAGCTACGACTTCGCCGAGCTGCGGCGGCGCTACGGCGTGACGCTGCAGATGGGCGGCTCCGACCAGTGGGGCAACATCGTCATGGGGGTGGAGCTCTGCCGCCGGATGGCCAAGGGGTCCGAGGATGCCGAGGCCTTCGGCGTGACCACGCCGCTGATCACCAGCGCCTCGGGCGCCAAGATGGGCAAGACCGCGGCCGGCGCCATCTGGCTCAGCGCCGACAAGCTCAGCCCCTACGACTACTGGCAGTTCTGGCGGAACACCGAGGACGCCGACGTGGCGCGCTTCCTCGCCCTGTTCACCGAGCTGCCGATGGCGGAGGTCCGCCGGCTCGGCGCGCTGGAAGGCGCCGGGATCAACGAGGCGAAGAAGGTCCTGGCGACCGAGGCCTGCGCCCTGCTGCATGGCCGCGCCGCGGCCGAAGCCGCGGCCGAGACCGCCCGCCGCGCCTTCGAGCAGGGCGAGGCGGCCGACACCCTGCCCAGCCTGGCGCATGCCCTGCCGGCGCCGCTGGCCGACCTGCTGGTGGCGGCGAAGCTGGTCGCCAGCAAGGGCGAGGCGCGCCGGCTGGTGGCGCAGAACGGCGTCCGGCTGAACGATGCCCCGGTCGGCGACCCGCAGCTGGTGGTGGGCGAGGCCGACCTGCGCGACGGCGCCGCCAAGCTCTCGCTCGGCCGGAAGCGGCATGTGCTGGTGCGGGTGGGCTAGCGCCGCCTACCGGTCGCGCAGCGCCGCGCGGCCGGCCGGGCGGTTGCCGTTGCCGCCCTGCCGGCCGCGGTGGTCCACCGCCGGGTCGCGATAGGGCATGCCGCGCTACCGCTGCGCCGGCGTGCCCAGGCCGAACAGCCCGCGCAGGAAGCCCGGCGTCAGCGCCGCCAGCGGGTTCACCGAAACCTGCGGATCATCCAGCGGCCCCTGCACCCGGTAGGTCGCGGCGAAGACCCCGCCGCCCGCCTCCGGGCTGAACAGCCGGCCGAGGATCGGCAGCTTGCCGAGCAGGGTGTTGAACACATAGGCCGGCACGATGGTGCCCTCGATCGCCGCGATCCGCTTCTCCCGCAGCAGCTGCCCCTTGGCGGTCAGCCCCAGCGAAGCCGAGAAGGCCCGCGCATCGGTCAGCGTCAGCGCCTCCGGCGTCAGCACGAAGGGCGCGACCAGCCGGGTGAAGACCAGCCCGCTGCCGCCCCGGATCGCCTCCACCAGCCCGTACAGCGTCATCGCCTGCAGCAGCTTGGCCAGGGCCGGGGCGTCGCGCAGGACGAATTGCTCGAGCTCGGCGGTGCCCGCCAGCGCGGCGCCGGCGCGCAGCTGGTCGTAGTTGCCGCTGACCGAGAGCCGGCCGCCGCGGATCGAATCGGTCAGGTCCATCGCCTGCAGCAGGGCGCCGCCATCCGCCGCGGTCAGCCGCAGCAGCCGGTGCTGGCCCTGTGGTGCCAGGGTCAGGTCGAATTCGGCACCCGCGGTGCCGCCGGTGCGGCCGGTCGCCCGCAGCTCCCGCAGCAGGCCGGTGGCATCGCTCCGCACCCGCGCCTGGGTGGCGAAGACGTTGCGGCCCTCGCCCATGGTCATCCGGTCGAACCGCAGATCCAGCTGCAGCGGCAGGCCGTTCTCGTCCGGCGCGGTGGCCGGCGGCGGCGGCTGCCCCGGCGTGCCGAGCACCGGCCGCAGGTCGAGCACCGGACCGCGCAGGTCGGCCTGCCAGGGCCCGCCGGCGTGCTCCGGCCGGCGGACCTCGCCGCCGAAGCGGGACAGCCCCAGCCGGCCCTCGGCCAGCTCGAAGCGTTCCAGCCAGCCGCGCGGGCCGAACACGCCGCGGCCCTTCAGCGCCAGGTCCAGCGTCTCCAGCCGCATTGCCTCCATGCTGCCGAGCGTCTCGCCCTGCAGCCGCAGCGTGCCCTCGAAGCTCCCCGGCGTGCCGGGCGGCTTGGCCCAGCGCAGCGCCTCCACCCCCAACCGGGCGTCGCGCAGGTCGCCGCGCAGCGCGACGCTGGCCTGGCCGTTGCGGCGGCGCTCGTAGCGGGCGTCGAGCCCGACATGGCCGTCGAGCACCCGTCCGGTCTCGACGCCCAGCGCATTGACCTGGGCCGCGGTGAAGCGGCCGCCCAGCGTGCCGCGCTCGGTCACCTGGGACTGGCCGCCGTTGCGGAAATCCATCTCCAGGCCGAGCTTCACCGGCGCGCCGGCCCAGACCGCATGGCCGTTCAGCTTCAGCCCCTCGGTGTCCACCGCGAAGTCGAGGTTGCCGCGCTCCACGTCGCGCTCGACCAGCGCGCCGGGCAACCGCGCCTCGGTCACGCGGCCACGGGCGGCGATCTTCAGCAGGTCCATCGGCAGGTCGGCCAGCAGCGGGAAGCTGACCTCCAGCCGCGCCTCGGCCTGGCCGCCGGCGGCCTCGGCCTTCAGCTTGCGCTTCTCGAACAGCTTGAGGCGCGGGTGGCGCAGCAGGGCGAAGATCTCGGGCAGGGGCCCGGTGGTCAGGCCGGTGATCTCCGCCTGCTCGCTGTCGCTGTCGAGCCCGGAGAAGCGGACGGTGGCCTCCTTCACCTCGATCCCGCCCGGCCGGCCGTCCGGCAGCGCCTGGCGGCCGCCGCGGCCGCGCAGGATGACCTCGGCCGGGCCGAATTCGGCGGTGCCTGAGACGCCCAGGACCGGCGGCACCGGCCGCAGCCAGTGCACCGTCGCATCCACCATGTCGATCGTGCCGCTGAGATCGGTGACGGCGATGCGGTCGAGCGTCGCCGGGGCCTCGGCCGTCACCTGCCACCGGCCGTTGCGGATCTGCCCGGCGGTGAGGTTCTGCACCAGCCAGTCGCGGGTGTTGAAGGCCAGCCCCTTGGGCCAGTAGGCGTCGAGCTCCGCGGCGGCGAGGGCATCCAGCCGCAGCCCGGCCTGCAACAGCCAGCGGGCATCCCGCAGCCGCGCCTCGCCCGCCGCGGTGATGCTGGGCGGGACGCTGCCGGGGCCGGCGGCCTGCGGCCGCAGCAGCAGCCGGTCCAGCCGCAGCAGGCCGGGGGTATAGCTGGCGGCCAGCTCCGCCGTCGCCACCGCGACCCGGCTCCCCTGGCCGAGGTCGACCACCGCCCGGGTCAGGCCGAGGCCGAGCCGGGCGCTCTCCAGCACCACCGCATCGAGCGTCGGCGCGACCGCGAGGTCGAGCCGCGCCCGGGCGTCCTCCAGCAGGCCGGCGGGCAGGCTGCGCAGCGCCAGGGCGCGGGCCTCCGGCGCCAGCTCGGCCGGCCAGAGGAAAGGCAGCTCGGCGGCCTGCAGCGACCCGGCGGTGAGGTCGAGCCCGGCCTGCCAGGCGCCGTCGCGCTGCAGCACCTCGCCCTTCGCGGTCAGCACCGGGCCGGGCTGGCCGAGACGGCCGGGCAGCCGCAGCGATGCCTCCCGCACCGTCAGGGCCCGGCTGCTGCCTTCCACCGTGGCGACCAGCCCGGCCAGCGGCAGGCGCTGGCCCGGTGCCAGGACCAGGGCGCCCGGGCCCGCTTCCAGCCGTGCCTGCATCCGGTCCGGCCGGGCATCGGCGTCGAATTCGGCGCGCCCCGCGAGCGTCACCGGCGCATCCAGCAGTGCCAGCGGCGCCAGCGGCGGCCAGATGGTGGCAAGCTCCGCCGGCCGCAGCGCCGGCAGCAGCAGGCCGACCGAGAGCCGCATCGGGGTGCCGCGCGCCTCGCCCGAAAGCCGCACCGGCACGCTGACCGCGCCGGCCCGCAGCACCGCCTCGCCCTCGCCCGCCAGGCCGCCATCGGCGGCGCGGCGGAGGTCGATGCGCGGCTCCAGCAGGGTCCAGGTCAGGCCGGCGGCCGGGTCGGCCAGCACCGCCTCGCCGCCGCTGATCCGGATGCGCCGCAGCGCGGCGAAGGCGTCGCGGTCGGAGGCCGGCAGCATCAGGCCGGCCAGCAGCGTCGCCGGGTCGGTCTCCGTGGCCGGGGCGGCTTCGGCGGAGGCGCCGAGGCCGAGGGCGATGCCGCCATCGGTCAGCGTCGCGTGCAGCCGCGGGCGGCGCAGCTCGATCGTCGCCGGGGCGACGACGCCGCGCAGCAGGGCGCGGAAGGACAGGGTCAGCGCCGCCTCCGGCAGCTCGATCTCGGTGCCCGCGCCGCTCAGCCGTACCGCCCGCAGCCGGATGTCGAGCGGCGCGGCGGTCCCGCCGCGGAAGCCCTCCCAGGCAATGGCGGCCTGGCCGATGGACAGCCGCGGCCCGTCGGGGCGGGCATTGACCGTCGCCTCGATCCGGCGGGCGAGTTGCGGCAGGTCGAGCGGCTTCTCCGCCAGCCGCCAGGCCAGCAGGCCGAGCCCGGCCAGCGCCAGCACGACCGCGGCGAGGACCACCGCGACGCAGCGATGCGTCCAGCGCCAGGCCCAATGCGCACCGGGTGCGCGCGGCGCTTGACCTGGGGCCGTGGTCACGCCTTCCCTCGCGCAGCATGACCCAACCCGCATTCACGCCGGACCGCCTGCCGCGTCCCTACGACCGGGCGGCGGCCGACCGCCTGCTGCAGCATTTCACCGAGGGCGATGCCGCCGCCCGCGCCGTCGTGGCGCTGCCCGGCGGGCCGGCGCTGCTCGGCGCGCTGGGCGGCCACAGCCCCTATCTGGCCGAACTCGCCCAGCGTGCGCCGGCGCTGCTGCTGCGGCTGGCCGAACGCGGCCCGGACGAGGCCTTCGACCTGGCCCTGACCCCGCTGCACCATGCCGATCCGGGGGCCGCGCGCGACGTGGTCGGCGCGATGCTGCGGCGGGTCAAGCGGCAGGCGGCGCTGGTCGTCGCGGTGGCCGACCTCGCCGGGCTCTGGCCGCTCGACCGCATCACCGGGGCGCTGTCGGAACTGGCCGACGGCACCATCGACTTCGCCTGCGCCCACCTGCTGCTGGCGGCCGGGGAGCGCGGCGAGCTGCGCGTCGCCCGGCCGGCCAACGGCGCGCGGCCGGACCCGAAGGCCATCGCCAAGGGCAGCGGCCTCAGCGTGCTGGGCATGGGCAAGCTCGGCGGGCGGGAGCTGAACTACTCCTCGGATGTCGACCTCATGGTGCTGTACGACCCGCTGGCGGCGGCCACCAACCCGGACCGTGCGGCCGCCTGCTACGTCCGCCTGGCGCGCGACCTCGTGCGCCTGCTCGATGAACGCACGGCGGAGGGCTACGTCTTCCGCACCGATCTGCGATTGCGCCCCGATCCGGCGGCGACGCCGCTCGCCGTCTCGATCAACGCGGCGATCGTCTACTACGAGAGCATGGGGCAGAACTGGGAGAGGGCGGCGATGATCAAGGCCCGGCCGGTGGCCGGGGATCGTGCGCTGGGGGACCATTTCCTGCGCGAGATCCGCCCCTTCGTCTGGCGCCGTCACCTCGATTTCGCCGCCGTGGCGGATATCCATTCCATCAAGCGGCAGATCCATGTCCACAAGGGCGCCAAGGGCGCCGGCGCCACGATTGCCCTGGCCGGGCACGACGTGAAGCTCGGCCGGGGTGGGATACGCGAGATCGAGTTCACCGCCCAGGTCCTGCAACTGATCTGGGGGGGACGTGATCCTGGGCTGCGCGACCCGACCACCCTGGGGGCGCTGGCGGCGCTGGCCGCGGCCGGGCGGCTGGACCGCCGGGCGGCGGCGGACCTCGCCGATGCCTATGTCTTCCTGCGCAACCTGGAACACCGGCTGCAGATGGTGGCCGACCGGCAGACCCACCGGCTGCCCGAGGACGCGGCCGGGCTGGCCCGCATCGCATCCTTCATGGGCTTCGCCGGCGGGGAGGAATTCGCCGCCGCCTTCCTGGGGCATCTCGGGCGGGTCGAGCGCCACTACGAGAGCTTCTTCGAGACCGCGCCGTCGCTGAGCGTCGAGGGGCCGGACGGCGCCGGCACCGGCAACCTGGTCTTCACCGGGGTGGACGACGACCCGGGGACGCTGGCGACGCTGAAGCGCCTGGGCTTCGCCGACCCGGCCTCGGTCGGCGCCATGGTGCGGGCCTGGCACCACGGCCGGCCGCGCGCCACCCGGTCCGAGCGGGCGCGGGAGCTGCTGACCGCCCTGATGCCGATGCTGCTGGCCGCCTTCGGCCGGCAGTCCAACCCGGACCAGGCCCTGCTGCGCTTCGACATGGTGCTGACCCGGCTGCCGGCCGGCGTGCAGGTGCTGTCCCTGCTGCACCGCAACCCGGCGCTGCTCGACCGCGTGGCCTTCCTGCTCGGCGCCGCGCCGCAGCTGGCGGAACACCTGGCGCGCAACCCGGCGGCGCTGGACGGGCTGCTGACCGGCGGCGGCATCGCGCCCAGCGCGGCCGACCCGGCGGCCGGGCTGCCCGCGCTGGTCAAGGATGCCCGCCACCTGGAGGAGGCGATGGACGCCGCCCGAAGGCTGGCGACGGCACGGAAATTCGAGATCGACGCGGCGGCGCTGGAAGGCGCCATCGACGCCGACACCGCCGGCGAATTGCGCGCCGACCTGGCCGATGCCGCGATCGCCGCGCTGCTGCCGCGCATCCTGGCCGACTTCGCCGAACGCTACGGCCGCGTCCCCGGCGGCGCCCTGGCGGTGCTGGCCATGGGCAAGCTGGGCAGCCGGGAGATGCTGCCGGGCTCCGACCTCGACCTGGTGCTGCTCTATGACCACGATGCGGAGGCGACCGGCAGCGAGGGCGGCCGGCGGTCGCTGGCGCCGTCGGAATACTTCGTCCGCCTCGCGCCGCAGGTGGTCAGCGCCATCACCGCGCCGGGCGCCGAGGGCCGGCTGTGGGAGGTCGACATGCGGCTGCGCCCGTCCGGCAACAAGGGGCCGGTGGCGGTGCGGCTGTCGACCTTCGAGCACTACCACATGACGGAGGCCTGGGGCTGGGAGCGCATGGCGCTGACCCGGGCGCGGCCGATCGCGGGGCCGCCGGCGCTGCGGCGGCGGATCGCCGCCTTGCTGCGCGCCGCCATCACCCGGCCGGGCGCGGCGGAGACGGCGCTGACCGATGCGGTGGCGATGCGGCAGCGGATGCTGCGCGACCTGCCGCCGGAGGGACCCTGGGACCTGAAGGCGATGCCGGGCGGGCTGATCGAGGTGGAGTTCGTCGCCCAGGCCCTGCAGCTGCGCCACGCGGCGGAGAACCCGAAGATCCTGGCGACCTCCACCCGGCTGGCGCTGGCCCGGCTGCGCGAGGCCGGGCTGCTGCCGGCCGAGGAGGCCGCGGCGCTGATCCGCGCCGACCAGCTGTGGCGGACGGTGATCGGGCTGGTGCGGCTGACCCACGGCAAGTCGCGCGACCCGGCGCTGCCGGCCCCGGCCGCCGCGGCGCTGCTGCGGGCCACCGCGCCGTTGCTGCCGGCGCCGGCGGTTGACCTGGCCGGGCTGCGCACACAGATGGCGGAGACGGCCGAGGTGGTCCGCACGATCTTCGAGCGGCGGATCGGCACGCTGGGCATGGGGGCGGGGGCATGAGCGAAGCGGGACCGATCGAGGGCGCGGCGGCGCCGGCCTTCTCCATGCCGGCGAGCGGCGGCCGGACGGTGAGCTCCGCGGCGCTGAAGGGGCAGCCCTACCTGCTGTACTTCTACCCGAAGGCGGACACGCCCGGCTGCACCAAGCAGGCCTGCGGCCTCCAGGAAGCCCTGCCGCAGCTGGGCAAATTGGGCCTGACGGTGATCGGGGTGAGCCCGGACAAACTGCCGCCGATCGAGAAATTCGCCAGGAAATTCAACCTGGAATTCCCGCTGGCCTCGGACGAGGACCATGCGGTGGCCATGGCCTATGGCACCTGGGTGGAGAAATCCATGTACGGCAAGACCTACATGGGCATGGAGCGCAGCAGCTTCCTGGTGGATGCCGAGGGCAAGGTCGCCCGCGTCTGGCGCAAGGTGAAGCCGGAGGCGCATGCCGCGGCGGTGCTTGAGGCCGCCGCGTCGCTGCGATAGCCGGCAGGCGCGTCAGCCGGCACTGGCCTTCATGCTCGCCTCGCAGGCTTCGAGCAGGCTGCGGTCCTTGGCCGCGCATTGGGCCAGGACGCGGGTGGCCGCGTCCTTGCGCCCCGCGCGCGCGAGCAGCCCGGCCCGGGTCGGCAGGAAAAGCTCGGCGTTGTTGAAGCGCTGCGCGCCCTGGTCCAGCACGCGCATCGCGGCATCCACCTGGCCTTCCCCGGCCAGCATGGCGGCATATTCGGCGAAGGCGGCGGAGGGCGCGGTCGGCAGCCGGGTCGCCTGCTCGTATTCCTGGGTCGCCTGGGGGATTCTGCCTTCGGCCAGGTAAATCTTCGCCTGCAGCATCCGGTGGGTCGCCGGGAACAGCCGCTGGACGCGACCCTGCGCGAGGATGCCGCGCGCCCGCGCGGTGTCCTGGTCGACCAGCGCCGTGCTGACCTCCCCCGCCGCGGTGCGTGCGGCGACCCATTGGTCGACCTCGCGGCCCAGCGCCCCGGCGCGGAACGGGTTGGGCTTCGAATCCGGCGGATCGTCCAGGTTCCAGAATTTCTGGTCGTATTCCGTCATCGACGTGCGGCGGGTCAGCGCCGCGTCGTGCCGTTCGGCCAGGCCGGCCGAGGTCGCCACGCTCGTCGTCATCTTCTCGATCATGCCGCCGAACATCGTGAGGCCGAGCGGCACGTACTGCTGGTAGGCGGAGGGCGCGAACTGGGTCAGGCCGGTGCCGAGCATCGCGATGCCGCTCTGCACCGTGCCGCGCAGGTTGGCCTCCGTGGCCGCCCGGTTCCCGTCGCCGCGGCGGAGGTTGTCGAGCGAATCGGCGGCGCCGGTCGGGCTGTAGCCGGCGCGGACCGCGAGGTCGAAGCCGAGGCGGTCGGCCTCGGTCTCCTGCCCGCGGGCCCAGCCCGGGTCGAACAGCTCGTTGGCCAGGCCGCGCAGCAGCGTGGTGCCCGCCATGACCGAGACGATGACGACCCGTTTGGTGCCGGAGGTGGCACCCGGCGTGAGCTGCGCCGCGGTGCCGCCCGAGACGGCGAGCGAGGTGCCGACGAGCGCGGCATTGGCGGCGAGCTGCGAGGCGGCGGCGCTGCGCTGCGCCTCGGCCCGGCGTTCGAGGTTGTGGCCGAGCAGGACGTGGGAGATCTCGTGGCCGAGCACGAAGGCGATCTCGTCCTCGCTGCCGGCGTCGCGCAGCACGCCGAGATTGACGAAGACCCGGCGTTCGGTCGAGGCATAGGCGGCATAGTCGAGCACGGGCGAGATGAAGACGCCGAGCTGCGGCAGCGGCGTCTCGGTCCAGCGGGCCAGCATGCCGTTGGCGATGCGCTGGATCTCCCGTTGCAGCGCGGGGCTGGTGACCGGCTCGAATTCGGTCTGCAGGACGGCGGGCAGCAGCGCGTCGCGGCCGTCGAAGGACAGCAGCGCGGCGCCGCCGACGGGCCGGTTGCCGGCTTCCCGCGCGATGCGGGCATGGATCTGCGGGTCCTTCGAGAGCCGCTGCGTGGCCTGCGGCGTCCCGCAGGTGACGAGCAGCGGCAGCGCAAGGGTGGCCAGCAGGATGCGGCGGGCCGGCCGGGCCACGGCGCGCCTCACCGGCCGGGCGCCGCGGGGCGGGGGCAGCCGGCGCCGAGGCCCATCCGCCCGGCGGCTTGCGTCGCCGGCTGGCCGAGCGCGTCGCAGCTTGGCGCCGCGGCCGCGGTCTGGCTCAGCCTCACGTCCGGACGGAACAGGAAAAGCGATCCGGTGTCCCGGCGGATCTCGAGCCAGTTCGAGTTGCTGCTCGGGGAGGCCTGTAACGGCAGCTTGGGCAGGTCGCTGGCCGGCATGCGGGCCGTCGGTCCCTCCAGCTTGGTGCGCACGCGGATTTCGGGACCGGTAAAGCCATCGATCTGCTGGGCGACGGCGGCACCGGCGAACAGCGTCAGTGCCGCAGCGACGGACAGGACGAGTTTCTGCATGACGGTCTCCTCTATTTTGCTGGTCGGGGTGATCCGGAATCGATGTCGGGCAGGATTTGCCTGGGCACCGGGACGCTCAACAGGGCCGCCGCGATGCTGAGGCTGAGCAGCGCGACCTTCAGCGGATCGGCCGGCGTGAGCTGGCCGCCGGTCGGATCCAGCCGGTAGGCGAGCCAGAGCACCGCCAGCGTCAGGCCCAGCATGACGATGCGGAGGATCCACGGCACGTACCAGGCCTCACCCCCGGGCGAGCCGGATGGCGCGATCCAATTCCGCCTGACGATGGCAAGCCCTGTCGCCATGCCGATCAAGAGGACGGTGAACAGATATTCCACCCAGCCGCTTCCGGGCTGCCCGGCACGGGGGTGGTCGGGGCCAAGGCGCAGGAGCGTCTCCAGCGCGACCGCATGCAGCACCACGCCGGGCACCGTGGCATGCAGCGGCGAGGCGACGCGATCGGGGCTGCCGAGGGTCGCGTCGCCGATCAGCACGAAGCGGCCCTGCAGCAACGCCCTTGCCGCCATGGCGAGGTTCTGGTCGTCGCTGACGACGGCGGACGCGCTGATGACCGGGAAGGGCAGGCAGGGCTCCCGGTAGTGACCCTTCCAGTGCTGCTCGCTGGCGGTGAAATCCGGCAGCAGCGGCTGGTAGTCCGGCGCGTTCGGCGACTGGATCAGGTCGCCCAGCGCAAGGATCCAGCTGTCCGGCACGCCGACCGCGCTGGCCAGGATGGCGGCCTGCACGATCCGATCGTTCCACCCGGCCGCGCCCGCCCGGTAGATGGTGCACCGCGTCCCGAGCGCCGGGTGGGCGACATACGGCTGCATGGCATCGGCGCGCAGCGCCCAGCGTGGCTGCAGGCCATAGCCTTGCGTAAGCCCCTCCTCGCCCTGCAGCCATCTGCGGTCCCGCCCGCACCATGCCGGCTTCGGCCCGTCCGGGTGCTCGCAGGCCAGGGTGGCGAGCACCACCGCCGGCAACCGGGTCTCGACCGGCATGAGGAAGTTGCTCGGCACGGTCGGGCGCGTCCTGGGCAGGCAGAGCACGGTGCCGTCGTCCTGCTTGAACGGGCGGCCGAGACAGGCTGACAGGGGATAGGTGCGGTCGTCGTCGGCGTCCACTGGCCAGTCGATGACGGCCAGGGACTCGGCGGCGCAGGCGAGCTCCTCCAGCACGGCGGTACGGCGCGCGAGCCCCCGCGGGCTGCGCTCGGGGCAACGGGTGTTCATCCCGTCATGGCCGGCTGCCGCGGCCCGGCCGCTTTCGGCGAGGACGACGCGCATCGGCGACGCCGGGCCCGGCGGCTGGTTGGCGCGGGCATCGATCGCGCCCGCCAGGTCATCCAGATCGCTGGGCGAGCCGCGTTCGACCCCGAGCACGACATCGATGAAGACGGCCTTCGGCTGCGCCGGCCGAAGGCTCTCCAGCAGCCGGGTCCAGGCGTCGAGCCGGGGCGGCCAGTGGCTGCCGAGGGCCTCCATCGCCGGCTCGTCCATCAGCAGCACCGCGATGCCCGGTGCCGCGCTCGGCGTTTCGGAGACCGCGGCGAGGCGGCTGTAGAACAGGCGGGAGGCCTGCAGGGTGGCCGACTGCCAGCCGAAGGGGTTCACGACGACCAGGGCAAAGGCCGCGAGCGTGGCGCTGCGCAACCTGGAGCAAAGGCGGCAGGTGAACTCGTTGCGCCATCGGTGGTCCGGGTTGCTGTCGTAATCCGAAAAGAACCATCTTGGGTGCAACAGGCAAATCATCAAGCGCCCGATCAGGGTCGGGCCGAGGGCATTCGATGCACGCCATGCTAACCGATTCAGTTTCTTCGGGATCGGTTCTGCCGCAGGAAGGCGGTTCCGGGTCGAGGCATCTTGTTGGCCGGAACCGCCGTCTTCGCGTGCGCCTTCCTTGTCTGAGGTGTCAGGCATGGAGGCTGGATCTCGAACAATGCGATGCTAGAACCTTAAGACGACCGATAATCCGAATAAAAGTATTTTTTAGACGGTATTTCGGCTTCGAATATTAGCGCGTTGGTTGATCTTGCCGTTTCGGGATTCTGCCGGTGAGGGTGCCTCGACCCTGGCGGTCATCCCGCGAGGCAATGACGCGGCAGCCGCACCGGGGCTTGGCGCGGCGCGGATGCCGGCGCGCAGCCCCACGCCGTTCGCGCAGGCCAATACCTGGAAGGTGATACCGTCCGCCCCCAGGCTAGTCGGTTCGTTCGCCACCCTTTTCCATCCCGCGCGTTCCGCTGCCGGACTGTCAGGGAGAACATCATGTCGCGTATCGTTGTTGTGGCGCTGCTCAGCCTCGCCCTTGCCGGATGCGGCCAGAGCGCGGGCGGCCGTGCCGTTTCCGGCGGGCTGCTCGGTGCCGGCGCCGGAGCGGGCGTGGGCGCGCTGACCGGCGGCAGCGTCGGCACCGGGGCGCTGGTGGGCGGCGGGATCGGCGCCGCGGGCGGCGCACTGACCGCGCCGCGCCGCTGACACGCGGTCCGGCCCCGGCAAGCCCCCCCGGCGCATCCGTGCCGCCTGCTGCCGGGTCTGCCTGGCGGCGCGGGTCCGATCGGTGTCGGGGCCGGCGCCGCCGCGGCGCCGCCGCGGCGCACCGCCCGTCCGGCGGGAGAACGAACGCAGCCGCCGCGACGACGAAGGCTGACGCGCGGCCGCGTCGCGCCGGCACGAATGCTCTGGCGCGCCACCGGCACGACCGCGACCGGCGGTCGGCCTGGCACCAGCGCAACGGGAAGGCGGAGCGCGGGGCCCGGCGATCCGGAGCAGCGCTGATACCGTCACGCCGGCGACGCCCGGCGGCGCACGGCCGCCCCGCTATCGGGACGCCGGTGCATCCGCAAGCGTCCCGGCCGGCGGGGAAATCCCCTAGCGGCCCGGCGGCGGCCGCAGCGGCGCGAAGTCCTCGGTTTCGATATCGCGGCCGAACTGGCCCTTGTCCTCGGGCAGCTTGCCACGCTGCGGGTCGGCGGCGGCGTCGACCGGCGCCGGCATGCTGCCGCGGGGGGCCTGCCCCAGGGTGCCCTCCACCAGGTCCAGCGGCAGCGCCCGCTCGGCGGTGCAGGAACAGACGACGGAGCCGTCCGCCAGCTGGTTCGGCATGGTCACCTGGTCGCAATGCGGGCAGCGCACGGCGTCGAGGCGCAGTTGTTCGGGACGGGGGTCGGTTTCGGTCATGCAGCCATGACGCGGCGCGCCCCGTCCGGGTTCAGTTGAGCTGCGACAGGTCTTCGGACAGCACCACGATCTGCACGCTGTAGGAAACCTCGCCATCCTCGGCGTCGCGGTGGACGGTGCCGACGAATTCGCTGCCGACAAACAGTTCGACGGACGCGTTCTTGCGGTTCGGGGTCGAGAGCTTGATCGTCTCGTTGCCCAGCAGCCGGCGCAGATGGGCCTGCACGGCGGCGAGTTCGGCTGGGGTCATGTCTTGGTGTCCTGCTCGGAAAGTGCGGTCCCATAGCGGCGCGGCGGGACGAGGGCTAGGCCGGGGCAGGATTTCCCGCAACCCAGGTCGTTGCAGGAGGCGTCAGGCCTGCCCGGCTTCCTCGGGGGTCTGCAGCTTCAGCGCCAGCGCATGCAGGCCGCGGCCGAATTCCGCTTCCAGCACCGCATGCACGGCGCGCGACCGGGCCACCCGGTTCATCCCGGCGAAGGCCGGGCTGATGGCGAGCACGCTGTAATGCGTCTCCCCGCCCGGGGCGGCGCCGGCATGGCCGGCATGCTGCTGGCTGTCGTCCTGGACCTCGATCCGGGCCACGGGGAAGCTGGCTTCGAGGATGCGGCGGATGCGGTCGGTGCGTGTCGGCATAAGCGTTATTTCAACGGTTTCGCGGCGTCAGGCAAGGCCGGGCCGCGGCCGACCGGACGGTGCGCTTGCCTTGCACCACCGCCGGCCCACGCCCATAAAGCGACGATGCCCCCCCGCCGCGGCCGCAAATCCGAGCCCGATCCGGCCCAGCCGCTGCGTCCCTGCGACGCGCCGGGCTGCACCGCGGCCGGCGAATTCCGCGCGCCCCGGTCACGTTCCGCCCTGAACGAATACGTCTGGTTCTGCCTGCCGCACGTGCGGGAGTACAACTCGGCCTGGGACTACTACAAGGGCATGGGCCCGGCCGAGATCGAGGCCAACCTGCGCCAGGACACCGGCTGGCAGCGGCCGACCTGGCCGCTCGGCCGGCTCGGCGGGTCGAGCCGCTTCGCCCCCGAATTCATGGCCGATCCGCTGGGCATCCTGCGCGACACCCCGCTGCACGCCCAGCGCACCCGGCCGCGCGAGGAGAAGCGCGAGGCACCGCCCGAACTGCGCGCCGCGCTCGACGTTCTGGCCCTGGCCTGGCCGCTGGACATGACGGCGCTGCGCGCCCGCTACAAGGAACTGGCCAAGCAATTGCATCCCGACCTGAACGGCGCCGACCGCGTCGCGGAGGAACGGATGAAGGACGTGAACCGCGCCTACAGCCTGCTGCGCCAGAAGCTCGGCGGCGGCCGGGCCGCGGCGCCGGCGGAACCGGCCGAAGCCGCCCCCTGACCCCTGCCGGCCCGACAGGTTGGGAATTCGCCCGACCCCGGGTAGCCTGCCGCCGAACCCTGGCCTAGTCTCCCCCCAAGAACCCTGAGCGGATGCCGATGAACAAGGTCGCCACCCTCGCCGAAATCCGTCCAACTTCGGCGATCAACACCCCCGACATCACCGTCAGCGCGCGCGAGGCCTTCGGCCTCGACATCGACCTGCAGGTGCCCGCCTTCTCCCTGCGCACGGAACACGTGCCGGAGGTGGACCACACCTACAAATTCGACCGCGAGACGACGCTGGCGATCCTGGCCGGCTTCACCAACAATCGCCGGGTGATGATCCAGGGCTACCACGGCACGGGCAAGTCCACCCATATCGAGCAGGTGGCGGCCCGGCTGAACTGGCCCTGCATCCGGGTGAACCTGGACAGCCACATCAGCCGCATCGACCTGATCGGCAAGGATGCGATAGTCCTGAAGGACGGCAAGCAGGTGACGGAGTTTCGCGAGGGCATCCTGCCCTGGGCGCTGCAGCACCCCTGCGCGCTGGTCTTCGACGAATACGACGCCGGCCGCCCGGACGTGATGTTCGTCATCCAGCGGGTGCTGGAGGTCGAGGGCAAGCTCACCCTGCTCGACCAGAACAAGGTGATCCGGCCGCACCCGATGTTCCGGCTGTTCGCCACGGCGAACACGGTGGGCCTGGGCGACACGACCGGGCTCTATCACGGCACGCAGCAGATCAACCAGGGCCAGATGGACCGCTGGTCGGTGGTCGCCACGCTGAACTACCTGCCGCATGCGCAGGAAACCTCGATCGTCCTGGCGAAGATGGGCTCGGACGGCAGCGACCCGAAGCAGAAGAAGCGGGTGGAAGCCATGGTCGCGCTGGCCGACCTGACCCGCGCCGGCTTCATCGCCGGCGACATCTCCACGGTCATGTCGCCGCGCACCGTCATCACCTGGGCCGAGAACGCCAAGATCTTCGGCGATGTCGGCTTCGCCTTCCGCCTGACCTTCCTCAACAAGTGCGACGAGGCGGAGCGCAGCACGGTGGCCGAATACTACCAGCGCTGCTTCAACGAGGACCTGCCGATGGGCACCTCGCTGAAGAAGGCGGGCTGAGGTCGCGGGATGCCCGGGCGCGGCCCGGGCATCCCGCCCCCGCCATGGCGCGCGCGCGACGGCGCGTCGCCGGCCACCCTTCCCGGCATGCGCCACCAGGGCTGACGAGACCCCAGGGCTTACGAGACAATGTCCAAGCAAGACCTGACCCGCCAGGAAGAATTCAAGCGCGCCACCGCCGGCACGCTGCGCGCCATCGCGCATGCGAATGCCGAGGTGCAGGTCGCCTTCCAGCCCGGCCCGGGCGGCGTCTCCGGCAAGCGGGTGCGGCTGCCGCTGCCGACCCGCGCCCTGCCGGCGACCGAGATGGCCAAGCTGCGCGGCGCGGCGGATGCCGCGGCACTTCGCATCCGGCACCATTCGGAGACGGTGCACAGCGCCCGCCTGCCCCAACGCCGGGAGGCCAAGGAGGTCTTCGACGCGCTCGAGGACGTCCGGGTCGAGGCCGTGGGCAGCAAGCACATGGCCGGCGTCGCCGCCAACCTGCGCGCCCGGCTGACCGACCAGTGCGAGACCGAGGGCTATGACCGCATGACGCGGAAGGACCAGCTGCCGCTGCCGGCGGCGCTGTCCCTCCTCGCCCGCGAACGCATCTCGGGCGAGCCGGCCCCCGAGGCCGCCCGCCGCGTGCTCGACCTGTGGCGCGACACGATCGGCGAGCAGGCCGACACCGCCCTGGCCGAGATGGCCGGCACCACCGACGACCAGGACGCCTTCGGCCGCGCCGCCCGCAAGCTGCTCACCGCACTCGATTTGGCCGAGGCCGAGGTCGAGGCGGAATCCGAGGACCAGGAGGACGGCGAGGAGAGCGGCGAGCAGTCCAGCCAGCAGGACCAGTCCGGCGAGGGCGAGGCCCAGGCGCAGGACCAGGAGAGCATGCTGGGCGCCCAGCCCGAGACCATGCAGGGCGAGGCCTCCGACGAGGAGGTCGAGGAGGCGGAGGAGGAAGGCGCCGCCGCCGAGGGCGACGACAAGCCGGGCGGCCCGCAGCAGCGCCGCGAGGTGCCGCAGACCGACGATGCCAGCCGCTACCACCCCTTCACCACCGCGCATGACGAGATCGTCGAGGCCGACGAGCTCTGCGACCCGGAGGAGCTGGGGCGGCTGCGCCAGCAGCTCGACCAGCAGCTGTCCCACCTGCAGGGCGTCGTCTCCAAGCTGGCCAACCGCTTGCAGCGCCGGCTGCTGGCGCAGCAGCAGCGCGCCTGGGAATTCGACCTCGAGGAAGGCACGCTGGACGCCGCCCGGCTGTCCCGCATCATCGCCAACCCGCTGCTGGCGCTGACCTACAAGCGGGAACGCGAGGCCGATTTCCGCGACACCGTGGTGAGCCTGCTGATCGACAATTCGGGCTCGATGCGCGGCCGGCCGATCACGGTCGCCGCCATGTGCTCCGACATCCTGGCCCGGACGCTGGAGCGCTGCGCGGTGAAGACCGAGATCCTCGGCTTCACCACCCGCGCCTGGAAGGGCGGCCAATCGCGCGAGAAATGGGTGCAGGACGGCAAGCCGCGCAACCCGGGCCGGCTGAACGACCTGCGCCACGTGGTCTACAAGGCGGCCGACGCGCCCTGGCGCCGCGCCCGCAAGAACCTCGGGCTGATGCTGCGGGAAGGCCTGCTGAAGGAGAACATCGACGGCGAGGCGCTGGAATGGGCCTACAAGCGCATCCGCAACCGCCCCGAGCACCGCCGCATCCTGATGGTGATCTCGGACGGCGCGCCGGTCGATGACAGCACCCTGTCGGTGAACCCGGGCAACTACCTGGAACGCCACCTGCGCAAGGTGATCGGCGAGATTGAGGGCCGCGGGGACGTCGAATTGATTGCCATCGGCATCGGTCATGATGTTACCCGCTACTACCGGCGGGCCGTGACCATCGTGGACGCCGAGGAGCTTGGCGGGACCATGATGAAGAAGCTGGCCGAATTGTTCGACGAGGACGCCGCCGAAGCCTGGCAGCGGGCCGCCACGGAACGCGCCGCGCTCGTCGCCTGACCCTGCCATGGTGACCTTTCCCGGCGGCCGCTGGCGCCGCCGGTCGGTGCTGGCGGCCGGCTTCGGCGCGCTGGCCGCCACCGCCTGCGCCCAGGGCGGCTTCGCCCAGGGGATGCCGGCCAAGCCCCTGGCACTCGGCCCGCTGCCGCCCGGCGGCCGGCTGGAACTGCTCGGCGGCCTGCAGCTCGACGACGAGGCGCTGGGCTTCGGCGGCCTGTCCGCGCTGCATCTGGATGCCGACCTCCAGGTCACCGCGATCAGCGACCTGGCGAATTGGATGACCGCGCGGATCGTGCTGCGGGACGGCCGGCCGACCGGCCTCGCCGGGCTGCGAACCGGCCCGCTCGGCGACGGCGCCGGGCAGCCCTTGCCGCGCGGCTTCGGCGGCGATGCCGAATCCCTGGCCCGGCTGCCCGACGGTACCTGGCTGGTGGGCTTCGAGCGCTGGCACCGCATCCGCGCCTACCAGCGGCTGGACGGGCCGGGCCGCTATGTCCCGGCGCCGCCGGGGCTGGAGAAGGCGGGCGGCAATGGCGGGCTGGAAGCGCTCGCCGCGCTGGCCGATGGCCGCCTGCTGGCGATCACCGAGGCGATGAGCGTGCACGACCAGCCGGGCGTGGTGCGCGCCTGGCTCCGCGGCGCGGCGGGCGAATGGATGCCGCTGGCCTACCGGCCGGGCGAGGGGCTGAGCCCGTCGGATGCCGCGCCGCTGCCGGATGGCGGCGCGCTGGTGCTGGAGCGAAGCTTTTCCCTGTTCGGCGGCTTCGGTGGCCGCCTGATGCGCATCCCCGCCGCGGCGCTGCACGCGGCCGGGCCGGGGACGGTGCTGGAAGGCGAGGAGATCCTGCGCATCGCGGCACCGCTGCCGGTGGACAATTTCGAGGGCGTCAGCGCGGTTCGGGTGGGTGGCCGGACGTTGGTGGCGCTGGTCTCGGACGACAACCAGAACCTGCTGCAGAAGACCCTGCTGCTGCTGTTCGTGCTGGCGGACGACTGAGCGCGGGCTTTTCGCGGGCAGGAAGCCCGTTTTATGAGCGGTTCGGTGCATTTTTTAGGCACAAAGTTCAAGATGGCCTGAATAGGCCAGAAAAGCGGCATTGATCCTGGCCTGGGCAGCCTGCTATCCATCCGGTGCCGGAGCCGGCGGGCCAGCCCCGCTCCCAGGATACCGGCCCTGGTTCCCCCCAATGGCGGGTGGGGCCAAGCCGCGGGACGGCCCCGTGCCCTCCCAGTGCAGGACCTGCGGGCCAAAGGCGGCCCGCGCGCGGAGATGCGCTCCGCGGAGACCTCCACCGTGTACCAGGGCTTCCCGAAGGCCGGGCCGCTGCCCGACCGCATCGCCGCACCCGCTGCCGTCGCCCTGACCGGGCGCGCCGCCCGGGGCGCCGCCGTCGCCGCCATGCGCATCTGACGCCGAAGAATCATCCCCATGAACATGATGTCCCCCCAGCGTCAGCGCCTGGTCGTGATCGGCAACGGCATGGCCGGCATGCGCACGGTCGAGGAACTGCTGAAGCGCGCGCCGCAGCGCTACGAGATCACCGTCTTCGGCGCCGAGCCGCATCCGAACTATGACCGCATCGCGCTGTCCTCGGTGCTGGCCGGCGAGAAGACGCTCGAGCAGATCGTCATCAACAGCCGCGCATGGTACGCGGAGAACGACATCCGGCTGATCGCCGGCGACCCGGCCGTCGGCGTGGACCGGCTGGAACGCACGGTCACCTCCGCGTCCGGCATCACCGTCGGCTACGACCGGCTGCTGCTGGCGACGGGATCGAAGCCGCTGGCGCCGCCGATCCCCGGCCTCGGCCTGCCCGGGACCTGCGCCTTCCGCGACATCAACGATGTCGAGCAGATGCTGGCCGCCGCCGCGACCCACAGGCGCGCCTGCGTCATCGGCGGCGGCTTGCTCGGGCTGGAAGCCGCCTGGGGCCTGAAGCGGCGCGGGATGTCGGTGGCGCTGGTCCACCTGATGCCGACCTTGATGGAGCGGCAACTCGACGTCGCCGCAGGCACCCTGCTGCAGCGCGACCTCGACCGGCGCGGCATCGCCTTCTTCACCAACGGCCAGACCGAGCAGATCACCGGCACCGACCGCGCCACCGGCGTGAAGCTGGCCGATGGCCGCGAGATCGAGGCCGACCTCGTCGTCGTCGCCATCGGCATCCGGCCGAACATCGATATCGGCCGCGCCATGGGCCTCGAGGTCAACCGCGGCATCGTCGTCGACGACGGCATGCGGACCAGCGAGGACCCCAACGTCTTCGCCGTCGGCGAGTGCATCGAGCACCGCGGCGCGGTCTTCGGCCTGGTCGCGCCGATCTGGGAACAGGCGAAGGTCTGCGCCGCGCAGCTCGCCGGCGACGAGGACGCGGCCTACGTGACGCCCGCGCTGTCGACGCGGCTGAAGATCACCGGCATCGACGTCTTCTCGGCCGGCGCGCTGAACGCGGCGGACGAGGCCGACGAGGAGATCACCTTCGCCGACGCCGCCCGCGGCGTCTATCGCAAGCTGGTGCTGCGGGAGAACAAGGTGGTCGGCGCCGTCATGTACGGCGACGTCGCCGATGGCGGCTGGTACTTCCAGCTGCTGCGCGAGGCGGCGGACATCTCCGCCATGCGCGACACCCTCATCCTCGGCCGCGCAGTGGCGCTGGCCTCGCTCGGCGCCGCGGCGCCCGACCCGCACGCCGCGGTCGCGGCACTGGCCGACAGCGCCGAGATCTGCGGCTGCAACGGGGTCTGCAAGGGGACGATCGCCGCGGCGATCGCCGGCAAGGGACTGGCGACGCTCGACGCGGTGCGGGCGCATACCAAGGCCAGCGCCTCCTGCGGCTCCTGCACCCCGCAGGTGGAATCGCTGCTGGCGATCGCCCTCGGCGACGGGTTCCGGAAGGCGGCCGGCGAGAAGCCGATGTGCAAGTGCACCAGCCACGGCCACGACTTCGTCCGCAAGGCGATCGTCGAGCAGGAGATCAGGTCGATCCCCGCGGCGATGCAGCGCCTCGGCTGGGAGAAGCCGGAGGGCTGCGCCTCCTGCCGCCCGGCGCTGAACTACTACCTGCTCTGCGCCTGGCCGGGCGACTACGTGGACGACGCGCAGTCCCGCTTCGTCAACGAGCGCATGCACGCCAACATCCAGAAGGACGGCACCTATTCCGTCGTCCCGCGCATGTGGGGCGGGCTGACCTCGGCGAAGGAACTCCGCGCCCTGGCCGACGTGGCGGACAAGTACGACGTGCGCGAGGTGAAGGTCACCGGCGGCCAGCGCATCGACCTGTTCGGCGTGAAGCGGGAGGATTTGCCGGCGGTGTGGCGCGACCTCAACGCCGCCGGGATGGTCTCGGGCCACGCCTATGCCAAGGGGCTGCGGACGGTGAAGACCTGCGTGGGGTCCACCTGGTGCCGCTTCGGCACGCAGGACAGCACGGCGATGGGCGTGAAGCTGGAGAAGATGACCTGGGGGTCCTGGCACCCGCACAAGGTCAAGCTCGCGGTCTCCGGCTGCCCGCGCAACTGCGCCGAGGCCACCATCAAGGATTTCGGCGTCGTCGCGGTGGACAGCGGCTGGGAGCTGTCGGTCGGCGGCAACGGCGGCATCCATGTCCGCGCCACCGACAAGCTGTGCAAGGTGGAGACCGAGGCGGAGGTGCTGGAATACTGCGGCGCCTTCCTGCAGCTCTACCGGGAGGAGGCGCGCTACCTCGAACGCACCGCCCCCTGGGTGGAGCGCGTCGGGATCGCCTACGTGAAGGCGCGGATCGTCGAGGACGCCGAGGGCCGCCGCGCGCTGCACGCGAAATTCCTCCACGCCCAGACCTTCGCGCAGGTCGATCCCTGGGCCGAGCGCGCCGCCGGCGGCGAACTGGCCGCGCCCTTCAAGACCCTGGTTCCGGCGGAGTGACCGGGATGGACGGCATGACCCAGGCATCCCGCTGGACCGTCATCGGCCGGCTTGGCGACATCCCGCGCCAGGGCGCGCGCGTCGTCGCCACCGCGGTCGGCGACGTCGCGGTCTTCCGTGCGCTCGACGACAGCGTCTTCGCGGTGGAGGACAGCTGCCCGCACAAGGGCGGCAAGCTCAGCCAGGGCATCGTGCATGGCCATGCCGTGACCTGCCCGCTGCACAACTGGGTCATCGACCTGCAGAGCGGCGAGGCCGCGGCGCCCGATATCGGCTGCGCCCGGCGCTTCGCGGTGAAGCTCGAGGACGGCCGCGTGCTGCTGTCCATCCCGGGCGCCGCATCATGACGGAGGCCGTCCGGACCACCTGCCCCTATTGCGGCGTCGGCTGCGGGGTGTTGGCCCGGCCGGACGGCACCCTGCGCGGCGACCCGGCGCATCCGGCCAACAGGGGCCGCTTGTGCGTGAAGGGCGCGGCGCTGGGCGAGACGCTGGACGACGCCGGGCGGCTGCTGCACCCGATGGTGGGCGGCGAACGCGCATCCTGGGATACGGCACTCGACCTGGTCGCCGCGCGCTTCCGCGCCACCATCGCCGCGCACGGCCCGGATTCGGTCGCCTTCTACGTCTCCGGCCAATGCCTGACGGAGGACTACTACGTCGCCAACAAGCTGATGAAGGGCTTCATCGGCAGCGGCAACATCGACACCAACTCGCGCCTCTGCATGGCGTCGTCCGTCGCCGGCCACACCCGCGCCTTCGGCGCCGACGTGGTGCCCGGCGTCTACGAGGACCTGGAGGAAGCCGACCTCGTCGTCCTGGTCGGCAGCAACCTCGCCTGGTGCCACCCGGTGCTGCATGGAAGGCTGCAGGCGGCGCGCGGCGAGCGCGGCACGAAGATCGTGGTCATCGACCCGCGCGGCACCGCGACCTCCTCCGGCGCCGACCTGCACCTGGCGCTCGCGCCGGGCTCGGATGTCGCGCTCTTCGCCGGGCTGCTCGCGCATCTGGCCGGCATCGGCCGCATCGACCAGGCCTGGGTCGCGGCGCATGCGACCGGGCTGGAGGCCGCGCTCGCCGCGGCGCGCGGGACGGCGCCGACCCTGGAACGCGTCGCCGCGCTGTGCGGCCTCGCGCCCGAGGACATCGCCCGCTTCTACGCGCTGTTCGCCGCGACCGAACGGACCGTCACCGTCTACAGCCAGGGCGTGAACCAATCCGCGGCGGGAACCGACAAGGTCAACGCCATCCTCAACTGCCACCTGGCCACCGGCCGCATCGGCCGCCCCGGCATGGGGCCCTTCAGCATCACCGGCCAGCCGAACGCCATGGGCGGGCGGGAGGTCGGCGGCCTGGCCAACCAGCTTGCAGCCCACATGCGCTTCGACACGCCGGGCGCCCTCGACCGCGTCCGCCGCTTCTGGAATGCGCCGAACCTGGCGACCCAGCCCGGCCTGAAGGCGGTCGAGCTGTTCGAGGCGGTGCGCGACGGCCGGGTCAAGGCCGTCTGGATCATGGCGACCAACCCGGCCGACAGCCTGCCGCGCGCCGGACGGGTGCGGGAGGCCTTGGCGGCCTGCCCCTTCGTCGTCGTCGCCGACTGCTGGGAGACGGACACGACGCGCCATGCCGACGTGGTCCTGCCGGCCGCCGGCTGGGGCGAGAAGTCCGGCACCGTCACCAACTCCGAACGCCGCATCTCCCGCCAGCGGCCCTTCCGCGCCGCACCGGGCGAGGCCCGCGCCGACTGGTGGATGCTGGCGGAGGTCGGCCGCCGCATGGGCTGGGCCGAGCACTTCGCCTGGGAAAGCCCGGCCGCGGTCTTCCGCGAGCATGCCGCGCTCTCGGCCTTCGAGAATGGCGGCACCCGGACCTTCGACATCGGCGCCATGGCCGCGCTGGACGAGGCCGGCTACGAGTTGCTCGCGCCCTTCCGCTGGCCGCTGCCGGCGGGTGCCGCGCAGGAAGGCGGCCGGCTCTTCGCCGCGGGCGGCTTCCCCACGCCGGATGGCCGCGCGCGCCTGGTGCCGACGCCGTTCCGCGGCCTCGCCGCCGCGCCGGACGCCGCATTCCCGCTGCTGCTGAACACCGGGCGCCTGCGCGACCAATGGCACACCATGACCCGCACCGGCCTGGTGCCGCGGCTGTCGGACCACGCGCCGGTGCCCGCCGCCGTCCTCGCCCCCGCCGATGCGGCGCGGCTCGGCGCCGAGCCGGGCGGGCTGGTGCGGCTGGCCTCGCCGCACGGGGAGTGCGTGCTGCGCGTCGCCACCGATGCCGGCCAGCGGACGGGCGAGGTCTTCGTGCCGATGCACTGGACCGACGCCTTCACCTCCGCCGGCCCGATCGACCGGCTGGTCGGCGCCGCGGTCGACCCCGTCTCCGGCCAGCCCGAGCTCAAGGCGACGCCGCTGCGGGCCGAGGCGCTGCCGGTGCGCTGGCGCGGCCTGCTGCTGCACCGCCGTGCCCTGCGCCCGGCGGAGCCCGGCCTGCACTGGTCGCGCGCCCCGGTCGCGGCCGGCCATGTGCTGGAACTCACCGGCGCCGCGCCGCTGCCGGCCGAGATCGCGCCGCTGGTCGACCGCCTGCTCGCCGCCCCCGCCGGGGCCGAGCGGATCCACATCGCCGATCCCGGCCGCGGCGCCTGGCGCTTCGCCACGCTGGTCGATGGGCGCGTCGACTCCTGCCTCTTCCTGCTGCGCGAGGGCAGCCGCGCCAGCCTGCCCGCCGGCGCCGCGCTGGCCGCGCTGCTGGACGGCATCGTGGCGGAGGCCGCGCGGCCCGGGCTGCTCGCCGGCCGCGCGCTGGCCACGGAGCCCACCGGACGCAACGTCTGCGCCTGCTTCGGCGTCGGCCTCGCCAGCATCCGCGCGGCGATCCTCGACCGCCGGCTGACTTCCGTCGCCGAGATCGGCGCGGCGCTCAGCGCCGGCACCAATTGCGGCTCCTGCGTGCCCGAGCTGCGGGAGATCCTGCGCGACGCCCATGCCGATGCGGCGGCCTGAGGCGGCGCGGCGCGGGCCGCGCGTAGAGCGGATCGCGGGAGGGCGCGCGCGCCCGGACGCGTAAATCCGATCCTGAAACAAAGGGCCACGGCGGTGCCGCGTCCAGTGTCGAACGCACGCCGCCGTGGCCCGGCACCCAGCCGATCGGCGCGGCGGAACGCCCGCCGGTCGACCATGCCGAGACCGTGCTCGTCCCTTTGATCGGCGACGATGCCGTCCCCCCGCGTCACTCCAGCGTCAGGTTCAGCCGGCCGATCACCTCCCGCAGCACCGCGGCGCCCGCCTGCTGCCGGGCGCGGAATTGCTCCGGCGATTCCGGCGCCGGCGGCACGCCCTGGCCGATCAGCCAGTCGCGCATGGCGGGTTCGGCGATGATGCGGCCGATCTCCTCGTTCAGCCGGGCGATGATGGCGGGTGGCGTGCCGGCCGGGGCGAAGACGCCGAGCCCTTCCTCCAGCCACACGCTGCCCAGCCCGGATTCCGCCAGGGTCGGCACCTCCGGCAGGGTGGCGAAGCGGGTCGGCGCGGCGACGGCCAGCGGCCGCAGGGTGCCGCCCAGCACATGCGCCTGCGCCAGGGACCAGGAGGCGAACATGGCGTCCAGCCGCCCGGCCAGCAGTTCCGGCACCGCCTGGCCGCCGCCGCGGAAGGGGATATGCGTCATGCTGACGCCGGCCGCGGCGTTGATCTGTTCCAGCGCCAAATGGAAGGAGGAGCCGACGCCGATGCTGGCGAAGTTCAGCGTGCCGGGCGCGGCCCGCGCCCTGGCCAGCAGCCCCTGCACCGAATCCACCCCCAGCGAGGGCCGGGTCAGCAGCAGCACGGTCAGCGCGCCGACCGGCGAGACCGGCACCAGGTCCCGCTCCGGGTCGAAGTCCAGCGGCCGCTGCGCCGCCGCGGCGATGACCAGGCCGGAGGTGGCGCAGAACAGCAGGCTGTGCCCGTCCGGCGCCGCCTTGGCGATCGCCGAGGCGGCGATGTTGCCGCCGGCGCCGCCGCGGTTCTCCACCACCACAGGCTTGCCGAGCGCCGCGCCCAGCTTCTCCCCCAGCCGCCGGGCGATGGCATCCGTGCTGGCGCCGGGCGGGAAGCAGACGGTGAGGGAGACGGGGCGGCCGGGGTATTGCGCCCGCGCCGCGGGTGCTGCCAGCAGCAGCGCGGCGGCCAGCGCGAGGCTGCGGCGCCTCCATCCATTCCGACCCGGCCGCATGCGGCGTTCCTCCCCGTTTGCCGGCCAGCCTAGGGTCGGCCCGCCGCGTCGCCAAGCCGGTCGCCCGACTTGTCCCCGGCCGCCGCTGCCGACATAGTCGGGGCCGGGGAAGAGGAAGGGTCCGAGCCATGGCCGCAGGCCTGACGGAGCGCATCTGCGACCTGGCCGCGCAGCCGCCCGCGCTGTCCGCCGCGGACCAGGACGACATCCTGCTGGCCTTCGCCGACACGCTGGCCTGTGCCCATGCCGGCTGGGCCGAGCCGGTGACCCGCGCCGTGGCCGGCGCCTTCCGCGGCGGCGCGGTGCCGCTGCTGGACGGCGGCATGGCACCCAGCGCCGAGCACGCCGCGCTGGTCACCGCCACGGCGGGCCATGCGCTCGACTACGACGACGTGCATCTCGACAGCACCACGCATCCTTCCGTCGTCATCGTGCCCGCCCTGCTGGCGGTGCAGGCCGAACGCGGCCTGGATGCGGCGCGGCTGGCACCGGCCTTCGCGGTGGGCATCGCGGTGAATGCGGCGCTCGGCCGGGCGATGGGCTTCGCGCATTACCGCCGCGGCTGGCACGCGACCTCGACCATCGGGCCCTTGGCCGGGGCGGCGGCGCTGGCGCATCTCATGCGGCTCGACCGCGCTTCGACGCGGCATGCGCTGGCGCTCGCGGCGGCGCAGTCGGGCGGGCTGCAGCGGAATTTCGGCGCCATGGCCAAGCCGGCCCAGGCGGGGTTCGCCGCCGCGGCCGCGGTGCGGGCGGCGACGCTGGCCGCCGCCGGGGTGACCGCGGATGCCGATGTCCTCGGGCCGGGCGGCTTCCTCGACCTCTACGGCGGCGACGCCGAGGCCACCGCCCGCGGCGCCACGGTGGCGCTGGAGGCGCGGCCGGGCAGCATCGCCCGCAAGCTCTACCCCTGCTGCTATGCGACGCACCGGCTGATCGCCGCCGCGCTCGACGCCCGGGCGCAATGGGGCGGGCCGCCGCCCGGCGCTGCCGCGCTGACCCTGCATGTCCCGGCCGGCGGGATGCAGCCGCTCCGCCGCACCCTGCCGGGCACCGGGCTGGAGGCGAAATTCTCCGCCGAGTACACCGTGGCCGCGGCGCTCTGGCAGGGCCGGCTGGGCCTGGCGGATTTCGAGGATGCCGCGGTCGCCCGCGCCGGCGGCCGGATGGCGCGCGTCACCGTCATCGAGGAGCCGGTGCCCGCCGATGGCGCGCAGGGGCTGGAACACGGCGCGGCGCGGCTCGAGGTGCGCTACGGCAACCATGTGGTCGAAGGCCGCGCCGCGGCGATCCCCGGCTCCCCGGCCCGGCCGGCGACGCGGGCGGAGATGGACGCGAAGATCGCCGACTGCCTCGCCCGCCATGCCGCCACCGGCGCGTCGGTGCCGGGGCCGGCCGCCTTCATGGCCGGGCTCGGCCGGCTGCTCGCGCCGCCCGTCGCCGTCGCCGCCTGACGCGGCCCGCGCATCACGCCAAGGAAGGGAGTAGCCCATGCCCGTGCTCGCACCCGGCGAGGCCGCCCATGCCAGCCGCCGCGCCATCGTCTCCAACGGCGTCCATGCCCACCTGACCACCTTCATCGGCGCCAACCGCTACGTGGCCGGCACCGCGCCGCCGCCGGGGCCGGAGGCGGTCTACCCGATGGCCTTCCTGGTGGAGCAGCCGGCGGGATCGGTCGTGGATGCCCATTTCCACGAGGCCAACCAGTTCCAGCTCGTCGTCGCCGGCAGCGGGACGCTCGGCACCCATGCGGTGCGGCCGATCGCGGTGCACTACAGCAACGCGTACAGCGCCTATGGCCCGATCACCGCCGGCGCGGACGGGCTGCACTACCTGACGCTGCGCAACGGCTACGACCGCGGCGCGCGGTACCTTCCGGCGGCGCGGGAGGAATTGCGCGGCGTGCGGCGCCGCTTCCGCGCGGCGGTGGCCGATGCCGCGCCGCCCGGCGCCCCGGCGGCGGAGCCGATGACGGAGACGCTGCTGGCCGGGACGCCGGACGGGCTCGGCGCCTGGCGCCACCGCCTGCCGCCCGGTGCGGCGCTGCAGGGGCCGGACCCGGCGGGCGGCGACGGCCAGTTCTGGGTGGTGACCGCGGGCGCCCTGCAGGCGGCGGATGGCGCCACCCTGCCGGCGCTGTCCTGCGCCTTCGTCGGGCCGGCGGAGCCGCCCTTGGCGGTGACGGCCGGCGCGGCGGGGCTGGAGGTGGTGGTGATGCAGTATCCGCGCGGGCGGGACCACGTGGCAGGCCAGGAATAAGGCAAGGCCAGGGAGGAGGTATCCTCCCTGGACCCACCTCCATTCGCCTGGGTCGGCACGGCGCCGCGCGGCACCGTACCGGGGTCAGCCTCCGGCTTCTCCTGCCTCAGCGGTCCTTCTGGCCCGCCGCGTAGGCGCCGGCGTCGGTCGGGCGCAGCGCCTCGAACAGCTCGGTCACCGTGGCGTAGTCGCGGTAGCCGCAGCGGGCCAGGGGCTGCGCCGCGGCGGTGTCGAAGCGGCCGTCGCGGAGATAGGCCTCGTCGATATGCACGCCGACGACCTGGCCGATGATGATCCAGCCCTGCAAGGCCACGCCGTCCACGTCGTGCAGCCGCATCGAATGCACCACCCTGCATTCCAGCGCCGCCGGCGCGGCGGCGACGCGCGGCGCCTTCACCACGCGGCAGGGCGCCTCCTCCAGCCCGGCGGCGGCGAATTCGCTCTCGCCCTCGGCCAGGGCGCCGGAGGAGACGTTCATCGCGTCGAACAGCGGGCGGGTGCAGAGGTTGAAGACGAACTCGCCGCTGGCGATGGCATTGGCCGCGCTGTGCTTCATGGATTCGGACGTGAAGGCCAGCATCGGCGGGCTGGAATGCACCGCGTTGAAGAAGCTGTAGGGCGCCAGGTTCGGGCGGCCCTGCGCGTCGAGGCTGGAGATCCAGCCGATCGGCCTTGGTGCGACGATCGCCTTGAAGGGGTCGTGCGGCAGGCCGTGGCCGTTGCGGGGTTCGTAGAACATCAGCGGGTAGGGGCCTTCGTGGTGGGAGGTTATTCGGGCGGCGTCCAGGCGGCATCCTCGCGGTTCCGCATGTGCCGCGCCAGATGCTCGACCTGCGGCAGCACCGCCGCGCCCAGCGCCGCGTCCTGCACCGTCTCGGCCCAGGCCTGGCGGAAGCACAGCAGCCAGCCCTCGATCTCCGGCCCGGCGATCGGCGCGTGCAGGTGGCGGCGGCGCAGCATCGGGTGGCCGTGCTTCCGCACGTAGACCGGCGGGCCGCCGAGCCAGCCGGTGAGGTAGTCGAACAGCTTCGCCTCGGACCCCGCCAGGCTCGGCGGGTGGATGGCGCGGCAGGCGGCGGCTTCGGGGAGCGTATCCATCAGCGCGTAGAAGCGGCTGGTGAGGCGGCGGACGCCGGCCTCCCCGCCGATGCGATCATAGGGCGTGGGCGCTTCGGTCATGGGGTCATCGTCCGGTGAGTCGGCGCTGGCCGCACAGCGGGTGCCAACCCACAAAGATAGAGGTGGGGCCTGGGGAGGATACTGCCTCCCCAGCCTTTCTCAGGCCGGCACCGGCTCCGCCCTTTTTTGCAGCCGCAGCCACCCCACCGCCAGGACCGCGACCGCCAGCAGGCCGAAGGAGTACCAGTTCAGCGGGTACCAGCCCTGCCGTTCGTGCAGGAAGCCGGCGAGGAAGCTGGCGCTGGCGGTGGTGCCGAAGACCAGGAAGTCGTTCAGCGCCTGGGTCTTGCCGCGCTCGTTCGGCCGGTAGCAGGTGGTGACCAGGGTGGTCGCCCCGACGAACAGGAAATTCCAGCCGAAGCCGTTGAGCGTGAGGGCGATGCGGAAATGCCAGTCCGTCACGCCGGCCAGCCCGGCGGCGATGCCGGCGCCCATGATGAGGATGCCGGCGATCATGATGTTGGTGGTGCCGTAGCGGGTGATCAGGTTGCCGGTGAAGAAGGACGGCACGAACATGCCCATCACGTGCAGGAAGATGACCCAGTGGGCTTCCGTGTGCGGCAGGCCGCAGGCGACGATCGCCAGCGGCGAGGCGCTCATCAGGAAGGACATCATCCCGAAGGCCGCCATGGCCGAGGCCACGGCGACGATGAAGCGCGGCTGCGCGGCGATCTCCCGCAGCGGCCGCGGCGGGGCGATGGCGGCGGCCCCGGCGACGGCGGGCGGCGGCGCCATCGACGGGAAGCGGATGAAGGACATGATGGTGAAGACGGTCAGGTGGATGCCGACCATGGCGCCATAGGTCGCCAGGTAGAGCGGCACGACCTGGTCGTGGGTGATGCGCACCAGGGACGGGCCGATGACCCCGGCGACCACGCCGCCGGCGGTGACCCAGGAGATCGCCTTCGCGCGGTAGGCCGGCGGGGCGAGCTCCACCGCGGCGAAGCGGTACATCTGCAGGCTGGCCACCGCATAGCCCAGGATCAGCCCGCCCAGGCACATCAGCAGGAAGATGCCGGTCAGCAGGCCGAGCCCGACGACGCTGGCGCCGACCATGCCCATGACCGAGCCGAGCCGGAAGCCGAAGCCGCGCCCCATCCGCTGCATCAGCAGCCCGGCCGGGAAGACCGACAGCATGACGCCGAGATGCTGCAGGGTGATCGGCAGCGTCGCCAGCTCGCGGTCGGGGAAGAAGGTGACGACCGACAGGGCGGTGGCGGCGAACATCATGGTGTTGCCGGCCTGGCCGATCGCCTGGCAGCAGGCCAGGAGAAAGAGGTTGCGCCGCATGGCGCCGTCGAGTTGCTGCTGCATGGACCTATGGGCGTTTCCGGTGGCGATCATTGCCGCCAGGGAAGGCGGGGGCAAGGGAGCTGGTATGTCACCGGCGCAGGCCCGCCCTGCGGCCCGGCTTGGCCGGGCCGGCGGAAACCGGCTATGGCTCGGGGTCCTGGAGCCCCGCCATGAACGCCATCGCCGCTGAACCCGCCCGCCTGCTCGAGACCGCCGCCCGCGCCGCCCGCGCCGCTGCGGCAGACCTCGCGCGCGCGCCGCGACCGGCCAAGGATGCGGCGCTGCTGGCCGCCGCCGCCGCGCTGCGCGCCCGGGCGGCCGAGATCCTGGCGGCGAACGAGGCCGATGTCGCCGGCGCCCCGGGCCTCAGCGCCGCCTTCAAGGACCGCCTGACCCTGACCCCCGCCCGGATCGAGGCGATGGCCCAGGGGCTGGAGGAGGTCGCCGCCCTGCCCGACCCCGTGGGCCGGGTGCTGGCGGAATGGGAAAGGCCGAACGGGCTCCGCTTCCGCCGCGTCGCCCAGCCGCTCGGCGTCATCGGGATGATCTTCGAGAGCCGGCCGAACGTCACCGCCGATGCCGCCGCCCTCTGCCTGAAATCCGGCAACGCGGTGATCCTGCGCGGCGGGTCGGAAAGCACCCGCAGCGCCGCCGCGATCCATGCCTGCATGGTGGATGGCCTGCGCGCGGCCGGCCTGCCGGAGCAAGCGGTGCAGGTCGCCCCCACCGCCGACCGCGCCTTCGTCGGCGCCATGCTGCGCGCGGCGGGGCTGATCGACCTCATCATCCCGCGCGGCGGCAAGGGGCTGGTGACCCGGGTGCTGGAGGAGGCCCGGGTCCCGGTCCTCGCCCATGCCGAGGGGCTCTGCCACACCTACATCCACGCCGCCGCCGACCCGGCCATGGCGCGGGAGATCCTGGCGAACGCCAAGATGCGCCGCACCGGCGTCTGCGGCGCGACCGAGACGCTGCTGATCGATGCCGCCATCGCGCCTGCGCTGCTGCCGGTGCTGGTGGCCGACCTGGCGGCGCTGGGCTGCGGCTTCCGCGCCGATGCCCGGGCGCGCGACATCTGCCCGGCGCTGCCGGCGGCCTCGCCTGAGGATTTCTCCACCGAATGGCTGGATCAGGTGCTGTCGGTCGCCGTGGTGGACGGCGTCGATGCCGCCCTGGCCCATATCCGCCGGCATGGCTCGGAGCATACCGAGGCGATCGTGACCGACGATGCCGCGGCGGCGCAGCGGTTCCTCGATGGCCTCGACAGCGCGGTGGGGATGTGGAACGCCTCCACCCAGTTCTGCGACGGCGGCGAATTCGGCTTCGGCGCCGAGATCGGCATCGCCACCGGCCGGCTGCACGCGCGCGGGCCGGTGGGGTTGGAGCAGCTCTGCACCTACCGCTACCATGTGATCGGGACCGGGCAGACCCGGCCCTGAGGGACACCAGGATGCGCCAGGAAGGTCCGGCCGCCCATCGTCGGCGCAAGCGTCCCGTGAGCCGCCGCTGAAACCCCCGCCCAGCCGCCCCGGTCGGGGCGGCCCCAATCCGGGCGTCTGGGGCGACGACCGCCGGGTGCGGATCGGCCTGCTCGGCGGCAGCTTCAACCCAGGCCATGCCGGCCACCGCCACGTGGCGGAGGTGGCGCGGCGGCAGCTCGGCCTGGACCAGGTCTGGCTGCTGGTCTCCCCCGGCAACCCGCTGAAGCCGCGCCGCGGCATGGCGCCCTTCGCGGAAAGACTGGACAGCGCCCGCGCAATCGCCCTAGGGCGCCGCATGGTGGCGACGGATATCGAGGCACGCCTCGGCACCCGCTACACCGACGACACGCTGGCGCGGCTGCGCCGGCGCTTCCCCCGGGCCCGCTTCGTGCTGGTGGTGGGGGCGGACAACCTCAGCCAATTGCCCCGCTGGAAGCGCTGGCGGCGGATCGCCCGGACCACCCCGATCGCGGTCGTGCCGCGGCCGGGGGAGACGCGGCCAGCCCTGCATGGCCAGGCGGCGCGCGCCCTGGCGCGGCACCGGCGGCGCCCCGGGGCGCTGTTGGCTGGCCCCGTGCCGGCGCATGCGCCCTGGTGCCTGCTGCCGGCGCGGGAACATCCGGCCAGCGCCACCGCCATCCGTGCGGCACGGGGCGAGGGTTTCGTGTAAGCTTCGGCCGGCAACGGCCATCGATAACAGGAGGCGCAGATCGCGCGCACCCCGAAGGCCCCCGAGGGGGGCAAGTCCACCCCGCGGAGCCGGTCGATGACCGGCCCGTCCAAGCCATCCGCGTCCAAGCCGCGTTCGACCCGGCCGGCCGCCGCGCGCCCCGAGGCGGCGGAAGCGCCCTCCCGCGCGCCGAAGCGGCTGGCCGCGAAGCCGGTGCCGCGGCCGGAGCGGCAGCCCGGCGGCGATCGCGCCCGCGGCGCCAAGCCGGGGACCCGCGGCGGCGCCGCCCCGCGCGCCGAGCGCCCGGCCGCGGCCAAGCCGGCCGCGCCGCGTCATGCGGACGGCAGGCCGCCGAAGCGCCCCGACCGGTCGGCGGCGTCCGCGACCCCGCGTTCGCCGCGGGGTGCCGCCGGCCCTTCGCGCAGCGCCGAGCGCCCGGAAGGCGCCGAGCGTCCGCGTTCGGCGCGCCCGCCGGCGCGCACCGCCGCCGGCCCGTCGCGCAGCGCCGCACCGCGCGCCGAGCGCCCGGCCGCCCCCGAGCGGCCGCGCTCGGCCAAGCCCGCCGCCGGCAAGCCGGCGAGCAAGCGGCCGAAGCCGACCCGCGCCCTGGCCGGCGCCCCGGCCCCCCGCCCCAAGGCGCGGAAGCCGGTCGTTCCCGGTCCCGCCCAGGTGCGCGCCACCCCAACGGCCAGGCCGAAGCCGGCGCCGAAGGCCAAGGCCGAGCCGGCGACCCTCGGCAAGCGCCAGGTCGCCGCCGGCCCCGACGCCGCGCCGAAGCGCCCGCGCAAGGTGAAGCTGGCGCCCGACCGGCTGGAGGAGCTGGTCGCCGTCGTCCGCGCCAGCCTGGAGGACGACAAGGCCGAGGAGATCCTCGTGCTCGACGTCACCGGGCGGTCCGACGTCACCGACCGGATGATCCTCGCCACCGGCCAGGTGGAGCGGCAGCTCCAGGCCATGGCGGCGCATCTCGAGGACGCGCTGGAGAAGGCCGGGATGAAGGTGCGGCGGAACAAGATCGAGGCCTCCCCCGACTGGGTGCTGATCGATGCCGGCGACCTGCTGATCCACCTGTTCCGGCCGGAGGCGCGCGTCACCTACGGGCTGGAACGGATGTGGGGCCCGGAGAGCCCGGCCCCGGAAGGCCCCACCGAGGCCTGAGCTTGCGCCGCCCGGACGATCCCGGCGGGAGGGCAAGCTGAAGCCCCCCCGCCTGCTGGCCATCGGCCGGCTCAGGCCGGGGCCGGAAGCGGCGCTGTTCGAGCACTACAACGCCCGGCTGCGCCCGCCCCTGGCGGTGATGGAACTGCCCGAGGCGCGCGGCAGCGCCGCCGAGGTGCGGCGGCGCGAAGGTGCCGCCCTGCTCGCCGCCCTGCCGGAGGGCGCGCTGCTGGTCGCCATGGACCTCGGCGGCAAGGCGCCGACCAGCGAGGCCCTGGCCGGCCTGGCCGAGCGCTGGGAGGCGACCGCCCGGCCGCTGGCCTTCGCCATCGGCGGGGCGGAGGGGCTGGACCCGGCGGTGCTGGCGCGCGCCGACCACCTTCTCTCGCTCGGCCCGCTGACCTGGCCGCATTTCCTGGTGCGCGGGCTGCTGGCGGAACAATGGTACCGGGTGCAGGCGATCCGCGCGAACCACCCCTACCACCGGGCCTGGCGGCCAGGGTGAGGCGGCCAGTGTGAGGCGGCCAGTGTGAGGCGGCTGGGCGGTGGACAGCGGCCCGGCGCCGGGCCGACACTCGCCGCCGAACTGGACGGGAACCCCGCATGACCTGGCTGCTGCTCGCGGCGCTGCTGTGGATCTTCGTGCATGTCGGGATCTCCGGCACCGGCCTGCGCGGGGTGATCGCGGGCCGGATCGGCGAGGGCGCCTTCCGCGGCGTCTTCTCCGGCCTCTCCTTCGTCTCGATCGCCCTGCTGGTGCGGGCCTGGGGCGCGGCGGAGACCACGCCGCTGTGGTCCGCGCCGAACGCGCTGCGCTGGGTGCTGGCGCTGCTGATGCTGCCGGCCTTCATCCTGTTCGTCGCCGCGGTGGCCAGGCCGAACCCGACCGCGATCGGCGGCGAGCGCGAGCTGGGCGCCGAGCCGCGCGGCATCCAGCGCGTCACCCGCCATCCGATGCTGTGGTCCTTCGCGCTCTGGGCCTTCGTGCACCTGATGGGCAACGGCGACACGGCCTCCCTCGTCTTCTTCGGCGCCTTCCTGGTGACGGCGCTGGCGGGGATGCCCTCGATCGACGCCAAGCTGGCGCGGCGGGCGCCGGGGCCCTGGGCGAGGCTGTCCGCCACCACCTCGATCCTGCCCTTCGGCGCCATCGCCGCCGGGCGCAACCGGCTGGTCCTGGCCGAGATCGGCTGGATCCCGCCGGTGGTCGGTCTCATCGCCTGGGCGGCGCTGCTGCATTTCCACCGCAGCCTCTTCGGGGTGGCGCCGGTCCTGATGGGGTGACCGGACGGGGCCCGGCACGGACCGGATCGACGCGGCCATCCCTAGCAGGGCCTCGATCGGGGCGCGGCGGCGCGGCGGCACCGCAGGGACGGGATCCCCGACCCGCCGGCCGGGCGGACTCCGCGGTCCTTCCCGCGGCGGCGAGGCGGAGCGGGCGGGCGCGGCGGTCACAAGCGCGTGGCGCTGCTGCCGCATCGATGCCTTCGGCAGGCTGAACCGATACGGTTTCCGCCAGGTCGCGCGACGCGGCCGGAGGAGGCTTCGGATGGCTCCCATCCCGGCATTCGGCCGTCGTCCCGCGCTGCGCGCCGCGGCGCTGCTGGCCCTGCCCATGGCCGGCTGCGGCAAGGCGACGGTCGTCGAGGAGCAGGCCTATGCCGGCCCGCGCCTGCCGTCGCCGAGCCGCATCCTGGTGCGCGACTTCGCCGTCTCCCCGGCCGACGTGCAGCTCGACCAGGGCATCCGCGGCCGGGTGGAGCAGGCCCTCTCCGCCGCCAGCCCGGACGACCAGCGGCTGGCCGCCGCCCGCACCGCCGCCTCGGCCCTGGCGGAGGCGCTGGTCCAGGCGCTGCGCGCCTCCCCCGACCTGCCGGTGGAGCGCACCCCGCCCGACGCCGCGCCGATGTCCGGGCGCAGCCTGCTGGTGACGGGCAGCCTGCTGGCGGTGGAGGAGGGCAACCGCACCCAGCGGACGATGATCGGCTTCGGCCGCGGCCAGGCGCGGATGGAGGCCGAGGCCGTGCTCCATTGGCTGGAGCCCGGGGCGGCGCCGCGCCGGCTCGCGGCCTTCGACGGCACCACCGACAGCGGCAGCGCGCCGGGGATGGCGGCCTCGCTCGGCGTCGGCGCGGCGGCGCGGCGGCTGGCGACCTCGGCCGCGGTCGGCGGCGGGGCGCATGGCGCGATCGAGGGCAGCCGGGCCGACGACGTGGACGAGGCACGGCGGATCGGCACCGCGCTTGGGCAGAAGGTGAGGCAGTTCTGCGTGGCGCAAGGCTGGGTCGCGGCGCGCGGCTGAACGGAGCGGTTGAATGCCGCTGCCCGGTCCGTCGGGTAGGCAACTCCGCGGCGCTCCGGCCCGTTGGGATATCAACCCCGACGGAGATATCCCCATGTTCCTGCGCGTCAACAAGCTGCAGACCGAACTGCCTGCGCCCAAGCGCCGCGATCCCAATGCCGCAGCGGCGTTGCAGGAATTGCTCGGCGGCAAGTACGGCGAGATGTCCACGCTCGGCAACTACATGTTCCAGAGCTTCAACTTCCGCAGCAAGTCCAAGCTGCAATCCTTCTACAGCCTGGTCGCCTGCATCACCGCCGAGGAGCTCGGCCATGTCGAGCTGGTGAGCAACGGCGTCGCCATGCTGAACAACGGCCCGGACGTGCCCGACGCCGATGCCGCGGACGGCGGCGACATCTCCGCTGCGCAGATGGAGATGATGAAGGACGTCCGCAACGCCGCGGGGTTCTACTCGCATGCCGGCGGCGCCGTGCCGGCCGACAGCAACGGCCTGTCCTGGAACAAGGACTTCATCACCACCACCGGCAACGTGGTGTTCGACCTGCTGCACAATTTCCACCTGGAATGCGGCGCCCGGCTGCACAAGCTGCGGGTCTACGAGACGCTGTCCGACCCGACCGGCCGCGAGGTCTGCGGCTACCTGCTGGTGCGCGGTTCGGTCCATGCGCATGCCTATGCGCTGGCGCTGAAGCACCTGACCGGCGTCGAGATCGAGAAGATGCTGCCGACCCCGAACATCCCGCTCGGCAACATCCCGGAATGCCAGAAGTACCTGGACGAGGGCTCGCACCGCCGGCTCTATACCTTCAGCCCGAGCGACTACAAGGATATCGCCGGCATCTGGGGCGGTGGCGAGATGGCGCTGCCGGGCGACCCGCCGGGCGAGCTGCAGGTGGTGAACGGCATGCCGGAAGGCGGCAAGATCCACGAGCTGGTCGGCCAGCCGAATGTCTTCACCCCGGACTATGCGCCGGAGGAGATGTTCGAGATCGCCGCCAAGCTGACCAAGAAGATGTAGTGAGATTGGGGAGGGAAAGGTGTTCCCTCCCTGCCTTCTTGCAGGCCTGGCACCCGCCGCACGGCGAATGCCAGACTCCCGGAAATAGAGGAGGGTCCAGGGAGGATACCTCCTCCCTGGCCTTGCCTTCCTACCCAGCCCTCCGCCGCACCCCATCCGCCACCAGCGTGCACCCCGCGACCGCGAGCAGGATGGCGAGCCCCGGCCAGACCGCGGTGAGCGGCGCCGAGAACACCATCTCCTGCGCATTCGACAGCATGTTGCCCCAGGACGGCGCCGGCGGCTGGATGCCGAGCCCGAGGAAGGACAGCGTGCTCTCCGCCAGGATCGCGCCGGCGACCGACAGCGCGGTGGCGACCGCGATCGGTGCGGCGATGTTCGGCAGCACGTGCCGCGCCAGCACGCGGGCTTCGCCGGCGCCGGCGACGCGGGCGGCCGCGACATAGTCGAGCGAGAGTTGCCCCAGCGCCGCGGCGCGCGCCAGCCGCGCCACCGCGACCCAGCCGAAGATCACCAGGATCGCCGCGATGCGGACGATGTCGGACAGCGCCTCGCCGCGCGGCAGGCCGAGCCTGCCGGTATCGACCGCCGCCAGCACCACCAGCAGCGGCAGCGCGGGCAGCGCCAGCAGGCCGTCGGCCAGCCGCATCAGCACCGCTTCCGTCCAGCCGCCGGCCCAGGCCGCGAGCAGCCCTATCGCGGTGCCGAGCCCGGTCGCCCCCAGCGCCACCGCGAAGGCGACGGCGAGCGAGACGCGGGCGCCGTAGAGCAACCGCAGCAGGATGTCCCGGCCGAGGTCGTCGGTGCCCAGCGGGTGTTCCAGCGACGGCGCGCCGAAGCGGTTGAACAGGTCCGGCGTGAAGGGGTCGTGCCCCAGCCATGCCTGCGCCCAGGGCGCCGCGACGGCGCCGAGCAGCAGCGTGCCCAGCACGGCAAGGCCGAGCCAGAGCCGCATCAGCGCGTGAGCCTCGGGTCGATCAGCCGCTGCGCGATGTCGGCGGCGAGCGTCGCCAGCATGGTGACCAGCGCCGCCAGCAGCAGCGCCAGCAGCGCCAGGTTGTAGTCGTTCCCCATGATGGCGTCGTAGATCAGCTTGCCCATGCCGGGGCGGGCGAAGATCGTCTCCGTCACCAGGGCGCCGGAGACCAGCCCGCCGGCATCCAGCGCCAGGACCGTGACCACCGGGATCGCCGCGTTGGGGAAGGCGTGGCGCCAGAGGATGGCGCGCTCCGACAGCCCCTTCATCCGCGCGGTGCGGATGTGGTCGGTGCCGAGCTCGGCCTGCAGCGCCGCCATGGCATGCCGCGCATAGGCGGCGAGGTTGACGATCGCCAGGGTCGCCACCGGCAGCACCAGGAAGCGCGCCGCCTCGACCGGCCCGGGCGAGTCGGCCGCGCCGCCGGCCGGCAGCCAGCCGAGCGTGACCGCGAACAGGATCACCAGCAGGATGCCGAGCCAGAAGGTCGGCGTCGATTGCGCCAGGATGGCGACGCCATCGACCAGCGGCGCCGCCCCGCGCCGCGCCGCGCCCCAGGCGCCGAGCAGCACGCCGAGGCCCGCCGCCAGCAGCAGCGACCAGCCGAGCAGGACGAGCGTGGAGCCCAGCGCCGGCCAGAGCACCTGCGCCGCCGGCACGGCAAACAGGCGGGAATGGCCGAATTCGCCGCGCAGCACGGCGCCGGCCCAGGCCAAATAGCGGGCGTGCAGCGGCTGGTCGAGCCCGTGCAGCGCCCGCAGCCGCGCCGCATCGGCGGCGGTGAGCTGCGGGTCCGCCATCAGCGCGAGGTCGACCGGGTCGCCCGGCATCGACCCCATGGCGAGCCAGGTCGCGGCCGAGACCAGGACGAGGGTGACCGCGATCTGCACCAGGCGGCCGAGGATGAGGCGGAGCATCCCGGCGAGGCTACAGCGGATTGCGTCCGGAAGTGAACGCGGCACCGCTGCGGCGTCCCGCTTTCAGGGCGGGGTCAGGCGTCCGGGCACGCGCGCCCTCCCGCGATCCGCCCGCGCCGAATGGCGCGCGGGCGGGATCGGGCGGCGTCAGCCTTGCGCCGGCTTGCGCAGCACCGCATCCGCCAGCAGCACGACGACGCCGCAGACGATGCCGGCATCGGCGATGTTGAAGACGTACCAGTCCCAGCCCCAGGCATGCGCGCGGAGGAAGTCCACCACCGCGCCGAAGCGCAGGCGGTCGATGACGTTGCCGACGGCGCCGCCGATGACCGCGCCGAGCGCGGCCGCGACCAGCCGGGTTTCCGCCCTCGCCAGCCAGCGCAGCAGGAAGCCGGCGATGGCGGCGGCGACCACGGCGAGGATGATGTGGTTCAGCGGCCCCTGGCCCGAGAGCAGGCCGAAGGTGACGCCGTAATTCCACACCATGGTCAGGTCGAGCCCGAAGGGCCCGGCGCTGAAGACCGGGACGTTGCGCAAGCCCGGCAGGTCCAGCCCGTAGAGGATCCACCACTTGCTCGCCTGGTCGGCGACGAGCAGCAGCAGCGCGACGGCGAGGCCGAGGCCGAGCCCGGCGCGGGCCGGCAGCGTGCCGGCGGCCGTGGCGGCGCTCACTGGCCTTCGACCACCGCTTCGCAGCGGCGGCAGAGGGTGGGGTGCTTCGCCGACAGGCCGACCTCCTCCAGCACGCGCCAGCAGCGGTCGCATTTGCGGCCGGGGGCGGCCTCGGCGACGACGGTGACGTCCTCGGCCGTCTCCAGCGTGACGCCGCTGGTGATGCAGACCTCCGCCCAGCCCTCGGCATCCAGCAGCCCGGCATCGGCCGCCGGCAGCGCCAGGCGCGGCGCCGCCTGCAGCGAGGCGCCGATCAGCCCGTCCCGCCGGGCGCCTTCCAGCACGCCGGTGACCGTGCCGCGGATGGCCCGCACCCGCTGCCACTTCTCCGCCAGCGCCGCATCCCGCCAGCCTTCCGGGATGAAGGGGAAGTCGGTCAGGTGGATGCTGCCCGCCTCGTCCGGGAAGCGCGCCAGCCAGGCTTCCTCCGCGGTGAAGACCAGCACCGGGGCGAGCCAGGCGCAGAGGCAGCGGTGCAGCACGTCCAGCACCGTGCGCACGCTGCGGCGGCGGTGGCTGTCGCGGGCGTCGCAGTAGAGCGCGTCCTTGCGGATGTCGAAGTAGAAGGCCGAGAGGTCGGTGGCGCAGAAATTGTGGATCTCCGGCACCACGCCGGCCCAGTCGTAGTCCTCGGCCGCCTTCCGGATGCGCGCATCCAGCTCGCCGAGCCGGTGCAGCACCCAGCGTTCCAGCTCCGGCAGCGCGGCGTAGGGGACCGTCTCGCCTTCCTCGAAGCCCGCGAGGTTGCCCAGCAGCCAGCGCAGCGAGTTGCGGATGCGGCGGTACAGCTCGGCCTGCTGCTTGAGGATCTCCTTGCCGATCCGCAGGTCCTCGGCGGTGTCGGAATTCATCACCCAGAGCCGCAGGATGTCGGCGCCGTACTGCGTCATCACCTCCTGCGGGGCGATGACGTTGCCGAGCGACTTCGACATCTTGCGGCCCTGCTCGTCGAGCACGAAGCCATGCGTCAGGATCGCCTTGAAGGGGGCGATGCCGTTGGTGCCGACCGATTCCAGCAGGGAGGAATGGAACCAGCCGCGATGCTGGTCGGAGCCCTCGAGGTAGAGGTCGGCCGGGAAGGGCAGGCCGTGGTCGGGCAGCACGAAGGCATGGGTCGAGCCCGACTCGAACCAGACATCGACGATGTCCATCACCTGCTCATAGGCCGCCGGGTCGCGGCCCTCGCCCAGGAAGCGGGCCGCGGCGCCCGGCTGGTACCAGGCGTCCGCCCCTTCGACCCGGAAGGCCTCGACGATGCGGTCCATCACCGCGGGGTCGCGCAGCGGCTGGCCGGTGGCCTTGTCGACGAAGACGGCGATCGGCACGCCCCAGGCGCGCTGCCGGCTGATGCACCAGTCCGGCCGCGTCGCCACCATGCCGCCGATGCGGTTGCGGCCCATGTCGGGGACGAAATGCGTCGCGTCGATCGCCGCCAGCGCCTTGGCGCGGATCCGGTTGGCGTCGTCCATGGCGATGAACCATTGCGGCGTGGCGCGGAAGATCACCGGCTTCTTCGACCGCCAGCTATGCGGGTAGCTGTGGGTCAGCTTCGCCTTCGCCACCAGCGTGCCGGCCTTCTCGGAGGCGGCATAGATGGCGTCATGCGCCTTGAAGACGTGCAGCCCCTCGAAGCCTGGCGCCCAGCGGGTGAAGGTGCCGTCGTCGGCCACCGTCTCCGGCACCGGCAGGCCGTGCGCCTTCCCGAGGTTGAAGTCGTCCTCGCCATGGCTCGGCGCGATATGGACGAATCCGGTGCCGGCCTCGGTCGTCACGAAGTCGCCCGGCAGCAGGGGGACGTCGAAGTCGTAGCCGGCGCCGCGCAGCGGATGCGCGGCGATGGCCCCGGCAAGCTCCGCGCCCTTCAGCACCCGCCTGATGCTGTGCGCGCCGAGCTTCGCGTCCTTCTCGAATTGCGGCAGCAGCGGCAGGGCGACCAGCAGCGTCTCCCCCACCACCAGGTGGCTGCCCTCGGCCAGGCCCTCGACATGCACCAGCGCGTAGTCGATCTCGGGCCCATAGGCGACGGCGCGGTTGGCCGGGATGGTCCAGGGCGTCGTCGTCCAGATCACCACGGAGGCGCCGACCAGGTCGGCCGCCGCCGCCGTCTGCACGCGGAACCGCGCCCACAGGGTCGGCGAGACATGGTCGTGGTACTCGATCTCGGCCTCGGCCAGCGCGGTCTTCTCGACCGGGCTCCACATCACCGGCCGCAGGCCGCGGTAGAGCGAGCCGTTCATCAGGAACTTGCCGATCTCCCGCACGATCGCCGCCTCGCTCGGCAGGTCCATCGTCGCGTAGCGCCGCTCCCAGTCGCCCAGCACGCCGAGCCGCTTGAACTCGTCGCGCTGCACGCCCAGCCAATGCGTCGCATAGGCGCGGCACTCCGCCCGGAATTCCAGCACCGGGACGTCGTCCTTCTTGCGGCCGCCCTGGTACTTGCCCTTGGGGTCGCGGTACTCCTCCTCGATCTTCCATTCGATCGGCAGGCCGTGGCAGTCCCAGCCCGGCACGTAGTCGGCATCCTTGCCCGCCATCTGCGCCGCGCGGTTGATCACGTCCTTCAGAATCTTGTTCAGCGCGTGGCCGATATGCAGCGGCCCGTTCGCGTAAGGGGGGCCGTCGTGCAGCACGAAGGTCTCCCGCCCCTTCGACTGCGCCCGCAGCCGGTCGCGCAGGCCGAGCCGTTCCCAGCGGGCCAGCCAGTCCGGCTCGCGCTTCGGCAGGTCGCCGCGCATCGGGAAGGGGGTGTCGGGCAGGAAGACGGTGCCGCGGTAGTCGCGGGGGGCGGTCTCGGCGGGGCTATCGGTCATGGTCTGGTTCCTGGCCACGCTGCGGCGCGGCGGCGGAGCGATGGAAGCGCGCGGTCGGGTGCCCGGCCCTCAGGCGAGGACCGGGCCCATAATCGAGCCGGCCAGGCGGCCGAGGCCGCGGCGATGCGTCCAGCGCTGCATGGCGCGGTTATGCGGAGCCGACCGGGGCCGGGTCAAGCGCCCCGGTTGCGGCTCAGCGCAGCAGCGCCGCGCGGCAGTCGCGCGGCGCCGGGGCGCCGTCCGCCGCCTCGGCCAGCAGGGCGCAGAGCAGCCCGGCGCGGAGCGGCCATTGCTCGGCCGCCGGCGGTGGCGCGCCGGCCAGGATGCGCGGCGCATCGCCCAGCGCCGCCGCCGCCGCCACCCCGGGCCAGGCTGCCGCCGCCAGGGCGACCGCCCCGGCCGGGCCGAGCCCGAGGACGACCAGCAGCCCCGCCCCGGTTTCCACCCGCAGCCGGTCCAGCGCCGCGCGCAGCGCCGCGGGATAGGCAGGCAGGGACAAGGCCGGATGGGGCCGCAGCGCCGGCAGCATGGCCCAGGCGGCGAGGGGGTCGAGCTCGACCACCACCGCCTCGGCCGCCAGCAGCGCCTCGACCAGGCGGCGGCGCGGCGCCGCCGGCCCGGCCGGGTCGGGCAGCAGGACCACGGCGGCATCGCCCGGCTGCCAGCCGAGCGGCAGGGCCAGCAGCACCGGGAAGGGCGCATCGGCCCCGGGCGGCTGCAGCCAGAGCGGCTCGTGCCAGACCGGGTCCGTGGCCCGGGCCGGGACGGCGAGGAGGCAGGCCAGCAAAGGGAGCCAGCGGGGGATCGGCATACGGGCCTCCGGTAGCCGTTCCGGTTGCGGCTGTACGGAAGAAGCCCTGGGGTGGGGTATTGTTGCGCGGGTCGGGCGGGGTGAGGGGCGGGATGTGCCGAGGCGCACACCGCGCCGGCCTCGGCCGCCGAGGATGGGTCGTCGCGCCTGGCGTCCCGTCTTCCGCGTTCGACCGCCGCCGGGCGCGGCCGACCGTTCCAGGCTGCATCCGCGGCGGACGATGGCGCGCCAAGGCCCGGCGGCGTCGCGCGACCGGCCGCCGCGCAGCGCAACAGGGCCGGGACAGGCGGGGCGGGCGGTTTCGCTGGACTTGGCGCGATGTGCGTGATAGGAAATATATCCTCGTTCTTTGACTTTTGAATCCGTCCCCGTCCGGCCTCCGCCAAAGCGGGGCGAGGCCACCGCGCGGCCGAAACCGCCCTGGGGCCCCGCACCAGGATCGCCCCCGGGCTTTGTCCGAAAAGGCCTTCCGCGGGCCGCCCTCAAGTCGATTATTCGCTGAAATCCTCAAGCGCCATCGGGCCGAACCCCTTGCCCGGGCTGGTTTTCCCGCCCTGCGCGCCACCGGGCGCCTGAGCCGGATCGAGCCGCCTTGAGCCGGCTCCAACCCGCCCCGGCACCTGGCCCGCAATTCCCAGCCCAAGGGTTCCCAAGGCCTTGCGGCCCTTGGCGGGAAGCCGGGGAAGGGCAGCGCCCTTCCCCGGCTTCCCGCCCCCATGGTAACCCCCGCGGCATGAACCGCCCCTCCGGCCGCGCGCCCGATGCCCTGCGCCATGTCGTCCTCGAACCCCATGTCGCCCGCCATGCGGAGGGCTCCTGCCGCATCCGCGTCGGCGTGACGGAGGTGCTCTGCACCGCCTCGATCGAGACCCGCGTGCCGCCCTTCCTGCGCGGCACCGGCCAGGGCTGGGTCACCGCCGAATACGGCATGCTGCCGCGCGCCACCCATACCCGCGGCGACCGCGAAGCCGCGCGCGGCAAGCAGTCCGGCCGGACCCAGGAGATCCAGCGGCTGATCGGCCGCAGCCTCCGCGCCGTCACCGACCTGAAGGCGATGGGGGAGATGTCGATCACCCTCGACTGCGACGTGCTGACCGCCGATGGCGGCACCCGCTGCGCCAGCATCACCGGCGCCTGGGTGGCGCTGCACCTGGCCTTCCGCCACTGCCTGACGATGAACGTCATCGCCACCATGCCGCTGAAGGACCAGGTGGCCGCCGTCTCCTGCGGCATCTGGCAGGGCGTCCCGGTGCTCGACCTGGATTACGAGGAAGACAGCAAGGCGCAGACGGATGCCAATTTCGTCCTGACCGGCCGCGGCGGCATGGTCGAGATCCAGGGCACGGCAGAGGGCGAGCCCTTCTCCGAGCCGCAGCTGCTCGACCTGCTGAAGCTCGCCCGGCACGGCACCGACGCGCTGTTCCGTGAGCAGCGCGCCGCGGTGGGCATCGCCTGATGCCGCACCGGAGGCTCGCCCCCGGCCGGCTGGTGCTGGCCAGCCACAATGCCGGCAAGCTGCGGGAGGTCGCGGCGCTGGTCGCGCCGCATGGCATGCAGGTGGTCTCGGTCGGCGAGCTCGGCCTGCCGGAGCCCGCCGAGACCGAGAACAGCTTCCTCGGCAACGCCACGATCAAGGCGCTGGCCGCGGCGCGCGCCGCCGGCCTGCCGGCGCTGGCCGACGACAGCGGGTTTTCCGTGGCATCGCTCGGCGGCGATCCCGGCGTGCGCACCGCCGACTGGGCCGAGCTGCCGGGCGGCGGCCGCGACTATGCCATGGCGATGGCCAAGGTCGCGGCGCTCGCCGAACCCCATGCCGACCGCCACGCCTGGTTCACCTGCGCCCTGGTCCTCGCCTGGCCCGACGGCCACACCGAAGGCTTCGAGGGCAAGGCGCACGGCACCTGGGTCCACCCGCCGCGCGGCGACCGGGGCTTCGGCTACGACCCGATGTTCGTCCCCGATGGCCGGGCCGAGACCTTCGGCGAGATGGACCCGGCGGAGAAGCACCGCATCAGCCACCGCGCCCGGGCCTTCGCTCTGCTGGCCGCGGCCTGCCTGCCCGCCATCGGCTGACACGCAACGATCATTCCCTGTCCGCCGTCGATGGGTCCAGGCTGCCGCCGGACCCAGGCAGCAGGGAGGATCGCCATGCGGCTCGCCTCGTTCAACGTGGAGAACCTGTTCTCCCGCGCCCGCGCGCTGAACCAGGAGACCTGGGCGGAGGGCCGGCCGGTGCTCGACGCCTTCGCCCGCTTCGGCGCGCTGATCGCCAAGCCGGTCTACAGCGCGGCCGACCGGGCGACGCTGGTGGCGCTGCTCGGCGAACTCGGCCTGGCCAGGTCGGACGACGCCGCCTTCGTCCGGCTGCGCCGCAACCGCGGCGAATTCCTGGTGCGCCGGCGCAGCGGCCCGGTCGAGATCGTCGCGGCCGGGCGCGCCGCCTGGAACGGCTGGCTGGAGCTGGAGCGCGAGCCGGTCGACGATACCGCCATGCGGCTGACCGCCCGGGTGATCCGCGACCTCGATGCCGACGTCATCGGCATCGTCGAGGCGGAGAGCCGCCCGGCGCTGAAGGCCTTCTCCGAGACCATCCTGCCGCGGGAGCAGGCGGCGCCCTACCGGCATGTCATGCTGATCGACGGCAACGATTCGCGCGGCATCGACTGCGCGCTGATGACCCGGGCGGCGCACCCGATCCTGACGATGCGGTCGCATGTCGACCTGGCTGATGCCGCCGGGCCGGTCTTCAGCCGGGACTGCCCGGTCTTCCAGCTGGAGGCGCCGGGCGGCGGCCTGGTCGTCCTGGTCAATCACTTCAAGAGCAAGGGCTTCGGCACCCCGGCCGCGAGCGATGCCCGGCGCCGCCGGCAAGCCGAGGCGGTGGCCGGGATCTACCGCCGCCTGCGGGCGGAGGGGGCCGAGCGCATCGCGGTGCTGGGCGACCTCAACGACACGCCGCCGGGCGCGGCGGCGGACCCGCTGCACCCGCTGCTGGCGGGGACCGACCTGCGCGACATCTCGACCCTGCCGGGGCACGACGACCAGGGCCGGCCCGGCACCTACGGCGGCAGCACCGCGGCCAACAAGATCGACTACATCCTGCTGTCGCCGGCGCTGCGGCAGCGGGCCGGCGCCTCCGGCATCTTCCGCATGGGCCAGTGGCCGGGGGTGCGGCCGAGGAAGTGGGAGGTCTATCCCGAGATCGACCCGGCGCAGGGCGGCGCGGCCGCGCATGCCGCCTCGGACCATGCGGCGCTCTGGGTCGAGCTTGACCTCTAGGATGCGCCAGGCCGGCCGCCGCCTGTTGCTGCCGCTGCCGGCGCTGCTGCTGCCGCGGACCGCCCTGGCCGAGGGACGGGTGTTCCGCCCGGCGCCGGGCGGCCTGCGGGGGCCGGAGGCCGCCGCGGGCGCGCTGGTCTGGGCGCATGCCCACTACGCCGAGGGCGCCCCGCCCGACCCGCCGCCCTGCCTCGACCGGCTCACCGGCTGGGATCGCTGGCGGCTGGACCGGGAGGGGGCGCGCGACCCGCTGGAGGCCGGCGCCGCGGCACTCATCGCCGGCTGCGCCCGGCTGCGCGCCGCGGGCTACGGCCAGGTGGCGGTGGTGGGGGAAAGCCGTGGCGCCTTCGTCGCGCTGCTGGCGCTGCGCCAGCCCGGGCTGGCGGAGGCGATGCTGCTGCTCGCCCCCGCAGCGCATGGCACCCGGCCGGAGCGGCGGGCGGAGGCGCTGGCCGCCTTCGAGGCCGCCTGCGCCGCGGCGGCACCCGGCGCGGTGCGGCGCGGCGGCCTGGTGCTCTTCGCCGGGGACCCCTACGACCCCGACCCGGCGGCGCGGGCCACGGCCTTCACCGCCGGCATGGCCCGGGCCGGCGCCGGGTGCCTGGTGATCGACCGCCCGCCCGAGCCGACCGGCCATGGCGCGGCGCGCGACGCTGCCTTCGATGCGCGGTTCGGCGCGCGGCTGGCGGCTTTCCTCGGCGGGCCGGGCTGAGGCGGCGGGCCGGGTCGGCCGGCTCAGCCCCGCGCCGCGAGCAGCGCCCGGCCGCGCGGGGTAGCGGAGACCTGCAGCCCCTCCGGCCCGCCCGGGCCGAGGGCGACGAAGCCGCCATCGACCGCATCCTCCCAGACCGTGAGGCGGGGGCATGAGGTGCGCCAGGCCTCCATCACCTCGCGGTAGGGGCGGGGCTCGGCGGCGACCCAGGCGACCAGGTCGCGGACCAGGGGAGCGATGATCGGGGCAGGCAGGTCGGACACCGGGTTCTCCCTCCTCATGGCGCCGCTGCCGGCCGCCCGCCGCGGTCGGCGGGCCGGTCCGGCGGCGGCGCCGGGCACCGGGTGGAAGCTGGCCACACCTGCCAGGGTCCGGTCCAGCCCGGTGGTTCGGTCCACCCTGGCGCCGCAGCACGACAAGCTGGTGGCATGTCCCGGCGCCGGCCCCCATGGCGCAGCGCCGCCGTTCCGGGTTAGACCCCGGCCCCATGCTCAAAGGCGTCCTCACCGTCGGCGGCTGGACCATGGCCAGCCGTGTCCTCGGCTTCGCGCGCGACATGCTGATCGCCTCGCGGCTCGGCGCCGGGCCGATGGCCGATGCCTTCTTCGTCGCGCTCAAGCTGCCCAACCTGTTCCGCCGCCTGTTCGGCGAGGGCGCCTTCAACGCCGCCTTCGTCCCTGCCTTCGCCGGCACGCTGGCCGTCCAGGGCCCGGCGGTGGCGCGGCAGCTGGCCGAGCGGATGGCGGCGCTGATGACGCTGTGGCTGTCGCTGCTGGTGATCCTCGGCATCATCGCCATGCCGCAGCTGATGTCGGTGCTGGCGCCGGGCTTCACGGGCGACCCCGCCAAGTTCCAGATGGCGATCGAGCTGACGCGGATCACCTTCCCCTACCTGCTGCTGATCTGCCTGACCGCGCTGGTCTCCGGCGTGCTGAACGGGCTCGACCGGTTCGCCGCCGCCGCGGCCGCGCCGATCTTCTTCAACCTGCTGTCCATGGCGGCGCTGCTGGTGCTGACGCCCTATGTGGCGACGCCGGCGCATGCGCTGGCCTGGGGCGTCACCGTCTCGGGCGCGGTGCAACTGGGCCTGGTCTTGTGGGCCTGCGCCCGGGCGGGGATGCCGCTGCAATTCCTCAAGCCGCCAAGCCTGGCGCCGGAGGTGCGGCAGGTGCTGCGGCGGATGGGCCCGGGGATCATCGGCGCCGGCGTCACCCAGCTCAACCTGGCGGTCGACGTCATCATCGCCTCCTTCCTGCCGGCAGGCGCGGTGTCCTATTTGTACTATGCCGACCGGGTCGGGCAGCTGCCGCTCGGCGTCATCGGCGCCGCGGTCGGCACCGCGATGCTGCCGCTGCTGTCGCGCCAGGTGCGCTCGGGCGAGACGCTGTCGGCCCACCGCACCATGAACCGGGCGATGGAGCTGTCCCTGCTGCTGTGCCTGCCGGCGGCGGCGGGGCAGGCGGCGGCGGCCTGGCCGATCGTCTCCGTGCTGTTCCAGCGCGGCGCCTTCGGGGCGGAGGCGGCGGCGCTGACCGCCGCGGCGCTCTCCGCCTATGCGCTGGGGCTGCCGGCCTATGTGCTGGTGAAGATCTACGCGCCGGGCTTCTTCGCCCGCGGCGACACCGCGACCCCGGTGAAGGTCGGCTTCGCCGCGGTGGGGCTGAACATCGCGCTCAACCTGCTGCTGATCCCGTGGCTCAGCCATGTCGGCGTGGCGCTGGCCACCGCGCTGTCCGCCTGGTTCAACGCCGGTATGCTGGGCTGGCTGCTGAACCGGCGGGGGCAGATGATCCTGGATCGGCGGCTGAGGCGGCGCATCCCCCGGCTGCTGCTGGCGGCGGCGCTGATGGCGGGCGCGATCCTGGCGCTGCGGATGGTGCTGTTCCCGATGGAGGGGCCGCCGCGCTTCGTCGTGCTGGGCGTTCTGTTCTCATTGGAGGGACCGCTGCGCTTCCTGGCGCTCGCGGCCTTGGTCGCGGCGGGTGGCGCGGTCTATTTCGGCGTCGCCCAGGCGCTGGGGGCGATCGACGTGCGGGAGGTCAGGGGGATGCTCCGCCGGCGGCGCAAGACCGCCCCCGCCACCACCGCTTGACCTGACCGCGCCGAGGGGCAATCACCGCAGCCCTTCACACCGCAGATGGTCTCCACCCCCATGCAGCGCGTCTTCTCGGGCATCCAGCCCTCCGGCATCCCGACCCTCGGCAACTACCTCGGCGCCATCCGCAACTGGGTGCCGCTGCAGGACACGCACGACGCGATCTATTGCGTGGTGGACCTGCACGCCATCACCGCCTGGCAGGACCCCCGGGAACTGCAGACCCAGACGCGGGAGATGGCGGCGGCGCTGATCGCCTGCGGGCTCGACCCCAAGCGCTGCATCCTGTTCGTGCAGAGCCACGTCCACGCGCATGCGCGGCTGGCCTGGATCTTCAATTGCGTGGCGCGGCTCGGCTGGCTGAACCGGATGACGCAGTTCAAGGACAAGGCCGGCAAGGACAGGGAGGCAGCGTCGAGCGGCCTCTATGTCTATCCGAACCTGATGGCGGCCGACATCCTGGCCTACAAGGCGACGCTGGTGCCGGTCGGCGACGACCAGAAGCAGCACCTGGAACTGGCCAACGACATCGCCGAGAAGTTCAACCACGACTACGGCGTGCCGGACTTCTTCCCGCATATCCAGCCGCTGATCCAGGGCGTCGCGGCGCGGGTGATGTCGCTGCGCGACGGGACGAAGAAGATGTCGAAGTCGGATGCCTCCGACCAGTCGCGCATCAACCTGACCGACGACCGCGACGCGATCGCCCTCAAGATCCGCCGGGCGAAGACCGACCCGGAGCCCTTGCCGGAGCACATGGCGGGGCTCGAGGGCCGGCCGGAGGCGCGCAACCTGGTCGGCATCCTGGCCGCCGTCGGCGGCACCCTGCCGGAGAACGTGCTGCGCGAGCATGGCGGCAAGGGGTTCGGCGCGTTCAAGGAAGTGCTGGTGGAGGCGCTGGTCGACCACCTCTCGCCGATCCAGGCGGAGATGCAGCGGCTGCTGTCCGACCACGCCGCACTGGACGCGGCGCTGCGGCTGGGTGCGCAGCGGGCGGCGGCGATCGCCGAGCCGATCGTCACCGAGGCGGAGCGGGTGGTCGGCTTCCTGCCGCGCTGAGGCAAAGGCCGGGGGAGAAGGTATCCTCCCCCGGACCCCCTCATCTATTTCCGTGAGTCGAGACCTGCCGCGCGGCGAATGCCAAGCCCACAAAAAGGAAGGGTGGGGTTTGGGGAGGGAATACTTTTCCCTCCTCAACCTTTTCCTTTCAGGCGTGCTGCGCCGCGCCCTTCGCCGGCCGCAGCCGGCGCGCCAGCGGCGCGACCAGGTACTCCACCACCGGGATCAGCGCCCCGCCGACCACCAGCCCCACCACCGCCGAGGCCAGCGCGCCGACCAGCCAGGCCACCGCCCCGCCGACCGCCGGGACCACCTGGCCGGCCACGGCGGCTGCCTCGTGCAGCAGATGGCCGGGCGCGGTGATGCCGTATTCCTCCAGCCCATGCAGCAGGATGCCGCCGCCGACCCAGAGCATGGCGGCGGTGCCGACCAGGCCCAGCAGCTTCAGCAGCCAAGGCATGCCCAGCACCAGGCCGCGGCCGAGCGCCCGGACCGGCGCCGGCCCGCCGCCGGCGGCCAGCGCCACCCCGGCGTCGTCGGCCTTCACCAGCAGGGCCACCGCGCCATAGACTGCGATGGTGATGCCGATCCCGACCACCGCCAGCACCGCCGCCTGGGTCCAGAAGGAGGCCTCCGGCACGGTCGAGAGGGTCAGCGCCATGATCTCGGCCGAGAGGATGAAGTCGGTCTTGATCGCCGAGGCGATCCGCGCCTCCTCGAAGGCGGCGGGGTCCTGCGCGGCGCCGGTCTTCGCCTCATGCGCCTGGGCGGCATGCGGCCAGATCGCCTCGTAGATCTTCTCGGCGCCCTCGTAGCAGAGGAAGGCGCCGCCCAGCATCAGCAGCGGGGTGATGGCCCAGGGGGCGAACAGGCTCAGCGCCAGGGCCACCGGCAGCAGGAAGACCAGCTTGTTCTTCAGGGAGCCCTTGGCGATGCTCCAGACGATGGGCAATTCGCGGCTGGCGGCGAAGCCGACGACGTAGCGCGGGGTGACCGCGGCATCGTCGATCACGACGCCTGCCGCCTTCATGCCGGCCCGGCCGGCCTGGGCCGCGACGTCGTCGAGCGAGGCGGCGGCGACCTTGGCCAGGGCGGCCACGTCGTCCAGCAAGGCGATCAGGCCGGTGCTCAAGGCGGAATCCTTCGGTTGCGGCGGCAGGCGGTTCCAACCGGCGAGGCGTCGTTGCGTTCCGGCAGCCCCGAGCACATGTCGGAAGCGGGCCTAGCCCACCCGGAGCAGCGCCGGGCCGTTCGCCCGCAGCCAGTCCACCGCGGCATCGCGGTGCGGCGTCAGCCGCCGCACCTGCGCCCAGAATTTCGGGCTGTGGTTCAGTTCCTTCAGGTGGGCGACCTCGTGCGCCACCACGTAGTCCAGCACCCAATCCGGCGCCATCACCAGCCGCCAGGAGAAGGCGAGCGTCCCGTCCGGCGCGCAGGACCCCCAGCGGCTGCGGGTGTCCTTCAGCCGGATCGTCCCCGGCGTGACGCCGAGCAAGGCGGCATGGCCGGTGGCCAGCACCCGGATGCGCCGCTGCGCCTCGGCCTTCAGGAAGGCGGCGATCTGGCGCGGCAGGGCGGCTTCCGGCCCGCCGGCGACGATGGCGCCGGCGGCCAGCAGCACGCCGGGCGCGGCCGCGGGGTCGTGCCGGATGACATGCGGCAGGCCGCCCAGCGGCACTTCCGACCCTGGGGCCAGGGCGATGTGCGGGGCGAGGGCCGCCAGCTTCTCCCGCACCCAGGCGGCGTGGGTGGTCAGCAGCGCCATGCCGGCGCGGCGGTTGGCCCGGGGCGGCAGGGTCACCACCACGGCGCCGGCGCGGGCGTCGATCCGCAGGCTGACCCGCGTGGCGCGGGTGGACCGGCGCCAGCGCACCGGGCAGGCCATGGTCTCCGCCGCCATGCCCCCGGGCATCCGGCCAGGGAGGGCAACTGTCTCCGCTTCGGTGTCGTCCATGGCCCCACCATGCGGCGGCGGAGGGGTCGGGTTCAACCGGTTGACACGACTCGTTGCGGAACGGCCGGGTGACGGCGGCGGCAACGGCGGCCGGGAAAGCCCGGCCGCGCGCCACTTGCCCAGGAATTATGCATTTGCGTGAAATTCCTGGTCGAGCCCCGCAACCCAGGCGTCAGCCCGGCAGGGCCTTGAGCTCCGTCTCGACGAAGGACAGCGGCGCGGTCCCGGCATTGACCACGTTGTGCTCCACCCCGGCGTCGCGGGTGTAGGCGAGGCCGGCGGTCAGCGTCGCCGTCGCCGTTTCCCCGCCCGGCAGTTCCAGCAGCAGGGTCCCGTCCGTCACCGGGACCACCACGTAGAGCCAGCCATGCCGGTGCCAGCCGGTCTCCGCGCCGGGGTTGAAGTCCCAGCGGGTGACACGGACATGCTCGTTGTCCAGCTGGACGGTGCCGGTCGCCGGTTCACGGCAGCGCAGCGGGCCGCCTTCGACCGGCACGCCTGAGGTCGTGCTCATTCGGCCGCCTTCGCCGCGGCGAAGCCCGGCAGCGGCAGGGCGCCGGCGGCGCCCCAGGCGGCCCAGATCGCCTCGCCCTGCGCCGCGGTCAGCTTCAGGTGCGGCGGGCGGATGGTGCGCCAGCCGTCGTCGCCGGTGCTGCGGGCAATGATCTCTCGCAGGCCGGGGATCAGCGGGACGGAGACGGCGGCCTTGCGGGTCGCGGTCAGCATGGCCTGGGCCGCGTCGGCCTCGGGCCCCGTGCGCTTCGCATAGACGATGCCGCCCCAATGGCTGTTGCCGTTGGAGGCCGCGGTGATGCAGCCGGCGCCGCCCTCGGCCAGGATCTTCTGCAGGAATTCGTCGGAGCCCGAATAGACCTCGAACCCGTCCTTGGCGAAGTTGTCGACCATCGCCTTCATGTTGGCATAGTCGCCGCCGCTGTCCTTGGCGCCCTTGACCACGCCCGGATAGGCGGAAAGCAGTCGGCCGATCAGGTCGATGCTGAAGGGCAGCGCCGATTGCTGCGGGAAATTGTACAGATAGAGGGCGATGCCGCCGCCGACCCGCTGGATGACCTCGGAGAAATAGGCGAACAGGCCGTCGTCGCTGACGCCCTTGTAGTAGAAGGGCGGCAGCAGCAGCACGCCGCGGCAGTCCTGCGCCTTGGCGTGCAGGGTGAGTTCGACCGTGTCCGTCAGGCTGGCGCAGCCGGTGCCGGGCATCATGGTGCCGGCCGGCACGCCATGAGCGATCAGCCCTTCGAGGATCGCCTTCCGCTCATGCAGGCCGAAGCTGTTGGCCTCCCCAGTCGTGCCCAGCACGCCGAGGCCGTTGCAGCCATTGGCCAGCAGCCACTTGGCATGGCCGGCCATGCGCGCCGGGTCGGGCGTCAGGTCGGCCTTCATGGCGGTGAGCACGGCGGCGTTCACGCCGCCGAACAGGGCGTTCTTCATGGGTCCTCGTTTCCCTCGGGCTTGTCGGTGGGGGGCTTGGCGCGCCTGCCGCGGGGCGGCTGCCCGGGCCAGCGGACGATGTGGTCCTCGAAGGCGCCGGCATCGCGTTCGCGCACCGCCTTGCCGCGGACCGAGACGCCGGCCTGGTGCACCGTCTCCGGATCGCCGGAGACCAACGGGTGCCACCATTCCAGATCCTTGCCCTCGGCCACCAGGCGGTAGCCGCAGGTCGGCGGCAGCCAGTCGATCTGCTTCAGGCGCTTCGGCGTCAGCTTGACGCAGTCCGGCACCCATTTGCGGCGGTTGTCGTAGTCGGCGCAGCGGCTGGTCTCGATCGTCAGCAGCCGGCAGGCGACATTGGTGAAGGCCAGCTCGTTGGTGTCCTCGTCCCGCAATTTGTGCAGGCAGCAGCGGCCGCAGCCGTCGCACAGGGATTCCCACTCGGCGCGGCTCATCGCGTCGAGCGTCTTGGTCTTCCAGAAAGGGTCGGTGGGGGACACGGCGGCACCCTAGCCGCGATGGCCGATCGGCGGAACTCCCGCCGCCGGGGCATGATGCGTTCGGCGTCGCCCACGCGGCACGCCCCGGCTTCCGTCGGGTCGTCCGATGCGGGCATTCCGGCGATGCCGCCCCAGGCCATCCCGCGTCAGGGCGGGGAGCCGTAGCGCATCAAGGCCGCCCGCAGCGGGTCCGCCCCCGGGTTGTGCGCCTGCATCGCCACCACCACCTGCCGCGGCGAGGCCTCCTGCCCGTAATAGGCGCGGTTCCAGTCGCTGCGGTTGGTCAGCAGCGAGCCTTCCAGCGCCAGCCCGGCAAACAGCCCGCGCGCCCGGGCGAAGGTGACGATGTCGGCGCCGCCCGCCGCGGTGGTCGAGCCTTCGAGGCCCGCCCCCATGCCGGCGACGGCGACCGAGGCATCGGCGCCGAGCTTGAACTGGCTGTCCATCAGCGCGGTGAGCCCGGCATCCGACATGACCAGCATCAGCACCTGCATGTCCTGCACGCCGAATTGCAGGCCGAGGCTGCCGGAGGCGAGCCCGTAGAAGGCCGGCGAGGACCAGGACCCGGCGGCGTCGCGCGCCACCAGGGCGCAGCCGCCGCCCTCCCCGCCCAGGATGAAGCCGGCGCGGAAGATGCGCGGGCAGACCAGCACGGCGCGGGCGCGGCGCAGCATCCCCTGCATGTCGGCGATCGCCGCGGCGTCGCCGGTGGTGAACATCTCCTGCACCGCCAGGGTGCTGCTATCGACCAGCGTCTGCGCATCCCCGCGGTCGTCGGCCCAGGCCGGCGGGCTTGCCGCCAGCAGCAGGGCCAGGGACAGGACCCAACCGGCGAGGAGCGCCCGCATCAGCGCAGCGGCGGCAGGGTGGACTGCTGCACCGGCCCGCTGCCGAGCGTGTTGCCCTGGGTGAAGCCGGCCGGGTTGTCCCTGGCCGCAGCCGGCGCGGCGGCAGCCCCGCCGCCGCCGGCGCTGCCGAAGCGCATCATCACCGCGCGCAGCGGGTCGGCGCCCGGGTTGTGCGCCCGCATCGCCACCACGATCTCCCGCGGGCCGACTTCCTGCTGGTAGTAGTTGCGGTTCCACTCGCTCCGGGCCGAGAGCAGCGAGCCTTCGAGCGTCAGCCCGGCGAACAGCCCGCGCGCCCGGGCGAAGGCGACGATGTCGCCGCCGACCGCGGTGGTGGTGGCGCCCGAGAGCGAGCCGCCCAGCGTGGCGACCGCCAGCGAGGCATCGGCGCCCAGCTTGAGCTGGCTGTCGAGCATCGCGTTCAGCGCGCGGTCGTTCATGATCAGCATCAGGATCTGCAGGTCCTGGATGCCGGCCTGCAGGCCGAAGCTGCCCGAGCCCAGCGTGTAGAAGGCCGGCGAGGACCAGGACCCCGCGGCATCGCGGCCGACCAGGACGCAGCCGCCGCCCTCGCCGCCGAAGAAGAAGCCGGCGCGGAAGATGCGCGGGCAGATCACCGCGGCGCGGGCCCGGCGCAGCACGCTCTGGGCGTTCATCTTGTCGTTGCCCTCGCCCAGGATTTCCTGGACCGAGAGGGTGGCGCGGTCGACCAGGGCCTGCTCCTCGCCCAGCCCGGGCTTGCCGCCGCAGCCGGCCAAGGTCGCCAACGCCAGCCCCAGCGCCGCCAGCCGACCCGCGATAGGTCGCCGCGTCATGAGATGCCGCATGAAGCCCCCCTGCCAAACCCTGGAATTGGTGTAAGATTACGCGGTTACGACAGGGCTGTCCAAGGGCGGAATGCCGATGCGGCCGGCATTCGTTCCGCTTTTCCGCGCCAGCCGCGGGGCTGCCGATCAATCCCGCGGCATCACTCCCAGTCGGGTGGGGACCAGGGTTCCTCGTTCACCGACGAGATCCGCCAGTCGGGACCGATCTTCTCCAGCCGGGTCAGGCCGAGGTTGCGGATGGAGAAGGCCAGCGCCTGATGGCCGCTCAGCCCCAGCGCATGGGCCAGCGCGGCGCGGATCGACCCGCCATGCGCGACGATGACCACGTCCTGGCCGGCATGCGTCCCGGCGATCCGTTCCAGCACCGCGCCGACCCGGGCCTGCACCTGGGCGAAGCTTTCGCCGCCGGGCGGCTGCTCCTCGGCGGCATGCGGCCAGAAGGGGTGGGGCGGGTGGCGCAGGCGCTCGACCAGCGCCTCATGCGCGATGCCCTGCCACTCGCCGAGGAATTGCTCGGCCAGGTCGGGCTCGATGGCCAAGGGCTGGTCGGGGTAGCCGGCAGCGAAGATGGCGGCGGCGGTGGCGCGGGTGCGCGCCAGGTTGGTGCAGATCCAGGCGGCCGGCCGCGGCAGGCGAAAGGCCAGCCAGCGGTACAGCGCCGCTTCCTCCTGCAAGGCGAGGCCGCAGAGCGCGACATCCATGCTGCCGTAGAAGGTGGCGCGGGCCGAAGGCTCGACGAGCGCGTGGCGGATCAGGAAGAGGCGGGTGGGGTCGGTCACGCGGGCGGTGTAGCAGGGCGGCGCGCCGGGGCCAAAGAGCGGCTGTCCGTCTAACGGGCAGGGCAAGGCCAGGGAGGAAGTATCCTCCGGTTGGACCCGGTGCGTCCAACCGGAGGGAATGCGTTTCCCTCCCCAACCTTGCCTGCCTGAGCGATCCTCCCGCGCGGGCCCTCAGGCCGGCACCAGCCGGGTGATCCGGTTCGGCGTCTGCTCCGCCAGGTAGATCACCCCGCTGCCCGCATCCCGCCACATGCCATGCGCGCCGTTCAGCACCGGGCGGCAGCGGCCGAGCAGCTTGCCGTCGCCGCCGAACCAGGACAGCCGCGGCACCTGGTCGGTGACGTAGAAGCTGCCCTCCGGCCCGCCATGCACGTCCATCGGCTTGTGCAGGTCGAGGATGTCGCGCTGATGCGCGCCCTCCGCGCTGAAGACCTGGACGCGGTTGTTCTCCCGGTCCGCCACCAGCACGCGGCTGTCGGGCAGCACCCAGACCGAATGCGGCGTGGAGAATTCACCGCCGCGCCGGCCCGGGCCGCCGAAGGCGCCGAGGTAGTCGCCGCGCGCGCCGAACCGGTGCACCAGCGAATTGCCGTAGCCGTCGGCGACATAGGTCGTGCCGTCCGGGGCGAAGGCGACGTCGCAGGGGGCGTTGAACGGCGCCCCCGGCACATGCCGCTGGCCGAGCGCGCCGATCCGCCGCCCGTCCGAGGCGAAGATCGTCACCTCATGCGCGTCGCGGTCGACCACGAAGACCCGGCCATCGGGGTGCACCGTGGCCATGTGCCCGTCCGCCACGGATTCGCCCCAGGCGGCCAGGCGCTCGCCCTCTGCCGAGAGCACGACGATGCCGGGGGAGGGCGGGTCGACCGAGGGGTCCGTGCGGAACTGCACATAGACGCGGCCCGCGGCATCGCAGGCGACGTCGCTGATACGCCCCGGCCCATCGGGCAGGTGGCCCCAGGGCCGTTCGACGCTGTAGCGATGTGGCCCGAGGGCGACCTGAAGGGTTTCTCGCGGCATGGTGCAGCCTTCGCCTAACAATGCAACGATGCGGCCTGCGGGTGGCCAGGGCAAGCCGTGCCGCTACTCGTTCAGCCCCTTGCCCGGATAGGGGTGCGTCTTCACCCAGTGCTGCGCGATGTCGACGCGGCGGGTGATCCAGACATCCTTCCGCTGCATCATGTGGTCGAGCAGCCGCTGCAGGCCGACCGCGCGGGCCGGATGGCCGATGAGCCGCATATGCAGCCCGACCGACATCATCTTCGGCTGGGTGGCGCCTTCGGCATACAGCATGTCGAAGGCGTCGCGGATGAAGCTGAACCACTGGTCGCTGGTGCCCATCCAGCCGGCGTATTTCCCGTCGTTGTTCACCAGCGAATAGGGCACGACGAGCTGCGGCTTGCGGTCCACCGTCAGCCAGAAGGGCAGCTCGTCGCCGTAGTAGTCGCTGTCGTACAGGAACCCGCCGTGCTCCATGACCAGGCGGCGGGTGTTCTCGCTGGGTCCGTAGCGGCAGTACCAGCCTTCCGGCTTGCGGCCGATCGTCCGCTCGATGCTGGCGACGGCGCGGGCGATGTGCTCGCGCTCCTCGGCCTCGGACAGCTCGAAATGCTTCACCCAGCGCCAGCCGTGCGAGCAGATGTCGTAGCCGGCGGCGCGGATGGCGGCGACGGCTTCCGGGTTGGCCTCCAGCGCCAGCGCGCAGCCGAAGATCGTCAGCGGCAGGCCGCGTTCCTGGAACAGCCGGTGCAGCCGCCAGAAGCCGACGCGGGAGCCGTATTCGAACATCCCCTCGGCCGCCAGGTCGCGGCCGGACTTGAGCTGGTTCAGCCCGTGCGATTCGGTCAGGCCCGTCTCGGTGACGCCGTCACCCAGGGCGTAGGAGGGCTCCGACCCCTCCTCGTAATTGATGACGAAATTGACCGCGAGACGGGCGCCGTTCGGCCAGCGCGGGTCGGGCGGGCTGGCGCCGTAGCCGCGGAAGTCGCGCTGCACCTCGTAGGGCATCAGGGAATCTCCACGCTGAATTCGGGGACCTCGACGAATTCCTCGTCCCCCCGGGTGCCGTCGCGCCACATGAAGATGACGAAGCGCGCCTCCCGGTCGAGCACGGTGAAGGGGTGGTGCCAGACATTGGCGCCGTAGGTCACGCCCTGGTCGGGCCGGCAGAGGAAGGCCCGGGCCCGCGCCATGTCGGGGCCGCCATCCTTGGCATGCGGTGCCACGATCGCCAGCCAGCGGCCGGCCTCCTGCGGGACGAAGGACTGGGAGGAGAATTCGTGCCGCTCCATCGTGGTGGAGCGCAGCGGCAGCGCGGTGAGCGGCGCCTTGACCGTGAGCGAGATGCTGCCGCGCGCCCTGGGCCGCAGGTTGGACAGCGCATCCTCGAAATAGGTGCGGCCGGGCATCGCCGGGCATTCGATGACCTCGCCATAGGGCAGGAAGGCGGCGGAGGTCAGCGGTTCGGCTTTCAGGAACATGGTCAACCCCGCATGCGGCGCGTGAGGCCGGTGAGCCGCTCCATCACCAGCATGAGCAGGAAGGCCACCAGGATGAGCGTGCCGGAGACGGCGGCCACCCGGACGTCGAGCGTGCTCTCCATCATGCCCCACATCCGGATCGGCAGCATGTCCGTCCGCGCCGAGGAGAGGAAGAGGGAGACCGGGACATTGTCGACGGACGCCATGAAGGCCAGGAAGCCGCCGGCGGCGATCCCCGGGGCGATCAGCGGCAGGGTGACCCGCCGGAAGGTGCGGATCGGCCCGGCGCCGAGGCTGGCCGAGGCATCCAGCAGGGCCGGGTCGAGCTGCGAGAGCGAGGCGCCGACGGTCCGCAGCACGAAGGGCGCGACGACCACCAGGTGGCCGGCGATGATCAGTTCCAGCGATGGCCGGAAGCCCAGCAGGGTGAAATACATCAGCGCGGCCAGCCCGAAGGCCAGGCCCGGCAGCACCAGCGGCGACATGAAGGCGGCATCCGCCAGCCGCCCGGCCTTGCCGGCGACGCGGGAGATGCCGAGCGCCGCCGCGGTGCCGCCCAAGGTCGCCAGGCCGGCGGCGAGGAAGGCGACGTGCAGGCTGTTGCCCACCGCGCGGTGGATCTGCCGGGAGCGCACCTCGTCCAGCAGCAGCTCGTACCAGCGGACGGAGAAGCCCTGCGGCGGGAAGCGGATGGACCGGCTGTCGGTGAAGGAGGTCGCCAGCACGATCAGGATCGGCCCGATCAGGATGACCAGGGCGAGCACGGCCAGCGTGCCGATCACCAGGCCGTAGGACAATTCGCTCGCGCTGCGCCGCCTAGCCATGGATGCGGCCCCCCGCGACGCGGCCGGCATAGGCGATGACGGCGATGACGGCCGAGACCGAGACCAGCAGCGCGATGGCCGCGGTGGCGGCGAAGGGCCAATGCGCCGCGATCATCGCCTGCTGCCAGATCATCGAGGGCAGGTAGACCAGCCGCCCGCCGCCGATCACCGACTGGCTGATGAAGGCGGTGGTGGCGGAGGCGAAGACCAGCAGGCAGCCGGCAGCCAGGCCCGGTGCGGCCAGCGGCAGGATCACCCGGAACAGCGTCCGCCACGGCGAGGCGCCGAGCGAGGCGGAGGCATCCATCAGGTTCGGATCGATCCGCGCCATGACCGACAACAAGGGCAGGAGCAGCAAGGGCATCTCGATCTGGGTCAGCGAGATCACCAGGCCGAGCTCGGTCTGCAGCAGCCGCAGCGGCTCGGCGGCCAGGCCGAGGCCGATGACCAGCTGGTTCACCACGCCTTCGCGGCCGAGGATGACGATCCAGGCGAAGGTGCGCACCACCACGCTGGTCAGCAGCGGCAGCACCACGACGAACAGCAGCACCCGCTGCCAGCGCGGCGCGGCGGCCCGGTAGACCAGCGCCAGCGGGAAGCCGAGCAGCAGGGTGGCGGCGACCGTCTTCAGCCCGAGCAGCAGCGTGTCGGCGATGACCTTCCAGTGGAAGGCATCGAACAGGAAGCGCCGCCACTGGTCGAGCCCGAAGCGGGTCATCTGCTCATCGGCGTAGAAGGACACGGCGAACAGCATGAACAGCGGAGCGGCGAAGAAGGCGGCATAGGCGAGGCCCAGAGGCGCGGCCAGGCCCCAGGCGGAGAACGCCGGCGCGGCGGCCCCGCGGGCGCGCGGCGCCGGCAAGGCCGCCGCGGTGCTCATTTCGCCATCTCGCGGTTGAAGCGGTCGATCCAGGCGCCGCGGAGCGGGTTGATCTTCGACCAGTCATGCGTGACGAACTTGGACATCTCGTCCAGGCTCCGCATCGGCAGGTCGCGGCCCAGCGCCACGTCCTTGTTCACCGGGATGAAGTTGTAGGGCGCCTTCTGCAGCGCGTCCTGCACCCCCTTGCTGACCACCGTGTCGATATACTTGTAGGCCGCGTCCATGTTCTCGCAGCCGCGGGCGATGTGCAGGGTCGTCAGGAAGGTGGTCGCCCCCGTCTCCGGCACCGCGAATTCGATGTCGACGCCGCGGTCCTTCAGCGTCGTCACCGTCTGGGTGTTGGTATAGGTGACGTCGCACTGGCCCTGCTGGAACAGGCCGGGCAGTGCCGCCGGGCTGCTGACGGCGGCGACCTTCGGCAGCACCTTCTTCAGCTCGGCGAGCGCCGGGTCGATGTTGGTCTCGCTGCCGCCGAAGATCTTGGCGATCTCGATCAGGCTGACGGTGCCGAAGGTGGTGCCGAAGCCGGTCAGGCCGAGGCGCGACACCCAGGGTTCCTTGAACAGGTCGGCATAGCCGGCCGGCTTCGGCAGCTTCTTCGGGTTGTAGGCGATGCCCACCACCTGCGCGTTGCAGCCGATGCCCCATTCGTCGATCAGCGCGGCCGGGATGGCGGCGCGGTTGGCCAGCTTCGAGGCGTCGAATTTCTCGAACATGTTGCGCCCGGCGGCGGTGGCGCGGGGCCCGGGGTCGAGCACGAAGCAGTCGAAGGGCGGGGCGCCGCGGCTGGCGGCGAATTTCGCCACCTGGTCCACCGCGAACAGCGCCTGCATCTCCAGCTCGATGTTGTGGGTCTTCTTCAGCGCCGGTGCGACCAGGTCGCGGAAGGCTTCCTCCCAGGCGCCGGGATAGATGGCGGCGGTGACGCTGCCGGCTTTCTGCGCGCGGACGATACCGGGCGTGGCGAGCACGGCGGTGCCGGCCAGCAGGGCGCGGCGGCTGAGGCTCGGGGACATGGTCATTCCTCCTCGGTGGTCGGGCGTGGAAAGAGCGCCGGACGGGCGCCGGGGGCGAGGGCGCAGAAGGCCCGCGCGCCAAGGTCGCGGATCGCGCCGAGCCGCGGCTCGGTCAGCCGGATCGGGGTGCCGTCGGCCAGCCGCGCCTCCCGCACCGTCTGGCCGCCGAGCGGCAGGGCGAGGCCGAGTTCGACGGGGAAGCAGCCCGGGCCGGCTTCGTCGCGCAGCATCAGTTGCTCCGGGCGCACCGTCAGCAAGGCGGGGCCGGGCGCGGCATCGGCCGGCGCCGGCAGCGCGGTGCCGTCCGCCAGCCGCAGCGAGCCCATGCCGTCCACCACGCAAGGCAGCCGGTTGGTGGTGCCGATGAAGCCGGCGACGAAGAGCGTGGCGGGGCGGTCATAGACCTCGACCGGGGTGCCCAACTGCTCGATCTTCCCGCGCCGCATGACGGCGATGCGGTCGGCGACGCTCATCGCCTCGTCCTGGTCATGCGTCACCAGGATGGCGGTGAGGCCGAGCTGGCGTTGCAGCCGCTTGATCTCGATCTGCATGTCGAGCCGCAACGAGCGGTCGAGCGCGGCGAAAGGCTCGTCCAGCAGCAGGATGGAAGGCTCGATCGCCAAGGCGCGGGCCAGCGCCACCCGCTGCTGCTGGCCGCCGGACAGCTGGCCGGGGCGGCGGTCGCGCAGCGGGCCGAGCTGCACCATCTCCAGCAGCTCCGCCACCCGCGCCTTGGTGCGCGGCGCGGCTTCGCGCCGGGCCTGCAGGCCGTAGGCGACGTTCTCCGCCACGCTCATATGCGGGAAGAGCGCATAGTTCTGGAAGACGATGCCGACGCGGCGGCGGTTGGGCGGCAGGTCGTCGATCGCGGTGCCGTCGATCAGCACGCGGCCGGCGGATTGCCGCACGAAGCCGGCGACGGTCCGAAGCAGGGTGGTCTTGCCGCAGCCGGAGGGGCCGAGCAGCGCCAGCACCTCCCCGGCGCGAACCGAGAGATCGACATTGTCCAGCGCGGTGAAACCGCCATAGCGCACGCCGAGGCCGAGCACGTCGAGCGTGTGGCCGCGCAGCGAGGCGGTTTCGGTCGCTGTCGAGGGGCGGGTGAGCACACGCGTCTCCGGTTTGGGCCAGGCGTTACGCAACCACCATGCCATGCGCGGCATCGGGCGGCGTGGCGTGGCTGCGGGTCCCATCGCTGGTCATTATCGCAGCAGGCTGCCCGCCCGCGCGGCACCCGGCCGGGTGGTTCCGCGCGGCCCCGTCGCATGCCATGCTGGGAACGATGCCGCGCGACACGCCGCCCCTGCCGAGCCGCCACCAGCGGGCCGACGGCGCCTTCGATTTGGTCTTCGGGCGGGCGGCACGCGGCACCGTGCTGCGCGATCTCTACCAGCAGGCGCCGCTGCGCATCCTGTTCCCGACGCCCGAACCCGGCGAGCCGCCCACCGCCGCCCTGCTGAACTGCGCCGGTGGCCTGGCGGGCGGCGATGCGCTGCGGCAATCGGTGCGGCTGGAATCCGGGGCGCAGGCGACGCTGTCCACCGCCGCGGCGGAGAAGGTCTACCGCAGCCTGGGGCCGGAGACGCGGGTCGAGACCCGCATCCTGCTCGACGCCGGCGCACGGCTGGAATGGATCCCGCAGGAGACCATCCTGTTCGACGGCGCCCGCTTCCTGCGCGGCATGCGGGCGGAGATCGCCCCCGGCGCCATGCTGCTGGCGGCCGAGACGCTGGTCTTCGGCCGCGCCGCCCGCGGCGAGACGATGACCCAGGGGCTGATTCGCGACCGCTGGCGGCTGCATGGCCCCGGGGGCCTGCTCTGGGCCGATGCGTTGGCGCTGGAGGGCGACTTGGCCGCGCCGCTGCTGAACCCATTCGGCTTCGCCGGCGCCGAGGCGCTGGGCACGCTGCTGCTGGCCGGCGGCGATGCCGCGGCCGGGCGCGACCTGCTGCGCGGCCTGCCGGAGGCGGCACCGGGTGCGGCCTCCATCCCCCGCCCCGGCCTGCTGCTGGCGCGCTGGCTGGGCCGGGCGGCGGCGGTGCGGGAAGCGGTGGGGGCGGCGATCGTCGCCTTGCGTGCCGCGCAGCTCGGCCTGCCGGCGCGGCTGCCGCGGCTCTGGACGACCTGACGTGACCCACCGCATGATCGCTGGAACGCACCGAGGCCCCGCATGAACCTGACGCCCCGCGAGAAGGACAAGCTGCTGATCGCCATGGCCGCGCAGGTGGCGCGGCGGCGGCTGGAACGCGGCGTGAAGCTGAACCACCCCGAAGCCATCGCCCTGATCACCGACTACGTGGTTGAAGGCGCGCGCGATGGCCGCAGCGTGGCGGAGCTGATGCGCGACGGCGCGACGGTGCTGACGCGGGACCAGGTGATGGAGGGCATCCCCGAGATGGTGCACGAGATCCAGGTGGAGGCGACCTTCCCCGACGGCACCAAGCTGGTGACCGTGCACGAGCCGATCCGATGACATCCGATCGCGGAGGACCGCAGCGCAGCGAGGACCGGAGCGTGAATCGGATGGCCAAACAATGATCCCGGGCGAGGTCTTCCCGGCGGCTGGCGAGATCGAGCTGAACGCCGGCCGCGACGGCGTCGAGCTCGAGGTCGGCAATACCGGCGACCGGCCGATCCAGGTCGGCAGCCACTACCACTTCGCCGAGACCAACCCGGCGCTGGCCTTCGACCGCGCCGTGGCGCGCGGCCGGCGCCTCGACATCGCCGCCGGCACCGCGGTGCGGTTCGAGCCGGGGCAGACCCGCAAGGTGCGGCTCATCCCCTATGCCGGGGCGCGCATCGTGCACGGCTTCCGCGGCGAGACGGAAGGACCTGTTTGATGCCGTCACGGATCTCGCGCAGCGCCTATGCCGGCATGTACGGCCCGACCACCGGCGACCGGGTGCGGCTGGCCGATACCGACCTGATCATCGAGGTGGAGAAGGACTTCACCACCTATGGCGAGGAGGTGAAGTTCGGCGGCGGCAAGGTGATCCGCGACGGCATGGGTCAATCCCAGGTCACCCGCGCCGAGGGGGCGGTCGATACCGTCATCACCAATGCGCTCATCCTCGACCACTGGGGCATCGTCAAGGCGGATGTGGGCCTGCGCGACGGCCGCATCGCCGGCATCGGCAAGGCCGGCAACCCGGACACCCAGCCGGGCGTCACCATCGTCATCGGCCCAGGCACCGAGGTGATCGCGGGCGAGGGCCGCATCCTCACCGCCGGCGGGCTCGACGTGCATATCCACTTCATCTGCCCGCAGCAGGTGGAGGAGGCGCTGGCCGCCGGCGTGACGACGATGTTCGGCGGCGGCACCGGCCCGGCGCATGGCACGCTGGCCACCACCGTCACGCCGGGCCCTTGGCACATGGCGCGCATGCTGCAGGCGGCCGAGGGCCTGCCGATGAATCTCGGCTTCCTCGGCAAGGGCAACGTCGCGCTGCCGGCGGGGATCGAGGAGGTGGTGCTGGCCGGCGCCTGCGGCCTGAAGCTGCACGAGGACTGGGGCACCACGCCGAAGGCGATCGACACCTGTCTTTCCGTCGCCGATGCGCTCGACGTGCAGGTGGCGATCCATACCGACACCCTGAACGAGAGCGGCTTCGTCGAGAGCACCATCGCGGCGATCGCCGGCCGCACCATCCAGGCCTTCCACACCGAAGGCGCCGGCGGCGGCCATGCGCCGGACATCCTGCGGGTGGTGGGAGAGCCCAACTTCCTGCCATCCTCGACCAATCCGACCATGCCCTACACGGTGAACACCGTGGACGAGCACCTGGACATGCTGATGGTCTGCCACCACCTCGACCCGCGCATCCCGGAGGACGTGGCCTTCGCCGAAAGCCGCATCCGCCGCGAGACCATCGCCGCCGAGGACATCCTGCACGACATCGGCGCGATCAGCATGATGTCGTCCGACAGCCAGGCGATGGGCCGGGTCGGCGAGGTCATCATCCGCACCTGGCAGACCGCGCACAAGATGAAGGCCCAGCGCGGCCGGCTGCCCGGCGAGACCGGCGACAACGACAACCTCCGCGTCCGCCGCTATATCGCCAAGTATACGATCAACCCCGCGATCGCCCAGGGCATCAGCGCGCATGTCGGCAGTGTCGAGCCCGGCAAGCTGGCCGACCTGGTGCTGTGGTCGCCGGCCTTCTTCGGGGTGAAGCCGGACATGGTGCTGAAATGCGGGTCCATCGCCATGGCGCCGATGGGTGACCCCAATGCCTCGATCCCGACGCCGCAGCCGATGCACTACCGGCCGATGTTCGCCAATGTCGGCCGCGCCCTGCAGGCGAGCAGCGTGACCTTCGTCTCCAAGGCGGCGCTCGGGCATGGCATCGGCGACCGGCTCGGCCTGCAGAAGACGCTGCTGGCGGTGGAGAACTGCCGCGGCGGCATCACCAAGCGCGACATGGTGCTGAACGGCGCCCTGCCGCGGATCGAGGTGGACCCCGAGACCTACGAGGTCCGCGCCGATGGCGAGCTGCTGGTCTGCGAACCCGCCAAGGTGCTGCCGATGGCGCAGCGGTATTTCCTCTTCTGATGAGCGGGACCCTGCCCCGCGCGACTCAGGTCCTGCCCAAGGGCGGCTGGGTGGAGCGCACCGCGAAGCATGTCGTCACGCTCGACTTCGACGACCGCTTCCGCCGGCGGCGGCGCTACGTGGCGGAAGGCGGCTTCGCCTTCCTGCTGGACCTGGAGGAGGCGATCCCGCTGCGCGACGGCGACGGGCTGCTGCTGGAGGCGGGCGGCGTCATCCTGGTGCGCGCCGCGCCGGAGCCGCTGGTGGAGGTGCGCGCGCCGACGCCGGAGCGGCTGATGCGGCTGGCCTGGCATCTCGGCAACCGGCATTTGCCGACCGAGATCCAGGCCGAGCGGCTGCTGATCCGCGACGACCACGTCATCGTCGCCATGCTGCAGGGGCTGGGCGCGGAGCTGAAGCGCGTGGACGCGCCCTTCAACCCCGAGGGCGGCGCCTATAGCGAGCACAACCGCCAGCCGGGACACCACCATCATCACCACGGCGATGACGACCATCACCACCACTGACGGCGCCGCGCTCTATCGGCTGCTGGCCTGGCTCTCGCCGGCCTATCCGGTGGGCGCCTATACCTACAGCCACGGGCTGGAGACGGCGGTGGAGGAGGGCCGCGTCACCACGCGCCCCGCTCTGGTGGACTATGTCACGACGGTCCTGCGCGCCGGCGCCGGCCGTATCGACGGCGCGTTGCTGGTCGCCGCCTGGCGCGCCGCGGTGGCCGGCGACGACGCGGCGCTCGACGATGTGGCGCTGCTCGCCGCCGCCTGGCGCGGCACGGCGGAGACGGCGCTGGAAAGCATGGCGCAGGGCACCGCCTTCACCGGCGTGACGCAGTCCGCCTGGCCGGATGCGCGCTTCGCGGCCTTCGCCGCGCGGCATCCGCGGCAAGTGGCGCATCCGGTGGCCTTCGGCGCCGCCGCCGGGTTCCACGCCATCCCGCTGCGTCCCGCCGTCGCCGGCTGGCTGGCGGCCTTCGCGGCCAACCTGGTCTCGGCCGGCGTCCGGCTGGTGCCGCTCGGCCAGACCGATGGGCAGATCGCCACCGCCGCGCTGCATCCCGTGGTGGAAGCGGCGGCCGATGCGGCGCTGTCCGCCGATCCCGACGCGCTCGGCACCGCCGCGCCGATGCTCGACCTGCTGTCGATGCGGCACGAAACCCAGTACACGAGGCTCTTCAGATCATGAGCAATGGGCCATTCAGGGTGGGAATCGGCGGTCCCGTCGGTTCCGGCAAGACCGCGCTGACCGAACGGCTGTGCCGCCACCTGCGCGACACGTACGACATCGCCGTCATCACCAACGACATCTACACCAAGGAGGATGCGGAATTCCTCACCCGCGCCGGTGCGCTGGACCCGTCGCGCATCGCCGGGGTGGAGACGGGCGGCTGCCCGCATACCGCGATCCGCGAGGATGCCAGCATCAACCTGGCGGCCGTGCACGACATGGTGCAGGCCTTCCCGCAGCTGGAGGTGCTGTTCATCGAAAGCGGCGGCGACAACCTGGCCGCCACCTTCAGCCCGGAACTCGCCGACCTGACGATCTACGTCATCGATGTCAGCGCCGGCGACAAGATCCCGCGCAAGGGCGGCCCCGGCATCACCCGCAGCGACATGCTGGTGATCAACAAGATCGATCTGGCGCCATTGGTCGGCGCCGATCTGTCCGTCATGGACCGCGATTCGCGCCGGATGCGCGGCGCGCGGCCCTTCATCTTCACCAACCTGAAGGAGAACCAAGGCGTGGCCGAAATCGCGGACTTCATCCTGGCCCAGGGCGGCATCGCGCCGCGGCGGGCGGCGTGATGCGCGCCCCCCTGCTTCTCGGCGCGGCGTTGCTGCTGCCGCTGCCCGCCTTCGCCCATGTCGGCGACGGCCTGCACCACGGGCTGCTGGCCGGGTTCCTGCACCCGCTCGGCGGGGCGGACCATCTGCTCGCCATGGTGATGGTCGGGCTCTGGGCCGGGCTTTCGGGCGGGGCGGCGCGGCTGGCGCTGCCGGGCGCCTTCCTCGGCGCCATGCTGGCCGGCTTCGCTTTGGCCGCCGCGGGCCTCGCCCTGCCCGGCGTGGAGGCGGGAATCCTCGCCTCCGTCGTCGTGCTCGCGGTGCTGGCGCTGTTCGCGGTGCGCGTGCCGGTCGTGGCCGCGGCCGGTCTCGTTGCGCTGGCCGGGCTGCTGCACGGCCAGGCGCATGGGATCGAGATGGTGGGCGGCGCCGCCCCCTACGCCGCCGGCTTCCTGGCCGCGACCGCGGCGCTGCATGCGGCCGGCCTCGCGCTCGCCGTGCCGCTGGCGCCGTTCAGCCGCCGGCTCGGCGCGATCCTGGTCGGCCGCACGGCCTGACCGGCGGCGGGGCGCGGCCGCGGCCGCGCCCCGTCATTCCTCCTTGAAGCCGTAGGCCGGGATGCCCTGCTCCGCGCCGTAGTACTTGTAGGGCAGGAACTTGCCGGTCATCTCGATCTTCACCCGGTCGCCCTTCTCGTGCGCCATGCGCTCGAACTGGAAGTCGAAGTCGATGGCGGACATGATGCCGTCGCCGAACTCCTCCTCGATCAGCGCCTTCCAGGCCGGGCCGTTGACCATCACCATCTCGAAGAAGCGGTAGATCAGCGGGTCGGTCGGCGGCATCGGCGTGCCGCGATAGGGCACCTCGTTCAGCATCCGCTGTTCGGCCTCGGTCAGGCCGAACAGCGCCGCGGCCTTGGCCGCCAGCGGCTTCACCAGCTTCATCTGGCCGAGCAGCGCGCCGACGATCAGCGTGTCGGACATGCCGCCGATCTCGCCGCAGATGTATTTCCAGGTCCAGTCCTTCTCGCGCTTGATGTCGAGGATCTTCTCGGTGAGCTGGGCGCGGGTCATGGCGTTCGGTTTCCCTCGTTGGTCAGGAAAGGCTCATTCCGCCGCGGCGGGCAGCGGTGCCGCGGCGGGCCGCACGGCCGGCGGCGCCTTCGGGTCCCAGTCATCCGGCCGCGTGCCGGCCAGCGTCCGGCTGCGGGTCAGCAGGAATTCCAGGATATGGTCGCGCAAGGCGTGGTAGCCCGGCAGCTTGTGCAGGGTGGCGCGGTTGCGCGGCTTCGGCAGGGTGTTCACCACGACCTCGGCGCAGCGGGCATCCGGGCCGTTGGTCATCAGCAGGATGCGGTCGGCGAGGAGAATGGCCTCGTCGACGTCGTGGGTGATCATGAAGGCGGTCTGGTTGGCCTCGGCCACCAGCCGCGCCACCTCGTCCTGCAGGGCGCCGCGGGTCAGCGCGTCCAGCGCGCTGAACGGCTCGTCCATCAGCAGCATCTTCGGCTGCAGCGCCAGCGCCCGGGCGATGCCGACGCGCTGCTTCATCCCGCCCGACAGCATCGAAGGCTTGCGCTGCGCGGCATCGGCCAGCCCCACTTTCCCCAGCGCCTCGCGCGCCGCCTCGCGCAGCTTCGCGCGGCCCCAGTCGCGGTGGCGGCAGGACAGCGCAAAGGCGACGTTGGCCTCCGCCGTCATCCAGGGCATCAGGGCATGGCCCTGGAAGATCACCGCGCGGTCGAGCGACGGCCCGTCGATCGCCTGGCCGTCGACGATGACCGCGCCGGCATTCGGCGCGTCCAGCCCGGCCAGGATGTTCAGCACCGTGGTCTTGCCGCAGCCGGAATGCCCGACCAGGCAGACGAATTCGCCGCGGTTCACCCCGAACCAGAGATCGCGGAAGACGACATGGCCGGGATAGGCGCGCGTCACGCCCTCGACCGAGACATAGGCGTGGGTCATTCCTGCCAGGCCACCAGGTTCGCCACCGCGCCCAATGCGCGGTCCAGCAGCAGGCCGACCACGCCGATCAGCAGGATGGCGATGACGATGTCGGCGAGCGAGAGGTTGTTCCACTGGTTCCAGACCCAGTAGCCGATGCCGGTGCCGCCGACCAACATCTCGGCCGCGACGATCACCAGCCAGGCGATGCCGATCGAGATGCGCATCCCCGTCAGGATGGTCGGCGCGGCGGCCGGCAGGATGACGCGGAAGGCGGTCTTCCAAGTGCCGGCTTCCAGCGTCCGCGCCACGTTCAGCCATTCCCGCCGCACCGCGCCGACGCCGAAGGCGGTGTTCAGCAGCATCGGCCAGAGCGAGCAGATGAAGATGACGAAGACCGCAGAGATCGCGCTGTCCTTGATGGTGAAGAGCGCCAGCGGCATCCAGGCCAGCGGGCTCACCGGCCGCAGCACCTGGATGAAGGGGTTCAAGGCCGCCGACAGCAGCGGCGACATGCCGATCAGGAAGCCGAGCGGGATGGCGACCACCGCCGCCAGCCCGAAGCCGGCCGCCACCCGCACCAGGGAATAGGCGATCTGCACGCCGATGCCCTGGTCGTTGGTGCCGCGCACGTAGAAGGGGTCGCGCAGCAGTTCCCACAGCCGCAGGCCGATATCGGACGGCTTCGGGAAGGGCGTCTGCCCGCCCGTCGCCGCCGCCTGGCCGAGCAGCGCGGCATATTCCGGGTCGACCGCCGGGCCGCTGCCGGCCCCGCTGCCCGAGGCGAGCTCCCAGCCGCCGAGGAACAGCGCCAGCAGCAGGCAGGACAGCAGCGCCGACTGCCAGACGGGTACCGTGCGCCCCATGGCGTCAGGCGCCGCGGATCGCGCGGTCGGCCCAACCCGCCGGGTTCGCCGGGTCGAAGCTCCGGCCCATGATGGTCTCGCCCCGCGTCGCACTCGCCGGCACCGCCAGCCCCATCTCCCGCATCGCGCGGCCGGCATCGAGGGCGAGGAAGACCTGGGCGGCCACCTGGGCATAGTCGAGCTCGGTCTTCACCTGGCCCCAGCGGCGCATCTGCGTGAGGATCCAGATCGCCATGGACTGCCAGGGGAAGGGGTCGAAGCCGATGCGGTTGGGCACTCGCTGCACCGCGCCGAGACCGTCGGCGAAGGTGCCGGTCAGCACCTGCGCCACCACCGTCTCCGGCTGGTTCAGGTAGTTCTGCGCGCTGATCGCGGTTGCCACCTCCTTGCGGTTCTCGGGCTTGGCGGCATGGGCGGTCGCCTCGACGATGGCGCGCAGCAGCGCGCCGAAGGTATTCGGCGTCTCGCTGATCATGCTGCGCGGCACGGCGAAGGCGCAGCACGGGTGGCCGTCCCACAGCTCCTTCGTCAGGACATGGATGAAGCCGACGCCGTCGAAGACGGCGCGCTGGTTGAAGGGGTCGGGGCCGAGGAAGCCGTCGATATTGTCGGCCCGCAGGTTGGCGACCATCTCCGGCGGCGGGACGGAGCGGATCTGCACGTCCTTGTCCGGGTCGATCCCGTGCTCCGCCAGGTAGTGGCGCAACAGGTAGTTGTGCATGGAGAAGTCGAAGGGCACGGCGAAGCGGAAGCCCTTCCAGTCCTTCGGGTCGCGCCGGTCCTTGTGCCTGTTCGCCAGGGTGATGGCCTGGCCGTTGGTGTTCTCGATCGCCGCCACCGCCCAGGGGATCGGCGCGGCGACGCCGACGCCGAGCGACATGGCCAGCGGCATCGGCGAGAGCATGTGGGCGGCGTCGTATTCGCGGGCGATCGACTTGTCGCGGATGACGGCCCAGCCGGCGGTGCGGATGACCTCCACGTTCAGCCCATGCCGCTGATAGAAGCCCATCGGATGCGCCATGATGATCGGCGTGGCGCAGGTGATCGGGATGAAGCCGATCTTCAGGTCCTTCTTCTCCGGCGTGCCGGTCGCCTGGGCCATGGCTTCGCGCGCCGCGCCGAGCGGGAAGACGGAGGCGAGCGCGCCGGCGACCGCGGCGGCGCCGAAGCGCGTCAGCAGGCCGCGGCGGGTCGCGTCATCCGGGAAGACGGCGCGGAACACCGCCTGTTCGGCGGCCTCGCCATGGGCGCCGGTGCCGTCGGCGGGCGGCGGTGCGTCGCAGGCCAGGCCGGCATGGTCCTGGCCGCAGGCGCAGGCACCCAGGCGCGCGGAAGCATCGAGCGGATCGGCGAAGAGGCGTGGCACGGCGGTTTCTCCCGGCAGGCGAGGCCGTCCCACGAGGCAACGGCCATGCCAGAGCCCCGCAACCGCCGGCCGGTGCCCGAATCCGACCACCGTGCCCGGGCATCGTGGCCCGCTGCCTGCACCGCGCCCAGCGCTGCCCGGGAAACGGGCAGCCAGGCGGGCCGGCTCAGGCGGCCTCGTCGGCCGGGGCGAAGGCCGCGAAGCCGGACCGCAGCGCCGCCGGCATCTCCGCCGGCCGGCGCGTCTCCCGGTCCAGCATCACCATGACGCCGCGCGAGGTGGCGAAGCATACCTCGCCCTGGAACAGCGCCTGTTCCACCGTGATGCTGCTGCGGCCGATGCGCGCCACGCAGGTGCCGATCCGCACCCGGCCGGGGTAGTGGATCTCCCTGATGTAGTCGATCTCGACCCGGGCGACCGCCATGCCGACGGCGCGCGTCTCCGGCGGGCCGGCGACGGCCTGCATGATCTCGGCGCGGCCGGCCTCGCAGAAGGCGCCGATGGCGCCGTTGTTGATGTGGCCGTTCATGTCGGTGTCGGCGAGCCGCAGCTTCTCCTCGGTCCAGAAGGGGAAGCGTGCGGGGGATGCGGGCGGCGGCGCCATGCCTCGGGGTTCTCCATAGCCTTGGAGGCGAGGGTCCGGGCGCCGCCGCCCGTCGTCAAGGCGCGGGCGTTACTGGCCCTTCTCGGCCTCGTAGCGCGCCTTGTTCTCGGCGTTGGGCGGGTATAGGCCGGGCAGCGTCTCGCCCTGCTCGACCTTGCCGACGATCCAGGCTTCCAGGCGTTCCTGTTCCTGCCCGCCGGCCAGGACCTCGGCCAGGAAGGCCTTGGGGATCACCACCGCGCCGTCGTCGTCCACCACGATGATGTCGTCCGGGAAGACCGCGACGCCGCCGCAGCCGATCGGCTCCTGCCAGCCGGTGAAGGTCAGGCCGGCGACCGAGGGCGGCGCCGCGCCGCCGCGGCACCACACCGGCATGCCGGTGCCGGTCACGCCGGCGACGTCGCGGACGCAGCCATCGGTGACGAGCGCGGTGACGCCGCGCTTCATCAGCCGGGCGCAGAGGATGTCGCCGAAGATGCCGGCATCGGTGCAGCCCATGGCATCGGCCACGGCGATGACGCCTTCCGGCATGGCCTCGATCGCCGCGCGGGTGGAGCGGGGGGAGGACCAGCTCTCCGGCGTCGCCAGGTCTTCCCGCGCCGGGACGAAGCGGAGCGTGAAGGCCGGGCCGACCATCCGCTTGCCCTTGGCCGTCGGGGTGAAGGGCTGCGGGCCGCGCATCCAGATGTTGCGCAGGCCCTTCTTCAGGAGAAGCGTGGTGATGGTGGCGGTGGAGATGGTCTCCAGCGTCGCGCGGTCGGCAGCGGATAGGGACATGGAGCGGCGTTCCTCCTGGGATGGGGCGAGGCGCCGGCGGCGCGGCGTCCCGGCCTGTCTAGCCCAGCAGGTCCCGGCCGGGGAGGTGCCCCGCGGCGGTCAGCCCGCCTCGCCGAGTGCCGCGAGGGCGGTGGCGACGATCGCCTCGGGCAGCGGCTCGACCGACAGGGTGATGACGCCCTCCGCCTCGCCCGGCACCTCCAGCGTGGCGAACTGGCTGGCCATCAGGCTGGCCGGCATGAAGTGGTCCGGCCGCACCGCCTGCCGCGCCGCGATCAGCGCCGGATCGCCCGCAAGATGCAGCAGCCGCACCGCTGGCCGGCCGGCCAGCAGCCGTTCGCGGTAGGCGCGCTTCAGCGCGGAACAGGTGACGACGCCGCCCTCGCCGGCCGCGGCGCGGGCATCGAGCCAGGCGCCGATCGCATCCAGCCAGGGCCAGCGGTCGGCGTCCACCAGCGGCTCGCCGCGGGACATCTTCGCGATGTTGGCCGGGGGGTGGAAGGCATCGGCATCGGCGAAGGGGGCGCCGAGGCGCGCGGCGAGCAGCGTCCCCACCGTGCTCTTGCCGGCGCCGGAGACGCCCATGACCAGGACCAGATGGGTCACGGCTTCGCCGGCTCCAGATGCCCGCCGAAGCCCTTCCGCTGGGCCGAGAGCACCTTGCCGGAGAACCGCGCCTCGTCCCGGCTGGCGAAGCGGGCATAGAGCGCGGCGGACAGCACCGGGGCCGAGACCGCCGTCTCCACCGCCGCCTGCACGGTCCAGCGGCCTTCCCCGCTGTCGGAGACATGGCCGGAGAAGCTTTCCAGCTCCGGGTCCTGCGCCAGCGCCTGCGCCGTCAGGTCGAGCAGCCAGGACGCCACCACGCTGCCGCGCCGCCAGGCCTCGGTGACGTCGCCGAGGTTGAGGCTGAGCCGGTGGTCCTCGGGCAAGGCCGCGCTGTCGGCGTGCTTGAGGATGTCGAGGCCCTCGGCGAAGGCCTGCATCATGCCGTACTCGATGCCGTTATGGACCATCTTGGTGAAGTGCCCGGCGCCGTTCGCCCCGGCATGGACATAGCCCTGCGCCGCCCGCGGATCGCCGGCGAAGCCCGGGGTGGGCGGGGCGGCGGCCTCGCCCGGGACCAGCGCGGCGAAGATCGGGTCCAGCCGGCGGACCACCGCATCCTCCCCGCCGATCATCAGGCTGTAGCCGCGGGCCAGGCCCCAGACCCCGCCCGAGGTGCCGATGTCGAGGAAATGCAGGCCCTTCTCCCGCAGCATGGCGCCGCGGCGGACGCCGTCCTTCCAGAAGCTGTTGCCGCCATCGATCAGCACGTCGCCGGGCGAGAGCAGGCCGGCCAGCGTCACCAGCGCCTCCTCGGTCGCCGCACCGGCCGGCAGCATGACCCAGATGGCGCGCGGGGCGTCGAGCGCGGCGACCATCGCCGGCAGGTCGGCGACCGCCACGGCGCCCTCGGCGGCCAGTGCCGCGCCGGGGGCCGGGTCGCGGTCATAGGCGACGCAGTGATGCCCCGCCCGCAGCAGCCGCCGCACGATGTTGCCGCCCATCCGGCCCAGGCCGACCATGCCGAGTTGCATCGCTTGCGTTCCCCCTCCGTGTTGCCTCGGCCAAGAAAGGTTGGGGAGGGGAAAGTATTCCCTCCCCAGACCCCACCCTTCCTTTTTGTGGGCTGGGCATTCGCCGCGCGGCCGGTGCCGACCCACAGAAATAGATGAGGGGTTCGGGGAGAATACCTTCTCCCCGACCTTCCCTTGCTTACCCAAATCTCGCCAGGGTGAATTCCGGCGGCACCGCCGCCCGCCCCAGCACCGCCTCCGCCGTCATCCGCCCGGCGATCGGCGCCAGGGTGTAGCCGTTGCTGGTGACCGCATGGAAGAGGCCCGGGATGCCCGGCGTCTCCCCCAGCAGCGGCGCCCGGTCCACCTCCACCGCCAGGCCGGTCCAGGCGCGCAGCGCATGCATCCCGGCGATCCCCGGCAGCACCCGGCCGGCGACCCAGAGGTTGCCCTCGATCGAGCGCCGCAGGTTGCGCGGCGTGCCCCGGCCGTCCAGCACCCCCGGCCAGCCGCCGCCGACCAGCAGATGGCCGCCATCGCCCTGCTTGAGCGAGAGGTGCCGCCCGGCATGGGCGACCAGGTGCCGCATGGCGGGCGCCGCCGCCTCGGTGGCGATCACCTGCTGGACGGTGCCGAGGACCGGCAGCGCGAGCCCCAGCATGCGGCCGATCCGCCCGGCATGGGCGCCGGCGCAATTCACCACCCGCCCGGCGCGGATCGGCCCGCTCGCGGTCTGCACCCGGAAGCCGGCGCCGTCCCGGGCGATGGCCTCAACCTCCACCCCCTGTTGCAGCCGGGCGCCGGCGCGCTCGGCCAGGCGGCGCAGCGCATGGGTGCCGCGCAGCGGGTCGATCTGCCCCTCCGCCGGGGAGAAGCAGGCGCCGATGAAATCCGGGCCGAGATAGGGGGCGACCGCGCGCAGCTCGTTGGCGCCCAGCAGGTGGCTTTCCAGCCCCTTGGCCCGTTCCACCGCCACCTTGGCGCGGGCCCAGGCGAATTCCGCCGCGGTCTCCACCAGCATCAGCCCGCCCTCGGTGCGGATGCCCAAACCTTCGCCGGCTTCCGCCGCGATCTCCCGCCACAGCGCGATGCTTCGCGGGCCGAGCGGCAGGCGGTCGATCGCCGGGCCGCGGTCGCTCTCGCCGTCGAAGTCGTAGGTGAGGAGCTGGACATGCAGGCTGCCGGCATTGGCGGTGCTGGCGCCCATGCCGGCCTCGCCGCGTTCCACCACGAGCACGTCCACGCCCTCCCGCGCCAGGTACAGTGCGGTGGAGAGGCCGAGCGCGCCGCCGCCGATCACCAGCACGTCGCAGGCAGGCGGCGGCGGGGCGGTGGGGTGGGTGTTGCGGGCGTTGTAGCCGGGCGCGGCGAAGACCGGGCCGGCCGCCTCCGCCTCCGGCAGTTCCAGCATCAGCGCCGCGGCGGGCACCGGCTTCACCGGGGCGCGCGGCGCGGCGAAGCCGGCCTCCTCGGTGGCGCCGCACAGCCGGGCGAGGGTCGCGCCGCACAGCCGCCCCTGGCAGCGGCCCATCCCGGCCCGCGTCGCCTTCTTCAGCGCGCCGAGCGAGGCCGCGCCCTCCGCCTGCGCCCGGCGCAGCGTGCCCGCCGTGACCTCCTCGCAGCGGCAGAGGATGGTGCCGTCGGCGATGGCGGCGACATCGAAGGGGGGCGCCGCAAAGATCCGCCAGAGCGCCGCCTGGAAGTCGAGCGCCCGGCGCAGCGCCGCCCGCGCCGCCCGGTCGTCCGGCGCCACGAGGCCGAGGTCGCGCGCCGCCGCCAGCCCGGCCAGCCGGCCGCGGGCGAGCGCGACGCGGGCACCGCCGATCGCCGCGCCGTCGCCGATGGCGAAGACCGCGGGGAGGGAGGTGCGGCCGTCGGCGTCGGTCACCGTCTCCAACCGGCCGAGCCCGTCATCGACGAAGCGGTGCGCGGCACCCAGCGCCCGGGCCAGGCCGGTCTCCGGCTGGAAGCCGAGGTTGAGGGCGCAGGCATCCGCGTCGATCCGCGCCTCGCCCGCCGGCGTCGCCAGGACCAGGGTGGCGAAGCGGTCCTCGCCCTCGCAGGCCAGGGGCGTGCAGCCCCAGAGCACCGGGACGCCCGCGGCGCGCAGCGTCCGCAGGTAACCGAGCCCGTCCCAGGCCAGGTCCGCCCCGGCCCGCAGCAGCGCCGCCGCCTGCCGCCACTGCGCCAGCCCAGGCCTCGGTGCCGCTTCCGCCACCGCCGCGACCGCGACCCCGCCGGCGAGCAGTTCGCAGGCAAGCTGCAGGTTCAGCGGGCCGTTGCCGGCGATCACCACGCGCTCCCCCGGCGAGACGCGGTTGGCCCGCGCCAGGGTCTGCATCCCCCCGGTGGTCATGACGCCGGGCAGGGTCCAGCCGGGGATCGGCACCGGGCGTTCATGCGCGCCGGCCGCGATGACCAGCCGGCGCGGGCGGAAGGTGACGGCGGTATCGCCCACCAGGGCGCCGATCTCGCCCGCCGAGGAGCGGCTTTCATCCGGTGCGGAAAAGGCCCCCCAGGCGGTGGCGCCGGTCAGGATCTCCGCCCCGGCCGCCCGCGCCGCGGCCCGCAGCGCGTCGCCCTGGCGGAACTGCCGGTCCGGCGCGGCATGGGCATGGCTGGCGGCGAGCGGCTTGAGGTATTGCCCGCCGGCCTCGCCGCGCTCGTCCAGCACCACCACCCGGGCACCGGCCGCGGCGGCGGCCTCGGCCGCGGCCAGCCCGGCCGGGCCGGCGCCGATGACCAGCAGGTCGCAGGCGCGGTCCGCGATCGCCGCCGGGGCCGGGGCGAGGGGCAAAGGCGTGGCGGGCGGCGCGCTTTCCACCACCATGCCCACCTGCGCCTTCACCAGGCAGGCGCGCTGGTTGGCCTTGCCGTCCACCGTGACGAGGCAGTCGAAGCAGGCGCCCATGCCGCAGTACAGGCCGCGCGGCGCGCCCTTCTCCGTCCGGCGGAAGGCCAGGATGCCGGCGGCCGAAAGCGCCGCGGCCAGGGTCTCGCCCGGCAGCGCCGCCACCGCCGTGCCGTCGAAGCTGAGGCGGACGGGCTCCGCCGCTCGCTGGATATCGGGGTGGCGGAGGCGCATGCCCTTGCCGCGTGGCAGGGAATGGGGAAGGGTTTCGCTCATCGCTTCCAGCATGAACGGGCCCCTCATCGTGCAAAAGCCCTTCCGCGGCACCTATACCGTCCTGATCACGCCTTTCACCGCGGATGGCGCCGCGGTGGACCTGGCGGCGCTGGCGCGGCTGGTGGAATTCCAGATCGCCGAGGGCATCGACGGCCTCATCCCGCTCGGCTCCACCGGCGAGTTCCTGTCGGTGAGCCGAGAGGAACGCACCGCGATCACCGAATGCGTCGTGCGCACCGCCGCCGGCCGCGTCCCTGTGCTGATGGGCACCGGCGCCGAGGATACGCGCGAGGTGGTGGCGCTGAGCCGCGAGGCCGAATCGCTTGGCGCCGACGGCGTGATGATCATCCCGCCCTACTACAGCGTGCCGACCGAGGACGAGCTCTACCACCACTACAAGACCGTCGCCGACGCCATCGGCATCCCCATCATGGTCTACAACAACCCGGCGACGGCCAATGTGGACCTGCTGCCCACGACCCTGGCGCGGCTCTCGACCATCCCGAACTGCCGCTACGTCAAGGAGAGCACGCTGGAGGTCACCCGCGTGCGCGACATCGTCGCGCTGTGCGGCGACCGGATGGAGGTCTTCGCCGGCGTGCTCGGCTATGAAAGTGCCTGGCTGGGGGCGATCGGCTGGGTCGCCGTCTGCAGCAACGTGGCGCCGCGACTGTCGCGCGACATGTTCGCCGCCGCCTTCGAGGCCGACCGGGAAAGGGCGCTGCCGCTCTACCGTCGCCTTGCCCCGCTGCTGCCCTGGGTCGGCGGGCCGCGCTACGTCTCCGGCACCAAGGCGGCCTTCCGGCTGATGGGGATGGAGATGGGCGCGCCGCGGCCGCCCCGCCTGCCGCTGCCGGAGCGCGACCTGCCCGCCCTGGCGCGGGTCTTGCAGGACATGGGCGTCATGCCTGCCGGCCGCGCCGCGGCGGAATAGAGGGGATCCTGGGGACCATGATTCGCCGCCTGCTGTTCGGCGCCGCGCTTGCCGCGGCGGCCATGCCCGCATCCCTGTCCGCTTGGGCCCAGACCTGCGCGCCGCGCGTGCCGGACAGCGAATTGGTCAAGCCGCGCACCCTGACGCTGTCGACCAACCCGACCCTGCCGCCGATGCAATACGTCAACGCGCAGGGCCAGCTGGTCGGCATGCGGGTCGAGCTCGGCGCCGAGATCGCCCGCCGCCTCTGCCTCTCGGTCGAGCATGTGCGGGTCGAATTCGCGGCGATGATCCCGGGCCTCGCGGCGCGGCGCTGGGACATGATCAACACCGGCATGTTCTATACCGAGGAGCGCGCCAAGCTGATGTACCTCGTGCGCTACGAGGAACAGGCGATCAGCATCAGCGTGCCGCGCGGCAACCCGCGCAGGATCACGAAGTTCGAGGACCTCGCGGGCCTCACCGTCGGCGTCGAGCAGGGCGGCTTCGAATTCCGCCGCACCCAGGACATCGCCCGCGCCCTGGAGGAGAAGGGGCTCAAGCCCATCACCATCCGGCCCTTCGACAATTTCGCGGTGAGCTTCCAGGCGCTGCGGGTCGGCCAGCTCGACGCCGCCGTCTCGATCGACAGCACCGGCAAGGAATACGACGAGCGCGGCGACTTCACCCGGGCGCTGAGCGGCCTGTTCGGCACGCCGATCAATTTCGGCCTGCGCAGCAAGGTGCTGGCCCAGGCGGTGGCGGTGGTGCTGGGCGAGATGAAGACGGATGGCAGCTTCGGCGCGCTGCTCGACAAGTATGGCGTGAAGGCCTTCGACGGGCCCTTCGACGTGGTGGGCCCAAGCTAAGCCCCAGCCATGCAGGTCTGGCGTTGGGACGGGTTCCTCGACTACCTCTTCAACGCCTATCTGCTCGAGGGGGCGCTGATCTCGGTCGCGCTGACCGCAGGGTCGCTGGTCTGCGGGCTGGTGATCGGGCTCGGCATCGCCGTGCTGCGGCTTTCGGGCAATGCCGTGTTGCGCGGCTTCGCGGTCTTCTACTGCTGGATCTTCCGCGGCACGCCGCTGCTGGTGCAGCTGCTGGTGATCTATACCGGCCTGCCGCTGTTCGGCCTCCGCTTCTCGGTCTGGGAAGCCGCGCTGATCGGCATTTCCTTGAACGAGGCCGCCTATCTGTCCGAGATCCTGCGCGCCGGCATCCAGTCGGTGCCGAAGGGGCAGCGGGAGGCGGCCCTGGCGCTCGGCCTGCATCGCGGGCAGGTCTTCCGCCTGGTGACCTGGCCGCAGGCGTTGCGCGTGGTCATCCCCCCGCTCGGCAACAGCGTGAACGGGCTGCTGAAGACCACCTCGGTCGCCAGCGTCATCAGCGTGGACGAGTTGCTGCGGCGGACCCAGGTGCTGATCCAGGAACGCTTCATGGTGCTGGAGCTCTTCCTGGTCGCGGCGCTCTACTACCTGGTGCTGACCACGCTGTGGGACCTGGTGCAGCGCCGGCTGGAACGCCGCTTCGGCCGCGGCTACGCGAACGAGTCGGCGGATCGGCGATAGCCCGGGCTACCCGTCTACGTTGTACGGCACGCGCATCCTTCATCCCAGGCTGGCGCGGCGCTTGCTAGCCTCCCGGGCATGACCGATCGCATCATGCTCGTGCTGAACGGCACGCCGGTGACCCTGCCGCCCGGCATCTCCCCCACCATGACCCTGCTGGACTGGCTGCGCGGCCCGGCGGCGCTGACCGGCACCAAGGAAGGCTGCGCCGAGGGCGATTGCGGCGCCTGCACCGTGGTGCTGGAACAGCCGGACGGCCACCGCGCGCCGATCAATGCCTGCCTGGCGATGCTCGGCCAGCTGCACGGCATGGCGGTGCGCACGGTGGAGGGCCTGCGCGGCGCGGAGGGCGGCGCGCATCCGGTGCAGCATCTACTGGCGGAGGGCGACGCCACCCAATGCGGCTTCTGCACGCCGGGCATCACCATGTCCGCCTGGGCGCATGCCCGCGAGGGCGGGGCGGTGCACGAGGCGCTGGCGGGCAACCTCTGCCGCTGCACCGGCTACCGCCCGATCGTCGAGGCCTTCGCGCGGCTCGAGGACGACGGCGCCGCGCCGCCGGCATTGCCGGCCCCCGCGAGCGCGACCTTCGCGGCCGAGGGGCAGGTGTTCCACCGCCCCGCCACGCTGGCGGAATTGCTTGCGCTGCGCGCCGAACATCCGCAGGCCATGCTGCTCGCCGGCGGCACCGATCTCGGCCTGCTTGTCAGCGAGCACCGGCAGCGCCCGGCCACGGTCATCGGCCTGCTCGGCGTGCCGGAGTTGCAGGCGCTGACGGCGGACGCCGCCGGCATCGGCATCGGCGCCGCTGCGCCTTATGCACGGCTGCTGCCGCTGCTGGACGGCGCGCTGGCGCCGCTGGCGGCGATGATGACGCGGCTGGGCTCGCGGCAGATCCGCGCGCTGGGCTCGCTCGGCGGCAACCTCGGCACCGCCTCCCCGATCGGCGACGCGCTGCCGCCGCTGCTGGCCCTCGGCGCCTCGCTGCGCATCGCCTCGGCGCGCGGCGAACGCTGCACGAGCGTCGAGGATTTCCTGCTCGGCTACCGCAAGACCACCCTGGCGCCGGACGAGGTCATCGTCTCCGTCCATCTGCCCCGGCCGTCGAAGGGTGCGGTGCTGGCCTGCGAGAAGATCTCGAAGCGGCACGACCAGGACATCTCGGCGACCAGCGCCGGCTTCCTGGTGCGGGTCGAGGCGGGCCGCATCGCCGAGGCGCGGCTGGCCTTCGGCGGCATGGGCCCGATGGCGGCGCGGGCCAAGCATGCCGAGGCGATGCTGCGCGGTGGGCTGCTGGCGCCGGCCTGCTTCGCCGATGCGGCGGACGAACTCGCCAAGGACTTCGCGCCGCTGTCGGACTGGCGCGGCAGCGCGGCCTATCGGCTGGCCGCCGCGCAGGGGCTGCTGCGGCGGCTGTACTGGCGGGTCGCGCGACCTGACCTGGCGGCGGAGGTGCACGCGCTGTGAACCAAGTCACCACCGCCCGCGGCATGGGCGCCTCGCTGCGGCACGACAGCGCGCTGAAGCACGCCACCGGGGAGGCCCGCTTCCTCGACGACATCGCGGAGCCGCCGGGGCTGCTGCATGCGGCGCTGTGCCTCTCCCCCGTCGCGCATGGCCGGCTCGCGCCGATCGACCCCGCGCCGGCCCGCGCCGTGCCCGGCGTGGTGGCCGTGCTGCTGCCGGGCGACGTGCCGGGGCTGAACGACATCGCCGCGGCCGGATCCGGCGAAGCGATGCTGGCCGACGGCCTGGTCGAATTCGCCGGCCAGCCTTTGGCCGTGGTGATCGGCGAGACGCGCGACGCGGCGATCGCCGGTGCCGCCGCGCTGAAGCCCGAGATCGCCCCCCTGCCGCCGGTCCTCAGCATCGAGGACGCCATCGCGCGCGAGGCCTGGGTGATGCCGCCTCAGGCCATCACCCGCGGCGATCCCGGCACCGCCCTGGCCGCGGCGCCGCTGCGCCTGTCCGGCGAATTGCGCGCCGGTGGGCAGGAGCACTTCTACCTCGAAGGCCAGATCGCCATGGCGGTGCCGGGGGAGGACGGCGACATGCAGGTCCATTCCTCCACCCAGCACCCGACCGAGGTGCAGCATGTCGTCGCCCGGGTCCTGGGGTGCGAGTATAACCGGGTGATGGTCACCACCCGCCGCATGGGTGGCGGCTTCGGTGGCAAGGAGAGCAACGCAAGCTGGGTCGCCGCCGCCGCGGCGCTGGGCGCGCGGCGGCTCGGCCGGCCGGTGAAGCTGCGGCTGTCGCGCAAGGCGGACATCGCCGCGACCGGGAAGCGGCATCCGTTCCTGTACCGCTGGACCGCGGGATTCGATGCCAGCGGCCGCATCCTGGCGCTGGATGCGACCATGGCCGCCGATGCCGGCCATAGCCTCGACATGACCGGCGGCGTGATCTTCCGCGCCATCACCCATGCGCTCAATTGCTGCGACGTGCCGGCGTTGTCCGTGCGCGCGCTGGCCTGCAAGACCAACACCGTCAGCAACACCGCCTTCCGTGGCTTCGGCGGGCCGCAGGGCCTGCTGCTGATGGAGGATGTGGTCCACCGCGTGGCGAAGTCGCTCGGCCTGCCGCCGGAAGATGTCCGCGCGCGCAATTTCGCCGGCGGCGGGAACGGCGCCGAGACGCCCTACGGGCAGGAATTGGAGGGCGATCTCATCCGCCGCGTCTGGGCGGAGGTGAAGGCCGACAGCAACTGGGACGCCAGGCGGGCCGAGATCGCCGCCTTCAACGCGCAGCACCCCTACCTGCGGCGCGGCCTCGGCAGCATGGTGCTGGCCTTCGGCGTCTCCTTCGGCCAGATGCACATGAACCAGGCCGGCGCGCTGGTGCATGTCTACACCGACGGGTCCATCCGGCTGAACCATGGCGGGACGGAGATGGGGCAGGGCCTCTTCGTCAAGATCGCCCAGGTGGTCGCCAGCGTCTTCGGCGTGGATGTCGGGAAGATCGGCATCACCGCGACCAGCACGGCGGAGGTCCCGAACACCTCCCCCACCGCCGCCAGCACCGGCAGCGACCTGAACGGCTGGGCGGCGCATGCCGCGGCGGTGGCGATCCGTGGCCGCATGGCCGAGGTCGCGGCGGAGGAATGGGGCATCGCGCCAGGCGACGTCGAATTCGTCGAGGGCCGCGTCACCGGCGGCGGCAACCGGGCGATGGAATTCGGCGAACTCGCCAAGCTGTCCTACATGAAGCGCGTCTCGCTTTCCGCCACCGGCTTCTACCGGACGCCCGACATCCACTGGGACCGCGCGACGATGCGGGGGAAGCCCTTCTTCTACTTCTCCTACGGCGCCGCGGCGGTGGAGGTCGCGGTCGACACCATGACCGGCGAGCATCGCTGCCTCGCGGCCCATCTGGTGCAGGATTGCGGCCGCAGCCTGAACCCCGGCATCGATATCGGCCAGGTCGAGGGCGCCTTCGTCCAGGGGATGGGCTGGCTGACCTGCGAGGAATTGTGGTGGGACGGGGAAGGGCGCCTGCGCACCCTCGGCCCCGCCACCTACAAGATCCCCGGCAGCCGCGACGTGCCGCCGGTGCTGAAGACCCGGCTGCTGGAGAATGCCCCGGCGCGGTCGGAGACGATCTTCCGCTCGAAGGCGGTGGGCGAGCCGCCGCTGATGCTGGCGACCGCGGTGTGGAACGCGTTGAAGGATGCGATCGGCACCGACCGGCTGGACGCGCCGGCGACGCCGGAACGGGTGCTGATGGCGATCCGCGGCGGATAGAGCAGGTCGCCGGAGGGCGTGGATGCCCGGACGCGTGACCCTGTTCCGAAAACAGGGATCGCCCGCGGTGCCGCGCTCGCTTGCGAACGCAAGCCACCGTCGCCGCACGCCTGCGGCGGGTGCGCCGGGGCGGCACCCGCCCGCCGCCCTAGGGGCGAGGCATCATGCGTCCGGCAGGCCGGATGCGTCGCGGCTGCCGCCGCCTGTCGCCCGGTCCTCGGTCTGGCCCGCCGCCTGCGGTCCGCTGTCGTCCGGCTTGTTGTCCTTGACCTTGATGTTGACCGGACCCGAAGGCGCCGCCGCGTCCTTGCGGTTCACCCCGACCTCGCGCTCGGCCTTCGGATAGGCCGATTCCGGCCGTGCATCGCGCGGCAGCGGGGCGGGGCCGTCCGGCCCATCGTTGCCGGCGGTGGTCAGGGCGTAATCCTCGCCCGGATTTTTCGACTGGTCGGGGCGCATATTGGGTTTTTCGGCCATGGCCTTGCTCCGGAAGCGGCTGGCGGAGCGGATTCACGTCTGTGGGCGATGCCGCCCTTCGCCGATCCGCTCCGGTCCCCCGTGCAACGCGCCAGGCCGGCTGGGGATCACGCCCTTTCGGCGGCGGCCCGCGGGGCCGGCATCACCGCGCCGCCACCCTCGCCCGGCGGCGCGAGCGCCGCCTCCATCGCCACCCGCAGCGCGCCGAGCTTGCGCTCGTTCTCGACCTTCAGGCCGAAGACGTCCTTGACGTAGAAGACGTCCACCGCCCGCACGCCGTAGGTGGTGATGTGGGCCGAGGCGATCTGCAGCCCCTGGTCGCTGATCGCCGCGGTCACGTCGTGCAGCAGGCCTGGCCGGTCGCGGCCATTGACCTCAATGACCGTGTGGCTGTTGGAGGCATGGTTGTCGAAGACCACCCGTGGCGGCACGGTGACCGCGCGCAGCCGGGCGGGCTCCCGCCGCACCTTCCTGATCTCGTCGCGCAGCCGCAGCCGGCCGGACAGCGCCTGCTCGATCAGCACCGCGAGGCGCGCCAGGCGGTGCGGCTGGTCGAAGGCGCCGCCGGAGGCGTCCTGCACCCAGAAGGTGTCGAGCGCCATGCCGTTGGTCAAAGTGTGGATGCGGGCATCGACGATGCTGGCGCCGGCGACGGCAAGGGCACCGGCGATGCGGCTGAACAGGCCGGGATGGTCGGCGGCATAGACGGTGATCTCGGTCACCGCGCGGGATTCCAGCACCCGCGTCTTCACCGTGAGCGGCGCCTTGGTCGAATCCGCTTCCCGGATCAGCGTCGCGTGGCGGGCGTGGGTCTCGGCATCAAAGGAGAGCCAGTAGCCGGGATAGCCGAGCGTGAGGAATTTCTGCCGGTCCTCGTTCGACCAGCCGGCCAGCATGGCCGCCGCCGCGTCGCGGGCGCGCGCGACGCGCACGTCGCGTTCCGGCACCGAGAGCCCGCCGGCCAGGACTTCCGCGACGCGCCAGTAGACCTCGCGCAGCAGGGTCGCCTTCCAGCCGTTCCAGACCTTCGGCCCGACCGCCCGCATGTCGCAGACCGTCAGCACCAGCAGCAGCCGCAGGCGTTCGGGCGACTGCACCAGGTCGGCGATGTCGAGGATGGTCTTGGGGTCCTCGATGTCGCGCTTGAAGGCGGTCTGGCTGACCAGCAGGTGGTGCAGCACGAGCCAGGAGACGGTCTCGGTCTCCTCCGGCGTCAGGCCCAGCTTGGGGCCGATCTCGGTGGCGATGCGGGCGCCGAGTTCCGAATGGTCGCCGCCGCGGCCCTTGGCGACGTCGTGCAGCAGCGTCGCCATGTAGAGCGCGCGGCGCGACTGCAATTGGCCGATGAGCTCGGAGGCGACGGGAGCGGCCTCGCCCAGGTCGCCGCGCTCGATCTGCTGCAGCACGCCGATCGCCTCGATCGTGTGCTCGTCCACCGTGTAGACATGGTAGGTGTCGAACTGCATCAGCCCGACGATGCGCGCCCAGTCGGGGATGAAGCGGGAGAGGAACCCCGTCTCGTTCATCAGCCGCAGCCAGGTGGCGGCGTCGCGGCCGGTCAGCAGGTCGAGGAAGAGGCTGTTCGCCTCGTCGGTCCCGCGCAGGCTGGCGGCGTGGTGGGCGTTGCGGATCAGCGCCCGGATGGCCAGCGGGTGGATTTCCAGCTTGCGGTCCCGCGCCGCCTTGAGGATCCGCAGCATCAGGATCGGCTCGCGGGAGAAGTCGCGGTTCGGCGGCGCCGCCACCAGCTTGCCGTCGGCAAAGGCCAGGCCAGCTTCGGCCAGCGCCGCATCGCCCTGCCGCCTTGTGGCGGGGGGGCCGAGCGCCGCGCGCTCGATCGCCGGCTCCAGCACCCGGGTCAGCCGCAGCACGTCGCGCACCGTCAGGAACAGGTGCTTCATGAAGCGCTCGACGCCGTCCTGCCGGCCGCGCGGCGTATAGCCCATGCGGGCGCCGACCACCGGCTGGAAGTCGAAGGTCAGCCGGTCCTCCGCCCGGCCGGCGACGTAGTGCAGGTGGAAGCGGACGGTCCAGAGGAAGTCCCAGGATCGCCTTATGGCGCGCGCCTCGTGCTCGCTCAGCAACCCGCCGCCGGGGCTGTCCGGCCCTACCAGGTCGGGCATCCGCTGGGTGCCGAAGGCGTAGCGTGCCAGCCAGTACAGGGTCTGCAGGTCGCGCAGGCCGCCGCGGCCTTCCTTGATGTTGGGCTCGACCAAATAGGGACTGTCGCCGTAGCGCGCATGCCGCCCGGCGCGTTCCGCCCGCTTGGCGGCGAGGAAGTGACCGAGGCCACGCTGCTGCCGGGTGCGGGTGAAGACCTCGGTGAAACGCTCGTAGACCGGCTTCTCCCCGGCGAGGAAGCGGGCATCGACCAGGGCGGTCAGGATGGTCGCGTCCTTGGCGCTCTCGTCCATGCAGTCGCGGATCGAGCGCGTGGCGTGGCCGACCTTCAGGCCAAGGTCCCAGAGCAGATAGAGGACGAACTCCACCACCCGCTGCGACCGCGGCCCGGCCGCCTGGTCGGTGAGGAAGAGCAGGTCGATGTCGGAATAGGGCGCCAGCACGCCGCGGCCATAGCCGCCGGTGGCGACCAGGGCGAAGGGCGCTTCCGCCGCCTCCGCCGCGCCGCGCGGCGGGACCATCGCCAGGGCATAGTGGTGGATGGCAGTCATCAGCCCGTCGCTCAGCGCCGCCAGCCAGCGGGCGGCGGCGAGGCCGGAGAGCTCATGCGCCTCGAACCCGTCCTGCACGGTGGACTGGATGCGCCCGAGATGGCGGCGGAGCAGGTCCAACGCATCTTCCCGGCGGATCGGGCCGCCGCCGGCTTCGCCGGACAGCTCGGCGATCAGGTCGGGGATGACGGCCGGCATCTCGGCCAGCGCAGGGTGGCGCTGGGCGTTGGCCCGGGCGGGAAAAGCGGCGGCTGCGGTCATTCCCACCAGAATACCCCCAGTCAGCCGCCGGGGACAGCACCATCCAACAAGGTTTTCAGCCGATAAAGCGCCTCCTGCGCCTCCCGCGGGGAGAGCGCGTCGGGGTCGAGCGCCGCCAGGGCGTCCAGCGCCGGGTGCAGGCCGGGGGCCGGCGCGGCCGGGCGGGCGAACAGCGGCAACTCGTCGGACAGCGGGTCGAGCCCGCGGGCGCGCTCCTCGAGCGAGGCGAGGACCTGGGCGGCCCGGGTCAGCACCGCGCGCGGCACCCCGGCCAGCTTGGCGACATGCAGGCCCCAGCTGCGCTCCGCCGTGCCGGGGCCGACGGCGTGCAGGAAGACCACCTCGCCCTTCCATTCGCGCACCCGCATGGTGGCGGGCGTCATCTCCGGCAGCTTGCCGGCCAGGGCGGTGAGTTCGTGGAAATGGGTGGCGAAGATGGTGCGGCAGCGGGTGCGGTCGTGCAGCGCCTCCAGCGCCGCCCAGGCGATCGCCAGCCCGTCCCAGGTGGCGGTGCCGCGGCCGACCTCGTCCAGCACCACCAGGGACCGTGGGCCGGCCAGGTTCAGGATGGCGGCGGTCTCCGCCATCTCGACCATGAAGGTGGACCGCCCGCCGGCCAGGTCGTCGGAGGCCCCGACGCGGGAGAACAGGCGATCGACCAGGCCGAGCCGGGCGCTCTCGGCCGGCACGAACAACCCGGCCTGGGCGAGCACCACCAGCAGGGCGTTCTGCCGCAGGAAGGTAGACTTGCCGGCCATGTTCGGCCCGGTCAGCAGGCAGATCCGCCGCCCCGGCGAAAGGTCGCAGTCGTTCGGCACGAAGGCCGGGCCGCGGCTGCGGGTCAGCGCCGCGGCGACCACCGGGTGGCGGCCGGCCGCGATGCAGAAATCCGCCCGCTCGGTGAGGTCCGGCCGGCACCAGCCGCCCGCATTGGCCAGTTCGGCGGTGGCGGCATGCAGGTCGATCTCGGCCAGTGCCTCGGCCGCATCGGCGATGCCGGGGGCGGCGGCAAGGCAGAGGCCGCGCAGGTGGCGGGCGATGGCCTTCTCCCGCCGCGCGGCCTCCTCGGCCGCCTCCGACAGCCGGCGGTCGAGCGCGGCCAGCGCGGCGCAGGTGAAGCGGACGCCGTTGGCCATGGTCTGGCGGTGGATCGGCGCGAAGTCGCCGGTCGCCCTGGGCGGCGGGTTGCGCAGCAGGGTCTCGGCCGGGGCCGGCGGCAGTTCGGCGAGATAGCCGAATTGCTGATGGTGGCGGACCTTCAGGCTGGCGACGCCCCAGGCCTGGGCGAGATCCAGCTGCAGCGCGGCGATGGCGCCGCGGGCATCGTCCCGCAGCCGCCGCAAGGCGTCGAGCTGGCCGTCATAGCCCGCCGCCACGATCCCCGGGTCGTCGAGCCGGGCGGGCAGCGTCTCGGCCAGCGCCCGGCCCAATGCGGGGGCCGGGTCCTCGGCCGGACGCAGCGCCCGGGCGCTGTCGGCCAGCAGGGGCGGGATGGCGGCCAGCCCCTCCGGCCGTTCCAGCGCCGCGGCGATGGCCGCCGCCCGGCCCAGCCCGTCGCGGATCGCCGCCAGGTCGCGCGGGGCGAAGCGGTCGAGCGCCAGGCGGCCGAGCGCGCGCGCCATGTCCGGCGCGCCCTTCAGGCTGGCCCGGATGCGCGCCCGCAGCGCCGGGTCGGCCAGCAGGGCGGCGACCGCGTCGTGCCGGGCGGCGATCGGGCCCGGCTCGGCCAGCGGGCAGCCGAGCCGGTCGGCCAGCAGCCTGGCCCCGGCCGCGGTCACCGTGCGATCGACGGCGGCGAGCAGGCAGTCCTTCAGGCCGCCGCGCTCGCTGCGCAGGATCTCGAGGCTCCGCCGGGTCGCCGCATCCATCTGCAGCACGCCGCGGCCGCCGCGCGGCACCGGGCGGGTCAGGTGGGCCAGGGTGCGGCCGGACTCGGCCTTCTGGGTGGCGCGGACATAGTCGAGCGCCATGGCGGCCGCGGCGGCCTCGCCGGCGGAGAAGCTGCCGAAGCCGTCCAGGGTGGCGACGCCATAGGCCTCGGCCAGCCGGCGGGCGCCGTCGCGCGGCACGCCGGCCTCGACCGCGCCGGGCAAGGCGAGCGTGGCGGGGGCCAGCATCTCGGCCGGCTCCAGCCGGGCCAGCAGGGCGGGCAGGTCCCCGGGCGCCAGGGCCTCGGTCTCGAAGGCGCCGGTCGAGAGGTCGAGCCAGGCGGCGCCCAGCCGGTCGCCATCCGGGGCGAGGGCCAGCAGCCAGGCCGGCCGCGAGGCCTCCAGCAGCGTCTCCTCGGTGACCGTCCCCGGGGTGACCAGCCGCACGACATCGCGCCGGACGGCCGGGGCCTTCCGGCGCTTGGCTTCCTCGGGCGTCTCCATCTGCTCGGCGATGGCGACGCGGAAGCCGCGGCGGATCAGCCGGGCCAGGTAGCTTTCGTGGCTATGCACCGGCACGCCGCACATCGGCACCCGGGTGCCCTGGTGCTCGCCCCGGTAGGTCAGCGCGATGTCGAGCGCCTCCGCCGCCGCCTCGGCATCGGCGAAGAACATCTCGAAGAAGTCGCCCATGCGAAAGAACAGGATGGCGTCCGGATGCGCCGACTTCAGCGCGAACCACTGCGCCATGGCGGGGGAGGCGCCTTCGGCGGTCAGCACGCGGGCGGCGGGAGCGGAGGCCTGGTCCATGCCGGTCTGTAGCCCGTTCGCGGGGGCGGCGGCAGTCCCACCGTTTCGGAGGACGGTCGCCCGACCGCGGCTTTTCCGCGACCGAACCTTCACCGAACCTTCGCAGCCGCGAAGCCAGCGACTTCACGGCAGGCCCCGCAGCGGCGTAAATGACGGACAAGGGAGGGGAGGCCAAACAACAGGCCCCCTCGGCAGGCGCGCGAAGGGACCAGTTGAGATGGACGATCTACCGAAGGCCGGGCTCGCCGGCGCGCTCGTCGATGGCCGCACCGCCCGCGTCACGCCCGAGGAAGCGCTGGCGCTGCATGCCGAGGGCCGCCCGGGCAAGCTGGAAATCCGCCTCACCAAGCCGCTGATCACCGCGCGCGACCTGTCCCTGGCCTACTCCCCCGGCGTGGCCGAGCCCTGCCTGCACATCCACCGCGACCCGAGCCTGGCCTACGACTACACGGCGAAGGGCAATTTCGTCGCCGTCATCTCGAACGGCACCGCGGTGCTGGGGCTCGGCAATCTCGGCGCGCTGGCGTCGAAGCCGGTGATGGAGGGCAAGGTCGCCCTATTCAAGCGCTTCGCCGATGTCGACGGCATCGATCTCTGCATCGACACCGAGGATGCCGACGCCTTCGTAAACGCGGTGCGCTACCTCGGGCCGTCCTTCGGCGGGATCAACCTCGAGGACATCAAGGCGCCGGAGTGCTTCATCATCGAGCAGCGCCTGCGCGAGCTGATGGACATCCCGGTCTTCCACGACGACCAGCACGGCACCGCCATCGTCGCCGCCGCCGGGCTGATCAACGCGGCGCACCTGACCGGGCGCGACCTGGCCGCGACCAAGCTGGTGATCAACGGCGCCGGCGCCGCCGCGGTGGCCTGCGCCGAGCTGCTGCGGGCCATGGGCATGCGGCCCGAGAACATCATCATGTGCGACACCAAGGGCGTGCTCTGGCGGGGCCGCGCCGAGGGCATGAACCAGTGGAAATCGGCCCATGCGGTCGAGACCCGCGCCCGCACCCTGACCGAGGCGCTGGACGGCGCCGACGTCTTCTTCGGCCTCTCGGCCAAGGGCGCGGTGACGCAGGACATGATCCGCGCCATGGCCGACAAGCCGATCCTCTTCGCCATGGCGAACCCGGACCCGGAGATCACGCCGGAGGAGGCCAAGGCGGTCCGCCCCGACTGCATCATCGCCACCGGCCGGTCGGACTATCCGAACCAGGTCAACAATGTCCTCGGCTTCCCCTTCATCTTCCGCGGCGCGCTCGACGTCCGTGCCAGCACGATCAACGACGCGATGAAGATCGCCGCCGCCCGCGCCCTGGCCCTGCTGGCGCGGGAGGACGTGCCGGAGGAGGTGAACACCGCCGGCGCCGGCAAGTCGCTGCGCTTCGGCCCCGAATACATCATCCCCAACGCCTTCGACCCGCGGCTGATCTCCCGCGTGCCGGTCGCGGTGGCCAAGGCCGCGATCGAGAGCGGCGTCGCCCGCCGGCCGATCACCGACCTGCCGCGCTATGCCCGCAGCCTGACCGGGCGGCTGGATGCGACGGCGAACGCGCTGGAGCTGATCACCGAACGGGTGCGCGCCAATCCGCGCACCGTGGTCTTCGCCGAGGGCGAGGAGGAGAAGGTGATCCGCGCCGCCATCGCCTTCCACAATGCCGGCTACGGCACCGCGGTGCTGGTGGGGCGGGAGGACCGCATCCAGGCGACGATGCGCGGCATCGGCGTGCCGCTGCCGGACGGCATCGTCATCCGCAACGCGCGGAATTCGGACAGCAACCGCCGCTTCGCCGAATATCTGTACGAGAAGCAGCAGCGGCACGGCTTCCTGTTCCGCGACTGCCAGCGGCTGGTCAACCAGGACCGCAACGTCTTCGCCGCCTGCATGGTGGCGCTGGGCGACGCGGATGCCATCGTCACCGGCGTGACCCGCAGCTATTCGGTGGCGCTGGAGGGGATCACCTCGGTCATCGACCCGGCGCCGGGCGGGGTCATGTTCGGCCTGACCCTGCTGCTGGCCCGCGTCTCCGGCACCGTCTTCGTCGCCGACACGGCGATCCACGAGCGCCCGGACGCGGCGACGCTGGCCGAGATCGCCATCCAGTCGGCGGCCGCGGCGCGCCGGCTGGGGCATGAGCCGCGCGTCGCCTTCCTGTCCTTCTCGACCTTCGGCGACCCCAAGGGCTCGATCCCCGGCAGTATCCGCGAGGCGGTGAAGCTGCTGGACCAGCGGCAGGTGGATTTCGAGTACGACGGCGAGATGGCGGCCGACGTGGCGCTGGACCCGGCGCTGCGGGCGCACCTTTACCCCTTCTGCCGGCTGACCGGCGCGGCCAACGTGCTGGTGATGCCCGGGCTGCATGCCGCGCATATCCTGACCAAGTCGGTCCCCCGCCTGACCAGCGGCACGGCGATCGGGCCGCTGCTGATGGGGCTGTCGAAGCCGGTACAGATCGTCCCCGTCGATGCCAGCGTCACCCAGCTGCTCGACATGGCCTGCCTGGCCGCGCATGCGGCGATCGCGCGGTGACAGCGTCCGATCGTCCCGGGCCGTCTTCGGGCCCGGGGCGTGAATCGGCCGCGCGGTGACAGCGTCCGATCGTCCCGGGCCGTCTTCCGGCCCGGGGCGTGAATCGGCCGCGCCATGACAGCGTCCGATCGTCCCGGGCCGTCTTCGGGCCCGGGGCGTGAATCGGCCGCTTCTGCCAGCTCGGAGAGCTCCCTCTTCACCATCGGCTACGAGGGGGCGACGCCGGACCGGCTGATCGAGACCCTGCGCGCGGCCGGCGTCACCACCCTGGTCGATGTGCGGGAACTGCCGAACAGTCGCCGCCCCGGCTTCGCCAAGCGGGCGCTGTCGGAGGCATTGGCGCGGGCCGGCATCGGCTACCGCCATGTCCGCGCGCTCGGCACCCCGCCGGAGGGCCGCGCCGCGGCGAAGGCCGGCCGGACCGGCGAGATGAAGCGGATCTTCGGTGCCCGGCTGGCCGGCACCGAGGCGCAGGCGGCGGTCGCGGCGCTCGCCGCGGAAGCGCCGGCGGCACGGCTCTGCCTGCTTTGCCTGGAGGCGGATCCACGACAGTGCCATCGCACGCTGGTCGCGGAGGCTGTTGCAAGCGCAGGCGATATTGCCATTGTCCATCTGCATACGGCCGGTGATCTCCCGGCCTGACCACGGGGACCTGCATGCCGCTCAGCCTGATCCTGCACGACCTCTCAGCGCTCGAAGCGGATGACGAAAAACGCTTCTTCGAATCGATTTTTCAGATCGCCCCGGAGCACTGGCAGGTCTCGAAAAGTGCAACCCTGGCGGAAACCGGCGTTTCACCGGCCTATCTGCGCGATCACCTGGTCCGGACCTTGCCGGTGCCGATGCGGGCGGTGACCCAACTGTTCGTCACCCATGTCTCCGCCGATGCGGCCTGGAACATGCTGCCGGCGGTTGGCGAGCAATGGGTGCAGGATGCACTGGCCCCCTGACGGTGGCGTGGAACGGTTGATCGCGTAAAAGTGAATTATGGATGAGGTGGCTAGCGGCCGCGCATGTAGCGCCGTTCCGGCCGGTAGAGGACCCAGCGGCGAAGCCGGTCGAGGAGGCGCTGCAGCATAGGCGGCTTGATCCTGTGGCTCTGGGATGACCGCCGCATAACGCCACGGGATTATGGAACGGTTACGGCCTCCCTCGCCGTGCCGCGGCCATGATCGCCTTGTGAAGACCATCTTCCCCGCCGCGTTCTTGGTGAAGCGTCAACCCGTCCCGCGGCAGCCTGGGCCGGCGGCAGCGGGCCGTTGGTTTGCTCCCCTGGCGGGCGCGTGATAGGCGGCGCGGATGGCTGACGGCGAAGCGGGACGGATATAGGCGCGATGCTGGCCCGTCTGGCGCAGATCCTCCGCAGCCTGTGGTGGCGGCATGGCTTCGGTGCGCGGCGCACGCCGCCCGGCGGCCTCGTGCATCTGGGCCAGATCCGCAGCGACCCGCGCTACGTGCTGGAATGCCGCGTGCGCAGCCTCACCGGTGCGGTCTATCTGGGCGACAGCCAAGCGCTCTGCCGCGTGCTCGGCCGCTACAAGATGTTCGTCGACACCCGCGACCGCGGCCTCGGCAGCCACCTGCTGCTCGACGGCTACTGGGAGATCTGGCTCACCCGGCTGATCGCCCGCGCGGTGCGGCCGGGCATGGCCTGCGTCGATGTCGGCGCCAATCTCGGCTACTACGCGCTGCTGATGGCCGACCTGGCCGGGCCGCGGGGCCGCGTCCTGGCGATCGAGCCCAACCCCGCGGTGGCGCGGCTGCTGCAGGCCAGCCTCGACGTGAACGGCTATGGCCCGCGCGCCGAGGTCATGGCGGTGGCGCTCGGCGACGGCAGCGACGGCACCGGCTTCCTCGCCATCCCGCACAACGAGCCGAAGAACGCCGCGCTGGTCGCCGGCGCCGCGGCGGGCCATTTCGCCGCCCACGCCGCGGTGGTGGAGGTGCCGGTGCTGGCCTTCGACAGCCTGGCCGAAGCCTGGCCGCGGATCGACCTGGTGAAGATCGACGCCGAGGGGGCGGAGGACGCGATCCTGCGCGGCATGGCGGCGATGCTGCGGCGCGACCGGCCGCTTCTGATCCTCGAGTTCAACCATGCCCGCCCCTATGACGGTGCCGCGGTGCTGGCCGAATTGTTGGGGATCTACGGCGCGGTGCACCGGCTCGACAGCGCGCATGGCGTGCTGCCCAGCTCGATCGCCGCGGTGCTCGCGGCGACGGATGGGGAGGACCAGCTGCTGGTCTTCGGCGATGCCGCCCGGCTGCATGGCATCGGCGGGCCGTAGGCCAGGAAAGGAAGGTTGGGGAGGCAAAGGTATTCCCTCCCCAACCTTCCCTTCTGTGGGCCTGGCACCTGCCGCGCGGTAGGTGCCAACTCAGAGAAATGGAGGTGGGTCCAGGGAAGATACGTCCTCCCTGGCCTTGCTGGCGTCTCAGCCCCCCGCCCGCAGCACCAGCCCCAGCGACGTCACCTGGTAGCCCGCATGCGCCATCCGCAGATGCGGCGGCTCCACCGTGCCCCGCGCCCGTTCCGCCAGCGTCTGGTAGGGCGGCAGGTCGACATAGAGGTCGAGCGGGCTGGGCGGCGGCTGGGCCAGGCGCGGCAGCAGGGCATGCCCTGCCGCCGCGGCGCGCGCCGCCAGCGCCGCGAGATGGCGGTCCTGCAGCAGCACCGTGGTGCCGGCCTCGATCGTCGGGCCCTCCGCCACCAGGTTGTATTCGGTCGTGTGCACGGCGATGCCGCCCGGCTTCAGGCAGCGCATCGCCCGCAGCAAAAAATCCAGCGTCGCCTCGATCGAGCCCAGATGCTCGACCGCGCAGACCGACCAGAGGAAGTCGAAGCCGCCATCGGCCAGGTCGGGCGGCAGCGCGTTCATGTCGACCGGGCGGAAGCGGACCCGGGTGTCGAACGCCGTCCGCGACAGCAAGGCGGGGCGGTAGAGCGCATCGAGCCCGGCGGCATGCTGCGCGGTGTCGCGCCAGACTTCCGCCTTGGCGTCCTCCGCCGCCAGGTCGGTCGCCAGGATCTCGGCGCCCTCGGCGGCGAACAGCGCCGGCAGCGCCTCGGTCCCGACCGCGAAGCCCAGGCCCCGGCGGCCGGGAGCCAGCATCCCGGCCTCCCACAGCATCTGCACCACCCAGGCGTCTTCCCAGACCTTGCGGTGGTACAGCGGGGCGAGCCCCAGCCGGCCGCACCAGTGGTGCAGCCAGGGGCTCTCGATATCCGCCTGGCAGCAGGCACGGCTGCCGATTCCGGCCGGCACCGGGGCGGCCGGCATCGGCGGGCCGCCCTGCCGCGCCGCATAGGCCTGCATCGCCAGCGCCGAGCCCAGCGCCTTGACGTTCCAGCGCAGCATCGCCGCTTCCCGCCCGGACCGGCCGCGGTGGCGCCAAGCGGCGCGCAGGCGCTGCAGCACGGGCGGCATCAGCCGTCCAGCCGGATCCCCAGCTCGCGGATCAACGGCCGCCATTCGGCATTCTCGCGCGCGACGAAGGCCTGGAATTCGGCCGGGCTCAGCGGCGCGCTCTCGATGCCGAGCGTCTTGTAGCGGTCCTGCACGTCGGGCGCGGCGACGCCGGCCTGCAGCGCCTCGGCCAGCTTCGCCACCAGCGGTGCCGGCACCGCGGAGGGGATGCTCATGCCCTGCCAGCCATAGGCGACGGCCCTGTCGAAGCCGAGCTCGCGGAGCGTCGGCACCTCCGGCGCGCGTGGGCTGCGCGCCTCGGAGAAGACACACAACGTCTTCACGCGACCGCCGGTGATGAAGGGGATGCCGGTGGCGCAGTCGATCACCACGCTGTCCACGTTGCCCGCCAGCAGGTCCTGCATCGCCGCCGGCCCGCCGCGATAGGGCACGTGCACCGCGTCCAGCCCGGTGCGGCGCTTGACCATCTCCATCGCCAGGTGATGCGGCGAGGCGACGGCGGGCGAGCCGTAATTCGGCGCCTTCAGCTTCGATTGCGCGACGAAGTCGGCGAAGTCCTTCACCGGATGGTCGGGGCGGACCACGATGAACAGCGGGAAGCGGCCGATGAAGCCGACGCCCTGGAGGTCCTTGTCCGGGTCGAAGGGCAGCCGGGCATAGAGCGCCGGGTTGTAGACCAGGATGCCGTTGTCGACATGCAGCATCGTGTAGCCGTCCGGCGCGCTGCGGACGACCGCCTCGCTGGCGACCACCGCGCCGCCGCCGGGACGGTTTTCCACCACCATGTTCTGGCCGAGCGTCCTGGCCATGTGGCTGCCGATCAGGCGCGCGAAGGTGTCGCTGGCGCCGCCCGGCGGGTAGCCGACGATCCAGCGCAGCGGCCGGTCCGGCCACGATGCCGTGCCGCCCTGGGCCTGCGCGCCCGTCGCGCCGGACAGCGCCGCCGCCCCGATCCCTGCCACAATCCCGCGCCGTCCCAGCATGGCATCCGCTCCGCCTCTCTGCCCAGCATCTACCGGAAAGATGAGGGTCTCGTCACGACCCCAGCAACAGGATCCACAGCGGCAGGGTCAGGATCGCCACCAGATGCTCCAGCGTGGTCAACGCCGCCATCAGCGGCGCGTCGCCGCCCATCGCGCGGGCCATCACATAGCTGGTCGTCGCCGTCGGCAGCGCCATGAAGACCAGCGCCGCGGACAGGGCCAGCGGTTCCAGCCCCAAGGCGCGGCCGAGCAGCAGCACCATGGCCGGTACCAGCACCAGCTTGATGACGCAGGTGGCGAGCTGCAGCGGCAGCCGGTCCCGCATCGCCCCCAGCGACAGCGCGGCGCCGACGCAGAGCAGGCCCAGTGCCACCGAGGCCTGGCCGAGCGCGCGCCCCAGCGGCGCGATCCCCGGCGGCAACCCGCCGGCCAGCGAGACGGCGAAGCCGGCGAGGCAGCCCAGCAGGAGCGGGTTCAGCGCCAGTTGCCGCGCCGCCCGGCCCGGCGAGAAGCCGCGGCCGCCGCCGAGGGCGAAGACCAGCGTGGTCATCAGCTGGACGAAGGGCACGATCAGCCCGGTGGCGACCGCGCCGAGCGAGGTCCCGGCGGCGCCGAACAGCCCGGCCATCACGGCGAAGCCCATCAGGTTGTTGAAGCGGACGCCGCCCTGGAAGACCGAGGTCCGCGCCGGGTGGTCGATCCCGGCCGCCCAGGCCAGGGCCAGGCTGAGCCCCGCCCCGCCGAGCAGCGCCAGCCAGATGGCAATGGCCATCCCGCCGATCGGCAGGGTCGCCAGGTCGACCGCGCCGATCGCCGAACACAGCAGCGCCGGCATCAGCACCCAGAAGACCAGGCGCTCGATCCCCGCCCAGACCGTATCGTCCCGCAGCAGGTGCCGGCGCAGCAGGGCGCCGAGCAGCAGCAGGCCGAAGGGTGGCACGAAGACGTCGAGGTAAAGGATCAAGGATGAGGGCCCAAGGCTGGGAGGGTGTGTGCGATAGGGGGTGCGGGGCGGCTTTCGTCCAGCGCCAAAGCGCCGCATGCCGGGGCGGGATGCATGGGCCCCTCGCCAGTCCGGCCTTCGATGCGTGGCGGCAGCTGATCGCGCCGGGAAAGGCCGGGGTCGCGGGCCGCGGCTCAGATGCCCTGGTCGGCTACCCGCACCGCCGGGCCACCCGACGCCGGGACCCGGTGCCCGTCCTGCGCCGCGGCGATCTCGCCCAGGCAGGCGGCCTCGGTGCGCGGCTCGGCGCCCTGCGCCCGGGCCGCGGCATGCGCCACCGACAAGCCATGGCCCGCGGGATAGAGGATGACGTCGAGCGCGCAGCCCGCCCCGGCATAGAGCCAGACCTCGGCGCCGCCCTCCGGCCGGCGCAGCACCGGCTCGCCCAGCCAGCGGCGTAGCGTCTCCGGCCCGGCGCCGAGCAGTTCGGCGGCGCTCGCCGGGCGGGTGCCGGCCGCGTCGAACCGGGCAGCGGTCGGCGGGCGTTCGTGCCGCGGGATGGGCTGCTGCGGCAGCGGGCGTGCCGCGCCGCCGACCAGGACCAGGGGCACGGCCGGCGATGCCGGCGGCGCAACCGCCGCCAGGCTGGCCTGGCCGCTTTCCAGCGCCGCCCGCATGGCGACGGCTTCCCGCTCGCCCGGCGCGGCGCAGCCGGCGGGCAGCAGCAGCAGCAGGAGGCGGAGGCGGGGCGCCATGGCCGCGCGGTCTCCGGAACGGGTGCCGCCGCGGCGGGCCCGGGGCCAAGGGTGGACGCCCGCCGCCGGTCACCCGGCGGCGGGCAAGGGCTCAGGCGTCGGCGGGCGCCGGCATCACCGGGGCCGGGGTGGCCGGGCGCGGTGCCGTGGTGGCGGAGGCCTGCGCCTCGGTCAGCATCTCCATGCGGCCGGAGACCTGGCCGCCTTCCTCGACGGACAGCTTGCGGCAGCGGGCGATGCCGTTGACCTTGCCGCTGGCGCGGATCACCAGGCTGTTGCGGGCGGTGATGGTGCCGTCGAACAGGCCGGCGATCTCGGCGTCCTCGACCTGCATCTCGCCCTTGAAGATGCCGGACTGGGCAACGAAGAGCTCGCTGGCCTGGATCATCTGGCTCTCGACCGTGCCCTCGACCACCAGGCGTTCGGCATCGGCGACGGTGCCCTGCAGGCTGATGCCGCGCCCGACCACGAGGGTCCGGCGCTCGCCGGGATCGATGCGGGCGGTCGGCCGGGCCGGGACCCCGACCGGGGCGGGCCGGATGCCGACATTCGGCGCGGCGGGGGTGGCGGTCGGCTTCGGAGCCAGGGACATGGTGGGCGCGTCCTTCGATGCTGGGCGGAATGGCGGCACGCCGAAATCGGAATCCCGGGCGGCGGGAATTGCCGCCGGTTCGGGATCGGCGGCCGGCGCGGCCGGCCCATCGTCACGTTTACGGCCGAAGATGGCCATGCTGTCCCCCCTTCAGAGCGGTGCGGCGGACAATGCGGCGGATGGTCCCGCGCGACGTGTCGCACAATGCGACCGGGCTACCATGCGGGCTCGCGCACGCACAACGGCGACATCGCATTCCTGCGAGGATTTTGCGGGATATTCCGCCTTAGCCGCGATGCAGCAGGTGGGTCATGGCGGCGGTGCCGAAAACCGGAACCAGCAGGTTAACCAATGGAACAAAAGATAGCGCCGAAAGCAGGGCGCCGAGCGCCAGGACTGGCGCCTCGCGGCGGCGTCGCAGCGCCCGCGATTCGGACACCGGCATGCGCCGCTGCGCCACCCCCTCGAACAGGCCGTGCCCCAGGGCGACGGTGCCGATGAGCCAGAGCGCGACCGCGCCGAAGGGCGGCGCCAGCAAGGCGAGCGGCAAGGCGAGCAGCGAGAAGGCGGCGACCTGCAGGCCAAAGCGCAGGTTGAAGGCGGTCTGCGCGGCGAGCCCGGCACCCTCTGCCGGCGGCAGGGCCGGATAGAAACGCCGCTCCACCGCCGCCGCCACCGGGTCGAGGAACAGCCCGGCGATCGCCAGCATCGCCGGGACGAACAGCCAGAAGGCCAGGCCCAGGGTCAGCAGGCCGCCGAAAGCCGCTGCCGCGGTCGCCAGCCAGCCCTCGCCACCGGCCAGCCCCGCGGTGCCCCAGGCGGCGAGGGCGGACAGCCCGAGGAAGACCGCGACGGCGCCGAGGAACCCCTTGAGCAGCGGTCCGAGGAAGGCGGGGTCGGGCAGCTGACGCAATGTCAGCATGCAGGCAGCGAGCATCGGTCCATCCCATGGTGGGGCGTCCGGTTGCCGCCCCGCGGAGCGGGGGCTATCCGGTCCGCATCCTGCCCGCAACGCCCGCCAGCCCCATGAGGTCGCGACCGACATGAGCGAGCCCACCCTCGATATTCTCGGCATCGGCAACGCCATCGTCGACGTCCTGGCCCGCGCCGAGGACAGTTTCCTCGACGCCCATGACCTGACCAAGGGCGCCATGCGCCTGGTCGGGCCGGAGGAGGCGGAGGCGCTCTATGCCGCCATGGGGCCGGGGACCGAGAGCTCGGGCGGCTCGGCCGGCAATACCTGCGCGGTCGCCGCGGCGCTCGGCGCCCGGGTGGGCTTCCTCGGCAAGGTGGCGGACGACCAGCTCGGCCGGGTCTTCGCGCACGACATCCGTGCCGCCGGCGTGCATTTCCCGACCGCACCCCTGACGCAGGGCGCACCGACCGCCCGCTGCCTGATCCTGGTGACGCCCGACGCGCAACGGACGATGAACACCTTCCTCGGCGCCTGCGTGCATTTCTCCGCCGCCGACGTGGACGCAGCCGAGGTTGCCCGCGCCAAGGTGCTCTACATGGAAGGCTACCTGTTCGACCCGCCGGCGGCGCAGGCCGCCTTCCGCGAGGCCGCCCGCATCGCGCATGCGCACGGCCGCCAGGTCGCGCTCTCCCTGTCGGACGCCTTCTGCGTCGGCCGCCACCGCGAAGCCTTCCGCGCGCTGGTGCGGGAGGAGGTCGATATCCTCTTCGCCAACGAAAGCGAGCTCCTGGCGCTGTACGAGACCGACGAATTCGAGGCGGCGGTCGATCTGGTCCGTGGCGAGGTGGCGCTGGCCGCGCTGACCCGCAGCGCCGCGGGCAGCACCATCGTCGCCGGGGCGGCGCGGCACGAGGTCGCCGCGGTGCCGACCAAGGTGGTGGACACCACCGGCGCCGGCGATGCCTATGCCGCGGGCTTCCTGGCGGCCCACACCCAGGGGCTGCCGCTGCCGGAGTGCGGCCGCTGGGGATCGGCGGCGGCAGCCGAGGTGATCTCGCATTTCGGCGCCCGGCCGCAGGGCGACATCAAGGCGCTGGTCGTTGCCGGCACGGGGAACCGGCCGGTCTCCATCGTGTTGGGTTAACACGGGCCGGAACGCAACGGGGACGCGAAAAAGTCCTTGGCGTTTCGGATCCGGCCATGGCCGCTCACGGGGAGACGGCGGGCCGGCCCCGCACCTGGATGAGAGAAAGCCCCATGCGTCGAACCGAACTCCTCGCTGCCACGCTTGGCACCATGCTGCTCGCCACGCCCGCCTTCGCTGATTGCGTCGGCGATCTGAACGAGGCGTCTGACCGTTCCGGCTTCATCGTCCTGGCCCAGGGCGGCGGCGGCGGCGGCGGGGCCGACAGCAGCGGCCAGGGTGGTCTGTCCGCTGCTACCCCGGGCTCGCCGGCGGCCGGCAACCTCGGCAGCACGCCGCAGAACATGCAGGGCCGCAGCCAGCAGCCGGCCCAGGGCGCGGCGGTGCCGCTGGCTCCGAGCAGCGGCCGCGGCGGTCCCGACCCGAGCGCCTCCTCCGGGGCGATGCAGACCGCACCGGGCGGCACCGGCGTGATGCCGGGCGAACGGACGCAGCCGCGCCGCTGAGCCGACGCGCGCGGGGCCCCCGGGCCCCGCATCGCGGGTAGCCGTTCCATGCGGCGGGGCGACCGCCCCGCGCGCAGGTTCCGGCTGCCCTGCGGCATTCAAGGCTCGCTTTTCCGGCGCCGAGCCACTATCTGTGCGCCGCAACATGCCGCCTGCCTGCGCCGCACGTGCCCGGTCGCCTCCTGCGACCGGGCCGCGTCGTTCTGCGTTGCGGCGCCCAGGGACTGCCCTTTATGGAAATCCGCAACGTCGCGATCATCGCGCATGTCGACCATGGCAAGACGACGCTGGTCGATAACCTCCTCAAGCAGGCGGGCGCCTTCCGCCCGAACCAGCATGTCGCCGAACGGGCGATGGACCGCAACGACCTCGAGCGCGAGCGCGGCATCACCATCCTCGCCAAGTCCACCGCGGTGGAATGGAAGGGCGTCAAGATCAACATCGTCGACACCCCCGGCCACGCCGATTTCGGCGGCGAGGTCGAGCGCATCCTGTCGATGGTCGATGGCGCGATCGTGCTGTGCGACGCCGCCGAGGGCCCGCTGCCGCAGACCAAGTTCGTGCTGACCAAGGCGCTGGCCCGCGGCATCCGGCCGATCGTGGTCATCAACAAGGTCGATCGCCAGGACGCCCGGCCGGACGAGGTCCACAACGAGGTCTTCGACCTGTTCGCCGCCCTCGGCGCGACCGACGAGCAGCTCGACTTCCACACCATGTTCGCCTCCGGCCGCCAGGGCTGGGCCGACATGGAGCTCGAAGGGGCCCGCAAGGACCTCTCGCCCATGTTCGACCTGATCCTCAGCCACGTGCCGCCGCCGAAGGTCGAGCTCGACAAGCCCTTTGCGATGAACGCCGCGATCCTCGAGGCCGACAACTTCCTCGGCCGCATCCTGACCGGCCGGGTCGAGCAGGGCATCGGCCGGCTCAACATGCCGGTGAAGGTGCTGCGCCAGGACGGCTCGGTGGTCGAGACGGGGCGGCTGACCAAGCTGATGACCTTCTCCGGCCTCGACCGCGTGCCGGTGGATGAGGTGCAGGCGGGCGACATCATCGCCATCGCCGGCCTGTCCGACGCCACCATCCCGGACACCATCTGCGCGCCCGAGGTGACCGAGCCGCTGCACGCCATCCCGGTCGACCCGCCGACCCTGGCCATGACCTTCCGCATCAACGACGGCCCGCTCGGCGGCCGCGAGGGCAAGAAGGTGACGTCGCGGCAGATCCGCGACCGGCTGTACAAGGAGATCGAAGGCAACGTCGCCATCAAGGTGACCGACAGCCAGGAGGCCGACAGCTTCGAGGTCGCCGGCCGCGGCGAGCTGCAGCTCGGCGTGCTGATCGAGCAGATGCGCCGCGAGGGCTTCGAGCTGACGATCGGCCGGCCGCGCGTGCTGACCCAGATCAACCCCGAGACCGGCGAGCGCGAGGAGCCCTTCGAGGAAGTGCTCGTCGATGTCGACGAGGGCTATTCGGGCGTGGTCGTCGAGAAGCTGTCGATCCGCAAGGGCGTGATGCAGGACATGCGGCCGTCCGGCGGCGGCAAGATCCGCATCACCTTCGAGATGCCGTCGCGCGGCCTGATCGGCTACCACGGCGAGTTCATGACCGACACCCGCGGCACCGGGCTGATGAACCGGCTGTTCCTCGGCTACCGCCCCTGGGTCGGGGTGATCCCCGGCCGCCGCAACGGCAGCCTGATCTCGTCCGAGCCGGGCGAGGCGATCCAGTATGCGCTGTTCTACCTGCAGGAGCGCGGCACGCTGTTCGTCGATCCGGGCGTGAAGGTCTACGAGGGCATGATCCTCGGCGAGCATTCGCGCGAGAACGACCTCGACGTGAATCCGATCAAGGAAAAGAAGCTCACCAACATCCGTGCCGCCGGCAAGGACGAGGCGCTGCTGCTGACCCCGCCGCGGCGGATGAGCCTGGAGCAGGCGATCGCCTATATCGAGGACGATGAGCTTGTCGAAGTGACGCCGGCCGCGGTGCGGCTGCGCAAGCGCTACCTCGACCCGCATGAGCGCAAGAAGCACGCGAAGCGGTCGGAGAGCCAGGCGGCCTGATCCGCGCCGGCATAACGGTGGTTTGGAACGGCGTCCTGTCTCGCAGGGCGCCGTTCCTGCGTTCGGGGTGGTTGCATCCGGCCCCGGGCGCGGCGTAAGCCGAGGCGTTCGGATCGGAAGTGGATGGAATGCCGAAGCTGCCGAACGCGCCGCGGATGCTGCGGGCGCGGATGGATGCCAAGGGGCGGATCACCGTGCCGAAGGCGCTGCGGATGCAACTGGGCCTGATGCCTGGCAGCCAGGTCCTGCTGCGGGCGGCGGGGGAGGAGTTGCATGGCATCGCCACGCCATCCCTGCTGCGGCGGCTGCGCGGAGCGCGGCAGGGGCTGCGGCGCCGGCTGGCCGAAGTCGATGCGGAGCGGGATGATTGACCGGCCTGGTATGGCGCGGCAGCAGCCCCTGCCATGCGGCGCGGCGACCGGCGCGGTGAACCTGACCGAAGTGGCCGGCCCCGTCTGGCTCGATCCCACCCGTGCCGCCGCTTGGCCTGATGAAGGGGCGCGTCCGAGCGTCGGCCTCAGCGCGTCCCAGGCGGCCCGCACCGGCGTGCTGCTGCCCGCCTGGGGCCGGCAGGGGCTCTTGCTCGGCGATGCTGCCTGCCTTGGCACCGCCGCGGGGCTCGGGCTGCCGGTGCCGACCGCGGGCCGGCGCTGGGCCGGGCGGGACACCGGGGTCGTGGTGCGGCGGCTGCACTGAACCGACCGCGGCGAGGAGCCTCGTGGCCCGCGGCAGCCTTTCGGCACCACCTTGCCGAAAGGCTGGCTGGCGACCAGGACCAGGGCGACGGCCGGGGCCAGGCGGCAGCGGCATCGTGACGGCTGCCCAGCGCGGCCTCCTGCGGCTAGCATCCCCCGGACTTCGCCCCTGGGGGACCCATGCCGCCGCAGATCGAGACCCGCGTCACCCGCCTGCTCGGCATCCGCTATCCCATCGTGCAGGGTGGGCTGGCCCGCGTCGCCACCGCGCCGCTGGCCGCCGCCGTGTCCAATGCCGGCGGGCTGGGGCAGATCGCCTCGGCGGGGCTCGACGGGCCCGCGGCGCTACGCGCGGAAATCCGCCGCTGCCGGGCGCTGACCGCGCTGCCCTTCGCGGTGAACTTCCCGATCGGCCGGCAGGATATCTGGCCGGGCCTGGAAGCGACGCTGGAGGAAGGCGTCGGCATCATCGCGCTGACCGCCGGCAACCCCGCCCCCTATATCCGCCGCTGCCAGGAGGCCGGGGCGAAGACCCTGGTGCTGACCGCCGGGCCCGAACTGGCGAAGAAGGCCGAGGCGGTGGGCGCCGACATGGTGGCGACCGTGGGCTATGAGGGCGGCGGCCATATCGGCCGGTCCGACGAGACCACGCTGGTCATGGTCCCGCGCGTCGTGGCGGCGGTGAAGATCCCCGTCCTCGCCTCGGGCGGCATCGCCACCGGGGCGGGGCTGCTGGCGGCGCTGGCCCTGGGGGCCGAGGGCGTCGAGATGGGCACCCGCTTCGTCGCCACCGCCGAGGCCCAGGCGCATGCCGCCTACAAGCACGCGCTGGCGGCGGCGGCGCCGGGCGACACCATGATCATCAAGCGGACGCTGGGCATGCCCGGCCGCGTGCTGCGGAGTGCGCATGCCGAGGCCATCCTCGCCGCCGAGGCGGCCGGGGCGCCGCAGGCGGAGATCGTGGCGATGATCGCAGGCGGCATGAATGCACGCGGCACGGACGATGGCGACCTGGACGGCAGCTATGTCTGGGCCGGGCAATGCGTCGGGCTGTTCGACGACGTGCCGGGCGCGGGCGAGGTGATCACGCGGATGGCCGCCGAGGCGGCAGCGGGCCTGGCACGGCTGCGCGGATTCTTCTGAAGGCTTGTCCCGCACCGCCGGGGAAAGCCAGGGCGGCCTGCGTCTTGCCGCCCGATCCACCCTTATCCCAATCCTCCCCCGTCTACGGGGGAGGGGGACGTACCGACCGGAGGCCCGCATGCCCAGTGACCCTGCCCTGCTGTCGGCCACCACCCTTGCCGGCCGCTTCGCCCGCGGCGCGCTATCGCCGGTCGAGGCGCTGGAGGCGATCCTGGCGCGGATCGCCCGGCTGAACCCGCGGCTGAACGCCATCGTCGCGCTGGACGAGGCCGGTGCCCGCGCCGCGGCGCGCGCCAGCGAGGCACGCTGGCGGGCCGGCACGCCGCTGTCCCCGCTGGATGGCGTCGCCCTGACGGTAAAGGACAACATCGCCGTCGCCGGCCTGCCCTGCGTCTGGGGCAGCCCGATCTTCCGCGGCTTCGTGCCGGAGCGGGACGAACTGCCGGTAGCGCGTGCCCGGGCAGCGGGGATGGTCATCCTCGGCAAGACCAACGTCCCGGAATTCACCCTGCAGGGCTATACCGACAACACGGTCTACGGGGTGACGCGCAACCCGTGGAACCTGGCGCTGACGCCGGGCGGGTCTTCCGGCGGCGCGGTCGCGGCGGTGGCGGCCGGGCTGGGGCCGCTGGCGCTCGGCACCGATGGCGGCGGGTCGATCCGCCGGCCGGCCAGCCATGCCGGGCTGGTCGGGTTGAAGCCCTCCATCGGCCGGGTGCCGCGCTGCGACGGGCTGCCGGCGATCCTGCTGGACCTGGAGCAGATCGGCCCGATCGCCCGGACCAGCGCCGACCTGACTGCATTCCTGGCGCTGCTGTCCCCGCCGGATGCGCGCGACCCCGCCTGCCGCGCCATGCCCCCCTTCGCCGTGCCGCCGCGGGCGCCGCGCCAGCGCATCCTCTGCGTCCCGCGGCTCGGCAGCAATCCGGTGGATGTGGAGATCGCCGCCAGCACCGCCATCGCGGCGGCGCAGCTCGCCCGGCTGGGGCACCATGTCGAGCAGGGCGAAGCGCCTTTCACGCTGGAGGAGCTGAACGCGCTGTTCGGCCCTGTGGGCCAGGCCGGCCTTGCATGGCTGCTGGCCGGGCGGGGCGGCGAGCCCGAGGCGCCGATGCTGCGGGAGATGGCGGCGGCCGGCCGGGCCTTGTCGCCGCAGGCGCTGTTCGGCGCGGTGGACGGGATCGCCGCCTTCCGCCGGCGGATGGCGGGGTTCTTCGGCGCCTGGGACCTGATCCTGACGCCGGCCGCCGCGGCGCTGCCCTGGCCGGCCGCGCAGGTGGCGCCGCCGATGATCGACGGCCTGGCCGTAGGCCCGCGCGGCCATGCGATCTTCACCAATTTCGCCAACCTGGCCGGGCTGCCCGGCATCGCCCTGCCGTGCCAGCCTTCCGAGGCCGGTCTGCCGATCGGCTTCCAACTCGTCGGCCCATCCGGCGCGGACGGAGTGCTGTGCGCGATGGCGGCGGAGTGGGAAGCCGCCCGCCCCTGGGCCGACCGCTGGCCGGATCTGGCCTGACCCCCGGGCTCCAAGGGCCTTTCGGCCCTTGGCAGGGGAAGCGTGGAGGGGACGGCGTCCCCTCCGCCTCACCCGCCGATCAGCCGTTTCCGCAGCCGGGCCGAGCCCCAGTCGATCGCCGCGACGATCACCACCATCAGCAGGATGATGAAGGCGACCTCGTCCCAGGCCCGCACCCGGATGCGCTCCGAGATCTGCAGCCCGATCCCGCCCGCCCCGACCACGCCGAGGATCGCCGCCGAGCGCGTGTTGCTTTCGAAGAAGTACAGCGCCTGGGACAGCATCACCGGCAGCACCTGCGGCAGCACGCCGAAGCGGAGCCGCTCCGCCCAGCCGCCGCCCGCCGCCGTGACGCCTTCGACCTGCCGCGGCTCGATGCTCTCGATCGCCTCGGCATAGAGCTTGGCCAGCACGGCGATGTCGGCGGTGGCGATGGCCAGCACCCCGGCCAGCGGCCCGAGCCCGACCGCCCGCACATAGGCCAGTGCCCAGATCAGCTGGTCGATGCCGCGGAAGCCGTCGAACAGCCGGCGGACGGAAAAGCGCAGCGCCCAGGCCGTCACCACGTTGCCGGCGCCGAGGAAGCCGAGCGGCACGGCCAGCAGCGCCGCGACGCAGGTGCCGAGGAAGGCCATGGCGACGCTCTCCGCCAGCCCCTGCAGGATCTCGACCCATTGCGCGCCGGGGGAGGGCGGCACCATCAGGCGCAGGATGGTGGCGAGGCCTTCCAGCCCGTTCCACAGCCGCCGCGGGGTGAAGCCGAAGGCCGCCAGCGCCCAGCCGAGCCAGCCTAGGAAAAGCGCGGCGCCGAGGCCGCGCAGCAGCCGGACCCGCGGCGTGGCGCCGAAGGCGGCCGGCAGCCGCGCGCGCCAGGCGGCGACCTCGGCCGCGCTCATGCCAGCCGGCCGATCACGGCGTGCCGCAGCCGTTCCGAGACCAGGTCGATGCCGGCGACGGCGAGCAGGATCAGCAGCACGATGGCGCTGATCTCCTCATAATAATTCTGCGCGATGACGGTGTAGAGCTCCTGGCCGATCCCGCCGCCGCCGACGAAGCCGATGACGCTGGCCGAGCGCAGGTTGATCTCGAAGCGCAGCAGCGCGTAGCTCAGCAGGTTGGGCGCGACCTGCGGCAGGATGGCGAAGCGGCAGGCATGCGGCCAGGTGCCGCCCGCGGCGCGCACGCCGTCCCAGGCGCCGAGCCCGGTATTCTCGATCGATTCGGCGAAGAGCTTGCCGCAGGCCCCGGCGGTGTGCAGGGCGATCGCCAGGATGCCGGCCAGCGGGCCGACGCCGAAGGCCCAGACCAGGATCAGCGCGAAGACGATCTCGGGGACCGTCCGCATCGCCTCCATGCTCCGCCGCGCGAGCTGCACCGCCAGCGTTCCGGCGCCGAGGTTGCGCGCCGCGGGGAAGGCCAGCAGCAGCCCGGCGGCGGCGCCCATCAGCGTGGCGAGTGCCGCCATGTTGGCGGTCTCGAACAGCAGCCAGGCCCAGGAATCGAGCCGGTAGAACCAGGCGGCGAGGCTGCCCTCGGTCTCGGTGCCGGCGAAGATCGCCGCCCAGCGCAGCGTCGGCAGCAGCTTTTCGAAGTATTCGCCGGCGCGCGGCAGGCCCGCGGCCAGCGTCGCCGGCCTGACCTCGCTCACCCAGGCGGAGGCCAGCAGGCAGGCGAGCAGGACCGTAAGCCCGACAAGCGTGGCGACGCGGCGCTGCCGCCGTGCCGCCTGGTACGCCGCTTCGCCGCGCGTGACCACGGCCATCGTTGGCGCGGCCGGTTCAGGCTCCCGGCGCATGGCGCCTCCCGCCAGCGGACGCGATCAGTTCCGCCGCCGGCGCTCCACCGCCTCCTGCTTCCGCATCTCCACCATGAAGGCATAGTCCTGGTGGGTGACCTCGCGGTAGCCGGCGCCGCCGCCGCGCTCGATCTGCTTGTAGATGTCCGGATGCGCGCGGGGCAAAGCCAGGTGGAACATCCGCATGTCCTCCTTGAAGGCGTCCGGCAGCTCGGTCCGCACGGTCTGCGGCCCGTTGATGATGGGGTCGGAGCTCCAGATCACCCGCATCTGGTGCATGTCGAGCAGCCGCTTGTCGACCATCGCCCGCAGGGTGCCGCGGGTATAGCCGGCATTCACGTCGCCCTGGCCGGACGCCCAGGTGACCGCCGCGTCGTACTGCTTCTGCACCACGGCGATGATCGCCTGCTCATGCCCGCCGGCGAAGCCGGTGCGGCTGAAATACTGTTCGGGGTTGATGCCCTGGCGGCGCAGCGCGAAGCGCGGGATGAGGTAGCCGCTGGCCGAATTGGGGTCGGACCAGGCCATCGCGCGGCCGCGCATGTCGGCCAGCGTGGCGATGCCGCTGTCGGCCCGCACCAGCATGACCGCGACATAGCTGATCGACCCGTCGGCTTCCTCGGTGGTCAGCAACGGCTCGACCCCGCCGTTGGTGTCCACCCAGGCGGCGGCATAGGCGGCCGGCGACATGTTGGCGATGTCGAGCTGCTTCGCCCCGAAGGCCTGGATCACCCCGGCATAGTCGCTGGCGGGATAGAGCCGGGCCGGCACCTTGAAGGTCGCCTCGATCAGGTCGCGGTAGGGGCCGAAGCGGCCGAGCCGGTCCGCCTCGTTCTCGCCGCCCAGCAGGCCGATGCGGACCTGCTTCATCTGCGCCCCCCAGGCGCGCGGCCCGGCCTCGGGGAAGACGACCGACGCATCCAGGCTGCGGCGCGGCGGGCGGGCGGTCTGCGCCAGCGCAGGGGCGCCGAGGCTGGCGGCGAGCAGGGCGCCCAGGGCGCGTCGCGTGGTCATGCTGCTGGTCCTCGTCCGGGGAAGCGCCTGGATCATGCCACCGCCGGGCGAGGCTGGGCAGCCGCCACCCGGGCCGCGGCCTCGGCGGCGAATTCCGCCTCGGTGATGCCGTAGATGGCGCGCAGCCGGGCGGCGTCCAGCGCCTCCGGCCGCCCGTCGAAGACCACCCGCCCGGCCTGCATCGCCAGGATCCGGTCGCAGTATTCGCGGGCGGTGTCGAGGTGGTGCAGGTTGACCAGCACGGTGATGCCCTGCGTCCGGTTCACCGTGCGCAGCGCGTCCATCACCGCCCTGGCGTTCATCGGGTCGAGCGAGGCGATCGGCTCATCCGCCAGGACAAGCTTCGGTTCCTGCAGCAGGGCGCGGCACAGCGCGACGCGCTGCTGCTGGCCGCCCGAGAGCGTCTCCGCCCGCTGCAGCGCCACCTCGGCCAGGCCGAAGCGGTCGAGCGTGGCCAGCGCCATGGCGCGTTCCCCGGCGGAGAAGGTGCCGGCCAGCAGCACCATCGCCCGGCGCAGCCCGTGCTGGTGGGCCAGCCGGCCGACCAGGACATTGGTCAGCACGTCCAGCCGCTGCACCAGGTTGAACTGCTGGAAGACCATGGCGCAGTCGCGTCGCCAGGCCCGCAGCGCCCGCCCCCGCAGGACGGTGACGTCCCGCCCCGCGGCCAGGATGCGGCCGGCATCGGGCTCGACCAGCCGGTTGACCAGCCGCAGCAGGGTCGACTTGCCGGCGCCCGAGCGGCCGATGATGCCGACCATCTGCCCGGCCGGCACGGCGAGGCTGACCTGGTCGACCGCCAGGGTTGCGCCGAAGCGCCGCGTCAGCCCTTGCAGTTCCAGCATGGTTGCGTGCGGAGGCTCCATCCCCCCTGCCTAGCCCAGCCGCTGCCGCCGGCGAACCCCATCTGCGCTTATACCCTGGCCAAGGAGGTTGAACCGCCGCATCCATCCTCCCAGAATTGAACCTATATCGGCATCGTCCCCCCCGCCGCCGTGAATGAGGACCGCCATCCTGACTTCCGTCTCGCTGCCGCGCCGCAGGCTCGGCCTGGCCGCCACCGCCCTGCTGCTCGCGGCCCCGCTCCTGCCGCTCGGTGCCTGCGCCCCCGCCGCGGCGCAGCGCGGTGCCCTGATCGCCGATTTCGCCGACCTGGCGGAGCGGGTGCAGCCCGCCGTGGTCAATATCGCCGTGACCTCCGAGCAGCGGGCGGAAATCCCGCCCGAGCTGCGCGGCACCCCGTTCGAGCGCTATTTCCGCGATCGCCAGCGCAACCGTCGGCAGGAGGTGCAGGGGGCCGGCAGCGGCTTCGTCATCGATCCCGCCGGCTTCATCGTGACCAACAACCACGTGATCGGCAATGCCAGCAAGGTGGTGGTGTCGCTGCAGGACGGCTCCGAATTGCAGGCCAGGGTGGTCGGCACGGATGAACTGACCGACCTGGCGCTGCTGAAGGTCGAACCCCGCGCGCCGCTGGTCGCGGTGTCCTGGGGCTCGTCCTCCGCGGCACGGGTCGGATCCTGGGTACTGGCGGCGGGCAATCCCTTCGGCCTGGGCGGGACGGTGACCGCCGGGATCATCTCCGCCCGCGGGCGGGAGATCGGCGCCGGCCCCTTCGACGACTTCATCCAGACCGACGCCGCCATCAACCCGGGCAATTCCGGCGGGCCGCTGTTCAACCCGACCGGCGAGGTGATCGCCATCAACACGGCGATCTACTCGCCCTCCGGCGCCTCGGCCGGGATCGGCTTCGCCACGCCGTCCGACCTGGCCCGGCCGGTGATCGAGCAGTTGAAGCGCGACGGCAAGGTCGAGCGCGGCTGGCTCGGCGTCTCGGTGCAGGACATCGTGCCGGAGGATGGCCGCGCCGGCCGCCGCGGGGTGATGATCGCCGGGCTCGAGCGCAACAGCCCGGCGGCCAAGGCGGGGCTGCGCCAGGGCGACCTGGTGGTGGCGATCAACGGCGACCGGGTCGAGACCTCCCGCGGCCTGGTCCGCACCGTCGCCGCCGTCCCGCCCGGGCAGACCCTGCGGCTGACCGTGGTGCGGGAGGGGCGGGAGCGCGAGCTGCCGGTGCAGGTCGGCCGGCGGCCCTCGGCGGGATGATCCCCCGCGGTGGCGCGCGGATGGTGTAGAATCAATGTGCCCGGCAGCCGGCGGTAAGGCGGTCGGGGGGCAGGAAGGACGGGACCGGCCAGGGATCGACTCATGCGGGTCGCATCCCGAGGCACCGGGCGAGGACAGGACACGATGCGGATTCTGCTGGTCGAGGACGATGCCGAGGTCGCGCGCTTCGTGCGCAAGGGCCTGCAGGAGGCCGGCCATACGGTCGAGCACGCGACCAATGGCCGCGACGGGCTGTTCCTCGCGGCCTCCGAGCAGTTCGACATGCTGGTGCTCGACCGCATGTTGCCGGGCGGGGTGGACGGCGTCCGGCTGGTCGAGACGCTGCGCAGCCAGGGCAACCGCACGCCGGTGCTGTTCCTGTCGGCGCTGTCGGCGGTGGACGAACGGGTGAAGGGCCTGAAGGCCGGCGGCGACGACTATCTCACGAAGCCTTTCGCCTTCGCCGAGCTGCTGGCGCGGGTCGAGGCGCTGGGCCGCCGTCCCTCGGTGGATGCGCCGGCGACCAAGCTGCGGGTCGCCGACCTCGAGCTCGACCTGCTGTCGCGCACCGTGATGCGCGCGGCCAAGCGGATCGACGTCCAGCCGCGCGAATTCCGCCTGCTGGAACACCTGATGCGCCATGCCGGGCAGGTGGTGACCCGGACCATGCTGCTGGAGAAGGTCTGGGACTACCATTTCGATCCGCAGACCAACGTCATCGACGTGCATGTCTCCCGCCTCCGGCAGAAGCTGGACAAGGGCTTCGACAAGCCGCTCATCCACACCGTGCGCAACGCCGGCTACATGATCCGGGCGGAGCCCTGAGGCTGCCGATCGGCGGCTTCCAGAGGCACGCGCGGTGAGCCGGCCCGCCGCCCTGCCGCGATCGGTGCCGGGCCGCTTCCGTCGGCGCGGCACCGCCGGCCCGCCCAGCCTGGCGCTCGGCCCGCCGCGGCTGCTGCGCAGCGCCGGCTTCCGCTTCGCCGTGCTGTTCGCCGCCATGTTCGCCTGCGCCGCCATCGCGCTGGTGGCGGTGCTCTGGTGGGCGACCGCCGGCGCGCTCGACCGGCAGACCGACGTCGCCATCCGGGCCGATGCCATCGCCCTGGCCGAACGGTGGCGGGAGGCCGGGAATGCCGGCCTGGCCGAGGCGATCGAGGAACGCCTCGCCGTCGATGTCGAGAACGAGGCGATCTACCTGATGATGGAGGCCGATGGGATGCGGCGGATCGCCGGCAACCTCGACGCCTGGCCGAAGGCCCTCCAGGGCACCGGCCCCTGGTTCCGCACCCGCGTGCTGCACGACGGCTTGCCGGTGGATGCGCGGCTCCACCGGCTGGACCTGCCCGGCCTGCGGCTGCTGGTCGGCCGCGACGAGGCGGAACGGACCGAATTGCGCCGGCTGCTGACCGAGGGCGTGGTCTGGGCTTCCGGCGCCGTCGTGCTGTTCGCCCTGGTCGGCGCCTGGCTGATCCGCCACGCCTTGCAGGCGCGCATGCGCCCGGCCTTCACCACCACCGCGGCGATCGCCGGCGGCGACCTGTCCTCCCGCGTCGCGCTGGCCGGCAACGGCGACGAATTCGACCGGCTGGCGCAGACGCTGAACATCATGCTCGACCGGATCGGCACCCTGATGGAGGGCGTGCGCGGCGTATCGGACGCCATCGCGCACGACCTGCGCACCCCGATCGCCCGGGCCCGGGCCAAGCTGGAGGACGCCTTGGCGACCTCGGAGGACGAGGAATCGCTGCGTGCCACGGTGGAGCAGGGGATCGCCGACCTGGACGGCATCAGCCGCATCTTCCAGGCGCTGCTGCGCATCGCCGAGGCCGAGGCGGGTGCCCGCCGCGCCGCCTTCGCGCCGCTCGATCTGGTGCATGTGCTGGCGGATGCGGCCGAGATCTACGAGGCGACCGCCGAGGCGCACGGCCAGCGGCTGGACACCGACCTGCCGGAGACGCTGCCCCTGGTCGGCGACCGCGACCTGCTGCTGCAGGCGGTGGCCAACCTGTTGGACAACGCCATCAAGTTCACCCCGGCCGGTGGCAGGGTCCAGCTTGCCGCCGTCGCCACCGCGTCCCGCATCGAGGTGACGGTGGCGGATGACGGGCCCGGCCTGGCGCCCGAGGACCGCGCCCATGCGGGGGAGCGCTTCTTCCGTGCCGACAAGGCGCGCGCCACGCCGGGCTCCGGGCTCGGCCTGTCGCTGGTGCGGGCCGTGGCGTACCTGCATGGCGGCGACCTCGCGCTGGAGGATGCGGTGCCGGGGCGCGAGCCGCCCGGTCTCCGGGTGGCGATCCGGCTGCCTCTGGGATGACCGAAGCGTCATGTCCCGCCCACGGCCGCTTCAACCCGGCGACTGCACTGTCCGGCCCGCGATGATGGTTGCCCTGACGCCTCCGGCGATCCTGCTGGCCCTGCTGGTGACGGCGGCGGCCGAGCCGAGTCCGCGCGTGACCACAGACACGCCCGAGTATTGCCGCAGCCTGGTGACCCGTCTGGCCGGGCTGCCGGCGGCGCAGCAGGAACCGTCCCGCAGCCTGGGCGCGGAGGGTGAGCGGCTGTGCGGCAGCGGCCATGTCCGCACCGGCATCGCCAAGCTGCGGCGCGCGGTGCGGGCCGCCCAGGCCACCCGCTGACCCCATCCCCCCGACCGGCATGGCTTGAGAGGTCGGGCGACCGCCCCTAAGCTTGCCGTAGGCCTTGGGGAAACGCCGTGAGCGAATTGCTGTTCGAGACCACCGGCGGCATCGCCACCATCACCCTGAACCGTCCCGACAGCGGCAACGCCTTCACGCTGGAGATGCTGGCGGACTGGGAGAAGTCGCTCAGGGTCTGCATTGCCGACGACGCCATCCGCGCCGTGGTGCTGACCGGGGCGGGGCGGATCTTCTGCTCCGGCGGCGACGTCAAGCGGATGGCGCGGGTCGCCGCCGGCGGGCAGACCGCCTGGGACCGCGGCCAGTACCTGGTCGACCACGTCCACCGCATCCCGCTGACGCTGCAGGAGCTCGACAAGCCCTATATCGTCGCGGTGAACGGCGCCGCGACGGGCGCCGGGATGGACATGGCGCTGATGGGCGACCTGCGCTTCGCCGCCGAAAGCGCCCGCTTCGCCGAGAGCTACATCAAGGTCGGCTTCGTCGCCGGCGACGGCGGCGCCTGGATGCTGCCGCGGCTGGTCGGCACGCCGAAGGCGCTCGAGATGCTGTGGACCGGCGATTTCGTCTCGGCCGCCGAGGCGGAGCGGATCGGGCTGGTCAACAAGGTGCTGGCGGACGAGGCGCTGCTGCCGCATGCCATGGCGGTGGCGGAGCGCCTCGCCAACGGCCCGACGGTGGCGATCCGGCTGATGAAGCGCATGGTGCGGCAGGGCGCGAACAGCAGCTTCGCCGAGGCGCTGACCTTCGCCGCGGCCTGCACCGGCGTCGTCGCCGGCACCGAGGATTACCGGGAAGCCACCGCGGCCTTCGCCGAGAAGCGCAAGCCGGTCTTCAAGGGGCGCTGAGACGATGACCCGCCCCTGCGTCCCCTATTTCCCGCCCGGCCGCCGCCCCGGCTTCGCCGTGCCGCCCGGCGCCTGCGACAGCCATGTCCACGTCTTCGGCCCCTATGGGCGCTTCCCGCTGGCCGAGGACCGCAGCTACACCCCGGTCGAGGCGCCGGTGGAGGCCTTCGTCGCGCATCTCGACGCGCTCGGCTTCGAGCGCGGCGTCATCGTCACCGCCAGCGCCCAGGGCACCGACAACGGCGCCATGCTGGACGCGCTGCGGCAGTATCCGAAGCGGTTCCGCGGCGTCGCCGTGCTGCCGCCCGAGACCACCGACCGGACGCTCGACGAGATGACCGCGGCCGGCGTGCGCGGCCTGCGGCTGAACCTGCTGCGCGGCGCGGCCGGCGAGCGCACCTACCGCAACGGCGTCGGCTACGACAGCCTGACGGCGCTCGGGCCGCGCATCAAGGAGCGCGGCTGGCACCTGCAGGTCTGGATCCATGCGCGCGACCTGGCCGAGGCGCTGCCGCTGCTGGAGCCCCATGGGATGGAGCTGGTCGTCGACCACATGGGCCGCATCTCGACCGCGCACGACACGCCGGAACACCCCGGCTTCCGCCTGCTGTGCGACCTGCTGCGGGATGGCCGCGCCTGGACCAAGATCTCGGGCGCCGACCGCATCACCGGCGGCGAGGCGCCCTGGCTCGCGGCCGACCCCTATGCGCGCGCGCTGCTGGCGGCGAATGCCGGGCGCTGCGTCTGGGGCACCGACTGGCCGCATATCGCCTATTTCGACCGGCCGATGTCGGAGGACGCGGCGCTGGCCGAGACATTGGCGCGCTGGATCCCGGATGCCGCCACGCTGCAGGCGGTGCTCGTCGACAATGCTGCCCGGCTCTACGATTTCTGAAGGAGGACCCGAGAATGCTCGACGCCGCCGAATACCGCATCCCGTCCATGCGCCACCGGGTGAGCCCGGAGGAATGGCAGGCCCGCATCGACCTCGCCGCCTGCTACCGGCTGGTCGACCTCTACCACATGAGCGACCTGATCGCGAACCATGTCTCGGTCCGCGTGCCGGGCGAGGACACCTTCCTGATCAACCCGTACGGCATGCTGTACGAGGAGATCAGCGCATCGTCGCTCATCAAGATCGACTATGACGGCAACGTCGTGCTCAAGCCGGAATTCCCCGGCACCGACTACGGCGTGAACCGCGCAGGCTTCGTCATCCATTCGGCGATCCACAAGGCGAAGCACGACATCGCCTGCGTCGCGCACACGCATACCTGGCCGGGCATGGCGGTGTCGACGCTGGAATGCGGCCTGCTGCCGAACACCCAGACCAGCATGCGCTTCGCCCATATCAGCTACCACGATTTCTCCGGCGTGGTGCTGGACCTGTCCGAGCAGGAGCGCCTGGTGCGCGACCTCGGCGACAACAACGCGATGATCCTGCGCAACCACGGCCTGCTGACCGTCGGCACCACCATCCCGGAATGCTTCAACGCGCTGCACCGGCTGGAGCTGTCCTGCAAGACGCAGATCGCCGCGATGTCCTGCAACAGCCCGATGATCAAGGTGCCGGACGAGGTCGTCGAGAAGACCTGGCTGAACTACCAGCCGCAGACCCGCCGGCCCTTCGGCCTGCTCGACTGGCCGGCGCTGCTGCGCAAGCTGGACCGCATCGACCCGAGCTACCGGGATTGATCCACCCCGTCCGATCGGCGGAGGACGCATGTCCGGAGACGTGAATCCGCCGGCCGGCAAGGCCATGCGGGTGCTGCTGTCCGACGTCGCCGCGGCGCGGCACGGCGCCCGCATCCGGGATGCCGTGCCGGACGTGGACCTCGTGCCGGTGGCGCCCGACGGGGCGCTGCCGGATGCGGCCGGCATCGAGGTCGCCTTCGTCACCCGCGACCTCTTCGTCGGCGGCACGCGCCACCGGCTCAACCCGCGCTTCGTCCGCTTCACCGGTCTCCTGCAGGCGGCGCCGGCGCTCCGCTGGGTGCAGACCTTCTCCGCCGGCACCGACATGGCGGTCTACCAGGCCATGCTGGCGCGCGGCCTGGTGCTGACCAACAGCACCGGCGCCAGCGCGCCGGCGGTGGCGCAGACCGCGGTCACCGGCCTGCTGGCGCTGGCCCGGCAGTTCCCCCGCATCGCCGCCGCACAGGCCCGCCAGGCCTGGGAGCCGCTCTATGCCGAGCCGGAGCCGCGCGAGGTCGAGGGCCAGGCCGCGCTCATCCTCGGCACCGGCCCGATCGGCCAGGAGATCGGCCGGCTCTGCCGCGCCTTCGGCCTGCGCACGCTGGGCATCCGCCGCGATGCCGCGGCCGGACCGCCGCCCGGCTTCGATGCGGTGGCCGGCTTCGCCGCGCTGCCGGACCTGCTGCCGGGCACCGACTGGCTCATCCTCGCCTGCCCGCTGACCGAGACGACGCGCGACCTGATCGACGCCGATCTGCTCGCCCGGCTGCCGCCGGGGCGGCACCTGATCAACGTCTCGCGCGGCGGGGTGGTGGTGGAGGCCGACCTGCTGGCGGCGCTGCGCTCCGGCCACCTCGCCGGCGCCTTCCTCGACGTCTTCGGCATGGAGCCGCTGCCGCCGGAGAACCCCTTCTGGGGGCTGCCGAACGTCATCGTCTCGCCGCACAGCGCCGCCGCGTCCGATGGCCTGCCGGAACGGGTGGCGGCGATCTTCTGCGACAACCTGCGCCGCTTCCGCCACGGCGAGCCGCTGCGCAACCTGGCGCGACCCGTCGCCTGAACCACGCCCACGGCGGAGGGAGGCATCAGGTTCCGCCGCGATCCGTGCTACTGCACCGCCATGCAGACTAAGCCCCCCACGCCCCGCGCCGTCCTCGTCGGCATCCAGACGCCGGAGGTCGACGACGTCGCCCATGCCGCCAGCCTCGAGGAACTCGGCCGCCTGGTGAAGACGCTGGGCTACGAGGTGGTCGGCACCGTGTCGCAGCGGCGCGAGGGGACCGGCGCCGGGTCGTTGCTCGGCAGCGGCAAGCTGGCGGAATTGGCGGCGCTGACCGGCGGCACCGGCGTCATCGGCTCGATGGCGCCGGCGCCGAAATCCAAGGCCCGGCAGCGCTTCGAGGGCACCGCCGAGGCCGCGGAGCCCGCCGAGCCGGATGCCGAGGCACCCCGCCGGCCGGAATTCGTCATCGTCGACCACGAGCTCTCGCCCAGCCAGATCCGCAACCTCGAGCGTGCCACCGGCGCCGAGGTGCTCGACCGCACCGGCGTCATCGTCGAGATCTTCCACCGCCACGCCAATACCCGCGAAGCCAAGCTGCAGGTGGAGATGGCGCGGCTGAAATACGTCGCACCCCGCCTGCGCGAATCCACCGGCGGCGGCGGCCGGCAGCAGGGGCCGGGCGCGGGCGAGAGCAACCTCGACCTCGACCGCCGCAAGATCCGCGACCGGCTGGCGGAGCTGCGGGAGCAATTGGATGCCGTGCAGCGTGACGGCGACAACCGCCGCTCCGCCCGGCGCGACCAGCTGCGCGTCGCGCTCGTCGGCTACACCAATGCCGGCAAGTCGTCGCTCATGCGGGCGCTGACCGGCAGCCAGGTGCTGGTCGAGGACAAACTGTTTGCCACGCTCGACACCACGGTCCGCATCCTGCAGCCGGAGACCAGGCCGCGCGTCCTCGTCTCCGACACCGTCGGCTTCATCAAGCAATTGCCGCACGACCTGGTCGCCTCCTTCCGCTCGACCCTGGCGGAGGCGCTGGAGGCGTCCCTGCTGCTGTTCGTGGTCGATGCCTCCGACCCGACCTACGAGGCGCAGCTGGAGGTGAGCCGGGCCGCGCTGCGCGAGATCGGCGCGGATGCGGTGCCGTCGCGCCTGGTGCTGAACAAGCTGGACCGGCTGGATGCCGCGGCGCGCGCCGCGCTGGTCGAGAAGCACCCGGATGCGATCCTGCTCTCCGCCCATGCGCCCGCCGATGTCGCCGCGCTGCGCGACACCATCATCGGCTTCTTCGAGGCGGCGATGGTCGAGGACACCCTGGTGCTGCCCTATGCGAAACAGGGGCTGATCGGCGAGGTCTACGAGAGTGCCCGGGTGCTGTCCGAGGACTACGACGAGAAAGGCCGCGTGCTGCAGGTGCGCGGCCTGCCCGGCGCCATCGCGCGGCTGCGGCGGAGCCTGGCGGCGCCGTAGGGCCGGGGAGAAGGCATTCTCCCCGGCCCCCTCATCTATTTCTGCGAGCCGAGGCCTGCCGCGCGGCGGGTGCCAACCCACAAAAAGGAAGGGTGGGGTTCTGGGAGGTAATGCTTTTCCCTCCCCGACCTTGCCGGCCGCAACGCGAAGCGCACCAGCCGCCCCAGGGGCAGCGCCCTCCCTCCCGCTGATCGCCGGCAGTCGCGGCTGCTGTGCAGGAAGGACATCGGGTCGAGCCAGAGCAACCCGACCGGCGTCTCCGCCACGATGCGGCTGCCCACCGGCCCGGGATGCGGCCCGCCCATCGCCGCGCCCGGCTGATCCGCCCAGGTGCGGCGGAACTCGCCCCGCACCGCCGCAGCCGCCGCCGACACGCGCGACCCGAGGCCCGGTCGATCTCGTCCGGCAGCGGCGCGATGCCCAGCGCCCGCGACACCGCCTGGCCAGAGGGCAGCCGCAGCAACTGCCCGCGCTTGAGGTTGCGGAATTCCAGGTTGCCGAGGATCGAGCCCGAACTGCCGGGCGGCGTGGCCGCGTCGAAGGACTCCGGCAGGGCGGGGCAGGGCGGCAGGTCGAACATCAGGCCGAAGCGCCGGCAGGGATTGGCCCCGGCGGCGAGGCCGCGCTGGTTGGCGGCGTGGGACGAGGCGGCAGGTTGCGGCGGGCGATGGTCTGCCATGGTCGTGATCCCGCGTGGCCACGGCGAACGGAGGCGACCACGCCGCCTGGATCGTATTGAATTCGATTCCATGCGCAGGCAAGCGCCCCGCGTTCAGCCCGTGCGCGCCAGCACAGCCTGCGCCGCGCGCTGCCAGGAGTCCCAGGCCGCGTCTGCCGCGGCACCGGTGCGTTCGGCAGCCAGGCTTGCCTCGTTCAACGCCCGGCGCGCCGCCTCCCGGGCCGCGCCGCTGCGGTCCTCCGCCGCGGCGCGGGCACGGCCGAGCGCCGCCTCGGCGATGGCGGCGGCGCGGACCGCCCCGCGCGCCGCATCCAGCAGTTGCCGGGCCTCGGCCAGGGAGGCGACGATACCCGCCAGCGCCGCGCGTCCGGGCGCCTCGGCCGGCAGTTGTTCCAGCACGGCCTGCAGCGTCTCCAGGCTGCCCGGCCCGCCGGGCAGGCGGCGCATCGCCTCCTCCAGGTCGATCCCGCGCCAGCGCAGCAGCACCGGGTCGCCCAACCCCGCATCCCAGAGCGGCACCTCCTGCCGGCCCTCCCGCACCCAGGCGAAGCGCAGCGTGGCGGCGGTGCCGTCCAGCATGGCTTCGGTGCGCAGGCCGAAATCGCCTTCCGCCACCACCGGGAACTGCGGCGCGGCGCCGGGCCGGCGCGGCAGGTCCAGCACCAGCCTGCCGCGCGCGCCATGCGGGTCGATGGCCAGCGCCGTCTCCTCCGACCGCCGCGTCCCGATCACCACCAGGCCACGGCGCAATTCGACCTTGGCCGGCTGCTCGGTGGCGGATTGCGTGGCGGTCAGCCGCACCTCGCGGTCGCGGGCGAAGGCGATGATGCGCGCCTCGCCCGGGGCGACCGCGCGCAATTCCGCATCGCCCAGCCAGGTCCCGGCCTCGGCCCCCGCCATGCCGAAGACGGCGGCGAGGCCGTCCGGCAATACATGGCCGGTGGTGTTGGTCAGCCGCAGCGCGTTCAGCGGGCTACGCGCCGCCAGGTCCTGCACCCACCAGATGCGTTCCGCCGGCAGGCCGGCATCGATGAAGGGCAGGTTCGCCGTCTCCCCGCCCCGCAGCGAGACCGGCGCCGGCAGGGTGAAGGCGACGCGGCCGGGCGAGGCCTGTGCCTGGGCTTCGGGCAGCGCCGCCAGGGGCGCGGCCTCGGCGGCCGCGGGGCCGCGCCGCAGCATCGGCGCGGGCGCGGCCATGGCCGCCACCGGCGGCGCCGGGCGCGGTCCGGTATCGGCCTCCACCGCCACCCGCTCCGCGCTGCGGACCGGCAGGACCGGCCGGTCCACCAGGATCGGTGCATAGATGGCCTGGGCGAAGGCCGCCGGGTTGCCGGACACCAGCGACAGCCGCACCCCATCCCAATCGGCGCCCGAGCGGTTCTCCACCACCGCCCAGCCCTGCAGCCGCGCCTCGCCCATCCCCGCCGGGATCACCAGCCGCCAGGACGGCTTCCACAGGGGTGCCGCGGCGATATAGGTCAGCCCCACCTCGCGCGGCGCCCCGGCTCCGGCCAGGGTGATCTCCAGCCGCCGCACATCGGCGCTGCGGCTGGCCGCCAGCGCCTCCGCCGCCTGGGCCAGGCGGGCGGCGAGCGCCTGGTCCTGCAGCCGGACCTCGGCGCCTTCGTCGAGCGCCAGCACGCGCAGGCCGGTCGCGGTCAGCAGCGACAGCCGCAGCCCGCCCTCGACATCCTCCGCCCCGGCCAGCCGGCCGCTGGCGCCGCCCGCCTCCACCGCCTGGCCGCGCAGTGCGCGGAACAGGCTGGCGCGGGTCTCGAAATCGCCGGGCCGGACCGGCAGGCCGCGGAAGGCCTCGGCCTCCAGGTCCTGCGCCGGCAGCCGCACGGCGCCGGCCTGGCCGGCCGGGTCGCGCAGCAGCAGGGATTTCAGCACGTCGTCGACCGCTTCGACCGGCACATCGAAGGCGATGGCCTCGCCCGGGGCCAGCATCCCGGCGCGATCGAGCTGCATCAGCCCGGCATTGGACAGGGTGACCGCGCGCACCGGCGGATCCGCCGCGAGGCCGGGCAGCGGCAGGACCAGGAGGACGGCGAGACGGGCGGCGCGGCGCAAGGCGGGCACTCCGGGCAGGGTGCGGCAGCCTAGCATCGGCGATGTGGCGCCAATCAGGCGGCGGCGATCCGTCCCACCTCGGCCAGGATCGCGCTGCGCGCCGCCTCCGGCGCGGCCGACCCGGTGGAATAGGCCGCCACCAGGATCGGCGGCCGGCCCGGCGGCCAGAGGATGCCGATGTCGTTCGCCGTGCCGTTCTCGCCCGAGCCGGTCTTGTCGCCGACCCGCCACCCGGCCGGCACCCCCGCCCGCAGCCGCCGGTCGCCGGTGCGGCAGCCGACCAGCCAGGCCGTCAGTTGCTCCCGCGATACCGCCGACAGCGCCGGGCCCAGCAGCAGCGCCTGCATCAGCCCGAGCATCGCCTCGGGCGTGGTGGTGTCGCGCGGATCGCCCGGCCGCGCCTCGTTCAATGCCGTCTCCCGCCGGTCGAGCCGCGTCACCGCATCGCCCAGGTCCCGCAGCCAGGCGGTCAAGCCGGCCGGCCCGCCGAAGCTGTCGAGCAGCAGGTTGCCCGCGGTGTTGTCGCTGAGCGTCACCGCCGCGTCGCAGAGCGCGCCGATGCTCATCGCCGCGTGCTGGCCGGTGACCGGCGAATAGGTGACGAGGTCGTCCTTCGTATAGGCGACCTCGCGGTCCAGACGCTCCTCGCCCCGGTCAACCCGCGCCAGCGCATGGCCGGCGGCCAGGAATTTGAAGGTGCTGGTCAGCGGGAAGCGCTCCCCGCCTCGGTGCGCCAACCGCCGGCCGCTGCCGGTATCGAGCAGCGCGACGCCGAGCCGCCCGCCAAGCTTGGACTCGAGCGCCGCCAACGCCTCGGCCGCGCGGGCGAAGGACGGCAAGGCAAGCAGCGGGGCGGCCAGCAGGCTGCGGCGTGACGGCATCGATGGGTCCTCCGGCTGGGCGCGCGACGTGGGCGGACGACCCTGCCACCCTTCCCCCGCAACGAGGAGCCGGGCAGGATTGCCGCCGTCGCCAGACGCGGGCCGGCAGCCCCGGTTCCACCCGCGCCCCGGCCAGGGAGACAACGTCCATGCCCCGCGCCCTGCCGCGCCTGCTGCTGCTGCTTGCCTTCTGCCTCGGCGCCCTGGCGCCCGCGGTCCGCGCCCAGCCCTGGCCCGCCGAGCGCCCGGTGCGGCTCATCATCGCCTGGCCGCCGGGCGGCACCACCGATTTCGTCAGCCGGCTCTACGCGCGGCAATTGGGCGAGCTGCTCGGCCAGTCCTTCGTGGTGGAGAACCGCCCGGGCGGCGGCGGCTCGATCGCCTGGCGCGCCGTCGCCGCCGCCCGGCCGGATGGCCATACCCTGCTGCTGACCGAGAATTCGCTGGTCACCGCGCCGCCGCTGATGCCCGATCTCGGGCTCGACGTGCTGGCCGACTTCACCCCCGTCTCGCTGCTGGTGGACTACCCGTCCGTCATCGCCGTGCCGGCGGCGCTGCCGGCCCGCACCCTGCCGGACCTGGTGGAGATGGCGCGGCGGGAGCCGGGGGTGATGAATTTCGGCTCCATGGGCAACGGCACCTCCCTGCACCTGTATGCCGAGACGCTGCAGGACGTGGCCGGCTTCCGCATGACCCATGTGCCCTATCGCGGCGCCGGACCGGCCTTCACCGACCTGGTGGCCGGGCGGATCCAGATGATGCTGGCGGCGCCGCCGACCGTGCTGGGCGCGGTGCGCGGCGGCCAGGTGCGGGTGCTGGCGATCGGCACCGCCGGCGGCCGCATCCCCGCCCTGCCGGAGGTGCCGACGGCGCGCGAGGCCGGCGTCGATTTCCCCCTGTCCTACTGGTACGGGCTGGTCGGGCCGAAGGGGCTGGACCCGGCGGTGGCCGCGCGGATGCTGGAGGCCATCCGCCAGGTGCATGCCCTGCCCGAGGTCCGCGCCCGCTTCGCCGAGCAGGGTGGCGTGCCGATCGGCGGCGACGGCGCCACGCTGGCGGCCCTGCTGGCCGAGGAACTGGGGCGCTGGACGGCGCTGATCCGCGCCAAGGGGATCACCCAGTAGCGCCGGCTGGCCGCCGGGCGGCCTGCCGCGCCAGCGCCGCCGCCGTGCCGAAGGCGGCGAGCGAGAATCCCAGCCCGGCGCCGAACACCGCCAGGTGGCTCTCCCCGGTCGCGGCGAAGACCGCGGCGAGGCCGAAGCCCACCACCGTCTGCACCACCGCGAAGGACAGGTTGCAGCGCAGCCAGAGCCCGGTCGCCTGCACCCCGGCCAGTTCCCGCGTCACGCTGAGCGTCACGGCCGTCACGCCGACCGCGGCGAAGCCGGCCGCCGCCGCGGCCGGCAGCACCAGCCCCGGCCAGGGCGGCAGACACAAGGCCAGCGCCACGGCCTGGATCAGCAGCCAGAGCCTGAGCGTCGCCATCCCGCCCATCCGGTCCACCGCCCGCCCGCTCAATACCCCGCCGGCCACTCCGGCCAGGCCGAAGACCAGCCAGAGCAGCGCGCCGATGCCGACACCCAGGCCCCGCCCGCGCGCCGCAAGATCGGCCAAGTAGACCATCGGCGGCACCATCCCGGCGGCATAGAGCCCGTAGGTCACCAGCAGCAGGGTGGCTCGCGGCGGTGCCTCTCCCGCCGCGCCACCGAGCGCCATGTCCGGCCAACGCCGCCGGGCGAGCAGCCAGAGCAGCAGCACCAGCCCAGCCAGGCCCAGCCAGGTCGCCGGCAGCCCGGCCGGCAGCAGCGCCGGCACCAGCAACGCCCCCGTGGCGATGCCGGAGCCGACGCCGGCGATCACCACGCCGCCGGCGCGGCCGCGCTGCGCAGGCGGGACGGAGGCCTGGGTCGCCGGCCCGGCCAGCGCCATCAGGAGCCCGCCGGCCACCCCGGCCAGCGTTCGCCACGGCAGGAACCACCAGAAGCCGCCATTCCAGGCGCAGGCCGCGAGCGAGACCACCACCAGCGCCATGCCGAGGTCGAGCGTCCCCGGCACGCCGAGCCGCTGCCCCGCCCGGCGCCCCAGCAGCGTGCCGATCAGGTAGCCGGCGAGCGCCGCGGCGCCGAGCGTCCCGGCCTCCGCGCCATCCACCCAGCCGGCGCCGACCATGGCGGGGAACAGCGGCACATAGGCGAAGCGGGCGAGCCCGTTGCCGGAGGCGGTGGCGGCGGCACCGGCGAGAGCGCGATGGAGAAGGTGGGACACCGGAGGAGCCTAGAGGCAAGCGACGATGCCGTCATGCCGGAGGAACCGGCGCCGCTCCGGGGCTTTTGGACGCCATGCCCGATCCAATTCAACGCAGTGGGGACAGGTTGCTGGCCCAGCAGACCGCGCTCGCCCGTTTCGGCGAGTTGGCGCTCCACTCGGAGGACCTCCAGGAGATCCTTCACGACGCCTGTCGCCTGGTGGCGGAAGGGCTCGGCACGGGCCTGGCCAAGGTCCTGGAATTGCAGCCGGACGGGCGGACGCTGCTGGTCCGCGCCGGCGTCGGCTGGCAGCCCGGCGTGGTCGGCCATGTCACCCTGCAGGCCGAGACCGGCACGCTGGAAGGCCTGGCGCTGTCGATCCCCGACGCCGTGGTCAGCGAGGACATCGCAGCCGAGACCCGTTTCCCCATCCCCGAGTTCATGCGGGACCACGGGGTGCGGTCGCTGGTGAACGTCACCGTCATCGGCGCGGACAGCCGGCCGCCCTACGGCGTGCTGGAAGTGGACAGCCGCACGCCCCGCGCCTTCGACACCGACGAGGTCGCCTTCCTGCAGACCTACGCCAACATGCTGGCCGCCGCGGTGGACCGGCTGCGGGCCGGCGACGAGCTGCGCGCCCGCGCCGCCGATGTCGAGCGGCTGTTCCGCGAATTGCAGCACCGGGTGAAGAACAACCTGCAGGTCATCATCGGCCTGATGCAGCTGCAGGCGCGCCGCGCCGTGTCGCCCGAGACGCAGGATGCGCTGCAGGTGGTCCGCCAGCGGGTCGATGCGCTGCGCCTGCTGCACGACAAGCTCTATCTTGCCGGTGACGTCGACCGGGTCGATCTCGGGGCCTATCTGGGCGAGCTGGCCGGGACCCTGTTGCGCTTCCATGCCGAGGCTGAGCAGGGCATTCGCCTTGTGCTGGAGATGCGGGGGATCATCGTGCCGCCGGAACAGGCGGCGCCGCTCGGGCTGATCGTCAACGAGTTCATCACCAACAGCCTGAAATATGCCTTCGGTACGAGTGGCGGCACCATCGGCCTGCGGCTGGAGCCGGCCCGCGGCGGTGAGCTTCGGGTCATTCTCTGGGACGATGGCCGCGGGCTGCCCGCCGAGCGTTCCAGCGGCACCGGCATGCGGCTGGTGGAGGGGCTGGCGCGGCAGCTCTCGGCCCGAGCGGATTGGTCCGGCGCCGGGACGGGGACGATGGGGCCGGGGACGCGGCTGACGTTGTTGTTCCGTATCCTCCCACTGCGGTGACGTGCGTCGCCGTGAGCCTTCGGTAACGACTTGTGCCGCAGGATGGCAGCACGGGCGCACCGCACGGGCGGTACCCATCCGACCGAGGCAGCATGGATCATCAGGACAGGAATCAGCCGGCCATGCCGCCCGTCGCGCTGGTGGTGGACGATGAGGCGTTGCTGGCCCTGGAGATGGAGGATCGGCTGACCGCGGCAGGCTTCGCCACCCGGATCGCCTGCTCGGACGCCGCGGCAAGGGCGATCCCTGCCGAGGGGCTCGCGGTCGCGGTGGTGAATCTCCGGCTGAACGGGGAGTTGGTGGGCCACGGCATCATCCGGTCGCTGCGCCGGCTGCGGCCCAACCTGCCGATCGTGGTGGTCACCGGATATGACAGCGACGCACCGCAGGCCGACCTGCGTGGCCTCGGCTGGCCGACGGTCCGGCTGCAGAAGCCGCAGCACGGTGAGCAATTGGTCGGTGCGGTCCGCGACGTGATCGCCCAGGCGCGGCGTGGCGCCCGGCCGACGGGCGGGCGCCGGCACCTCGACCGGGTTTAGGGCGTGCCCGGCTTGTCGCTGAACAGCGCGCGCTTGCCCGGCTTGCCCTTCCATTCATCGGCATCGGGCGGCGCGTCACCCTTGCGGGTGATGTTTGGCCAAACCAAAGCGAATTCGCGGTTCAGTTCGGCATATTCGGCCGCGCGGTCGTCGCTGTCCGGCACGATCGCCTCGGCCGGGCATTCCGGCTCGCAGACGCCGCAGTCGATGCATTCGTCCGGGTGGATGACCAACATGTTCTCGCCGACGTAGAAGCAGTCCACCGGACAGACCTCGACGCAATCCTTGTACACGCACTTGATGCAGTTCTCGAGAACGACATAGGTCACGGCTGGAAGTCCCTCGGTCCCGGCTGATCGGCGCCGGCAGAGATGGACCGGGCCGCGTGGGAAGGCAAGCCATGCAGGCCACGCGGCCTTTGCGCATCAGGCCTGCGAGGGTGGCACCAGGACCTCGAACAGCAGCCGCGCCTCGGGGGCCGGGCCACGCCGGTCGCCCAGCGCCACCACCCGCCAGACCCGCACCACGCCACGCTCCGCCGTGCCGAGCGCGAAGGTCAGGGTGTCGCCCGGGCGCAGCTTGGCATGCGGCTTGTCCGTCGGCTGGCGGTTGATGCGGAAGGCGCCGGATTCGACGAGGCGGGCGCAGGCGGCGCGAGACTTGGCGACCCGGGCGCACCAAAGCCACTTGTCCAGCCGCTGCCAGTCGCGGTCCTCGCCGTCCGCCACCACGCCGGGCTAGCTGCCCTGCTGCAGCTTCAGCCGGGCGAGCACCGCGAAGGGCGAATCCGGATCCGGCCCACTGGGCTCGGCCGGCTTGCGCATCTCGCGCTCCTCCGGCCGCGGCCCACGCGGGCCGCGGTCGTCGTCGCGGCGCGGGCCGCGCGGCGGGCCGCCGGGACCACCCGGGCCGCGGTCGCGGCCCTGCCAGGGCTTGCCGCCGCCGCCGCCGGGGCCACCGCGGGAGACTTCCATGCGGCCCGGCGTCTTGCGCAGTTCGGGCGGGATCGGCGGGCCGAAGAAGATCATCGCCGCGCTGGTCGGCGGCGGCAGCGGCATGTCCGGGACGCGGACCGGGCGGTCCTCGCGCACCGGATGCGCCGGACGGCGATCGCGGTCCCGATCGCGCGGCGGGCGGCCATCCTGGCGGTCGCGCGGCGGTCGGCCCTCGAAGCCGCGGGCCTCCGGCACGCGCTGTTCCGGCGCCCCCGCTTGCGATGGGCGCTGATCGGGGCGGGCATCGCGGCGAGGATGCCGCGGTCCTTCGTGGCGCGGCCCATCCTGGCGCGCGTCACCCTGGGCCGGGCGCGGCCCCTGGCCGGGGCGCTGGTTCGGCCGTGGGCCACCGCGCTGGTGCTGCTGGCCATGGTGCTGCGGCCGCGGCTGGGCGACCCGCAGCGGGGTCGGCGGGCCATATTCGTTCTCCGCCAGCGGCGGCGCCTCCAGCAGCCGGAAGCCGAGCGCGGTCAGCGCCGCCCCCAGCGTATCCGCCTTCACGCCCAGCCGGCTGGCGAGGTCGGGCGGCGGCGGCGCCGGCGCCCGGCGGGTGAGGAAGCCGAGCTCGGCGGCGATGCGTTCCGCGACATCCAGCCGCAGCAGCACCGGCCCGGCCGGCAGCCAGCCCATGGTCTGGGCGAAGCCGGGCGGCCAGCCGATCGGCGGCGGCGGGTTGGTCTCGCCCTCATGCGCCTCACGCAGCTGCAGCGCGACCAGGCCAGGAGCGGGCAGCGCCGGGGTGTCGATGTTGCGCGACATCGCCCAGAGCTGCGCCCGCAGCGCCATGGCGCGCGGCTTCAGGGCTTCCGGCACGAACAGCGCGAAGCGGCCGGCACGGACGCCGATCGCCTTCAGCTTCTGCCGCAGGTCCTGGCTGATCCCCGCATTGGTGTTGCCGGGGACCAGGCCGAGATGTTCGCGCAAGGTGTAGGCGGGGCCGCGCAGCGAGCCCTCGGCCTCCGCCTTGGCCTCGATGGTCGAGAGGATGGCAAGCTCCTTGCCCACCAGCCCCTCGACATACTTGGCCAGCCGGGCGCGGACCCGCTCGCGCTGGGCGCCGTCGAGGAACTCGCTGGCCAGCACCTCGACTTGCGGCTTGCCGGGCTGGTCGCCGATCCGCAGCCGGGCGATCTCGGCGGGCTCGGCGCCGGGGCTGGTCCAGGTGACGCGGTGGCTGGCACTAATGGCGAAGGCGTCGTCCTTGGCAGTCTCCACGGTGGCGACGCGGCGCGGCATCTCCTCCCGCAGCGCGCGGCGGGCGGCGCGCAGGACAAGCTTGCGCTCCTCCTCGGTCGCCGCCTCGGTCTCCGGGTGGAAGAGGAAGCCGGCGACCTTGCCGACGGTATGACCCTCGACCACCACCTCGCCCTGGCGGGTGACGGCGGAGAGCAGGTCCTCGCCCTCGGTATCGTCCAGCCGGCGCATCAGATGCGCCGCCCGGCGGTCGACGAAGCGGGCGGTAAGACGTTCATGCAGCGCATCGGAAACGGCGTCCTCGGCCTTGCGGGCTTCCGCCTGGAAGGTCGCGGCATCGCGGGTCCAGTCGGCACGGGCGGCGATGTAGGACCAGACGCGGATATTGGCGAGGCGGGCCATCAGCGTGTCGAGGTCGCCCTCGGTCGCGCCGCAGAGCGCGATCTGCCCGGCCACCCAGTCGTCCGGCAGCACGCCGTCCTCGGCCAGATGCTTGAAGATGCGGCCGCAGAGCCGGGTATGGGTGTCGTCCGCCAGCTTGCGGAAGTCCGGCACCTGGCAGGCCTCCCACAGCAGCCGGACACGCGTGCGGCCACCCGCCAGGGCGCGCAATTCCTGTTCGCGGGCCAGCATCGATAGGGTGATGAAGTCGTCGGCGTCATGGCCACGTGCCAGGCCCGGCATGGGTGCCGGCGTGGCCAGGCTGTCCAGCAGCCCGTCGACGCTGCTGAAGTCCAGCTCGGAATTGCGCCAGGCGAGGGTCTGCAGCGCCTCGAAATTGTGGTTCTCGATCTTGTTGACGATCTCGTCCGGCAGCGGCGGGCAGTCGCCCGTGGTGCCGAAGGTGCCGTCGCGCATGCCGCGGCCGGCGCGGCCGGCGATCTGCGCGGCTTCCTGGGCATTCAGCGCGCGGGCGGTGTGGCCATCGAATTTCTGCAAGGCGGCGAAGGCGACATGGTCCACGTCCATGTTCAGCCCCATCCCGATGGCGTCGGTGGCCACCAGGAAGTCGACCTCGCGGTTCTGGTAGAGCGCCACCTGGGCGTTGCGGGTGCGCGGGGACAGGCGCCCCATCACCACGGCGCAGCCGCCGCGGCGGCGGCGGATGGCTTCTGCGATCGCATAGACCTCGGCCGCCGAGAAGGCGACGACGGCGCTGCGCGGCGGCAGGCGGGTGAGCTTGGCCGGGCCTGAATGGGTCAGCTGCGACAGGCGGGGGCGGGTCTCGACTTCGGCCTGCGGCACCAGGCGCTGCAGCAACGGGCGGATGGTCTCGGCGCCCATGAACATGGTCTCGACCATGCCGCGGGCATTCAGCAGGCGATCGGTGAAGACATGGCCGCGATCGGGATCGGCGCAGAGCTGAATCTCGTCCACCGCGACGAATTCCACCCGGCGGTCGAGCGGCATGGCTTCCACCGTGCAGGCGAACCATTTGGCGCCGGGCGGGACGATCTTCTCCTCGCCCGTGATGAGGGCGACGTGCTGCTCCCCCTTCGCGGCGACCATGCGGTCGTAGTTCTCGCGCGCCAGCAGGCGCAGCGGGAAGCCGATGATGCCGCTGGAATGGGCCAGCAGACGGGTGATCGCCAGATGGGTCTTGCCGGTGTTGGTGGGGCCCAACACGGCCTTGACGCGGGCGTCGAACATGGGGGTGTGGGGGTTCGGCATGCGGCGCAATGCATGGGCCGGATGCAGAGGATTTGCAACCGCGCGGGCCGGCCGTTAGGGGGCGCCGATGCATGCGCATCCAGACCGACCCATTCGCGCGCCGGCCGGTTGAGCCGCCGCGCCATGTCCCCCCCGTCCCGCTTCGCCCTGCTGTTCGCCGCGCAATTCGCGGCGGTCGGCGTGCTGATGCCCTTCCTGCCGGCGGTGCTGCGCGACCATGGGCTGACCGCGCAGCAGATCGCCCTGGTGCTGGCCACTGGGTCAGCGGTCCGGCTGCTGGCCGCGCCCGCGGTCGGCCGCGGGGCGGACGGCTTCGGCGATGCGCGGACCATCCTGGTGCTGGCCGCGGCGCTGGCCGCCTGCACGGTCTGCGGCTTCGCCCTGGCGCAGGGCTTTGCCGCGCTGCTGCTGGTGGCGGCGCTGCACGCGATGGTGAATGCCCCGGTGGTGCCGCTGTCGGATGCGCTGTGCCTGGGCGCGGCGCGGGAGCGGCGGTTCGATTATGGCCGGGTGCGCTCGGCCGGGTCGCTTGCCTTCATCCTGGCCGCGGTCGCGGCGGGGCAGGCGGTGGAATGGCTGGGCGTGACCAGCATCGTCTGGCTGGCCGCGGGCTGCCTTGGCCTGACCGCCCTGGCGGCGCGCGGCCTGCCGGCGGAACGGGCCGCGGCGCGCGGCCGGGGCGGCTTCATGGCGCCCTTCGCGGTGCCGGCCTTCCGGCGGATTCTGCCGCTTTCGGCGCTGATCCAGGGCAGCCATGCCCTGTACTACGGTTTCGGCACGCTGCACTGGCAGGCGGCGGGCCTCTCCCCCGGGGTGATCGGCCTGCTCTGGGCGGAAGGCGTCGTCGCCGAGGTCGCCCTTTTCCTCTGGGGCAAGCCGCTGGTGGAACGGCTCGGCGCGTCGGGCCTGGCGGCACTGGCGGCGGGCGCAGGGGTGATCCGCTGGGGGGTGACGGCGGAGACGGTCTGGCTGCCGGCGCTGGCCACCGTGCAATTGCTGCATGCGGTGACCTTCGGGGCGCAGCACCTGGCGGCGATGCGGGTGCTGGGCGGGATGCCGCCGGCCCAGGCGGCGACGGCGCAGACGCTGCACGCCTCGATCGGGGTCGGGTTGGCCTCGGGGCTGCTGACCTTCGCCTCGGGGCCGCTCTATGCGGCCTGGGGCGCCCAGGGGTTCTGGGCGATGGCAGGGTTGTGCGCGCTGGCGCTGCCGCTGGCCTTCCGGCTGCGGCGGGCGGGGTGATCGCCGTGGCCCGGCGACCACGCCCGGCCGCCGCGGCGTTCCGTCCCCGTTATCCACAGCCATCCCCGTAATCCACAGGGGCCGTTCCGCGCTAGGGTGGGAGCATGAACACCATCGACCAGGCATCGCCCCTTGCGGGCATCGACGGGCTGCTCGGCCTGTCGCAGCGCACGCCGCCGCACAACTACCAGGCGGAACAGGCGCTGCTCGGGGCGCTGCTGGCCAACAACAAGGCCTATGAGCGGGTTTCGGAATTCCTCGCGCCCGAGCATTTCGCCGAAGCCGCCCATGGCCGCATCTTCCGCGCCATACAGCGCCGGATCGAGGCTGGGCAACTGGCCGACGTCGTCACCCTGCGCCCGGAATTCGAGCATTCCGGCGTGCTGGACGAGGTGGGCGGCCCGGCCTACCTGGCCCAGCTGCTCACCGCCATGGTCGGCATCATCAATGCCGGGGAGTATGGTCGCCTCGTCCACGATTGCTGGCTGCGCCGCCAGCTGGTCGATGTGGGGGAGGAGGTGGTCAACCGCGCCTTTGGCGCCGAGGCCGAGCTTTCGGCCAAGGAGCAGCTGGAGGCCGCCGAGCAGCGGCTGTTCGACCTGGCCAAGGATGGCGGCTCGGAAGGCGGGTTCGTGACCTTCGAGCGCGCGCTGACCGATGCGGTGGAGCTGGCAGCCAAGGCCTTCTCCACCCCCGGCGGCGTCTCCGGCCTGCCGTCGGGCCTGCGCGACCTGGATGCCAAGACCGGCGGCATGCATGGGTCGGACCTGATGATCATCGCCGGCCGCCCGGCCATGGGGAAGACCGCGCTGGCCACCAAGATCGCCTTCGGCGCCGCCCAGTCGCTGATGCGGGAGGCGCAGGACAAGGGCCCGGGCGTGCAGCCGCGCGGCACGGTGGCGATCTTCTCGCTCGAGATGAGCGCCGACCAGTTGGCCACCCGCCTGCTGTCGGAAGCCGCCCGGATCTCCGGCGACAAGATCCGCCGCGGTGACATCTCGCAGCGCGACTTCGACCGCTTCGTGGAAGTGAGCCGGGAGCTGTCCGCTTTGCCGCTGGTGATCGACGACACTCCCGCGATCACCATCTCGGCGCTGCGGACACGGTGCCGGCGGCTGAAGCGGACTCGCGGGCTGGAACTGGTGGTGGTGGACTACCTGCAGCTGATGCGCCCGGCGGCGGGGACGCGGCCGGAATCCCGGGTGCTGGAGATCTCGATGATCACCCAAGGGTTGAAAGCCATCGCCAAGGAGCTTTCGGTGCCGGTGATCGCGCTGTCGCAGCTCTCCCGCGCGGTGGAGCAGCGGGAGGACAAGCGGCCGCAGCTGTCGGACCTGCGCGAATCCGGGTCGATCGAGCAGGACGCCGACATGGTCATGTTCGTCTACCGTGACGAATACTACCTGGCGCAGCGCGCCCCGAAGGAAATGGGCTTCGACAACGGCGGCAAGTTCGAGGATGCCATGACCAAATGGCAGGCCGACATGGAAATGGCGCACAACAAGGCGGAGCTGATCATCTCCAAGCAGCGGCACGGGCCGACCGGCACGGTGAAGCTGTTCTTCGAAAGCGAGTTCACCCGCTTCGGCGACCTCGACGTGGTGCACGACCCGCACTGAGGATCGGTAGAACAGGCAAGGCCGGGGAGAATGTATTCTCCCCGGACCCCTCATCTATTTCTGTGGGTTTGCACCGGCCGCACGGCGGGCGCCAACCCACAAGAAGGAAGGGTGGGGTTCGGGGAGGGAATACTTTTCCCTCCCCAACCTTTCCTCAGCGCTCGGGACTGACCTTCGGAACTTCGACGATGGTCTCGACGTCCACGTCCTGCCGGCGGACCGTGTCGCGCACCACCTCGCGCCGCTCGACGCTCCGCTTGCGCAGCGCCACCTCGCCGGTCACCCGGGCCTCCTTCGAGACGACGGGCCGCTCGCTGGTCGCGGTCAGCTCGACCGTCTCCTCACGGAAGGCCCGCGCGGCTTCCTCCGGGCGGAGGGCGTGGTCCTCGCGGCGGCGCTCCACTTCGATCGTCTCCTCGTGCAGGGTCACCGGCTTCTCGACCTCGCGCTCCGTGACGCTGGTCACCAAGCGCTTGCCGCCGGCCATCGCCTGCTTGCCGACATGCAACTCCTCCTCGACCGACTGGGCGCGCTCCACCGTCTCGCCCGCCCGGCCCAGCAGGTCCTCCGGCGAGGTCAGCGCGAAGCGGTTCATCACCGCCAGCGCCCGCTCGGCCGTCGCGGCCTCGGCGGCCACCAGCACGCCGCCCTGCAGCACCGCCTTGGTATAGAGCTCGGCGCGGGCCTGCTCGAGGCCGCGCTCCACCAGTTCTCCGGCCAGCGCCTGGCCGGCGTCGCGCTCGAAGATCACCACCGCTGACTGGTCGCAGCCGGCCTCGACCAGGGCGATGCGGACGCGTTGCGCCGACTCGCGGTCGGCCAGCAATCCGATCACGGATTCCATCATGCAATTTTCCTGTTCATTGAATGCAGTCGGTCCCCGGCGCCTTATGACGCGGGGTCGTGCTCCGGCGCGGCGACACGCTCGACGAAAAGCTCCTCGTGGCGCAGCGACACCGCTTCCCGGACCTGCCGGGTTTCCCGTCGTCGGGTCACCCGCACCTCTTCCACCAGGCGGAGGCGCTTTTCGACGACGAGCACTTCCTCCACCACCGGATAGACGGTGGTGTCGCCCTCCTGGCGGATGGCGGCCGGCGCCTCGATCCAGCGGCCGACGGCCACGCGCTCGACCTCGAGCGTTTCGGTCTGGACCGGGATGTCCAGCATGTCCTGCGTCGTCCGGACGCGCTTGTGCAACCGTACCCGGTCGGTGACGACGCGCTCCTTGTAGACCACCGCCGTTTCCTCGATGACCGGGACGACCTTCTCTTCGACAAGTCGTCCAGTACGGTCGGGCTCGGCCATGCAATCCTCCCTCCGCCGGGCGGTCAGCCGCGGCGGTCCATCATCTGTCTGTCGCTGGAAATGGCGAGGTCTTCAGGCCCGCAGCGGTGTCTGGCCGCACGCCGGGAAAGAACATGCTGCACTGCAACGCGTTCCGCCGCGGTGCACGAAAATCTGTCGACCGTGGGACGCAAGCTCAACGGTCCTGCCGGCCTGTCTCGGCTGCCTTGGCGCCGCCCATCACCATGTCCAGGTAGTCGCGCAGCATCTTCTGCTGCAGCGCGAACAGCGCGGCCGGGTTGGCCAGGCGCATCATCTCCTGGCCGATCTGCATATTGGCGCGGACCATGTCGTTGAACATCCCGGCGAAGGCCTGCGGCAGTTCGCCCATGCCGGACATCGGAACGGACATCGCACGCCGCATCGCCTCGGCGCCTTGCGACACGCCCTGGGCCGCCGCCTCGGCCGTCCCTTGGGCGAGTTGCCGACTGCCGGCCTCCATCGCCTCCGCCCGGCGGGCGATCTCCGCCGCGGGCCGCTGCACCATTTCGGGGGCGGCGGCCGTCACCTCGGCACCCTGCCGCATCGCGCTGCCGGCCTGGCGCGCCGCCGCTTCGAGGGCTGCGTCGCCCCTCTGCACGGCCTCGACGGCCGCCTTGCCGGCGCGGCCGGCAATCTCGGCCGTGGCCTGGGTGCCGCGGCGCATCGTCTCGGCGGCGCCATTGCCATGGTCCTGCCGCTTGGTGCCTTCAGCCATGATCGACGTCCTTGATGTGTTGACATGAGCTGCCGGCAGCGTCCCTGGGGAGGGCAGATATCCAATAATGTGGATTGTTGCCCTGCGGTAAGAAGGGTCACGATTGTGCCAGCAAGCGGGGTAACGTCGGGCTGGGTCGAGAGTTGCGGTGCCCGGCGCGTTCAATCCGGGGCTTGCCGCGGCTATCAGGGCAGTCCATGCCGTGCTGCACAATGACCCGGGGTGAGGCGATGCAGGCGGTGCTGACCGTCGATCTCGGCGCCGTGGCCGACAACTGGCGGCTGCTGCGGGACCGCGCCGCGCCTGGCGCCGTCGCCGGCGTGGTCAAGGCGGATGGCTACGGGCTCGGCGCCGCCCCGGTCGCGCGTACGCTGCTGGCTGCCGGCTGCCGGCACTTCTTCGTCGCCCATCTGGCGGAGGGCATGGCGCTCCGCGCCGCGCTCGGTCCCGGGCCGATGGTCGCGGTCCTGAACGGCTTCGCCCCTGGGTCCGACGGGACGGCCGGCCTGCTGGCGGTGCTGAACGGCCCCGGCGACGTTGCCGCCTGGACCGCGGCGGCTCGCACGGCGGGGAGGCAACTTCCTGCCTTGCTGCACGTGGATACGGGCATGGCCCGGCTCGGCTTGGCTCCGGCCGAGGTCGCCGCGCTTGCCGCCGACCCGGCTTCCCTGGCCGGGATCGACCTGCGCTACCTGATGACCCATCTCGCCTGTGGCGACGACCCGGAGAATCCCCTGAACGCCCAGCAGGCCAGCCGCTTCGCCGCCATCCGTGCCCGCCTGCCCAAGGCGCCGGCGAGCCTGGCCAATTCTTCCGGCATGTTCCTCGGCGCGGATTTCGGCTCCGACCTGGCCCGGCCTGGCTGCGCGCTGTACGGCATCAACCCCACGCCGGCGGCGCCGAACCCGATGCGGCAGGTGGTGACGCTGGAGGCGCCGGTGCTGCAGGTACGGGACGTTCCGGCCGGCACCCCGGTGGGCTACGGCGCCACCTGGACCGCGCCGCGGCCCTCCCGGATAGCCACCGTTGCCGCGGGCTATGCCGATGGCTACCTTCGCTCCCTCTCGGGGCAGGCCGTCGGCAGGATCGCCGGCCGGCCCGTGCCCCTGGTCGGCCGGGTATCCATGGATCTCATCACCTTCGACGTGACCGACGTGCCCGAACCCGTGCCCGGTGATACGGTGCAATTGATCGGCCCCGGCAACACGCCGGACGAGGTCGCCGCTGCGGCCGGCACCATCGGCTACGAAGTCCTCACCTCGCTCGGCGCCCGCTACCGCCGCGACTATCGCGCCGCCTGATGGGAGCGATCCTGCTCGACCCGCTCGCGGCGCTCGGCCGCGCGGTCATCGCCGCCTGCCATGCCGTCGGCAACCTGGGCCTGTTCACGCTGGAGGCCGTCAGCCACCTGCTGCGGCCGCCCTTCTACGGCCGGCTGTTCTGGCGCGCCTTCGTCGAGATCGCCTGGTTCTCGCTGCCCGTGGTGGCGCTGACCGCGGTTTTCACCGGCATGGTGCTCGCCTTGCAAAGCTATACAGGCTTTGCCCGCTTCAACGCGCAATCGGCGATCGCCAGCGTCGTCGTCATCTCGCTGGTCCGCGAACTCGGCCCGGTGCTGGCGGCGCTGATGGTGGCCGGCCGCATTGGCGCCAGCTTCGCGGCCGAGATCGGCACCATGCGCGTCACTGACCAGATCGACGCGCTGACCACGCTGTCCACCAACCCGATGAAATATCTGGTGGCGCCGCGCCTCCTGGCCGCGGTCATCGCCATGCCGCTGCTGGTGCTGGTGGCCGATGTGCTCGGCGTGATGGGCGGCTGGCTGATCGGCACCCAGAAGCTCGGCTTCGTCTCGGCCGCCTACATGAAATCCACCTTCGACTACCTGGTGGCGGAGGACGTGATATCCGGCCTGGTGAAGGCGGCGGTCTTCGGTTTCGTCATCGCCCTGATGGGCACCTGGTGCGGCTACAATTCGAAGGGCGGGGCGCAGGGCGTCGGCGGGGCGACGACCAAGGCGGTGGTCGCCTCCTCCATCCTCATCCTGGCGCTGGACTATGTCCTGACCGAGATCTTCTTCGCGCAATGAGGGACATGACCGACCACGCGATCCTGTCCCCTGCGGCCGCCCCGCCCGGCGTGCCGAAGATCCGCATGCGCGGCGTGCGCAAGGCCTTCGGGCCGAAGCAGGTGCTGGACGGCGTCGATGTCGACGTGGCGGCGGGGCATTCGCTGGTGATCCTCGGCGGCTCCGGCAGCGGCAAGTCGGTGACGATCAAGAGCGTGCTCGGGCTGATCGAGCCGGACGAGGGCACGATCGAGATCGACGGCCGTGACGTGCTGCGCATGGGGCGGCGGGAGCGCGAGGAATTGGGCGACCGCATCGGCATGCTGTTCCAGAACGGCGCCCTGTTCGACAGCCTCCCCGTCTGGGAGAACGTCTGCTTCAAGCTGCTGGCGCAGAAGCGCATCACCCGGGCCAAGGCGCGCGACAAGGCGGCCGAGGTGCTGGCCCAGGTCGGCCTCGCCGGCTCGGTCGGCGACCTGTCGCCTGCCGAACTTTCGGGCGGCATGCAGAAGCGCGTGGCGCTGGCCCGCGCCATCGCCGCCCAGCCGGACATCATCTTCTTCGACGAGCCCACCACCGGGCTCGACCCCATCATGGGCGCGGTGATCGACGGGCTGATCGTCGATTGCGTGAAGCGGCTGGGCGCGACGGCGGTGTCGATCACCCACGACATGGCCAGCGCCCGGCGCATCGGCGACACCGCGGCGATGCTGCACAAGGGGCGGATCGTCTGGAGCGGGCCGGCGGGCGCGCTGGGCCATACCGGGAATGCGCTGGTGGACCAGTTCGCCAATGGCGAGCGGGAAGGGCCCATCCAGATGGAGCTGCGGCGGTAGGGGAGACAGCGAGGCCAGGGAGGAAGTATCCTTTCTGGCTCCCCCTCCATTTCCGTGGGGTGGCACCCGCCGCGCGGCGAATACGGACACACAGAAATAGATGAGGGGTTCGGGGAGAATACCTTCTCCCCGACCTTGTCTACCTGCCCGGCTTCGGCGCATCAGCCTGCGCGCTCACCGGGTCCTCCGGCCAGTTGTGCTTCGGATAGCGCCCGCGCATGTCCTTCCGCGCATCCAGCCAGCCGGCCTTCCAGAACCCCGCCAGGTCGCCGGTCAGCGCGATCGGCCGCCCGGCCGGCGAGAGCAGCGCGACCTGCAGCGGCACGCGGCCTTCCGCCAGCTTCGGCAGCCCCGATAGCCCGTACAGGTGCTGCGCCCTTGCCTCCAGCGTCGGCACCTCCCGCGCATAGTCGATGGCAGCGCTGCGGCCCATCGGCAGCGGCAGGCGGGGGGGCAGGGCAGCGTCGAGGCGCTGGCGGCGGTCCCAGGGCAGCCCTTGCAGCAGGATGTCTGGCAGGTTCAGCGCGGCGAGCTCCGTCAGCTTGGTCTTGCCGTGCAGGTGCGGCGCCAGCCAGTCCTGCACGGTGGCGACCAGCGCCGCGTCCGACAGATCCGGCCAGGCCTCGCCCTCGGCCTGCCGCATCCAGCCGATCCGGGCCTGGACCTGCCGGGCGCCCTCGCCCCAGGGCAGGTCGCGCAGGGACCGTTCCGCCACCGCGGTCGCCAGGGCCGCCGCGACCGCGGCCGGGTCGGCATGCGGGATCGTCGCCTCCTCCAGCACCAGCGGGCCGAAGCGGAGCCGCCGGCGGGCCTGCACCGCGCCGGCGCGGACATCGAAGGCGGCACCCTCCTCCCGCACGAAACGGTCGGGGAAGCGGGCCTCCAGCGCCGCGCGGTCGATCGGCGCGGCCATGCGGATGCGGGCCTCGGTGCCCTGCAATTCCAGGTCGGCCACTGCCAGCAGCGGCGACTTGGCCAGCTTGTCGGTGGTGGCCAGCCGGGCGCCCTGGCCGCTCGCCAGCCGGAAGGCGCCGGCCATGACGCCGCGCATGGCGGCGATCCGGTCGGGGAAGCCGGCCGCCAGCAGGGCGCCGGGATCGCCCTCGGGGTAGACGCTGCCGTGCACGCCCAGCCGCCGCCGGTGCAGCGCCGCGGCGCGGCGGATGCGCTGGATCGCCGGGCGGTCGGCATTCGGGTGGTCGCCGCCATGCAGCAGGTCGAGCCGCAGGCCGATATCGGCCGGGGCCTCCCGGCCTCTGATCGGGTCGCGTTCCTCCAGCAGCGCGGCGAGGTCGGCGGCCATCGCCTTCTCCCCCTCGGTCTCGGCCGCGGCCAGCATCCGCGCCAGCCGCGGATGGGTGCCGAGGCGCGCCATCCGGCGGCCGATGGCCGTCACCCGGCCGGCCGGGTCCAGCGCGTCCAGCTCCGCCAGCAGCGCGCGCGCCGCTGCCATGGCCCCGGCCGGCGGCGGGTCGAGCCAGGCGAGCGCGGCCGGCTCCGCCCCCCAGGCGGCGAGGTCCAGCGCCAGGCCCGACAACTCCTCCTCCAGGATCGCCGGCCGGTCCTGCGGCGCCAGGCCGCGATGCAATGCCTCCGACCACAGCCGGATGGCGAGGCCGGGCGCGGTGCGGCCGGCGCGGCCGGCGCGCTGCTCGGCGGCGGCCTTGCTGATGCGCACGGTGACCAGCCGGGACAGGCCGGTGGCGGGATCGAGCCGCGGCGCCCGGCGGAAGCCGCCATCGACCACGATGCGAACGCCGGGGACGGTCAACGAGGTCTCGGCGATCGAGGTCGCCAGCACCACCTTCCGCCTTTCGCCGGGATTCAGCGCCAGGTCCTGCTCGGCGGGCGGCATCTCGCCATGCAGCGGGCGGATATCGGCCTCGATCCCGCCCAGCCGCTCGGCGGTGCGGCGGATCTCGCCCCAGCCGGGCAGGAAGGCGAGGATGTCGCCCGGGTGTGCCTTCAGCGCGGCGCGGATGGCGCCGGCCATGGCTTCCGGCAGGTCGCGCGGGTCCTGGAAGTCGCGCGGCCGGTGCTCGACCGTGACCGGCCAGGCGCGGCCCAGGCTCTCGATGGTGGGCGCCTCCATCAACCCCGCGAAGGCGCCGCCATCCAGCGTCGCCGACATCGCCAGCAGCCGCAGCTCCGGCCGCAGCGCCCGCTGCAGGTCGAGGCACAAGGCGAGGGCGAGGTCGGTGTCGAGGTTGCGCTCATGCGCCTCGTCGAACAGCACCGCGGCGACGCCGTCGAGCCCGGGGTCGGATTGCAGCCGCCGCACCAGCAGCCCCTCGGTCACCACCTCCACCCGGGTGGCGGCCGAGACGGCGCGGTCGAGCCGCGTGGCGAGGCCGATGGTCTGGCCGGGCGCGGACTCGCCGATCAGCTCGGCCATCCGCCGCGCCGCGGCGCGTGCCGCCACCCGGCGGGGTTCCAGCACCAGGATCTTCCGCCCCGCCGCCCAGGGCTCGTCCTTCAGCACCAGCGGGACCAGCGTGGTCTTGCCGGCTCCCGGCGGGGCGATGAGCAGGGCGTTGGGGCCGGCGCGCAGCGCCGCGGTCAGCGCCGGCAGCGCCTCGATGATCGGGAGGTCGGGGAGCATCGGACGGCTTATAGGATGGCCGCCGCCCGGCTCCTACAGACGGGGCGGCCTCAGGCCTCCTCGCCGTCCTCCTCCTCGCCCTCCTCGTCGAGATCGATCAGGAAGACCGCGAAGTCGTCGCCGTCGCCCGGACCGTCCTCGTCGCCGGCGCTGTCCTCCTTCGCCTCGATCAGGCCCTGCTCCCAGCGGGTGGTCTCGACCGGGTCGGCCTCGCGCACCGCCAGCGGCGCCTCGCCGTCCCAGACGGCCACGCCGTCGGATTCGAATTCCTGCAGGTCCGGCCCGATCAGGCTGACCAGGATATCCTGCGCGGACTCGCGGCTCGCCTCGGAGAAAACGAGCACGGGCCGGCCGGCGACCTCGACGGTGAACAATGGCATGGCGTGGGGTTCCTGCATGGCGGGCTGCTCCTAGACCGGATCGCCGCCGCGCGGAAACGCCGCAGGCCATGAATTCGCTCCGGGTCACCGCCGCGTGCCGCTTGCTTTGGCCGTGGGGCGTTCCGTTCTATGGCTGCGCCATGGCCCGACTTCTCCTCCTTGCCCTGCTGGTCCTGCTGCCTCCCCGCGCCTGGGGCGGGGAGAGCGCGGCCATCCGCTCGCCGCGGGCCACCGCCACGCTGGTCGCCGCCGCCGCCGCGGTGGCGCCGGGGGAGGCGCTCGAGCTCGGCCTCCGCCTCCGCCTCGCCCCCGGCTGGCATACCTACTGGATCAATCCCGGCGATGCCGGCGCCCCGCCGGAGGTGACGATCCTGGTGCCGGCCGATGCCGAGGGCAGCCCGATCCGCTGGCCGACCCCCAGCCGCATTCCGACCGGACCGCTGGTCAGCTTCGGCTACGAGGGCGAGGTGCTGCTACCCTTCCGCATGGCGGCGCCGGGCGGCCTCGCCGCCGGCGACCGGCTGGTGATCGAGGCCGAGGCCAGCTGGCTGGTCTGCGCCGAGATCTGCATCCCGGAGGAGGGGCGCTTCCGCCTCGACCTGCCGGTCGCCGCCAATGGTCGGCTCGATGCCGGCCTCGCCCCGCTCTTCACCACGGCGGAAGCCGCCGCGCCGCGGCCCTCCCCCTGGGCGGCACGCGCGGCGCTGGCCGGGACGCGCGGCAGCCTGGTGCTGGAAGGCGAGGGGCTGTCGCCCGCCACCGTCCGCGGCGCCGTCTTCTTCCCGACCGAGGGCGGACTGCTGGACAATGCCGCACCGCAGCCCCTGGCGCTGCAGGATGGCCGCCTGACCCTGGGGCTGACCCGGCCGGAGGGCGCCGCGACGCCTGCCACCCTGACCGGCGTGGTCGCCCTGACCGATGCGGCCGGGGTGCGCTCGGCCTACGGCGTCGCCGCCGCGGTCGGCGGCGTGCCGGACAGCGGCGCCGAGGCGCTGCCGCTCTGGCAGGCGCTGCTCTCGGCCTTCCTCGGCGGGCTGATCCTCAACCTGATGCCCTGCGTCTTCCCGATCCTGGCGATGAAGGCGATGGCGCTGGCCCGGCTGTCCGGTGCCGCCCGGGCCGAGGTCCGGGCCCATGCCGGCAGCTACACCCTGGGGGTGATGGCGACCTTCCTGGCCCTGGCCGGGCTGCTGATCGCCCTGCGCGGGGCCGGCATCGCCGCCGGCTGGGGTTTCCAGTTCACCGCCCCGGCCTTCGTCGCGGCGCTGGCCTGGCTGATGTTCGCGGTCGGGCTGAACCTGTCGGGGGTCTATGCCATCGCCGGTCCCGCCGGGGCGGGCGGGGCGCTGGCCGGGCGGGGCGGGCATCTCGGCAGCTTCGCCACCGGCGGGCTGGCGGTGCTGGTGGCGACGCCCTGCACCGCGCCCTTCATGGCGGCCGCCGTCGGCACCGCGCTGGCCCTGCCGGCGCCTTCGACGCTGGCGGTCTTCGCCGCGCTCGGCTTCGGCCTGGCCGCGCCCTATGCGCTGCTGGGGCTGTTCCCCGGCCTGGCGCAGCGCCTGCCGCGGCCGGGTGCGTGGATGGAATGGCTGCGCCAGGGCCTCGCTTTCCCGATGTACGCCGCGTCTGCCTGGCTGGCCTGGGTGCTGGCGCAGCAGGCCGGGCCGGACGGGCTGCTGCTGGTGCTGGCCGGCGCGGTGCTGCTCGGCTTCGCCGGCTGGGCCCTGGGGCTGGCGCAGCGCAGCGCCGGAGGCGGGCGCCTGGCCGGCCGGGCGCTGGCCGGCATCGCCGTGGTCGCCGCCCTGGCGCTGCTGCCGGCGCTGGCGACCGCGCCGCCCGCCGCCGCCGGCGAAGCCGGCGCCGAGCCCTGGTCCGCCGCCCGGGTCGCCGCCCTGCAGGCCGAAGGCCGCCCGGTCTTCGTCAACATGACCGCCGCCTGGTGCATCACCTGCAAGGTGAACGAGCAGCTGGTCCTCAGATCCGCCCCGGTCCAGGCCGCCTTTGCCGGCCGCAACCTCGCCTACCTGAAGGGCGACTGGACCAACGGCGACGCCGCCATCGGCGCCCTGCTGCGGGAACATGGGCGGGAGGGCGTGCCGCTGTACCTGGTCTATCCGGCCGGCGGCGGCGGGCCGGCCCTGCTGCCGCAGGTCCTGACCGAGGGGATCGTCCTTCGGGCGCTCGACGCCGCGGGCTGAGTTCGGGGTGGTTTGTCACGTGCCCGTCACGGCAGCGTCATTGCCGCGTCGCCGGCCGCACGGTATCGCGGTTGACCATGGAAGCTGTGGTCCGCGCCCCGATCGACGCCCTGAAGCCGCGCCGCCTGCGCCGGCGCAAGCCCATCCGCTTCGGCCAGGGCCTGCCCGGCGGCCGGTTGTTCGAGGTCTTTACCGAACGTCCGCTCGGCGGCCGCTTCCGCGCGACGCGGCGGCTGGTCACGATGCTGCTCTGGACCTTGCTCTGCATCCCCGTGCAGGCGGTGCTGATGCTGCTGCCGGGGCATGCCAAGTCCCGCTTCCCGGTCTTCTACCACCGCGTCGCCGCCTGGCTGATCGGGCTGCGCGTGCAGGTGGTCGGCACCCCCTGCCGCGACCGGCCGGTGCTGTTCGTCTCCAACCATTCCTCCTGGCTCGACATCCCGGTCCTCGGCGGGGTGCTGGATGCCGCCTTCGTCGCCAAGGCCGAGGTCGGCACCTGGCCGGTGATCCGCACGCTCGCCCGGCTCGGCCGCACCGTCTTCGTCAGCCGCAGCCGCGGCACCACGGGGCAGGAGGCCACGGCGATGCGCGGCCGGATGGCCGCCGGCGACAGCCTGATCCTCTTCCCTGAGGGCACCAGCAACGACGGCACGCGGGAGCTGCCCTTCCGGACCTCGTTCTTCGCCATCGCCGATGGCGCGCGCTGGATCCAGCCGGTCTCGGTGGTCTATGACCGGCTCGGCGGGCTACCGGCCTGCCGGCGCGACCGGCCGCTGTTCGCCTGGTACGGCGACATGGAGATCGCCAGCCATTTCTGGCGGCTCGCCCGACGCAGCGGCGCCCGGGTGACGGTGGTGCTGCACGAGCCCTTCGCCTCCGACCGTCTGCCCAACCGCAAGGCCCTGGCCGTCGAGGCGCAGCGGATCGTCCGCGAGGGCGCCGAGCAGCTGCGGCGGAACCGTCCGGCGGTGCCGCTGGCGCCCCGCCTGCCGCAAAGCGTTGCTTGACCGGCAGGCCGGCGATGGCGGACGCTTTGATGGTGAGACGATTCGCAACCTTCTGCCGGCCGCCGCCGGCCCCGACGGGCGCTTGACGAGTGGGCGCTTGACCCCGGGCCGCGCCCTGCGCATCTGCCCCGCTGTCCCCGGCACCCCTTCGCGGCCGGGGTGGCGGAGTGTTCCACCGGCATGACCACGACCAGCACGCCCCCCCGGAAGCGGCTCTTCATCCGGACCTGGGGCTGCCAGATGAATGTCTATGACAGCGCCCGCATGGCCGATGTCCTGGCGCCGATCGGCTATGCCCCGGCCGAGACGCCGGACGGCGCCGACATGGTCATCCTCAACACCTGCCACATCCGCGAGAAGGCGACCGAGAAGCTCTTCTCGGAGCTTGGCCGGCTGCGCGAGGCCAAGGCGCTGAAGCGCGCCGCGGGCGGGGAGATGGTGCTGGCCGTCGCCGGTTGCGTCGCCCAGGCCGAGGGTAAGGAGATCACCGCCCGCGCGCCTTGGGTGGACATCGTGCTCGGCCCGCAGACCTACCACAAGCTGCCCGAGATGGTGGCCCGCGCCAGCCGTGCCGCCGGCGCCGTCATCGAGTGCGAATTCCCGGCGGAGGACAAATTCGACCACCTGCCGGACGCCGCCGCGCCGCAGGGGGTGACCGCCTTCCTGACGGTGCAGGAGGGCTGCGACAAATTCTGCTCCTTCTGCGTGGTGCCCTATACCCGCGGCGCCGAATTCTCCCGCCCCGCCGCCGGCGTGCTGGCCGAGGCGCGGCGGCTGGTGGCGTCGGGGGCGCGGGAGGTCTCGCTGCTCGGCCAGAACGTCAACGCCTACCATGGCGAGGGGCCGGATGGCCGGTCCTGGGGCCTCGGCCGGCTGCTGCGGGCGCTGGCCGAGATCCCCGGCCTGCTCCGGCTGCGCTACACCACCAGCCATCCACGCGATGTGGACGATGATCTGGTCGCTGCCCACCGCGACCTGCCGCAGCTGATGCCCTTCCTGCACCTGCCGGTGCAAAGCGGCAGCGACCGGGTGCTGGCGGCGATGAACCGCGGCCACACCGCGGCCGACTTCCTTCGCGTGGTCGACCGGCTGCGCGAGGCCCGGCCGGACCTCGCCTTCTCCTCCGACTTCATCGCCGGCCACCCGGGCGAGACCGCCGCCGAGTTCGAGCAGACCATGGCGCTGGTCCGCCGGGTGGGTTTCGCCCAGGCCTACAGTTTCAAATACTCGTCCCGCCCTGGAACACCGGCCGCCGGCGCGCCACATCAGGTGCCGGAGGCGGAGAAGGATGCACGGTTGCAGGCGCTCCAGGCGCTGCTCAGGGACCAGCAGGACGCGTTCAACCGCTCCCGCGTCGGCATGACCTTCCCCGTGCTGTTCACCGGCCCCGGCCGCCATGCCGGCCAGGTCGCCGGCCGCACCCCTTGGCTGCAGCCCCTGCACCTCACCGGCCCGCTTTCCCTTGTCGGCAGGGAAGCCCCGGTCACCGTGCTGGCGGCGCTTCCCAATTCGCTCTCCGGCCTGCTGGCGGCCGGGAGCGGCGCCCATAATGTCCAGCCCGCAGAGGAGCCCGCGCCCGCTTGAACCCCGCCGCCATCGCCCTCAGGCCCGGGGAGGGGCGCGCCATCACGCGCCCCATCCCCTCCCTCCCCGAACAGCGGACCGTCACCCTGCAGTTCGACGACAATGCCCTGCTTCCCCTGCTGTACGGGGAACACGACCGCCATCTGGCGCGGATCGAGCAGCGGCTGGGGATAAAGCTTGGCTCCCGCGGCAACCGGTTGACCCTCGCGGGGGCCTCGGCGCGGACCGAGGTGGCGGAAGCGGCGCTGCGCTCGCTCTGGCGGCGGCTGGAAAAGGGCCAGGGCGTGACCACGGCGGATGTGGAGGCGGCGCTGCGCATGGCGGAAGGCGAGGCGGAGAACGACCCGCGCCTGCCGCTGCAGGATGTGCCGGAGATCCGCACCCGCAAGGCGGCGATCGCCCCGCGCAGCCCGGCCCAGGCGGCCTATATCGACCTGCTGTCGCGCCAGGAGATGGTGTTCGGCGTCGGCCCGGCCGGCACCGGCAAGACCTATCTGGCCGTGGCCCAGGGCGTCGCGCTGCTGCAGGCCGGCCGGGTCGACCGCATCGTGCTGTCACGGCCGGCGGTCGAAGCCGGCGAACGGCTTGGCTTCCTGCCTGGCGACATGAAGGAAAAGGTGGACCCCTACCTGCGGCCGCTTTATGACGCGCTGCATGACATGCTGCCGGCGGAACAGGTTGCCCGTCGGATTACGTCAGGCGAGATCGAGATCGCGCCGCTAGCCTTCATGCGCGGACGGACGCTGGCCCATTGCTTCGCCATCCTGGACGAGGCGCAGAACACCACGGCGGCGCAGATGAAGATGTTCCTTACCCGGATGGGCGAGGGGACACGGATGGTGATCACCGGCGATCCGACCCAGGTCGATCTGCCGAGCGGTCAGCAGAGCGGGCTGACCGAGGCGCTGCGCATCCTGGACGGGGTGCAGGGCATCGGGGTGGCCCGCTTCGACGAACGGGACGTGGTGCGCCATCCCCTGGTGGCGAAGATCGTCTCGGCCTACGGGCGGGCCGACCTCCAGGCTGCGGAACAGCGTAGGGAGACCTATTCTGGGGAGCAGCAGGGGCGTCGGGGGAAGAAGGATCAGGATGGAACCGGGAAGTAGACCGCCCGGCGATGCGGGGGAGCCATCCCCCGCCTTTGCCGGGATCATGGACGAGGACGACGTCGACCCCCCCGAATTGGTGGTCGAGGTCGTCATGGCCGAACCGGCCTGGCGCCGCCTGGTGCCGCGGGCCGAAGCCCTGGCCCGGCGTGCCGTGGCGGCGGCGCTGCGCGAGAGCGGCGAGGCCGGCAGCGTCAGCGTCCTGCTGGCCGACGACCGTGCGCTGAAGCGCCTGAACGGCGAGCATCGCGGCAAGGACAAGCCGACCAACGTGCTGAGCTTCCCCGGCCTGGGCGACCACCTGGGCGATATCGCGCTTGCCCTTGGCGTGGTGCGGCGGGAGGCGCGGGCGGCCGGCAAGCGGCCGGAGGCGCATTTTGCCCATCTGGTCGCGCACGGCACCCTGCACCTGATCGGGCATGACCACTTGGACGCCGGCGAAGCACGCCGGATGGAGCGCGCCGAGGCACGTGCCATGCACCGCATGCGGCTGCCCAACCCCTGGCGAGGGGTGCCGGCATGAGCATGTCGAACGGCGAGGCGCGCGAACAGCGCCAGGGCATCCTCTGGCGGCTGCAGGGGCTGCTGCGGCGGCGCGAGGCCGAAAGCGTCCGCGACCGCATGGAAGAGCTGATCGAGGAGCACGAGGTGCTCCCGCGCGACAGCAATGGCCGCGGCCATCCGGACGAGTTCAGCCTGCAGGAACGCACGGTGCTGGGCAATGTCCTCAAGCTGCGGGACAAGACCGCCGACGATGTGATGGTGCCGCGCGCCGACATCATGGCGATGCCGGAGGATTTCACCCTGGAACAGGCGATCGGCCTGATTCAGCGGGATGGGCATAGCCGCTACCCGGTCTATCGCGGCCAGCTCGATGAGATCGTCGGCATGGTCCACATCAAGGATGTCTTCGCCGCGGTCGGGCGCGAGACGCCTTTCGACCTCAAGGCGATCATGCGGAAGCCGCTGTTCACGGTGCCCTCCGTGCCGGTGCTCGACCTGCTGCTGCAGATGCGCACCGCGCGCATCCACATGGCGCTGGTAGTCGACGAATATGGCGGCATCGATGGGCTGGTGACGATCGAGGACCTGGTCGAGACCATCACCGGCGATATCTCCGACGAGCACGACGAGGACGGCCCGCCGCAGATGGTGGAGAAGCCGGACGGCACGATCGAGCTCGACGCCCGCATGCCGGTCGAGGCTTTCGAGGCGCAGCTGGGCGGCGCGGTGCTGACCGACGAGGAACGCGCCGCCGATATCGATACCATGGGCGGGCTGGTCTTCACCCTTGCCGGCCGGGTGCCGGCCAAGGGCGAGCTGGTGTCGCATTCTTCCGGCCTGGAATTCCGGGTGATGGAGGCCGACCCCCGGCGCATCCGCCGGCTGCGGGTGCGGCGCGCGGGCGCGCAGGCGGGTAAGCAGGCGGCGGAGTAGGGAACCATTGCGCGTCTTTCCGCTTCACCCATCAGGCGAAGCGAGAGGGACCGCGATGCCGTTCAAGGGCAAGCCGCCGGGCAGCGGCTCGGGCGAGATGTCGCGGCGGACGCAGGCGCTGCGACCGGATATCGCGCTGGCGCCGAAGGAGGCCGCCAAGGCCCGCGCGCTGCGCCGCCAGGGCGCCGCACCGGAGGAGATCGCCCGGGCGTTCGGCGTCCCGATCGAGGAGGTCGAGAAGGCGCTGGTGCAGATGCGCAGCCCGCGGCCGGAATCCACCCGCGGCACGCTGAACATCACCCTCGCGGCGCATCGCTTCGTCATGGCGGAACGCCAGGGCGAGGAACCGCTCTGGCAGACCATGGACCGCATCGTCGACGAGCTGATGCGGCTGCGCCAAGTGGTGGCCAAGGGCGCGGCGGCGGCGAAGGCGCGGCGGGAGGCGGCGCGGCCGGACGACCTGCTGCCGGGCCTGCTGCCGGAGCCGCCGGCACATTGAGCCGCGCATGGCACTCCGGCCGGACCGGCGCTAAGCTCGACGCCGCCAAAAGGGGCAGAGACCCCGCGACGAGGAACCCGGACCATGACCCTTTCCATCCGCCCCGCCAATCCCGCCCGCCCGGATTTCGTCGGCGAGGTCTCGGGCGTCGATATCCGCGCCGGCGTCTCCCCGGCCGAAGCCGCGGCGATCGAGGACGGCATGGACCGCTACGGTGTTCTCGTCTTCCGCGGCCAGGATATCGACGATGCGCAGCAGATCGCCTTCAGCCGGCATTTCGGCCCGCTGGAATTGGCCACCGGCGATATCGTCCAGGGCCAGGCGCGACGCCTCTCGATGGAAGTGAACGACATCTCCAACCTGCACCAGGACGGCAGCGTCATGGCGCGGGACGACCGCAAGCGGCTGTTCTCCCTGGGCAACATGCTCTGGCACAGCGACAGCAGCTTCAAGCCAACCCCGGCGAAATTCTCCCTGCTTTCGGCCCGGGTCCTGCCCGGCCGCGACGGCAACACCGAATTCGCCGACATGCGCGCCGCCTGGGATGGCTTGACCCCCGCGATGCAGGCCGAAATCCGTGACCTGGTCACCGAGCACAGCCAGATCTTCAGCCGCGGCGTGCTGGGCTTCACCGAATTCACCGCTGACGAATTGGCGAAGTGGCAGCCGGTGCCGCAGCGCCTGGTGCGCCGGCATCCGCGGACCGGGCGGCTCTCCCTGTTCCTCTCGGCACATGCCGGCGCCATCCAGGGCTGGCCGGTGCCCGAGGCGCGCGCCCTGCTGCGCGACCTGACCGAGCATGCGACGCAGCGCGAATTCGTCCATGCCCATGTCTGGCAGCCGCATGACCTGGTGATGTGGGACAACCGCGTCACCATGCACCGCGCCCGGCGCTACGACGCGACCCAGGTGCGCGACCTGCATCGAACGACGGTGGCGGACGTGGCGCCGACCCTGCAGCAGGCGGCGTAGCGGGGCCGGACTACTCGTCCCGCCGGGGCCGGGCCAGCAGCCGACCCATCGCCTCGGCCACGGTCACCTCGCCGGCCAGCAGGTCGGCCACTGCGTGGCAGATCGGCAGTTCCACCCCGGCCACCGCGGCGCGTGCCACCAGGGCGGGAGCCGTCGCCACGCCTTCGGTGACGCCGACGCGCTCCGCCAGAACCTCGGCCAGGCACCGCCCGCGGCCCAGCGCCAGGCCAAGCGAGGTGTTGCGGCTCGCCGGGCCGCTCGCCGTCAGCAGCAGGTCGCCAAGGCCGGACAGGCCGGCCGCCGTCTCCGGCCGTCCGCCGAGTGCCACTGCCAGCCGCGCCAATTCCGCCACCCCACGGGTCACCAGCGCCGCCCGGGCATTCTCCCCGAGCCCCGCGCCGATCACCGCGCCGGCGGCGATGGCGATGACGTTCTTCGCCGCCCCGCCCACCTGCACGCCGACCGGGTCGTCCGAGCCGTAGAGCCGGAAGGCCGGCGTCGCCAGCAGGTCGCCGACCTGCTCTCGCAACCCGGTGTCGCGGCTGGCGATCACGGCCGCGGCGGGCAGGCCGGCGGCCACCTCATGCGCGAAATTGGGGCCCGACAGCACGGCGGCCGGCAGGCCGGGCCGCAGCGCCTCGACGATCTCCAGCGGCAGGCGGAGCGTGTCGCGCTCGACCCCCTTGGCGACGACGACCAGCGGCGGCGCGTCTCCCGGCAGGCCGGCCAGGAAGGCGCGAAGGTGCTGCACCGGCACCGCCAGGATCGCCGCCTCGGCGCCGTGCAGCGCCACCGCGAGGTCATGGGTCAGCGCCAGTCCCGCCGGTAGCGCCACCCCGGGCAGGTAGCGCGCATTCTCCCCGGCCGCAGCCATCGCCGCCACCCGTGCCGGATCGCGCGCCCAGAGGCACGCCTGCGACCCGGCCCGCACCGCTTGCAGGGCCAGCGCGGTGCCCCAGGCGCCGGCGCCGAGGACGGCGATGCGCGCCATCTATTCCGCCGCCACCCGGGTCATCGCCCAGCCCTGGCCGGGCTCGTCATCGCCCAGCTTGTCCAGCAGCGCGGCCAGGATGGCGCCGCCCTCGGCCTCGAATTTCCAGGGCGGGTTGGCGACCAGCAAGCCGCAGCCGTTCAGCCGCTGCGGGTCGGTCGGCTCGCGCAGCCAGATCTCGGCCGCGACCAGGTCGCGCAGCCCGGCATCCTGCAGCGCGGTGTGGAAGGCGCGCACCGGGGCGCGGTGCTTGAGCGGATACCAGCAGGCCTGGATGGCGCCGCGGAAGCGGTGGGAGACCAGCGCGATGCCCTGGGCCAGCCGCTCGAACTCGCCCTCCTGCTCGAAGGGCGGGTCCACCAGGACCAGGCCGCGCTTCTCCGGGAAGGGGGTTAGTGCCTTCAGCGCCTCCCAGCCGTCGCGGTGATGCACCGAGACCTGGGCGTCGCGGCGGAAGGCGGCGCGCAGGGTGGCGTGGTCGTCGGGGTGCAGCTCGCAGGCCAGCAGGTGGTCCTGCGGCCGCAGCAGGCTGGCGACCAGCGCGGGGGAGCCGGGATAGTATTCGGGCGCCCCGGCGGCGCGGACCAGGGCGACATAGTCGGCGAGCGGCCCATCCTCGACGCCCAGCAACCGGCCGATGCCGCGTCGCCATTCGCCGGTCCGCTCGGCCTCGGAAGCCGTGCCCAGGTCGTAGCGGCCGATGCCGGCATGGGTGTCCAGCACCCGGAAGGGCTTCTCCTTCGCCGCCAGCGCACGCAACAGCCAGACCAGCAGCGCGTGCTTCATGCAGTCGGCGAAATTGCCGGCGTGGAAGGCGTGGCGGTAGTTCACGCGAACCTCGGTTCAGTTTCGCCGGATGACCTCGCCGTTGCGCGCCTCGTCCGGCAGGCAGAGCGCGGCGATCGCCGGGGCGACATCGGCCGGCTGGGCGATCGAGGCCGGGTCCTCGCCGGGCATGGCCATGCCGCGCAGCTTGGTGGCGACCGCGCCGGGGTCGAAAAGGTTGACCCGCAGCGGCGTGTTGGCGACCTCGGCTGCCCAGGATTTCGCCAGGTGTTCCTGCCCGGCCTTGCCGAAGCCGTAGAGGCCCCAATAGGCGCGCGGCTCGGCCACCAGCCCGTCGGTCAGGAAGACCGCGCGGCCGGCCGGCGCCGCGCGCAACGGCGGGTCGCAGGTGCGGATCAGCCGCCACGCCGCGCCCATGTTGACCGCGACGGCTTCCTGCCAGTCGCGCGGCATGATGTGGGCGACCGGCGTCAGCTTGGCCAGGACGCCGGCGGCATGCACCAGGATATCCAGCCGGCCGAAGCGCTGGGCGATCGAGGGCCCGACCATGTCGAGCTTCTCGCCGTCCTTCATCAGGTCGAGCGGAAACAGCGTCGCCGCGCCGCCGGCCTGGCGGATGGCGTCGTCCACCTCCTCCAGCGCGCCCTGGGTGCGGGCGGTCAGCACGCAATGCGCGCCGAGCCGGGCGAGCTCGAGCGCCACCGCCGCGCCGATCCCGCGGGAGGCGCCGGTGACGAGGGCGACCGAACCTGCGAGCGGCCGCGGCATCAGCTGGCCTGCAGCAGCGAGAGCTGTCGGTCCTGGTTGTCGCCCGCATCGGTCAGCGGGATGGCATAGTCACCGGTGAAGCAGGCGTCGCAATAGGCCGGCTTCTCCGGGTCGCGGCCCGGCTTGCCGAGCGCGCGGTAGAGGCCGTCGAGCGAGATGAAGGCCAGGCTGTCGACGCCGATGATCTGCGCCATCTCGCGCAGGTCGTGCTGGGCGGCCAGCAGCTTGCCGCGTTCCGGCGTGTCGATGCCGTAGTAGCAGCTATGGGTCGTGGGCGGGGAGGAGATGCGCATGTGCACCTCCGTCGCGCCGGCCTGGCGCACCATCTCGACGATCTTCCGGCTGGTGGTGCCGCGGACGATGCTGTCGTCGACCAGGATGACCCGCTTGCCTTCCAGCATCGGCTTGTTGGCGCTGTGCTTGAGCTTCACGCCCAGGTTGCGGATCTGGTCGGTCGGCTCGATGAAGGTACGGCCGACATAGTGGTTGCGGATGATCCCGAGCTCGAAGGGGATACCGCTTTCCTTGGAATAGCCCATCGCCGCCGGCACGCCGCTGTCCGGTACCGGCACCACCACGTCGGCCTCGACGCCGCTCTCGCGCGCCAGCTCGGCGCCGATGCTCTTGCGGGTGGCATAGACCGGGGTGCCTTCCACGACGGAATCCGGCCGGGCGAAGTAGATGTACTCGAAGATGCAGAAGCGGTCGGGCTGCTTGGTGAAGGGCTTGATGCTGTGCACGCCCTGGTCGTCGATGACGATGATCTCGCCGGCATCGATGTCGCGGACGAACTCGGCACCGACGATATCCAGCGCGCAGGTCTCGGACGACAGCACCCAGGAGGGCGGCTGGCCGTCGGTGCCACCGAACCGGCCGAGCACCAGCGGGCGGACGCCCGACGGGTCCCGCGCGCCGATCAGCGCGCCGTTGTGCAGCGCCACCAGGCTATAGGCGCCCTGCACCTGGCGCAGCGCGTCGATCAGCCGGTCCACCACGGTGGAATAGAGGCTGATGGCGATGAGGTGGATGAACACCTCGCTGTCCGTGGTCGACTGGAACAGGCAGCCGCGGTTGACTAGGTTGCGGCGGAGGCCGAGCGCATTGGTCAGGTTGCCGTTATGCGCCACGGCGAAGCCGCCGAAGGCGAAGTCGGCGTACAACGGCTGGACGTTGCGCAGCGCCGTCTCGCCGGTCGTGGCGTAGCGGTTGTGGCCGACCGCGGTGCGGCCGCGCAGCTTCGACATGACCTTGGGGTCGGAGAAATTGTCGCCGACCAGCCCCTGGCTCTTGTGCGCGTGGAAGGTCCCGCCATCGCCGAGTGCCACGATGCCGGCGGCCTCCTGGCCGCGATGCTGCAGGGCATGCAGGCCGAGCGCGGTCAGCGCCGCGGCGTCGGTGGCGTTCCAGACGCCGAAGACGCCGCATTCCTCGTGGAATTTGTCGTCGTCGTGCGGACGGGTGGACAGTTCGGTCATGCGGGTGTCCTCACGTCCGGTTGCGGGCCGGCGGGCGCATAAGGTCGTCCTGGGTCGGCAGGCCGCGGGCCGGGGGAGCGGCGACGCGGGGCCGGTATTCGGGCGGTAGCCGGGCCACGACCCAATGCGAGCCATCGACCACCAGCGGCAGCATCCGGGCATCCCGGACGGCCTCGGGCCAACGATCGGCGGCGGGCAGGACCATGCCGCCCAGGATATAGGCGATGATCACCAGGAACGCACCCCGCGCGATGCCGAAGACCAGGCCAAGGGCGCGGTCGGTGCCGCCGAGGACCGAATCCTGCACGAAGCGGGCGACGAAGCTGATGAGGATCTTCAGCACGACCAGGACCACGAGGAAGACGCCGCCAGCGGCCAGGGCATTGGCCAGCCAGGCTGGCTCGACGCTGCCTTCCAGCAGGGGGGACAGCCGCGGATAAAGGGCGAGCGCCAGCAGGGCGGCGCCGATCCAGGCGCCGACCCCCAGCACTTCCTGCACAAGTCCTCGCATGAAGGCGAGCAACGCCGACACGGCGAGCACCGCCAGCACCACAGCATCGACCCAGGTCATCGTGCCCGGGGTATAGCGGCGCGGCGGCGGCGGTGTCCACGCAAGCAGCCGCCAGCGGGAGCGGGGCAGGCCCCCCGGATTCGCGGGGCCGGGAGCGGCCTAGCCCGGCCGCAGCCCAGCCCGGTCCGCCGCAGCCCGGGTCCAGGCGCCTTCCCGCACCAGGAAGGCGGCGAAGCCGGCCGGGGTCGCCTCGGCCGGGGCGGCCATCTCGCTGCCCATCGCCTCCAGCCGCTGCCGGTTCCCGGCATCCGCCACCGCCGCGGCGACGGCGGCGGCCAGGGCCGCAAGCACCTCCGCCGGCGTGCCGGTCGGTGCCACGATCCCGACGAAGGCGGCGGCGCGGAAGCCGGGAACGCCGGCTTCCTCGAAGCTCGGCACCTCCGGGATCATCGCCAGCCGGCCGGCCGAGCCCGTCGCCAGGATCCGCACCACGCCTTCGCGGTGCAGCGGCAAGGCGGTGGAGATCTCGGTCATCCCGGCCTTGATGTTCCCCGCGATCAGGTCCGGCGCCATCGCCCCGCCGCTGCCATAGGGCACGTGCTGCAGGCCGGCACCCGTCGCCGCGTTGAAGCTCTCGATCGCCAGGTGCGAGGTGCTGCCGGTGCCCGACGACCCCGTCGAGATGCTGCCGGGGGCGGATTTCGACAGCGCGATCAGCGCGGCCAGGGTCTCTGCCGGCACGCTGCGGTGCACCGCCAGCACGTTCGGCGTGCGGACGAACATCCCCACCGGGACGAAGTCCCGCACCGGGTCGTAGCCGAGATTGGCCTGGATCACCGGGTTCACCGTCAGCGGCCCGTTGGAACCGAGGAAGATCGCATAGCCATCCGGCCTGGCCCGGGCGAAGGCGGTGGCGGCGACGTTGCCGGCGGCGCCGGCGCGGTTTTCCACCACCACCGGCTGGCCCAGCTTCTCGGACAGCGTCGGCGCCATCACCCGCGCCACGGTGTCGGAATTGCCGCCTGGGGCGAAGGGGACGATCAGCCGGATGGGGCGGTCCGGGAAGCCGGCCTGGGCGCGCGGGAGGCCCGGCGCGAACAGGACGGGCGCGCCGGCCAGGGCCAGCAGGGCCCGGCGGTGGATGGGCATGGATGTTCCTCCCCGGCCCGGGACGGCTGGGCCTCGTTGCGGGCGAGGATGCGGCCGGTGCAGGCCGGGCTCAACCCGCTTTCGCCGTCTCCCTCTCGCGCGTCGGTTCCTTCTTCCCCGCCTTGGCGGCGAAGGGCGCGACCAGGTCGGCCATATGGCCGATCTCGGTCAGCCGCAGACCGTCCAACGCCGCCGGCGCGCGGCCGCCGCGGGCGATCCGCCGCGGCAGCACGGCGGCGGCGAAGCCGAGCTTCTGCGCCTCCCGCAGCCGGGACTCGGCCTGCGCCACCTGGCGGATCTCGCCCGAGAGGCCGACCTCGCCGAAATAGACCGTGCCCGGGTCGGTCGGCCGGTCGGTCGCCGCCGAGACCAGCGCCGCCGCCACGGCCAGGTCGGCCGCCGGTTCGTTGATCCGCAGGCCGCCGGCAATGTTCAGGTAGACGTCGTTCTGCCCGAGCGTCAGGCCGCAGCGGGCTTCCAGCACCGCCATCAGCATCGACAGCCGCCCGCTGTCCCAGCCCACCACCTGCCGGCGCGGGCTGCCGCCGGTCGAGGGCGCCAGCAGCGCCTGGATTTCCACCAGCACCGGCCGCGTGCCTTCGATTCCCGCGAAGACCGCCGAGCCGGAGACGTTGCCGCGGCGTTCGGCCAGGAACAGGGCGGAGGGGTTGGGGACTTCCACCAGGCCGCGCTCGGTCATCTCGAAGACGCCGATCTCGTCGGTCGCGCCGAAGCGGTTCTTGGTGGCGCGCAGGATGCGGAACTGGTGGCCGCGGTCGCCTTCGAAATAGAGCGTCGCATCCACCATGTGCTCCAGCACGCGCGGCCCGGCGAGCGTCCCTTCCTTGGTGACGTGGCCGACCAGCACGAGGGCGAAGCCGCGCGACTTGGCCAGGCGGATCAGCTCCGCCGCGCATGTGCGGACCTGCGCCACCGTGCCCGGCGCGCTGTCGAGCGCGTCGAGCCACATGGTCTGGATGGAATCGATGACGACGAGCGCGGCGTCGGCCTCCTGCTCCAGGCTGGCGACGATGTCGCGCAGCGCGCTGGCGGCGGCGAGCTCCAGCGGGGCCTTTTCCAGGCCGAGGCGGAGGGCGCGCAGCCGGACCTGGGCCACCGCTTCCTCCCCGCTGATGTAGAGGGCACGGCGGCCGGCATGCGGCCCCCCCTGGGCGATGCGCGCCGCAGCCTGCAGCAGGATGGTGGACTTGCCGATGCCCGGATCGCCGCCGACCAGCACGGCGGAGGCCGGGACCAGCCCGCCGCCCAGCACCCGGTCCAGCTCCGGCAGGCCGGTCGGGATGCGCGGCGGCGGCGGGCTGCTGCCCTCCAGGCCGACGAATTCGATCTGCCGCCCGCCGATCGCCTTGGCCGCCGGGCCGGGGCCGCGGGCAGCGGGCGCCAATTCCTCCTGCAGGGTGTTCCACTCGCCGCAGGCGTCGCACTTGCCCTGCCATTTCGGGGCGACGGCGCCGCAGGCCTGGCAGACGAAGCGGTTGCGGTCCTTGGCCAAGCCGAAGGCTCCCTTTGGGGCAAAACGTGAACATGAGGTATAGCGCGGCGCCGCTGAACCGTCACCCGATTCCGTGCGCGCGACCCTGGACCGAGGAGCGATCGCGACCCATCCTCAGCGCATGGAAACGCATTTCCCCTTCGGCCTCACCGTTTGCGGCATCGAGGAGCTGACCGGCCATTGCGAGGCCGGGGTCAGCCATGTCCTGTCCATCCTCGACCCCGACTGGCCTGTACCGGAGGCCTTCGGGACCTTCGGCGAGCATGCCAAGCTGGAACTCCGCTTCCACGACGTGATCGAGGTGGCGCCCGGCACCATCCCGCCGTCCGAGGCCGACATGCGCGCCGTGCTCGCCTTCGGCCGCGACATCGAGGCCGAGACGGCATCGCGGCTGCTGGTGCATTGCCATGCCGGCATCTCGCGCTCCACCGCCTCGATGGCGCTGATCCTGGCGCAGGCGCGGCCGGCCCTGGGGGCGGAGGCGATCCTGCAGGGCATCCTCGGCATCCGCGAGAAGGCCTGGCCGAACCTGCGCATCCTGGAGATCGGCGATGCGATGCTGGGGCGGGACGGGACACTGCCGAAGGCGGCGGCGGCGCTGTACCGGCATCAGCTGAACATTCGCCCGCATCTGGCGCAGGTCATGCGCAATGCCGGGCGGGGGCGGGAAGTGGATGCGGGGGAAGCGGTGGCCTGACGGCACGGTTGCGGAGGGAAAAGCATTCCCTCCGCAAACCCCACCCTTCCCATTTATGAGTCCGGCATTCGCCGCGCGGCCGATGCCAACCCAGAAAAATAGATGAGGGGTCCGGGGAGAATGCCTTCTCCCCCGCCTTTCTTCAGGCCGCCATCGCCTGCTCGAGCGTCGGCGCCAGGTCGGTCAGCGTCACCCGCCGCATGTCGCGCGGGAAGCGCTTGTCGTCGAAGGGCCGGGCGCGGTGCATGGTGCTGCGGTTGTCCCACATCACCAGGTCCCATGGACGCCACTGGTGCGCGTAGACGAACTGACGCTGCGTCGCGAATTCGGTCAGATTGCGGATCAGCATCATCGCCTCCGGCCGCGGCCAGCCGATGATCTGGCCGATATGCGCCGACAGGTAGATCGAATGCCGCTGCGAGCCGGGGTGCCAGCGCACCAGCCGCTGCCGCACCGGTGCGAAGGCCAGTTTCTCCTCCGGCGTGTATTCCTCGAAGCCCATCGAGCCGCGCGAGTAGATCAGGCTGTGCTCGGTCACCAGGTCGCGGACCTGCGCCTTCGTATCGTCCGGCAACGCGTCCCAGGCGGCCCGCATGTCGGCGAATTCGGTGTCGGCGCCCTGCGGCGGCACCACCCTGCCATGCAGCATGGAATACTTCGCCGGCGTCGCCTTGAAGCTGCTGTCGCTGTGCCAGAGCTGGTTGCCCAGGTTGAACATCCGCCGCCGGTCATCCGCCGCCAGCAGGTCGCCGCTGACATCGAGATTGGAGATGTCGGCCATCCGGCTGTGCTTCAGCCGGTGCTTGTGCGCATCGACCGTGGCGCGCGCCTCCTCCAGCGGGCCAAGCGCCTCGCCGAAGGCCATCTGCTGGTCGTCGTCCAGCCGTTGGTCGCGGAAGACCAACACGGCGTAGCGGTCCATCGCCCGGTCGATCTCGGCGCAGAGATCGGGGCTAGGCGTTTGCCGCAGGTCGAGCCCGCCGACCTCGGCCGCGAAAAGCGGATGGAGCGGGATGAGTTGCAGCGCCATGAGGCGTCCTCCAGCCTGATATATCAGGATGCATTGTAGCTCCCGCGGGCCGGCGGTGGTCAAGCCGCCGGCTGGGTGGCCTCAGGCGTTGCGGTAATAGCGCCGTGCCCGCCGCTCCGCGTCCCGCGCCGCATCCGCCGGCGTCGCCTGGCCGCTGGCCACCGCGGCGCACATCTGCACCAGCACATAATCGGCCGCGACGGCGCCGGAGGCCTGGCTGATCGGGCCCTTGAAGCCGGACCAGTACTTGTTCTCCATCGTCTCGCGGAAGATCGTCAGCTTGGGGTCCGAGGTCCAGACCGTGCTGGCGCCATAGGCCTTCAGCGGATGCGCCCAGTAGCCGAGGCTGCCCTGCATCCAGGGATCGTACTGCTCCGACTCCAGCATGAAGGCGATGAAGGCCTTGGCCGCGTTCGGGTAGCGGGTGTGCTTGAAGACCATGGCGTTCATCACCGTCGCGGTCTGCGGCGGCCCGGCGGCGCGGCCCTTCGGCAGGAAGGAATGCTGGGTGTCCTCGGCGATCGGCGCGGTCTTCGGGTCGGACTTCATGGTGAAGTACAGCGAGACGCCGTTTGCCGTCAGGAAGATCTCCTCCGCCGAATAGGCCCGGTTGTTCGACGGGTCGAGCCAGGACAACGTCCCCGGCACGAAGGCCTGGTACAGCTCCTGCAGGTATTTCAGCGCCTCCAGGGTCTGCGGGCTGTTGATGGCGACCTTGCCGTCCTCATCCACCAGGTAGGCGCCGTGCGACCAGAGCAGCCATTGCGCGAAGTTGTTGCCGTCGCCCACCGCGTTGCCGAGCGCGAAGCCGACCGGCTTGTTGTTCTTTTTCATCGCCAGGCAGAGCTTCAGGAACCCCGCATGGTCGTCCGGGATGGCGTCGAACCCAGCCTCCTTCACCGCCGAGACTCGCCAGGTGCAGGGGCCGATGTTGCCGCCGAAGGGGATACCGAGCCAGGTATTGCTGGCGTGCTTCTTCCCGTACTTCTCCGCCAGCGACCCCCAGCCGCCGTAGCGCTTGCCGAGATACTCGGCGACGTCGTTCATCTCGACGATCTTGTCGGCATAGATATGCGGGTCGTCCGACCAGCCGATGACGATGTCCGGCCCGGTGCCGGTATTGGCCACCACCGCGGTCTGCGGGCGGATATCCTCCCAGCCGACGAAATCGACGCGGACGGGGATGTTGAAGCGTTCCTGGAAGCGCTGCGCATTGGCGCGGAAGATCACCTCGTCCGGCTCGACGAACCGCGCCGGGCGGATGATGCGCAGCGAGGCGCCGGCTTCCGGCGTGGTGCGCAGCGCGCCGCCTTCGGTGCGCGGGATGCCGCCTTGGGCCAAGGCCGGCCCGGCCAGCGCCGCGGCACCGAGTGCCAGCGCCGCGCGGCGCGTGATGTCCTGCATGGACTGTTCCTCCCCTGTGTCTGCTTGGCCGCGCGGCCGCCGGGACGGCGTGCGGCGGGCTTCAGGATGCGGGCCGGGCTGGCCGCGTATCGACGCATTTCGGTATCGCTCGCCATTTGGTGAAATCGGCGGAAGTCATTGGCGGGGCGTGCCGCGGGCGCCGGGAACCGGGCCCGGCAAGGCCGGACACCTGTCGTAACCGAAAGCATTGCGGAACCGGCCGGGCCGGCTGGCGCTTTGCCCTCACAACGTCGTTCCCGCTCTCCCCCACCCCCCTCAGGGAGCCCGGTCCCATGCGACCCTCGGACCCTCGCGCCGCACCCCCGCGGCGCGGCAAGCTGCTGCGTGCTTTCGCCGTAACGGCGGCGCTGCTGATGATGCCCTGGGCGGCGCCTGAAGCCGCCGCACGGGCGGCCAAACCGCGCGCCGACCAGGCGCAGCCGCAGCGCCGTGCCCAGGCGGCGCCGGCGCGGCGCGTCGCCACCGCCGCGCGGCCCGCCCGCCCTGCGCCGCGCCGCGTCGCGGCCAAGCCGGCGATTGCCGGCCCGGCCGCGGCGGAGGTTCCCGGCATCCGCCGCGTCGTCGTCTCCGCCCTCGACGGCGCCATCCGCAGCACCGGGATCGACCCGACGCTGCTGGCCGCACTGGCCTGGCAGGAGAGCCGCTTCGATCCGCGCGCCCGCAACCGGCGTTCCACCGCGCGCGGGCTGATGCAGTTCACGGAGGCGACCTGGCTGGAAGCCGTGCGCGACCACGGCCCGCAGCATGGCCTGCGCTACGAGGCGGCAGTGCTCACCACCGATCCCGCCAGCGGCACCATCTCAACGCGCCAGCCGCGCACCCGCAGCCGTATCCTCGAACTGCGCGACAACCCACGCTACGCGGCGGCGCTGGCGGCAGAGCGGATCAGCCGCGCCCGGCAGACGCTGACGCGGACGCTCGGCCGCCCGGTGGAGCCGGCGGACCTCTATATGGTGCACCTGCTCGGCCCGGCCGGCGCGCAGCGTTTCCTGAGTGCGATGGACCGCACGCCCGGCCGGCCTGCGGCGGAATTCGTCGGCGCCGACAGTCTTATGCTGAACCGGGAGGTTTTCGTCGCGCGCGGCAATGCCCGGCCGCTGAGCCTGGCCGAGGTGCATGCCTGGGTCGCCCGGTCCATCGCCGGGCAGCGGGAGATGCACGCGCCGCTTTTCGCCGTGCTGGACGCGCCGGAGATGATCGAAGTGGCCGATGCCCGCTGAGGGCGGGTCAGTGCGCTTGAATACAGAACGGCCGATGCGGAATGGTAGGCTGGGCTGGCGCCCGGACGGGTGCCTGGCCCAGGGAGGACCCAACCATGATCCCCGTCGATGCTCATACGATGCTGGAGATCGCCCCGCGCTTCAGCGGCGCGAACGGCGAACGCCAGGCGGCGATCGTCGCCGCGGTCGGCGAGGTGCTGCGCCCGACCCTGGAGCGCTATGCGATCGACACCCGCCTGCGCATCGCGCATTTCCTCGGCCAGACCTGCGTCGAGGCAGCGGGCTTCCGCACCACCGAGGAACTCGCCGACGGCACCGCCTATGAAGGCCGCAAAGACCTCGGCAACACCGAGCCGGGCGACGGGCCGCGCTTCAAGGGACGTGGGCTGATCCAGCTCACCGGCCGGGCGAACTACCGCAGCATGGGCAAGGCGCTGAAGCTGGACCTCGAGAACAACCCGGCCCAGGCCGCCGACCCGGCGCTGTCGCTGGTCGTCGCCTGCGAATACTGGAAGAGCCGCAAGATCAACGATGCCGCCGACCAGGACGACGTCATCCGGGTGACGAAGCTGATCAATGGCGGGCTGAACGGGTTGGACGAGCGCCGGCGCTTTACCGCGAAGGCCAAGGAGGCGCTGGCCCGGCTGGAAGGCATCCTGGTGACCGGGGCGCAGCCCGAGGCGACCCGCGCCACCCTGCATCGCGGCGCGAAGGGCGAGGCGGTCGCCGGGCTGCAGCGGATGCTGCGCGGCCTCGGCTTCGCGCTGGCGGTGGATGGCGATTTCGGCGCGGCGACCGAGCTGGCGGTCACGCAGTTCCAGCAGGCCAAAGGGCTGGATGTGGATGGCGTGGTCGGTGCCAAGACCTGGGCGGCGCTGGAGACGGCAGCGGGATAGGCAACGCCGTTGCCTCGCCCAATCCCACCTCTTGCTTCCTGTGAGCCCCGCACGCGCCGCGCGACAGGTGCCAACCCGCAGACATAGAAGAGGAAGCAGGGGAGGATGCTTTCTCCCCTGCCTTGCTCAGTCCGGCCGGATTCCCGCCTCACGGATCAGCTTGCCCCACATCGCCGTCTCCTCCGCCAGCGTCCGCCGCAGCGTGGCGGCGTCGCCGGTGGTGATGACCACGCCATGCTCGGCCATCTTCGCCCGCAGCTCGGCGTCACCGGTCGCCGCGGCCAGTGCGGCTTCCAGCCGTGCCAGCACCGGCGCCGGCGTCGCGGCGGGGGCGAACAGCCCCTGCCAGAAGACCACGTCGAAGCCGGGCAGGGCCTCGGCCACCGGCGGCAGGTCCGGCAGCAGCGCGACGCGTTCGGCCGAGGAGATGCCCAAGGCCCGGGTGGCGCCGTCCCGCAGGCTGGGCAGCGCTTCCAGCACCGCCTGGAACATCGCCTGGATGCGGCCCGCCCGCAGGTCGAGCAGCGCCGGGGCGCCGCCCTTGTAGGGCACGTGCGTCACCTCGATCCCGGCAGCCTGGGCGAACAGCGCCTGGGCCAGGTGGTTGACCGCGCCGGTGCCGCTGCTGCCGAAATTCAGCTTGCCCGGATTGGCGCGGCACCAGGCGATCAGCTCCGCCGTGGTCCGCGCCGGCACCGCGGGGTGCACATGCAGCACGAAGGCGGTGCGGAACACCATGCCGATCGGCGCCAATTCGCGCATCGGGTCCTTCGGCGTCAGCGTCGGCTGCAGGCCGGGGTTGATCGCCAGGGTCGAGGTGCCCATCAGCAGGGTATAGCCATCAGGCCGCGCCTGGGCGACGGCGGTGTTGGCCACCGCGGTCGCGGCGCCGGCGCGGTTCTCCACCACCACGGGCACGCCGAGCTCGCGGCCCATGCGTTCGGCAACGGCACGGCTGGTGATGTCGGTCACGCCGCCCGGTGCGTAGCCCGACACCACGCTGATGGCGCGGGCGGGGAAGCTGTCCTGCGCGCGCGACGCGGTGGGCAGCAGGGCGAGTGGCGCGGCGAGTGCGGCGCGGCGGCGGATCGGCATGGAGGTTTCCCCGTGGATGGTTGCCCTCAGACTCGCCGCTGCCGGCGGTGCGATCAAGCCCCGCCGCCTCTTCGCCACCGCTTGCGGCCGTGCCATCCTGCCGGCAAAAGGCGGGAGGAAGCGGCGATGCCCGAAGGGTCCATCCAGCGCGAGCAGGTCGCGGCGGTGCATACCACGGATGTGCTGGTGCTCGGCGCCGGCTCGGCCGGCTGCGTCGTTGCGGCGCGGCTGAGCGAGAATGCCGAGACGCAGGTGGCGCTGATCGAGGCCGGGCCGGCCGCCTGGCGCGACCCGTGGATCCGCATCCCGGCCGGCTTCGCGCGGCTCTATGCCTCCGGCAAGTACGACTGGAAATTCCACACCGAGGCCGAGCCGGGACTCGACGGCCGCAGCATCCACTGGCCGCGCGGCAAGGTGGTTGGCGGCTCGGGCGCGGTGAACGGGCTGGTCTTCCTGCGCGGCTCGCCGCGCGACTACGACCGCTGGGCGCAGTCGGGCGCGCGCGGCTGGGCCTATGACGACGTGCTGCCCTTCTTCAAGCGGATGGAGACCTGGTCCGGCGAGCCCTCAGAGGAACGCGGCACCGACGGGCCGATCCACAGCTCGGAGGCGCGGCATGCCTCCCCGGGCGCCGCGGCCTTCGTCGCCGCGGCGCGTGCCATGGGCCATCAGCGGGTCAAGGACTTCAACGGCGCCTGGCACGAGGGGGTCGGGCCGATGCCGCTCAACACAAAGGGCGGCCTGCGCAGCCATTCCGGCGACATGTTCCTGAAGCCCGCGCGTGGCCGGGCCAACCTGCGGATCATGCCGGGGCGCACCATCCAGCGGCTGGTCTTCGACGGCATGCGCTGCACCGGGGCGCTGGTGCGCGGCCCCGCCGGGCTGGAGCGCTGGGAGGCGCGGCGCGAGGTGGTGCTGTCGGCCGGCGCCATCGGCACGCCGCAGATCCTGATGCTGTCCGGCATCGGCGACGGCGCGCACCTGCAGGAGACGGGGATCGAAACGCGGCTGCATGCCCCGGGCGTGGGCCAGAACCTGCAGGACCACTTCCTGCAGCGCATGCGCTACCGGGTGAAGCCCTGCGGCACGGTCAACGAGTTCTGGCACAACCCGATCGGCAAGCTGCGCATGGCGGCACGCTACGCCTTCGACCGGCGCGGGCCGATGGCGATCGGCGCGGCGGAGGCCAACCTCTTCGCCCGCGTCCTGCCCGGTGCCGAGGAGCCGGACATGCAGTACCTCTTCGTCAACTTCACCGTCACCAGCTACGACCAGGGGCCGGACACACATCCGGGCTTCATGTTCAGCGCCTGCCAGTGCCGCCCCGACAGCCGCGGCACGATCACGCTGCGCAGCGCCTCGCCGGACGACAAGCCGGTCATCCGCGCCAACTACCTGGAGGCGGCGCATGACCGGCACCTGATGGTGGAAGGCGTGAAATACGCCCGGCGGCTGGCCGCGCAGCCGCCGCTGGCGGCGCTGATCGAGGAGGAGCTGACGCCGGGCGCCCGGGTGACCTCGGACGAGGAGATCCTGGCGCATATCCGCAGCGACGGCGGCACGGTCTACCACCCCTGCGGCACTGCCCGCATGGGCGAGGACAGCTTGGCGCCGGTCGACAGCCGGCTGCGGCTGAAGGGGGTGACGGGGCTGCGGGTGGCCGATGCCAGCGTGATGCCCTTGGTGCCGTCCTCCAACATCCAGCCGGCGGCGCTGATGATCGGGGAGCGCGCGGCGGCCTTCCTGCGCGAAGGCGCGGCATGACCGGCCACGCGGACGCGGCCGTGGCGAAGGACGTGCCTCTCCGCCGCGTGGCGCCTTCGGCAGCGGGCCACCCCGGCGGCACGCGGCCGGACAGGACCGCCGTGCCGATGCCCGGACCTGGCGTGCGGGGCGCTGGCCGGCGGTAGCGGCAGCCTGGTGCCGCCGTTACCCTGGCGTGCCACCGGAATACCCGCATGCCGCATCGCCCCCCCGAAGTCCGCCACTCCGAGACGGGTGCCGATGTCCTGTCCCGCCCGCTGCTGATCCTGATCGGCGGCGCCGGCGACGGGACGCTGCGCAAGGTCGGCCAGGTGGTCGACTGGCTGCGCGCCCGGCCGGATGCCGCCCGCCGCGAGGTGCACTATTTCTTCCACTGGCAGAAGGGCGCCGTGCTCGGCCTGATCGGCACGCAGCCGCCCGGCCGGCCGATCCGCCTCATCGGCCATAGCTGGGGCGGCAATTGCGCGGCCCGGGTCGCCGCCGCGCTGGGGCAGCAGGGCCGGCCGGTGGACCTGCTGGTCACCATCGACCCGGTCACCCGCGGCATCGGCCCGGCCTTCCTCGCCCAGGTGAAGGCCGGCGCCCGGCGCTGGATCAACGTCCGGGCCGGCGGCGCCGCGGGGTTTGACTATTCCGACCTGGTGGCGGCGATCGGCGGCCCCTATGGCGACGCGCCGCGCGACCATGCCGACCAGCACCTGGTGGTGCCGCATCCGCACGCTGCCTTCGCCGCCATGATGCAACGCCCGCTGCCCGAAGGCGCGACGCTGCTGGACCTCGTCATCGCCTGATCCGCAGGACCCTTGCCGTTGCCGCCCGGCTCGCCTCATATCGGCGGCAACCCAGGGAGGTAACCAACCATGCTCGGCCTGATGCAGGACCGTCCGCTGCTGATTTCCGCCGTGCTGGAACATGCGGCGCGGAACCATGGCGGGGCGAAGATCGTCTCCGCCCGGCCGGATGGCAGCCTGGTGCGGCACAGCTGGCCGCAGGTCGCCGCCCGCGCCGCCCGGCTGGCGCATGCGCTGACCGCCCGCGGGGTACGCCCGGGCGAGCGCATCGCGACGCTCGCCTGGAACGAGCACCGCCACCTGGAGATCTATTACGGCGTCTCCTCGATGGGCGCGGTGCTGCACACGGTGAATCCCCGCCTCTTCCCCGACCAGATCGCCTTCATCCTGAAGGATGCGGCCGATACCCACCTGTTCGTCGATCCCACCTTGATGGCGGGGGCGGAGGCCCTGGCCGACCGGCTGCCGGACAGCCTGAAGACCATCGTCGTCATGGGGACCGAGGCCGATATCCCCGCCGACTGCCCGCTGCGCGGCCGGTTCGAGGTGGTGGCGCAGGAAAGCCTGCTGGAAGGCCAGCCGGAACACTATGACTGGCCCGCGCTGGACGAGCGCGCGGCCTCCTCGCTCTGCTACACCTCCGGCACCACGGGCGACCCGAAGGGCGTGCTCTACAGCCACCGCTCCACCGTGCTGCATGCCATGGCGGTGGTCACGCCGGATGTCTTCAACCTGGCCGCCGTCGACGTGGTGATGCCGGTCGTGCCGATGTTCCACGTGAATGCCTGGGGCGTGCCCTATGCCGCGGCCATCGCCGGCGCCAGCCTGGTGCTGCCGGGGCCGAAGCTCGACCCGGCGTCGCTGTACCGGCTGATCGAGGAGGAGAAGGTCACCCGCTCGGCCGGGGTGCCGACCATCTGGACCGCGCTGCTCAACTGGCTGCGGGCCGATCCGGCGCGGCGCTTCACCCGGCCGCCGAAGCTGGCGGTCGGCGGCACCGCGCTGCCGACGCCGGTCAATGCCGGCTTCCTGAAGGAATACGGCGTCGAGATCCTGCATGCCTGGGGCATGACCGAATGCAGCCCGGTCGGCACCAGCGGGGCGCGCATGCCGCAGACCGCCGACTGGGATGCCGACCGCTTCGTGGAGTACTGCCGCAAGCAGGGCAAGCCGCTGTTCGGCGTGGAGATCCGGGTGCGGGACGGGGAGGGGCAGGACATCCCGCATGACGGCATCGCCTTCGGCGAGCTGGAGGTGCGCGGCCCCTGGATCGCCAGCCAGTACTTCAACCGCCCCGGCGACCCGGCCTTCACGGATGACGGCTGGTTCCGCACCGGCGACGTGGTGACGCTGGATGAACACGGCTCGATGGAGATCGTCGACCGGGCCAAGGATGTCATCAAGTCGGGCGGCGAGTGGATCAGCTCCATCACCCTGGAGAACGTGATCATGGGCCACCCGGCGGTGCAGCAGGCGGCCGTCATCGGCATCCATCACAGCAAATGGGACGAGCGGCCGCTGCTGCTGGTGGTGCCGAAGCCGGGCGCCAGCCCGACCCAGGCCGATATCCTGGCCTTCTACGACGGCAAGGTCGCCAGGTGGTGGATGCCGGACCAGGTGGAATTCGTGGACAGCCTGCCGCTGACCGCCACCGGCAAGCTGTGGAAGGCGGACCTCAAGCAGAAATACAAGGATCGCTCGGCGGGGTAGGGCGCTTCCAGCACGATCCTTGCAAGGCTTCGTCCATCCCGGGACCGGAGCCTTGCATGACCCTGCGCCACCTCGCCCTCGCCGCCATCGTGGCGGCCCTGCCCGCCGCCGCCCAGGCGCAGCAGAAGACGCTGCGCATCGCGATGACCGCCAGTGACGTCCCCACCACCGCCGGCATGCCGAACAACGGGTCCGAGGGGATGCGCTTCCTCGGCTTTCCGGTCTTCGAGCCGCTGGTCGACTGGGACCTGACCCGGGCCGACAAGCCGGCGGATATCCGCCCCGGCCTGGCGGAATCCTGGGCGCAGGATGACGCCGACCCGCGCAAGTGGCGCTTTGCCCTGCGCCAGGGCGTCAGCTTCCATGACGGCACCGCCTTCGGCGCCGACAGCGTGATCTGGAACCTCGACCGGTTCTACAAGAACGACAGTCCCCAATTCGACGCGCCGGCGGCGGCGCTGGCGCGCGGCCGGGTCTCGATCATGTCGGGCTACCGCAAGATCGACGACCGCACGGTCGAGATCGAGACCTCCCGCCCGATCTCCTACCTGCCCTATCTGCTGACCTGGATCCTGTTCACCTCGCCGCAATCCTATGCCGCCGCGGACCACGACTGGGGCAAGGTGGCCGCCGCCGGCGGTGCCGGGACCGGGCCGTTCCGGATCAGCCGCTTCGTGCCGCGCGTCTCGGCCGAGCTGTCGCGCAACGACGGCTACTGGAACCCCGACCGGAAGCCCAAGCTCGACCGCATCCTGCTGCTGCCGATGCCGGAGGCGAATACAAGGCTCGCCGCCCTGCGCTCCGGCCAGGTGGACTGGATCGAGGTGCCGCCGCCGGATGCCATCCCCAGCCTCAAGCAGGGCGGCTTCCAGGTGGTGACCAACTCCTATCCGCATGTCTGGCCCTGGGTCTTCGCCGCCGGCAAGCCGGGCAGCCCGGTGGCCGATGTGCGGGTCCGCCAGGCGCTGAACTACTGCATCGACCGCGACGGCATGCTGGCTTTGCTGAACGGCACGGCGGAGCCGAGCATCGGCTTCTACAAGGCGAACGACCCTTTGTTCGGCAAGCCGGAGAACCGCTACAAGCTGGATGCGGCGAAGGGCAAGGCGCTGATCTCTGCTGCCGGCTACGGGCCGCAGAAGCCGCTGAAGATCACCATCGGCATCTCCACCTCGGGGTCCGGGCAGATGCTGCCGCTGCCGATGAACGAGTTCCTGCAGCAATCCCTGAAGGAGAATTGCGGCGTCGATGTCGCCTTCCAGGTGGTCGAGTGGAACACCCTGCTGGCCGGCCTGCGCGCCACGCCCGAGGCGTCGCAATGGCTGGGCGCCGATGCGCTGAACATCAGCCTTGTCTCCTCCGACCCCTCGCAGATGGCGCGCTGGTTCCTGTCGTCGAACGCCACACCGGTGGGGTCCAATGCCGGGCACTGGAAGGACGCCGAATTCGACGCCGCCTTCGCCACGGTCGAGACCGAGCGCGACCCGGCGAAGATCGCCGCCGCCCTGACCCGCGCGCATGAACGGCTGGTGGACGGGGCGCCCTGGCTCTACATCGTGCACGACCTCAACCCGCGGGCGATGAGCCGCCGGGTGAAGGGCTTCGTGTCCGCCCAGTCCTGGTACCAGGACCTGACCCGGGTGGACCTGCAATAGGCTTGGGCAGAGTGCCGCGGCGCTGGGCGGGGGGACGCTGCCTCGCCGCCGCGGCAGGGATATGCAAGGCCGGCCATCCCAGGGTGGCGCGGTCCTTGCTACTTCGGACGCATTCCGTTCCGGGAGGATCCTTCATGCGCCTGCTCCACCGCGCCGCGGGCTTCGGCCTTGCCGCACTGCTTGCCACCGGTCCCGCCTGGGTGCCCCCTGCCGCCGCGCAGCAGAAGACGCTGCGCATCGCCATGACCGCCGCCGACGTGCCGACCACCACCGGCGCGCCGAACAACGGCTTCGAGGGCGTCCGCTTTCTCGGCTACCCGGCCTTCGAAGGGCTGGTGCTGTGGGACCTGTCGCGCGCCGACCGCCCGGCCACGCTGCGCCCGGGCCTCGCCGAATCCTGGGCGCAGGACCCGGCCGACCCGAAGACCTGGATCTTCAAGCTCCGCCCGGGCGTGAAATTCCATGACGGCACCGATTTCAACGCCGATGCGGTGATCTGGAACCTCGATCGGTTCTGGAAGAACGACAGCCCGCAATTCGAGCCCGCCGGCAGCGGCATCGCCCGCGCCCGCACGCCGATCATGGCCGGCTACCGCAAGATCGACGACATGACGGTGGCGATGAGCACCACCCGCGTCGCCAGCTACTTCCCCTACATGGCCGTCTATATCCTGATGACGAGCCCGCAGAGCTTCGAGGCCGCCGGCCGCGACTGGGCGAAGGTCGCCGCCCTGCCGGCCGCCGGCACCGGGCCCTTCAGGCTGTCCAAATTCACCCCGCGCGTCTCGGCCGAGCTGTCGAAGAACGAGGGCTACTGGGACAAGGCCCGCATCCCGAAGCTCGACCGTATCCTGTTGCTGCCGATGCCGGAGGCGAATACAAGGCTCGCCGCCCTGCGTTCCGGCCAGGTGGACTGGATCGAGGTGCCGCCGCCGGATGCCATCCCCAGCCTGAAGCAGGCCGGCTTCAGCGTGGTGACCAATTCCTACCCGCATGTCTGGCCCTGGTTCTACCAGACCGGCGGCAGCACCACGCCGTTCAAGGATGTCCGCGTCCGCCAGGGGCTGAACTACTGCGTCGACCGCGCCGGCCTGGTCTCCCTGCTGAACGACACGGCCGAGCCCTCCGTCGGCTGGCTGAAGCCCTCCGACCCCAATTTCGGCAAACCGGAACAGCGCTACGGCTTCGACCCCGCGAAGGGCAAGGCGCTGCTGGCGGCCGCCGGCTTCACGCCGCAGAAGCCGCTGAAGTTCAAGGTGATGATCTCGGCCAGCGGGTCGGGCCAGATGCTGCCGCTGCCGATGAACGAATACATGCAGCAGAACCTGAAGGAGGCCTGCGGGGTCGAGGTCGCCTTCGAGGTGACCGAATGGAACACCCTGCTGACCGCGATCCGCCAGAGCCCCGATGCGCCGATCCTGAACGGATCCGTCTCCGCCAACCCTTCCTCGCCTTCGTCCGATCCGGCGGTCGCGGCACGCTACTTCCTGCAGGCCTTCGTGCCGCCGAACGGCTTCAACTGGGGCCAGTGGAACGACCCGGCCTTCGAGGAGGCCTTCGCCACGCTCGAGGTCGCCAAGGACGAGGCCGCCTTCAACGCCGCCTATGCGAAGGCGCATGAGCGGCTGGTGGACAACCCGCCCTGGCTCTACATCGTGCACGACCTGAACCCGCGGGCGATGTCGAAGCGGGTGAAGGGGTTCGTGTCGGCGCAATCCTGGTTCCAGGACCTGGTGACGGTCGACCTTCAATAGTCTTATTACGACTGGGACGTGTGTCCGGACTGCGCGCGCCTCTCGGCTGGTAACGGCTGGGAGGCGCAAATATTTTCCGGTACATGTTTTCCCCGGCTTTTCCACCATGTTTTCCACAGATTTTCGTGTATCGACTGCACGCCAGAACTTGTGGCGGACCCCCGCGTTGGCCTACCGTATCTAGTAGGTGACCACATCTTGTGGCTTTGGCGGCGGGGGAACCACATGGACTGGACGGCTGAGGCGATCGATCAGCTCCGTGCTTATTGGGCGGAAGGTCATTCCACGGCCGAGATCGGCCGTCGGATGGGCATCTCGAAGAATGCGGTCGTCGGCAAGGCGCACCGGCTGAACCTGCCGGCCCGACCCAGCCCGATCCGTCGCGAGGCTGAAGCCGCCCCACGTCCGGTTGCCGCGCCGCGCCGCCCGGCGGCAACCCCGGCCCCCGTGCCGGTGCGCGAAGCCCCGCCGCTCCGCCGGCTGGAGGCGCCGGTGCCCGTCGCCGCCGCCCCGGTCGCTGCGCCGGCGCCGCGCGCCATGGTGGTGCGGCCCTTCCCGCGTGCTTCGGCCCGGTCCTGCTGCTGGCCGCTGGGCGAGCCCGGCACGCCCGATTTCCGCTTCTGCTCCGGCAACGCGACGCCGGGGAAGCCCTATTGCGCCGAGCACGCCTCGGTCGCCTATGTCCGGGTGCGCGAGCGGCGCGAGGACGCTGCCTAGGCAGCAACGCCCCGCGCGCATTGCGGGGCTACGCAGCGCGCGCTTGGTAAGGTGCGCCACCACGACGATGCTGCGGGGATGACACGCTCCCATCATGCGCGATGAACGGCCGCCTCGCTGGCGTCGCGCTGCAGCTCGCCGCGCTGGCCGTCTTCGTCTGCATGGACACCATGCTGAAGCTGCTGACGGCGCAATTCGCCGTGCCGCAACTGATGTGGGCGCGCTTCTTCTTCAGCCTGATCGCCGCTGCCCTGTTCTTCCGCCTGGTCACCGGCCGGCTGCCCTGGCGGTCCAAGGCGCCCTGGCTGCAGGCCGCCCGCAGCCTGCTGCTGGCCGGCAGCAACCTGATGTTCTCCTCGGCCCTGGTGCACCTGCCGCTGACCGACTGCACCGCGATCGGCTTCGCCTCCCCGCTGTTCACCGTGGCGCTGGCCGCGGTCTGGCTGAAGGAACGCGTCGGGCCGCGCCGCTGGATCGGCGTCGCCATCGGCTTCCTCGGCGTGCTGGTGGCGCTGCGGCCGCCCTTCCTGACCGGCGGCGCGCCGATGCATTGGGCCGCCGTCCTGCCGCTCGGCACCGCGGCGATGTTCGCGGTCTATTCGATCCTGACGCGCAAGCTGGCGACGATCGACGACCCGCGCACGACCATCCTGCATACCGGCTTCGCCGGCGCGGTCGTCGCCAGCCTGGCGCAGCCCTTCGTCTGGATTCCGCCGACCGCGCCCGAATGGGCCATGCTGGTCGGGCTTGGCCTGCTGGGCGGGGTGGGGCATGGGTTGCTGGTGCTGGCCTTCGCCCGCGCCCCGGCCAGCCTGCTCGCGCCGATGTCCTATACCCAGCTCATCTGGGCCTCGATCGCCGGCGTGGTGGTGTTCGCCGACTGGCCGGACCTGACCAGCCTGGCCGGCGCTGCGGTGATCGCCTTCGGCGGGGTGCTGGTGGCGTTGCCCGACCGGCGCGCCCGCACCTGATCGGGCCTTGCCTTGCCGCCGCTGGTGGTCTAGCCCGTGAGCCCAGACAACTTAATAAGGTCTAAACCCATTCGCGAGGCGAGGCTGCTCCAGGACGCCCGCATCGGCCACCCCCGCGCGGCGCTCGACGCCGACTCGGTGCGGGAGGCCTACCGCCGCTGGGCGGGCGTCTATGACGAGGTGTTCGGCTCCGTCTCCGGCCCCGGCCGGCGGCGTGCAGTGGCCGCCGTCAACGGTTTGCCGGGTACGCGCGTGCTCGAGGTCGGGGTCGGTACCGGGCTTGCCTTGCCGCTTTATGACCCGCGCAAGCGTGTCGTCGGCATCGACCTGTCGCGCGACATGCTGCTGCGGGCGAAGGAGCGGGTGGCGACCCGCCGGCTGCGCAACGTGCTCGGCCTGGCGGAGATGGACGCCGAGGCGATGGCTTTCGCCGATGACAGTTTCGACATCGCGGTGGCGATGTTCACCGCCACGGTGGTGCCCGATGCACGCCGGCTGGTGCGGGAGATGCGCCGGGTGGTTCGGCCGGGTGGGCAGTTGCTGTTCGTGAACCACTTCGCCGCCGAGGGCGGGCTGCGCTGGTGGGCCGAGCGCACCCTGGCACCGCTGTCGCGCGTGCTCGGCTGGCATCCGGATTTCGTGCTGGCCGACTTGTTGGACGATCCGACCATGGCGACCGAGATCGTGCCTTGTCCGCCCTTCGGCCTGTTCACCCTGGTGCGGGTGCCGCAGCCGGCCTGACCGCTACCGGCCGGCCCGCTGGCAGCCGAGCGACGGCCGCGTCGCACGCGGCTTGATCCTCAGCACCGGCCGCAGTCCAGGGGCACATAGCCCGGCCGCCGCGGCGATCGGCACGGTGCCGCCCCCGGCACGCCAGGCGGCGCCGAGCCGCGCCATCACCACGCGGCGGTGGTAATTCGCCCCGCGCCCCGCATCGGCCGAATGGTAGTTGGCGATGGCATCCGCCCAATTGCCGAAGCGGGCCTGTAGGGACTTCAGGAAAACGATGGCGTAGCGGATATTCGCCTCCGGCCGCAGGCCGGTGGGGACATCCGGGAAGGCGTCCGGATGATGCAGCAGGTTCACCTGCATGCAGCCGATATCGATGGACCGCCGCCCGGCCGCCTGCAGGGCCGCCACCTCCGCGGCGGCGGCGGCCAGGCTCGGCGGGGCGCGGCCCTCACCCTCGACATTTAGCGACCAGGGCCAGGGCTCGAACCGTCCGGTGCGCGGGTCGCTGCGGCCGCTTTCGACCAAAGCGATGGCCAGCAGCAGGCCGGGTGGCAGGCCGGAACGCGGCTCCGCCGCCAGGATGGCGCGGCGACAGGCGGTCCAGGGATCGTCCTGTCCGCTGGCGGGTGCGGCGAGGCCGAACAGCAGAAGGCAGCCAAGCAGGCAGCCGGCACAGAGAGGGCGCATGCCCGGGATGTCGGCCCGCTGCCCCTCCCGCGTCAACGGACGCGCGTCAACCGGACAGTACGTCCCACAGCAGCTTCAGGTTCATCGCCACGATCAGCAGCGTCGCAGCCCAGCCCAGCACGAGCTGCCAGCGCGGCGCGACCAGCGCGCCCAGCCGATTGCGGTCGGATGCGAACAGCATCAGCGGCACCACCGCGAAGGGCAGCTGGAGGCACAGCACCACCTGCGACAGGATCAGCAACTGCGCGGTGCCGGAGGTGCCGTAGTACCAGGTGACGATCACCGCCGGCACGATCGCCACCAGCCGGGTGACCAGCCGCCGGGCCACCGGTGGCAATCGCAGGCTCAGGAAGCCCTCCATCACCACCTGGCCGGCCATGGTCGCCGTCACCGTGGCGTTCAGCCCGCAGGCCAGCAGCGCCATGGCGAACAGCGTCGCGGCGGCCGCGGTGCCGACCATCGGCGTGAGCAGTTCATAGGCTTCCTGGATCTCGGCGACCTCGGTGCGGCCGCCGGCGTGGAACACCGCCGCCGCGGTGATCAGGATCGCCGAGTTGACCAGCAGCGCCAGGCACAGCGCCGCGGTGCTGTCGATCGTGGCGAAGCGGATCGCCTCGCGCTTCGCCGGCAGGTCTTCGCCATAGGCGCGCGACTGCACCACGGCGGTATGGAGGTAGAGGTTGTGCGGCATCACCGTGGCGCCGAGGATGCCGATGGCGATGTAGAGCTGCTGCTGGTCGGTGATGATCGAGACGCTGGGGATGTAGCCGTTCAGCACCGCCGCCCAGTCCGGCTGCGCCCAGATGAGCTGGATGCCGAAGCAGCCGAAGACCAGGAAGATCAGCCCGGCGACCAGGGCCTCCACCCAGCGCACGCCGCGATGCTGCAGCCAGAGGATGAGCAGCGCATCGAGCGCGGTCAGCAGCACGCCGGCGACCAGCGGGATGCCGAACAGCAGTTGCAGCGCGATGGCCGTGCCGATCAGCTCGGCCAGGTCGGTGGCGCAGATGGCGATCTCGGCCAGTGCCCAGAGCGCCAGGTTGACCGGGCGGGGGAATCGGTCGCGGCAGAGCTGCGCGAGGTCGCGCCCGGTGGCAATGCCGATCCGCGCGCACAGCGCCTGCAGCAGCATCGCCATCAGGGACGACAGCAGGGCAACCGACAGCAGGGTATACCCGAAGGCAGACCCCCCCGCGAGCGCGGTGGCCCAATTGCCCGGGTCCATGTAGCCGACGGCGACCAGGTAGCCCGGGCCGATGAAGGCCATAAGCCGGCGCAGCCAGCCCGCGGCATTGGGGATCAGCACGCTGCGGTGCATCTCGGGCAGGCTGTGGGAGTCCGGTGCAGGCGGGCACGCCGGTTCCACCAGCGGCGGCTCAGGCCGGGTCAGCATCGGGCGTTGCCATCCGGCATGGCTGAACAGGTCTTCAACTGTTCAAATGATCCTTGTTTTTCAGGAAGTTAGGTTCGGCCAGGCAGGTGCGCCCCGCGCTTCGTCCTGTCAAGGGCGGCTTGTGGTCACGATGACCGGGGGGCAAGTGTGGTCACACCTGGAACAGGATGCGGGAACCATGCGCGGACGGGCGAGGATTGGCGACGACCAGGTGGTCGAGTTGGCGGAGATGTTCCGCCTGATGAGCGACCCGACGCGACTGAAGATCATTCTCGCCTGTCTGGACGAGGCTGCCTCGGTCGGCGCGATGGCGGAACGCCTGGGCATCTCCGCCTCGCTCGTCTCGCACCATCTGCGGCTGCTGCGCGCGGCGCGGCTGCTGCAGGCGGACCGCCGCGGCCGGCAGGTCTTCTACGCCGTGCAGGACGAGCATATCCGATCCATGCTGTCGGACATGGTCGACCACGTGGCCGAGGTGGACGCCGACATCGATGCGGGTGCCGATGGGGGCGGCTGAAAGATCCCGCCCTTGCTTCAACGCAAAGGCGCCTCACTTGTGCGGTGCGATGCTCGGACTTATGGTCCGGCCGCGTCCGTTCCGCCCCAGGCGGTGCGACGTGCGGGTCGTCCTGCGGCCCGGCGGAAATGCGATAGGGCGGCGCAAGTCGTCGGCCCGGACGGGAATGGGAAGCGACGTGTGATCGGGCGATGGTTCGCTAAGGCATCGGGGCTCGCACTGGCCGGCCTCTTCGTTGCGCTCTCCTGCATCGGCTCCGTGCGGGCCGAGGAGCTGGTCGGGCAGCCGACCCCCTGGGGCATGGGACTGCAGCCGGCCGTCGGGCCGGTGAAGGACGCCATCCACGACTTCAACACGCTGGTCCTCTGGATCATCGTCATCATCACCGCCTTCGTCATGGCGCTGCTGGGCTGGGTGGTCTTCAAATTCCGTGAATCGGTCAATCCGACCCCGTCGCGAACCAGCCACAACACCATGATCGAGATCGCCTGGACGGTGATCCCGGTGCTGATCCTGGTGGTGATCGCCATCCCGTCCTTCCGGCTTATCTATTTCCAGGATCGCGCGCGCGACGCCGACCTGACGATCAACGTGCAGGGCCGTCAGTGGTACTGGCACTATGCCTACCCCGACAGCGGCAACTTTGCCTTCGACAGCCGGCCGATCCCGGACGAGGACCTCAAGGAAGGTCAGCCGCGCAACCTGGCTGTCGATGAGCCGCTGGTCATCCCGGTGGGTGCCAATGTGCGCGTGCTGACCACCGGCCAGGACGTGATCCACAGCTTCTTCGTCCCGGCGCTTGGCGTTCAGAAGTATACCATTCCTGGCCGGACGCTGGAGACCTGGTTCCGTGCCGACCGTGCCGGCACCTTCTATGGCCAGTGCAACCAGATCTGCGGAACCAACCACTGGTTCATGCCGATTCAGGTGCAGGCGGTCCCGGCCGCCGAATTCCAAGCCTGGCTTGAGCAGGCGAAGAAGAAATACGCCCAGGCGGATGGCGGCGCGGCCCAGGTGGCCGCGGCGCCAGCGCCGGCGACGCAGCAGCTTGCGGCCCTGCCCCGCTAATCCCGGCGCTTGGCTGACCCTCGATTGACCTCCTGGCGGGACGGATCCATGGCCACCGCGACTGACCACGCCCATCACGGGCACGATGACCACCATGACCATATGCCGGGCTTCGTGGCGCGCTGGTTCTTCAGCACGAACCACAAGGACATCGGCACCCTCTATCTGCTCTTCTCGGTCTTCGCCGCCGTCATCGGTGTCGCGCTGTCCGTGCTGATGCGGATGGAGCTGCAGAGCCCAGGCCTGCAGTTCTTCGCAAACGGCCAGCTCTGGAACACCGTGGTCAGCGCCCATGGCCTGATCATGGTCTTCTTCGTGGTCATGCCGGCGCTGATCGGTGGCTTCGGCAACTGGTTCGTGCCGATCATGATCGGCGCGCCGGACATGGCCTTCCCGCGCATGAACAACATCAGCTTCTGGCTGCTGGTGCCGGCCTTCCTGCTGCTCGGCGCCTCGCTCTTCGTGGGCGAGGGCGCCGGCGCGGGCTGGACGATCTACACCCCGCTGTCCAGCAACGAGTATCACCCCAGCGCCTCGATGGACCTGGCGCTGTTCTCGCTGCACTTGGCGGGTGCGTCGTCGATCATGGGTGCGGCCAACTTCATCACCACCATCTTCAACATGCGCGCGCCGGGCATGACCCTGCACAAGATGCCGCTGTTCGTGTGGTCGATGCTGGTCACCGCCTTCCTGTTGCTGCTGGCGGTGCCGGTGCTGGCGGGCGTGATCACCATGCTGATCACCGACCGCAACTTCGGCACGGCCTTCTTCAAGCCGGAAGGCGGCGGTGACCCGGTGCTCTTCCAGCACCTGTTCTGGTTCTTCGGCCACCCCGAAGTCTACATCATGATCCTGCCGGGCTTCGGCATCATCAGCCACATCATCTCCACCTTCAGCCGCAAGCCGGTCTTCGGCTATCTCGGCATGGCCTATGCCATGGTGGCGATCGGCGTGGTCGGCTTCGTGGTGTGGGCGCACCACATGTACACCTCCGGCATGGATGTCGACACCCGCGCCTACTTCATGGCGGCGACGATGGTCATCGCGGTGCCGACCGGCGTGAAGATCTTCTCCTGGATCGCCACCATGTGGGGCGGCTCCATCCAGTTGAAGGTGCCGATGATCTGGGCGATCGGCTTCATCTTCCTGTTCACCCTGGGTGGCGTCACCGGCGTGAAGCTGGCCAATGCCGGCGCCGACGTCATCCTGCACAACACCTACTACGTCGTGGCGCACTTCCACTACGTGCTCAGCCTTGGCGCCGTCTTCTCGATCTTCGCCGGCTTCTACTACTGGATCGGCAAGATGAGCGGTCGCCAGTATCCCGAGTTCTGGGGCAAGGTGCACTTCTGGATGCTGTTCATCGGCGCCAACCTGATCTTCTTCCCGCAGCACTTCCTCGGCGCGCAGGGCATGCCCCGCCGCTACCCGGACTACCCGGATGCATTCTGGGGCTGGAATCTGGTTTCCTCGCTCGGCTCCTATCTCGCCGCCGCGTCGATGCTGGTGTTCTTCTATGTCGTCTACCGCACCTTCACCTCGAAGGAAGCGCTGGCCGACAATTACTGGGGCGAGGGTGCGACGACGCTGGAGTGGCAGGTGTCCAGCCCGCCGCCGTTCCACACCTTCGAGGAACTCCCGCGCGTCCGTTGACGCGCGGCATCCGGGCGGCCCGTCGCCACCCGGACCAGGCAACCCGAACGCCATGCCGCAGGGCATGGCGTTCCGTCCATCAGGACCCAGATTCACGACCATGAGCGACGTGACCGCCTCCTCCGCCTCGGATGCCATCGGCCCGCAGGACCTGTCCGAGGTCCGCGATTGGGTCACGCTGCTGAAGCCGCGGGTCATCTCGCTCGTGGTGCTGACCGGCATCGTCGGGTTGATGGTGGCGCCGGGCCATCTGGCGCCTGCGCTCGCCATCGCTGCGGTGCTCTGCATCGCGCTCGGCGCCGGCGCCGCGGGCGCGATCAACATGTGGTACGACCGCGACATCGACGCGCGGATGAAGCGCACCGCGACCCGGCCCATCCCGGCCGGCCGGATCGAGCCAGGTGCGGCCCTGGCCTATGGCGTCGGCCTCGCTGCGGCGTCGGTCGGCATCATGGGGCTGGCGACCAACTGGGTCGCCGCCGGGGTGCTGGCGCTGTCGATCGGCTTCTATGTCTTCGTCTACACCATGTGGCTGAAGCGCCGGACCAGCCAGAACATCGTCATCGGCGGCGCCGCCGGCGCCTTCCCCCCGGTGATCGGCTGGGCCGCGGTGACCGGCAACATCACGCTGGAACCGATCATTCTCTTCGCCATCATCTTCTTCTGGACGCCGCCGCATTTCTGGGCGCTCAGCCTGTTCGCCCATGCCGACTACGAACGGGTCGGCGTGCCGATGCTACCCGTCACGCACGGCGCGAAGGAGACCCGGAAGCAGGTCCTGGTCTACACCCTGGTGCTGCTGCCGCTGACCCTCCTGCCGACGCTGCTGGGCTTCGCCGGCTGGGTCTATGCCGCCGCCGCCGCGCTGCTGGGGGCCGAATTCCTTCGCCACGCCGTCCTGGTCTTCCGCGACCGGCAGGATGCCGCCGGCCGCAGCCTGACCGGCGATGCGCCGGCGCGTAAGGCCTTCCGCTATTCGCTATCCTATCTCGGCCTGCTGTTCATCGCGCTGGCCGTCGACCGGATGATCCTCGGATGATGGAAACGGTTGCGATGTCGCCTGAGGAGCGCGCCGCCTTCAACCGCCGCCGCCGGCAGAAGAACTGGGCGGTGCTCGGCGTGCTGATTGCCCTGGTGATTCTGTTCTTCTTCATCAGCACCGCGCGCGTCCTGCGCGGCTGACCTTGCCCGATCCCTGCCGGACCGCCACCTGCCCGCCCATGGAACCGACCCGCACCGAGACCCTGGCCCGCCGCAACCGCCGCACTGCCTTCGGGGTGGGCGGCGTGGTGCTCGGCATGGTTGGGCTCGCCTATGCTTCCGTGCCGCTCTACGACCTGTTCTGCCGCGCCACGGGTTATGGCGGCACCGTGCAGGTCGGCGGCCCGGCGGCGCCCGGTGCGGACCAAGCCATGCCCGGCCGGGCGGTCACCGTCCGCTTCAACGCCAACACCGCGCCCGGCCTGCCCTGGCGCTTCGCTCCTGGCCAGGGGCCGATGCCGCTTCGCCTGGGCGATGAGGGGGTGGCCTTCTACCAGGCCAGCAACACCGGCGCGACGGCGGTGACGGGCGTCGCCACCTACAACGTCACCCCGGCCAATGTGGGAAAATACTTCCATAAGACCGCCTGCTTTTGTTTCGAGGAGCAGACGCTCGAACCCGGCCAGCGGGTCGACATGCCGCTGACCTTCTGGCTGGACCCGCAGATGGCCAAGGACCCGGCGACGCGGGACATCCACACCATCACCATCAGCTACAGCTTCTTCCGGAGCCTTGACGACGCCGACCGCAACGGTGCGCTGGCCAACGCCGGCGCCCATGTCGGCGCGGCGTCACGCGCCACGCAATGACCTGCGCCGACGACCCGCATGGGCTTGATCGGGGCGGGGTTTTCGGAATTGATGCGCTTACCCGGCGACACGGCCTTTCGGGGCTTCGCCTGAGAGATCGGACCAGGACGAGACATGGCCAGCACCACTGACATCGCGGCGGAGCCTGCCCCGCTGCACAAGCACCCCTACCACCTGGTGGATCCCTCGCCCTGGCCGATCGTCGGCAGCTTCGCCGGCGGCGCCTTCGTGCTCGGCATCATCCTGCTGGCGCATGAGGGCATCCACTGGATGCTCTATCTCGGCATCGCCGGCCTGCTGGCGACGATGTTCTTCTGGTGGCGCGACGTCCTCATCGAATCGAAGACGCCGGGCATGCACACCCCGGTGGTGCGGATCGGCCTGCGCTACGGGATGACGCTGTTCATCGCCTCCGAGGTCATGTTCTTCGTCGCCTTCTTCTGGGCCTATTTCCACTACGCACTTTATCCGCAGCATGTCTCGGGCGCCCTGGTGGCGGTGTGGCCGCCCCAGGGCGTGCTGACCTTCGACCCCTTCGGCCTGCCCTTCCTGAACACCATGATCCTGCTGCTGTCGGGCTGCACGGTGACCTGGGCGCACCATTCGCTGATCCAGGGCGACCGCCGCGGCCTGATCGCCGGCCTGGCGCTGACCGTGGCCCTCGGCATCAGCTTCAGCGCCTTCCAGGCGATCGAATACGCCGAGGCGCCCTTCGCCTTCACCGGCGGGGTCTACCCTTCCGTCTTCTTCATGGCGACCGGCTTCCACGGCTTCCACGTCATCGTCGGCACCACCTTCCTGCTGGTCTGCCTGATCCGTGCCATCCGCGGCGGCTTCACCCCGCAACGGCATTTCGGCTTCGAGGCGGCGGCTTGGTACTGGCACTTCGTCGACGTGGTGTGGCTGTTCCTCTTCGTCTGCATCTACTTCCTGGGCGCCGGCGAGATCGCGCAACACTGATGCCGGATGGTACCGGACCGGCGCCGCTGGCGCCGGTCGTGCTGCTGGGCCGCTGTCCGCGTTGCGGCAGCGGCCCTTTGTTTTCCGGCCTGCTGACGGTGCGGCAGGCCTGCCCGTCCTGTGACCTGGACCTGCGGGCGCATGATGCCGGCGACGGCCCGGCAATGGCCGGCATCTTCATCGTCGGCACCCTGGTGGTGATCATGGCCCTGGTGGTCGACCTCAAGTACCAGCCCGCGCTCTGGGTGCACGCGTTGGTCTGGCCGGTGGTGATCCTCGTGCTCTCGCTGGCGGTGATGCGAATCGCCAAGGCGCTGCTGGTCGCGCTCCAGTACCGCCACGGGCAGCAGGCGCCCGCGCCATGACGCTCCGCCGTTGGGCGCCGTTGCTGGTCGCCCTGCCGGTGCTGGCCGTGCTGCTGTCGCTCGGCACCTGGCAGGTCCGGCGGCTGGCCTGGAAGGCCGACATGCTGGCGACCATCGCGGCGTCGGAGGCCGGGCCGCCGCAACCGCTTGGCACCATGCCCGCCCCTTATACCAAGGTCGTCGCCATCGGCCGGTTCGACCATGACCGCGAAGCGCTGCTGGGCCTCGAGGTGCGCGGCACCACGCTCGGCGCGCATCTGCTGGTGCCCCTGCTGCGCGATGGCGCGCCGCCGCTGCTGGTCGACCGCGGCTGGGTGCCGATGGAGCGCGACCGGACGGTGGACCGCCCGGCTGGTGAGGTCGCGGTCACCGGCTATGTCCGCCCGGCCGATGAGCGCGACTGGAACACCGCGCGGGACGACCCGGCGGGGCGGCGCTTCTACATCCTCGACCCCGCGGCGATCGGCGCGGCGCTGGGCCTGCCGCCGCCGGCCCCCTTCGGCCTGGTGGCGTTGGCGTCGCCGGGGGCCCCGGCCGGCGTGCTGCCGGCGGCGGCGGCCACGCTGCCGCGGCCGAACAACCCGCATCTCGGCTATGCCATCACCTGGTACGGGCTGGCGGCGGCGCTGGTCGGGGTGGTGATCGCCTTCGTGATGCGGGCGCCGAAGGCACGCGGGCCGCAGGCGGGGCGTCCGGCGTAGCGGCGGGGCCGGCATGCCCTGTAGCTTTGGCCGCCCACCCGTGGCCTGCCTTGCCGCCACCCATCGCAACACGAAGGAACCGGCATGAACGCCGCCTATGACCGCCTGAAATCCCGCTTCGCCCGCATCGCCACCCTGGGGGAGGCGCAGGCCATGCTGCACTGGGATGCCAGCGCGATGATGCCGCCCGGCGGCGCAGCGGCGCGCGGCGAGCAACTGGCGACGCTGGCGGGCCTCGCGCACGACCTGCTGACCGTGCCGGCGGTGGCCGAGGACCTCGCCGACGCCGAAGCGGCGGGCGAATGGGACGCTCCCAACCTCGACCTGATGCGCCGCGTCCATCTCCGTGCCTCGGCCCTGCCGACCGCGCTGGTCGAGGCCATGGCGCGGGCCAATGCCGCCTGCGAGACCATCTGGCGCGAGGCCAAGGCGACCGCGGATTTCCCCCTGGTCCGCCCGGCGCTGGGGGAGGTCGTGCGGCTGCAACGCGAGATGGCCGAGGCCCTGTCCGGCCTGACCGGCCTTTCGCCCTATGACTCGCTGATGGAGGGCTTCCAGCGCGGCGTCACCGCCGCCGAGGTCGAGCCGGTCTTCTCCGCCTACGAGGCCTTCCTGGCGGACGCCCTGCCGCAGGCCGAGGCGATCCAGGCCCGCCGGCCGGCCGCCGTGCCGCTGCCGGGACCATTCCCGGTCGCCGCGCAGAAGGCGCTCTGCCAGCGGATGTCGGAACGCGTGGGGTTGGATTACGCCCATGCCCGGCTGGACGAGAGCCTGCACCCCTTTTGCGGCGGCACGCCCAACGATGTCCGCATCACCACCTTCTATGCCGCGGACGACGTCGCCAAGGCGCTGATGGGCGTGCTGCACGAGACCGGCCACGCGCAGTACGAGCGCGGCCTGCCCGCCGCCTGGGCGCGCCAGCCGGTCGGCGAGGCCGCCGGCATGGCGGCGCATGAATCGCAGTCCCTGATCATCGAGATGCAGGCCTGCCGGTCGGACCCCTTCCTGGCCTTCCTCGGCGACGAGCTGCACCGGACCTTCGGCGGCGACGCGGCACCGTACGGCACGGCGAACCTAGCGGCGCATTGGCGGCATGTTTCGCGCGGCTTCATCCGGGTCGATGCCGACGAGCTGACCTACCCGGCCCATGTCATCCTGCGCTTCCGGCTGGAACGCGCGCTGATCGGCGGGGACCTGACGGTGGCCGACCTGCCCGAAGCCTGGAACGCGGGACTGCGCGGCCTGCTCGGCATAAGTCCCCCCGACGATGCGCGCGGCTGCCTGCAGGACATCCACTGGCATGACGGCGCCTTCGGCTATTTCCCCAGCTACACGCTGGGCGCCATGGCTGCGGCGCAGTTGATGCGTGCGGCGCGGCGCGACGTCCCCGGGCTCGACGCCGCGCTGGCGCTCGGCGACATGCGGCCGCTGATGGGCTGGCTGCGGGAGAAGGTGCATGGGCAGGGCGCCCGGCTCGGCTTCCAGGATCTGCTGCGCTTCGCCACCGGCAAACCGCTCGATCCGGCGGATTTCACCGACCACCTGCGGGCGCGCTACCTGGCAGCGTGATGCGCTGCGTGCATTGTGCGACGACTTCGCCCACATAAAGGCATGCCGCACAACACTCCGCTCATCACCACGTTGGTTGCCGCCCTCAGTATGGCGCTGCTGCTGGGGGTGATCGCGCGCAAGCTTCGGTTGCCGCCGCTGGTCGGCTACCTGGTCGCCGGCATGCTGATCGGCCCGCATACGCCGGGCTTCGCCGGCGACCTGGCGCTGGCGGGCGAATTGTCGGAGATCGGCATCATCCTGCTGATGTTCGGCGTCGGGCTGCATTTCTCCCCACGTGAGCTGGCCGAGGCACGTGGCGTCGCCGTCCCCGGCGCGCTGGTGCAGATGGGCGTCGCCACGCTGCTGGGCTGGGGCGTCGCGCGGCTGTTCGGCTGGTCCGACGGCCAGGGCTTCGTCTTCGGCATCTGCCTGTCGGTCGCCAGCACCGTGGTGCTGCTGCGGGCGCTGCAGGAACGCGGCGAGGTCGCCACCAATGCCGGCAAGATCGCGGTCGGCTGGCTGGTGGTCGAGGACCTGGCGATGGTCGTCGCACTGGTCCTGGTGCCGGTCGCCGCGGCGCTGCTGGATGGCCGGACGCCGGCGGGGATGCTGGCGGGCATGGGCGTGTCCGGGCAGGGGGTGCTGGTCTCCCTGGTGGTGACGCTGGGCAAGGTCGCCGCCTTCGTCGTGCTGATGCTGATCGTCGGCAGCCGGGTGATGCCGGCGGCGCTGTCCATGGTGGGCGCGCTGAGGTCGCGCGAGCTGTTCTCGCTCGCCGCGCTGGTGGCAGCGCTCGGCGTCGCCTACCTGGCCTTCGTCGCCTTCGGGGTGTCCTTCGCCCTGGGCGCCTTCCTGTCCGGCCTGGTGCTGGGGCAATCGCCCTTGAGCCAGAAGGCCGCCGAGCAGACGCTGCCGCTGCGCGACGCCTTCGCGGTGCTGTTCTTCGTCTCGGTCGGAATGCTGTTCGACCCGGGCGTGCTGCTGCGCCAGCCCCTGGTGCTGGGGGCCGCGGTGCTGGTGGTGGTGGTCGGCAAGTCGGCGGCGGCCTGGGCGATCGCCCGGGCGCGCGGCCTGACGAACCGGGAGGCGCTGATCATCGCCGCCTCCCTGGCGCAGATCGGCGAGTTCAGCTTCATCCTCGCCGGCCTCGGGGTGACGGAGAATGTGCTGCCGGAAGCCGGGCGGAATCTGGTGCTGGCGGTGGCCCTGATCACCATCGCGGTGAACCCGGTGATGTTCTGGCTGGCGGACCGGGTGGCGGGGCAGGGTGAGGCGCCGGCCCTCAGGTAATCGGCCGGCGGCTGGCCATTCAGGCGGCGAGCAATTCGTCCGCCGGGCCGAAGAACTCGTAGTGGATCCGTGCCGCCGGGACCCCGAGCCGCGTCAGCCCGCCGACGAAAATCCGGAGGAATTCGCGCGGTCCGCAAAGGTAGTAGTCGGCCTCGGCCACCGGCGTGTTGGCGCCCAGCCAGTCCAGGGTGATCCGGCCCGCGACATCGTAGTCCGCGCCGGCCAGGTCATCCGCGCGGGGGTGTTCGTAGAAGGTCGTCACCGCGATCCGGCCAGCGGCGCCGGCCGCCAGCGCCCGGGCCTCCTCGCCCAGGGCATGCGTCGCGCCGGACAGGGTGCCGTGGATGAACTGTACCGGGACCTTCGGTGGCCGGCTCGCCAGGGCATGCAGCATGCTCAGCAGCGGGGTCTGCCCGACGCCGCCGCTCAGCAGCACCAAGGGCCGTTCCGGCCGCGCCGGCAGGAAGAAGTCGCCGGCCGGGGCCGCGACCTGCAGCCGGGTGCCTTGCCGCACCGCATCGTGCAGCCAGCCCGAGGCGGCCCCCTGCGGCTCGCGCTTCACCGTGATCCGGTACTGCGCGTCGCCCGGCGCGGAGGAGATGCTGTAGTTCCGCTTCAGCGGCGACCGGCCCGGGATCTCCAGCCGGAAGGTCAGGTACTGGCCCGGACGGTGCCGCAACACCGGGCCGCCATCGGCGGGGGCCAGGATGAAGGATGCGATGACGTCGCTCTCCCGCCGCATATCCTCCACCACGAAGTCGCGCCAGCCGGTCCAGCCGCCGGGCGCCGCGGCATGTTCGTCATACAGTTGCTGCTCGCGCCCGATCAGCACATCCGCCAGAAACCAATAGGCCTCGCCCCAGGCCGCCATGACCGGCGGCGTCGCCGCCGTGCCCAGCACGTCGCCGATCGCGCCGAGCAGGGCCTCGGCCACGGCGGGGTAGTGCGCGGGCAGGATGTTCAGCCCGACATGCTTCTGGGCGATCCGCTCCACCATGGCGGTGAGCCCGCCGAGATTGTCGATGTTCCGCGCGTAGGCCAGCACGGCCGTGGCCAGCGCCTTGGGCTGGGAACCGCTTTCGCCGTGGTGGGACTGGTTGAACAGGTCGCGGATGGCCGGATCCTGGAACATCCGCTCATACATCCGGCGGGTGATGGCGAGGCCATGCGCCTCGAGCGCCGGAACCGTCGCCTTCACCACCGAGATGGTCTGGTCGCTGAGCTGCCTGGGCATCAAATCGCCTCATAAGGTGTATTCAATACACACCTTATGGCACCCTGGCCAAAAGATGTAAACTGACTACATCTTCACGATGCGGCTGACCTTCCACACCGACTATGCCCTGCGCATCCTGATGTATCTGGGACTGCGGCAGGACCGCCGCGTCTCCATCCATGAGATCGCCGCGGCGCACCGCATCTCGGAGAACCACCTGGTCAAGGTGGTCCACAAGCTTGGCCGCGGCGGCTTCCTGGAGACCACGCGCGGCAAGGGCGGCGGCCTTCGCCTGGCCCGGCCGCCGGCGGAGATCAGCCTCGGCGACGTCCTCCGCTTCACCGAGGAGGACCTGGCCCTGGTTGCCTGCTTCCAGGCGGCGGAGGAGGGGCCCCGCTGCGCGCTGACCGATGCCTGCCGGCTGCAATCGCTGCTGGGCGAGGCGCTGGCCGCCTTCCTTGCGGTGCTGGACGGCCGGACGCTGGCCGACCTGCTGGCGCCGCCGCATGCTGGGGCGATGGCGGCGCGGCTCGGCCTCGCACCGCCCGAGCGCCTACCTCCGGCCGGCCGCGCCTTGCCTCAGGCCGGTGGCGTCGGGTAGGGCACCAGCGGCGCATCCAGCGCCACGTACAGCGGATGCTTCGGGCTGCCGTCGCCGTTCACCTTGAAGCAGAGCGGCGCGATGCCCGCCGCGCGCAGCCGCGCGGCGACCGCCGCGCCGCGCGCCTTCAGCGGCTCGGGCGGCTTGCCCCAGCCGACGACCACCAGGCTCGCCCCGGCGGCATGGCGCAGGATGGCCGCGTCGTTGCCCGGGCCCACCGGGTCGGTGACCTCCAGCAGCCGCATCTTGTCGGTGCAGCGGTAGCCGAAGGCGTTCAGCATCACCAGGGCCCCGTAGCCCCAGCGGCGGGCACGTTCGACGCAGCGGGCCACCGTCGGGTCGTCGAAATCGATGTCCGCCACGGACGGGTTCATGCCGATCATCACCGCATAGCCGGGGCTGCCGAACGGCTTGCCGTCCCAGCGGCGCTCCAGCCAGTAGCGGTAGCAATTCCCAGGGCCATCGAAGCCGGCGGCGGAGACGATATGCGCCGCCACCTTGAGGCGGACCTTGCCGCCGGCGCTGTGCTCCGCGGCGATGAGGGGGGGGTCGGTGGGCATGCGGGACGATGCTGCCGCATGGCGGGCGAGGCAAGGTCGCGGCGGAAGAAGTCTTGCTTGCCGGACCCGCGCCATTCCTTCCGGTCGTTTGGCCGCCGCCGCGCGGCGCTTGCCGCCATCCGGCGCAGGCGCCACGTTTCGCCGCAAGGGAGGAAACGCCAATGGTCCCGTCCTACGAGGTGCTTGCCCACAACCTTTCGGCCGCGTCCGAGAACAAGATCCACGACGACACGGTCGCCCGCCGCTTCGGATTCACCGGCGCGCTGGTCCCGGGCGTGGAGGTCTATGCCTATGCCTGCCACCCCGCCGTCCGCCGCTGGGGCCGTGCCTGGCTGGAGCACGGCAGCGCGGAGTGCCGCTTCCAGTCGCCGGTCTACGATGGCGACCGGGTGACGGTGGAGGCGACCGAGCTGGGCGATGCCCTGTCCCTGACGGTCCGGCGCGACGAGGCGCTCTGTGCCGCTGGCCGGGCGGCCCTGCCGGCGGCCATACCCGCCCCCGATGCCGCCGCCTGGCCCTGGCGCGCCCCACCCTCCGCCCGGCCGCCCGCAAGCGACGAATCCCTGGCCCGCGGCATGGTGCTGGGCACCGCGCCGCTCGAGATCACGCCGGCGCTCGCCGCCGACTACCTGGCGGCGGTGCGGGAGGCCGACCCGATCTACGCACGGGAAGCCCTGGTGCATCCAGGCCAGGTGCTGCGGCTGTGCAACCAGGCGCTGGTGCAGAATGTGGTCCTCGGCCCCTGGATCCATGTCGGCAGCAAGGTGCGCAATCTGGCGGCAGCCAGGGTCGGCGGAACGCTGACGGCGCGGGCGCGGGTCATCGACAATGCCGAGCGGAAAGGGCATCGCTTCGTCGAACTGGACGTGCTGGTGGTGGACGGTGCCGGGGCGCCGGTGGCGAAGGTCCTGCATACGGCGATCTGGCGGCCGCGGCAGGTAACGGGCTAGCGGTCACCCGCGCCGCGGGATATCGCCTGTGCGGCGAATCGTTCGATACCCGTGCGGCGGTCGTCCCACTTGCAACAACCTCTTGGATCGTCACCGCAGGAGTTCAGCCCGAGAGTGACGTCCCCCGCCATCCGCCTCCACAGTGCCATGTTGGGTGCCGCGGTGCTGGTGCCCGCCCTGGTCTTCGCCGCCGCCGCCTGGTGGAATCGCGGGGAGGTGCTGCGCGAGGGCAACGATGCCGTGCAACGCACCGCGGCGGTCATGGAGGAGCACGCGGCGAAGGTCTTCGACACCGCCGACCTCGTCCTGGCCCGGGTCGCCGACCATGTCGGCCGCCTGGACCCGGACGCCGTGGCCACGCCGGAAACCAGCGCCGTGCTGCGGGCGATGAAGCAGCCCTTCGACCAGTTCGTCTCGATCTGGGTGGCAGATGCCGCGGGGCGGGTCCAGGCCGGCACCCAGCCCTGGGACCCGGCGAGCAGCATCGCCGACCGCGACTTCTTCCGGGCGCAGGTGGGGGCGACCACGGCGGGCACCTATATCAGCGCGCCCTTCACCGGGCGGGCCACCACCATCGCCTCCTTCGCCATCAGCCGGCGGCGGGTGGATGCGGCAGGCGGCTTCGCCGGTACGCTGCATGTGGCGCTCAGCCCCGAATACTTCACGAATTTCTACGCCGAGGCGGCGCCGCCCTTCGGCCATGCCGCGGCCCTGCTGCGCACCGACGGGATCATCCTGGCCCGCAATCCCGCACTGGCCGCGGGACGCGACAGGCTGGCGCCGGACAGCCGCCTGCTGCGCAGCGCGGCCCTGGGCATCACCCGCGGCATGTTCACCGACATCTCGCTGCTGGACGGGCGCCCGCGCGTCTACGCCTTCCGCAAGGTCGGCACCTGGCCTGTCTATGTCAGCTTCGGCGCCGACGATGCCGCGCTGCTCGGGCGATGGTACGCCAACCTGCGCGCCTATGGCGCGGTGGCGGCGACGGCCGCGCTGACGCTGCTGCTGATCGCCTGGATGGCGCTGCACCGGGCCCGGGCGGCGGAGGCGGCCGAGGCGGCGCTGCGCCGGGAGGCGGCGGCGCGGGCGGCGGCGGAGGCACGGCAGGTGGCCGAGGCGCGCTTCCGCGGGGTGTTCGAGAGCCGGGCGGTCGGCATGGCGGTGCTCGACCTGACGACGGGCGCGATCCTGCTGGTCAACGACCGGCTGCTGGAGATGACCGGCCTCACCCGCCCGGCCTTCGAGGCAGGGGGGTGGGACCTGCGGCAGGTGACCGCGCCCGAGCATGTGGCGCTGACCCGGACGGCGTTGCGGGAGGCGCGGGCGCAAGGGTCCTGGCAGCCTTTCGAGAAGGACTACCTGCGGCCCGACGGGTCGCGGCTGCCGGTGCGGGTCTCCTCCGCCCCGCTGCCCGGGGAGCCGGGCCGGGTGGTGGTGCTGGTGCAGGACATCTCCGAGCAGCGCGAGGCCGAGTTGCGCCGCGACCTGCTGATGCGGGAAGTCGACCACCGGGCGAAGAACGTGCTCGCCACCGCCCGGGCGGTGCTGCGGCTGACCCGGGCGCCCACCATCGATGCCTTCGTGCGCGAGGTGGATGGCCGCATCGGCGCGCTGGCCCAGGCGCTGGCGCTGCTGTCCAACACGCAATGGCACGGCGTCGAGCTCGGCCTGCTGCTGCGGGAGGAACTGGCGGTCTTCCTCGGCAAGGCGGGGAGCGACGGGCCGCGGGCGGAGCTGCGCGGGCCGCCGGTGATCATCACCGCGACCGCGGTGCAGCCGCTGGCCATGGCGATCCACGAACTGGCGACGAATGCGACGAAATACGGCGCGTTGTCGCAACCCGAGGGCCTGCTGACGCTGGAATGGGAGTTGCTGGTCGAGGCACCGGCGCGGCTGCGGCTGGCATGGCAGGAACGCGGCGGGCCACCGATCGTCGTGGCGCCGACCGGGCTGGGATTCGGCAGCAGGGTGCTGCAGGCGACGCTGGCGCGGCAACTCGGCGGTACTCTGACGCCGCGCTGGGACCAGGAGGGCCTGACCTGCGAGGTGGTGCTGCCGGCGGCGCGGGTGCTGGCGGCGGCCGTGCCGGCCGCCTGAGGTCAATTCACCCCGACGGCGCCGCCCAGCACGTCGCCGATGCCGGCATGGATGACCAGGTCGGCGATGGCGTCGAGCCCGGTCTCCTGGCGGTTGAGGATGACCAGGCCGGCGCCGCGGCGCTTGGCCATTTCGGGGAAGCCGGCAGCCGGGTAGACCACGAGCGAGGAGCCGAGCACCAGGCAGAGGTCGGCGTCCATCACGGCCTGCCGCGCGCGTTGCATCGGGCCTTCGGGCATGGACTGGCCGAAGCTGACGGTCGCCGTCTTCAGCAGGCCGCCGCAGGCGCGGCAGTCCGGCACTGTGTCCGTCTGGGCGAAGGCGGCGTGGATGTCGGCGATCTCGTGCCGCGTGGAGCAGGCGAGGCAGGTGGCGTAGGTGGTGTTGCCGTGCAGCTCGATCACCTGATGGTCGGGGATGCCGGAGGCCTGGTGCAGGCCGTCGATGTTCTGGGTGATGACGGCGTGGACCTTGCCTTCGCGCACCAGCCGGGCGACCGCGCGGTGGCCGCGGTTGGGCTCGGCCGCGCGCATGGCGGGGTCGCTTTCGAAGCGGCGGCGCCAGGCCTCGCGGCGGGCCTCGGCAGAGGCGACGAAGTCCTGGAAGTAGATCGGCTTCATCTTCTCCCAGGTGCCGGTGCCCGGGCTGCGGTAGTCGGGGATGCCCGATTCCGTGCTGATCCCCGCGCCGCTGAAGACGACGATGCGCTTGGCGTTCTCGATCATGGTCCTCAGCGTGGCGATGTCGTCATCCATGGCGTGTCCTGACCCACAAAAACGAAGCGGTCCGGGGACGTGCCTGCCCGGTCCTTGCGTGCTTCCTACGCGGCGGCGTCCTCCAGGATCATCGCCGCCGCCTTCTCGCCGATCATGATCGTCGGCGCATTGGTGTTGCCGGTGGTCAGCGTCGGCATCACGGAGGCATCGGCGATCCGCAGCCCGGCGATGCCCTTCACCCGCAGCCGGCTGTCGACCACCGCCTTGGGGTCCTCCCCCATCCGGCAGGTGCCGACGGGGTGGTAGATGGTGGTGCCGTATTGACGGTTGAATGCCAGCATCTCCTCATCCGAGGCGGTGCCGGGGCCGGGCAGGATTTCCTCGACGCTGTATTTCGCAATGGCGGGCTGGGCGAAGATGTCGCGCACCATGCGGATCCCCCGCGCCAGCAACTCCTGGTCGCTGCGCGCCGCGAGGTAGTTGGGCCGGATGGCCGGTCGTTCGAACGGGTCGGGCGATTTCGCCATCACGGTGCCGCGGCTGTCGGGCTTCACCGGGCAGATGGCGCAGGTCATGCCGGGGGCGGATTCCAGCACGCCGAACTTGCCGGCGGCATAACTGGCCGGGGTGAAAAGCAATTGCAGGTCGGGGCTTGCCAGGCCTTCGCGCGAGCGGGCGAAGACCTGCGCGGTGGTGACGCCGAAGGTGAGGGCACCGTTGCCACGCGTGAAGAATTTCGCCACTTCGCCGGCCAACCGCAGCCCGCGCGCCAGCTGGTTGGTGCTGATCATGTCGCGCACCCGGTGCTGGACGCGGGACACGTAGTGGTCCTGCAGGTTGGCGCCGACCGCGGGCGTGTCCTGCAGCACCGCGATGCCGAGCGAGCGCAGGTGCTCCGCCGGGCCGATGCCCGACATCTGCAGCAGGTGCGGCGAGTTCACCGCGCCGCCGGAGACGATCACCTCCCGCGCCGCGCGGATGCTGCGCAGCGCCCCGCCCTGGCGGAACTCGGCGCCGACGCAGCGCCTGCCCTCGAACAACAGCCGGGCGACCTGCGCCTCCGTCTCCACCTGCACGCGGCCCTTGACGGCCGCCAGATAGGTGCGGGCGGTCGAGCCGCGCCAGCGGCCGAGCCGGGTCATCTGCGAATAGCCGACGCCTTCCTGCTCCTGGCCGTTCAGGTCCTTCCGGAACGGGTGGCCGGCCTGCTGCGCCGCCTCGATGAAGCGGTGGGTCAGCGGCAGGATGGTGCGGTAGTCCTCGACCTGCAGGGGGCCGCCCTGGCCGCGGTAGTCCGGGTCGCCGCCCTGCTTGTAGGTCTCGGATTTCCGGAAGAAGGGCAGCACCTCGTCATAGGACCAGCCTTTGCAGCCCATCTGCGCCCAGATGTCGAAGTCGGCCGGGTTGCCACGGACATAGAGCATGCCGTTGATCGAGGACGACCCGCCGAGCGTCCGGCCGCGCGGCCAGCGGATCTCGCGGTCGTTCGAACCCTTCTCCGGCTCGGTCACGTAGCCCCAGTTCACCAGGCGCTGGTTCTGCAGCAGCTTGATCATGCCGGCGGGGATGTGGATCCAGGGATGGCGGTCCTTCGGGCCGGCCTCCAGCAGCGTGACGCGCGCGCCGGATTCGGCCAGGCGCGCGGCGACGGCGCAGCCGGCCGAGCCGGCGCCGATGACGAGGTAGTCGGTGTCCATGGCACGTCTTTCTCCCCTTGGCGGGGAGGGTGGCGCATCAGCCGGCGCGGCGGAAGATGAGGGTTAGGTTGTTGGCCGGCATCTCGACCACCTCGGGCGGGCCGAAGCCGGCCGCGGCGGCCTCGGCGGCCACCGCTTCGAGGTCGCGGACGCCCCAGTCCGGGTCCTGGGCGCGCAGGCCGGCGTCGAAGGCCGCGTTCGACGGCGCGGTGTGCGCACCGCCCCGCTTGTAGGGCCCGTAGAGGATCAGCGTCCCGCCCGGCGGCAGGAGGCGCGCGGCGCCGCGCAGCAGGCCGAGCCCGGCCGCCCAGGGCGCGATATGGATCATGTTGATGCAGAGAACCGCATCGGCCCGCGCCACCGGCCAGTCCTCCGCCGCGGCATCGAGCGCCAGCGGCGGGCGGAGATTGTTCAGCTTCGCCTCGCGTGCCCAGGCGGCGATGCTGGCGCGGGCGGCGGGGTCGGGATCGGTCGGCTGCCAGACCAGGCCGGGGAAGGCGGCGGCGAAATACGCGGCATGCTCGCCGGTGCCGGCGGAGACCTCCAGCAGCGTGCCCGTCTCCGGCAGGTGCCGGCGCAGCACCTCGAGGATCGGGTCGCGGTTGCGCGCGACGGTGGGGGCGTGGCGGCGGGCGTCCTGCATCACGGGCCGGGCGCGATGCCGATGCCGCGCGCCTTGGCGGCGCCGTCGAGGGTGACGAGGACGTCGTCGTCGAGGCGGATGAACAGCGGGGAGGCCATGAGGGTGCTCCTGACGGCGGCAATGTAGTGCGCCGATGGAGTGCAGGCGAGCGCTACGCCGGCTACTTCGCCGCCATCCCCGCCGAGGCCACCGCCGGCCGCCAGGTCGTGGCGAAATCCGTCACCAGCTGCCGGTAGGCCGCGGCATCCAGCGGCCGGTCGGGCGGCGTCAGCCCGGCCGTGCGCAGCTGCGCCGCCACTGCGGGCGTGGCGATGATGCGGTTGACCTCCGCGTTGAGCCGGGTGACCAGCCCCGGCGGCAGGCCGCGCGGGCCGCTCAGCCCCATCCAGGCCGTGGCGGTCAGTTGCGGAAAGCCCAGCGCGGCGAAGCTCGGGACGCCAGGCAGCGTCGCCTCCTCGCCCGGGCCGCTGACCGCCAGCACCTGGGCCTGGCCGTCGCGGACCATTCCGGCCACGCTGGCCAGCGGCGCGACCAGGCTGTCCACCTGGCCGTTCAGCAGGTCCTGCAAGGCCGCTGCCGTGCCGCGATAGGCGACATGCGTCAGCCTTGCCCCGGCCGCCTTGGCCAGCATCTCGCCCTGCAGGTGCTGCAGGCTGCCGGTCGCCGGGCTGCCGAAGGTCAGGCCGCGTGTCCAGCTCCGCCCCGCCCGCAGATAGAGGTCGAAGGACTGGAAGCGGCTGCCGGCCGGGACCAGCAGCACGCTCGGCGTCTCGGCGATCAGCGCGACATGGGTGAAGTCGCGGTCGGGGTCGTAGGGCGGCGATTCGACCAGCGGCGCCATGCAAAGCGGGGCGGTGTTGGTCAGGCCGAGGACCTGACCGTCCGGATTGGCCCGGGCGATCGCCTCCGCGCCCGGGATGCCGCGGCCGCCCGGGCGGTTCTCGACCAGGATCGACCGGCCGAGTGCCCCGGCCAGCGGCGGGGCGAGGATATGCGCGGTGATGTCGGCGCCGCTGCCCGGGGCGAAGGGGACGAGGAGCCGGATGGACGGCGCGCCGAAGCGCGTCTCCTGGCCCGCGGCGGTCAGGCAGGGGAACAGCAGGGGCAGCAGCAGGGCGGGGCGGCGGCGCATGGGGGCTATCCCTGGACGATGATCGATACCGCGTGCCGTGCGCCGGGTCACGTGCCTCGATTCAGGGGGCGAAGGCCAGGCCGTGCCGCGCGGCATAGGCGCCGAGCGTCGCGGGGTCCTGCCGCGGGTCGGCCAGGCCGACATGCCCGTCCGGCCGCAGCAGGTAGGCGGCGTCGCGCGCCAGCCCGGCCTGGCCCGCCGCCTCGGTCCAGGGGAAGGCATCGACCGGCAGGCCCCGTGCGGCGGCGGCCTCGGCCATGGCGGGGGCCACCGCGCCATGCACCTGCAGCCGCCAGCCCTGGCCATCGAGCGGGGCGAGGTTGTCGAGCTCCGCCACCCAGGGCAGCCGCTCCCCGGCCGTGACGCCGCCGGCCTTGCCCTGGCTGAGCGCGCTGCCGGGATAGGCGATGCGGATCTGCGAGATCAGCCGGAAGATGGCGTGCCGGCCGATCTCGAAGCCGGCGGCGAGCGGCAGCAGCCGCGGCAGCAGCCAGCGCCGCACCAGCCGGCCGCCGAGGCCGCGCGAGACTGCGCCGCGGAAGATGCGGTCGGTGGTGGCGACCAGCAGGCGGGCGAAGGCGATCCGCTCGGCCTCGTAGGTCTCCAGGATGGCGGGGGCGGCCCGGCCGCGCAGCACCTCGGCCAGCTTCCAGCCGAGATTGACCGCGTCGCCGATGCCGGTGTTCATCCCCTGGCCGCCGGCCGGGCTGTGGATATGCCCGGCATCGCCGGCGAGGAAGGCGCGGCCGGCGCGGAACCGGACCGCCACGCGGTGGTGGACATGGTAGGTGGCGAACCAGTTCACCTGCTCCACCCGCACGCCCAGCAGCACCTCCAGATCGGCGCGGAGATCCTCGAAGCCGAGGCCGGGGCGGTCGCCGAGCGCGGCGGGGACCACGCCGATCAGCCGGTTCATGCCGCGGCTGCGGACCGGCAGCATCAGGGAGAAGCCCTGCGCGGCGAGGTTGACCGTGAGGTCCGGCTGGAACGGCCCGGCGAGCCGGACATCGGCGACGTAGAAACGCTGGTCATAGGTGCCGCCGGGGAAGCCGAGGCCGAGCGCCTGGCGCACCCGGCTATGCGCCCCGTCGCAGCCGCAGAGATAGGCCGCGGTGGCCTCCGTCTCGGCGCCGGCCTGGCGGAGCGTGGCGCGGATGCCGTCCGGCGTCTCGGTGAAACCCAGCAATTCGGTGTTCCATTCCACCGCGATGCCGGCCGCCGCCAGGCGCTCGACCAGGAAGCGCTCGTGGTCGTCCTGCGGGAAGCTGAGGACGAAGGGGTAGCGGCTCAGCCCCTCGCCCATGGCGTGCAGCGAGACCTGCGCGACCTCGGCGCCGGCCCCGCGCAGGTGCAGCGCCTCGACCTTGATGCCGCGCGCGATCACCGCCTCCGCCAGCCCCAGCGGGCGGTACAGCTCCAGCGTCCGGGCCTGGACCACCATGGCGCGGGACGCCTCGCCGGGCCCGGCGGCCTGGTCGACGATGCGCGGCCTGATGCCGCGATGCATCAGGGAGAGGGCGAGCACCAGGCCGGTCGGGCCGGCGCCGGCAATGAGAACATCCGTGTCAGGCATGGCACGTCCCTTCGCTGGATCGGCGCAGCATGGCAGAACCGGCCGGCAAGGTCGGCCTTCGCCGCGATCTTCGGCGCCCCGGCTGTTCCCGCGGCGCCGCCCAGCGGCTAGGGTCCGCGCCCCATGCGCTACCTCAGCACCCGCGGCCAGGCCGCCCCCCGTGACTTCGAAGGCGTCCTGCTCGCCGGCCTCGCCGAGGATGGCGGGCTGTTCATGCCGGAGCGCTGGCCCAGCCTGTCACCCGCCGAATGGCGCGCGCTGCGTGGCCTGCCCTATGCCGAGCTTTCGGCCCGGCTGATGCACCTGTTCGCCGGTGAGACGTTGTCACTCGAGACGCTGCGCGGCATGACCGGCCCGGCCTATGCCGGCTTCGGCCATCCCGCCGTGGCGCCGCTGGTCCAGCTGGATACCCGGACCTTCGCGCTCGAGCTGTTTCATGGACCGACGCTCGCCTTCAAGGACATGGCGATGCAGCTGCTCGGGCGGCTGTTCGACCATGTGCTGGCCAAGCGGGGCGAGCGCATCACCATCGTGGGCGCGACCAGCGGCGATACCGGGTCCGCGGCCATCGAGGCCTGCCGCGACCGCAACGCCATCGATATCGTCATCCTGCATCCGGAAGGCAGGACGTCCGAGGTGCAGCGCCGGCAGATGACCACGGTGCTGTCCGACAATGTCGCCAACCTGGCGGTGCAGGGCAGCTTCGACGATTGCCAGGACCTGGTGAAGGCGATGTTCGGGGATGCCCCGTTCCGGGACGCGATGCACCTCGCCGCCGTCAATTCCATCAATTGGGCCCGGGTGGCGGCGCAGATTCCCTACTACGCCTATGCCGCGCTCGCCCTGGGGGCGCCGGACCGGCCGGTGGCCTTCTCCGTCCCCACCGGCAATTTCGGCAACGTCCTTGCCGCCTGGGCGGTGCGGCAGATGGGGCTGCCGGTGGAGCGGCTGATCGTCGGCGCCAACCGGAACGACATCCTGGCGCGCTTCCTGGCCGCCAATGACATGTCGGTGCGGGGGGTCGAGCCGAGCCTGTCGCCCAGCATGGACATCCAGGTAAGCTCCAACTTCGAGCGCCTGCTGTTCGAGCTGCTGGGCCGCAATGCCGCGACGACTGCCGAGACCATGCGCCGCTTCCGCGCCGAGGGACGGATGCCAGTGCCGGACGCCGCCTGGTCGACCGCGACCGGGCTGTTCCACGGCTTCACCCTGTCGGACGAGGGGACCCTGGCGGAGATCCGCCGCCTGAAGGAAACGGCCGGGTACCTGGCGGACCCGCATACCGCCATCGGTACCGCCGCGGCGCGGGCGCATGCGCCGGCCGATCCGGGCATCCCGGTGGTGGTCGCCGCCACCGCGCATCCGGCGAAATTTCCCGATGCCGTGGAACGTGCGGTGGGCTTCCGCCCGCCGCTCCCCGCCCGGCTGGCGGACCTTTATGCGCGGGAGGAGCGGTTCTCCGTGCTGCCGCTCGGGCTGGCGGCGGTCGAGGATTTCGTGCGCGCCCATACGCGGCGCAACCGGGCAGGCTGAAGGACCTTTCTCGGTCTTCCGAGGGAGCAGAAAGCAAGGTTGGCACCCGCCCCGCGGCGGGTGCCGGAACCCAGAAAGGAGAAGTAGGGCGAGGGAGGATACTGCCTCCCTCGCCTTGCTACTCCGCGGCCATTGCCCGCAGCGGCGGCAGCTTGGCACGAACCAGCCGCTCATAGAGCGCCACATGGTCCTGCGCCATGCGGCGCGCGGTGAAGCGCTGTTCGAAGCGCCGGCGCACCGCGGGGCGCGACAATTCGCCCAACCGGCCGACCGCCCGGACCGCCTGGTCCATGTCGTCGACGATGAAGCCGGTGCGCCCGTCCTCCAGCACCTCCCGCACCGAGCCGTGGTTGAAGGCAATGACCGGCACGCCGCAGGCCATGGCCTCGATCATCACCAGGCCGAAAGGTTCCGGCCAGTCGATCGGGAAGAGCAGGGCCTCGGCGCCGGCGAGGAAGGCGCCCTTCTGCGTATCGGCGATCTCGCCGATGAACTCGACATGCGGCTGGGCCAGCAGCGGTCGGATCTTCGCGTCGAAATAGTCCTGGTCGGCGCGGTCCACCTTGGCGGCGATCTTCAGCGGCCTGCCGGCGCGGCCGGCGATCTCGATCGCCCGGTCGACCCGCTTTTCGGGCGAGATACGGCCGAGGAAGGCGAGGTAGCCGGGCTGCACGGACGAGTCGGGCCGCAGCAGGTTCTCGGGCAGGCCGTGATGGATGGTCTGCGCCCAGTTTGCCCAGGCCATCGGCTTGCGCTGGTTGTCGGAGATCGAGATCAGCGGCACGTCGGTATGCGTGCGGTAGTGCGGCCAGATCTCCGGCAGGTCGAGCCGTCCGTGCAGCGTCGTCACATGCGGCACCGGCTGCCGGGTGAACAGCGAGAAGGGCATGTAGTCGAGGTGGAAATGCAGCACGTCGAACTCATGGGCGCGCCGCAGCACCGTCTCAAGCATCATGAAGACGGGCGCCATCGGATCGCCGACGGTCTTGTCGAGCCGCAACGCGCGCGGGCACATCGGCGCCAGCGTCGCTGCGGTGACGGAATCACCGCTGGCGAACAGCGTGACGTCATGGCCCTGTGCCACCAGTTCCTCCGTCACGAAGGAGACGACGCGTTCCGTGCCGCCATAGAGCTGCGGCGGGACGGATTCGGTCAGTGGCGCGATCTGCGCAATTCTCATCGTTCGAAACTCTCCCGAGCAGCCAGAACACGCCGTCTGCGCTGGCATCCCGCAACACTGCGATCTACCAGCACCAGAAAGCCGGAAAATCCGACCACAACATGGCGCGCGGGGGCGGCTTCGGGGCAGACGGGCTTGCTCACGCGGATGTGCCTCAAGACGTGGCGCGCACCCGCCGGTCCAGCCCTCCGCGCCTCAGCCGAACACCACGTCGAGACTGCCGAGGTGCCCGCTGCCGTTGGCGATCTGGATCTGCAGCTTGCCCGACACCTGGTCGCCGTCCACCACCTGGTAGGTCTGGATCGTGCCGCTGCCGGCGACGAATTCCAGCCGCGCATCGCTGCCGAAGCCCAGCAATCGCAGCGTATCGTGCTCCCCGCCATCGTCCCGGTTCAGGTGGAAATCGATGATCAGGTCGCCGGTGACGAGCCCGCCCTTGATGATGACGAAGCTGTCGTTGCCGCCGCCGCCCTTGACCCGCGACAGGCCGTTGCCGAAGACGAAGGTGTCGTCGCCGATGCCGCCGGCGAAGTTCACGTTGCCCGGGCCGCCACGCACCAGGCTGCCGAGCGGACTGCCCCAGATGGTGTGCGTGCCGGCGGTCGATAGGCCGGAGGCATCCATGGTCAGCGTCACCGCCGCCCGACTGAAGTCGTACAGGTCGCTGACGCCGTCCGCCTTCAGCGTGTGGCTGCCGCCGAAGGCGGCGACGTCGCCCGGGCCGGTCACCGTGCCGCCGCCATACTGCCAGGCGCGGACGTAATCGATCTGCATATGCCCGGTCGGCATGCCGGGAGCGTACTGGCCGGGCCAGCTGCCGGCATCGCCGACGGCTAGGTTCAGCAGCAGGTACATCGGGATGTGCATGTCGGCCGGCGTTGCCGCCTCGGCCACCGCCTGGCCGTCGATGAACCAGCGGATCGTGTCGGCCTGCCAGCTCAGCCCGAAGGTATGGAAGCCGGCCGAAAGGTCCGGCAAATCGTTCACCCGGAAGGTGGTGTTCGCGGCCGAGGTGCTGCGCAGCGTCGCATAGGCGGTTGTGGTGTTGTCGCCGAGCACCTCGAAGATGTCGATCTCGGGCGGCCAGGTGCCGTCTGCCGGCAGCAGCCAGAAGGCCGGCCAGAAACCCTTGCCGGCCGGCAGGTCGACCCGGGCCTCGAAATAGCCGTAACGCTGGGCGAAGCTGCGGGCGGTGGTGATGAGGCCGGAATTGTACGGCAGGCCCAGCGGGTTGCTGCCCGGCGCCGCGGCGATGTCGAGCACCCCGCCGGCCAGGCTGAACGGGTCCACCCCGACCGAGGCATCGGAGTAGTACTGGGCTTCCTTGTTGCTGCTCAGCGTGCGGAGCTGGTCGTTGATTTTGTAGGTGGTCTTCCAGGTGGTGCCGAGGCCGCTGGCGGAGGCGCTGAAGCTGTCGAATTCCTCGGCGAAGGTCTGCGTCATGCCGAAATGCTGCGGATCCGCCGGCAGCCAGACATCCCGCGCCGTGAGGCTGGAGGCCAGGGTGTTGCGCAGCACCAGCTTTTCCCCGCCGCCGAGCGCGATGGTGGTGTCGGCGCCGGTCTGGGTCATGGCCGCGCGGACCGCGGCGAAGCTGAACAGCGCATGGCCCTGCAGCCGGATCGTGTCGGTTCCCGGAGCGAAGTCGGTGATCGCATCGCTGCCGTTGCCGCGGACGATGGTGAAGGCATCCGGCCCGGCGCCGCCGGTCAGCACGTCGTTGCCGGCGCCGCCATCCAGGGAGTCGGCGCCGGCGCTGCCGGTCAGGATGTTGTCGAGCGCATTGCCGAGGCCGGACTGGGCGCCGCGCATGAGTTGCAGGTTCTCGACATGCGCCGGCAGCACCTGGCGCCCGGCCCAGGACTGCACCGTGTCGATGCCGCCCGCGGCGGCTTCGACGATTGCGATGCGGTTGTCCCAGACCGCATAGGTGTCGTCCCCGGCGCCGCCCTGCAGCAGCGCCGCGGGGTCCGTGGCGGAGAGCCAGTCGGCGCCGCCGCCGCCGGTGACCGTGGCGCCGGGCAGGGTCGACGAATACCAGTTGGTCGGGCTGGCCGAGGTGGCGAGAGGACGGGAGAGGGCGTTCAGATGGATCACGGAGCGCTCCTCCGGGGCCGGCCTGGTGGCGGGACCCCGGGACAAGGGACAGGCAGGCTCGAGACGACACAACTTATACGCGAGTAAACCTGACAGTAATCGCGTATACTGTATGGCGCAAGACGCCGCCTGTTCGCCTGCTGGCGATGTCGCCTCGCCGCGGCCGGGTCCTGGCCGGGTGGCACGCCGCCGCCCCCATGCCAGCGGGCGGGCGCATCGGCTGCTGGCATGGCCGCTTCGTATCTTCGATCGCCGGGCGCAAACCTCCGGTGTCCTCGGGCCTTGCGCCTTCCGGCGCCACCGGGCCGGCCCGTGGTATCAGATGAACTGGTAGTCCGCCTCGGCCAGGTGCCCGCTGCCATTGGCCACGAGGATCGCCACCAGCGGCGAGGCATAATCGCCATCGACGACCCGGTAGTATTGGGTCTGGCCGCTGGCCTTGACGAACTCCAGCTGCGCCGCGTCGGAGAAGCCCTGAAGGCGCAGCTGGTCGTGTTCGTCGCCAGCCGACAGATCCAGGTGGAAGTCGAGGATCTGGTTGCCGACGGCGATCATCCCGCGGGTCAGGGTGAAGCTGTCGTTGCCGCCGCCGCCGAGGACGCGCGAGGTGCCGGCGCCGAAGCTGAAGCTGTCGGCGCCGATGCCGCCGGCGAAGTTCACGTTGCCCGGCCCGCCGCGCAGGTCGCTGCCGAGCGGGCTGCCCCAGATCGTATGGGTGCCGGCCAGCGACAGGCCAGTCGCGTCCATGTGCAGCATGGCCTTGGCCTTGCTGAAGTCATAGAGGTCGCTGACGCCGTCCGCCTTCAGGGTATAGACACCGCCGAGCCGGGCGACATCGTCCGGGCCGGTGACCATGCCGTCGCCGCGCTGCCAGGCCCGCACATAATCGATCAGCAGGTGCCCGTCCGGCTTGGCCGGGTCGTAGACCCCGGGCCAGGAGCCGACGCCGCCCACCGCCAGGTTCAGCAGCATGTACATCGGCTGGTGCATGTCGGCGGGCGTGGCGAGCTGCGCCACCTCGCGGCCGTCGATCAGCCAGGTGATGGTGTCGGCCTGCCAGTCCAGGCCGTAGGTGTGGAAGCCCGCCGAAAGGTTGGGCAGGTTGCGGACCGTGATCGTGGTATCGCCGGCCGTGGTGCTGTGCAGCGAATGGTAGGCGGTGGTCGGATCCTGGCCGAGCGCCTCCAGGATGTCGATCTCCGGCGGCCAGGCGCCGCTGGCCGGCATCAGCCAGAAGGCGGGCCAGAAGCCGCGGCCGGCGGGCAGGTCCAGCCGGGCCTCGAAGTAGCCGTATTGCTGGGCGAAGGAGCGCGCGGTGGTGATGATGCCGGTGTTGTAGGCCAGGCCCGACGGGTTGCTGCCCGCGGTGGCGGCGATGTCCAGCACGCCGTCGGCCACGCTGAAGGGGTTCACCCCGACCGAGGCGTCGGAGTAGTACCCGGCCTCCTTGGTGACGGGCTGCGTGCGGTCCTGCTTGGAGATGCCGAGGCTGGTCTTCCAGATGACGCCGCTGCCGCTGGCCGAGCTGCTGAGGCCGTCGAATTCCTCGTTGAAGGTCTGGTACATCCCGGCATGGCGCGGCGCCTCCGGCAGCACGAAATCCGCCGCGCCGAAGCCGGCGACCTGGGTGTCGCGCAGCACCAGGCTTTCGCCATTGCCGAGCGCGAGCACGGTATCGGCGCCGACCTGGGTCATCGCCGCCCGCACCATGGCGAAATTGTACAGAGCGTGGCCATCCAGCCGGACCTGGTCGGTCCCGGACAGGAAATCGGTGATCACCTCGCTGCCCTTGCCGGCGGCGACGATGAAGAGGTCGGCGCCGGCGCCGCCCGCCAGCACGTCGTTGCCGGCGCCGCCGTCGAGGGTCTGCGCGCCGTCGCCGGCGGTGATGATGTTGTCGAGCGCATTGCCGATGCCGATCTGGTTTCGCCACATCAGCTGCAGGTTCTCGACCTGGCCGGGCAGGATGGTGCGGCTGGCGTATGATTGCAGGGTGTCGATGCCGCCGCCGGCGAATTCCTGGATCGTGTGGGTGGTGTTCCAGACACAATAGGTGTCGTCGCCTGCGCCGCCGGCCAGGCTGGCATAGCTGCCGGAATGGGACAGGAAGTCGGCCGTGGCGGTCCCGTTGAGCGTCACGCCGGCGCTGGAGGAGGTGAACCAGCGTGTCGGCGCTTGCGACGTCGACAGCGCGACACCTGCGGCATTGAGGAAAATCAATGTTGCCTCCGTCCTGAAGCGTCGATCCTGTCCCGTTGCACCAAACCAAGCGGCGGGACTTCGTTGGAACACAACCAATACGTGCTTAGAAGTCGAGATAAATACGGTTCAAGTTGAAAGTCAATGCACCCGCGGGTGGGGCCAAATAGGAAAACAGGCCAAACGAAATTCACTTTAATGCAAAAAAATCCAGAAATTGCGACTGCATGCTCGGATTCATTCCGATACTCAGGCGGGCATCTGGAGAGAGGCGGCGGCGGCCGGTGTGTATTCCGCCATTTGTCCGTGTCTTGCGCTGAAAGGGTCGCCCCGGTTACAGCGATCCGGCGGTGCCAGCCATGGCAAGCCGCAGCACCACGGCATAGTGGCAGGCGGCGCCGGCCAGGACGCAACCATGCCAGAGCGCGGTATGGAAGCGCAACCATTCCGCAAGATGCAGCCGCACGCCGAGGCTGTAGAACAGCCCGCCCGCCAGCAGCAATGCCAGGTCTGGCCAGGCCAGCGCGCGCAGCAGTGGCTCGACCGCCACCAGCCCGACCCAGCCGAGCGTCAGGTAGAGCAGGATCGCCGCCCGCTCGATCCGTGCCGGCGCCAGCAGCTTGAGCGCGGCACCGCCCAGCGCCCCGGCCCAGACCGCGGCGAACAGCCCCCAGCCCCAGCCGCCGCCGATCCCCAGCAGCGCCACCGGGGTATAGGTGCCGGCGATCATCAGGAAGATGGCGGCATGGTCCAGCCGCTGCAGGAAGGCCTTCCAACGGCCCGCCGCGGCCATGTTGTAGGCCGCCGAACACACCAGCATGGTCAGCAGCCCCGCCGCGTAGAGCCCGAGCGCGAGGGCGAGCCGCAGCCCTGGCGGCCGCGGTGCCGCCAGCGCCAGGCCGAGGCAGGCGAGGCCGGCGGCGGCCAGCCCAACCGCATGCACCGCCGCATCCGCGGCATATTCGCCCCGGTGTCCGGGCAAGGCGGGCTGCAGCGCGGGAAGCGGCGGGGGCATCACGCCAAGGTGGCCCTGCCCTCCGGACGCTCAATCGAAGGCCCGATCAGGCTTCCGGGAGGAAGGACCATGGGCTGCGGTGCCGAGCGGCGCTCCGGCCATCGGCATGCGGCCGGCGGTCCGATTCAGGCCCTCGCGCCGCGCGGCGCTCCGGCCATCGGTATGCGGCCGGCGGTCCGATTCAGGCTTTCGCGCCACGCGGCGCTCCAGCCATCGGCATGTGGCCGGCGGTCCGATTCAGGCTTTCGCGCCACGCGGCGCTCCAGCCATCGGACCGCTCAATCCGGCTTGATGCCAGCGGCGCGGATGATCGGCTCCCATTTCGCCGTCTCGGCCTGCAGCCAGGCCTCGGCGCTCTCGGGCGTGCTGTCGCTGCGCACCTGCAAGGCCAGGTCGGCGAGCCGCTGCTGCACATCGGGCTTGGCCAACACGCCGTTGATGGTGCCGTTCAGCGCCTTGATCACCGGCGCCGGCGTGCCGCGCGGGACCATGATCATGTGCCAGGTATAGGCCTCGTAGCCCGGCAGCCCGGCCTCGGCGAAGGTCGGCACCTCGGGCAGCTGCGGGATGCGCCGGGCCGAGCTCACTGCCAGGCCCTTCACCTCGCCGCGCTGGACATAGGGCAGGGTGTTGTTGGCGACGTCGAGCATCATGGTGGTGGTGCCGTTGAGCAGGTCCGGCATCGCCGCCGCCGAGCCGCGGTAGGGCACATGGGTCACCTTCAGCCCGCCGGCGTCGCGCAGGAACAGCTCGGCCGCGAGGTGGAGCGCGGAGCCGTTGCCGGCGCTGCCGTAGTCGTACTTGCCGGGGCTGGCACGATAGAGCGCGATCAGCTCGGCCAGGCTGTTCACCGGCAGGTCCTTGTTCGCCATCAGCACCATCGGGATGACGCCGACGAGCGCCACCGGCTGCAGGTCCGCCAGCGGGTCGAAGGGGAGGCGCGCGAACATCGCCCGCAGCGCCGAATGGGCGACCGTGGTGTAGAGCAGCGTCGCGCCGTCCTTGGCCGACTTGGCCACGGCATCGGTACCGACCACCACGCCGGCGCCGGTGCGGTTGTCCACCACCGGGCGCTGCGGCAGGACCTTGCCCAGCTCCTCCGCCAGCAGCCGGGCCGGGATGTCGGTCGGCCCGCCGGCGGCGAAGGGCACCACGATCCGGATCGGCTGGCCGGCGGGTTGCGCCGAGGCGGCGGTGGCGAGGCTGGCGGCGGCGAGGCCGAGAAGGGCACGGCGGCGCATCGGGGGAATCTCCGGCAGGGGGTGCCCGGCGCGGGATCCTTATCTCGGACCTTGGTGCCCGGCGCGGGTGGCGGCGATGTAGGCCGCGGCCCCCCGGCCGTCGAGCCGGGCGGGGACGTCCGCCGCCCCCGCCCGGCTCACGTCTTCTGGACCCGGTGGCGTCCCAGACGTCGAAACCCACCTGGTTGGCCGGCCCAGCCGAGCCGGCGAAGCGCACCGCCAGCCCGTTGTAGCTCTGGCCGTTCCATCTATTGCTGCCGCCGGAGGGGTTGGAGGTGACCAGCCAGAGGCAAGGGGACCTGGCCGGTCGGCCGCCAGCCATACTGCACCACCGCGCCGGCGACGCCGCTTGCCTGGCCGCGGCTCTCGACCCGGCAGCCGCCGACGGTCTTCGGCTCGATCACCGCGGACGGGTCGCCGCCTGCGGCGAAGCCGCCGCTCTCGAAGCTGGCGCCGAGGAGATGCAGCGGCCAGGGGCCGTGGTTGTAGATCAGCGCCCAGGTGCTGCGGGCCGCCCCTGCCGGGCCGAGGAGGCTTTCCTGCGCCTGGTTCACGAGGTGTCGGTGAGCCGCCAGACCGGGGCGCCGAGGGGTCCCGAAGCGTCCAGCATGGTCACCTCCCGCTTGCATCCGGTCGTCCGGCCGGGCGGGCGGAGGCATGCGGCGCCGCACGGGGCCCACTATGTGAGCGGATACACGCGCCGCCCGCGCAACGGGCCATGCAGCCGCGGCTTGCGCGGGGCGGCCGGCGGGGCGACACAGGCTGCCGTCACGCCAGGACCGAGGCATGCCCGAAACCCCGGAGAGCCTCCTCGCGCGCCTTGCCGCGCTGGGCATTGAGGCACCGACCACCAGCCACCCGCCGGTCTTCACCGTGGCGGAGAGCCAGGCGCTGCGCGGCACGCTTGCCGGCGGGCACAGCAAGAACCTGTTCCTCCGCCCGGCCAGGCGGGGGGCCGGCCCGCATCTGCTGGCGGTGCTGCAGGAGGACCGCCAGGTCTCGATCAACGCCCTGGCCCGCGCCGCCGGCGCCGGCCGGGTGGACATGGCGCCGGCCGCCGAACTGGCCGCGCTGCTCGGGGTGCAGCCGGGGTCGGTGACGCCCTTCGGGATGGTCAACGCGCCGCCCGGCGCGGTGCGCATCCTGCTCGACGCCGGGCTGCTGCGGGACCACGACTGGGTCCACTTCCACCCGCTGGTCAACAGCATGACCACGGCGATCCGCCCGGCCGGGCTGCTGCGCTTCCTGGAGAGCCTGGGCCACCGGCCTGAACTGCTGGAGTTGCCCCGGCTGGAAATGCCGGCGGCGCCGGGCTAGCCATCGTTCCACGCATCCGGCCCGCCGGATGGCCTATCCCCATTGCCCTCCCGTCCGGCGAGGGCATGTAAGATCCCGAGACCGAGGAACAGCCGCCATGGACGTCATCTTCGACCCGAACCGGCAAGGCGCCGCCCCCGGTACCCCTCCGGCCGCTGCCGGCTGGATCAAGGACGGCGACCAGAAGACCTTCATGCAGGACGTGGTGGAGGCCAGCCGCGAGACCCCGATCCTGGTCGATTTCTGGGCGACCTGGTGCGGCCCCTGCAAGACGCTGACCCCGACCCTGGAAAAGGTGGTGGGTGCCGCCGGCGGCCGGGTGAAGCTGGTCAAGATCGACATCGACAAGAACCGCGCGCTGGTCCAGCAGCTGACGCAACTCGGCCTGCCCTTGCAGTCCGTGCCGACGGTGGCCGCCTTCTGGCAGGGCCAGATCGCCGACATCTTCCAGGGCGCGCTGCCCGAATCCGACGTGAAGAAGTTCATCGAGGGCTTGCTGAAGGTCGCCGGCGGCCAGCTGCCGACCGCCGACCTGCTGGCCGAGGCCAAGCAGGCGGCGGAGGAGGGCGACCACCAGGGCGCGCTCGAGCTGTTCGGCGCCCTGGCGCAGCAGGAACCCGAGAACCCGGAGGCCTTCGCCGGTGTCGCCCGTTCGCTCGCCGCGCTGGGCGAGGAGGAGCAGGCGCTGCAGGTGATCGCCAGCCTGCCCGCGAAGCTCGCCGCCCATCCGGAGGTCGCCTCGGTCCGCAGCGGGCTGGAATTGGCCGCCGAGGGCCGTGCGGCGCGGGAGAAGCTGGCCGAGTTCGAGCAGCGCCTGGCCGCCGACCCGGACGACCACGCCGCCCGCATCGACCTGGCCGTGGCGTTGAACGCCAATGACGACCGGACCGCGGCGGTGGACGCGCTGCTCGAGGCGATCAAGCGCGACCGCGCCTGGAACGACGAGGCGGCGCGTAAGCAGCTGCTCAAGTTCTTCGAGGCCTGGGGCTTCGCCGACCCCGCGACCCTGGCGGGGCGGCGCAAGCTCTCCTCGCTGCTGTTCCGGTAAGCGCCCGCCCGGTGGCCGCCTTCCATCCCAGCCTCGACCAACTGCCGGCGGAGATCGCGGTATTCCCGCTGTCCGGTGCGTTGCTGCTGCCTGGCGGCCGCCTGCCGCTGAACATCTTCGAGCCGCGCTACCTGGCGATGACCCAGGACAGCCTGGGCGCGGGGCGCATGTTCGGCATGATCCAGCCGGAGCCGGGAGCGCCGCGGGGCGAGTACGGCCCGGGCCTCTACCGCATCGGCTGCCTCGGCCGGCTGACCTCCTTCGCCGAGACCGAGGATGGCCGGCTGCTGATCACCCTCACCGGGGTGATCCGCTTCCGGGTCGGGGAGGAGCTGGCGATGCGGCGCGGCTACCGCCGGGTGCGGGCCGAGTATGCCGGCTTCGAGGCCGACCTCGACCTGGCCGACAAGCCGGCCGGGGTCGATCGCCCGGCGCTGCTCGACGCGCTGCGGCCCTTCTTCAAGTCGCGCGGGATCGAGGCGAATTGGGAAGCGATCGAGCAGACCTCGGACGAGATGCTGGTGCTGACGCTCGCCATGGTCTGCCCCTTCGAGGTGCGCGAGAAGCAGGCCCTGCTGGTCGCGGCGACACCGGAGGAGCGGGCGGAGATGCTGGTCGCCCTGCTGCGGATCGGCGCGCATGGCGAGCCGGACGGCGGGGATATGTCGCCGGACCGCCGGCCGAGTTAAGGTGCGCCGCATGAGCGAATCCCAAGCCACCCCCCCGCCCGCCGGCGGCGAGGTCGACCCCGCCCTGCTGGAGATCCTGGTCTGCCCGGTGACCAAGGGCCCGCTGCGCTACGACCGCGCCCGCGGCGAGCTGGTCAGCGAGCAGGCCCGCCTGGCCTATCCGATCCGCGACGGCATCCCGATCATGCTGCCGGACGAGGCGAGGTCGCTCGACGGCTGATGCCGACACCGACCGAGATCCGGCTGAAGCGGGCGGAGCGGCTGCTGGAGGTCGCTTTTGACGACGGCGCGCGCTTCGCCCTGCCGGCCGAATACCTGCGGGTGGAAAGCCCCTCGGCCGAGGTGCAGGGGCATGGGCCGGGGCAGAAGGTGCTGGTCGCCGGACGGCGCGAGGTCGGCATCCTGCGGGTCGAGCCGGTCGGGCACTATGCCATCCGCATCGCCTTCGACGACCTGCATGACAGCGGGATCTATTCCTGGGCCTACCTGCACCAGCTTGGCCGCGAACAGGCCGGGCGCTGGGCGGAATACGAACAGGCGCTGGCGGCGAAGGGCCTGACGCGCGACCCGCCGAGGCGGAAGACGTAAGCGGGGAGGCAGGGGTGTGCGTCACCCCTAGCCCCCGCTGCCTCTGTGAGAACCGTCTCTCTCGCCTGCCTGCCAAGGGCTGCATCGCGCCGATGTTCTCCGGGGCTCGCGCCAGGACCTCGTCAGAGCGGGCGCGCGCGCGTTCCCGGCCGAGCGCGTCCGATCCGACCCCTGGCCGGTCGCCGCATCCAGGCCGCGTGGACAAGCGTGACCCAGCGGCGGATGCCGCCGGCCCGCGCGGTGGGGCGCCGGTGCCTTCCTCGATGCGTTGCGCTGCCCGAGGACGCTGCTGCGCTTCACCGCCGAGGAAGGCGCGGACGGCCCTTGCGAGATGAAGAACCGCTCGCTCCTCAACCGGCGCGCCTTGGACTGGCTCGACGCACAGTTTCAGGCAGGCCGCTGACCGGCGCGCCGCCGCGCGGCAAGGCGCCGCCGGAGCACCCCTGTTTTAAGGAAGGCGGCCTGGCCCGGCAGGATGCGGCGCGGCACCCATCCGTCCACGAGGGCTAGCCCGCCCGCAGCAATTTCTGTCCCGCCAGCAGCCCCGTGACCCCCGGCCCCAGCCCCATCGCCTGGCGGGCGAAGGCCCGCTTCAGCGCGGGGATGCGGTCCACCGCTGCGATGCCCAGCCGCCGCGCCCAGCGCACCGGGGGGACGTCGTTGCCGAACAGCCGTTCCAGCGCATGCATTCCCGACAGCATCAGCATGGTGTCCGGCCGCCGCCGCGCCTGGTAGCGCGCCAGCACCGTCGCACCCCCGGGATCGGCCCCGGCATGGACGGCCGCGATCACCTCCTCGGCCAGCGCCGCGACGTCGCGGAAGCCGAGGTTGAGCCCCTGCCCGGCGATCGGGTGCACGCCATGCGCGGCATCGCCCACCAGGGCCAGGCGGGTATCGGTCCAGCGCTCCACCTGCAGGGCGCTGAGCGGGTAGGACCAGCGCCGGCCGATCGGCCGGATGGCGCCGAGATGGTCGCCCAGCCGCCGTGCCAGTTCCCGGCCGAAGCCCGCGTCGTCCAGCGCCAGCATCCGCCGGGCGATCGCCGTGCGGTCGGCCCAGACGAAGGCCGAGGCGTGGGGATAGGCGGCGGTGCCGAAATTCCCCGGCCCGGCCAGCGGCAGCTGCGCGAAGGGCCCGTTCGGCAGGAACTGCTCGAGCGCGATGTTGCGGTGCGGCTTCTCATGCGCGAAGGCGCCGACCATGCCGATCTGGTGGTAGTCCAGCACCGCGGTGCGGATGCCGGCCTGGCGCCGCAACGGGCTGTTGCGGCCCTCGGCGGCGACCACCAGCTGCGCCTCCAGCACCTCCCCGGTCGAGAGCCGCACCGTGGCGCCGTCCGCCCGGCGTTCCACCGTGGCGGTGGCCGGGGCGAAGACCTGCAGGTTCGCCATCCCCGGCAGCCGGGCGTTCAGCGCGACGCGGAGGCTGCGCGCCTCCACCATGAAGCCGAAGGGCTCGTCCGACACCGCGGCCGCGTCGAATTGCAGCGCGAGCGGGGAGGCCGGCTCGCCCGGGCGGCCGTCGGCGACGCGGATGCCCTGGATCGGGCAGGGGGCGGCCGGCAGCCTTTCCCAGATGCCCGCCGCCTCCAGCAGCCGCTTCGAGGTGAGCGCGATGGCGTAGGCGCGGCCGTCGAAATCCTGCAGCTCCATCGGCGGGAGCGGCTGGGCATCGACCACCGCGGTGGCCAGGCCGGCGGCGGCGAGGGTGGCGGCGAGCGTCGCGCCGACCGGGCCGGCGCCAAGGATGCAGACGGAGACCGCGGCGGGATTGGTCATGTCGGTGTCCTCACATCCATGTCCCGGGTGGTCAAGGGAGCACCGCCCGACTCCTGTCCTCTCGCTGCCCAAAATCTGGGCATCTGGTTGCCCGCCGGAGACCCTTCGTCACAAAGGTGACGCTGGCGGTTGCCAGGCGGGACCCGCCGGGTGCCGCCGCAGGCATCCGCCGGGCGTCATCACGCGTCGGTGAAGCCCGATCCGTGTCCCGGGCGCCACGCCCTTACCCGTCGTTGCGGGCCGGTCCGGAGGTGGCACGGGAATTGGAAGGTCTGCCCCGCCGGATTTTCAGGAGGACTACGGGCAGATGAAGCTGATCATGGCGTTCATCAAGCCCTTCAAGCTGGACGAAGTGCGCGACGCGCTCACTCCGCTCGGCGTGCAGGGGCTGACGGTGACCGAGGTTAAGGGCTTCGGTCGCCAGAAGGGGCAGACGGAGATCTACCGGGGCGCGGAGTACCAGGTGAGCTTCCTGCCCAAGATCAAGATCGAGGTCGTGGTGCCCGACGAGCTGGCCGATGGGGTCTGCGAGGCGATCGCCAAGGCGGCCCGTACCGACAAGATCGGCGACGGCAAGATCTTCGTGCTGGACGTGGAGCGCGCGCTGCGCATCCGGACCGGCGAGACCGACGTGTCGGCGCTGTAAGTGCCCGTCGCAGTTGCAGAACGAACAGAGGATTACACGATGAGGATGCCCGCACGCGTGCTGGCCGGGGCCGCCGTGGCGTTGCTCGCCGCCGCGCCCGCCATGGCCCAGGACGGCCCGAAGATCGATACCGGCGATACCGCCTGGATGCTCACCGCCACCGCGCTGGTGCTGATGATGACCATCCCCGGCCTGGCGCTGTTCTATGCGGGCATGGTCCGCAAGAAGAACGTGCTCGCCACCATGATGCAGAGCTTCGCCATCACCGCGATCGTCACGGTGGTCTGGACCGTCATCGGCTACAGCCTGGCCTTCGGCGAGGGCAACGCCTATGTCGGCGACCTCTCGAAGCTCTTCCTGTCGAACCTGGCGGAAAGCTGGGACAAGCCCTTCACGCTCGGCAGCGGCGACGCGGCGGTGGCGACCACCATCCCCGAGACCGTCTTCCTGATGTTCCAGATGACCTTCGCGGTCATCACCCCGGCCCTCATCACCGGCGCCTTCGCCGACCGGATGAAGTTCAGCGCCCTGGTGATCTTCACCATTCTCTGGACCATCCTGATCTACAGCCCGGTGGCGCACTGGGTGTGGCATCCGAACGGCTGGATCTTCGCCCTCGGCGCGCTCGACTTCGCCGGCGGCACGGTGGTCCACGTCAATGCCGGCGTCGCCGGACTGGTCTGCGCCCTCGTGCTGGGCAAGCGGGTCGGCTACGGCAACGACAACATGTCGCCCTACAACCTGGCGCTGGCCGTGATCGGCGCGGGCCTGCTCTGGGTCGGCTGGTTCGGCTTCAATGCGGGGTCCGCGGTGGGTGCGGGCGCCCGCGCCGGCATGGCCATGCTGGTCACGCAGGTCGCCGCCGGCGCCGCGGCGCTGGCATGGATGTTCGCCGAGTGGGCGACCAAGGGTAAGCCGAGCGTGCTGGGGGCCATCTCCGGCGCGGTCGCCGGCCTCGTCGCCATCACGCCGGCCAGCGGCTTCGTCCTGCCGGTGCCGGGCCTGATCATCGGCGTCGTCGCCGGCCTCGCCGGCTTCTGGGGCGCCACCGCGCTCAAGCACCTCTGCGGCTACGACGACAGCCTGGACGCCTTCGGCGTGCACGGCGTCTGCGGCATCGTCGGCTCCCTGCTGACGGGTGTCTTCGCCTATGGCGCGCTGTCGGCCACCACGGCGACGCCGGACGGCTACGCCGGGTCCTTCGACCAGTTCATCATCCAGGTGGAAGCCACCGCCGCGGTGCTTGCCTACACCGCGATCGGCACCTTCATCCTCCTGAAGATCACCGACGTGATCGTCGGTCTCCGGGTGCCGGAGGACGAGGAGCGCGAGGGTCTCGACGTCACCCAGCACGGCGAGCGCCTGGCCTGAGCCACGTGAAGGGGGAGGGGGCCACCAGCCTCCTCCCTTTTTTTGCCCAGATACAATCCGACCGCGTAATAGCGGCCACCATCCACCCACTCACAGGGGACTATTCGCTGATGACCGATTTCTCCGGGCTGCTGGCGCGGCCCGCCGCCCTCCTCCGGGGCGCCGTCTTCGCCGCCGCGGCCTTCGTCCTGCCGGTGCTGCCGGCCGCCGCCCAGCAGACGATCGACTCGCTCGGGCTGACCGTCACCACGACGCCAGCGGTGTCGAACGACTACCTCTTCCGCGGCATCAGCCAGACCCGCAACAACTGGGCCTTCCAGGGCACGCTCGACGTCCAGCACGAGAGCGGCGTCTACATCGGCGGCTTCATCTCGAACGCCAAGTTCGTCGGCGGCCCCTGGAACGACACCCGGCAGGAGACCGACCTGCTGGCCGGCTACCGCTTCGCCCTGGGCGACCTGAATCTCGATGTCGGCTATATCGGCTACTTCTATCCGGGCCAGGACAAGGCCGTCGGCACCCAGCTGAACGAGTATCATGAGGTCGCCATCAAGGCGAACTACACCATCGACATCGTCAAGCTGCTGGCCGCCTACAACTACTCGCCGAACTTCTTCGGCCGCTCGGGCGCCGGCAACTACGTCGAAGGCGGCGTCGACATCACCCTGCCCTTCGAGGTCACCGGCTCCGGCCGCCTCGGCTACCAGTGGATCCAGAACAACCCGCGCTTCGGCACGCCCGACTACCTCTGGTACTCCGTCGGCGTCTCGCGCGAGATCTATGCCGGCTTCACCGGCACGCTGGCCTGGTACGGCACCAACATCGACAAGAAGGAATGCGTCCCCGTCGCCGGCCGCGCCGATGGCGGCCAGCGCATCTGCGAGGGCCGCGTGCTCTTCACCCTCAGCAAGGTCTTCTGATCCCGCCTGACCGGGGGAGGGGACGGGCGCCGGCCGCAGGGCCGGCGCCCTTTTTCATGGCTGCGGCACCGGTGCGAGACTCCTGGCTTTTCCAGCGGCTTGCGGGCTATTCTTGCTGCCTCATTCCAGCCGGATATCCGCCGCGCCCATGCCCGCGACCCGCGCCTCCGTCTCCACTGCCCCGCTCGCCGGGGTCCGCCGCTTCGCTTCCCCCGCGGTCAAGGCGGCGATGCGCCGCCGGCTGTTCGAGGTCCTCGGCCTGGCCTGCGGCCTGGCCGGCCTCGCGCTGCTGGTCGCGCTCGCCAGCTACGACCCGACCGACCCCTCGCTCAACACCGCGACGACGCGGCGCGCCGCCAACCTGGTCGGCCCGGCCGGCGCCGTACTGGCCGACCTGCTGCTGCAAGGCTTCGGCTGGGCCGCCGCGCTGCCGGGCGTCGCCCTGCTGGCATGGGCCTGGCGGCTGGCGACGCACCGCGGGCTGGGCCTGTTCCCGGCCAGGGTGGCAGCGCTGCTCGCCGCCCTGCCGGTCGCCGGCGCGGCGCTGACCGTGGCGCCGCTGCCCGCCGCCCTGCCGACCGCGGCCGGCGCCGGCGGGGCCGGCGGCAGCATCGCCGCCCGCGCCCTGCACGACAGCGCCGAAGCCATGCTCGGCCCCTTTGGCGGCCTCGTCGCCACCATCGCGCTGGTGACGGCCGCGGTGCTGCTCGGCATCGGCGCACTCGGCCTGTCGCCGAGCGAATGGCTGCGCCTCGGCCGCGGCGTGCGGGAGGGGACGGCCGGCGTCGCCCGCGCCGGCGGCGCCGGGGTGCGCGGCACGGCCGGCATCCTCGCCCGGCTCGTCGGCCCGGTCCGCAGCCTGTTCCGCTTCCGCCGCGCCCGCCCGGTGGCGCCGGGCGCCGACCTGTCCGCGGTGCTGCGCGCGGCCGATGCCGCGGCCGAGCAGCGCCGCCGCCCGCGCGCCGCGCCGAGCGCGGCGCCGCCGCCCGAAACTCCGGCCAGCGCGACGCCGGCGCCCAAGCCCCGCATCGGCCAGCCCGTCCCGGCGGCCAAGCCCGGCAAGCCGTCGCGGCAGGAATTGCTGCCGCTGGGCGAGGATCCGTGGCGGCTGCCGCCGCTGGCCCTGCTGCAGGAGCCGCCGGCCAAGCGCGGTACCGGCCCGACCGAGGAAGCGCTGCAGGCCAATGCCCGGCTGCTGGAGCAGGTGCTGGACGACTACGGCGTCAGAGGCCGGATCGCCGCCATCAACCCCGGCCCGGTGGTGACGCTGTACGAACTGGAACCGGCCGCCGGCACCAAGGCGTCCCGCGTCATCGGCCTGGCCGACGACATCGCCCGCAACATGCATGTCACCGCCGTGCGCATCGCCACCGTCCCTGGTCGCAACGTCATCGGCATCGAACTGCCGAACGCCCGGCGCGAGACGGTCTATTTCGGCGAGATGATGGGCTCCGAGGACTGGTCGCGGCATCCCGGGAAGCTGCCGCTCGCCCTCGGCAAGGATATCGGCGGCAACCCGGTGATCGCCGACCTCGCCCGCATGCCGCATTTGCTGATCGCCGGCACCACCGGCTCGGGCAAGTCGGTCGCCATCAACACCATGATCCTCTCGCTGCTCTACCGCTTCGGGCCGGAGGAATGCCGCTTCATCATGATCGACCCGAAGATGCTGGAGCTGTCGGTCTACGACCGCATCCCGCATCTGCTGGCGCCGGTGGTCACCGAGCCGCCGAAGGCGATCGGCGCGCTGAAATGGACGGTGCGCGAGATGGAGAAGCGCTACCGCGCCATGTCGCAGCTCGGCGTCCGCAATATCGGCGGCTACAACGAGAAGGTGCAGGAAGCCCGCCGCCGCGGCGAGGTGCTGACGCGCCGCGTGCAGGTCGGCTTCGACCCGGAGACCAACAAGCCGGTGCACGAGGACCAGCCGCTCGCCCTCGCGCCGCTGCCGATGATCGTCGTCGTGATCGACGAGATGGCCGACCTGATGATCGTCGCCGGCAAGGAGATCGAGGCCGCGGTGCAGCGGCTGGCGCAGATGGCCCGCGCCGCCGGCATCCACGTGATCATGGCGACCCAGCGGCCATCCGTGGATGTCATCACCGGCACCATCAAGGCCAACTTCCCGACCCGCATCTCCTTCCAGGTGACGTCGAAGATCGACAGCCGCACCATCCTCGGCGAGATGGGCGCCGAGCAACTGCTCGGCCAGGGCGACATGCTGCACATGGCCGGCGGCGGCCGCGTCGCCCGCGTGCACGGCCCCTTCGTCTCGGACGAGGAGGTCGAGAAGGTGGTCGCCTTCCTGCGCGAGCAGGGCGAGCCGGCCTATATCGAGGAGGTCACCGAGGTGGAGGAAGACGCGGGCGACGGCGACGGCCTGTCGATGTCCGGCATCGCCGGTGCCTCGGACGGCGAGAAGGGGCTGTTCGACCAGGCGGTGGACTTGGTCAGCCGCGAGGGCAAGGCCAGCACCTCCTTCATCCAGCGCCACCTCAACATCGGCTACAACCGCGCCGCCAAGCTGATCGAGCAGATGGAGAAGGAAGGCGTGGTGGGCGCCGCCAACCATGTCGGCAAGCGCGAGGTGCTGACCCGCCGCACCAACGAGGATTGATGCGCCGCGCGGCACCCGTCCTGCTGCTGCTGCTGGCGGCGCTGCCGGCCGCGGCGCAGGACCGGCCGGTCTTCACCCCGACCCGCGACGTCGCCGTCACCTACCGCGTCACCGCCGGCCAGGGCGCGGGCCATTCGCTGCGCATGGCCTGGCTGGTCGCCGAGCGGAAGCTGCGCGTCGATGCCGAGGGCGCGCCGGGCTGGTCGGTGATCGACCAGCGGGCGCAGCGCATGCTGGTGGTGATGGAACAGCAGCGCGCGGTGCTGGAGGTACCGGCCAATACCGGCCCCGGCGGCCTGTCCCTGCCCACCGAACCGCCGGCCGGCGCCCGCTTCACCAAGGGCGCCGCCGCGACCGTCGCCGGGCTGCGCTGCACCACCTGGCACTACGAGGACGGCGACAAGAAGGGCGAGACCTGCCTGACCGCGGATGGCGTCATGCTGCGCAGCAGCGGCGGGCAGGGGAGCCGGAGCGGCGCGGTGGAAGCCACGACGGTCGCCTACGGCCCGCAGGACCCGGCGCGATTCCGGCCGCCTGCCGGCTTCCGGTCGATGCAGGTGCCGCCGGGGCTGGGCTTCCCGGGAGCGCCACCGGCGCCGCGCTGACTTGGCCGGCAGCGGCGCTGCAACACCGGCGCCGCGGAGCAGACCCGCACGAAGGGTCAGGCCGCCTCGGCATCGATCGTGGCCGGCGTCACCCAGCGCGCGAGGGGGATGGCGATCCTGCACTCCAGTCCTTGGCAGGACCACTCGACCGCCAGCGTGCCGCCGAGCTGGCCGCGGACCGTCGCCTCGATCACCCGGACGCCGAAGCCGCGGCGTTCCGGTGGCGTGCCCTCCGCCGGCGCTGCCGCGGTTTCCTGCCAGTGCAGCCGGAGCATGCCGTCCTCGCCCTCGCGTCGCGTGGCATGCCAGGCGATCCGCAGCCGGCCACCGGGGCGCGACAACGCGCCGTGCTGCCGCGCATTCATCGCCAACTCGTGCAGCACCATGGTCATGGGCTGCACCGCGGTCGGCGCCAACCGCAGCGCCGGGCCCTCCAGCGTGATCGCCGCGGCGGCGGCGGAACCTTGGGCAGTGCCCGGCGCCACCTCGCGCTCGATCAGCACCTGCAGCGAGACGCCGGCCCAGCCTTCCTGCGCCAGCAGCGAATGCGCCCGCGAGAGCGCCGAGACCCGCGCCCCGACCGACGCGGCATAGGCCCGCGGCTCGTCCATCGTGCTCAGCCTCAGCACGGATTGCACCACCGCAAGCGCGTTCTTCGCCCGGTGGTCCACCTCGCGGACCAGCAGCGCCTCCCGCTCCTGCACCACGTGCCGTTCGGTCACGTCGATCGACACGCCGCTCACCCGCTGCGGCAGGCTGGCGGCATCGGTTGCGGTGCGGCCGATCGTATGCACCCACCGCAGGGTGCCATCCGGCCGCAGCACGCGATATTCGATGTCGAATTCGGGAGTCTCGTTGGCCATGACGCGCCGCATCGCTTCGCGGATGCGGGGGCGGTCCTCGGGATGGGCGATCGCGATGATATCGTCATGGCGGCGGATGAAGCCGGTGGGCCGGCCGAACAGGATGGACTCGCGGCCTGGCGAGCCGGTGACCCGGCCGGTCGACAGGTCCCACTCCCAGGCCCCGACGCGGCCGGCGGCCAGCGCCCGCAGCACGCGGCTCTCGCTTTCGCGCAACGCATCCTCGGCCAGCCGCAGCGCGGTGACATCCATCAGCGCCTCCAGCACCGTGCCCGGCGCGCCCTCGGTGCCGGGCCGCAGAACCATGCGGCAGAGGACCGTCACGGCCTTGCCGGTTCGGGTCTGCTGCTGCACCTCGCCGCTCCATTCGCCGTCCCGTGCAAGCGCCGCCTCGAGCTCGGCGCGGCCAAGCGGGAAGGCCGGGGCGAGCAGGTCGTTCAGATTCGCGCCGATCGCCTCCGCCGCGGTCCAGCCAAGAAGAAGCTCGCACCCCGCCGACCAGAAGCGGATGCGCCCATCGCGGTCGCGTTCCAGCACTGCGGCCAGGTCAAGCGTATGAAGCAGCGCCTGCATCGCCTCCTCGGCGCGGCGCCGGGCGTCGATATCCTCGACCACGCCGATCCATTCGACGAGCTGGTCGGCCTCGTCGAAGATCGGCACGCTACGACTGCGCACCCAGCGCATCGTGCCGAGCCGGGTACGCAGGCGGTATTCCACAGCGACAGCCTGGCGCGCCACACCGGCCGTCCGGAAGGCTTCCAGGGTCCGTGCCGCATCGTCCGGGTGCAACGCATCGACCCAGCCTTCGCCGCGTAGCGCCTCGGTGGGCTGGCCGGTCATCAGGCTCCAGCCCTGCGCCTCGGTCACCTGCCCGTCCCGGTCAGCCCTCCAGATCGTCATGTTCCCGGCTTCGGCCAGGCGGCGGTAGCGCCGCTCGCTGGCGGCCAGGGCGGCGCGCGACCGGCGCTCCGCCTCCGCCCGGGCGCTCAACGCCGCCGCCGCATGCAGCAGGCTGCGGCGCAGCCGTTCCAGCTCGGCCACCCGGACCGGGCCTGGGTCCGGCACGGCCGTCGCCGGCCGGGCGGTGCAGGCGCCAAGCGCCTCTGCCTGGCGGGTAAGTGCCTCGATCGGCCCGACCACCCGCCGGTGCAGCCCGGCGACGGCGGCAAGGCCCAGGCAGAAGATCGCCATACCGCCGAGGGCGATGCCGAAGGCCGGGCCGCTGAAAGTCGACCGCAGGGCGGCGACCGGCTCCACCACGGTCACCGCCCAGCCGGCCGCCGTCTCCAGGTGCCGGTGCGCCACCAGCAGCCGCGATCCATCCGCGGCATGGCCAGTCGTCACACCCTCGGTCCCGGTCTCGAGCGCCACGGCCAGCCAGCCCGGTACCGCGCGGCCGAGCCAGTGCGCCTGCTCCGCCGACCGGGCGACGACGACATCGCGGCTGTCGATCAGGGCGATGACGCCGCGGTCGGTCAGCGCCTGCGAGGCCAGGATCCGGGCCAGTCCGGCCGGCTCCAGCCGGGTCGCCAGCAGCATCGTCGGGCCGTCGGCGCGGAGCACCGGGACCAGCACCATGACGGTGGGAGCGCCGGTGACCGCTCCGGTCACCAGCGGGCTGACGATGGGCCGGTGCGAGGTGAAGGCGATCTTGGCCGCCTCGGTCGCGCCGGTGAATGCCGGCGCCGGCCTGCGGCCGAGATCGGTGTCGAGCACCAGCCGCAGGTCCCGGTCGACCACGCTGATCGGCGTGCCGAGCGCGGCGGCGGCGCGGCGGGCATGAACGGCGAAGGCGATGATGTCGCTCGGCCCGCCATCCAGCGACGGCGAGGCGGCGAGCGCTGTGAGCGTCGAGAGTTCGCCGCCGATCTCGCGGTCGATGGCGGTGGCAAGAGCCCGCGCGGTGTCCAGCAGGCCGGTCCTGACGGCATCGTGGTAGCTGCGCAGCACACGGCCAGCGGCGACAGCACCGACCACGAGGGCCGGCAGCAAGGCGAGCAGCAGGAGACCGAGCAGGTAGCTGCGGAGCCCGGGCAGAGCGCCCGAGCGGGCGGCCAGGGGTGGCGGGACCAGCTGCCAAAAATGCTTGAACGGCTCTGCCGCCGTCGCCCATCCCTTGGCCATGCACGTTCCCTCAGGTGCGCCAGGAACATGTTGGGGAGGGATGCCAATCGAACAACATTCTATAGAATGTAAAATGCGCGTATGACGAATGATGAATGGCTGACCACCCGCGTCGCGTGCAGATGCCGGCAGCTGCCTGGCCTGCGCCGGAAAGTCGCTTCCGATCGTGGTTCAGACGGTGCCGACCGCCGCGTGCCTGGGCGTCCACGGATGTGCCGGCAGCCGTGCCAGCGCCAGCAACATCCGCGCCCGCAGCAGTTCCTGTGGCAGCGCCGAATGGGGCAGCCGGCGCGGCGCCGCCAGCACCGGACTGGCCGCCGTCACCGCCGCCCAGGCCTCGCCGAACCGCGGCGCCGAGAGCGCCGCGCCCAGCGCCCCGGCCGGCAGCCCGAGCCGCGCCGCCCAGCGGCGGAACTCCGTCGTCTCCCGCTCGAACACCCCGATCCCGGCCGCCCAGAAGCCGCGCACTGCCCGACGTGCCCGCAGCCGGCACCAGGCCACCATGGCGGGCTCGATCGCCAGCGGCGGCAGCGCCGCCTCCACCCGCATCCCGTCGAGGTGCCGAATCCGGCCGTCCCGCCGGTGCAGCGCCGCCAGCAGCCCGGCCAGGCCGCCCTCCGGCCCGACCGGCAGGCCGCCGAGCGCGCGCAGTGCCGCGCCGCGGATGGCGAAGCTGGCCGCCGCCGCATGGCCATGCGGCGGCGCGGGATCGGCCGGGTCAGGGTCGAGCCGTGCCGCCATCGCCGCCAGCGCCGCGGCATAGCGCCCCGCCGGGTCTGGTCCGGCGGGCGGCACCACCCGACCCAACACGGCGTCCAGCGGGGCGTGTGTCAACGCCGCCACCGCATGCGCGACCCAGCCGGCTTCCGGTACCGCCCCGGCCTCGGTGGTCAGCACCACGCCGGCCGGGCCGGCCCAGTGCAGCGCCGCGTCCAGCCCGGCCCGCAGCGCCCAGTCCCCGGCCGGGACCGGCGCGGTGATCCGCACCGGGAAGGGCACCGATGGCCCGAGGCCGTCGAGCGCCCCCTCGACCGCCGCCGCAGGGCCGTTCGGCACCAGCACCACGCCGAAGGCGCCGGGCGCCAGGAACAGTCCCTCCCGGCTGCGCTGCAGCGCCAGTGCGCAGAGGCCGCGCAGCAGGGCCACCGGCTCCCGCCCCGCGGCGAGGGTGACGACGGCCAGCGGCGGCGCCGGCTGGACGGCGGGGGGCGCCAGGGAGGGCTGGGTGGGGTTGGACAGCCAGGGGGGCATCGGGTCGGCCATGGATATGTCCCTGGCGAAACGCTCGGGCGCCCCATCCGTCCCATGTCGGTGCCGCGACGGGGGGTCACCTCCGTGTCACGCCGGCACACGTTACGAATAACCACGACAGGCCCGATCGCGCGGCCGGGGCTTTCCCGCGGCGCCCGGCCGGTCCACATGGGGTGGGATGCGCCGTCGCCCCCTGCTTGCCCTTCCCGCCCTGCTGCTTGCCGCGCCCGCCGGGGCACAGCCGTCGCGTCCGCTGTCCGACCGCGACCGCGCCGATATCGCCCGCGCCGAGGCTTGGCTGAACCGGCTGGGCAGCCTGAAGGCGCGCTTCGTGCAGATCGCCCAGAACGGCGCCTCGGCCGAAGGCACCGGCTGGATCGTCCGGCCCGGCAAGATGCGCTTCGAATACGACCCGCCCGAGCCGCTGTTGCTGGTCGCCAGCCATGGCCAGTTCTTCTACTTCGACCGCCAGCTGAGGCAGGCGACGACGCTGCCCCTGGGCGCCACGCCGCTGGGCATGCTGCTGCGCGACGACCTCAAGCTGTCAGGCGACATCACCATCGGCCGGGTCGAGCGTGGCGGCGGCCTGCTGCGCCTCACGCTGTTCCGCACCGGCCGCCCCGCCGAGGGCAGCCTGACCCTGGTATTCAGCGACAATCCGATCGAGCTCAAGCAATGGGCGGTGGTGGATGCGCAGGGGCAAGAGACCCGGGTCAGCCTGTTCCAGACCGAATTCGGCGGCCGCTTTCCGGCGATGCTGTTCGACTTCAACGACCCGCGCTTTCGAGAGGAGCTTGGCATTCCCTGATCGAACTGTGCCGAATCAAGGAACCGGTCACGCGATGGCGTGAAAACTGCATCACCTTTCGCCGCGGCACCTTGATCATGCCGCATTCGGGGATGAAGCTGTACCCGTGATGAAACCGCTCATCGGCATATCCTGCTGCGTCAAGGCCTTCGGCATCTTCGCCACGCCGAACCACGCTGCCTCCGACAGCTACGTCCGCGTCGTGCTCGGCCCGGTCGGCGGCATCCCCGTGCTGCTGCCGGCGGCGGGGGAGGCGATGGCGCCGCAGATCCTGCCGCGGCTGGACGGGCTGATCCTCACCGGTAGCCGGTCCAACGTCTGCCCCGATTTCTACGAAGGCCCACCGCACGCGGAAGGCACGCCGGAGGACATCGCCCGCGATTCCACCACCCTGCCGCTGATCCGCGCCGCGATTGCCGCCGGCGTGCCGCTGCTGGCGATCTGCCGCGGCTTCCAGGAACTCAACGTCGCGCTGGGCGGCAGCCTCGACCAGCGGATCCAGGACCTGCCCGGCCGGATCGACCATTCGACTCCGTCCGACCAGAAGTTGCCGCGCATCCGCGTCGCCAAGGCGCATGGCGTGCGGCTGGCGCCCGGCAGCCTGATCGCCGAATTGGCGGGGGGCGCCGGCGACCTGCCGGTGAATTCGCTGCACAACCAGGGCATCGCCCGGCTGGCGCCGCGCCTGGTCGCCGAAGGCTGGGCGCCCGACGGCACGGTGGAAGCGGTGCGGGTCCGCGATGCGCCCGGCTTCGCCCATGGCATCCAGTGGCACCCGGAATACGACTGGGAACGCGACGCGGTCAGCCGTGCCCTGTTTGAGCGCTTCGGCGCCGCCTGCACTGCCTGGGCGGCCCGCCGCCACGCCGCGCCTGCGGCGATGGCGCAAGCGGCGGAATAGCCACACCGGTTTGCGGACCGGTCCGGTTTCGGTTGTGCCGGGTCACAGATGCGCGACCCTGGCGCGATATGGCCGACTCGCATGCCTGCACCGCGCAAAGGCTTTTGCTTCCCGCCGATGGTGCGGCTAATATCCACAGGCCAGCCCGCCTATAATGGGCTGGTGGATGCGCCGGTTTCCCCTGCCGGCTCGCCCGACCTATCCGATCGGAAGCATACAACGACGGCGCCCGGACACCCCCCTGTCCGGGCGCTTTTTTTGTGCTTCACCATCATTTTCCAGCACTTAGCGGCTTTACTTGAAGTCCCTCGAAAGCTTGGGCGGGCTTTCGGGGCAGCGGGGCCGCTGCTAGGACTGCGCGCAACCTCGATTCAAGGAGTTTTCCGCGGCATGTCCGTCTACGTCATCGCCCCGCCGGCCATCGCCGCGCTGCAGATCAAGGGCAGCACCCAGACCTTCCCGGTCCGCCGCATCTTCTGCGTCGGCCGCAACTACGCCGAGCACGCGATCGAGATGGGGTCCGACCCGACCCGCGAGCCGCCCTTCTACTTCGCCAAGCCGGCCGATGCGCTGGTGGTGAACGATGCCGACATGCCCTACCCGCCGGCCTCTAAGTCGCTGCACCACGAGATGGAGCTGGTCGTCGCCATCGGCACCGGCGGCGCCGACATCGCCGTCGCCGACGCGCTGAAGCATGTCTGGGGTTATTGCTGCGGCCTGGATATGACCCGCCGCGACCTGCAGAACGAGGCGAAGAAGACCGGCCGGCCCTGGGACATGGGCAAGGGCTTCGACCATTCGGCGCCGATGGGTGCGCTGGTCCCGGCGGCGGGCATCGATCCCTCGAAGGGGCTGATCGAGCTGCGGGTCAACGGGAAGGTCACCCAGACCTCCGACCTGTCGAAGCTGATCTGGTCGGTGCCGGAGGTGATCTCCAACCTGTCGCACCTGGTGCGGCTGGCGCCGGGGGATCTCATCATGACCGGCACGCCGGAAGGCGTGGCCGCGGTGCAGCGGGGCGATGTGCTGGAAGGTATCGTCGAAGGCGTCGGCAGCGTGCGCACGCGGATCGTCTGAAGGCAACGGGAAAGCCAGGGAGCACGTATCCCCCCCTGGACCCACCGCCGTTTCTGGGAATTCGGCAGTGGCCGCGCGGCGCTCGGGGAGGGAATACCTTTCCCTCCCCAACCGTGCCCGGCTTGATCAACCGGGCGGCAGCGGGTAGCGCGAGCGGATGCCCTCGCTTCGCATCGCCACCTGGAACATCAATTCCGTCCGCCTGCGCCGGCCGCTGCTGGCCGACCTGATCGCGGCGCTCGACCCCGACGTGCTCTGCCTGCAGGAGACCAAGTGCCCGGACGAGCATTTCCCGGCGGACGACATCCGCGCCATGGGCTTCGCGCACATCGCCCATAAGGGCATGAAGGGCTACAACGGCGTCGCCGTGCTGTCGCGCCTGCCCCTGCAGGTGCTGGACGGCGATCCCGACTGGTGCGGCAAGGGCGACTGCCGGCACCTGGCCGTGGCGGTCGATGCGCCGGGCGGGCCCATCGAGCTGCACGACTTCTACGTCCCCGCCGGCGGCGACACGCCCGACCGCGAGGCCAACGTCAAATTCGCCCACAAGCTCGACTTCGTCGCCGAGGCCACCGCCTGGTCCGCGGCACGCGGCGCCAAGTCCCGCAGCGTGCTGGTCGGTGACCTGAACATCGCCCCGCTGGAACACGACGTCTGGTCGCACAGGCAGATGCTCGGCGTCGTCTCCCACACCCCGGTCGAGATCGCGGCGCTCACCGCCTGGCAGCAGGCCGGCGGCTGGCACGACGCGCTGCGCCACTTCGTCCCGGCCGACCAGAAGCTCTACACGTGGTGGTCCTACCGGGCGAAGGACTGGGCGGCGACGGACCGCGGCCGCCGGCTGGACCATGCCTGGGTCAGCCCGGACCTGGCCGGGTCCCTCGCGCGCCATGCCATCCTCAAGCCGGCGCGCGGCTGGACCCAGGCCAGCGACCATGTGCCGGTGATGATCGAGCTCGCGCTGTAGCCGATGCGGATCGCATAATGTCTGCCATGGTATCACAGACCCGTGAGCGCTAGGATGGACCACCCGGCACCAGGTCCGGGACAGGAAGCCCGTCCGGTGTGGATCCTCGCCCTCGACGCCTCGCTTGCCCGCTGTTCGGCCGCCCTGCTGGCGGATGGCGTGGTGCGTGCCCATCGCCTGCAGGACGGCGAGCGCGGCCATGCCGCCGCCCTGCCACCCATGGTCCAGGCGGTGCTGCGGGAGGCCGGCGTCGCCGCCGCCGACCTCGATGCCGTCGCCGCGGTGGTCGGCCCCGGCGGCTTCACCGGCATCCGCGCGGCCCTTGCCCTGGCCCAGGGGATCGCGTTGGCGGCCGGCCTGCCGGCGCTGGGCGTCTCGACCGGGGAGGCGCTGGTCGCCGGCCTCGCCGCGCGGCAGGGCGCGGTCTGGTCGGTGGTCGATACCCGCCGCGGCCGGGTGGTGCTGGAACGTTTTGCGGCCGGTGCCGCGACCGCCTCGGCCCCGCCCGAGGCCTTCGACATCGACGCCCTGCCGCTGCCCGCCGGCCCCGTCACCCTGGTCGGCGACGCCGCCGAGGCGGTGGCTGCGGCGCTGCTGGCACGCGGCGCGGCGGTCGTGGCCGGCGCCAGCCGCCAGCCCGATGCCGCCGCCGCGGCGCGGGTCGCCGCCTTGCGCCTCGCCGGCCGCATCCCGGCGCTGGCGGCCCGGCCGCTCTATGTCGAGCCGCCGGCGGTGCGGCTGCCGGCGTGACCCTGGCTGCGGCGGCGCCGGCGGATGCGGCGGCACTCGCCGCGCTGCACGCCGCCGCCTTCCCGCCGGCCGAGGCCTGGGGGGTGGATGCCATCGCGCTGATGCTCGGCCTGCCCGGCGCCTATGGGATCTGGTCGGCGGGGCAGGGCTTCGTGCTGGCCCGCGCCGCGGGCGGCGAGGCGGAGATCCTGACGCTCGCGGTGTTGCCGGCGGCACGGCGGCAGGGGGTGGGCGCGGCGCTACTGGCGGCGGCGCTGGCCGCGGCGGTGGTGCGCGGCGCGGCGGCGATGTTCCTCGAGGTTGCCGCCGGCAATGCCGCGGCGCTGGGGCTCTATCGCGGGTTCGGCTTTGTCGAGGTGGGGCGGCGCCGGCGCTACTACGCGGATGGATCGGATGCGCTGGTGCTGCGGCACGACCTGGCGCCCGTCGCCGCCGCGGGCTGACCCGCCGGTCATACGGCCAGCGACAGTATTCGTGCGATCAACCTGGCGGCCATCCGCGTAACGGGCGTCACCTCGATTAGCCTTTGCGAAGCAACAGCTCGACGACGCCGTCCGCGCGTTCCTGTTGCGCCAGGACGACATGGCCCTGGTCTGTCGCGGTGCGCGGCAGGTTACGCCTGGGTTCCTCGCCGCATAGGCGAACCAGCAGTGTTTCCCCACTTTTCATGCGATCCAGCATGAGTCGGGTACGTACGAAGGTCATCGGGCAAGTTTCCGTGGTGATGTCGAGCGTCCGATCACCGGTCAGTTCTTGCATGGAAACAGATTTCAATGGATCATGCCCTGCGAATCGCCGAAACGCGTTGCGAAACGGCCACAGGCCGCAGTATAGCTCCGCTACCGACAACGGGAAGATGCGTCACATGGCCGAAGATACACCCTCTGCTGATCTGCTGGGACTGACCGCTGAAATCGTCGCGGCGCATGTTTCCAACAATCCGGTGGCGCTTGCCGACCTGCCGAACCTGATCACCGAGGTTTACCGTACGCTTACCTCCGTCGGCCTGCCCGCATCCAAGCCGCAGCCGGAGCGTCCGCAACCTGCGGTGCCGATCAAGAAGTCCATTACACCCGAATACCTGATCTGTCTCGAAGACGGCAAGAAGCTGAAGATGCTGAAGCGGCATCTGCAGACCTCCTACAACATGACGCCGGAGCAGTACCGGGAACGCTGGGGCCTCGGTTCGGACTATCCTATGGTCGCGCCGAACTACGCCAAGCATCGCTCCTCGCTGGCTAAGAAGATCGGGCTCGGCACCAAGCCGCGCGGTCGCCCGGCGCGTGGCGCGCGGCGCGATGCCGTGGCCGCCACGATCGACACCCCGACCAAGTTCGGCTGACCATGCCGGGCCGCCGCACCCGTTGCGGTGGCCCGCCAGGCGCCCATCCGGGGCTCCCCCGTCAGGCATGGTGGCCGGCGGCGCGGAAGGGTATGGTCCCGCCCTGATCGAACCACGGGGGTCCGGGCGTGCCGGCCGCCGACCATCAAGGGCCGCGACCGAGCCGCATGGACACCCCCGCTTCCTCCGACCGCGAGGGCATCTCCCGCATCGAGAGGCTGTGCATCGAGCGCGGCCTGAAGATGACCGGGCAGCGCCGGCTGATCGCGCGCGTCCTGTCCGAAAGCGCCGACCACCCGGACGTCGAGGAATTGTACCGCCGCGCGCATGAGCGCGACGCGCATATCTCCATCGCCACCGTCTACCGCACGGTCCGGCTGCTGGAGGAGAAGGGCATCCTCGAACGGCACGACTTCGGCGGCGGCCGGGCCCGCTACGAGCCCACCGAGCACGGCCCGCACCACCACCTGATCGACGTGGACACCGGCAAGGTCATCGAGTTTGCCGACGACCGGCACGAGGTCCTGGCGCGCGAGATCGCCGCCCGGCTCGGCTTCGAGCTGGTCGACCACCGGCTTGAGCTCTTCGGCCGGCGCTTCCCCGAACCGCGGCCCGAAGCCGCGCCGGCCGCGCGCCGCGCGCCGCGGCCGCGCCACGGGCGGGACGAGGCATGACCATCCTGGCGGCCGAGAGCGGCTTCGGTGAGCTGCGGGCCGGCAATCTCGGCGTCCGCATCGCCGAGACCGCGGCCGAGATCGACGCCTCGCTCGCCCTGCGCTTCCGCGTCTTCTACGAGGAGATGGGCGCCCACGCGGATGCGGCGACGCGCGCCAGCGGCCGGGACGAAGACGAATTCGACGCCGTCGCCGACCATTTGTTGGTTTTGGACCACGACCTGGGGGAGGGTCCGGATGCGGTGGTCGGCACCTACCGGCTGATCCGCCGCCAGGCCGCCGCCGGCATCGGCCGGTTCTACTCCGCCGCCGAATACGACCTGTCGCCGCTGGTCGCCCTGCCGGGGGAGATCCTCGAGCTCGGGCGGTCCTGCGTCGATGCCAACCACCGCACCCGCGGCAGCATGCAGCTGCTGTGGCGCGGCATCGCGGCCTATGTCTTCCACCACCGCATCGACCTGATGTTCGGCTGCGCCAGCCTGCACGGCACCGACCTGGATGCGCTGGGACCGGTGCTGACCTACCTGCACGCCCACCACCTGGCGCCGCCGGAGATCCGCCCGCGGGCGCTGCCGGAACGCTTTGTGCCGATGGACCGGCTGGACCCCGCCGGGCTCGACCTGCGGGCGGTGGTGAAGGAATTGCCGCCGCTGGTGAAGGGCTACCTGCGGCTCGGCGGCTTCGTCGGCGACGGCGCGGTGCTGGACCACCAGTTCAACACCACCGACGTCTGCATCGTGGTGAAGACCGAACTGGTCACCGACAAGTACGCCCGGCACTATGAACGGGCGAACGGCGTCGGCCTCACCGAATAGGCCCCCACCGAACGGGCCCTGGCCGGACAGCGACGGTCCCGGGCCGCCGCCCATGCCGTGCTGGCCTTTCCCGCCTCGTGCAGGGTGACCGGCGCGGTGCTCAGCCCGGCGGCCGGTCATCCTCGGGGATCGGCACGTCGAAGCCGTTGAGCGTGACGGACACCAGGCAATAGAGCCCGACCAGGTAGACCAGCTCGCCCGCCGCCTCGCGGCCGAAGACCTCGACCCCCTGCTTCCAGGTGATCTCCGGCAGCACGCCGCCGGCGACCAACGCGGCGGCGATGTCGTAGGCCACCGCTTCCTCCCGCGTCAGGTCGGCGGGGCGCTGGCCGGCGACGATGGTGGCGATCTTCGCATCCGGCAGGCCGCGCTGCTCGGCGGCGATGACATGGGCGTAGATCTCGTAGGCCGCGCGGAATTTGGCGCCGGTGACCAGGATCGCCACCTCGCGCACCGGGCGGGGCAGCTTGGTCTCGAAGGACAGCGCCTTGGTCAGCTCCCAGATCGGCTCGCCGATGCGCGGCCAGTGGAGCCAGGGATTCCAGGGGCCTTCCAGGGCGCCGTCTGGGGCGATGGTAGCGAAGCCTTTGAAGTTCTTCTCGATGCCGGCCTTCATGTCGGCATGGAGCGGCTGCTGGGCGGCATCGAGGTGTGCGGGGGGGATCAGGGGCAGGCGCATGCGGGCTCCGTCCTTGTGCTGTCCCTGGGTAACGCCCGCTGGCGCTGAATGCGGCATGCACGGATGCGGAACGCCCGTGCCCCAATCCATGATCGGCATGGCGCCGTGCCCGGGCGTTGCGGCAGGATGCGGCGGCCAAGGGACGCCGCGAGGCCCGCATGCCTGCAACCCTGCCGCCGCAGACCCGTATCGGCCGCATCCTGTCGCCGCGGCGGCCCGGCCCGGCGCCGCGCACCCCGGTGCTCGACCGGCTCTGCATCGCCGTGCTGGCGGTCGACTGGATCGTCTTCGGGTCCATGCATTTCCCGCTGCACGGGGAAACGCGGGCCATGCTGCCGCCCTGGGTGCCCTGGCCGGACGCGGTGGTGACCGCCACCGGCATGGCCGAGGTGACCATCGGCATCCTCATGCTGTACGGCCGGGCGCGGCGGCTCGCGGCGGTCGGGTCGCTGGTGCTGCTGGTGCTCTATATCCCGGCGGTCGCCCACATCCTGTCCCATGCGGCGGCGCTGCCCTTCCCGCCGGAGTCCTGGCCGGCCCGGGCGTGGCGGCTGCTCGGCGTGCCGCACAACGTGCTGCTGGCGATCTGCTCGGTGCACGTCATCGGCAAGCCCTACCCGGATCCCTGGGATCCTGGTGCCGCACCCCCCGCTGCGCGGCATGGCGTGCGTGGCGGCGCGGTGCTGCTGGTGGCCGGCGTGCTGCTGCTGTGCAACGCCGCCGGCTTCCTGGCGGTGCTGCTGGGGGTGCGGGCGAACCTGCCCACCGCGGCGATGTGGATGATGATGTGCCTGGCGGTCGGCGGGCTGCTCGGCTTCCTCTTCGCGGTGCCGCGGGTGAATGCCCGGGCGGAGAGCCGCGCCGCGCTGGTGCCGAACCGCAACATCGAGGCGATCTCCGACTGGCTGACCAAGATCCTGGTCGGGCTCGGCCTGGTGAACTTCAAGGACATCGCGGCCTTCGTGGCCGGCACCGCAGCGACGCTCGGGCCGCAACTCGGCGTGGAGCCGAGCTACGTCCAGGCCTTCCTGCTGTAGTTCACCATCGCCGGCTTCCTCGAGGGCTACCTGCTGACCCGCATGTTCCTGCAATGGCAGTTCGAGGCGACGACCGCGGCGGTGCCGGATGGCGTCACGCGCGCACTGGACGCCGGACGGCCGGCCGACTTAGCCTGATGGGATGAGCGACGCCGCCCCCGCCCCGGACAAGACCCCCGCCATCCACGACCTGGGTGGCCTCAGCCGCTTCCGCTGCAGCGCGGTCGAGCGCGACGAGGCGCCGCCCGACGCCTTCGGCAAGCGGGTGGACGCGCTGCGCCAGGTGCTGGCGGCGAAGAAGCTGATGACGGTGGACGAGATGCGCCGCTGCATCGAATCGATCCCCGAGGACGACTACTTCGCAATGACCTACTACGAGCGCTGGATGACCTCCTTCTGCACGCTGATGGTCGAGAAGGGCGTGATCGCGGCGGAGGAGGTGGCATGAGCGCGCCGGTCTTCGCCGTCGGCGACGCGGTGCGGGTGAAGGACGACTGGCCGGAACGCCGCGGCCCCTGCCATATCCGCACGCCGCACTACCTGCGCGGGCGGGAGGGGCGGATCACCGCCGTGCTCGGCGCCTTCGCCAACCCCGAGGACCTGGCCTTCGCCCGCCCGGCGCCGCTCCGCGTGCTGTACCACGTGGTGTTCGACCAGCCGCCGCTGTTCCAGGAAGGCGAGGCCGGCGACACCGCCCTGGTCGAGATCTTCGAACACTGGCTGGACCCCGCCACGCCCGAGAGGAGGGCCGCATGAGCCACCCCGCCCGCGCTTCCTCCATCGCCCGGCTCGAGAAGCTGGTGGCCGCGCTGAAGGCCAAGGGCATCGTCACCGAGGCGGAACTCGCAGAGATGCAGGCCCGCACCGACCGCGCCAGCCCGGAGACCGGCGCCCGCATGGTCGCCCGCGCCTGGCTCGACCCCGACTGGCGGGCCAGGCTGCTGGCCAACGGCGCCGAATGCGCCGAGGCGATGGGCGTCTCCATGGCCGGCGCCCCGCCGCTCGGCGTGCTCGAGGACAAGCCCGGCCTGCACCACCTGGTGGTCTGCACGCTCTGCAGCTGCTACCCGCGCGCCGTGCTCGGCTACCCGCCGAACTGGTACAAGAGCTTCGAGTACCGCTCGCGCGCCATCCGCGACCCGCGCGGCGTGCTGGCGGAATGGGGCACCACCCTGCCGCCGGGGACCAAGATCCGCGTGGTCGACAGTACCGCCGACTACCGCTGGATGGTGCTGCCGCTGCGCCCCGAGGGCACCGAGGGCTGGTCGGAGGACCGGTTGGCGGCGCTGGTCACGCGCGACGCGCTGGTCGGGGTCGCGTTGCCGGTGCTGCCGGTGGCGATCGCCGCCGAGTAGGCTGCCGCCATGAGGGGCCCCGACCGCGGCCAACGCGGCGGGGCGACGGAAGGGGCGAGGAGCATGGGCGATGATCCGGCGGCGGCACTGACCCGGCGCAGCCGCGCACGGCAGGCCGACCTCTACGCGCAATACGCCGGCGGCAACCGCGCCGCCGTGCTCGATGCGCTGGCCGACGACGTCCTCTGGACCTCGGTGGCCGCGCCGGGAATCCCTTGGGCCGGCACGCATCGCGGCCGGGCCGGGGTGGAGGCCTATTTCGCCGCCATCGACGGCGCCGCCCGCATCACCGGCTATGCCGTCGAACGGGTGATCGCCGACGGCGAATGGGTCACCGTCCTGGCCCGTGCCCGCGCCCTGATCCTGACGACCGGGGCGGAGATCGAGATCGCCAAGGCGGACGTCATCCGGCTTTGCGACGGCCGCATCCAGGAATTCCGCGAACACTACGATACCGCCGCCGTGCAGGACGCGCTGCGGGCCCCCGCCGCCCGCTGAGCAGGCCGCCCATTTCCGCCATGCTGCCCGCCGAGGCCGACGGCCTGCCGATGCCGCGCCGGGCCTGGGCGGTGGTCGCCGTCTCGGTCTCCATCGCCATCACCGTGCTCGACAGTTCGATGCTGAACGTGGCGCTGCCGGGCATCGCGCGGACCTTGGGCATCACCCCGGCGGCGGCCACCTGGCTGCTGAACGCCTACCAGCTGACCGTCGTGACCACCCTGCTGCCGCTCGCCTCGCTCGGCGAGAAGCTCGGCTTCCGCCCGGTCTTCCTCGGCGGCTTCGCGCTGTTCGGCCTGGCCTCGCTGGGCTCGGCCATGGCGCCGGGATTCGAGGCGCTGCTGGCCTGCCGCATCCTGCAGGGGCTGGGCTCGGCCGCGGTGATGAGCCTGACGGCGGGGCTGATCCGCCACATCTACCCGCTGAAGCAGCTCGGCCGCGCCATCGGCATCAACAGCATGGTGGTGGCGATCGCCGGCGCCTCCGCGCCGAGTCTCGCCGCCGCCATCCTGACGGTCGCGCCCTGGCAGGCGCTGTTCGCGGTGCATGTGCCGGTCAGCATCCTCGGCATCGTCATCGCCTGGCGGTCGCTGCCGGACCACCCGGGCACCGGCCGGCGCTTCGACTGGACGAGCGCCGGCCTGAACATCGCCACCTTCGGGCTGTTCTTCCTCGGCCTCGACCTGGTGCTGCATGCCACCATCCCGGCCTTGCTGCTGATCGCCGGCGGGGTGGGGGCCGGGGTGCTGCTGGTGCAGCGCCAGCTCAGCCAGCCGGCACCGCTGCTGCCGCTGGACCTGCTCGGCATCCGGGTGATCGCGTTTTCCGTCGCGGCCTCGGTCTGTGCCTTCTCGGCCTGGTATTCCAGCTACGTGTCGCTGCCCTTCCTGCTGCAGGAGGCCGGGATCAGCCAGGGCGGCACCGGGCTGATCATGACTCCTTGGCCGCTGGGCATGGCCTTCGGCGCGCCGGTTGCCGGGCGGCTCGCGGACCGCATCCCGACCGCGCTGCTCTGCGCCGCGGGGATGGCGGCGCTGGCCACCGGGCTGGCGGTGGTGGCCATGCTGCCGCTGCTGGGCAACGGGCTGCTCATCGGCGGGATGATGGCGCTGTGCGGGGCGGGGTTCGGCACCTTCTCCGCGCCGAACAACCGGACCATGCTGGGCTCGGCACCGAAGGCGCGGGCGGGCAGCGCGGGCGGCATGCAGGCGACGGCGCGGCTGCTGGGGACGACGCTCGGCACCACGGTGGTGGGGCTGTGCTTCCAGGTGGCCGGCGCCGGCGGGGCGCGCGTGGCGCTGCTGGCGGCGATCGGCTTCGCTTTGGCCGCGGGGGCGCTGAGCCTGGTGCGGCGGCGGATGTAGGCAAAAAAAGGGGCCGATGGTTGCCCACCGGCCCCGAGTGGTGAACCACACGCCTGGCCCCAGGCCACGGTGCAAGGTCACTGGGAGGAGACGTCCAAGGCATCGCCTGAACGTGTACAATGTGCCTCACGTACACGTGATATCCAAGCGAATTCGTCAGGCCTTTCGATGAATCCTCGGTTAACCGATTCTAATCCGATATCCAAACAAATGGATCCGGGCAAAAAAAGGGCCGGTGGTTACCCACCGGCCCGAGTGGTGATCGCAGTGCCCAGCCCCAGGCTGCGACAGAAGATCACTGGGAGGAGACGTCCAAGGCATCGCCTGAACGTGATTTGTATACGATTCTCACGATGTCGTGTGGATGGAGAAAACATTAACTCCAGTTCAGATTTGCCCAGGTAGTGCCACCCCGGGGCATCACCGGGCTATCCCGCCGCATGCGTGCTGCAGCCCTTGCCCTGTTCCTCCTCCTCGGTGCTTGCGCCGTGCCGCCGCCCTCGCCGGAGCCGCCGCTGCCCTACCCGCCGGCGGCGCGGGAGCGGATGCTGCGGATCGCCCTGGCCGAATGGACGGAATGGGGCGGCCTGGTGGTCTCGCCCGGGCAGCGCCCCGCCTCCGCCCGGGCGGAGAGCGACCCGGCGAATTTCCCCCGCGTCCTGGCCTATTGGCGTGCCGTGCCGCAGGACGAGGGTGCGGTCGCTGCCAACCGCCGGCTCTATGCCGCGGCCCTGGCCGGCGACCCGCGGGGCGCCGCGCTGTGGCAGGAGCCCTTCTGGTCCGCCGCCTTCGTCAGCTACGTCATGCAGGCGGCCGGGGTGGACCGCCGCGAATTCCCCGGCGATGCGGCGCATTCGGTCTATGTCGACGCGCTGATCGCCGACGCCGCCCGCTTCCCCGCCACCGCCCCCTTCCTGCCGCGCTCCCCGGCCGAGCTCCCGCCGCGCCCGGGCGACCTGCTCTGCGCCGACCGCAGCCGCACGCCGATCCGCGACTGGCGGCAGCGGGCGGCCGATGCCGGCCGGTTCCGGCCGATGCATTGCGACATCGTGGTCGAGGCCGGGCCGGGCTTCGTCGACGCGATCGGCGGCAACCTGCTAGACGCCGTCACCCGCACCCGTTTCCCCGCCGACGCTTCCGGGTATCTTCTCCCCGAGCCGCCGGGCGCCCCAACCTGGTTCGCCGTCTTCGAGAACCGCCTGGGGCGCCTGCCGCCATGGATAGAGACGATCCGATGACCGACCTGTTCGAGCCCTTCAGCCAGCGCGGCGTGACCTTCAGGAACCGCATCGGCGTCTCGCCGATGTGCATGTACTGCTGCGGCGGCGACGGGAAGCCCACCGAGTGGCACCTGCAGCACCTGATGTCGCGCGCCGTCGGCGGCGCCGGGATGGTGATGACCGAGGCCGCGGCGGTGACCGCGGAGGGACGCATCTCCCCCGACGACCTCGGGATCTGGGAGGATGCGCAACTCCCCGCCCATGCCCGCCTGGCCGCCGGGATCGCGGCGATGGGGGCGGTGCCGGCGATCCAGCTGGCGCATGCCGGCCGCAAGGCCAGCCGCCGCGCCCCCTGGGAGGGCGGCCCGGCCCCGGCCGAGCGCGGCTGGGTGCCGGTCGCGCCCTCGGCCGAGGCCTTCGACGACTACGCCACGCCGCGGGCGATGGAGGAGGCCGAGATCCTGGCGACCATCGCCGCCTTCGCCGCCGCGGCGCGGCGCAGCGTCAAGGCCGGCTACCGGGTGATCGAGCTGCATGCGGCGCACGGCTATCTCGGCCACCAATTCCTCTCGCCGCTGTCGAACCGCCGCAACGATGCCTGGGGCGGCGACCTCGACGGCCGCGCCCGCTTCGTCCTCGAGATGAGCCGCGCGACCCGCGCCGCCATCCCGGACGAGATCCCGCTCTGGGTCCGCGTCTCCCATACCGACTGGGTCGAGGGCGGCTGGACCACCGAGGAGACGGTGGAACTGTCCCGCCGGCTGAAGGCGCTGGGCGTCGACCTGATCGACGTGTCCTCGGGCGGGCTGCACCCGGCGCAGAAGATCGCGCTGGGCCCTGGCTACCAGGTGCCGGGGGCGGAAGCGGTGAAGGCGGGCGCCGGGATCGCGGTGGCCGCCGTCGGCATGATCACCGAGCCCGAGCAGGCCCAGGCGATCCTGACCGAGGGCAGGGCCGACCTGATCCTACTGGCCCGCGGCCTGCTGCGCGACCCCTATTGGCCGATCCATGCGGCCTCCGTGCTGGGCCGGACCGAGGTTCTGCGGGTGCCGCCGCAGTACGAGCGCGGCTGGGCGACCCTCGGCAAGATGGGGCGGGATGCGGCGCTCGGCGCGCCGCTCCCCGCGCTGTAGCCGCCTTCGGTCCGCCGCCGCCGTCAGGCGGCGCGGCCCCGTTCGACGAGCCGGCGATGCAGGTCGGTCGTCAGCCCGCCGGCGGTTTCGATGCCGTCGAGCCTGGTTCCGCAGGACTCGATGCCGAACAGGATGGGGGCCAGCTGGGCCGAGCTGGTGCCCATCCCGTCGAAGCGATGCCGATCCTCCAGCGGCTGCGCCGCCAGGCTCGGCCTGACGTGAAGGATGGCGGCGAGGACGCCGCTGCGCACGTCGTCCCGGCCGGGGAGAAGCGGGGCGGCCGCGGGCTGCGGTATGGGCATGGGCGCATGTCCAGGGCGTGTGGCGGGCCGGCCTTCCGACGCCGCGGGAACGGGGGCAAGCTTTCCGGCCCAGGGAGGACCGAAGCATGCCCGCCTACCTCATCGCCAACATCCGGGTGAAGGACCCGGCGAAATTCGCCGCCTACCGCGACCAGGTGGCGCCGATGATCGCCCGCTTCGGCGGCCGCTACCTGATCCGCGGCGGCGCGGTGACGCCGGTCGAGGGGGCGCCGGCCCTGGAACGTGTCGTGGTGCTCGAATTCCCCACGATGGCGGGGCTCAAGGCCTTCTACCACAGCCCCGACTACACCCCGCTGATCGCCCTGCGGCAGGAAGCCTCCGACGGCGACGTGGCGCTGGTCGAAGGCTACGAGCCCGGCTGAACACGGGGCCTCCGGCCGCGGTCGCCGCGGCACCGTGCCGGCGTTGGGGGCCAAGCCCGCATCGCCGGGCGGCGCGCCTGGCTGCACAGCCTCATGACCAACGGTAGAAACGAACGAAGTTCTCAAATCGAAAGATTGAATTTCCCGGATGGAGCGACAACTCGATTCGGAAATGCCTTGATTTCGTCCGCGCGTTGCATCGTTCCTCCTTGCCTGGATCCCGGTCTGCGAGGTTTCATCCCGATCGCCGGGCCGGTGGTAACGGCCCGCACGTGACGGAATGGCAAGGATATTTCAGCGATGCATGGAATGCATTCATTTCAATGGGCGGACAAATGGGCGGGATTTCATTCCGGCTTCCCCGACCTTTGGGCGGCGTCTGGCGGCGCGCCGCAGGTCGACCGGTACCCTGTCCCGACCATGCTGCCGGAGACCGGCCTGGACGCCACGCCAGCCGCGCTGACCTTCAGCTATACCGGCGCCCTGCAGACCTATACGGTCCCCGCGACCGGCACCTACAACATCGTCGCCACCGGCGCCTCGGGCGGAACGGCGAATGCCCGCGAAGGCGGCAGCGATGCGGCGGTCGGCGGCTTCGGCGCGCAGATCGAGGGCATCTTCACCCTCACCGCCGGTGACGTCCTCGCCATCGCCGTCGGCGGCCGCGGCGACGACACGCCCGACAGCATCGGGTCGGGCGGCGGCGGCGGCGGCAGCTTCGTCGTCGATGCGAACGGCTCGCCGCTGTTGATCGCAGGCGGCGGTGGCGGCGGTTCCGTCGGCGGCAACTCGTCCCAGCACCGGGGCATCAGCGCCACCGGCCTCGCTGCCGCCAACGGCCATGAAACCGGGTTCCCGACGGCCGATGGCGGCAAGGCCGGCAGCGACGGGCAAGGCGGCGAGGGCGGCAAGACCGATTCCGAGGATGGCGACGGCTATGCCGGCGGCGGCGGCGGCGGCCTGGCGACCTCGGGTGGCGACGGGGAGGTCGCGGTGAATGCCGGCGGCGGCGGCGGCGCCTATGCCGAGGGCCTGACGGGCGGTGCCGGTGGCGCCGGCAACGGCGGCGCCGGCGGCTATGGCGGCGGCGGCGGCGGCGGCTATCTCGGCGGCGGCGGCGGTGGCGGCGGCTACAGCGGGGGCGGCGGCGGCGGCGCCGCGCATGATGACGCCGGCGGCGGCGGCAACGGCGCGTCCTTCACCAGCCTGGCGGCGTCGAGCTTCGGAACCTCGACCGCCAGCGGCAACGGCCTGGTGGTGATCACCCCGCTGAGCGAGGATGGCCTGTCCGCCGGCCCCATCCCCGGCGAAGGCGAAGCGGCTGCGGGCCAGCATCACGCGGCGGGCCACTGCGGCATGGGCCACTGGTTCCTGTAGCCGGGCTGGCCGGACCGGGCTGCGGGGCGCCCCGCAGAGCCGTCACCGCGCCGCGAGTGGCGCCGGCGACCGGCCGCGGATCAGAGCATCTGCCCGCCATCGACGATGATGGTCTGCCCGGTCACCCAGCGCGCCGCCGGGGAAGCCAGGAACATCGCCACCTCGGCCACTTCCTCCGGCGTGCCGAGCCGGCCGAAGGGGATGCCGGCGAGGATGCCGTCGTAGAGCTTCGGGTCGGAGGTCTTCCGCGCCTCCCACGATCCGCCGGGGAATTCGATGCTGCCGGGGGCGACCGCGTTGGCGCGGATGCCCTTCGGCGCATACATCGCCGCCTGGGACTGGGTGTAGTTGATCAGCAGCGCCTTCACGGCAGCGTACGCAGGAGTGCGGATACTCGGCCGGTAGCCGGAGATCGAGGAGACGTTGACGATGCAGCCCTTCGCCTGCTCCAGGAAGGGCAGCGCCGCATGCGTCGCCCGCACGGTGGCCATGACATCCACCGAAAGCCCCTGCGCCCAATGCTCTTCGGTGTCCTGCGACCCGAAGCCGGAGGCGTTGTTGACGAGGATGTCGATGCCGCCCAGCGCCTCGGCCGCCGCGGCGACATAGGCCGCGACGGCGTCGCGGTCGCCGAGGTCGCAGGGGGCGGCATGCGCGGCGACGCCGAGTGCGGCGATCTCCGCCCGTGTCGCCTCCAGCGGGCCGGCGCCGCGGGCGCAGATGGACACCGATGCGCCCGCTCGCGCGAAGCCCAGCGCGGTCGACCGCCCGATGCCGCGGCTGCCGCCGCAGACCACCACGCGCTTGCCCTTGAAATCGAACATCCTCGTCGTCTCCTTCAATCCCGTTCGCGCCAGGCGGCCATCAGCGCCGCGCCGGTCAGCAGGTCGGCGTATTTCTGCCCCATGTCGAAGAGGTTCGCCTCGTGCGGGGCGATCGCCCGGTCGCCGACGCAATCCATGAGGCAGATGGTGCGGAAATTATGCTGCAGCGAATCCACCACGGTGGCCCGCACGCAGCCGGACGTGGTGCAGCCGGCGACCGCCACCGTATCCACCCGCCGCATCGCGAGCCACCCCGCCAGCTCCGTGCCGAAGAAGGCGGAGGCATTGCGCTTGCGCAGCACCAGCTCGCCCGGCACGGGCGCGAGTTCGGGGACGATCTGCGACAGCGGGCTTGCCTCGGTCAGCTTGCGCAAGGTCGGCACCTTGCGGGTGAAGCCGCCGGCATCCGCGCCGTCATCGGCATAGACCACCCGCGTATGCACCACCGGCCAGCCCCGTTCGCGGGCGAAGGCCAGCAGCGGCACGGTGCGTTCGATCGCCGCGGCGATGTTGCCGCCGCCGAAATGCGCCGGGTCGGTGAAGCCGACCACGAAGTCGACGATGACGAGGGCCGGCGCCACGCCCAGCCCGCTGGACTGCCCCATGCCCTGGGCCGCATAGATGCCGATCTCGGGATGCGTCATGCGGTGCCCTCGTGCTGCGGCGGGAAGGCTAGCCGCCGCGCGCGGCGCCGCCCAGGCCGCACGGCGCCTTGATGCCGGCGCGCGCGGGCGCATCTTGGCGGGGCATGAACATCCCCTTCCTCCCCCGCCACCCGCGCGTGGCCGTGGTCCGGCTCTCCGGCGCCATCGCCGCCCGCCCCGGCTTCGCCGGCGGCATCAGCCTGGCCACCACCGGCCCGGTGCTCGACCGCGCCTTCGCCCTCAAGCGCCTCGCGGCCGTCTTCCTGGTCATCAACTCGCCCGGCGGGTCGCCGGTGCAGTCCAGCCTGGTGGCGGGGCGCATCCGCCGCCTGGCGGAGGAGAAGAAGCTGCCGGTCATCGCCTGCGTCGAGGATGCCGCGGCCTCGGGCGGCTACTGGATCGCCTGCGCGGCGGACGAGATCATCGCCGACCCGTCCAGCATCCTCGGCTCGATCGGGGTCATCGCCGCGGGCTTCGGCTTCACCGGCGCGCTGGAACGGCTCGGGGTGGAGCGGCGGCTGCGCACCGCGGGGACGGAGAAGAGCTTCTGGGACCCCTTCCGGCCGGAGGCGCCGGCGGATGCGGCGCGGCTGGACACCCTGCTGGAGGACCTGCACGGCGAATTCCGCGCCTGGGTCACCGCCCGCCGCGGCGCGACGCTGAAGGCCCCGCCGGAAGAGATCTTCACCGGCCGCTTCTGGCCGGGCCGCCGCGCGGTGGAGCTGGGCCTCGCGGACCGGCTCGGCGATGCGGCGGGGGAGGCGAAGCGGCGCTTCGGCGACAAGGTCCGGCTGGTCCAGGTCGGCGGGCCGCGGCCGCCGCTGCTGCGGCGCCTGCTGCCGGGGCTTTCGGCCGAGGCGGTGCTGGCGGCGGTGGAGGAGCGGGCGGCCTGGGCGCGACTGGGGTTGTGAAGGAAGGCAGGGGAGAGGGTATTCTCCCCAGGCCTTCATTTATTTATTTATTCGGGTCCGTATTCGCCGCGCGGCGGGTGCCAACCCACAGAAAGGAAGGGTGGGGTTTGGGGAGGGAATACTTCCCCCTCCCCAAGCTTTTCGGCGAGGCGGTCTCAGCCACCCTGGCGGGCCAGCTGCCGGCGCGTAGCCGGCGCGGCGCGGTAGACCAGCTGGCGGTTCTCGCCGCCGCCCACCACCTCGGCCACCAGGCCGGACGGCGCCTGGGTGGTGGGATCGGCCGCATAGGCCAAGCGCTGGTTCTCGCCGCCGCCGATGATGCGGGCGAGGCCGCCGCCGACGACGTTCCGGCTGGGCTCGGCATAGGCGACGACGGCATCCGGGCCGCCGCCGATCAGGCGGGGGCCGTTGTCCTGGGCCTGGGCGGCGCCGAGGGTGGCAAGCGCGACGGCGGACGCGAACAGGGTGGTGCGGAACATGGGGGTCTCTCCGATTGGGGCCACCGGGATGCGGCGGCGTTGGAGGGGTAGATACCGGACGATTAGATCGTGCACGATAGACCAGATCGCATGCCTGCCCCGCGATTCAATCATGGTCGCTTTAATCGCGCACGATATATTAGCGTGGCCCGAAACCCAGGAGGCGACATGACCGAATCCCCAGGCGCGACGGCCACGCCGCTCGACCTCGACGAATTCCTCTGCTTCGCCGTGCATTCCACGGCGCAGGCGATCGGCCGCGCCAACAAGCCGATGCTGGATGCGATCGGCCTGACCTATCCGCAGTACCTGGTCATGGTCGTGCTGTGGGCGGAGGACGACCAGACGGTGGGCCGCATCGGCGACAAGCTCTATCTCGAATCCAACACCCTGACGCCGCTGCTGAAGCGGCTGGAGGCGGCCGGCCATGTCACCCGCCTCCGCTGCCCGGAGGACGAGCGCCAGGTCCGCATCCGCCTGACCGACCAGGGCAAGGCCCTGCGCGCCAAGGCCGCCGAGCATCGGCCGGAATGGATCGATCGCGCCTTCGCCGACCACGCCGCGATGTGCGAGCTGCGCACGCGGATCACCGAGCTGCGCGACCGGCTGCTGCCGGGCGGCTAGCCGCCCACCTGCCGGATCCACTCCGGCAGGTTGTAGTAGGTGCTCACCCGGCTGATCCGCCCGTCCGCCACTTCCAGGAAGGCCCCGGCCGGCAGGTCGTAGCGCTGGCCCTTTGCCTCCGGCAGGCCGGGATCGGTCGCCAAGTATTCCCCCGCCACCCGGAATTCCGCCGCCGCCCGCGTGCCGGTGGCATCCACCATCACCACGAGATCGCGGATCGCCTCCCGGTAGGACCGGTCCATATGGCCGAGGAAGGCGCGGAAGGCCGGCTTGCCCACCTCGCGTGGGCCCTGGTTCACGTCGTGGATCACCTCCTCCGCCAGCAGCGCCAGCATGGCCTCCCGGTCGCCGGCGTCGAAGGCGGCGTAGTAGGCGCGGATCAGGCGTTCGGTCTCGGTCATCGGTTTCCCCTTGGGGCTTGGCCGCCCCCCACTATGTTCCGCCGCGCCGGCATGGCAAAAGCCGCCGCATGCCGACCGACCCGCGCGCCGCACCCGCCAAGCCCCCCAGCTTCCAGGAGCTCATCCTCCGGCTGCATGCCTATTGGTCGGCCCAGGGCTGCGTCATCCTGCAGCCCTACGACATGGAGGTCGGCGCCGGCACCTTCCACCCGGCGACCACGCTGCGGGCGCTCGGCCCGAAGCCCTGGAAGGCGGCCTATGTCCAGCCTTCCCGCCGGCCGTCGGATGGCCGGTACGGGGAGAACCCCAACCGGCTGCAGCACTACTACCAGTACCAGGTCATCCTGAAGCCCTCGCCCGCCGACCCGCAATCGGCGCTGATCGGCAGCTACCGCGCCATCGGGCTCGACCCGCTGGTGCACGACATCCGCTTCGTCGAGGACGACTGGGAAAGCCCGACGCTGGGCGCCTGGGGCCTTGGCTGGGAGGTCTGGTGCGACGGGATGGAGGTGACCCAGTTCACCTATTTCCAGCAGGTCGGCGGCATTCCCTGCGAGGTCCCCTCCTGCGAGCTGACCTACGGCCTGGAACGCCTGGCGATGTACATCCAGGGGGTCGAGAACGTCTACGACCTGGACTTCAACGGCCAGGGCGTGAGCTACGGCGAGATCTTCAAACGGGCCGAGGTGGAATACAGCCACCACAACTTCACCCACGCGAATGTGGAGAAGCTGTTCCGCCACTTCCAGGACGCCGAGGAAGAGTGCGCCGACCTGCTGCGCCAGGGCCTGGCGCTGCCGGCCTACGACCAGTGCATCAAGGCCAGCCACCGCTTCAACCTGCTCGATGCCCGCGGCGCCATCAGCGTGACCGAGCGGGCCGCCTATATCGGCCGGGTCCGCACCCTGGCGAAGGGCTGCTGCGAGGCGTGGATCAAGGGCGGGGCCTAGGGTAGAATGACGTTTGGCGTTCTACCATGGGGGCCGGCATGGGCCAGCTGAACATCAAGGACGAGGCATTGATCGCCGAGGCCAAGGCACTGGCGGAATTGCTCGGGACCACGACGACCGATGCGATCCGTCGCGCCGTGAATGAGCGGCTGGCGCGCGAGCGGGTCGGCGATGACGAGGACAAGCGGCGCCGCTTCGATGCCATCATGGCCATCGCCCGGGAGGCCTCGACGCTGTTCCCGCCTGGGACCACCAGCGACCATTCGGAATTCTACGACGAGGACGGACTGCCCCGGTGATCGTCGATACCTCGGCTCTCATGGCGATCCTGCGCGACGAACCGGACGCCGAGGCTTTCGGCGCGGCGCTGACGCAGGCGGCGTCCGTGTCCATCTCGGCCGCGACGCTGGTGGAGGTCTGCGTGGTGGCGGAGGGACGTGCCGGTCCCCCGGTGCGTGACCGGCTGGAACGGCTGCTCGTCGCGGGCCGCGTCCAGGTCGCGCCATTCACCGCCGAGCATGCGGCCATGGCTACCGAGGGCTGGCGCCGCTTCGGCAAGGGGCGGCATCCGGCCGGCCTCAACCTCGGCGACTGCTTCGCCTATGCCCTGGCCAAGTCGCGCAACGAGCCGCTGCTGTTCAAGGGCGACGATTTCTCCAAGACCGACATAAAGGCCGCGTTGCAGCCCCATGCCTGAACTGCTGATCGAGCTCTTCTCCGAGGAAATCCCGGCCCGCATGCAGGCCCGGGCGGCGGAGGAGCTGTGCGCGGCCCTGCTGAAGGCGCTCTCGCCGCTGATGACCGCGGCGCCGCGCCCGCTGCATGGCCCGCGCCGGATCGCCGCGGTGGGCGAGATGGCGGCGCGCGCCGAGACGCCGGGCAAGGAGGAACGCGGGCCGCGCATCGGCGCCCCGGATGCGGCGCTGGACGGCTTCCTGCGCAAGCATGGCGCGACGCGGGAGCAACTGACCCAGGAAGGCCAGTTCTGGGTGCTGCAGAAGCCCGGCGCGGTGATGGAGGCCGCGGCGCTGGTCGCCGAGAAGCTGCCCGGCATCCTGCGCAGCTTCCCCTGGCCGAAATCCATGCGCTGGGGCACCAGCGACTTCGCCTGGGTGCGGCCCCTGCAGCGCATCCTCTGCGTGTTCGACGGCCGGCCGGTGCCCTTTGCGCTGGCGCAAGGCGGCGACGCGGTGCATGGCCTAAGCGCCGCCGGGCTGACGGAGGGGCATCGCGTGCTGGCCGGGACCGAGCCCTTCGCGGTGCGGCACTTCGCCGACTATGCCGAGGGCCTGCGCGCCCGCTTCGTCGTCGCCGACGCCGCCGAGCGCGAGCGGATCATCGAGACCGGCATCAATGAACTGGCCGCGGCCGAGGGGCTGGAGGTGGTGCCCGACCGCGGCCTGCTGGCCGAGGTCGCCGGGCTGGTGGAATGGCCGGTGCCGCTGCTGGGGCGGATCGACGAGGCCTACATGGACCTGCCGCCCGAGGTCATGCGGACCTCGATGCGGGTCAACCAGCGCTATTTCGCCCTGCGCCACCCGGATGGCCGGGCCGCGGCGCGTTTTGCCGTGGTGTCGAACGTGACGCCGCAGGATGGCGGGGCGGCGATCGTCGCGGGCAACGAGCGGGTGTTGCGGGCGCGGCTGTCGGATGCGCGGTTCTTCTGGGACCAGGACCTGAAGCAGCCGCTGGAGACCACCCTCGCCAGGCTGGACGGCGTGGTGTTCCACGCCAGGCTGGGGACGCAAGGCCAGCGGGTGGCGCGGTTGGAACGCCTGGCCGGGCTGATCGCGCCCATGGTCGGCGCCGATCCGGCCCTGGCCGCGCGGGCGGCGAGGCTGGCCAAGGCCGACCTCGCCACCGGCATGGTCGGCGAATTCCCCGAATTGCAGGGGGTGATGGGCCGCTACTATGCGCTGGCCGGCGGCGAGGACCCGCGTGTGGCGGAGGCGATCGGGATGCACTACCGCCCGCTCGGCCCGGGCGATGCGGTGCCGTCCGAACCCGTCGCGGTGGCGCTGGCGCTGGCCGACAAGCTGGACCAGCTGGCCGGATTCTTCGCGGTGGACGAAAGGCCGACCGGGTCGGGCGACCCCTATGCGCTGCGCCGCGCGGCGCTCGGCGTCATCCGGCTGATCCGCGAGAACCGGCTGCGGCTGCCGCTGGCCGAGGTGATTGGGGAGGCCTTCTTCGGCTACCCGCAATCCACCGGCAGCACCGCCAGCCCCGAATTCGGCCTGGGCGTCGCCGCCGAGACCATGAAGGCGGGCTGGCAGGCGCCCGCCGGGTCCCGCCACCCGCCGATGGTCGCCGCTTTTGCCGCCGGCTTGCTCGACTTCCTGGTCGAACGCCTCCGCGTCCAGCTCCGGGCCGAGGGCGCCCGGCATGACATCCTCACCGCCGTCTTCGGCGCCACGCCGGACGACGACCTGACCCGCCTGCTCGCCCGGTCCGATGCGCTCGCCACCATGCTGGCCACCCCGGACGGCGCCAACCTGTTGGCCGCCTACAAGCGCGCCGCCAACATCCTGCGGATCGAGAACCGCAAGGACGGCCCGCATGACGGCCCGGTGGATCCCGCCCTGCTCGCCACCGGCGCGGAACGGGCGCTCGGCCAGGCCGTTGCCAGCAGCACACAGGCGGTCACCGCCGCCCTGGCCGCCGAGGATTTCCTCGCCGCCATGGCCAGCCTCGCCAGCCTGCGCGGACCGGTCGACGCCTTCTTCGACCAGGTGGTGGTGAACGATGCGGACCTGCAACTTCGCCGCAACCGGTTGCGTTTGCTCCATACCCTCTGCGCCGCCATGGATGCGGTCGCGGATGTCTCGAAGATCGAAGGTTGAAACGCGTCCGGGTGCGTTAAGCCGCCATTCATGCAACTCTGCACTGAACGGCCCAGCGAACGGCCAGCCATCCGGTAGCCAAGGGGAACATCGCCGATGAGCAAGTGGGTCTACAGCTTCGGCGCCGGCCATAATGAAGGCAAGGCGGAGATGCGCAACCTGCTGGGGGGCAAGGGCGCCAACCTGGCCGAGATGGCCAGCATCGGCCTGCCCGTGCCCCCCGGCTTCACCATCACCACCGAGGTCTGCACCTACTACTACGACCACCAGAAGCAGTACCCGCCCGAGCTGCGCGATCAGGTCGGCGCCGCGCTGGGGCTGATCGAGGCCGCGGTCGGCAACAAATTCGGCGATACCCAGAAGCCCCTGCTGGTCTCCGTCCGCTCCGGCGCCCGGGTCTCGATGCCCGGGATGATGGATACCGTCCTCAACCTCGGCCTGAACGACCAGACGGTGGAAGGCCTCGCCACCGCCTCCGGCGACCCGCGCTTCGCCTGGGACAGCTACCGCCGCTTCATCCAGATGTATGGCAGCGTGGTCATGGGCGTCGACCACCACCGCTTCGAGGAGATCATCGAGCACGTGAAGCTCGGGCGCGGCATCGTCGAGGACACCGACCTGACCGCGCAGGACTGGCGGAGCGTGGTCGATGGCTACAAGGCGATGGTGGCCGAGGTGCAGGGCGAGCCCTTCCCGCAGGACCCCACTGCGCAGCTCTGGGGTGCGATCGGTGCCGTCTTCGGGTCCTGGATGAACGCCCGGGCCAATACCTACCGCCGGCTGCACGACATCCCGGCCAATTGGGGCACTGCGGTCAACGTCCAGGCCATGGTCTTCGGCAACATGGGCCAGGACTGCGCGACCGGCGTCTGCTTCACCCGCGACCCCAGCACGGGCGAGAACATCTTCTACGGCGAATACCTGATCAACGCGCAGGGCGAGGACGTCGTCGCCGGCATCCGCACGCCGCAGCCGATGGCCCAGCTCAAGGCCAAGCCGCACGAGACCAGCATGGAAGTCGCCATGCCGGCCGCCTACCAGGAGCTCGTCGCGGTCCGTGCGAAGCTCGAGCAACACTACACGGACATGCAGGACATCGAGTTCACCGTGCAGCAGAACAAGCTGTACATGCTGCAGACCCGCAACGGGAAGCGCACGGCGGCGGCCAGCCTCAAGATCGCGGTCGACATGGCGCGCGAGGGCCTGATCACCGAGACCGAGGCCATCAAGCGGGTGAACCCCTCGGCGCTCGACCAGCTGCTGCACCCGACGCTCGACCCCAAGGCACCGCGCAAGCTGCTGAGCAAGGGCCTGCCGGCCTCTCCCGGTGCGGCCTGCGGCATCGTCGTGTTCTCGGCGGATGAGGCCGAGGCGCGTGCCGCCAAGGGCGAATCGGTCATCCTGGTCCGCATCGAGACCAGCCCGGAGGACATCCACGGCATGCACGCCGCCAAGGGCGTGCTGACCACCCGCGGCGGCATGACCAGCCACGCGGCGGTGGTCGCCCGCGGCATGGGCCGGCCCTGCGTCGCCGGCGCCGGCGGCGTCACCATCGACTACGGCGCCCAGGCTCTGGCCGCTGGCGGCCAGATCGTCCGCGGCGGCGAGACCATCACGCTGGATGGCGCGACGGGCGAGATCTTCATCGGCACCGTGGCGATGGTCGAGCCGCAGCTCTCGGGCGACTTCGCCACGCTGATGGAATGGGCCGACAAGGTCCGCCGCCTGAAGGTGCGGGCCAATGCGGAAACCCCGCTGGATGCCGACACCGCCCGCAAGTTCGGCGCCGAGGGCATCGGGCTCTGCCGCACCGAGCACATGTTCTTCGACCCGGCGCGGATCGGCGCGGTGCGGCAGATGATCCTGTCGGAGACCGAGCGCGGCCGGCGCGAGGCCCTCGCCCGCCTGCTGCCCTTCCAGCGCCAGGACTTCTCGGAGCTGTTCCGGATCATGGTGGGCCTGCCGGTGACGATCCGCCTGCTGGATCCGCCGCTGCACGAATTCCTGCCGCATGGCGATGCCGAGATCGCCGAGCTGGCGGAACAGCTCGGCGCCGACGTCGCGGCCATGCAGCGCCGCGCCGCCGACCTGGCCGAGGCCAACCCGATGCTCGGCCATCGCGGCTGCCGGCTCGGCATCTCCTACCCCGAGATCTACGAGATGCAGGCCCGCGCCATCTTCGAGGCGGCGGTCGCCGTGGCGAAGGAGAGCGGCGCCGCCCCGGTGCCGGAGATCATGATCCCGCTGGTCGCCACCCGGCGCGAGCTGGAGATCACCCGCGCCCAGGTCGACAAGATCGCCAAGGAGGTCTTCGCCGAGACCGGCACGACGATCGAATACTATGTCGGCACGATGATCGAGCTGCCGCGCGCCTGCCTGACCGCGGACAAGATCGCCGAGGTCGGCGACTTCTTCAGCTTCGGCACCAACGACCTGACCCAGACCGTCTTCGGCCTGTCGCGCGACGATGCCGGCAAGTTCCTGCCGCTCTATGTCGACAAGGGCATCCTGCCGAAGGACCCCTTCGTCTCCATCGACCCCGAGGGCGTCGGCGCGCTGGTGAAGATCGCCAAGGAGAAGGGCCGCTCGGTGAAGCCCGACCTCAAGCTCGGCATCTGCGGCGAGCATGGCGGCGACCCGGCCTCGATCCAGTTCTGCGAGGAAGCCGGGCTCGACTACGTCTCCTGCTCGCCCTACCGCGTGCCGGTGGCGCGGCTGGCCGCGGCGCAGGCCGCGCTGACCGGCGGCGGCAGCGACCGCACGGCATAGTCGCCCCGAAGTGCCGATGACCCCGGCGCGGCAGTCGCACCGCGCCGGGGGCGGCCTTTCCGGGATTCGACATGCTGCGGCTGCGCCGCCTGGCGCGGCATCGGGGCCGCCGCGCGGCGCCTTCATCGGCGGCGTCCTGGTCTTCGGCGTCCAGCATGGCCTCGCCTTGATCAGCGCGCGCGCCTCGCCCTGCGGCTTGCCCGGGCCGACGGCGCGGCAGTGGAGGTGGCGCCCGGCGGTGCTGGACGGGGTGCTGACCGCGCCGCGGCTGGAGGGCAGGCGGCTGGTGCCGGAGGTGACGCGCCGAAGGCCGGGGAGGGAAAAATGTTTCCCTCCCCAGGCCCCACCGTTCCCCTTTCCGGGTCCGGCACCCGCCGCGCGGCAAGGCCTCCCTGGCCTTGCCCTCGTTCCGCGCCACACGGGCAACTCCCGCGGCCCGCCTCCCGTTGGCTCCGGCACACGGGAGACACCAGCATGCCGGACGACCAGCAGACCCCGCAGCCGCCGCAGCACCAGGACCACCAGCCGGGCTCCGAGGCCGCGATGGACCCGCAGCCGCAAGGCCGCATGGAGAATTGGAAGCCCAGCGGCAAGCTGGCCGGCAAGACCGCCCTCGTCACCGGCGGCGACAGCGGCATCGGCCGCGCGGTCGCCATCGGCTTCGCCAAGGAGGGCGCCGACGTCGCCGTGCTCTACTTCGACGAGCACGAGGACGCCGCCGAGACGAAGCGCCTGGTCGAGGCCGCCGGGCGCCGCTGCCTGACCATCGCCGGCGACATCGGCGATGCCGGCTTCGCGGCCCGGGCGGTGGACGAGGCGGCCTCGGGCCTCGGCGGCCGCATCGACATCCTGGTCAACAACGCCGCCGAGCAGCATGTCTGCGAGGATTTCGCGCAGATCGAGGAAGCCCAAGTGGAGCGCACCTTCCGCACCAACATCCTCGGCATGTTCTGGGTGACCAAGGCGGCGCTGAAGCACATGCCGGCGGGCAGCGCGATCATCAACACCACCTCGATCACCGCCTTCAAGGGCAGCCCGCAACTGATCGACTATGCCAGCACCAAGGGCGCCATCCTGGCCTTCACCCGCAGCCTGTCGCAGGCGCTGTGGGAGCAGAAGCGCATCCGGGTGAACGCGGTGGCGCCGGGGCCGATCTGGACGCCGCTGATCCCGGCCAGCTTCGATGCGGAAAAGACCGCCAGGCACGGCGAGAGCGCCGGGATGGGCCGCGCCGGCCAGCCGGACGAGGTGGCACCCTGCTACATCTTCCTCGCGGCGGAGAGCGACAGTTCCTACATCAACGGGCAGACGCTGCACCCGAATGGCGGGGCGGTGGTGAACGGGTAGCAAAGGCCAGGGAGGAAGCATCCTCCCGTGGGACGCATGCGTCCAACCCGCCTCCGTTCCTGGGAGTCCGGCACCTGCCGCGCGGCACGCGCCGGCCTCACTTCCTCAGATCCACCGCCGCACCCGACCCAGATACTCCAGATATGGCGCCCCGAACCGCGCCCGCAGGTAGGTCTCCTCCCGCGCCACCACATGCCGGTCCAGCACCGCGAAGCAGACCAGCAGCGCCAGCCAGGGCCACAGGTCGCCCCAGTGCAACGCGAAGCCGGCAGCGACCGCGAGGAAGCCCAGGTAGATCGGGTTGCGGCTGAACCGGAACGGCCCGCGTTCCAGCAGCGCCTTGTCGGGCTTGTCCGGCCGCGGGTCGGTGCCGGCGCGGACCATGGTCACCACCGTCCAGACCGACAGCGCCATGCCCAGCGCCATCAGCAGCGCCGCCAGGTTCGGCGCCGGCGTGCTGACCGGCACCGGCGCGGCGCGATGCAGCAGCCAGCCGATCCCGACCGGCAGCCCAACCAGGATCGGCGGCGGCACCCGGACGCCGGGGCCATGATCGGCGGCCATCAGGCGCGCTCGCGTGCCGGCAGCGCCATCCAGCCGGGGATGCGCGGCGTCAGCATCGCCTCGCCACAGGAAAGCCTCCGGCCATCCAGCGCTTCCAGCCGCAGCTGCGCGATGCCCATCCCGTCGCGGCCGGAGCGCATCTCGCCGACCTCCGTCCCATCGGCAAAGACCTTGGTGCCGGGCGCGGGCAGCGGCCCCTCCACCGCGACCGGCACCAGCCGGCGCTTCAGCAGGCCGCGATACTTGGTCCGCGCGGTCAGCTCCTGGCCCATGTAGCAGCCCTTGGTCCATGACACGCCGTGCAGGTCGTCGTAGCCGGCCTCGAGCAGCACGGTCTGCTCGGCCACCAGGTCGCGCGTGCCGTCCGGCAGGCCGAGCGCCAGGCGGTGGCGGTCCCAGTCCTCGGGCGTCGCGTCGGCGGCCACGGGCGCCGGTGCCAGGGCACGCCAGCCGGCCTCCGGCAGCCGCGGATCGGGCGCGGCGATGGTGCCGGCGGGGACCGCGGCGCCGCCCCAGCCGGCATGCACCGCGAATTCGGCCGAGGCGTCGCGCACCGAGACCTTCGAGCGCAGCCGGAAGCGCGCCAGCTTCTGCGCCAGCATCGCCGCCTGCGCCGCCTCGCAGTCCAGCAGCAGCCGGTCGCCATCGGCCAGGATGAAGAATTCCGCCAGCCACTTGCCCTGCGGCGAGAGCAATGCGGCGAAGACCGCCGTGCCAAGCCTCTGGGATCCCTGCGGCTCGGCCGCAGGGGATGGGGGCGTGGCCCCGGCGACGTCGTTGGTGACCAAGCCCTGGAGGAAGCCGGTGCGGTCCTCGCCCGTCACCTCCACCATGCCCCGTCCGGGCAGATACGCTATCGGCATGGCTTCCACTTGGGCGAGAGGGGGCCGCCGTGCAACGGGTCCCCGAACGCGACGCGGCATGCTACACGCGCGGCGCCGTGCGCATCCTCTTCATCACGTCCACCCGGATCGGCGACGCCGTGCTGTCGACCGGGCTGCTGGACCACCTGATCCGGACCCACCCCCACGCCAAGGTGGTGGTGGCCTGCGGCCCCGTGGCCGAGGGCGTCTTCGCCCGCATGCCCAGCCGGGCCTGGACCATCGTGCTGACCAAGCGCCGCTTCCGGGCGCATTGGTGGGAGCTGTGGCGCCAGGTGGCCGGGCAGCGCTGGGACATCGTCGTCGACCTGCGGGGCTCGGCGTTCTCCTGGCTGGTGCGGGCGAAGCGGCGCTACGTGATGCGCGGCGGGCGGCAGCCGGGGCACCGGCTGGCGCATCTGGGCGCGCTGCTGGGGCTCGACCCGCCGCCCTTGCCGGTCGCCTGGTTCGGCCCGGCGGAGCGCGCCCGGGCGGCGGCGCTGCTGCCCGGCGACGGAATCTGGATCGGCCTCGGCCCGACCGCCAATTGGGACCGCAAGGTCTGGCCGGCGGACCGCTTCGTGGCGCTGTACCGCGCGCTGACCGCGCCGGGCGCGCCGCTGGAAGGGGCGCGGGCCGCCATCCTCGGCGGCCCGGGGGCACAGGAACGCGCCATGGCGGCACCCGTGCTGGCCGCACTCGGCGAGGCGGCGGTGGACCTGGTCGGCGGGCTCTCCCTGCCCGAGGTCGCCGCGGTGCTGGCGCGCTGCGCGCTCTTCGTCGGCAACGACAGCGGCCTGATGCACCTCTCGGCGGCGACGGGGACGCCGACGCTCGGCCTCTTCGGTCCCTCGCCGGTCGAGGCCTATGCCCCGGCCGGGCGCCGCACCGCGACGGCGGTGGCCCCTGGCAGCCCCGGCCTCGACAGCATGCCCGGCCTGACGCTGGAGACGGCGCTGGCGGCGGCGGAGCGGCTGCTGGCGGCGAAGGTGCCGGCGTGAGCGCCACGGTCCCGGTGCCGGCCGCCGTGGCGCGGCCGGGCGCTCCCCGCATCTCCGCCCTGGTGGTCGCGCGCAACGAGGCAGCGCGGCTGCCGGCCTGCCTCGCCACCCTGGCCGCGGCGGACGAGGTCGTCGTCGTGCTCGACCGCAGCACCGATGCCAGCGCCGATATCGCCCGCGCCCATGGCGCCCTGCTGCTGGAAGGCGGCTGGGAGCTGGAGGGCGAACGCCGCAACGCCGGCATCGCCGCCTGCACCGGCGACTGGATCCTCGAGGTGGACGCCGACGAGCATGTGCCGTCCGGGCTCTGGGCCGAGATCCGCCGCGTGGTCGCCGCCTCGCCGCACGCCTTCCACCGCATCCGCATCGACAACCATGTCGGCGACCGGCTGATCCTGCACGGCTGGGGCGGCAGCTTCGGCACCACGCTGAAGCCCATCCTGTTCCGCCGCGGCGCCAAGCACTGGCGCGGCCAGCGGGTGCATCCCGGGCTCGACTGGACCGGCACCGAGGGCGAGCGGATCACCGCGCACGGCATCCGGCACGAGCTCGACCGCGACATCTCCGACATGCTGCGACGGCTCGACAAGTATTCCTCGGCCAAGGCGGCGGATATGCTGGCGGCGGGGCAGATCGGCTCGTTGCCCGACAACCTGCGGCGCTGCGTCTCCCGCATCGTCAAATGCTATGTCGGCCGCAAGGGCTACCGGGAAGGCGGCTGGGGCCTGCTGATCGCGCTCTGCGCCGGGCTCTTCCCGCTGCTGTCCCACCTCAAGGCCAGGCTGGAGCCGGAGCGGCACCAGCCGACGCCGCAGGGGTGAGGGTCGTCCTGGCGACGGAAGGTCCGCGCCTCGGCGCCGGCGTGCTGGGCGACCGGCCACTGGGCGGGGTCGAGACCGCCTTCGCCCTGCTCGCCGCGGCCTTCGTCCGGCGCGGGCATGCGGTGGAACTGCGCGCCGGGACCGACCCCGCCGAGGCGCGCGACGGGCTGCTCTGGGCACCGCTGGCGAAAGGCGGGCCGCCCGCCGACCTCGTCATCGCCAACCGCCTGCCGCGGCTGTTCCGCGCCCTGCCGGCCGGGCGGCGCGTGATGTGGCTGCACAACCCGGCCAACTACCTGCGCAAGCCGCGGCACCTGGTCCCGCTGCTGGCCGCCTGGCCGTGCATCGTCACCCTGGGCGCGTCGCATTCCGCCAGCCTGCCGCCCTGGCTGCCGTTCCGGCCCGTCGAGATCCCGCTGGCCCTGGCGCCGCCCTTCGACGGGCCCTTTCCCGTGCGTTCGCCGCCCCCCCCGATCGCCATCTTCGCCTCCAACCCGCTGCGCGGGCTGGATTGGCTGCTCGACCTCTGGGCCACGCGCATCCACCCGGGCCTGCCGCCGGCCGAGTTGCACCTCTACACCGGGGCCGCCACCTATGGCGGGGATGCGCGCCTGGCCGTGCGCGCGGCGCCGGTGCTGGCCCGGGCCGCCGGCATGGAAGACCAGGGCGTGCGCGTCTTCGACCCCCTGCCGCGGCCGCTCCTCGCGGCCCGGCTCAGCGAGGCCCGCCTGATGCTCTACCGCGGCGATCCCGGCGAGACCTTCTGCCTGGCCCTGGCCGAGGCCCAGGCGACCGGCCTGCCCGCGGTGGTGACGCCGCTCGGCGCGGTGGCGGAGCGGGTGGCGGATGGCGCGACAGGCGTGGTCGCCCGCAGCGACGCCGCCGCGGCCGCGGCCGCCATCCGCCTGCTGTCGGACGATGCCGCCTGGCAGGCCATGCACCAGGTCGCCCTGGCCCGCGGCCCCGGCCCGGATTGGGACGCCGTCGCCGCCCGCTTCGAGGCCCTCGCGTGAGGCTCCGCATCGCGCATGTGATGGCCGGCGCGGCGATGGGCGGCGCCGAGGCCTTCTACGAACGCCTCGTCCTGGCCCAGGCTGCGGCGGGCGAGGAGGTGCTTGCGGTGATCCGGCAGGATGCGGGACGGACGCAGCGGTTGCGGGATGGCGGGGTGGAGCCGGTCGAGCTCCCCATGGGCGGGTATTTCGACCTGGTGACGCGACCGCGGCTCGGCCGGGTGCTGGCCGGCTTCGCTCCGCGCGTGGTGGTGGCCTGGGCCAACCGGGCGGGGCGGTATGCCGGCGCGGTGAAGCGGCGCGGCGCGCCCTGGGCGCTGGTCGGACGGCTCGGCGGCTACTACGACCTGAAATACTACCGCCATTGCGACCATCTGGTCGGCAACACGCGCGACCTGCGCGACTGGATCGCCGGCCAGGGCTGGCCGGCGGCACGTGCCCACCACGTCCCGAATTTCGCCCATGACTTCGCCGGCATCCCGGCTGCCGCGCTGCCTGCGCCAGTAGGGGCGCCGAGGCTCCTGGCACTCGGCCGGCTGCATGCCAACAAGGCCTTCGACGTGCTGCTGCGGGCCTTGGCCCTCCTGCCCGGCGCGCATCTGTCGCTGGCCGGCGAGGGGCCGGAACGCGCCGCGCTGGAACGGCTGGCGGCGGAATTGGGCGTGGCGGGGCGCGTCGCCTTCCTCGGCTGGCGGCAGGATACCGGGGCGCTGCTGGCCGCCTGCGACATCTTCGTCTGCCCGTCGCGGCATGAACCCCTGGGCAACGTGGTGCTGGAAGCCTGGTCCGCCGCCCGCCCGGTGGTCGCCGCCGCGGCGCAGGGGCCGGTCGAGCTGATCAGGGAAGGGGAGACCGGATTGCTGGTGCCGAAGGAGAACCCCGCGGCGCTGGCCGCCGCCATCGCCGGGCTGCTGGACGAACCCGCCCGCGCCGCCGGCCTCGCCGCCGCCGGCCGCGCCGAATTCGAACGTGCCCATGCCGAGGCGCCGGTCCTCGCCCGCTGGCGCGAATTCCTGGCCAGCGTGGAGCCGCGCTGATGTGCGGCCTGGCCGGCCTCGCCTTGCGCCAGGGGCTGACCCCCGACAGCGCCACGCTGGAAGCCCTGACCCGGGCGCTGGCGCATCGCGGCCCGGACGGCGCCGGCCACCATGTCGCGGGCAACGTGGCGCTCGCCCATACCCGCCTGGCGATCATCGATCTCGTCACCGGGGACCAGCCGCTGTTCGCCGGCGCGGCGGCGCTGGTCGCCAACGGCGAGGTCTACAACTACCGAGAGCTGCGCGAGGCCAACCAGCTGCGCTGCGCCACCGGCAGCGACTGCGAGCCGCCGCTGCACCTGTGGCGGCGCGACGGCATCGGCTTCGCCGAGGGGCTGCGCGGCATGTACGCCATCGCGCTCACCGACCGCGCGGCGCGGCAGGTGGTCCTCGCCCGCGATCCCTTCGGCATCAAGCCGCTCTATACCGCGGAGGTGCCGGGCGGCATCGCCTTCGCCTCCGAACCCCAGGCATTGATCGCCGCCGGGCTGGTCAAGCCGCGCGTGCGCGCCGCGGCGCTGGCCGAGCTGCTGCAATTGCAGTTCACCACCGGCGCCGAGACCATCTTCGAGGGCATCACCCGCGTCCTGCCCGGCGAGACCATCGTCGTCGCCGACGGCGCCATCGCCGAGCGCCGCCGCCGCGCCGCGCTGCCGGAGGGCGGGCCGGAAAGCATCGGCGCCGAGGCGGCGCTGGCGCGGCTCGACGCGGCGCTGGAGGAGAGCGTCGCGCTGCACCAGCGCAGCGACGTGCCCTACGGCATGTTCCTCTCGGGCGGCATCGACAGCGCCACCGTGCTGGCGATGATGGCGCGGCTGAACGACCGCCCCGTGCTGGCCTTCACCGCCGGCTTCGACGTCCCCGGCGCGGCCGACGAACGCGCCCAGGCCGCGGCGCTCGCGGCATCGGTCGGCGCGAAGCACGTCACCGTCGCCGTCACCGAAGCCATGGTCTGGCGCGAGTTGCCGAGGATCGTGGCCGCCATGGACGACCCGGCGGCCGACTATGCCATCATCCCCACCTGGTTCCTGGCGCAGCGGGCGCGGCAGGAGGTCAAGGTGGTGCTGTCCGGCGAGGGCGGCGACGAGCTGTTCGGCGGCTACGGCCGCTACCGCGCGGCGATGCGGCCCTGGTGGCTGGGCGGCAAGGCGCCGCGCGCGCATGGCAGCTTCGACCGCGTGGATGTCCTGCGCGCGCCGCCGACCGGCTGGCGCGATGGCATCGGCGCGGCGGAAACGGCGGCGGCCTCGGCCGGGCGGACCCGGCTGCAGGCGGCGCAGGCGCTCGACATCGCCGACTGGCTGCCGAACGACCTGCTGATCAAGCTCGACCGCTGCCTGATGGCGCATGGCATCGAGGGCCGCACCCCGCTGCTGGATGCCGGCGTGGCGGCGGCCGCCTTCCGCCTGCCGGATGCGCTGAAGGTGCAGGGCCACACCGGCAAGTGGCTGCTGCGGCAGTGGCTGGCGCGGCACCTGCCGGCGGCCCAGCCTTTCGCCCCGAAGCAGGGCTTCACCGTGCCGGTCGGCGCCTGGATCGAACGGGTCGGCGACAGGCTCGGCCCGCTGGTCGCGGCGCAGGCCGGGGTGGCGGAGATCGCCCGGCCGGACCGGGTGGCGTCGCTGTTCCGCCATGCCGGCGGCGACAAGCATAGGGGCTTCGCCGCCTGGCACCTGCTGTTCTACGCGCTGTGGCACCGCCGGCATGTCGAGGGGCGGCCGGCCGAGGGCGACGTGTTCGCGGCGCTGGCGGCGCGGTAGGGCGGCGGCGCGGGCCGGCCGCCCGGCAACCGCCACGGCGAAGGCGGGCGAGGCACCCCGCGGCGACAGCCTGGCGGCCCTCGTCTCGAAGCGTCACCGGCGTGGGGACGCCATGCCTACCGCCGGCGCGACCCGGATCCGCCCGCCCACCCGATGCCATCCCATGGCGGCCGCGGCAGCGCGGCGCCGCCGCGGTCATCGCCAGCCAGCACAATCCCAACCCGCCCCGCGCAAGAAAATTTCGAACCTGCGCGGATTTATCTGACATAATTCAACTATAAGATGTATACAAAAGCAGGAGATGGCGGCGCAGCAGCAAGTATGCCCGGCGGCCCGACCCTGGGATCGCGGCGCACGTCACATCAAAGGATCACACCATGCGAAGCCTTCTTGCGGCGGCCTTCACCTGCCTGCTCGTGCCCTTGGCATCGGCACAGCCGCGGTCGCACCATGCCGGCCGGCCGGACGTCGTCACCCATGTGCGCACCGTGGCCGACCTGGCGGCGGTCTGCGACCCGGCCTGGTCCGGCATCGAGCGGCTGGAGGCCATCGCCTATTGCCAGGGCTTCCTGACCAGCGCCGGCCAGTACCACACGCTGACCCATCCGGCCGGCGGCCGGGCCGCGCCGCTCTACTGCGTCGCCTCGCCCGGGCCGAGCGTGGCCGAATCCGGCCTCGCCTTCGCCGCCTGGGCGCAGGACCACCCGGCCCACCGGCACGAACCGGCGCTGGACGGCTTCCTGCGCTGGGCCGCATCGACCTTTCCCTGCCCGCCCTACGCCGCGTCGCGCCGCGCCCACCGGGCGGGCCGCTGAGCATGCCAAGGACCATCGCCATGCGCCCGAAATCCGCCATCCTGCTGCTCGCCGGCCTCGGCCTCGCCGGCTGCGGTGACCTGAACCAGACGCAGCAGCGCACCGCGACCGGCGCGCTCGGCGGCGCCGCCGTGGGCGGCGTCCTGGGCTCCTTCACCGGCAATGCGGGGCTCGGCGCGCTGCTCGGCGCCGGCGTCGGCGGCGGCGGCGGCTACCTGTACGACCAGTCGCAGCAGTCGCAGCAGCCCGCCTACGCCAACCAGCGCCGCAGCCGCCGCGGCTGAGGCAGCCGCCGGCCCCCCTGGCCCTGGCGGCGACGCGACCGGCGTCGCCGCGCGCCATGGGGCGAGGGGGCCTGGCCGCCACGGGTCATCCGCCGCACGACCTGCATCAGGACCGAGAGCCATGAAGCAAAATACGATGTTCCTGCTGGTCGGCGCGGCCTGCGTCGTGCTCGGTGCCGCCGGCTACTGGGTCTACCAGGAGCAGAACCGCAGCGGCGTCGAGGTCAGCATCGGCGGGCGGCGCCTCACCATCGAGACCCGCTAGGCGCACCGGGGTCCGGCCGCGGATCGCGCGACCGGGAGGTGGTTCGCCGGCCGACCGGGCTGGGCTATAGGCAGGGCTCGCCGCACCCGGCCCGAGGAGGAACCCGCCCGATGACCCAGTACGACCTCATCCTGCGCGGCGGCGCCTGCGTGCTGCCCTGGGGCGTCGAGACCACCGATGTTGGCGTGCGGGATGGCCGCATCGCCGCACTCGGCGACCTGCGCACCGCGGCGGCGGCGGAGGAGGTCGATTGCCGCGGCCTGCACGTGCTGCCGGGGCTGATCGACGCGCATGTCCACCTGCGCGACCCGGGCGACCCGGCGGTGGAGGACCTGGAGCACGGCACCCGCGGCGCGCTGCTGGGCGGCCTGACCACGGTCTTCGACATGCCGAACACCGCGCCCAGCATCACCGACCGGGAGCGGCTGGATTGGAAGCGCGGCTACCTCGAGGGCCGCGCCTGGGTCGATGTCGGGATCTATGTCGGGGCGTCGATGAAGAACATCGACGAGCTGGCCGGGCTGGAACTGCAGCCCAATGTCTGCGCGGTGAAAGTCTTCGCCGGCAGTTCCACCGGCGACCTGCTGGTGGCGGACGATGCCTCGCTGGAAGCCGTGATGCGCAGCGGCCGGCGCCGCATCGCCTACCATTCCGAGGACGAATACCGCCTGCAGGCGCGCAAGCCCGAATTCACCTCCGGCATGCCGCACCGCAACCACATGGTCTGGCGCGACGTGGAATGCGCCTTCCTCGGCACGCGGCGGCTCATGGCGCTGGCGCGGAAGACGCAACGGCCGGCGCATATCCTGCACGTCTCGACCGCCGAGGAGCTCGGCTACCTGAAGGATTTCCGCGACGTCTGCTCGGTCGAGGTGCTGCTCAACCACCTGACCCAGACCGACGAGGCCTATGACCGGCTCGGCGGCTATGCGGTGATGAACCCGCCGATCCGCGACGCGCGGCACATGGCCGCCGCCTGGGCGGCGGTCGCCGACGGCACGGTGGACGTGGTGGGCTCCGACCACGCACCGCACAGCCGCGCGGCGAAGGAACGCCCCTGGCCGGATTGTGCCGCGGGGCTCACCGGCGTGCAGACCATCGTGCCGCTGATGCTCGACCATGTCAGCGCCGGGCGGCTGTCGCTGTCCCGGCTGGCGGACCTGATGTGCGCCGGCCCGGCGCGGGTCTATGGCGTCACCGGCAAGGGGCGGCTGGCGGCCGGCTACGATGCCGACTTCACCATCGTCGACATGAAGCAGCGGCGGACCATCGAGGAAAGCTGGATCGTCTCGCCCTGCGGCTGGACGCCCTTCGCCGGCCATGCCTGCACCGGCTGGCCGGTGATGGCGATCCTGCGCGGGACGGTTGCGATGCGCGAGGACGAGGTGATCGGCGCGCCGCGCGGGCAGGGCGTGCGCTTCGCCGAGGCGCGGGGCTGACAGGGGGGGCGGGGAGGAAAACAGCGCCTCCCCATCGCCACGCGGCAGGTGCCAACCGAGAAAAATGGAGGTGGGTCCGGGGAGCATACTGCCTCCCTGGCCTTGCCTTCTCGCGCCCCCGTGTTTTCGCCGCCGCCATGCCCTGGGGCAGGCTGCGCCCCAGCCAAGAAGGGGAGGATGATGCGATGAGCGGTTCCTACACGGGCGCCTGCTTCTGCGGTGCGATCGAGATCAGCGTCACCGGCGCGCCGAATGCCATGGGCTATTGCCATTGCCGGTCCTGCCGGTCCTGGTCGGGCGGGCCGGTGAACGCCTTCAGCCTCTGGTCGCCCGACGCGGTCAAGGTGACCAAGGGCGCCGAGCACCTGGCGACCTATGCCAAGACCGAGATGAGCCACCGGCAATTCTGCAGCAAGTGCGGCGGCCACCTGATGGCGCAGCATCCGCCGCTGCAGATGGTGGACGTCTTCGCCGCCACCATCCCCGACCTGGCCTTCGTCCCGGTGGTGCACGTGAACTATTCCGAAAGCGTGCTGCCGATCCGGGACGGGCTGCCCAAGCTGAAGGACTTCCCGGCCGAGTTCGGCGGCTCGGGCGAGACCGTTCCGGAATAGCTATTCCTTCGGGCGGCTGGCTGCCTCGCGCAGCCAGTCCTCGGTGGTCTTCACCGCCGGCCGGGGCGGGCCGGCATAGGGGTCCACCTGGGACCGGGTCGCCTCGATGGCGCGGCAGTCCTCGCACATCTCCAGCACCGCGAGCCGCGCCGGGTCGGCGAACATCCAGTGGCCGCTGGCCGACAGCCTGGCCTTCACCCGGTCGATGCTGCTGCGGGTGCCGAAAGCCTTGGCGCAGATGGTGCAGCGGGCCGGCGGCTCGGCCTTCACCACCACCGGCTGCGCCGCTTCCGCGGCGAAATTCAGTCGCGGCTCCAGGGTGATCACCTTCTCCGGGCAGGTCGCGGCGCAGAGCCCGCATTGCACACAGGCGTCCTCGACGAAGCGCAGCTCGGGCGTCTCCGGATTGGCGGAGAAGGCACCGGTCGGGCAAACCATGGTGCATGCGAGGCAGAGCGTGCAGCCCCCGGCCGCGACGCGGGCCAGGCCGAAGGGGGCCTGCGCCGGCATAGGCACCACCGCGGGGGCGGCCGGGTGGTGCAGCGCGCGCAGCGCCCGCACCGCGACCTCCCGCGGCGCCCCGAGCGGCAGGAATTGCGCCGCCGCCCAGCCGGTGCGCAGCGCCATTGCCGGCGCCAGCGCCTCCCCCAGCGTAAAGGGGTCGTCGGTCTCGACCGCCGCGGCGCGCGGCAGGGCGGCGGCCAGGCCGAGGCCCTCCAGCGCCGCGCCCAGGTAATCCAGGTTGCGGAACAGCCCCTCCGTCCCATGCCCGCGCCGGGCCGGCAGCAGCACCCGCACCCCGGCCGCGCCCCAGGCGAAGGCCGCGGCGAGGATCGCCAGGTCGGCCTGCGCCACCTCGTTCAGCCGCAGCGGCAGGACGCGGGCCGGCAGCCCCTCGCCATGCCGGGCCAGGGCGTCGATCAGGGGTTCCCCATGCGCCGCGTCGTGCAGCAGCACCACGGCGTCACGGCCGCCGGCCTCGGCGAAGCCCAGCAGCAGCGCGCGCAGCCGGGCGAGGGTGGTGGCCGGCGGCGGCAGCGCATAGGTCACGGCCCCGGTCGGGCAGACCGCGGCGCAGGCGCCGCAGCCGGCGCAGATCTCGGCGGAGATGAGGACGTGGTCCAGGGTGCGACCCGTCGCGCCGTCCTTCCCCGGCGCGATCGCCCCGGTGGGGCACAAATCGAGGCAGCGGGTGCATCCCGTGCGCCTGTTGCGGCCATGCGCGCAGAGGCCGGCCTCGAAGGTGACGAAGCGCGGCTTGTCGAATTCGCCGACCAGCCCGGCCGCCGCGGCGATGGCGGCCTCGACCGCCGCCGGGTCGCCCGGGTCGGCCCGCAGGTAGCCCTGCCGCACCGCATGCGTGGGGAAGAGCGGCGCCCCGCCGGTGAGATCCAGGATGATGTCGCAGCGGCTGGCCGCGCCATCGCGCGGCGGGCCCCAGCGGTAGGCCTCGCGCGAGGCGGGGCTCGGCGCCGCATAGCCATCGACGACGACATCGAAATTCCCCAGCCAGCCGGTCGCCGTCCGCGCCCGGCCGCGCAGCACGGGGAAGGCCGCGGCCCGGGCCGGGCTGACCGGCTCCACCCCGGTCAGCAGCACCGTCAGGTCGAGCCGGTCGGCCAGCCGCTCGGCCGCGGCGATGGCGCCGGCGTCGCGGCCGAGCACCAGGGTGACGCCCTCGCTCCGCAGCGGCACCAGCGGGGTGGGCGGCAGCGGCACCGCGGCGGCGGCCAGCAGCCCGGCCATCTTCGGCCCGGCCGCCGCCCCCTCCCGCGCCCAGCCGGCCTGTTCGCGGATATTGACGAAGGCCAGCGGCGCGGTGCTGCCGGCCGCCGCGGCCTCCTGCGCGAACAGCGGCGCTTCCTGGGTGCAGGCGACGGTGACGGGGCGGTCTTCCCCCAGCGCGCCGAGGAAACGGTCGAGCTGGGCGCGGCAGAGCTGCTCGGCGGTGCGCAATTCGGTGCCGCGGGCGGCGCAGCCGCGGGCGAGCGCCCGCGCGTCGAGGACCATCGTGTCCTCGCAGCTGCAGACGAAGGTAATGGGGCCGACCCGCTCGCTCATCCGAAACGCATTCTCCTGGGCGCGCCGCCTGGGCGCGGCGGGGCAGCGCGCATATATGCCGCGCTTCCGCCGCTTGCGACCCTTGGCCCGGAGCCGTCCCGATCCTGACCCCCGACCTGCCCGACCTGCCCAGCGTCTTCGCCCCCGTCCCGCTGCGCGAGGGCGGCGATGCGATGGCGCGCGCGGTGGCCCTGGCGGCCGGACGCGGCGCCGGCACGCTGGCCTGGGTGCGCTCCGCCGGCCGGGCCGAGGCTGCGGTGGTGCTGGAGCCGGAACTGCCGCTGGCCGCCGCCCGCCTGGCTTTCCTGGCCGCCGCCAATGCCCTGGCCGATGCCCTGGCCTCGGAGGGCCCGCCGGAGATCCCGGTGGCCTTCGCCTGGCCCGGCACCCTGCGGGTCAACGGCGCCGCCTGCGGCATGGTGCGGTTCGCGGCGCCGACCGGCTGCGCCGAGGCCGAGATCCCCGCCTGGCTGGTGGTGGGGATGGAGGCGCGGCTCACCTTGTCCCTGGCGGTCGAGCCGGGCGAGCGGCCCGACCTCACCGCCCTGTCCGAGGAGGGCTGGGAGGGGCTGGGCGCGGCGGAGCTCACCGCCGGCTGGGCGCGGCACCTGATGGCGGGGCTCGACGACTGGCAGGCGAAGGGACCGCGCCGGCTGTCGGAGCATTTCCTGGCCCGGCTGCTGGACGCGCGCGACGTGCCGGGCCAGCGGCGCGGGGTCGACCCCGCCACCGGCGACCTGGTGCTGGACCGGGACGGGGTGCGGACGAGCCTTTCCTTGCGCGAGGCGCTGGCGTGACGGCCGGAAAGGCAAGGCTGGGGGAGAAAGTATTCTCCCCCAGACCCCCTCATCTAGTTCTGGGAGTCGGGACCCGACGCGCGGCAGGTGCCATCCCACAAAATGGCGGGGTGGGGCCTGGGGAGGGGATACTTTCCCCTCCCCAGCCTTCCTGGCAGACCCCATGAAGCTCCCCCGCACCCTCCGCCTCGACCCGTCCGACCTGGTCGTCTTCACCGCCGCGGCCGAGCCGGGCGAATGGGCGGTGCCCGGCGGCTTCGCCTTCTGGGACGAGGACCCGGCGGCGCTGGCGGGCAAGCGCCGGCAGGAATTCCGCGCCGGCTTCCTCGGCCTCGGCTCCTTCGGCTGGTCCACGCTGGTCGAGGTGGCGGAGGCCTCGCCCGAGCAGCGCGAGCAGGCCACCGCCGCGCTGGCGGCGCATATCGAGGCCCGCTACGGCGCCCCCGATGCGGCGGCGGCCCGCGCCGCGGCGGAGGAGGAGATCGGCTTCGCCGCCGGCCTCTGCGACCACCCGCCCGGCACGGTCCTGGCCCTCGCCCGCGTCGTCGAGGCGGGCGCCGTACGCGAGCGCTTCCGCACCCTGCACCGGCGCGAGACCCCCCACGGCGACTTCGGCGCCCTGCCGGTCTTCGCCATCGCGGAGATCGAGGGCGAGGACCCGGACCATCCCGACCTGACCAGGCTGCCCCCCGCATGACCGATTTCTGGGTGGCCTCCGGGCACCTCTTCTGCGACCGCGATGCGGCCGGGCGGCTGCTGCCGACGCCCGACCTCTGGCGCGCCTTCCTCGCCCGGCCCGAATTGCTGCCCCCGGAGGAAGCCTGCGACGCCGAGCTGGCGTTGCACACCGGCCTGCTGGCCGACCCGCTGCGTGCCGTGCCGGCCGCCCAGGTGGCGGCGCTGGCGGACGCCGACGCGCGGGAGAACTGGCAGGTCTTCCTCGGCTTCCGCGACCGGGTCCAGGCGCAGCCCAGCCTGGAGGCCGCCTGGCTGGCGCTGTTCCGGGGCGACGTGCGCGGCGTCCCGCCGCTGTTCCTGCAGATGCTGACGCATCTGGTCGCCCGCGCCGCCTTGGACGGGGAGGCCGACCCCTACGCGCTCCGCGCCGCCGAGCTGTTCTTCCGCCCGCAGCGCGCCGCCATCCACCAGGGCGCGACCCTGCTGGCGGACGAGGAATTCCTCGACGCCCGCACCGCCGACGGCGATCTCGGCACCATCGGCCGGCTGCTGACCGAGGCCGGCGCCGCGCCGCGCGAGGTGGAGCTGGAGGTGCTGGCGGAGGCCAATGCCGCCGGCTACCGCGCGCGGTCGGACGCGCACGACCTCGCGCTCGACATCGCCGAGGACCGGCCCGGCCAGCACGGCCTGGCCCGGGCCCTCGAACGCTTCATAGGGCATGTGCTGGGAGAGGCGGTCACCATCCGCCCGGTCCCGGTGATCGAGGACCGCAACTGGACCTGGCATGTCGGGCTCGACCCGGAAGCCACGGCGATCGCCAATGACCTGTGGCACGGCAGGCCGGTGCAACAGAATCGGCTCGCGCGCATTCTGTGGCTGGGCGTTCTGGAGTTCGCGGAGATGTCGCGCGTGCTGCCACGGGCGGCGGGCCGGCCGGTCTATCTGGCCCTGGCGATGGATGCGGCGCAGCGGGTGCGGCTGAAGCCGCAGAACCTGGTCGGCCTGCCCCTGGCCTTGCCGGGGGAAGGCGCATGAGCGGCCGGCTCGAAGTCCCCGGCACGATCCGCATCCCCGTCGCGGTGCTGGTCGAGCGCCGCCCCGGCGTGACCCAATGGGCGGAATGGTCCTGGCGCCCGGTCGAGGTGCTGGAGGACGCGCCCGACCTGCCGCCCTGGACCGTGCTGCGCGAGACCGCCGGCCGCACCCTGTTCCTGGCTGGCCGGGCCGAGGTCGAGATGCACCCGACCGACACCACCAATTACCGCGACAACCTGACCTCCGCCGCGCCCTCGGCCTGGGTGGTGCTGCGGGCGACGGATGCCGCGCCGGGCCTTGCCCTGCACCTGGTCACGGTGGATGCCGGGGAGGCGCATATCTACGCCGATGCCGGCAACGACCTGCTGGAGGCAGTGCCCATGCCGCCCGGCCTGCGCGCGGCGGCGGAGGCCTTCGTCGCCGAGCACCATGTCGAACGCATCTTCCGCAAGCGTCGCCGCGACCGCGCCGACCCCGAGGCGCTGGCGCATGGCGGCGCCCGCGGCGGGACGCGGCCGGAGCCGGAGGAGGAGGCCGGATGAGCGAGGATCGTGACCAGGAACGTGCCTCCGGCTTGCATGACCAGGAACGCGCCTCCGGCGCGACGGGATTCCTCGGCCGCTGGTCGCGCCGCAAGCGCGCCGCCCTGGCCCCGGCGACGGTCGAGGCCCCGCCGGCCGCAGTGGCATCGCCCGCCGAGGCGCTGCCCGAATTCGACCCGGCCAGCCTGCCGCCGGTCGAGAGCCTGACCGCCGAGAGCGACATCGCCGCCTTCCTCCGGCCGCAGGTGCCGGCGGCGCTGCGGACCGCGGCGCTGCGCCGGGCCTGGACCCTGGACCCCGCGATCCGCGACTATATCGGCCCGGCCGACTATGCCTGGGACTTCAACGCCCCGGACGGGATGGCCGGCTTCTCGCTGGAACTCGGCGGCGACGTGAAGCGGCTGCTGGCCCAGGCGATCGGGCTGGTCGAGGAGGAAAAGCCGCCGGCGGCGGAAACGGCGGATGGGTCTGTGCCTGCCTCGGCGGAGCCGGTCGGCCTGGCCCCGGCGGAGCCGGTCGACCTGGCCCAGGCCGAGCCGCTCGCCTTGCCCCCGGCGGCGTCGGTCCGGCTGGGCGAGGCGGCGCCCGAGGCGCTGATCCGCCAGGACGAACCGACTTCCCCACCCGCGGCCGCCGCGCCGGCCCGCCGGCACGGCAGCGCCCGCCCCGCCTGAGCCCGCCACCCGGTTCATTTCGCAACCGCGAAGTGACTGTCTTGCCAAACCGGCACCGAATCGTCAGGTACACACACCAACGCGAGCGGCCGGCAGGGCCGCCGATCCAACGGGACAGCATGGCAGCAACGGACACAGTGCAACGGGATTCCGTGGAGGCGGAGCGGGCCCAGCTCTTCGCCCTGCTCGCGCGGCTGCTGGCCGCGGTCCCGGATGCCGCCTTGCTACGCAACATCGGCCGGCTGTCCGGCGATGCCAGCCCCATCGGCGCGGCGGTCGGTGGCCTGGCCCGGGCCGCTGCGGCGGCCCAGCCCGCGCCGCTGGACCGCGAGTATTTCGACCTCTTCACCGGTGTCGGCCGCGGTGAGCTGCTGCCCTATGCCTCCTATTACCTCACCGGCTTCCTGCACGAGCGGCCGCTGGCCGAGCTGCGCGGCGACCTCGCCCGGCTCGGCATCGCCCGCAGCGCCGGCGTGGCCGAGCCCGAGGACCACATCGCCTTCCTTTGCGAGACCCTGGCCGGGCTGATCGAGGGCAGGCTGGGCGCGCGGGAGGAGGCCGCACCCTTCTTCCAACGCCACATGCGGCCCTGGGCGGCGCGCTTCTTCGCCGACCTGGAGAAGGCCGAGGCAGCACGCTTCTACCGGTCCGTCGGCACGCTGGGACGCGTCGCCGTCGAGATCGAGCAAGCCGCGGCGGAGCTGCCGCAATGACGACCGGGAGGCAGGCGATGACGAAGGACGGGCTGGTCTCCGAACGGCGCGGGCTGCTCCGCGCGCTCGGCCTGGGGACGGCGGCGGCGGCGGCGACGCTGGGCGGCGCCGAGGCGCAGCGCGCGGATGCCGTCCCGGTGAAGGATGCCCGCAAGGAAAACGAGGCGCAGCGCCTGGCCGCCCGCTACCGCGAGAGCGACCACGTGAAGGCCTTCTACCGCACCAACGCCTACGAAAGCTGAGCCGATGCTGATCAAGCGCTCGGATGCGCGGGCCACGCGCACGTGTCTCGTCTCAACCTATGCGGGATTGTCCTCGGGTGGGTTGGATCGGAGAGGGTTCCTGGCGCGGGCCGGGCTGGGCGGCGCCGGGCTGGCGGCGCTGGGCACGCTCGGGCCCGGCCGGGCACAGGCCACGGGGGCGGCGACCGGCGTGCTGGACCACGCCAAGCCGGTCACCCGCGTCAAGAACATCTGCACCCATTGCTCGGTCGGCTGCACCGTGACGGCGGAGGTGCAGGCCGGCGTCTGGGTCGGCCAGGAGCCGAGCTGGGACAGCCCGATCAACCGCGGCACGCATTGCGCCAAGGGGGCCGCGGTGCGCGAGCTGGTGCATGGCGACCGCCGGCTGAAACACCCGATGAAGCTGGTGGGCGGCCAGTGGCAGCGGATCGGCTGGGACACCGCGCTGGACGAGATCGCGGCGAAGCTGGAGGCGATCCGCGAGGCATCCGGGCCGGACAGCGTCTTCTGGCTGGGCTCGGCCAAGTTCACCAACGAGGCGGCGTATCTCTACCGCAAGCTGGCGGCCTTCTGGGGCACCAACACGGTCGACCACCAAGCGCGCATCTGCCACTCGACGACGGTCGCGGGCGTCGCCAATACCTGGGGCTACGGCGCCCAGACCAACAGCTACAACGACATCCGCCGCGCCCGCACCATGATCATCATGGGCGGCAACCCGGCCGAGGCGCATCCGGTCTCGCTCCAGCACGTGCTGTCCGGCAAGGAGCTGAACCGGGCGAACCTCTTTGTCATCGACCCGCGCTTCACCCGCACCGCGGCGCATGCGACGGAGCACGTCCGGCTGCGCCCGGGCACCGACATCCCGCTGATCTGGGGCATGCTCTGGCACATTTTCCAGAACAACCTGGAGGACAAGGAGTTCATCCGCCAGCGCGTCTACGGCATGGAGGAGATCCGCGCCGAGGTGGCGAAGTGGACGCCGGAGGAGGTCGAGCGCGTCACCGGCGTGCCGGGCGAGCAGTTGAAGCGCGTCGCCGTCACCTTCGCCACGCAGAAGCCCTCCACCCTGATCTGGTGCATGGGCGCGACGCAGAAGACCGTCGGCACCGCCAATGTCCGCGCCTATTCGATCCTGCTGCTGGCCACCGGCAATGTCGGGTCCGACGGCACCGGCGCCAACATCTTCCGCGGCCACACCAACGTCCAGGGCGCGACCGACCTCGGGCTCGATGTGACGACGCTGCCCGGCTACTACGGGCTCGACGAGAATGCCTGGCGGCATTGGGGCCGGGTCTGGGGCGTCGGCTACGACTGGCTGCTGTCGCGCTTCGGCTCCAAGGCGCTGATGGAGATGCCCGGCATCCCCTCCACCCGCTGGTTCGAGGCGGTGACCATGCCGGGCGAGCGCGACAAGCGCGACAGCGACGGCCAGGCCTATGTCGCCCAGCCGAACAGCGTGAAGGCCATGATGGTCTTCGGCCATGGCGGCAATACCGTCACCCGCATGCCGGAGATGGTGAAGGGGCTGGAGAAGCTCGACCTGCTGGTCGTCGCCGACCCGCATCCCACGACCTTCGCCCAGGTCTCCGGCCGGCGCGACGGCACCTACCTGCTGCCGATCTGCACGTCGTTCGAGATGGACGGCTCGCGCACCGCCTCCAACCGGTCCCTGCAATGGGGCGCCAAGGTGGTGGAGCCGATCTTCGAGAGCCGCAACGACTACGACGTGCTCTACGCCCTGACCAAGCGGCTGGGCTTCGGCGACCGCATGTTCGCCGATATCGAGGTCAAGGACGGCAAGGTCAGCGCCGAGAGCATCCTGCGCGAGATGAACCGCGGGCTCTGGTCCATCGGCTATACCGGCCAGTCGCCGGAACGGCTCAAGCTGCACATGGCCAACCAGGACAAGTTCGACCTGGTCAGCCTGCGCGCGAAGCCAGGCGCACCGGCGGAGATCGCCGGCGACTTCTACGGCCTGCCCTGGCCCTGCTTCGGCACGCCGGAGATGCGCCACCCCGGCAGCCACGTGCTGTACAACACCAACCTGCACGTGAAGGAGGGTGGCGGCACCTTCCGCGCCCGCTTCGGCGTGGAGCGCAACGGCGCGACCCTGCTGGCCGAGGGATCCCATTCCAAGGGCTCCGAGATCCAGGACGGCTACCCGGAATTCACCGTCGCCGTGCTGAAGCGCCTCGGCTGGTTCGATGAGCTGACCGCGGCGGAGAAGGCCAGCCTGGAGAAGCACTTCGGCGCCAATATCGACCGCGCCGGCTGGGCCACCGACCTGTCGGGCGGCATCGTCCGCGTCGCCATGGAACACGGCTGCGTCCCATACGGCAACGCCAAGGCCCGCGCCGTGGCCTGGAACCTGCCGGACCCCGTCCCGGTGCACCGCGAGCCGATCTACACCGCGCGGCCCGACCTGGTGGCGCAATACCCGACCCTGCCGGACCGGCGCGGCTTCCGCATGCCGCATCTCGGGCAGTCGGTGCAGGCGCGCAGCGCCGCTGTGATCAAGGACTTCCCGATCATCCTCACCTCCGGCCGCCTGGTGGAATACGAGGGCGGCGGCGAGGAGACGCGGTCCAACAAGTGGCTGGCCGAATTGCAGCAGGACATGTTCGTCGAGATCCACCCGGCCGACGCCGCCGCCCGCAACATCCGCGACGGCGCCTGGGTCTGGGTGACGGGGCCCGAGAGCAATTCCAGGACCCGGGTCAAGGCGCTGGTGACCGAGCGCGTCGGCCGCGGCGTCGCCTTCATGCCCTTCCATTTCGGTGGCTGGTTCATGGGCGAGGACCGCCGCAAGCACTACCCCGCCGGCACCGACCCTATCGTGCTCGGCGAGAGCGTCAACGCGCTGACCACCTACGGCTACGACCCGGTGACCTTCATGCAGGAAACCAAGGTCACCCTCTGCCAGATCAAGGGGGCATGACGATGGCCCGCATGAAGTTCCTCTGTGACTCGGATCGCTGCATCGAATGCAACGCCTGCGTCACCGCCTGCAAGAACGAGCACGAGGTGCCCTGGGGCATCAACCGCCGCCGCGTCGTCACCATCAACGACGGCAAGCCGGGGGAGCGCTCGATCTCCATGGCCTGCATGCATTGCACCGACGCGCCCTGCGCCGCGGTCTGCCCGGTGTCCTGCTTCTACACGACGGCGGACGCCATCGTGCTGCACGACAAGGATCTCTGCATCGGCTGCGGCTACTGCTTCTACGCCTGCCCCTTCGGCGCGCCGCAGTATCCCAAGGTCGGCAATTTCGGCGGCCGCGGCAAGATGGACAAGTGCACCTACTGCGCCGGCGGGCCGCAGCAGGACAACAGCGCGGTCGAGTATATCCAGTACGGCGCCAACCGCATCGCCGAGGGCAAGCTGCCGCTCTGCGCCGAGATGTGCAGCACCAAGGCGCTGCTCGCGGGTGATGGCGACATCATCGCCGGCATCTACAAGGAACGCGTGCAGACGCGCGGCTACGGCTCCGGCGCCTGGGGCTGGCGCACCGCCTACAAGCAGGAGCTGGGCGCATGATCCGTCCCCTGCTCGCGGCGCTTCTCGCGCTGACGCTCTCGGCCGGCGCCGCCCAGGCCCAGGCGCCCACCCCCGGCCGCGGCACCATCTCGGCCGAGGAGATGGAGCTGCAGCGCGCGCTGCAAGGCGGCCGGATCGAGGGCCGCGTCTCCATCCCCGACCGGCGCGCCGCCAACCTGATCCAGCCGCAGGGCAAGGCCTGGCGCGACTTCCACAACAGCACGCTCACCTGGGTCGGTGGCGTCGCCATCCTCGGCGTGCTGGGCGCGCTGGCGGCCTTCTTCTTCGGGCGCGGCCGCATCCCCATCGCCGGCGGTGCCTCCGGCCGCACCATCCGCCGCTTCAACCTGCTGGAGCGGGCGAACCACTGGATGGTCGCCAGCACCTTCATCATCCTCGGCCTCTCCGGCCTCAACCTCACCTTCGGCCGGCACCTGCTGCTGCCGCTGGCCGGGCCGGAAGCCTTCGCCGCGCTCAGCGCCTGGGGCAAGCTGGCGCACAACTTCCTCGCCTTCCCCTTCACCCTCGGCATCGTCGTCATGCTGCTGCTCTGGGCGCGCGACAACATCCCCGACCGCCGCGACGTCGAATGGCTGAAGATGGGCGGCGGCTTCATCGGCCGCGGCCACCCCGTCGCCGGCCGCTTCAATGCCGGGCAGAAGGGCGTCTTCTGGCTGACCGTGATCGGCGACGGCGTGGTCGCGGCCTCCGGCTACATGCTGATCTTCCCCTTCGCGCTGACCGACATCGCCGGGATGCAGCTGGCGCACATGATCCACGGCATCCTGGCGGTGCTGATGGTCGCGGCCATGCTGGCCCACATCTATATCGGCTCCATCGGCATGGAGGGGGCGGCAGGCGCCATGGGCTCCGGCCAGGTGGACTACAACTGGGCGAAGGAGCACCACGGGCTCTGGGTCGAGCAGGTCGGCCGCGGCCACAAGCAGGCCGCCGCGCCCGGCGCGCGTGCCGCCAGCGGGGATTAGCGCCGTCGGCGCAGATTGATGCCGCCGGGCGCTGCCGCCCCGCGGCGATCTGCCCTAAGGTCCTCCGCATGAAGCTCATCGGCCTCGCCGGCTGGAGCGGGGCCGGCAAGACCACGCTCCTCACCCGCCTGATCCCCTGCCTCGCCGCGCGGGGGATCGGCGTCTCCACGCTCAAGCACGCGCATCACCGCTTCGACGTCGACACGCCGGGCAAGGACAGCTGGCTGCACCGGGAGGCCGGCGCCCGCCAAGTGCTGGTCGCCTCCGAGCACCGCTGGGCGCTGATGACCGAGAACCGCGGCGCGCCGGAGCCCGGCCTGCGCTTCCTGCTCTCCCGCCTCTCGCCGGTCGACCTGGTGATCGTCGAGGGTTTCAAGCGCGACAGCCACCCGAAGGTCGAGGTCCACCGGGCGGCCAACGCCAAGCCCTGGATCCACCCCGAGGACCCGCACGTCGTCGCCGTCGCCAGCGACACGCGCCCGCCGCCCGGTCCCTTGGCCGATCTTCCCTGGTCCCCCCTGGACGATGTCGAGGCGATCGCCGATCTGGTGCAGCGGTTCGCCGTGGATCTCGCGGCCTGGCAGGGGTGAGGCGGCTTGGCGCAGCTTTCGGATGACTGCTTCGCCTTCGGCGGCCCGCTGCTCTCGGTGGAGGCGGCCGAGGCGCTGATCGCCGACCGCGTCCCGCCCGTGGCGGGGATCGAGCAGGTGACGCTGGCCGCGGCGCTCGGCCGGGTGCTGGCGCGCGACCTGCCGGCGCCGCTGCCGCTGCCGCCCTTCGCCAACAGCGCGGTGGATGGCTACGCCTTCCGTCATGCCGACCTGGCGCCCGGGGCGCCGACCGCGCTGCGGCTGGAAGGCCGCGTCGCCGCCGGGCAGGCCGCCCGGCCGCTCGCCCCCCGCGCCGCCGCCCGCATCTTCACCGGCGCGCCGATGCCCCATGGCGCCGACACCGTGCTGATGCAGGAGGATGCGGCGCTGACGGATGGTGCCGTCACCGTTCCCGCCGGCCTCAGGCCCGGCGCCAATGCCCGCCCGGCCGGGGAGGACGTGGCCCAGGGCGCCCTGGCGCTGCCCGCCGGCCGCCGGCTGCGGGCGCCCGAGATCGGCCTGGCCGCGGCGCTGGGCTGCGCGAATCTCGGCGTCGTGCCGCGCATCCGCGTCGGCGTCTTCTCGACGGGGGACGAATTGGCCGCGCCCGGCACCCCGCTCGGCCCGGCGCAGACCCATGACAGCAACCGCTTCACCCTGCTGGCCCTGCTGGCGCGGCTGCCGGTCGAGACGGTGGACCTCGGCATCCTGCCGGACGATGCGGCGGCCTGCGCCGCGGCGCTGCGCGCGGCGGCCGGCGGGCACGACCTGCTGCTGACCTCGGGCGGGGTCAGCACCGGGGAGGAGGACCATGTCCGCGCCGCGATCGAGGCCGGCGGAAGGCTGGTCTTCTGGCGGCTGGCGGTGAAGCCGGGGCGGCCGGCGGCGCTCGGCGTCATCGGCGGCACCCCGGTGCTGGGCCTGCCGGGCAACCCGGTGGCAGCGGTGGTCTGCTTCCTCCATCTGGCCCGGCCGCTGGTGCTGCGGCTGGCGGGCGCGGCGCCCGAGCCGCTGCCCCGCTTCACCGCCGAGGCCGGCTTCGCCTACCGCAAGAAGGCTGGGCGCAGGGAATATGTGCGGGTCCGGCTAGTGCCAAACGGGGCGATGCCGGTGGCGGAGAAATTCGCCCGGGAGGGGGCAGGGCTCCTCACCTCGCTCACCGAGAGCGACGCCTTCGTCGAATTGCCGGAGGACGTGCTGGCTGTGGCGCCGGGCGACGTGGTGCGCGTGCTGCCCTTCGCGGCGGTGTTCTGACCCCACCCCGCCGCGCCCCGGGACGCGGCCGAGGACCAGTCGCCGGCCCAGCGTGACCGGCAGCGCGGCCACCGCGAGCACGGCCATCAGCACCGCGCCGCCGAGCGCGGCAACCACGAGCGTCACGGCCTCCGCCTGCGCGCGGATCGTGACCGGTTTTCGCATCGACGCCTCCCACCCATTCCAGTGCCCGACTGAATCGCACCGATGCCAGGGCGGTACGACCAACAGGCCGGTGAGTGGCGGCATGCTACGCAGGAGTTGATGAAGAACCGGTATGGGTCACCCCAACCGGCACAGGGCCTGTCAGCCCCGGCGCTGCCGGTCCGCCAGCCCCTTGCCCATGACCAGCCCGAGCTCGCCCGGATTGCCGCGGTGCTGCCGCATCGTCGGGTAGGGCACCGCGGTGATCTCGGCGATGGCGTTGAGCTTGGCCGCCAGGTCCAGCCCGCTGAACTTCCCCGCGCCGGGCTGGCGTTCATGCAGCGCCGCCACCGCCTGCAGGGTCCGCGGCGGGATGCTGGCGAGCACCGCGGCGTGTTCCGGCGTCATGTCCCGCGCGGTGAGCCGGCGCGGCGGCGCCAACGGGGCCGCGGGCGCCGCCGGCCCGGCCTGGTCGGGCCGCCGCGTGGTCAGGTCCTGGCCGGGCAGGTCCAGCTCGGCGCCGTTGTCCTGGACGATGTAGACGGTGTCGCCGTCGCATTCGACCACCCGGCCGCTGCGGCCGCTGGCCCGGTGATAGACGGTGGTGCCCTTCGGGAACATGCGGATGGGTGTCCTGCTGCGCGGGGGGGGGGAAGGGGGCGCTACCGCGCCGCGTAGGCGGAAAAATCGCGCGCCAGGACCTCGTAGATCGCCCGCTTGAAGTCCACAGCCAGGTCCGGCAGCTCCTCCAGCCGCGCCCAGCGCCAGGTGTCGAATTCCGGGTGCGGGTCGAGGTCGAGCCGGATATCGGCATCCTCGCCGAGGAAGCGCAGCGCGAACCAGCGCTGCCTCTGGCCGCGGAACCGCCCATGCAGGGCGCGGCCCATGAGGGCGGGCGGCAGGTCGTAGGTCAGCCAGTCCGGGTGCTCGGCGATGATCTCGGCGCGGGCGGTGCCGATCTCCTCCTCCAGCTCGCGGAAGATGGCGACGCGCGGGTCCTCCTCCCCGTCGATGCCGCCCTGCGGCAATTGCCAGCCGCCGGCGGCGCCCTCGGCATTGGGGAAATCGGCCCGGCGGGCGACCAGCACCAGGCCGTCGCGGTTGAACAGCACGGCGCCGACGCAGGGGCGGTAGGCCAGGGGAACGGGAGGGGCCATGGCGGGTCTCCGGGGAATCCGCCGGCACTCCTACCGGAGAACGCGGCGGCCGGCGACCACCGGGCGAAAAGACTCGATTCCGCCAGGCGATCGGCCTATAGGAACATCGTCAACGCCATGGCCAGGCCCGCCACGCCCCGCGACCCCGGCTTCAATTCTTCAAATCCGGAATCGTAAAGGCCGGCGGCGGCGCAAGCCCGGCATTGCCCGGCCTGCCGGCCGACCGGGCCGGGTCGGCCTCAACAATCCTGAGCCGAATTGGGCGGAATTTCAGGCTTTAGCCGCCTGATCTCCTCAGCGCCCGCGCACCGGCTCCTGTTCCGGCCGCCGCAGCATCGCGGTGATCGGCGCCAGCACCAGGCCGCGCTGCTCCACCCCGCCGGCCCAGGCGGCGACGCGGTCGACCAGCACCGGGGAGGCCTCGCCGGCATAGCCCAGCGCCGCGCCATGCTCCCGCGCCAGTTCCTCCAGCCGGGCCAGCTTGCGCTCGATCTCGCTGCGGGTGGCGGGTTCGTCCACGACCAGGTCGGCGCCGCGCCCCCAGGCCCGGTCCGGCGCCCGCACCGCGCCGGGGCGGGGGTCGAGGTACAGCAGCCCGCGTGCCGTCAGGGTGGTCTGCAACGCGCCCATGGATTCGCCCAGCTGGGCGAAGCGTTCCCCGCGCATCGGCCCGAGCGCGCCGATCGCCCCGACATAGCCGGTGAAGCGGGACAGCGCCCATAACAGCCGGTCGCCGTTCTCCGACTGCGAGAGCCCGGTCAGCAGCGCCCGGTTGCCCGGGTTGTTCAGCGGATAGCCGGTCGGCTCCAGCGGCAGGGCCAGCAGCACCTCCATCCCGCGCGCCCGGGCCTGGGCCAGCAGCAGCTCGACCCGCGGGGCATAGGGGCTGAAGGCGAGCGCCACCGCGGGCGGCAGGCGGCGGATCGCCTCCTCGGTCACCGCGGCATTCATGCCGAGCCCGCCGACCACCAGCCCGAGCCGCGGCCGCGGGTCGGTGCGGTCGAAGGCCCGACCATAGGCGCGGATCGAGGTCCGGCCATCCGGACCGATCCGCGGCAGCTGGCCATAGGGGCCGGATTCCAGCAGCGCCGGCTCCGCCGCCGGGATCGGCCCGGCCGGCCGCGCCGGGCTGCGGAAGGCAGCGTCGAGGATGGGGGGCGGCTCCGGCGCCGCGGCCGGGGCGGGCGGCGCGCCGCCGCCGGCAGGCGCGGCGGGCGCCTCCGCCACCACCGGCGCCGCCGGCAGCGGCCCGAGCCGGGCCAGCACGCCGGCCCCGCCGCCCATCAGCCCGAGCAGGAAGACCCAGAACAGCCCGAGGCCGCGCCAGCCGGCGACGGCACGTCTCAGGCTGGCCGCGACCGGGGGCAAGGCCGCGTCAGCGCGCCGCGGCGCGCCGCGTCGGGGTCTGCACCGCGGCCAGGTTGCGCAGCAACTGGGTGGCCTGCTGCAGCTGGAAGTCGGTCTCCGGCTTGGTCGCGTCGAAGGCAGGCGCGCCGTCGGGCGGCAGGCGGTTGACCTTCTCGGCGATGCCGGCGGGCAGTTCCAGCTTGGGGATGGCAGCCCCGGCCGGCTGCTGCACGCCGCCCTCGTTGCGCAGCGCCCGGCGCAGGTCGGCCTCGCGCTCGCGCGGGATGGAGGCGGTGGCCTGCTCGCGCTGGGCCAGCACCTCGATGTCCGGCTCGATGCCGGTGGCCTGGATCGACCGGCCGGAGGGGGTGAAGTAGCGCGCGGTGGTCAGCCGTATGGCGCCGTTGCCGGGGATCGGCATCACCGTCTGCACGCTGCCCTTGCCGAAGGACTTGACGCCGAGGACGATCGCCCGGCGGTGGTCCTGCAGCGCGCCGGCGACGATCTCGGAGGCGCTGGCGCTGCCGCCGTTGATCAGCACGACGATGTTGAGCCCATCGGCGATGTCGCCCGGCTTGGCGTTCCAGCGCTGGGCATCCTCGGTCCGCCGGGCGCGGGTCGAGACGATCTCGCCCTTGTCGAGGAATTCGTCGGAGACCTGCACCGCCTGGTCGAGCAGCCCGCCCGGGTTGTTGCGCAGGTCGAGGATCAGGCCCTTCAGCCCGGTCGCCCCGGCCTGCTGGCGCATGGTCTGGATCGCCCGGCGCAGCCCGGCATCGGTCTGCTCGTTGAAGGAGGTGAGCCGGACATAGCCGATGTCGTTGCCTTCCAGCCGGAAGCGAACCACCTGCGGCCGGATCACCTCCCGCGTCAGGGAGAGCTCGATCGGCCGGTCGGCGCCTTCGCGGCGGATGGTGATCTTGATGGCGGTGCCGCGCTCGCCGCGCATCTGCTCGACCGCCTCCTGCAGGGTCAGGCCCTGGACCGAGTTACCGTTGAGATGGGTGATCAGGTCGCCGGCCTTGACCCCGGCGCGGGCGGCGGGGGTCTCGTCGATCGGCGAGATCACCTTGATGTAGCCGTTCTCCTGCGTCACCTCGATGCCGAGGCCGCCGAACTCGCCGCGGGTCTGCACCTGCATGTCGCGGTAGGAGCGCTGGTTCAGGTAGGAGCTGTGCGGGTCGAGCCCGGTGAGCATGCCGTTGATGGCATTCTCGACCGCGTCGCGGTCGTTGATCGGTTCCACGTATTCGGCGCGGACGCGCTCGAACACGTCGCCGAACAGGTTGAGCAGCCGATAGGTGTCCGCCCGGCCGCCATCCTGTGCCCAGGCCGCCACCATGGGGCCGACCACGACCCCGGCCATGAAGGCCCCGGCCACCGCGGCCACCGTCCGAACCCTGCGCGTCATGCGGCAACCCATTCCCTGTTTTGCGGCCAGCCTGGCCGCGAGACATCTATACCGGCGACATGGCTTGCCGCATCATTTCCCCAAGCTTACCGCGCCGTCGTCATCCGCGGGAAGCGAACCAGGCCCGCGGATCGACCGGCCGCCCGTTGCGCCGCAGCTCAAGGTAGAGCGGCGCCCGGCCACGGCCTTCGGCGGCACCGAGCTGGCCGACCGGCTCCCCGGCCAGCAGGCGCTGCCCCGAGGCGGCATCCAGACGGTCGAGCCCGGCCAGCACGAAATGGTAGCCGTCGCCGCAATCCACAATCAACAACAGCCCATAGCTGCGGAAGGATGAACCGAACACGACTTTGCCGCCACAGGGACTGACCACCCGGGCACCGGGCGCGGCGGCCAGGGTCATGCCGCGCGCCGCGCCGCCTTCCCCGCCTGCGCCGAACTCCCGGGTGACGGCGCCGGCAACCGGCATGGGGCGGGCGCCGCGCGGGGTGGGGGGCGGGTCGGGGCGGATGGCGGCGGCGGCATCGCCGCCGCGGGCGGTCTCGCGCGCCTTCGCGGCGGCGGCGGGGGCATTCGCGGCCTCGGCGGCGCGGGCATGTGCCTCGCGCCGGGCTTCCTCCCGCTGCAGCCGGGCGAGCGCGCCCACCAGGTCGCCGGCCCGGGCGGCGCTGGCCTCGGCGCGGCGGGCCGCCGCGGCCTCGGCGTCGCGGGCGCCGGCGCGGCGGGTCCGGGCCTCGGCCAGGTCCTCCTCCAGCGCCTCGGTCGCGGCCCGGGCGGCGGCCTCGGCGGTCCGCAGGGCGGTGGCCTCCGCGGCGGCGGCGGCGGCGCGCCGGGCGGCCTCGGCGCCGCTGGCGCGGAGGCCCGCGGCCTCGGCCGCCAGCTGGTGCGACATGCCCTGCAGTACCAGCAGGCCGCGCAGCGCATCCTCGGCGGGCCCCGGCACCGCCAGAAGGGATTCCGCCGGCCAGAGTGCCAACCGCAGCATCACCGGGATGGCTGGGGCGAGGGCGGCGGCGCGCTGCTGCAGCAGCGCGGCGGAGTGGCCGGCGGCGGCCCCGGCCGCCTGGGCGCGGGCCTCGGCCTCGGCCAGGCGCTGCTCGGCGGCCTGGACGTGGCGGGCGCTCTCCACCCGGCGCTCGGCCAGGCGGCGTTCCTCGGCGGCGGCGGCGGCGGCGGCGCGGGCGGCGTCCTCGGCCGCCTCGCGCTGGGCGGCGGCGGCGCGCCGGGCGTCCTGCAGCGCCTGCGGTGTGGGTTGGGCAAGGGCGGCGCTGGCCAGCAGCAGCAGGAGCGCCGCCGGCAGCCGCCGCATCAGCCGCGCCGGGTCAGACGACAAGCGCCTTCCCGGTCATCGCGGCGGGCTGCGGCAGGCCCATCAGCCTGAGCAGGGTCGGCGCCACGTCGGCCAGCTTGCCTTCGTGCAGGCGGGCGCCGGCCGGGCCGCCCATCAGCAGGACCGGCACCGGGTTGGTGGTATGGGCGGTGTGCGGCCCGCCGGTCTCGGGGTCGCGCATCATCTCGCAATTGCCGTGGTCGGCGGTGACCAGGAGCGCACCGCCCTGGCGCCGCACCGCCGCGGCGATGCGGCCGAGGCCGGCATCCACCGTCTCCACCGCGCGGATCGCGGCGGCCAGCACGCCGGTATGGCCGACCATGTCGGGGTTGGCGAAGTTCAGCACGATCAGGTCGTATCGGCCGGAGTCGATGGCGGCGACGGCCTTGTCGGCCAGTTCCGGGGCCGACATCTCGGGCTGCAGGTCGTAGGTGGCCACTTTCGGGGAGGGGACCATGATGCGGTCCTCGCCTTCGTAGGGCCGCTCCTCGCCGCCGTTCAGGAAGTAGGTGACGTGCGGGTACTTTTCCGTCTCGGCCATCCGCAGCTGGGTGCGGCCGGCCCGCGCCACGACCTCGCCGAGGATGTCCTTCAGCTGGTTGGGCGGGAAGAGCGTGCCGAGGAAGGGGTCGAGCGCGGTGGAATACTGCGTCAGCCCGGCGGCGGCGGCGAAGCGGACCACCTTGGTGCGCGCGAAGCCCTGGAAGCCGGGGTCGAGCAGGGCGCCGAGGATCTCCCGCACCCGGTCGGCGCGGAAATTGAAGCAAAGGAGGCCGTCGCCGTCCCGCATCCCGGCGTAGTCGCCGATGACGGTGGCGGGGATGAATTCGTCGGTGATGTCGCGGGCATGGGCGGCCTCGACCGCCGCGACCGGGTCGGCGGCGGCGGCGCCCCTGGCCGAGACCATGACGTCATAGGCCTGGGAGACGCGTTCCCAGCGGTTGTCGCGGTCCATGGCGTAGTAGCGGCCGGTGACGGTGGCGATGCGGATGCCGCCAGCCTCGCCCAGACCGTCGCCGAGGTCGGCCAGCAGGGTGCGGAGGTAGCCGGGGGCGGCGCGCGGCGGGGTGTCGCGGCCATCGGTGAGGAGGTGCAGCGCCACCGGCACGCCGGCGGCAGCCACCGCCTTGGCCAAGGCGGCGGCGTGCTTCTGGTGGCTGTGCACGCCGCCCGGGGAGAGCAGGCCCATCAAATGGCAGGTACCGCCCGAGGCGCGGAGCTTGGCGACGAGGTCCGTCAGCGCCGGGAGCCGGGCGATCGAACCATCGGCGACCGCCGCATCGATCCGCGGCAGATCCTGCATGACCACGCGGCCGGCGCCGAGGTTGAGGTGGCCGACCTCGGAATTGCCCATCTGGCCGTCGGGCAGGCCGACCTCGTGGCCCGAGGTGTGCAGGAAGGCGCGCGGCCCGGCGTCCCACAGCGCGTCGAAATTCGGGGTGCGGGCCTGGCGCACGGCGTTGTCAGCCGGATCCTCGCGCCAGCCCCAGCCGTCCAGGATGACGAGCATGACGGGGCGCGGTTGCGGCATGGGAAGTCTCCTCGGGTGCCCCGGCCTTACTGCCGGTACCAGCCAGGAGCAAGCAATTGCCGGAACCGTCCCGCCGCCCGGCCGTTGGCCCCGGCGAACGCCGACAAGGGAGAGCCGCCATGCCCGAGACCCGCAGCGACGCCGAGGCCAAGCGCAAGGTCTGGGAGATGATCAAGGATATCGACATCGCGATGATGGTGACGGAGGACGACCAGGGTCGCTTCCGTGGCCGGCCGATGCGCGCCGTGAACAAGGAATTCGACGGCGTGCTGTGGTTCTTCGCCACCGCCGGCAGCCCGGTCACGGGCGAGGCCGCCAACGACGGCCGCGTGTTGCTGGCCTACTCCAACCCGTCGTCGCAGGACTATGTCTCGATCTCCGGCACCGCGGAGACGGTGAAGGACGTGGCGAAGCAGAAGGCGCTGTGGTCCGAGCCGCTGCGGGTCTGGTTCCCGGCCGGGCCGGAGGACCCGAAGATCGCGCTGATCCGGGTGGAGTGCGAGGGCGCCGAATATTGGGACAGCCCGAGCAGCACGCTGGTGCATGCCTATGGCTACCTGAAGGCGGTGGCGACCGGCGAGCCGCCGCATCCGGGCGCGAACGACAAGGTCGACTTCACCAAGCAGGCGGGGTGAAGGAGGGCCGGGGAGGGAAAGCCGATCCCTCCCCAGACCGCTTCTTCCTTTTCCTGCATATGCCTCATCGATCCGGGGCGGCCGGAGACCTATGTTCGGTCCCTGTTCTCCGCGTCGCCTCTGATCACCGGACGCGCTGGATGATGCCGGGACTTGGTGTCCGTCCCCGAATGCTGTCGCAACCGGATTTGGATGGCCGGGGCAGGCCCTGATTCCGACAGTCTGTCGAGGCCGGGTTGGATGGAACGGTCCGATCCGGACCCCGGCCACCCGTGCCCCTTGCAAGCGAGACGACCTGCTCGTCGCCGCTGACGCGGAACGGGCGATGCCGGCGCTTTCGCTGGTGCCCCTTCTGCGTGGGAGTGTCCGCCCGCCCGGCCGGTACGCGGAATCATCATCCCGACCTTCCAGGTCCGGCGCGGCGGCATTCGCTGGTGCATGCTGCCCGACTGCTCCCGCCGCGGCAGATCCCGGTAAGGTGTAGCTTGCTGGCGCCTCATGCCGCACCGGTTTGGCGGCGACCGTCCGAATCAACAAAGAGGCGCCGGGTGCTAGAACCAGTACCAGCAGCGCATTGCAGAGCTCGCCAAGATGCCAGGCCAGGGGATGGCCCGGTGGCACGGGATGCGGCATTCCCAACCCCCTCCGTGCCGGCCCCGCACGGGCGCTGGAGGCAGCCTGCCAGGTTCGGCTCAGTTGCACCGGTTCTGTGCCATAGGGCCTGGGATCGCGCCTCTCGTATCGCGCCATGAGGTCCTCCTGGCCATCTGAGGCATCGCAGGCCAGGGTGCGGCAGGCGGCGGGGCAGGGCGCCGGCGATGCCGTGCAGGACGCAACGGCGAAGCACGCGCATGCCCTACCGCGACCGCGGCCCGATCGGGGCGTCCCGCTTGCCGCCCTCCAGCCCCGCCCAGGCGCGGGCAAACTCGGCGCCGAGCAGGAAGATCTGCGCCGAGTAGTAGACCCAGAGCAGCACCACCACGAGCGCGCCGGCGGCGCCATAGCTGCGGGCCATGCCGCTGCCGCCGATGTACCAGCCGATCACCGCCTTGCCGACGCTGAACAGCAGCGCGGTGGCGAGCGCGCCTACCGCCACGTCGCGCCACGCCAGCCGACGATCAGGCAGCACTTTGTAGATCGCGGCGAACAGCGCGGCGGTGAGGGCGAAGGAGACGACGAAGCCGAGCGCCGCCAGCACTTGGACCATGCCGGGGAATTGGCCGGCCACCCAGGCCTGGACCGCCGCCAGGGCGGCGCTGGCCAGCAAGGACACCAGCAGCAGGAACCCGGTCGCCGCCACCAGGCCGATGCTCAGCAGCCGTGCCCGGACCAGGTAGGAGACGGTGATCGCCTGCGGCGTCGCCTTCCAGATCGCGTTGAGTGCGGATTGCAATTCGGCGAAGACGCCGCTCGCGGTGATCAGCAATACGCCAATCCCCACTACCGCCGGAACGCCGCCGGAGCCGGGCTCGCCGGTTGGGCCGACACCTCGCATCATCGCCTGCACGGCATCCGCCCCCTGGCGCCCGACCAGGGCGCGCAACTGCTCGCCCAGGGCGCCCTGCACCGCCGCCTCGCCGAAGGCCAGGCCGGCGATCGCCACCGCCACGACGAGCAGCGGCGCAAGCGAGAACATGCTGTAGCAGGCGATCGCCGCGCCGCGGGTCATCGCCTCGTCCGCGATGTAGCCGGCGACCGTCTCCTTGATCAGCCCCCATGCGCGGCTCGGCAGCGTCGCCCCCACGTCCAGCCTTTCCTTTCATGTCGGGAACCGGGGCGGCTTTGCCGAGACCTGGCTGGAACCGCTCCGGTCTAACCCGGACGGCAACGGAACCGCCTGGGCACGCCGAGGTTTCAGCCCGCAGGCGCTCGGCGCACCCCCGCATCGAACCCATGCCGACCGGCGCTGGCCCGACATGCTACCGCATGGACCGGACGGAGCCGAAGCTTCGGGGGTGGCGAGAGGCCTGCCCGGCGGATCACCGTGATGCCGGACGCGGTCCGCACGGCCGGGCCAGGCCGTGGCACCGCGGGTGGGTGAAGCGCCGGCCGGTCCGCAGCGGCACCGGCCGGCGGCATCGCCGGACACGTCGGACCATGTTGGCGCGTGCCCTTCCACTGGTTCGACCGCATGGTGGGTCGTAGCGCGGAAGGCGCGGCGCATGCCGTCGGCCGCCTCGCGCGATGTCTCGCGTTCTTCGCCATCGGCTTTCTCGCATTCGTGGCGGCGACGGCCAGGCTGTTCCAGCAGCGGCCGACAGCCTTCGTGCCGCAGGAGGACCAGGGCTACTTCCTCGCCGACGTCGCCCTACCCAAGGGCGCCTCAGTGGAACGGACCGTGGCGCTGATTGAGCGCCTCGGCGAGGCGCTGCTTGGGCATCCGGCCGTTGCCGGCAGCAGCGGAGTCGCGGGGCGTGGCATCCTGTCCGACACCACCGCCTCCTTCTTCGGTTTCCGGATCCCCACCCTGAAGCCCTGGGGCGAGCGGGCAGGCGTGGCGGCTGTGATCGCAGACATCCGTGCCGCCTTCCGACACGACCCTGACGGGCAGGTGCGCATCGTCAATCCCGCGCCGCTGCCCGGTCTCGGCTCGCGCGGCGGCCTTACGCTCGAGCTCCAGGACCGCAGCGGCCAGGGTGGGCTGGCACTGACCCAAGCGGCTGATGCCTTCCTGGCGGAGGCGAGCGCATTGCCCGAGGTCGGCCGCGCGCTGCCGACCAGCAGCTACGGCGTGCCGCAAATCCGGCTCGACATCGACCGCGCCAAGGCGGAGCAGTTGGGCGTGAAGCTGGAGACGCTGTTCGACACGCTCGGCACCTATGTCGGTTCGTCCTTCGTCAACCTGCTTAACCAGTTCGGCTTTGTCTACCAGGTCTATGTCCAGGGCGAGGGCTCGGCGCGCCGTACATTGGAGGACCTCGAGGCACTGACTGTGCCCAACATGCGGGGCGAGCCGGTTCGGATCGGCTCGCTGATCTCGGCGCAGGTCGTCGCTGGGCCAACCGCCGTGCTGTCCTACAACACCTACCCGGCGATCGAGGTGGCGGTGGAAACGGCCGCGGGGTTCAGCTCCGGTGCCGCGATCGCGGCGATCGAAAGGCTGGCCGAGCGCCGCCTGCCAACCAACCACGCCGTCGCCTGGACCGACATGGCCTACCAGGAGAAGCTCGCGGGCGGCTCTGCGCCGCTGATCTTCGGCTTCGGCATCTTCATGGTGTTCCTGGTGCTGGCCGCGCAGTACGAGAGCCTGCGGCTGCCGCTGGTCATCCTCCTCGGCACGCCGCTGGCCGTCTCCGGCGCGCTCGCGGCGCTGGCCTTGCGCGGCCTGCCGCTCGACATCTTCGGCCAGATCGGCCTCCTGCTGCTGGTCGGCCTGGCCGCCAAGAACTCCATCCTGCTGGTCGCCTTTGCGCAGGAAGCGCGCGAGCGGGGCGCGGACGCGACGGCCGCGGCGCAGGAGACGGTGCGGCTGCGCCTGCGGCCCATCCTGATGACCTCCTTCGCCTTCATCCTGGGCTGCGTGCCGTTGGTCATCGCGTCGGGGGCCGGAGCGAATGTCAGCATCTCGATCGGCACCGTCGTGATCGGCGCCCTGCTGCTGGTGCCTATCCTCTCTCTGGTGGTCACCCCCGGTGCTCTACATCGCCTTCGAGCGCCTGCGCGAGGCGACCAGCCGCGGGTCGCGGCAGGACGCCGCCAGTCCCGCGGACCCGGCCGACCAGCAGGCGTGAGGCCGGATGGTCGCGGTCAGTCGGCCGATGCCAGAGGGCCGAGGGCGCGCGCATAGCGTGCCTCGATCGCGGCCAGGGCGGCGCTGTCCTGCGTCGCCGCGGTGGCGGCGTCGCGGGTCAGGACGATGTGCCGGCGCAGGCTGCGGCGCCGCTGGGCGTCCTGCTCCACCGCCGCGACCTCGTCGAATATCTCCAGCATGCGGATCATCACCGCCGGCGCGCCCGTGCCGGCCTGGCGCAGCATGTGGAACATCGCGTCCACCAGGCCCGCATAATCCGTGGTGCCGCGTGACAGCCGGAACTTCCCGTCGCGCCAGTGGCAGCCAGAGGGCAGGTCATGTGAGGCCAGCTCGCACAGCGCGGCACCGAGCCGGTCGAGCACGGCCATGGCGGTGAAGGGGTCGTTGATGCCGGGGGACAATGCCCGCAAGCCGATCTCCACCAACCGCCGCACCGCGAATTCCAGGTCCTGCTCGACGCTGCGCGTATCGCCCAGCGCCAGGGCCCGGCCGAGCGCCGACTGCGCGTCATCGACCAGGCCGGCGGGCACCACCCGACCGATGACGCTGCCGGGGAAGACGAAGTCGCCCGGGCGGATGCGGAGCCACAGGCGGGCGTCCTTGTCCTCCGCCCATTGCCCGAGCTCCGCGTCGTCGAGCACCTGCAGATAGCCGCCGCCCGGGGCGCGTAGCGGCGCACCGGATTCGTCCGGCGTGGCGGGCTCCGCCGCGGCGTCGGGCGGCCCGCTCCGGCGCGGCAGTCGCCGCAGCGCCGCCGAGAGATCGCCATGGACCAGGGCCACCACGGTGTTCACGTTGATCGATGTAGCGACGTGATGGATGAACCAGATCAGCACCCCGACGCAGCCGAAGGCGAGCAGCAGCCCGACCGAGACCGCGAGTTGCGGCACGAAGGCGCCGTCCTCCGCGTCGTGTACCGACCGCAGCGCCATCAGCGCAAACGCAAAGGTGGAGACGAGGGCGCCGAGCGCATACTGGTTGCCGGGATCGCTGGTGAAGTTGCGCAGCAGCCGCGGTCCCATCTGGCTCGATGCCAGACTGAGCGCCGCCACGGTGATCGAGAAGGTCGTGCCTGCGACCCCGATCGTCGCCGAGGCTACGGTCCCGAGCACGTCGCGGGCGCCCGCGGTGCCGCCGGCATAGACCCAGCCCTCGAGCCAGGATGGCAGGCTGATGACGCCGTCGGCGCGGATCAGCAGCTCGGCCAGCACGATCGCAAGCAGGGTCATCACCGCCGGCCGCAGCCAGAAGGAGGCGCGGAGATCCGCCCAGAACTGCCGGAAGCGCGCAGTCGTCACTGCGCCGCGGCCTGGCGGAGCTCGACCGTCGCGGCCAGCGCCGGCCGCGCCCGTACCAGCACGCGGTCAATGACGTCGCGGGCCTCGACCCGCCGTGGCGGATCGATCCAGAGAAACAGGTCGAGTTGCACCGCCGTGGCGCCGAGTTCCGCCACCCGCACCGCGGGCGCCGGCTCGGCCAGCACGCCTTCGACACCCAGCGCCGCCCTCAGGATGGCGCCCTTCGCCTCGGCGATGTCGTCGTCCTGGCCGATGCCGAAGCGGATGGACAGGCGCCGCTTGTCATAGGCGGTGTTGACCAGCACCTTGCCGGAGAAGAGGTCGCTGTTCGGGATCACCGCCCGGCGGTTGTCATAGGTGCGGATGGTGGTGGCACGAACCTGGATGTCCTCCACCGTGCCTTCGAATTCCCCGACCTTGATCTGGTCGCCCAGGCGAAAGGGATGCGTCAGCAGCAGCAGGATCCCGGCCAGGGAATTCTGCAGGATGTCACGGAAGGCGAAGCCGATGGCGACGCCGCCGATGCCCAGCACGCCGAACAGGTCGGCGGCGTTGATCGAGGGGAAGGCGATCGCCGCGCCGACGAAGATACCGACCAGGATGGTCAGGCCGCTGCCGATCCGGCCGAGCACCAGGGCAACGCCGGGCGAGGCGGTCCGCAGTCCGACGGCACGGGCGATCGCCGTGCGCACGGCGCCGGCCAGCAACCAGGCCAGGCCGAGGACCAGTAATCCCAGCAAGAGTCCCGGCAGCAGCGTCAGCGCTGCATTGGCCAGGCCACGGACGCGGGTGAGCAGGGTATCGAAGTCCATCCATCTCTCCATGCATGCCGGCTCCAGGCGGGTTCACGCGGCCTGGGCCGGACCGCGCACGCCCTGCAGCACCTCCGCCTCCCGGCCATTCGTGGCAGAGCCGGGAACCACGCTGAGGCTGCCATCGGTTTCGAGCACCACGGCCGCCGCATCCTCTGGCCGCGCGACGCCGGAGGCGCGCAACGCGGAGACCACTTCCTCGCGCGTCACCCGCTGGCCGCGCATCGTACTGTCGAGGAAGTGGCCACGATGCAGGAGCAGCGTCGGTTCGGACTTCACCAGGGCGCCGAAGCGCGCGGAACGCACGGAGCCGAAGGCGACCAGCCATTGCAGGCCAGCCAACAGCATGAAGCCGACCACGCCTTCGGCCAGGGGGACGGAGCGGTTCAGCAGCACGGTCGCAAGCGTCGAGCCGAGTGCGACCGTCACCACCAGGTCGAAGGCGTTGAGCTTGGCGAGTGTCCGCTTGCCGGAGATGCGCAGCATGAGCACCAGGGCCACATAGGCCAGCGTGCCGACGACGACGACCCGCAGCAGGGACGACCAGGACTCAAAGAACATGCGTCAGGCCTCCGAAAGGCGGGCAGCGGAGGCGCCGCTTCGCAGCCAGGGTCCGCAGGAACGGAACGGCCGCCAGGAGCGGCCGTTCCCGCGGGCGCCGGGCGCCTGCGTTGCAAGCCACGTCAGCCGGAATTGCTGGTCTCCTGCTGCTGCCAGAAGCGATCGATCTCCTGGCGGCGCTGGTCGTAGCTCTGCGTGTCGAGGAAGGCCTGCAGGTCGACCTTTGGCGACTTCTCCAACTGGGCGTCGGTGGTGTTCTGAACCGCCCCGGGTATGCGGGAGGCCCCAGCGGTTGAGAGGATGGGGCAATGACCTAGAAGAGGTCGAACCTATATTCGCTTGAAGCCTGGCGGCGTGCGGTGCGGAAGTTGCTGGACCATGGGGGCGACCACGCCTCTCAGTGGGCCACGATTGGGTCGATCGCGGCCAGGATCGGCTGCACGGCCGAGACGCTGCGGAAGTGGGTGCGGCAGGCCGAGCGCGATGCGGGCCAGAGGTCCGGCGCGTCGCCGGAGGAGCGAGAGCGCATCAAGGGGCTGGAGCGCGAAGTCCGCGAGCCGCGGCAGGCCAATGAGATCCTACGCAAGGCTTCGACGTATTCTGCGATGGCGGAGCTCGACCTCGCCGATCAGCGTGCGCGGCTTGGCCCGTCCATCTCGCCGGGCGTCAGCACGGCCGTCTCCGGCAGCCGCTTGCGCCATTTGGACACCCAGGGCGGGCTGATCTGCAGGGCCTTGGCGATGAACCGGATCGGCTCACATGCTTCGGCGCGACGAACCGCGCGTTCCCGCAGATCCTTGGGGTATGACCGCATCCATGCTGGCCTCCAGATCCCAGCAGGACGCTTGAAGCAGAACTCGACCCGCTTCGGGGTCCCGATCCCGGTTAGATGCGGCTTGCGCCAGGACGCAGGTAAGACGGTCAACGGCCGCGAGTGCCAGGCCATGGGCGGGTGCGTCCGCTGTAGTCACCGCTGGTCGGCCAGCTCCGTGATGGCCAACACCAAGTTGCCGCTGACCCGCTGGTTCCTCGCCATGCATGGGATGATCGGCACCGAGCACGGCATCTCGGCCATCGAACGCGACCGCTTGGTACCTGAATAAGCACCGGTAGCGCGCCAATGGTCAAAGCCGATGACGTCTGCCGCGGAGGTGAGCGCAACCAGGGCAGAGGCACCGCCGGCAAAACCCGCGTCATCGCTCGCCTTCGATCGTCTGCCCGACGATCACATGGGCCATGTCGTCATGCAGGACGTCGACAGCGTCACCGTGGCCACGTCCCGTCGCTCCAAAACGCACACATTGCCGCAGGGCCTTGGTCCATACCGACGGGCTGCCCGGCCTCGCCGATCCCGCCAGCCAACGCACCCGCTGGATGACGGTCACCGGCGCCAGGCTCCCCGATCGTGCGCGGGCCGGCCGCCTTCTGGATCAGTACCGCCGTCGTCGACCTCAGCACCGCGGTCGAGGCCATCTACGAGGCCGCTCCGCACAGCACTCGCCCCATTATCTCGGCGCGTTCTGCTGGACCACGAAACATCGCAGAAATATGGGCAGGATGAACAGCGTCGTCTGCCGCGCCGTCGCAGCGTCAACTGCATTCACCCGAAGCGCGGCATGCGCAAATCCTGGCAGCGCAACTGGATGATACGCGGGAGATGCTTTCCGCCGAACCCGCCCCTTTTGTCGCCTGGGCTTGCCTCTAGCCGCGCGGCGAGTGCCGACTCAAAAATAGCCGAGTGTCCAGGAAGAATACTTCCACCCTGGTCTTGCTGCATTTACGGCATGATGTTGGCCGCATCGCACGCCGCCGGGATCACCGCCTCGGCCGTCACGTCGCCGGCTTGGTAGCGTTCCAGCAGCGCGCGGAAATCGCGATATCCCTCGCCGGCCTGCTGCGCGCGGCAGGTCGTGGACATCCCGACCAGTTCACGCGGCATGCCGCCATTCTCCTCGACCAGTTGTTTCATGCGCTCGCGCACCCGGGCGAACTCGGTGCGGGTGGCTTGCTGGTAGTGGCTGCGCGCCGCCGGCGAGAAGGGGCATTGCGCGAAGCGTTCCGCGAGCGCGCGGCGGAACATCCGCCCGGCCAACGCATCGCCGCAGGCATCGAACTGATAGAGCGAGACAGCGAAGCCGCGCTCGAAAGCGGCCGGGTTGGCGAGCTGCGGGGCTTGCGCAACGGCGCTGCCGGCCACCAGCAGCACGCCACCGAGGACCATCGCGCGGATCATTCGGGCCGTTCCAGGTAGACCGCAAGTGCCGCGATGTCGTCGTCGGTCAGTCCACCCGCCGCCTGGTTCATCGCCGCGACGCCGACGCTGGGTCGGGCATTGCTGCGGTAGTCGCGCAGCGCCTTCGCGGTATAGGCCCGGGTCTGGTGCGCGACCGCCGGCGCGGCCTGGCTGCCGCCATAGTCATCCTGGTGACAGGCGGCGCAGCGGTGCCGCGCCGCTGCCTGCCTGCCCTGTTCGTGCAGCACCGAGTCGGGCGCGCCGGCCGGTGGGTTGGCGCGGGGGAGAAAGGCGAAATAGGCGCCGAGGTTGCGCAGATCCTCGTCCGACAGGTCGGCCGCCAGCGGCCCCATGATCGGGTTGGCACGGCGGCCGTTGCGGAAGAAGACAAGCTGCCATTGCAGGTAGCGTTCGCGCTGCCCGGCGAGCGACGGGATGGACGGATCTGCGGTGATGCCGTCCGCGCCATGGCAGACCACGCAGGTCTCGGCCCGCTGCCGGCCGGCTTCGATATCCGCGGCGGCGAGCGGCGTGGCGGAGAGACACAGGGCCACGAAGGCGGCCATCACAGGGCGCATGCAGGGATCCATGAGAAGCGGCAAGCGGCCGCCCGCCGGTGGTGGGCGGCCTTCGTCACGTCAACGGGAATAGCTGATCCGGTAGATCGCGCCGGCCCAGTCGTCGGCCACCAGGATGGCGCCGTCCTTGGCCACCAGGATGTCGTTCGGCCGACCGGAATATTCCTGCTTGCCGGTGAGCCAGCCCTCGGCGAAGACCTCCTGCTTGGCGTTCTTGCCGTCGGCGTCGACCGTCACCCGCATGATCCGGGCGCCCTGATAGGTATGGCGGTTCCAGGAGCCGTGCTCGGCGATCAGGATGTTGTTCTGGTACTCGGCGGGGAACTGGTTGCCGGTATAGAATTTCATCCCGAGCGGGGCGACATGCGCGCCAAGGTTCAGCACCGGCGGCGTGAACTCGTCGCACTTGTGGCCCATGGCGAATTTTGGATCCGGCATGTCGCCCTGGTGGCAGTAAGGATAGCCGAAATGCTGGCCGAGCCGCGTCACGTGGTTCAGCTTGTCGCTCGGCAGGTCGTCGCTGATCCAGTCGCGCGCATTCTCCGTGAACCAGTACTGGCCGGTGCGTGGGTCGATGTCGCCGCCGACGCTGTTGCGGACGCCGAGCGCGATGATTTCGGCCTGGCCGTTCGGGTGCACCCGGCGGATCTGCGAGACGCTGGTCGGCGGGATGCCGATGTTGAAGGGCGGGCCGAAGGGCAGGTACATCGCGCCCTCCTTGTCGGTGACGATGTATTTCCAGCCATGTGCGACGTAGGACGGCATGTCGTCATAGACCACGACCGGCTTCGGCATCTCGTCGAGCTTCGATTCCGCGCCGTCGTAGCGCAGCAGCTTGTCGATCGCGATGACGTAGAGCGCGCCGTTCCGGAAGGCCACGCCGGTCGGCATGTTGAGGCCCTTCAGGATGGTCTTGACCTCGCGCTTGCCGCCCTTGTCGGTGACCGCATAGACATTGGTCGCGCCGAAGGAGCCGACGAAGAGCGTGCCGTCGTCGCCCCAGGCCATCTGCCGCGCTTCCGGGATGCCGGAGGCATAGACTTCGATCTTGAAGCCGGGCGGCAGCTTGATACGCTTGAGGTTCTCGTTCAGCTCGGCCAGCGGGGTCGGCGTGGCCGGGCCGACCGGCGGAGCCTGGCCCTTCTGCGCCTCCGTCTCGTCGCCGAGGAACCAGTCGGGCGGCGGGTTCTGCCAGAAGCTGGGCTTGCTGCTGTCGTAGCTCTTCAACTGCGCATGGGCGGCGCCGCCGCCCAGCGTCAGCCCGGCGGCAAGGATCGCCGCGGCTATGACGGGCTTGCGGCACGTGAATGACTTTTTTGTCATGGACGATCCCCAGATCTTCTTCGCACGGCACCGTTCAAGTGCCGCTGCCGTCACGGAACCACGCGCCGCGCCGTGATTGCAAGCATCTCCAAGTTGGAACGCTACGCCACCTCACGCTGCGCCGCGCGCAGGTCGGCCACGAACCGGGCGTATTCCCGTTCCTTGCTCTCGGGGTCCGGCAGCCGCAGCAGGTAGGAAGGATGCACGGTGGGAAAGACCCGCAGCCCGTCCGCCGTCTCGATCAGCTCGCCGCGCACCTTGGTGATGGCCAGCGGCTTGCCGGTCAACGCCCGCAGCGCGGTGGCGCCGAGCGAGACGACCAGTCGCGGTGCGACCAGCTCGATCTCCCGCTTCAGGAAGGGCCGGTACCAGGTGATGTCACCGGCATTCGGCGACTCGTGCAGCCGGCGGCGGCCGGTCGGCTTGAACTTGAAATGCTTCACCGCATTGGTGACGTAGGCGGCGGGGCGGTCGATGCCGGCCTCGGTCGCCGCGCGGTCGAACATCCGCCCGGCCGGGCCGACGAAGGGGCGGCCGGCGAGGTCTTCCTCGTCGCCCGGCTGTTCGCCCACGAATAGCAGCGGCGCGCCGATGGGGCCTTCGCCGAAGACCATCTGCGTCGCCGCGCGGGTCCATTCCGGCAGGTCGGGGCGGGCCGTCATCTCGGCGCGCAAGGCGGCCATGGCGGTGGCGGGGTCGTCGATTTGGGAGAAGAGATCGGCTGGCATGCCTTCGGCAACCGCCGGCGGGGCTGCCGGTTGCACGAAACGCTGGCGCCGTTCCGCCGCCGGCGTCGCGCCGCGCGCGACCATTTCCGCCACGCGCTGCGGCGCCTCGGCCATCAGGCGCGGGATGTCACGGGCTTCCGGCAGGTTCTTCCAGTATTTTACCGGCATCTCGGCCCGCATGGCGGCCGGCTTCATCCGAGCGGGGTTGAAGATGCTGCGGTAGTAGGCGCGCCAGAGTTCTTCGTGCGCATCCTCCGAAGGAGCCTCGGCGCGACTGCCGCCTGCACCCATGCGCAGCGTCTCGCCGTCCCAATGCGCACTCGCCTCCGGCGTCAGGATGGACCAGCGCAGCGCGGCGAAGCGGCGGATGAAGAAGCCGGTCTCGGCTTCCAGGATGTGGTGGTCTGGCTCGAACCAGGCGACGTATCGTTCGCCCGGACTGTCCGGCCCGGCCGCTTCAGGGCTGCCGGCTTCGCCTTCCACCGATCGGGCGGGCATCTCGATCCCGCGGAAGCGCAGGAAAGCGTGCATCTTGTGCGCATCCCGCCGCACCGCCTTGGTCATCGCCTGCAGCCGGACGATGTCGGCATCGGTCGCCACCTGCATCAGCCCGTGCTCGCCCCGCACGATCCGCCACAGGATGCGATAGAGCAGCGCGAAGCGTTCCGGGTCGCGGTGGCGGATGGCGACCTCCGCCTGGTCGAGGAAGGCGCGCGGGACGCTGGCGGTGACCGGGGCGGCTTCGGCCGGCAGCGGCGCGCCACCGAACAGACCGGGCGGGTCGCCGACGACGCGCCACTCCACTTGCTCCGGCGGCACCGCGGCCGCCAGCAGACGGCGCGCCTGCTGCCGCCAGGCGACGAAGTCGGCCTGTCCCGGCAGCAGGATTCCGATGCTCATAGCAGCGCCAGCTGCACCGGCCGGGCCGTTGCAGCGAAGCCGGTGCGCGGGGCGACGATGCGCCGGAGGTCGGCGCGGTCCAGCAGCCCGCCGCGCGGCTGGTGGTCGGCGGTGACCAGAAAGGGCAGCAGTTTCGCCAGCGGCAGCCGCAGCCGGGCCAGGTCGTCGCTGCGGATGCCGCGGTGCCGCCGGGCCGAGAGCAGCCGGTCCACCGTCTTGGCGCCGAGACCGGGGACACGCAACAGCATCTCCCGCGGCGCGCGGTTGACGTCGACCGGGAAACGTTCGCGGTGCTTCAGCGCCCAGGCCAGCTTGGGGTCGATGCCGAGGTCGAGGTTGCCGTCCTCGCCGCCCGCCATGATCTCGTCCAACTCGAAGCCATAGAAGCGCAGCAGCCAGTCGGCCTGGTAGAGCCGGTGTTCCCGCACCAGGGGCGGCGCCGCCGGCGGCAGCAGCGCGGAGGCATCCGGGATCGGCGAATAGGCCGAGTAGTAGACCCGCCTGAGGCCATAGCTGGCATAGAGGTTGGCCGTGGTGCCGAGCACCGCGCGGTCGTCCGCCGCATCGGCGCCGATGATCATCTGCGTGCTCTGCCCGGCCGGGGCGAAGCGCGGGGCGGCGGTGCGGCGCTCGGTGCGCCTGGCCTCCTTCGCCTCGTCGATCCGCAGCCGCATGCGGGCCATGGCGCGGCGGATGCCGGGGGCGTCTTTCTCCGGCGCCAGGGTCTTCAGGCTTTCGGCCATCGGCAGCTCGATGTTGATCGACAGCCGGTCGGCGTAGCGGCCGGCCGCGGCCAGCAGATCCGGCGCCGCATCGGGGATGGTCTTTAGGTGGATATAGCCGCGGAAGCCATGCACCTCCCGCAGCTGGCGGGCGACCTCGGTGATCTGCTCCATGGTGTAGTCCGGCGAGCGGATGATGCCGGAGGAGAGGAACAGCCCCTCGATGTAATTGCGCCTGTAGAAATGCAGCGTGAGGTCCACCAGCTCCCGCACCGTGAAGCGGGCGCGCTGCACGTTGGACCCGGCGCGGTTGATGCAGTAGGCGCAGTCGAAGACGCAGGCATTGGTCAGCAGCACCTTCAGCAGCGAGACGCAGCGGCCGTCCGGCGTATAGGCGTGGCAGATGCCCATGCCCTCGGTACTGCCGATGCCGCCCTTCCTGCTGTCCCGCTTGTCGGTGCCGGACGACGCGCAGGAGGCATCGTATTTCGCGGCATCCGCCAGGATCTCGAGCTTGCGGCGCAATTCCATGGTCGGCCTTTCCGTAGGTTCACTATATGTTCTGTAACGATCGCGGCGCAAGCCCCCTTGCCATCGTCGCGCCCCGGTTCAGACTGCCGGCAACGCAATTCGGGGGGAATTCCATGGCCAATCGCATCGCCATCATCGGCGCGGGGGCGGTCGGCGGTTATGCCGGCGCGCATATGGTCCGGGCGGGGGAGGACGTGACCTTCGTCGACATGTGGCCCGAGCATGTCGAGGCGATGCGAGCCAAGGGCCTCCGCATCTCCCACATCAAGGACGTGCCGGAATTCACCGTGCCGGTGAAGGCGATCCACCTGACGGAACTGCAGCAGGTCTCGAAGGAGAAGCCGTTCGACATCGCCTTCATCTGCACCAAGTCCTATGACACCGCCTGGGCCACGATGATGGTGCGGCAGTACCTGGCGCCGGGCGGCTATTGCGTCTCCCTGCAGAACTGCATGAACGAGGAGACGATCGCCGAAGTGGTCGGCTGGGGCCGCACGCTGGGCGCCATCGCGTCGTCGATCACCGTGGAGCTCTGCGAACCCGGCCATGTCCGCCGCGCTTCCGGCAAGGGCGGCGCCGCGCATACCGTCTTCCGGGTCGGCGAGGTGCATGGCCGCATCACCGACCGCGCGAACGAGGTCGGGCGGCTCTGCGCGTTGTCCGACAGCTGCACCGTTACCTCCAACCTCTGGGGCGAGCGCTGGTCGAAGCTCGTGACCAACGTGATGGGGAACGGCATGTCCGCCTCCACCGGATTGATCAGCCGCGACATCCTGCTGGACGACACGCTGCGCGCCTTCACCGCGCGCCTCGGCAGCGAAGCCATCCGCGTCGGCCAGGCGCTGGGCTACACGCTGGAGGAGATCCACCACATTGACCCGGAGGTGATCGCCCGCGCCGGCGAGGGCGACGCCGCTGCCCGGCACGAATATGACGAGCACCGCCTGGCCGAGGCCCGCAAGCCCGGCGGCGGCGCGCACCGGCCGTCCATGGGCCAGGACATGGTCAAGGGTCGGCGGACCGAGATCGAATTCCTCAATGGCTTCGTCTGCGACAAGGCCAAGGATGTCGGCATCGCCACGCCGGCGAACGCGGCGCTGACCGACATCGTCAAACGGGTGGAGAAGGGCGAGATCCCGGCCGACCCGAAGCATATCCGCGAGCTGCGGCTGAACTAGGAAAGGAGAAGGCTGGGGAGAAGGCATTCTCCCCGGACTCCTCATCTGTTTTTCCGAGTCGGGACCCGCCGCGCGGCAGGTGCCAACCCACAAAAAAGGCAGGGTGGGGCTTGCGGAGGAAATACATTTCCCTCCCCAACCTTGCCTGCCATCCGGGAGGAAACAACCGATGCGCCCAACGCGCCGCCACCTGCTCGCCGCCCCGTTGCTCCTCGCCGCGCCTGCGCTGCGGGCGCAGGAGGCCTTCCCCAGCCGCCCCATCACCATCATCGCCGCCGGCGCCGCGGGCGGCCCGACAGACACCATCACCCGCATCGTCGCCGACAGCATGGGCCGGCAGCTCGACCAGCCGGTGGTGGTCGAGAGCATCGGCGGGTCCGTCGTCGGGCCGCAGCGCATGGTGCAGTCGAAGCCCGACGGCTACACGCTGCTGATCAACAACATCGGCATGGCCGCCAGCGCCACGCTGTTCCGCAAGCTGCCCTACGACGTCCCCGGCAGCTTCGCCCCGCTCGGCCTGGTCTCCGACGCGGCCATGACCATCGTCACCCGCCCCGGCTTCGCGGCGGAGAACCTGGCCGGCGTCATGGCCGACCTCAAGACCCGCGGCGATGCGCTGAACATGGCGACGGCCGGGCTCGGCTCGGCCGCCAATCTCTGCGCCCTGCTGGTGCAGCAGGCGGCGGGCAACCGCGCCACCATCATCGTCTTCCGCGGCACCGCGCCGGCGATCGCGGAACTCATGGCCGGGCGCATCGACCTGCTCTGCGACCAGGCGACCAACACCGTCCCCTATATCCGCGACAACCGGGTGCAGGCTTGGGGCGTCAGCAGCGCGCAGCGGCTGGCCGGTCTGCCCGATGTGCCGACCACGGCCGAGGCCGGCTTCGGCGGGGTGGCGATGAGCACCTGGCACGGCGTCTACGCCCCTGCTGGCACGCCGCAGCCGATTCAGGAGAAGCTCTCGGCCGCCATGCAGGCCGCCCTGCGGGAGGAGAAGCTGCGTCAGCGCTATGCGGAACTGCTGACCGACATCCCGGCCCCGGAACGCCAGACCATCGCCTTCCACCGCCGCTTCCTGGCCGAGGAGGTGGCGCGCTGGCGGCCGATCATCCAGGCGGCCGGGGCCTATGCCGACTGAAACTGGCAACATGATCCCGGTACGTCCCGGCTGGCCGCCGCGTTCCGCGGCCCTGCCGAGGAATCCCACCCGTCATGCTGCTCGACTGTGCGCCGCCCACGGCCTGGATCGCCGCCCCCGTCGACGCTCCGCGACCTGAGTTTCCGGGCCGCAGCCTCAACCAGGTGCTGGCGGCCCTCGTCGCCAGACAGCCGGATCATCCAGCGGTTGTCACGGCGACGCAGGTCGTCACCTTCGCCGGGCTGCTGGGCCGCGTCGGGACCCTGGCGGCGGCGATCCGGGCGGCGGCCGCTGCGCCCGGCCCGCTGGCGCTGCTGCTGCCGAACGGGCCGGACTACATCGCGGCGGTCTTCGCGGGGATCGCCGCCGGCCGTCCGGTCCTCGTCCTGGAGCCGGCTCAGCCGCCGGCCCGCCTGGCGGCATTGCTCGACGCCGCCGGCGCGGGGCTGGTGCTGCATGACGGCAGCCAGGCGGCGGCGGCGGCCGGGCGCCACGTCCTGGTGCCGCCCGCCGCGTCCGCCCCGCAGGTACTGCCGGCCGAGCCGCTGACCCGACACGACCCGGCCTTCCTGTTCACCACCTCGGGCAGTTCCGGCATGCCGAAGCTGGTCGCACATAGCCAGTCCACGCTGATGCTGCTGCTGCTGGACTATGTCGGCCGGTCCGCGATCACCTTCGCCGACCGGCTGATGCTGGTCGGCTCGCATGCGAATTATGGCCCGCTGGTCAATGTCCTGGCCTATCTCCTGGCCGGCGCCACGATCTGCCAGCAGGACCTGCGCGACGACGGCGCGGCGCAGGTCTTCGCGGCGATCCGGCGGCACCGGGTCACCACCCTGCGCCTCGTGCCCTCGGTGTTCCGTATGCTGGCACGGCTGCCGGAGGCCGGGCCGGCGCTCGCCGAGGTGCGGCGCATCCGGCTCGGCGGCGAGCCGGTGCTGCGGACCGACCTGCTGCTGGCCCGGGAGGTCACCGACCCGCGCTGCCGCATCGAGAATTCCTACGGCGCGACGGAAAGCATGGTGATCGGCTGGGTCTCCCCGCCGGAACGCCTGCCGGATGGCGCGGTCGTGCCGGCCGGGACCATCTGCCGGAATGCCGAATACCTGTTGCGCGACGATGCCGGGGACCCGGTCGCGCCTGGTAGGGTCGGCGAGCTGGTGATCAGCAGCCGCGGCAATGCCCTGGGCGACTGGGACCGGGGGAGCATCGACACGACGCGCTTTCCGCCCGACCCCCGGCAGCCCGGCAACCGGCTGTATGCCACAGGCGACCTCGCGCGGCTGCTGCCCGACGGCAACCTGCTCGTGCTCGGCCGCAAGGACCGCATGCTCAAGGTCAACGGCCAGCGGGTTTCGCCGCTCGAGGTCGAATCCCATCTCCAGGCCATGCCGGGCTGCGGCGGCGCAGCCATCCTGCCGCTGGAGGCAAAGGGGACGACGCGCCTCATCGCCTTCCTGGTGGCGGACCCGGCGCGCGGCCTGCCGGTGGACCCCGCGGCCTGGCTGGGCGAAAGGCTGCCGCGCTACATGGTGCCTTGCCGCTTCGAGCGGGTGGCCGAGTTGCCCCTGCTGCCGGGCGGCAAGATCGACCGCCTGCGGCTGCGCGAATGGCTGGACGCCCTGCCCGCCGCCAGCCCGCCGCCCGCCGCCGGTGCCCCTGCCCACGTCACGGGCCTCGTCGGCGAGATGACCCGGCTATGGGCCGAGATCCTGGGCATCCCCGCACCGGATGCGACAGCGGATTTCTTCGCGCTGGGCGGCGACTCCCTCGGGCTGGTGCAGCTCGGCGCCGCCATCGAGCACCGCTTCGGCTGCCAGTTGACCACCGAGGCGCTGGGCGGGAGCATCACCATCGGCGGTCTGGCCGCCCTGATCGCGGCGGGCCGGATCCCGGCGGCGGAGGCCTCCCCGCTGGTCGCGCTTCAGCCGCTGGGGTCGGAGGCCCCGTTCTTCTGCGTGCACAGCATTGGCGGCGGCTTCCTGCATCTGCGGCACCTGGCGCGGCATATGGGGGAGGAACGGCCCTTCCTGGTCTTCCGCACGCGCGACGGCGACAGCATCGCCGAAACCGTCGAGCAAATGGCGGCACGCTACCTCCGCGCCCTGCGTGAGCGGCAGCCGCATGGGCCATACCTGATCGGCGGGTATTCCTTCGGGGCCGTCGTCGCCTACGAGATGGCGTGCCAATTGCTCGATCAAGGCGAGGCGATCGGGCTGCTGGCGGTGCTGGATGCGCGCTGGCCGGGATGGACCCCGTCGTGGCGGACCTTGCCCGCGGCGGCCAGCCTCTGGCTGCGCAACCTGCCGGGTTTCGTCGCCGACGAGGCGGGGCATTTCACCCTGCCGCGCCTGGCCGGACAGGTCCGGCGCACGCTGCGCGGCCTGGGGCGGCGGCTGGCGCGGCGGCAGCGGGACGTCGCCTCGGTGCTCGACCTCCGGCTTTTCGATCCGCGCCACCATGCGATGCTGGACGCGCATCTGCGGGCGCAGGATCGCTACCGGCCGCGCCGCCGGCCGATGCCAATTGCGGTCTTCCGCGCCGCGGTGCAGCCGGTTCGCGGGCTCGCAGGCGACCGGGCGCTGGGGTGGGGCACGGTGGCGGCGAGCGGCGCCATGGTCGATGTCGTACCGGGCAACCATGTTTCGATGATCGAGGAGCCGCGGGTGGCGAAGCTCGCCGCGGCGCTGGCCTGCGCCATCCGGTGCGCAACGCGTCGGCCCGGACCCGGGTGAACCTTTTCGACCGGCCGCTGTTGCTTCGGCAACGCCTGCCGGCGCCGAGCGAGTCCGGACCCGCACCATGCAACATCTACGTCAAAGTCTCCTTATTCTGTGCGCCTTTCAGGTTGGCTTCCCCGCAGCGGCGCAGACCGCCCAACCCGACCGGGGTCAACAGGAGCGGCCCCAGCAGGACCGGGCCGACCCGGCCTGGCTGACCACCGACCAGGTCCGCACCGTGCTGCGCGCCCGCGGCTATACCGAGATCGGCGGCCTGACACGGGAGGACGACATCTTCAGGGTCACCGACGCCGTCCGCTACGGGGAGAAGGTGCCCGAGCTGCGGATCGACGCGCTGACCGGCCTGCCGCGCGAGATGGCGCCGTTGACCGAAGGGCAGGCACGCAGCCTTCTGCTGGAGCGCGGTTATTCCAACGTCGAGGAGATGGGCCGGGAGGGGGAGGTGATCCACCTCCGCGCCCGGCAGGGCGAGACGCCGGTGGAGTTGCGGGTCAATGCCCGCACCGGCGCGCTGGTGCGCTGACCGGCGCGGCCTGATCCCGGCGTGAGGTGCTGTATGGGCAGGCATTCACCCGATCCGTAGCCCGGCCGACGCGCAGGCCATCGACCACTCGGTGCTTTTCGCCCCCTCGCCCCCTGGCACAAGCGCTGCCCGTTGCGGCAAGCTGCAGCGTAGGAGGGCTCGCGATTGCGCGAATTCGATGGAGCCGGCGTGGATCCGCGGCCGCGCCTGGCACTGACCGGCATCGTCAAGCGCTACGGCTCGATGCTGGCGAATGACGACGTGGCGTTGAGCGTCGCGCCGGGCGACATCCACGCGCTGCTAGGCGAGAACGGCGCTGGCAAGTCCACGCTGATGAAGATCGTCTACGGGGTGGCGAAGCCCGATGCCGGCGCAATCGTCTGGGAGGGCCGGCAGGTGCAGATAGCCGCCCCAGACGCCGCGCGGGCGCTGGGCATCGGCATGGTGTTCCAGCATTTCTCGCTGTTCGAAACCCTGACGGTGGCCGAGAACATCGCCCTCGGCCTGGGTAGCACGCAGACCATTGCCGAACTGACCGCCGAGATCCACCAGGTCGCCGCCCACTACGGCTTGGCGGTGGAGCCCGGGCGCCACATCCACCACCTCAGCGTCGGTGAGCGCCAGCGGGTCGAGATCCTGCGCTGCCTGCTGCAACGGCCGAAGCTGCTGATTCTGGACGAGCCGACCAGCGTCCTGACGCCGCAGGAGGTGGAGGGCCTGTTCGCCATGCTGCGGCGGCTGGCCGCGGACGGCTGCTCGGTGCTCTATATCAGCCACAAGCTGGAGGAGATCCGCGCGCTCTGCACCGCCGCCACCGTGCTGCGCGCCGGCCGGGTGGTGGCCCGCTGCGACCCACGGATCGAGACCGCGGAATCGTTGGCCGAGATGATGATGGGCGGCGCCCTGGCCCGGACCAGCCGCCCCGCGACCCATTCGACCGGCGCGCCTTGCCTGGTGGTGGACCACCTGACCATGGCCGCGGACGAGCCCTTCGGCACCACGCTGCGCGACGTCTCGCTGGAGTTGCGGGCGGGCGAGATCCTCGGCATCGCCGGGGTCGCCGGCAACGGCCAGAAGGAACTGCTGGCGGCGCTGGCCGGCGAACGCCGTTCGGCGCCCGGCACGGTGCTGCTGGAAGGCCGGCCGATTGGCGCGCTGGGCCCGGCCGAGCGCCGCGCCCTTGGCCTGGCCTTCATCCCGGAGGAGAGGCTCGGCCGCGGCGCGGTGGCGGAATACTCGCTGGCGGAGAATGCGCTGCTGACCCGCATCGACGCGGTGACGGCGCCGCGCGGCCTGCTGGACCTGGGGGCGGTCGATGCCCTGGCCGCCCGGCTGATCGCCCGCTTCGGCGTGCGCTGCGCCGGCATCGCCGCACTGGGGCGCAGCCTGTCCGGCGGCAACATGCAGAAATTCATCGTGGGGCGGGAGATCGATGCCGGCCCGCGCGTGCTGCTGGCGGCGCATCCGACCTGGGGCGTCGATATCGGCGCGGCGCTTTCGATCCGCCAGGACCTGATGACCCTGGCCGCGTCGGGCGCCGGCGTGCTGGTCGTGAGCGAGGACCTCGACGAGTTGCTGGAGATCGCCGACCGCATCGCAGTGCTCGGTGGCGGCAGGATTTCCCCGCCGATGCCGGTGGCGGAGGCGACGATCGAGGGGATCGGCCTGCTGATGGGCGGCGCGGACCGGGCGGGCCATGCGACTGCGGCTTGAGGCGCGGCCCGAGCCGTCGCGCGCCATGCTCTGGCTGTCGCCGGTGCTGGCGGCGCTGCTGGCAGCGATCGGCGGCGGCGTAGTCTTCGCGCTGCTGGGCCATGACCCGCTGACGGCGCTGGCGACGCTGTTCCTCGCACCGCTCTCGAGCCTCGACGGGCTGACCGAGCTGGGGCTGAAGGCGACGCCGCTGCTGCTGTGTGCCATCGGCATCGCCGTCGGCGTGCGGGCCAGCGTCTGGAACATCGGCGCCGAGGGGCAGCTGACCATGGGCGCCATCGCCGGTGGCGGCATCGCACTCGCCTTCGGCGGGGAGGGGCACTGGTGGGTGCTGGCGCTGATGCTGCTGGCGGGTGCGGCGGGCGGCGCCGCCTGGGCCGCCATCCCGGCGCTGCTGAAGACCCGCTTCAACGCGCATGAGATCCTGACCACGCTGATGCTGAGCTACGTTGCGGTGCAGTTCCTCGGCTGGCTCGTCCACGGCCCCTGGATCGATCCCGAGGGCTTCAACTTCCCGCAGACCAGGATGTTTGCCGACGACGCGCTGCTGCCGGTGCTGGTGGAGGGATCGCGGCTGCATGCCGGATCCCTGCTCGCGCTGCTGGCGGTGCCGCTGGCCTGGCTGCTGCTGAGCCGCACCGTCGCCGGCTTCCGCCTGCGCACCGTGGGCCTCGCGCCGGAAGCGGCGCGCTATGCGGGCTTCTCCGCCACCGGCGCGGTCTGGTTCAGCCTGGTGCTGTCCGGCGCCCTGGCCGGGCTGGCCGGAGTGCTGGAAGCAGCCGGGCCGGTCGGCCAGCTGCAGCCGACGATGTCGCCGGGCTACGGCTTCGCCGCCATCATCGTCGCCTTCATGGGACGGCTGCACCCGTTCGGCATCCTCGGCGCCTCGCTGCTCATGGCGCTGCTGTACCTGGGCGGGGAGCAGCTGCAGGTGTCCATGCAACTGCCGATCGCCGCGACCGGGACCATCCAGGGCATGCTGCTGTTCTTCCTGCTGGCCACCGACGTCTTCGTCGACCAGCGGCTGGTCGTGCAGCGGGCGGTGCGGCATGCCTGACGGCTTCGCCCTGGTCGCGCTGCTGGTCGCCACCCTCCGCGCGGCGACGCCGCTGCTGCTGGCCGGATTTGGTGAACTGGTCACGGAACGCTCGGGCGTGCTCAACCTTGGCGTCGAGGGGATGATGCTGGTCGGCGCCGCGGCCGGCTTCATCGCCACGGCCTCGACCGGCAACCCGCTGCTGGGCCTGGCGGTCGCGGCAATGGCCGGCGCGCTGATGGCGCTGCTGTTCGGTGTCCTGACGCTGACCCTGCGGGCCAACCAAGTGGCGTGCGGCCTCGCCTTGACCATCTTCGGCGTCGGGCTCTCGGCGCTGATCGGCCTGCCCTACCAGGGCACGCCGATCACCGGGCTGGCCACCGTGCTCTGGCCGAACCTGGATGCGGCCAGCCCGATGGCGCAGCAGTTCATGCTGCTCGACCCGGTGGTCTGGCTGGCGCTGGCCACGCCCTTGCTGGCCTGGGTCTTTCTCTACCGCACCCGGCGCGGGCTGGTGGTGCGGGCGGTGGGCGAGAGTCACGACGTGGCGCACGCGCTCGGCTATTCCGTGCTTCGGGTGCGCTATGCCGCGGTGCTGTTCGGCGGGGCGATGAGCGGCTTGGCCGGCGCCTATCTCAGCCTCGTCTACACCCCGATGTGGACCGAGAACATGGTGGCCGGGCGTGGCTGGATCGCCCTCGCTTTGGTCGTCTTCTCCGCCTGGAAGCCGGCCTGGCTGGCGCTCGGCGCGGTGCTGTTCGGCTTTGTCACCATCGCGCAATTCCATGCCGGCGCCTTCGGGCTGGATGTGTCGCCGCACCTGCTGTCGATGCTGCCCTACCTCGCCACCGTGGTGGTGCTGGTGCTGATCTCCCGCGACGCGACGCGGCTCAAGCTCAATGCCCCAGCGGCGCTGGGCAAGCCGTTCAGCGCCGCCCGCTGAACCCCGAAACCTGGCATAGGACCGTCTGCATGAGCATCCATCGTCGTTCGCTGCTCGCCGCGCCGCTGGCGCTGCCGGCGCTGGCCTTGTCGCACCGCGCCGCCGCGGCCGACCCCTTCAAGGTCGGCTTCGTCTATGTCTCGCCCATCGGCGATGCCGGCTGGACCTTCCAGCACGAGATCGGCCGCCGCGCAGTCGATGCCGCGCTGGGCGCCGCGGTGAAGACCAGCTTCGTCGAGAACGTGCCCGAAGGGGCGGACGCCGAACGCGTCATCCGCCGCCTGGCGCAGGACGGCAACCAGCTGATCTTCACCACCAGCTTCGGCTACATGAACCCGACCGAGAAGGTGGCCAAGGCCTTCCCGAAGCTGAAATTTGAGCACGCCACCGGCTACAAGCGCACCCCGAATCTGGCGATCTATTCCGGCCGCTACTACGAGCCGCGGTATCTCACCGGCATCGTCGCCGGCCGGCTGTCGAAGACCGGGGTCATCGGCTACGTCGCCGCCTTCCCGATCCCCGAGGTCATCCAGGGCATCAACGCGGTGCTGCTCGGCGCCCGCAGCGTGAACCCGAATGCGACGATCAAGGTGATCTTCACCAGCAGCTGGTTCGACCCGGGCAAGGAACGCGCCGCGGCCGACACGCTGGTGGCGCAGGGCGCCGACTACCTGACCCAGCACACCGACAGCACCGCGGTGGTGCAGGCAGCCGAGGAGAAAGGCGTGTGGTGCAGCGGCTATGACAGCGACATGCTGAAATATGGCCCGAAGACCCACACCACTGCGGTCGAGATGCACTGGGACGACTACTACATCGACCGGGTGAAGCAGGCGATCGCCGGCAATTGGACCAGCGGCGACGTCTGGGGCGGCATGGCCAGCGGGATGGTGAAGTTGTCCAGGCTCAACCCGTCCCTGCCGCCGGCGCTGGTGGCCGAAATTGCCGCCGGGACCGAGGCGATCAAGTCCGGCAAGCTGGTGGTCTTCAGCGGCCCGTTGAAGGACCAGGCCGGCACGGTGAAGATCCCGGCCGGCAAGGCGATGACGGATGCCGAGATCCTGTCGATGAACTGGTTCGTCGAGGGCGTGCAGGGGAAGGTCTGATGCCCGCAGGCCCGCCGCGGGGTGGTCAGCCGCCTCGCAGCACCTCCAGCGCCTGCGAGGTGTAGAAACCGCGCGCCACGCGATGGGTGCGCGCGGTGCGCCAGCCCTGGAAGGCCGGGTCGGCCTCGATCCGTCGGCGCAGCTTGTGCTCGGCGACCGGGACGATGGCCGGCGACCGGTCGCCGCGCGGCACCAGCCGGCCGACCGCGAGGAAGGCCTGCAGGAAGGCGCTGCTTGGGGCGAAGGTGAACAGCATGGAATCGCCCGTGCGCGCCGCCATCCCGGCCAGCACCCGCACCACGTCGGCCGGCTTGTAGTGGATCAGGCTGTCCATCCCAACCACATGGTCGAAATGGCCCCAGGCGGCGTCGAACATGTCGCCGACCCGGAACTCGATCCGTCCCCCGCCATGGTCGTGGCCGATGCGGTCCTGCGCCAGCGCCACCAGTTGCGGCGACAGGTCCACGGCCACCACATGCGCGCCGCGCCGCGCCGCCTCGATCGCCAGCGCCCCGGTGCCGCAGCCGGCATCGAGGATGCGCCGCCCGGTCAGGTCCACCGGCAGCCAGTCCAGCAGCGTCGCCCGCATGCTGTCGCGCCCGGCCCGCACGGTGGCGCGGATGCCGCTGACCGGCGCGTCGGAGGTCAGCCGCTTCCAGGCCTCGACCGCGGTGCGGTCGAAATAGGTTTCCAGCTGCTGGCGGCGATCCGCATAGGTGGCGGTCGGCATCACATGACTCCCGTTCAGGCGGCGACGCCTTCCAGCCTGTCTTCCAGTTCCTCGCCCGCGCGCCGCAACCGGTCGAGCACCGAGGCATCGGGTGACCAGTAGTTGCGCTCCTGCGCCTCGAGCAGCCGGTTGGCGATCTTGGCCGAGGCGGTGGGGTTCAGCTTCGCCATGCGGTCCCGCATCTCCGGGTCCAGCACGAAGGTCTCGGCCAGTTTCTCGTAGACCCAGGGGGCGACGTCGCCGGTCGTCGCCGACCAGCCCATGGTGTTGGTGACATGGGCCTCGATCTCGCGCACGCCCTCGAAGCCGTGCTTCAGCAGGGCCTCGTACCATTTGGGGTTCAGCGCCCGGGTCCGGGTTTCCAGCGCAACCTGCTCTGAGATGGTGCGGACCACGCCGTCGCCGCGGGTCTGGTCGCCGATATAGACCGCGCTCGCGGTGCCGCCGCGGGCCCGCCGCACCGCGCGGCTGATGCCGCCCAGCGTGTCGAAGTAATGGTCCACGGTGGTCACGCCGACCTCGATGCTGTCGAGGTTCTGGTAGGTCACCTCGACGGTCGCCAGCACCGCGTTCAGCACCGCATCCGACCGCGCCGGCTTGCCGTCCACGCCATAGGCGAAGCCCTTGCGCTTGACGAAAGCCTCGGCGAGCTCGTCCTCGTCGTTCCAGGCGCCCTCGCCGACCAGCGCATTGACGTTGGCGCCATAGGTGCCGTCGGCATTGCAGAAGACCCGCAGCGCCGCCTGCTCGATGCTGCCGCCGTGCTGGGCGACATGCGCCAGGGCATGGGCGCGGAGGAAATTCTGCTCGACCGGTTCGTCGGCGGAGGCCGCCAGCAGCGCCGCTTCAGCCAGCAGCTTCATCTGCAAGGGCAGCAGGTCGCGGAAGATGCCGGACAGCGTCACCACCACGTCGATCCGCGGCCGGCCGAGCTCGGCCAGCGGCAGCAGCGCCGCACCCGCGAGGCGGCCATAGCTGTCGTAGCGCGGCGTGGCGCCCATCAGCGCCAGCACCTGGGCGATCGGCCCACCCTCGGTCTTCAGGTTGTCGGTGCCCCAGAGCACCATCGCCACCGTCTCCGGCAGCCCGTTGCCATCGGCCGCGTGGCGGTCGAGCAATCGCTGCGCCTGGCGGGCGCCATCCTGCACCGCGAAGGCGGAGGGCAGCTTGAAAGGGTCGAAGCCGTGCAGGTTCCGCCCCGTCGGCAGCACGTCCATGCTGCGCAGCAGGTCGCCGCCCGGGGCCGGGCGGATGTAGCGGCCATCCAGCGCGCGGAGGATGCCGGGCAGCTCGTAGTCGGTGCCGAGCAGCGCATCGAATTTCGCCCGCTCCACCACATCCGTCACGCCGGCGGCGTCCAGCATCTCCGCCCGCTGCTCGGGGTTGGGCGGCTCGCCGACAACATGCAGCCCGTGCGGGATCAGCGTGTATTCGAGTTCGAGCAGCGCGCGGCCGAGCCTGTCGATCTCGGCGGTCGCGGTGTCGCCCCAGACCGGCTCGGCGGTCGCCAGGTTCACCTCGGTCGCCTGCGCCTGGATCAGCCCGGACAACGCGGCGCGCTGGCCGATATCGGCATCCGGTTCCAGCCCGCGCCAGCGGTCGATGCTGGCCTTGAGGTCGAGCAGCCCGCGATAGAGGCCCGCCGAGGCGACCGGCGGCGTCAGGTAGCTGACCAGCGTCGCGCCGGCGCGGCGCTTGGCGATCATGCCCTCGGACGGGTTGTTCGAGGCATAGAGGTAGAAGTTGGGCAGGTCGCCGATCAGCCGATCCGGCCAGCACTGGCCAGACATGCCGGCCTGCTTGCCCGGCATGAATTCCAGCGCGCCATGGGTGCCGAAATGAAGCACGGCATGCGCGCCGAAATCCTCCCGCAGCCAGCGGTAGAAGGCGACGAAGGCGTGGGTCGGGGCGAAGCCGTGCTCGAAGAGCAGGCGCATCGGGTCACCCTCGTAGCCCATGCCCGGCTGCACGCCGACGAAGACGTTGCCGAGCTGCACGCCGAGCACGAAGATGTCGCGCCCGTCGGTCAGCTGCCGGCCCGGCGCCGGGCCCCAGGCGGCTTCCACCTCGGCCAGCCAGGGGGTGCGGCGCAGCTGGTCGTCGGCGCTGATCCGCGCGGCGACATTGGCGGTGGTACCGTGCCGCTCGCGGTTGCCGTTGATCACCATCTCGCGCAGGGCGTCGACGCTCTCCGGCACCTCCACGGTATAGCCGGCCTCCCGCATCGCCCGCAGCGTGTTGAGCAGGGAGGCGAAGACGCCGAGATAGGCGGCCGTGCCGGTGGTGCCGGCATTGGGCGGGAAGTTGAACAGCACCGTCGCCACCTTGCGCGACGCCCGCTCGCTCCGCCGCAACGCCACCAGCTTGGCGACGCGCGCCGCCAGCATCGCCGCGCGCTCGGGGTGCGACACCATGTCGCGGGCGCAGTTCACGCCGTCGCAGCCGGGGCAGCGCTCGGCCGGCTGGTCGGAGGCGCCGCAGCGCCCGCCGAAGGTCATCGGCCAGACCCCGCCGTCGAGCTCGGGGATGGCGACCATCATGGTCGCCTCGACCGGCAGCAGCCCGCGCTTGTCGGCGCTCCATTGCCGCATGGTCTGGAATTCGAGCGGATGGGCGGTGATGTAGGGCACGTCGAGCGCCGCCAGCGCTTCCTCCGCGGCATGCGCGTCGTTGTAGGCCGGGCCGCCGACCAGGGAGAACCCGGTCAGCGAGACCACCGCATCCACCTGCGGCACGCCGTCCCGCATGAAGAAGCGTTCCATCGCCGGCCGGGCATCGAGGCCGGAGGCGAAGGCGGGCACCACGTTCAGCCCCTGCGCTTCCAGCGCCGCGATCATGCCGTCGTAGTGCCTGGCGTTGTTCGCCAGCACATAGGCACGCAGCAGCAGCAGGCCGACCGTGCCGCGGCTGCCGGGGCGCGGCAGCGTGGCCAGGTCCTCGGTCACCCTTTCCTTCGCGCGCGGGTGGTACAGGCCGCATTCCGGATATTCGATCGGCGGCGCCACCTTCAGCGTGCCGGCCAGCGCGCGGCGCGGCCCGGCGGCATAGCGGTTGACCAGCAGCGCCACCATGTTGGCCAGGTTGTCGGACGACCCCGCCAGCCAGTAGGACAGGGTCAGGAAATAGGCCCGCAGGTCCTGCGCCGTGCCGGGGATGAAGCGGAGCAGCTTCGGCAGTTCCCGCAGCATCTTCATCTGGCCCTTGCCGCTGGCGGCTGCCCCCTTGGGCTTGCCGCGCAGCCGCTTGAGCAGGCCGACGATCCCCTTGGCCTCCCCCGCCATGCTGAATTTGCCGAGCCGGGTCAGCCGCATGACCTCGGGCGCCGAGAGGCAGCAGACCAGCGCGTCGCAGTCGTCGCGGCGGGCGGTCAGCGCCGGCTCGACCAGGCGGATATGGTCTTCCAGGAACAGCATGCCGGCGATGATGATGTCGGCCCGGCCGATATCCTCGAGGCAGGCGGCCAGGGCGGCGGGTTCGGTGGCGAATTCGTCGGCTGCGTGCAGTACCAGTTCCAGCCCGGGCAGGCTGCGGCGCAATTGGCTGCGAGCGGCGGTGACCGCCCCGCCGAAATGGCTGTCCATGGTGACGATTGCGACCCGGATCGGGGTGCTCATGACCAGAAATGCCTCATCCGGGAGCCCTGGTCCCTCTCTGCGCGGCTTGGGCCGGTCGCCTTCACGGACTTCCCCTTCGGAACAGGCTTCGGTCAGGCATTTTGGACCGGGCACGCGAAGTGTCAATCAAAACTGACGTCCAGATATGTTGACGGTCCGCGGCGCCGCGAACTGTCCTGGAATGATTTGCGTCAGGCTGATGCAAAGCCGATCATGCGGCGCCATGTCTCGGCCGGCCCGAAGCCCCGGCCCGAACCCAAGGACCCCGCCGTGACCAGCCGGATACGCCGCGAGGAACTGGTCTTCAGCCGCCCCTTCCGCCTGCGCGGCTGGAAGGAACCCCATCCCGCCGGCACCTATGCACTGGAGACGGAAGAGGAGTTGATCGACGGCCTGTCCTTCACCGCCTACCGCCGGGTCGGCACCACCCTGACGCGGGAAGCGACTCCGGGCGGCCAGTGCCGTCAGGTCATGCCGGTCGAGCCGGCCGACCTGGAAGCGGCGGTGGCGGCGGACCAGGCCTCGGCCGCGGCGCCGGCTGTCATCCCGCAGACCTGAAACAGGAGTAGGACCGCATGGCCAAGGGCCAGAAACGCAGCACCCGCGAGATCAAGAAGCCGAAGGCCAGCGCCAAGAAGCCGGCGGCGACCAGTTCGGTCTCGCCCTTCTCGACCCCGCCGGCACCGCCGCGCAAGCCGGCGCGGGAGGCCTGAGTTTGGGCCGCCTACTACGCTTGCTGTTCGGCCGCCGGCGCTACCAGCGGCGCTGGGGGCGGATCGCCGCCGCTGCCACGCTCACGGCCGACCGCGCGACGGCGGCGTTGAACCGGCCTAATCCGACTCGGGCCGCCCGCGCATCCGCTTGACGTCGCCGCGCTTCGACTTGCCCTCCAGTCGGCGGGTTTTCGACCCCAGGGTCGGCTTGGTCGGCCGGCGCGGCGGGGGCGGCGGTGCCGCCGCTTCCCGGATCAGGTCCAGCAGACGTTCCAGCGCATCCTCCCGGTTGCGGGCCTGGGTGCGGTGGCGCTGGGCGGTGATGACCAGCACGCCGTCCTGGGTGACCCGCCGTCCGCCCAGCCGCAGCAGCCGCTGCCGCACCGGCTCCGGCAAATTGGGGCTGTGGGCAACGTCGAAGCGGAGCTGGACCGCCGTCTCCACCTTCTGGATGTTCTGCCCGCCGGCGCCGGAGGCGCGCAGGAAATCCTCCTGCAGCTCGGAATCCTCGATGCTGATGCGCGGCGTGACGCGGATCAGCATGGCGGCAGCAACGGCACCGCGGGCTGCTCGTCCTTCAGCGTAACCCCGGTTTCGCCCAGCCGCAGCGCCGCCCCGGCCAGCCAGGCCAGCTTCTCCGCCGCCTGGGCGGGGGACAGCCCGCCGGGCCGGATGTTGGAGATGCAGTTGCGCTCCGCGTCCGTCCGCCCGGGCTTTGGCGCGAAGGTGAGATAAAGGCCGAGGCTGTCGAGCGCGGTGAGCCCCGGCCGCTCGCCGATCAGCATCGCCACCATGGCGGCACCCATCGCCCCGCCGATCTCGTCGCCCAACGCGACTCGGGCCTGGTCGGCGACGACGACCGGTGCGATCTCCATCCCCGCCCGGCGCAGCAGCGGCAGGGCAGCGGCGATCAGCGTCGGGGCATGGCGCTGCACCCCGGTGGCGCAGAGCCCGTCGGCGACCACGAACAGGAAGGCCCCGGGCGCGGCCGGCAGGCGGTCCCGGTCGCCTGCCCGCAGCCGGCGGCCGAGGTCGGGGCGCAGCAGGTAGCTGCGGCGGTCCGGCGCCTGGCTGGCGACCCGCACCACCGGCAGGCCGAGCGGCACCAGCGCGGCGTCGAGCGCCGCGGCGTCGAGGCTGGAATGCACCGCATCCCGCGCCTGCGCATGCGCTTCCTGGAAGTCGAGATGCGCCGCAGTCGGCAGGCCGTTCCCGGCGCGGCCGAGCGCCACCCGCGCGGTGGTGAAGCGGCGCAGCTCCGTCCAGGGGACCGGCGCGCTCATGCCAGCCCGACCAGGGCCGGCGCCATGCGGCCGGGCAACGCGCCGGCCCCGCTCGCGGCCTCGATCCCCATCGCCTCCATCCAGGCCTCGAACTCCGGCGCCGGGCGACGGCCCAGCGCGGCGCGGAGGTAGAGGCCGTCATGGAAGGAGGTGGACTGGTAGGCCAGCATCACGTCGTCCGCGCCCGGCACGCCCATGACGTAGGTGACGCCGGCGACGCCCAGCAAGGTCAGCAGCGCGTCCATGTCGTCCTGGTCGGCCTCGGCATGGTTGGTGTAGCAGACATCCACCCCCATCGGCAGGCCGAGCAGCTTGCCGCAGAAATGGTCCTCGAGCCCGGCGCGGGTGATCTGCTTGCCGTCGAAGAGGTATTCCGGGCCGATGAAGCCGACCACGGAGTTCACCAGCAAGGGCGAGAATTCGCGCGCCACGGCATAGGCGCGCGTCTCGATCGTCTGCTGGTCGCAGCCGTGGTGCGCCTCGGCGGAAAGGGCGCTGCCCTGGCCGGTCTCGAAATACATCACGTTATCGCCGAGGGTGCCGCGCTTCAGCGACAGCGCCGCCTCGCGTGCTTCCTTCAGCAGGGCCAGGGAGACGCCGAAGCCGCGGTTCACTCCCTCGGTCCCGCCGATCGACTGGAAGACGAGATCCACCGGCGCGCCGCGCTCGATCGCCAGCAGGCTGGTGGTGACATGCGCCAGCACGCAGGTTTGGGTCGGGATGGCGTAGCGCTCGCGCACCGCGTCGAGCAATTCCAGCACCCGCACCGTGGTGTCGATGTTGTCGCTGGCCGGGTTGACGCCGATCACCGCATCGCCGGCGCCGAGCAGCAGCCCGTCGAGGATGGCGGCGGCCACGCCGCGCGGGTCGTCCACCGGGTCGTTCGGCTGCAGCCGGATCGACAGCCGCCCGGACAGGCCGAGCGTGTTGCGGAAGCGTGTGGTGACGCGGCACTTGGCGGCGATCGCCACCAGGTCCTGGAGCCGGCAGATCTTGCTGACGGCGGCCACCATTTCCGGCGTCAGCCCGGGCGCCAGCGGGGCGAGGTCGCCGGGCGCTGCCAGCAGCCAGTCGCGGAAGCCGCCGACGGTCAGATGCCGCACCGGGGCAAAGGCGGCGGCGTCGTGGCGGTCGAGGATCAGCCGCGTCACCTCGTCGGCCTCGTAGGGAATCACCACCTCATCAAGGAAATGCGCCAGCGGCAGATCGGCGAGCGCCCGCTGCGCCGCGACGCGTTCCTGCGCGCTGGCCGCGGCGACGCCGGCCAGCACGTCGCCCGAGCGCAGCGGCGTCGCCCGCGCCAGCAGGGTCCGCAGGTCCGGGAAGACATGGCGCGTGCCGCCCACCACCTGCGCGAAGCCCATCCACCCTCTCCATCCGCGGAAGCGCAGCAGTAGCACGGGATGCGGGCGCCTCGTCACCCGTCGGCGCTTGACGGTTCCGGCCACGGCGGACCAGCCTTGGCCCCAAGGCCCGGCAAGGCCAGGAGGATGCGCGCATGATCAACACCCCGGGCCACCCGTTGCCGACCATCCGGCCGGAGGAGGTCGGGCTGTCATCGGCGCGGCTTCGCGCCATGGGCGCGGTGCTCGACGAACGCATCGCCGCCGGCCATCTGCCGGGCGCCGTGGTGCTGGTGGCGCGGCAGGGCCAGGTCGCCTGGCACGAGGCCTATGGCCGGCGCGACCCCGCCGGCGGCGCGCCGATGCGGACCGATACGATCTTCCGCATCTATTCGATGACCAAGCCGCTGGTCTCGGTCGGCGTCATGATGCTGGTCGAGGCTGGCCGGCTGTTGCTGGGCGAGCCGATCGGCAAGTACCTGCCCGAGCTGGCGGACATGCAGGTGGCGGCGGCAGGCGGCGGCACGGTGCCGGCGGCCTCGCCTATCACCATCCAGGACCTGCTGCGGCATACTTCCGGCCTCACCTACGAATTCCGCGGCAACGGGCCGGTGCAGCAGGCCTATACGGCGGCCGGGATCGCCCGGCGCGGCCAGTCCAATGCCGGCCAGGTGGCGACGCTCGGCCGCCTGCCGCTGCTGCACCAGCCGGGGACCCGCTGGGAGTACAGCCGCTCGACCGACGTGCTGGGGCGGCTGATCGAGGTGGTCTCGGGCCAGCGCCTCGGCGAGTTCCTGGCGGCGCGGATCTGCGGCCCGCTCGGCATGGTCGATACCGGCTTCCATGTCCCGCCGGCGCAGCAGGGAAGGCTGGCCGAGGGCTTCGCCACGGATCCGGATACCGGCGCAGCGGCGATGACGCTGCTGGACGTGCGCGAGCCGCCGGAATTCGAGTCCGGCGGCGGCGGCATGGTCGGCACCGCCGCCGACTACCTGCGCTTCGCGCAGATGCTGGCAGACGGCGGGCAGTACCACGGCACGCGGCTGCTCTCGCGCAAGACGGTGGAACTGATGGCCAGCGACCACCTGGGCGGCATCCCGGGGGCCGGCGATATCCTGCCGCTCGGCCATGGCTTCGGCCTGGGCTTCGCGGTGCGGAAGGACCGCGGCATGGCCACCGCGCCCGGCTCGGTCGGCACCTTCTTCTGGAGCGGCATGGCTGGCACCTTCTTCTGGATCGACCCGGCGGAGCGGCTGACCGCGGTCTTCATGATGCAGGGCGTCGGGCAGCGCGAATACTACCGGAACCTGATCCGCAACCTGGTCTATGCGACGATCGTGGATTGATGCCGATGCGCTGGAAGGTCGGGCAGGTCACCATCACCAAGGTGGTCGAGCTGGAGATGGCCGGCGGCAGCCGCTTCCTGCTGCCGCAGGCGACGCCGGAGGCGGTGCGCGAGATCGACTGGCTGGTCCCGCATTTCGCCGACGAGGCCGGCAAGTTGCGCATGAGCATCCATGCCCTGATCATCGAGACGCCCGGGCGGCGCATCCTGGTCGATACCTGCCTCGGCAACGACAAGCAGGGCCGCCGCATCCCGCACTGGAACGCCCGGCAGGGCACCTTCCTGGAGGATCTGGCGGCGGCGGGCTACCCGGCCGAGAGCATCGACACCGTGCTCTGCACCCATCTGCATGTCGACCATGTCGGGTGGAACACGCGGCTGCAGGACGGGCGCTGGGTGCCGACCTTCCCCAAGGCGCGCTACATCTTCGGTGCCCGCGAATATGCCCATTGGTCGAACCCGGAGGCGGGCGAGGAACCGCAGCGCGCGGTCTTCGCCGACAGCGTGCAGCCGATCATCGAGGCCGGCCTGGCCGAGCTGGTCGAGGCCGACCACAGGCTCTGCGAGGAGGTGCGGCTGATGCCGAGCTTCGGCCATACGCCGGGGCATGTCAGCGTGCTGATCGAATCCGGGGGCGAGGAGGCCCTGATCACCGGCGACATCGCCCACCACCCCTGCCAACTGGCCCGGCCACACTGGAGCTCGACCGCCGACAGCGACCCGGCCCAGGCGGTGGCGACGCGGCACGCGGTGTTCGGCGGCCTCGCGGGCCGGCCCGTGCTGGTCATCGGCACGCATTTCGCCGGGCCGAGCGCCGGGCGAATCACCCGCGACGGGGAAGGCTACCGGCTATTGGTCTGCTGGTAGCCCGAGCCGGGCCACGCCCTCAGGCGTGGACGTGCATCGGCGACTCGCCGCCGAAATACGTCCGCTCCAGCCGGTGCGGCAGGTTCGGCTCGTCGGCCTTCGCTTCCAGCGCGATGTTCCCCTGCACCATGGCATAGACCCGGTCGGAGACGGCGAGCGCCTTCTCGATCAGCTGCTCCACCAGCAGCACCGAGGTGCCCTTCGCCCGCAGCGCGCCGACCACGCCGAGCACCCGGTCGACCAGCACCGGCGAGAGCCCGGCCGAGGGCTCGTCCAGCATGATCAGCCGCGGCCGCCGCACCAGCCCCTGCGCCACCACCAGCATCTGCTGTTGCCCGCCGCTGAGCGCGCCGCCGCGGTCCTGCCGCTTGGCGGCGATCTCGGGGAAGTATTCCAGCGCTTCCTCGATCCGCTGCGCGCGCTCGCTCCGTGGCAGGTCGTAACCGGCCAGCAGCAGATTGTCGGCGACCGAGATCTGGGTGAAGACCCGGTGTCCTTCGATGACATGCACAAGCCCGGCGCGCGCGGCCTCGCGCGGCCCGGTGCCGCGCATGTCCTGCCCGGCGAAGCGCAGCGTGCCGGCGGTCAGCGGCAGCAGGCCCGACATGGCCCGCAGCAGCGTGGTCTTGCCGGCGCCGTTGGGGCCGAGCAGCGCCACGACCTCGCCCGCCGCGATGCGCAGCGAGACGCCGTGCAGCACGGTGATCTTGCCGTAGCCGGCTTCCAGGCCCTGCGCTTCAAGAAGAGATTCTCTGGCCGGCCGATTCATGGCTTCGGGCGTATGCGCCCGCTGCCGATCGGACGGCGATTCACCCGCCGAGATAGGCACTGACGACCTCCTTGTGGGTGCGGATCTCGTCCGGGGTGCCGGCGGCCAGCACGCGGCCGAGGTTGAGGACGGTGATGCGGTCGCAGATCTCGAAGATCAGGTCGGCGTGGTGCTCGACCAGCAGCACGCCGGTGCCCTGCCTTCCGACCGCGCGGATCAGCTGGTCCAGTCGCTTGATCTCGTCGGTCGAAAGTCCCGCGGCCGGCTCGTCCAGCATCAGGAAGGCCGGCCGCAGCATCAGCGCGCGGGCGATCTCCATGAAGCGCAGCTCGCTGTGCTGCAGCCGGTCGGCCCGCACCTCGGCCAGCGCGCCGAGCCCGACGGCGGCCAGGGCCTGGCGGGCGCGGGCCGTGGTCTCCCGCTCCTCCCGCCGCTGCCGCGGCAGGGAGAGAAGGGCTTCGAGGAAGCCGGCGCGGCCCTCGATCATGGCGCCGACCATGACATTCTCCAGCACCGAGGCCTCGCCCACCACGCGCGGGGTCTGGAAGGTGCGGGCGATGCCGCGGGCGGCGCGGCCCACCGCGTCGCCGGCCGGCAGCGGCGAGGCGTCGCAGGTCATCGTCCCGGTCTCCGGCCGGTAGTAGCCGGAGATGACGTTCAACGTCGTGGTCTTGCCGCTGCCGTTCGGGCCGATCAGCCCGTGCACCTCGCCGGGGCGCAGGTCGAGGTCGAGCCCGTCGATGGCCCGCACCCCGCCGAAGGCCAGCACGATGTTCCGCAAGCTCAGCCCGGCATGCGGCGGCTGCTGGCCGAGCAGCGCCGGCAGCAGGTCGGGGCGGGGAATCACCGCGCGGTTGTCGGGCAGGGCGCGGCGGCTGCGCGGGTCGATCAGCGCGGCGATGCCGCCCGGGATCGCCAGCACGATGACCAGCAGCAGCGCGGCATAGAGGAAGGTCGACCAGGCGGCGAGCGGCGCCGCCACTTCCGGCAGCAGGGTCAGCAGCAGGGTGCCGAGCAGCGGCCCGAGGATGGAGCCCCGCCCGCCGATCAGCACCGCGATGAAGAACAGCAGCGACAGGTCGAAGGTGAAGGCGTCCGGGGTGATGTAGGTCTGCAGCGTGGCAAACAGCCCGCCGGCGAAGGCCGCCAGCGCGCCGGCCAGGATGAAGACCCAGATCAGCAGCCGCGGCTTGGCGATGCCGCTGGCCTCGGCCGCCACTTCCGCATCCCGCACCGTGACCAGGGCGCGGCCGAAGCGGCTGCGGGCGATGTTGCCGGTGATCCAGGTGCAGAAGGCGGCGACCGCCAGACAGGCATAGTAGAAGCCCCATGCGGTATCGAGCGGCGCCGGCATGGACGGCCCGACGATGCCGATGCCGCCCCCCGTCACGTCCTGCCAGGCCAGCGCCACTTGCGTCACGATGGTGGCGAAGCCGAGCGTCGTCATGGCGAAATAGAAGGTGCGCAGCCGCAGCGCCGGCAGGCCGACGACGACGCCGAAGAACGCCCCCACGAACGCCGCGATGGCCAGCGCCAGGAAGGGATGCACCGGCTCGAACAGATTGCCCGCCGCCAGCACGGCGGCGGTATAGGCGCCGATCGTCAGCAGCGCGACATAGCCGATGGCGAGCTGCCCGGCATAGCCGACGATCAGGTTGAGGCCGGAGACCAGCACCCAGTAGATGCAGGCGCGCGTCGCGATCAGCGCCCAGTACTCGTTCCCCGTCAGCGGCAGCAGCACGGCCAGGCCGAGCAGCGCGGCGAAGGGCCAGAGCGCGGTGAATGGGCTGGCCTTGGGCAGCGCGGCGGCCTGCGGCACCGCCATGTCCTTTGCGAAAGCCATCAGACCCTCCGTGCCGCCGGCGCGCCGAACATGCCCTGCGGCGCGGCGAGCAGCACGATGATGAACAGCGCGAAGACGGCGACCGAGGAGAAGATGCCGCCGACCATGAAGTTGGCCGCCTGCTGGAACAGGCCGAGCAGGATGCCGCCGATCACCGCGCCCCGGTTGTTGCCGAGTCCGCCCAGCGCCACCGGAACAAACCCGTAGAAGTTCAGCAGCGCGCCATTGGCGAAGAAGGCCAGCAGCAGCTGCCCGCCGGCGAAGCCGGCCAGCGCGCCGATGGCGCCGGCCATGGCGTAGCTGGCGATGCGCAGGTTGCGCTCCGGCAGGCCGAGCGCCCGGGCGGCGAAGTTATCCTCGGCGACGGCCAGGAAGGCGCGGCCGACGAGCGTCCGGCGATAGAGAAACTCGAGGCCGATGATGGTCGCGGCGCAGGCCAGGATCGGCAGCCAGTATTTCTCGTCCCAGACTCCCTCGCCGAGCCCGACCAGCCGCGGGAAGGGCTGCGGCTCGGTGCTCCAGAGGATCGCCGCGGTGTGCTGGATCATCAGCGCCAGGGCGAGGGTGGAGAGGACATACAGGTGCTGGTCGAGGCTCTTCAGCACCGGCCGCACCGCGACATATTCGGTGACCACGCCCAGCAGGGCGCAGGCCGCGAGTGTCAGCACCAGGGCCGGCAGCAACGGCAGGCCGAAGCGCAGCATGAACATCGACCCGAAGACGCCGCCGAGCATGCCAAGCTGCCCGGCGGTGAAGCTCATGACGCGGGAGGTCGCGAACATCGTGTTGTAGGTGATGCCGATCAGCGCATAGATCGCGCCGACGGCCAGGCCCGAGGCCAGGATGGAAGCCAGCATCCGCGAATCCCGCGTCCCCTGCCTCAGCCGTAGCCCGGGGCGAGGGCGAAGGTGCCGTTCTTGCCCGAGCTGGCATCGGACATGATCACGTCCTCCACCGGATAGCCGTTGTGCTCCTCCGGCGTGAAGCTGAAATTGCCGTAGTAGCCGGGCCGCGCCTTCAGCTTGTTCCAATAGCCGATGATCGCCTCGTTCGACGTGCTGCCGGTGGCGGCGACCGCCTCGGCGATCATCTCCACCGCATCGACGCCGCAGGCGACCCACCACATCAAGGTGTCGTGCAGCGCCACCTTGCCGGCCATCTTCTGCACCAGCGACTCGGTACGCTCGGGCAGCTTGCCGCTGGCGTCGTAGCTGCAACTGCGGTAGCCGATGCAGTAGACCTTCTTCCAGTTGTCCGGCTTGTCGAGCAGCGAGGCGATCTCGCCCGAGGACAGCGCGGGGTGGCCGATGAAGGGCACGTCCCAGCCCATCTTGGCGCGGGTGTTCAGCAGCCGGGCGATCATGCCGGTGGAGACCGACCAGATCACGATGGCTTCCGCCCCGGCATTGCGGGCGCGCAGCATGTCGGGCGTCATGTCCGGCTGGGTGGCGTCGATATTGGCCTTGTAGACCACCTCGGCGCCGGCCTTCTGGATATTGGCGGCGGAGGCATTGGCGGCGGTCACGCCATAGCCGGTGGTGTCGCCGACCACCGCGACCTTCTTCGCCTTGGCGATGTTCAGCGTATAGCCGCGCACCGCGTCGTCCCACTGGGTGTTGCTGGGCGCGATGCGGAAGGCGTTCGGGTATTTCTTGGTGTCGATCAGGCTGTCCACCACGCAGGGGTGGATGTTCGGCATCTTGCCGCGCGCCATGATGGCGGTGGTCGCCAGGCTCTCGCCGCTGTTGGTCGGGCCCCAGATGGCATGGACCTTGATCTGGCTGATCATCTCCTGCGTCGCGTTCACCGCCTTGGTCGGGTCGCCCTGGGTGTCGCGGGTGATGATCTCCACCTTGCGACCCTTGACGCCGCCGGCGGCATTGATGGCCTCCGCGGCGAAGACCACGCCGCGGTTGAAGCCGATGGCGGGGGCGCTGCTCGGCCCGGTCATGGCGGCGAGCCAGCCGATGCGGATCGGGTCGGTCTGGGCGAGGGCGGGCGTGGCGAGGCCGAGGCCGGAGGCGGCGACGAGGCCGGTGCCGCCGAGCGCAAGGCCCCGGCGGGTGATGAGCATGGACATTGTTGTTCCTCCAGGGGCGGCCCGGTTGCGCCAGGTCCGGCGGATTCTTCGATGGGCGGTCGCTTGGGTCGGTCCAGCCGGGCCGCGGGCGCGGCGGCGGCGTGTTGCGCCCATCCTGCGGCGACAGCGGGGGATGTCAACGTGGCAGGCGCCCTGCATTGCCGCGGCGTCATCGCGGCGGCAGGATAAGGCCCCTCGGGGCGGCCGACGCCCCCAAGCAACGTCCAATGACCAGGAACCGCCATGTCCACCACGATCGGACCCGCCTACGAGCACCTGTTCCGCAAGGGGGTACCCGCGGCGGCGCCGCGCTTCACCGGCTTTCCGAAATACAACTTCATCGGCGGCCACAACGACCCGACCATGCTGCCGGTCGAGGCGTTGGCCGATTGCGCCGCGGCGGCGCTGCGGCGGGAAGGCGCGAGCCTCTCGCTCTACAACCTCGGCCACGGCCCGCTCGGCCATCGCGGCATGCGCGACCTGGTGGTGGACAAGCTGCGGCGCCACCGTGGCATCGAGACGACACGGGAGGAGGTACTGCTGACCTCCGGCTCGCTGCAGGGCCTCGACCTGGTGAACAGCCTGCTGCTGGAGCGCGGCGACACCGTGCTGTTCGAGGAGCTGTCCTATGGCGGCGCCATCTCCCGCGTCCGCACGCTGGGGGTCGAAGCGGTGCCCATGCCGCTGGATGCCGAGGGCATCCGAATGGACGCGCTGTCCGACACGCTGGACGCGCTGAAGGCGCGCGGCGTCATGCCAAAGTATATTTACACCATCCCGACCATCCAGAACCCGACCGGGTCGATCCTGCCGCTGGAACGCCGGGAGCAGCTGCTGAAGCTGGCCCGCGCGCATGGCGTGCCGGTCTTCGAGGACGAATGCTATGCCGACCTGATCTGGGGCGGCCAGGGGATCGGCCATGACGTGCCGCCCGCCCTTTACGCCATGGACCCAGGCCAGGTGATCCATATCGGCAGCTTCTCGAAGACCCTCGCCCCGGCCTTGCGGTCCGCCTACGCCGTCGCGCCCTGGCCGGTACTGGCGCGGCTGGTCGCGCTGAAGACCGATGCCGGCAGCGCCTCGGTCGAGCAGATGCTGGTGGCCGAGTACTTCTCGAAGCATTTCGATAGCCATGTCGCGGCGCTGTCCGGCGTGCTGAAGGACAAGCTGGACGTGATGGTCGAGGCGGTGGAGCGTGAGTTCGGCAGCGCCGCCGAATGCTTCATCCCCAAGGGCGGCATCTTCCTTTGGATCAGGCTCCCGCCCGAGGTCGACGTGCGCAAGCTGGTCAAGCCGGCGGCCGAGCGCGGCATCGCCTTCAACCCCGGGCCGGAATGGGCGGTGGTGCCCGATTCCGCCAGCTCCCTGCTGCGGCTCTGCTTCGCCCTGCCGAGCAAGGACGAGATCCGCGAGGGCGTCGCCGCCTTCGCCAAGGTGTGCTTCGAGCAGACCGGCATCCCGGCGCGGAGCGGCAATATCCGCAACGCGGGCTGAATCAGGCCGGCGCCCGCCGCGCCGGCAAGGGCATCGGGATCAGCCCCAGCTCCAGGCTGCGGGCGATGCGCCGGGCGCGTTCCAGCATGTAGTCGGCGCCTTCGGCCGTCAGCCGGGCCCGCGCCGTTGCCTCGAACAGCGCCAGCCAGCGAGCGAAATGCGCGGGGGTCAGCGCCAGCGGCCGGTGCGCCTGCATCGGCTGGCCATGATACGTGCCGGCCAGCAGCGCGACCGAGCCCCAGAAGCGGGTGAGGGTGGCGATATGCCCCTCCCAGTCCTCGACGCCGGCGAAGGCCGGGCCCAGCAGCGGGTCCTGCCGCGCCGCGCCGTAGAAGGCACGCAGAAATTCCTCGATCCCGGCGGCATCGAGGCCGGTCCGGGCGGTGATCTCCTGGCCGAGCGCCGCCCGGCGTTCGGCGGTTTCCGGGATGGGCTGCAAGCGCGTCGCTCCGATCCCCGGCGGCATGGCGCGGATGCCGGGCGGCGGCAAGGAAGGTTGTGCGACCGGCATGGTCCGGACGGCACTTCGCCGCGGCGGCCGGATGCTGCTAAGCGGCACCCGACGCAGGAGCGTAACCATGCTGGACCAGATCGGAGGCCTCGCGGTGCATGAGGCTCGGGTTGCTCGTGATCTGGAGATGCTGCTGCTGCCGCCGGCCAATTGGACCGCGCCGGTCAGCGGCCCGGGCGGCGAGCCGGTGCTGGACGTGCTGGTGGTCGGCGCCGGGATGTATGGCATCGCCGCCACCGCGGCCCTCACCTTCAAGGGCCTCCGCAACATCCTGATGCTGGACCGCGCCCCGCCCGGCCAGGAAGGCCCCTGGGTGACCACCGCCAGGATGGAGACGCTGCGCTCGCCGAAGCACCTGCCGGGGGTGGCGCTGGGCATCCCCTCGCTGACCTTCCGTGCCTGGTTCGAGGCCCGTTCCGGCGCGGCGGCCTGGGACGCGCTGTACAAGATCGCCAATGCCGACTGGCAGGACTATCTCGGCTGGGTCCGCCGCGTGCTGCGCCTCCCCGCGGCGAACGGGGTGGAACTGCTGCGGGTGGAACCGCGCGGCGGCCTGCTGGCGGCGTTGCTGCGGCAGGACGGCGTGGAGCGCGTGCAACTCACCCGCCGCCTGGTGCTGGCCACCGGCCGCGGCGGCACCGGCGGCTTCAGCCTGCCGCCGGGGATCGATCCCGGCCTGCTGCCCGACCTGGCAGCGCATGGCGGCGAGCCGATAGATTTCGCCGCGCTGGGCGGCCGTACCGTCGCCATCATCGGCGGGGGCCCGACCGCCTGGGACAATGCGGCGACGGCGCTGGAGCAGGGCGCCGCGCGGGTCGAGATGTATGTCCGCCGCGCCGTGCTGCCGCAGGTGAACAAGGGCCGCGGCTCGGCCCATCCGGGCTTCTTCGAGGGCTGGGCGACCCTGCCACCGGCCGAGAAGTGGCGGATCCTCTCCTACATGCACGACCTGCAATCGCCGCCGCCGCACGAATCGATCCACCGTGCGCTGCGGCAGCCGGGCTTCCACATCCGGCTCGGCACGCCGGTGCTGGGCGCCAGGCGGGACGGGGCGCAGGTGCGGCTGGACCTCGGCGGCGGCCAGAGCGCCACGGCCGATCGCCTCATCCTCGGCACCGGCTACGGGATCGACATCGGGCGCATCGCCGAACTCGCGTCCCTGGCGCCGCGCGTCGCCCGCTGGGCCGACCGCTTCACCCCGCCGCCGGGCCAGGAATCCGCGGAGCTAGGCCGCTTCCCCTGGCTGGGCGAGGGGTTCGAGCTGACCGGCCGAGACCCGGCGGACGACCCGGTGCTGTCCCGCATCCACCTGTTCAGCCATGCCGCCTTCGCCAGCCTGGGCGCCATCGCTTCGGACGTGCCCGGCATTTCGGCGGGGGCGGAGCGGCTGGCGCACCGCATGGCCGCCGGCTTCTTCGCCGAGGATATCGATGCCATCCGCGGCCGCCTGGAAGCCTTCGCCGAGCCGGAATTGCAGGGCACGCCCTTCTTCGCCTCGCCCGGCTGATCCGGGCGGCGCCCCCTGTCGCCCCGGTAGCGGAAGTCTGCTTGCGCGCCGCCGGGCTTGTCGGCGACCATGCCGGCAACCCCGGGAGGACCCGGGGAGGGAGTGAGCGCCATGAACGAACTGGCCGCAACGGTGGCAGCCTCGCCAGGCCTGTCCCGCGCCGAGCATGCCGCCGGCATGCAGGCCTACCAAGCCGCGGGCGAAAGCCTGGCGGCCGAGATCGGCAACCGCGGGCCGCTGCGCCTCACCGCCGAGGGCGCGCTGCATCCTGAGATCGAGGCCGCCTATTGGCGGCACGGCTACTACATCTTCGAGGGCGTGATCGATGCCGCCGAGGTCGAGGCGCTGCGGCGGGATGCGCAGGAGATGCTGGCGCGTGCCCCGGTCGGGCCGGATGCCACGGTGGATGCGCAGGGCCGCCCCGCGCTCGGCGTCGATTATGCGCGGCCCGCCTATCGCTTCATCCGCCCGCTCACCGATCCCTATGGCGGCACGCAGATGCTGGGTGGCCGGCACCCGGTGCAGATGGCCCAGCCGAAGCCCGAGGCGGAGGCGCCGGAGTTCGTGGTGCTGATGATGTACGGCATGTGCCAGGCGATGCCCGCCGGGCTGCGGCTCTATGGCCACCCGAAGCTGCTGGCCGCGGCGCAGACCATCAACGGGGCGGATTTCGTCCCCTACAACGATGCCATCTTCGTCAAGCAGCCAGGCCTCGGCGGGTCGGTCGCCTGGCACCAGGATGGCGTGACGCACTGGAACAGCCCGGCCTGGGACGAGGGCATCCACGGCTTCAACTACCAGGTCCAGCTCTACCCGACGACGCCGGGCAACGGCCTTTGGGTGATCCCCGGCTCGCACAAGCTGGGCAAGGCCGACATCAAGGCGATGGTGGCCGCCAATGGCGGCAGCGAACAATTGCCGGGCGCGGTGCCGCTTGTCTGTGCCGCCGGCGACGTGACCATGGTGAACCGCCAGGCGGTGCATGGCTCCTTCGCCAATAGCTCGCCCGACATCCGCATTTCGCTGACCATGGGTTTCCATCGGCGGAACGCGGTGCTGGGGCAGAAGGCCGCGCTGGCGATCGCCGAGACCCATGCGGTCTATGACGAACAGCGGATCTTCGAACGCTCGGCGGTGATCCAGGTGGCGATCGACGCGCGGCACCAGGCGTACCCGCAGGAGCCGGTCTTTCGCTACCAGCCCTTCGCCGGGCGGGAGGACGAATTCCGCTGCACGCCGGAGACGCTCGACCGGGTGATCCGCGACTACAACACCAAGGATCTGGCGATCTGACCGAAGCGGGCCGGGCGCCGAACGGCGCTCAGCCGGCTGCGGCGACCGGCGCGCCGGCATCGGCCCGCAGCGGCAAGGACAGGGTGAAGACCCAGCAGGCCGCCAGCATGGCGGCCGAGCCGAGCAGGCATGCCGGCAGGCCGCCCCAACCATAGAGTAGGCCCGAGAGCAGGATGCCGGCGAACCGCCCCGCCGCATTGGCGGCGTAGTAGAAGCCGACATCCTCCGCCGCCTTCGCCGACCCGGCATAGGCCAGCACCAAGTAGGAATGAACCGAGGAATCGACCGCGAAGGCGAAGCCGAAGACCGCCAGCCCCGCCACCACGACCAGGTCCGGCCGTGCTACCTCCGCCAGCAGGGCGGCGGCCAGCGCCGCCGGCACCAGGGCCAGCAGCAGGGACCAGAGCCGCGCCGCCTGGACCTCGGTGCTCAGCCCATCCGCGCTGCGCCGGACCAGGGCGGGTGCCGCGGCCTGCACCACGCCGTAGCCGATGGTCCAGAGCGCCAGGAAGCCGCCGACCATCGGGAAGCTCCAGCCCGAGGCATAGAGGAAGACCGGCAGGCCGACGACGAACCAGACGTCGCGCGCGCCGAACAGCACCACCCGTGCGGCGGCCAGCAGGTTGATGCCGCGGCTGCGGGCGAAGAACTCCTTCACCGAGCGGGACGCCCTGGCCTTGCCCATCAGCGGCGGCAGCGACAGCACCACGCCGGCCAGGATGCAGCCCAGGACCGCCGCCATGGCCCAGAGCGCGCCGCGGAAGCCAAGGGCTTCCAGCAGCACCCCGCCGAGGAAGAAGCCGAGGCCCTTCATCGCATTCTTGCTGCCGGTGAAGAAGGCGACCCAGCGGAACAGCCGGCCGGAGGCCTCGGCCGGCGTCCGGTCGCCGGTAGGCGAAGCCCGCAGGCGTGCCTCGGCCGCCACGCCGTAGGCGCCGTCGTGGATCAGCTTGATCGCCGACTTGCTGGCGGTCTTGGTCAGGTCCTTGGCGACGCCGCAGGCGCCCTGCGCCGCGACCACCCAAGCGACCGACAGCGCCGCGCCCCAGCCGGGCGACAGCGCCGAGAGCATCAGGAAGCCGCAGATCTGCGCCGTCAGCCCCACCGCCAGCATGCGGGCGATGCCGAAGCGCGTCGCCAGCCAGCCGCCGATCAGGTTGGCGCCGATCCCGGCGGCCTCGTACAACAGGAAGAGGAAGGCCAGGGCGAAGGGCGAATAGCCCAGCCGGAAGAAATGCAGCAGCACCAGCATCCGCAGCGCGCCATCGGTCAGCGTGAAGCCCCAATAGGCCGCGGTGACGATGGCGTAGTCGCGGGTGCCGGACGCGGTGCCGGCGGGGATGGCGCTTCTGCTCATGTCAGATGCCGACCTCCGCCATGTGGCAGGCCAGGTCCACCATGCGGCAGGCATAGCCCATCTCGTTGTCGTACCAGGCATAGACCTTCAGCAGGGTGCCGTCGGTGACCATGGTGGACAGGGCATCGACGATGGCGCTGCGGGTGTCGCGGGCATAATCGGCCGAGACCAGCGGGCGCTCCTCGTAGCCCAGGATGCCGGCCAAAGGTCCTTCGGCCGCGGTACGGAACAGCGCGTTCACTTCCGCCGCCGTGGTTTCCCGCGCCAGTTCGAAGACGCAATCGGTCAGCGAGGCGTTCAGCACCGGCGCGCGCACCGCATGGCCGTTCAGCTTGCCCTTCAGCTCCGGGTAGATCAGCGCGATCGCCGTGGCGCTGCCGGTGGTGGTCGGCTGCAGCGACAGCATGGCGCTGCGTGCCCGGCGCAGGTCCCGGTGCGGCGCGTCGGTGACGACATTGGTGTTGGTCGGGTCGTGGATGGTGGTGATCATGCCATGGCGGATGCCGATGGCCTCCTGCACCACCTTCACCACCGGGGCCAGGCAGTTGGTGGTACACGACGCTGCGGTGACGATCGGATGCCGCGCCGGGTCGTACAGATGGTGGTTCACGCCCACCACGACATTCAGCGCGCCTGGGTCCTTCACCGGCGCCGCGACGACCACCCGCTTCGCGCCGCGCCGCAGATGCCCCTCCAACGCCGCCGGCGTGAGGAACTTGCCGCTGCAGTCCAGCACCACGTCGACGCCGTGATCGCCCCAGGGGATGTCGCCGGGCTGCGCATGTTCCGAGAAGGACAGTCGTCTATCGCCGATCGCCAGGCCGGCACCCTCGACGGCGATGCGGGGGCCACGCCAGCGGCCCTGCACGCTGTCGAATTCCAGCAGGTGGGCGCAGGCCGCGGCGCCGCCCTTGATCTCATTCAAGTGGACGACCTCCAGCCGGTTGCCGCGGCGCGGGTCCTCGGGCTGACGCTCGGCCGCGCCCATCGCGGCGCGCAGCGCCAGCCGACCGATGCGGCCCATGCCGCTGATACCGACCCGCATGCTCAGCGCACCACCGCATGCGGGTCGGCCAGCTCGTCCAGTCGCGCCTTCAGCGCCAGGCGGTCGAGGGAGGCGATGGGCAGGCTGGTGAAGGCTTCCAGCCGCCGGCGCAGCCCGGCATAGACCTCGTTCAGCAGCGTCGCGCGTTCGGCGGGGCTGCCGCCGAACTTGCTCGGGTCCGGCAGCGGCCAAGCGCCGGTGATGGTCGTCGCGCCGAAGTCGGGGCAGACCTGGCCATGCAGCGTGTCGCAAAGGGTGATGACGAAGTCCATGGACGGCGCCTCGGGCCCGGTGAACTCGGCCCACGACTTGGACCGCAGGCCCGAGACGTCGTGGCCCAGCGTCTTCAGCAGCGCCAGCACCTCGGGCAGCGGCCCGGTCGGCGACGGGTCCGAACCCGCCGACCAGGCGGCGAAGCGGCCGGGCGCCAGCTTCTTCAGCAGCGCTTCGGCCATGACCGACCGGGCGGCGTTGTGGGTGCAGAGGAACAGCACGTTGAAGATGGGCGGCTGCATGGTGTCGTTCTCCCGCGTCAGGGTATCCAGCATGCGGCCAAGGTCGCCGCAGCGGGCGGGCTCGCCGCCGCAGCAGGCCTCGGCCAGGAAGCCGAGCAGCGCGCGCAACCGCGCGAACCGCACCGCATAGATCATGCTGCGGCCCTGCCGCGTGGCGGCGACCAGCCCCGCCTGGTCGAGGGCGCGCAAATGGAAGGACAGCGTCGAGGCCGGCACGTCCAGCCGCGCGGCGATCTCGCCCGCCGCCAGGCCGCTCGGCCCGGCATCCAGCAGGGCGCGCAGCAGGTCGAGCCGGGTGGCCTGCCCGAGGGCGGCGAAGGCGAAGGCGGCATCATCCGATTCCATGTTTCCAATTTAGTCGAAACATGCCGGCGTTGGATGACACTTGCATGACCCTTTCAGGTCAGCCGAGCGCCTGGACCACCTGCTGCACCGCATTCCGCGCCGCCCGGGTGATACCCGCCAGGGTCGCCGAGGCCGCGCCGGTCCAGTCGCCATAGCCCAGCAGCCAGAGCCGCGGCTCGGCCAGGGCGCGTCCGGCCGGCCCGACCGCCACCCGGCCATCCGGCTGCACCAGGCCGAGCGGCGTCAGATGCCCGAGCGCCGGGCGGAAGCCGGTGCACCAGAGGATCGCATCCGCGGCGATGCGGGTGCCATCGGCCCAGACCGCGGCATCGGCCTCCAGCCGGGCGAAGGGGCGCAGGCTGCCGAGAGCGCCGCGGGCCCGGGCCTCCCGCACCGGCGCCACCGCGACGACGTCGCCGAGGCCGCCCTCAACCGGCGGCGGCGGGCGGCCCTCGCGTTCGGCCTGCCAGCGGGCCGTGGCGCGTTCGAACAGGACGCGGCCATCGACCTCGTCCGGCAGGAAGACCGGCGCGCGTTCCGTCACCCAGGTGGCGCGGGCAGCGGCACGGGAAACCTCGGCCAGGATCTGCGCTCCGGAATTGCCGCCGCCCACCACCAGGACCCGCAGCCCGGCGAAATCCTCCGGCCGGCGATAGGCGGCCGAATGAACCTGTATTCCGGCGAAGGCGTCGCGGCCGGGGACGTCGGGGACGAAGGGATGCGCCCAGGTGCCGGTGGCGCTGATCACCGCGCGGGCGGTCCAGGCGCTGCCACCGGCGGCCTCGACCCGCAGGGCAGCGCCGGCGCCGCCAATCGCGGCGACCCGCACCGGCCGGCGCACCGGCAAGGCGTAGCGCGCCTCGTAGGCCGTCAGGTAGGCGATGACGGCATCGCGCGGCGGATAGCCGCCATCGGGCGGGACAGGCATCGGCCAGCCGGGCAGGGAGCTCCACTGCGCCGGGGAGAACAGCGTCAGCGAGTCCCAGGCATGCCGCCAGGCGCCGCCCGGCGCCTCCCCGGCATCGAGGATGGCGAAGGAGAGCCCGCTGCGGCGCAGGAAGTAGCCGGCGGCGAGGCCGGCCTGCCCGCCGCCCACCACGACGGCGTCGAGCGGTTCAGCCACGCGCCGGCACCGTCTCTGCCAAGGCCGTGTCGCCGGGGAACCAGGCGCGGCCCAGCCGCAGCGCCACGCCGACCAGCAGGATCAGCACCGGAACCTCCACAAGCGGTCCGATCACCGTGGCGAAGGCGACGGGGGACGCCAGGCCGAAGGCGGCGATGGCCACCGCGATCGCCAGCTCGAAATTGTTGGACGCGGCGGTGAAGGCGATCGCGGTGGTGCGCGGGTAGTCGGCGCGGATCCAGCGGCCCATGGCGAAGGAGACCAGGAACATCACCAGGAAGTAGATCGCCAGCGGCAGGGCGATACGCAGCGCGTCCATCGGCAGCCGCAGCACCTCGCCGCCCTTCAGGGTGAACATCGCCACGATGGTCAGCAGCAGCGCGACCAGGGTGACCGGCGCGATGCGCGGCAGGAAGCGTTCGGTGTACCAGGCCTCCCCGTGGCGGGCGGTCAGCATCCGCCGGCTGAGGAAGCCGGCGGCGAAGGGCAGGCCGAGATAGAGCAGCACGGCGCCGGCGATGGTGCCGAAGGGCACCTGCACCACGCGCCCCTCCAGCCCCACCAGCGGCGGCAGCACCGACAGGAAGAACCAGGCATAGGCGCCGAAGAAGACCAGCTGGAAGATGCTGTTGAAGGCGACCAAGCCGGCGACGTATTGCGCATCCCCACGCGCCAGGTGGTTCCAGACCAGCACCATGGCGATGCAGCGGGCCAGGCCGATCAGGATCAGCCCGGTCATGTAGTCCGGCCGGTCGGACAGGAAGGCCACCGCCAGGCCGAACATCAGCACCGGTCCGATCACCCAGTTCTGCACCAGCGACAGCAGCAGCACGCGGCGGTCCTTGAACACCGCCGGCAGCGCCTCGTAGCGGACCCGCGCCAGCGGTGGATACATCATCAGGATCAGCCCGACGGCGATCGGCAGGTTGGTGCCGTTGACGGACATGGCGTCGAGCGCCGCCGGCAATCCCGGCACCAGGCTGCCGAGCGCGATGCCCAACCCCATCGCGGCGAAGATCCAGAGCGTCAGCCCGCGATCGAGCAGGGACAGTCGGCGGGGTTCGGCTTCGGTCATGCATCATCTCCGGTGGTGGTGGGGCCGCAGCAGGCGAGCGGCAGGGCGGCGTCGAGCAGCGGGGCGCAGGCACCGGGGCGGCTGCCGCAGCAATCCTCCACCAGGAAGGCGACCAGGGCGCGGATGCCGCCCAGTTCGACGCCGTAGAAGACTTGGCGGCTTTCCCGTCGGGACTGGACCAGCCCGGCCCGGGTCAGAATCGCCAGATGGGTGGACATGGTATTGGGCGGCGTCCCCAGCCGGCGGGCGATCTCGCCGGCTGGCAGCCCCGCGGACCCCTGCTGCAGCAGCAGGCGGAAGGCGCGCAGGCGGGTGTCCTGGGCCAGGGCGGCGAAGGCTTCGACGGCAGTGATCTCGTCCATGATTCGAGACTACTCGAATCGCCGATTCCGGCAAGCCGCGGTTAGCCTCGTGTCATGTCCGGGACGACCCGTTTCGCCGCCGCCATCGTCGCCGCGCAGGTGCTGGCGCAGATCGGCGCCTTCACCCTGCCGGCGCTGCTGCCCGGCTATATCGACCGCTGGTCGCTGACCGCGACCGAGGCCGGCTGGCTGATCGGCGCCTTCTTCGCCGCCTATGTCGTCGCGGTGCCGGTGCTGGTCGCGCTGACCGACCGCCTCCCGGCGCGGCGGGTCTACGTGTTCGGCACCGGGCTGACTGCGATGTCGCATCTCGGCTTCGCGCTGCTGGCGGATGGGTTCTGGGGTGCGCTGGCGCTGCGCGCCATGGCCGGCATCGGCTGGGCCGGCTGCTACATGCCCGGGCTGAAGGCGATCGCCGACCAGCTGGAAGGACATGCCCAGTCCCGCGCGGTGACCTGGCATGCCGCCGGGGTCGGCATCGCCGGCGCGGCCTCCTTCGCCGTGGCGGGCGGGCTCGATGCGCTTGCCGGCCCCGGCGCGGCCTTCCTGTTCGGCGGCCTGGCCGCCCTGGCCGCCGCCGCGATCGGCGCCGCGGTCATGCCGGCAGAGCCGCCGCCGCGGCCCGCCGACGCCCCGCCCCCGGGGGCGCTGCTCGATTTCCGCCCGGTCCTCCGCAACCGCGCCGCCATGGCCTGGATCGTTGGCTATACCGTCCATACCTGGGAGCTGGCGGCACTGCGGGCCTGGGCGGTCACCTTCCTCGCCGCCACCATCGCCCGGCACGGCGCGCCGTCCTGGCTGCCCGGGCCGACTGCCATCTTCACCGCCGCCGGGCTGGCCGGGATCGTGGTGTCGATCACCGGCAACGAGACGGCGCAGCGCTTCGGCCGGGCGCGGGTGGTGGCGGCGGCGATGGGCCTGGCGGCGGGGATGTCGCTGCTCGCCGGCTGGTCGGGGTTGGTCTCGGCGCCGCTCGCCGCGCTCTGCGTCATCGCCTGGAATGCCGCGATCTACCTCGACAGTTCGGCGCTGACCGCGGGCACCGTGCAGGCGGCGGCACCGGGTCGGCGCGGCGCCACGATGGGGCTGCACAGCATGTGCGGCTATGCCGGCGGCTTCCTCGGGCCGCTCGGCGTCGGCATCGCGCTCGACCTGGCCGGGCCGGAGGGGCTCGGCTGGGCGCTCGGCTTCGGCCACCTGGCCGGGGTCACGCTGCTGGGCCTGGCGGTGCTGCGGCGGCTGGGCCGGCCGCACTGAGCCTCAGCCGCAGCAGCCCTTCGGCGCGGCGACGGGCGCGGCGGCGGCAGGGCCGCAGCAGGATGCGGCCGCCGCCAGCGCCGGCTGCGGTGCGCCGCAACCGGCGGCCACGGGTGGCGCCGCCGGCGCGCAGCAGGCGCCGGCGGGGGCTGCCGCATCGGTGACGCAGACGCCGGTCTCCGGCAGGTCGAGATGCACCTCCCGCGCCGCCGCCCAGTCGCCGGCCAGCGCCGCGGCGATGCTGCGCACCTGCTCATAGCCGGTCGCCAGCAGGAAGGTGGGCGCACGGCCGTAGCTCTTCATCCCGGCGATGTAGAAACCCGCTTCCGGGTGGCGCAGCTCGGCCTCGCCATGTGGGCGGACGGTGCCGCAGCTATGCAGGTTGGGGTCGATCAGCGGTGCCAGGGCCGGCGTCGTCTCCACCGCCGCATCGAGCCCGAGGCGGATCTCCCGCAGGTAGGACAGGTCGGGGCGGAAGCCGGCGGCGACGACGATGCGGTCGGCCTGCACCGTGGTCATGCGCTCGCCCTGCCGGCCGGTGACCGCCAGCGCGCCGCCCGCATCGGCAATGCGGTCGATCAGGAAGGGCGCCAGGGCGGTGACGGCGCCGCTTTCGACCAGCGACTGCGCCCGGGCGCCGAGCGAGCCGCGCTCGGCCAGCGCGTCGCGTGCGCCGCCGCCGAAATTCACCGCCCCCAGCGGCCGGCGGAAGGCCCAGAGGATGCGGGTGCCGGGCGCATCCTTGGCCAGCGCGACCAGGTCGAGCACGGCGTTCATGGCGGAATGCCCGGCGCCGACCACCAGCGTGGTCGCCCCGGCATAGGTCCCGCGCGCCGTGCCGAGCACGTCCGGGATGCCATAGGCGATGCGGTCGGCCTGCGCCGCCTCGCCCGGGGCCGGCATGCCATGTGCACCGGCCGGGTTCGGCGCCTGCCAGGTGCCGGCGCAGTCGATGACGGCGGCGGCCGCGATCGCCTCGATGCCGCCATCGGCGGTCGTCACGTGCAGCACGAAGGGCGCGGCGTCGCGCCCCCGGCTCTCTTGCAACCGGCCATGGTCGCGGCGGGCGATGCCGATGACCCGCCCGCCGGTGCGGATGCGGCCGCGCAGCGCCGCGGTGGCGGCCAAGGGCGCCAGGTAGCGCGTCACCAGCTCGGCGCCGGTCGGGTAGGCCTCGGCCTCGGGTGCCGCCCAGCCCTCGGCTTCCAGCAGGCTGCGGGCGGCGGCGTCGATGTCGTAGCGCCAGGGCGAGAACATCCGGACATGGCCCCATTCGCGCACCGCGGCGGCGACTTCGGGCCCGGCTTCCAGCACCAGAGGCTGCAGCCCGCGGGTCAACAGATGGGCGGCGGCGGCGAGGCCGACCGGGCCGGCGCCGATGATGGCGACGGGCAGGTTGGATGCGGTCATGGCGTGGCTTCCTGGCGCGGGGAGGGGGTGAAGGCGGGGCGCATCAGCAGCAGTCCCCGTGGGGGCTTGCCGCGTCGGCCGCGGCAAAGGCGCGGCCGGTGTCCTGCAGCGCCGCAGTGGCCTCCATCCAGGCATCGAGCGCGACGCGGAAGGCCGCCCGCCCGGCCTCGGTCAGCGCATAGACCCGGCGCTGGCGGCCCTGGACCACCTCCTCGGCCACGGTGACGAAGCCGCCGGCCTCGAATTCCCGCAGCACGGGGTAGATGGTGCCTTCGGTGGGGGAACAGCAGCCGCGCGTGGTGTGGTCCACCGCCCGGGCGACCTCGTAGCCATGCATCGGCCCGTCGTGCAGGACGCGCAGGATGAAGAACTTGGACAGCCCCATCTTGATGGTGCCGGCCCAGTAGTCACGGGCGGCATAGTCCACGCGGGGCGGGATGCGGGCGAGAGCCGGGATCGACATGAGAGCCGAAGCTATACCTTGATGGTCGATGCATCAAGGCCCATCCCGTGCCCGGCCACGCTGCGAGGATCATGGTGACCGGGAGGCGCCACGCCGCCGTCGCACCCCTGGCGCCCACGCCCTGGGACGCCAGCGTGCCGGTCCGGTTGCCTAATCGACCCCGACGGCGCCCGGCCCCGGACCGCGGAAGGCATAGCGCAGCCCCACCAGCAGGGCGTGGTTGCGGTTGGTGGTGTCGACCCGCGCGTCGCGGAAACCGGCACGGCCGAATCTGGCGCCGTGTTCCACCTGCTGGTCCAGCACCGCGAAGTAGCGATACTCGGACGTCAGCGACAGGCCGCGGGCGATGCCGGACAGGTCCCATGCCAGCCCGAGGATCGCCTGATAGGCGAAGCGCCCGTCGACGCCATAGGTCATCGACCCGTCATTGCCGCTGCGCGCCGTGATCCGGTCGTAGGACGACCAGGCATAGCCGCCGCCCAGCCCGGCATAGGGCGTCACCGGCACCCCGACCCGCCAGCCCAGCCGGTGGAAGTCGTAGAAGGCATTCGCCATGACGGCATGGGTGCTGGCCTCGCCCGACAGCGTCGGATGTGCCGGGTAGCCTGCGACCGAAACCGCATCGACGTCGCTGCTGCGGTAGCCGAATTCGACCTCGGCGCGCAGCCCGTTGCCGAAACCCCAGCCGAGGCTGCCGACCGCCACTGGGCCGGCCCCGGCGAAGCCCAGCTTGCCGGTCGTGCCGAGCCCCATGGCGCGGGCGGTGTCGGCGCCGGCGCCCTGCAAGGTCAGGTCCGCATCCTGCCGCCAGTTCGCCCCGGCGGCGGCGGCGATATAGAAGCCGCTGGTCGGGGCGGTGCCGAGCCGGACGCCATCGGTCCGCGCCGCACCGGTTCCGGCTGCGATGATCGTAGCGTCGTCGGTCTGGCCGTTGGCCGCACCGGTTGCCGCCATCAGGCTCAGGCTGCCCAGAAACCCGACATGCAGCACGGTCTTCGTGAAGGTCATTCGTTCGTCCGCGTGATGGTCGCGCGGAGAGAACGGCTCGCTCCGCTGCGGACGACCCTATAAAAGCGATCCAGCTGCCGCCCTTCACGTGTATCTGTAACGATCGATACTCAGCCGATCGTTATTTATGTAGGATATTTACGTCACAATAAATGCTGGAATAAACAATAGGTACTATTTATACTTTTGTTATTCTATTTAAGGTTGATGGCCATCTTCAACGCCGTGCTGTTGCGGGGCGTAGCCCGGTCGATGGGGCGCACGCCCTCGCCATGCGGGGCGGCCACGGCACTGCCATGCGTCCGGTGGCGTGCGCCAGCGCCGCCGCACCCACGGCCCCGAACGCCGTGCCCCGAACCTGGCCTGATTCCGGCACATTCTACGTCCCGGCGTCTCAGGCGGCCGGCAGCATGACCGCCAAGGGCCCGGGCGCGTCCTCTACTACCACCGGCAGCAGCCCCGCGGGGTCGCCATCCGCCTGGATCGGCACGGCCGCACCGCGCAGTTCCACCCGCCGCGCCCAGCGCAGCTCCACCCCCGGCAGCCGCGGCAGCAGGTCGAGCGGCAGCGCCGCCCCGTACAGCGCCGCCCGCAGCGGCCCCGCGCTGCGAAACAGCGCCACCTGGAAGCCCGCCTCGCCCGGCCGCGCCGCCGGCGCCAGCAAGTGCCGCCCGGCATAGAGCCGGCCTTTGGAGACGATGGCGCTCGTCACCTCCAGCGTCTCCTCATCCAGCACCGCGGCGAAGCGCGGGAAGCGGTAGCGCCCAAGCTCCCGCAGCCCCTGCAGCACATAGGCGCCGCGGCCGAGCCGCCGCTTGAGCCGGAGGTCGAGCCGCGCCACCACCTGCGCGTCGAAGCCGGCGCCGAGCATCTGCACGAAAAGCCGCGCGGTGCCGTCGCCGAAGCGGGCCAGGCCGGGCCGCAGCAGCACCGTGCGGCCCTGCGCCAGCACCGCGGCCGCGGCTTCCGGCTGCGGCGGCAGGCCGAGTTCCCAGGCCAGCACGTTGGCGGTGCCGAAGGGCAGGATGCCGAGCCGCGCCGCCGACCCGGCGAGGCCTGCCGCCACCTCGGCGATCGTCCCGTCGCCGCCGGCGGCGACCACGAGCGGCACGCCATCCCCCGCGGCCTGTCGTGCCAGCAGCGTCGCATGGCCGGGGTGCAGGGTCTCCGCCACGCGGGCGACGACGCCGGCCTCGGCCAGCGTGCCGAGCGCGCGGGCCAGCCGGCGGCGGCGACGCGCCCCGGCGGCGGGGTTGAAGACGATGAGCATGCGCTTCCTGGCCATTCGGGGAACAGGCCCGGCGACGAGTCGCCCACCGGGACAGAACGTGACCTAACTGGGTAACGACCGAGACAGGGGCAGGACATTTGCGTGGCAGCCGCATGACAATTGCTGCCGGAACGGCGGAGCCGAGGCGGCGTCACGCAAGATTCACGACGCAGCCCGTCACCCTGCGTTACTGGCACCGCATGCGCCGGCCAGCGAATCGCCATGGTTTTCCGGCCGCGGCGAGGCCGGAGTCCGAAGGTCAGCGACGATGCAGAGCACGGATCAGAAGCGCCGTTACCGCACGATCTTCCTGTCGGACGTGCATCTCGGCACCCGCGGCTGCCGGGCGGATTTCCTGCTCGACTTCCTCCGCCGGACGGACTGCGAGCAGCTTTTCCTGGTCGGCGACATCATCGACGGCTGGCGGTTGCGCAAGTCCTGGTACTGGAGCCGCGAATTCGACGAGGTGCTGCGCGAGATCCTCGCCATGGCGCGGCGCGGCGTCGGGGTCACCTACATCCCCGGCAACCACGACGAGATGTTCCGCGACTGGCTGGGCCTGGGCTTCGAGGTCGCCGGGGTGCGGATGGCGCGCGACGCGGTGCACGAGGGCGCCGATGGCCGCCGCTACCTGGTGATCCACGGCGACGAGTTCGACGGCGTCATCCGCTATGCCAAGGTGCTCGCCCATCTCGGCGACTGGGCCTATGACTGGGCGCTGACGGTGAACCGCGTCTTCAACAGCGCCCGGCGCCGGCTCGGCTACCCGTACTGGTCGCTATCGCAATGGCTGAAGCGCCAGGTGAAGGGCGCGGTGAAGGCCATCGACCGCTTCGAGGTCGCGCTGGCCGGCGAGGCCCGCCGCCGCGGCCTGGACGGCGTGATCTGCGGCCATATCCACCATGCCGAGATGCGCATGGTGCAGGGCGTGCTCTACATGAACGACGGCGACTGGGTGGAAAGCTGCACCGCGCTGGTGGAGCACGCCGATGGCCGGTTCGAACTGGTCGACTGGGCGGCGGAGAACCGGCTGTCCTTCTGGACCCGGCTGGAACGGCCTGCCGTGGCGGCGGCCTGAATTCGTGCGGCGGGGCGCCCGCCGGTGCCGGCGGGTTGGGCCGCGTCCCGGTGCGTCCGCCGCCTATCCTTCAGGCGGATCCGATGTCCTCAACTTGTTCTGAGCGGGCTGCGGCCCGGGAGATTCGATGGTCCTCGACCTGGATGCCGTGCCGGCTGACCCGATCCTCGACGGCGCGGTCACGGTGCTGCCGGATACCGACATGCTGCGGCTGCTGATCGTCACCGATGCCTGGGTTCCGCAGGTGAACGGCGTGGTGCGCACCCTGGCCACCGTCGCCGGGCGGCTGCGGGCGTTGGGCGACACGATCGAGGTGATCGGCCCCGATCGCTTCCGCACCCTGCCGATGCCCGGCTACCCGGAAATCCGCCTGGCGTTGCGGCCGGCCCGCGCGCTGCGGGCGATGGTCGATGCCTACCGGCCGAGCGCGGTGCATATCGCCACCGAAGGCCCCCTGGGGCTGGCGATGCGGGCGCTCTGCCTGAAGCGGTGCTGGCCCTTCACCACCAGCTTCCACACCAAATTCCCGGAATACCTGCAGGCCCGCACCGGCCTGCCGCCGCGCTTCGCCTGGGCCTGGCTGCGCCGCTTCCATGAGGCCGGCCGCGGCACCTTCGCGGCCACCCCCTCGCTGCGGGCCGAATTGGCCGCGCGGGGCTTCACCAGGATCCGCCCCTGGACCCGCGGCGTCGACCTCGATCAGTTCCGCCTCGAACCGCGCGAAGACTGGGCCGGCCTGCCGCGCCCGGTCTTCCTCTATGCCGGCCGCGTCGCGGTCGAGAAGAACATCGAGGCCTTCCTGGCGCTCGACCTGCCGGGATCGAAGGTGGTGGTGGGCGACGGGCCGCAGCGGGCGGCCCTCGCCCGGCGCTTCCCCGCGGCGCATTTCGCCGGCTGGAAGCAGGGCGCCGACCTGGCGCGCTGCTATGCCGGCGCCGATGTCTCGGTCTTCCCGTCGCGGACCGACACCTTCGGCCTGGTGATCCTGGAGGCGATGGCCTGCGGCACCCCGGTCGCGGCCTTCCCGGTCACCGGGCCGCTGGACGTCATCCCTGGCTCCGGTGCCGGGGTGGTGGATGCCGACCTGCGCCGTGCGGCGCTGGCGGCCCTGGCCTGCGACCGGGCGGCGGCGCGGCGGCATGCCGAGCGCTATTCCTGGGAGGCCTGCGCCGCCAGCTTCCGCCGCCAGCTCGTGCCGATCGGCTAGCCGCCGCCTGTTCCCGCGCGCCCGGGCATGCTACCCGGCGCTCCTCGATATGCGCGCGCATCCATGTTCCGGCGGCTGATCCGCTCCGCCGCCGCCCAGGCGGCCTTCGCCTGGGCGCTTGGCCTGTACCTGGCCTGCGTCTACCGCACCACGCGCTGGACTCTGCTGGGCGAGGCGCCGCTGCGCGCCGCCTTCCAGGGTCCGGACGGTGTCCCGCGCAGCGTCATCGCCGCCTTCTGGCACGAGCGCCTGCCGATGATGCCGATGCTGTGGCGGCAGGCCCGCGCCCGGCTGCCGGAGATGGCCGGGATGCGGGCGCATGTCCTGGTCTCCCGCCACCGCGACGGCCGCTTCATCGGCGAGGTGGTGCGCCGCTTCGACCTCGACATGGTGCATGCCTCGACCAGCCGGGGCGGCGCTACGGGGATGCGGGTGCTGCTGCGCATGCTGGCGCAGGGCGACATGGTGGCGATCACCCCGGACGGGCCGCGCGGGCCGCGCCGGGTCGCCGCCCCCGGCGTGGCGCAGCTTGCCGCCGTCTCCGGCCTGCCGGTGCTGCCCTGCGCCGCCCGCACCACGCACGCGCGCGTCCTGCCGAGCTGGGACCGCATGGTGCTGCCGCTGCCCTTCGGCCGCGGGGTGATGGTGGTGCGGCCGGCGGTGCCGGTCGACCGCGCCGATCCGCTGGCCGCCATCCCCGCCATCGAGGCCGGGCTGACCGCCGCCTGCGAGGCCGCCGATGCCTGGGTCGCGGCACCCGCTGCCGCCCGCGCCGGGATGTCATGAGCGCCGGCCTCGCCCTCTGGCGGCTGGCCGCCGGCGCCGCGGCGCCGCTGCTGCCGCTGCATCTCCGCCGGCGGGCGCGTTTCGGCAAGGAGATCGCCGCCCGGCTGGGAGAACGCCGCGGCGAGGGGGCCGCCCGGCCGCCCGGGCGGGTGCTCTGGCTGCATGCCGCCAGCGTCGGCGAGACGCTCTCGGTCATCCCGCTGCTGGAGGCATTGGCGACCCGCGCCCCCGACCTGACCCTGCTGGTCACCACCGGCACCGTCACCGCCGCCGGGGTGCTGGCGCAGCGGCTGCCGGGCGGGCTCGGCGGCCGGCTGCTGCACCGTTTCGTGCCGCTGGACGTGCCGCGCTGGGTGACGCGCTTCCTCGATGGCTGGCGGCCGGATTGCGCGGTGCTGGTGGAATCCGAGCTCTGGCCGAACCTGATCGCCGCCGTGACGGCGCGCGGTGTGCCGCTGGCGCTGGTGAATGCCCGCTTCAGCGCCCGCTCCGCCCGGCGCTGGCGGCTGCTGGCGCCGGGGCTTGGCCGGCGGCTGCTGGGCGCCTTCCGGCTGGTCACGGCACAATCCGCGGCGGATGCCGAACGGCTGCGCGCCCTGGGGGCGGCCGAGGTGCTGACGCCGGGCAACCTGAAGGACGCCGCGCCGCCCTTGCCCGCCGATGTCGCCGCGCTGACGGCGCTGCGCGGGGCGATCGGCGACCGGCCGGTCCTCCTCGCCGCCAGTACCCAGCCGGGGGAGGAGGCGATCATCGCCGCCGCCCATCGGCTGTTGGCCATCGGGCATCCCGGACTGCTGACCATCATCGTGCCGCGCCATCCGGAACGCGGCGCCGCAATTGCCGTCGACATGGCGCCGCTGCCGGTGGCCCGCCGTGCGGCAGGCGCCCTGCCGGGGCCGGAGACCGCGATTTATCTGGCGGACACGCTGGGCGAGCTCGGCCTGTTCTATCGGCTGGCCAGGGTCTGCCTGGTCGGCGGCTCGCTGGTGCCGCATGGCGGGCAGAACCCGCGCGAGCCGGCCCGGCTCGGCTGCCCCATCCTGCTCGGCCCGCATACCCACAATTTCGAGGAGCCGGTCGCCCGGCTGCTGGCCGCCGGCGGCGCCACCCGGACCGCCGCCGATCCGGTGGCGCTGGCGGCTGCGGCCGGGGGCGTGCTATCGAATCCTAACCGCGGACGAGCCATGGCGAATGCCGCCGCCGCGGCCCTTGCGGCGGAGGCCGGGTTGCCGGACCGCCTCGCAGGTTTGCTGATCGGGCTTCTCCCCGGCGCCGGGCCAGGGGACGGACCCATGGATGGAGCCACGCCGCCCGCGACGGGGCCGGCCTGAGGCCGGGCCGGCCAACCCTGCCGGGTCGGGTGCGTTGAGCAGCGGATCCAGGCTGGGGATCGACGCGGCCCGTGCCGGTGGGGCAGCGAACACCTTCGGGGTGGATGACGGGATGAACCAAGGATTGGTCGAAGCCTGATGCGTGCTCCCGAATTCTGGACCGGCGACGGCGGAGGGCTGTTCCCGTTTCTCCTGGCCCCGGCCGCCGCGATCTATGCCGCCGTCACCGCGCGGCGCATGCGGCGGCAGGGCTGGACCGCGCCGGTCCCGGTGATCTGCTGCGGCAATGCCACCGCCGGCGGCTCGGGCAAGACCACGGTCGCGCTCGACCTCGGCCAGCGGCTGGCCAACCGCGGCGTCGGCATCCATTTCCTGTTGCGTGGCTATGGCGGGACCCTGAAGGGTCCGGCGCGGGTCGACCCGCAGGTGCATGACAGCGAGGCGGTGGGCGACGAGGCGCTGCTGCTGGCGGCCGAGCGCCCGGCCTGGATTTCCGGCGACCGCGCCGCCGGCGCCCGCGCCATGGTCGCCGGCGGGGCGCAATGCATCGTCATGGATGACGGGCTGCAGAACCCGACGCTGGAGAAGGACCTTTCGCTGCTGATCATCGACGGCAGCTACGGCTTCGGCAACGGCCGGATCATCCCCGCCGGGCCGCTGCGGGAGATGCCGGAGGCCGCCGCCGCCCGCTGCCGCGCCGCGGTCCTGATCGGGGAGGACGAGTGCGGCGCCCTTGCCCGGCTGCCGTCCCGCCTGCCGGTCCTGCGGGCCAGGCTGGCGCCGGGGCCGGAGGCGGAATTGCTGGCGGGTCAGCCGGTCTATGCCTTCTGCGGCATCGGCAACCCACGCAAATTCTTCGCCACCTTGCAGGAGGCCGGGGCGGTGCTGGCCGGGCGGATGCCCTTCGCCGACCATTATCCCTTCGACGAGGGCGACATGCGTGACCTGCTGGCCGAGGCCGAGCGGCTGCGCGCCATCCCGGTCACCACGCGCAAGGACTTCGTCCGCATCCCGGCCGCCTTCCGCAGCCGCGTCACCGTGGTGACGGTGAAGCTGGTCTGGGACGACCCGGCGGGGATCGAGGGGCTGCTCGACCCCTTGGCGCAGCGGGTGCCCATCCCGGCGTGAAAGCCTGGGCGTGAGACGCCTGCAATTCGCCGTCGAGACGCTGGTGGTCCGCGCGGTGCTGGCCCTGGCGCGCTGGCTGGGGCCGGTCCGGGCTTCGGATGCGGGCGGCGCGCTGGGCCGCTGGCTGGGGCCGCTGCTGCCGGTCTCCCGCATCGCCCGGGCCAACCTGGCGCTGGCCCTGCCGGAACGGGACGCCGCGGCGCGCGCCCTTATCCTGCGCGGCATGTGGGACAATCTCGGCCGCACGGTGGGCGAGCTGCCGCATCTGCCGGCCATGCGGTGGGAGATCGTCGGTGTCGAGCATTTGGCGCCGCTCGCTGCCGACGGCGGGCCGGCCATCCTGGTCTCCGGCCATCTCGGCAACTGGGAGGTTCTGCCGCCGGCGCTGGAGCGCCTCGGCATCCGCATGGGCAGCGTCTACCGCGCCGCGGACAACCCGGCGGTGGACGCGCTGGTGAACGGGTTGCGCGCCCGGGCGGTGGCGGGCAAGGCGCTGCCCTTGTTCCCGAAAGGCGCGCAGGGCGCGCGGGCGGCACTGAAATTTCTGTCCCAGGGTGGCGTGCTCGGCCTCCTCGCCGACCAGAAGCTGAACGACGGAATCGCCGTGCCGCTGCTCGGCGCACCCGCGATGACCGCGCCGGCCCCGGCGCAGCTGGCGCTGCGCTTCCGCTGCCCGGTCATCCCCGGCCGGGTGCAAAGGCTCGGCCCCTGCCGCTTCCGGCTGATGGTGGACCCGCCGCTGGCGCTGCCCGTGGGCGAGGACCGCCAGGCGGCGATCCGCGCCCTGACCCTGGCGATCAACGACCGGATTTCGGCCTGGATCCGCGAGCGGCCGGAGGAATGGCTCTGGCTGCACCGGCGCTGGCCGAAGGACGTCTGACGCGGCGGGACCGGCCGGCAGCGGCGCGGGCCGCCCCCGTGGCAGGATGCCGGGGATGTCACTTGAGGTATACCGGCTGGACGGTTGACCTACCGTCCAGCCGGTATAGTAGATGCTCATGTCCGATGTCGCCGTGACCCTCGACGCCCGCACCCGCATCCTCGATTCCGCCGAGGTGATCGTCCGCACCCGCGGCGTCGGCGGCCTGACGCTCGATGCCGCGGCGAAGCAGGCCGGCGTCTCGAAGGGCGGGCTGCTCTATCACTTCGCCTCGAAGGAAGCGCTGATCACCGGGCTGCTCGGCCGCATGGCCGAATGGATGCGACTGGATTTCGAGGCCTGCGTCGCCAGCCAGCCGGCGGGCCCCGGCCAGGTCGCCCGCGCCATGCTGGCCTGGGCCTTCGAGCTGACGCCGGAAGCGACCAACGAGCGCTGCGACCGCGCCGCCGCGGTCTTCCTTGCCGCCTTCCACCATGACCCGGCGCTGCTCGGCCCGATCCGCGCGGTGATCGCCCGGATGCGGGAGGCGGTGGCAGCGGACGGCCTGCCCGAGGGCCACGGCCACGCCATCATGGCGGCCGGCGACGGCATGTTCATGGCCCGGATCTTCGGCCTCTACACGCCCACGGAGCCGGAGCGCCACGCCATGCATGCTGCCCTCTCGCGTCTGTTGGAGCCTGTGACATGAGGCTGTTCTCCGCCTTGGCCGGTGCTGCCCTGGTGCTGCTGCTCGCCGGCGCCGCCGCGGCCACGACGCAGGTGTCGCCGGAAGCGCCCGGGCTGCTCGGCGCCATCGCCCAGTTCTTCGCCTGCGGCGATCCGGAGGAAGCGGCCCTGCTGGCGCGCGACCTGCTGGACGAGGCGGAATTCGCCAGCCTGCTCGGCGCCCAGGCCGAGGCCGGTCCATGAGCCGGAAAGGGCTGCTGCTGGCGGTCCTGGTCCTGGCCGGCCTCGGCGCCGGTGGCTGGGTCTGGCTGCGCGACGGCAACGGCGACCACGTCCCGGTGCCGGTCGCCGCCGCGGCCGCGCCGATCGGCGTCGGCGCGCTGGGCCGGGTCGAGCCGGCGTCCCGCATCCGCAAGCTGAACCAGCCCGGCGGCTTCAACGTCGCTCGGCTCGATCGGCTGCTGGTCGCCGAGGGCGACGTGGTGGAGGCTGGCCATGTCCTGGCGGTGCTGGCCGATGCCGCGCAGAAGGATGCCGCCGCCGCCCAGGCCGAGGCCGCCGCGCGGCAATCCCGCGCCGTCCTGGCCCGGATTCGTGCCGCCGGCCGGCCGGAGGAGATCGACGCCCAGCGCGCCCGGATCCAGGCATTGCAGGCCGGCGAGGCCAGCGCGCGGCGCGAGGCCGAGCGGGCCGAGGCGCTGCTGCCCTCCGGCGCCGGCAACATCGCCACCGCCGAGCGCAACCGCTTCGCCGCCAGCCGCACCGCGGCCGAACGCGCCGAGGCCGAGGCCGACTTGGTCCGGCTGCTTCGCCCGCGCCCCGAGGACATCGCCGTGGCCGAGGCCGAGTTGGCCGGCGCCGAGGCCGCTGCTGCCCGCGCCCGCGCCGATGCCGGGCTGTCGCGCATCACCGCCCCCATCGCCGGGACCGTGCTGAAGATCTACGCCAGGCCGGGCGACCAGGTGGGGTCGGACGGCGTGCTCGACCTGGCCGACCTGACCCGGCTCGACATCGTCGCCGATGTCTTCGAGACCGACGTGTCGCGGCTGCGCGAGGGCGCACCAGCCGAGGTGGTGGTCCCCGGCGAGCCGCAGCGCTACGCCGCGACCCTGCGGGAGATCGGCTGGATGGTCCGCCGCACCACCCAGGCCGGCACCGACCCGGTCGCCGCCGTCGATGCCCGCACCGTCGAGGTCCGCTTGGCACTCGGCGATGAAGGCCGCGCGGCGCTGCAGCGGCGCACCAACATGCAGGTCCAGGTGGCGATCCGGCCATGAACGTCCAGGCGCGCGAGGCGCCGGCCCCGGACTACCTGCCCTGGGCGCCGGAGCTGACCGGCGATGCAGGACCGCCGCCGCCCGAGGCCCGATCCCGCGCGCCGCGCAGCACGCCAGGGGCGGCGCTGTACCTGCCGCTGCGCCTCGCCTGGCGGCAGCTCCGGGCGGAGAAGGCCAAGCTGGCGTCCGCCATCGCCGGCGTCATGTTCGCCTGCGTGCTGGTCTTCATGCAGCTTGGGTTCCGATCGGCGCTGTTCGACAGCGCGACGGCGCTGCTGGCCAGCTTCCGCGCCGACATCTTCCTGATGCACCCGATGACGCTGGTCAGCTTCAAGCCGGAGATGCTGTCGCGGGTACGCGCCAGCCAGGCGCTGGCATTGCCCGAGGTGCAGGCGGCGGTCCCCGTCTACCTGGCGCAGGCGACCTGGCGGAACCCCGAGAACGGCACGCGCCGCGCGGTGCAGCTGGTCGGCTTCGACGTCGAGGCGGGGGTGATGGACTTCCCCGGCCTCGCCCCGCTGATCGAGACGCTGAAGCGGCCGGACACCATGGCCTTCGACCTGCGCTCGCGGCCCGAATTCGGCGCCGTGCCGAAGCTGCTGGCGGAGCGCGGGCCCTTCGAGGTGCAGGTCGGCAACCGGCAGATGGAGGTGGTCGGGCTGATCCAGATCGGGCCGTCCTTCGGCGCCGACGGCAACGTGGTGATGTCGGAGACCAATTTCCGCCGCCTGGTCAAGGAAAGGCTGGTCAGCCAGGTCGACCTCGTGGCGATCCGGTTGGTCCCCGGCGCCGACCGCGAGGCGGCGGTCGTCCGGCTGCGCCAGCTGCTGCCGCCCGACGTCGCCGTGCTGCGCGGCCCCGACCTGGTGAAGCACGAGCGCGACTATTGGGAGGAAGCGACGCCGATCGGCTTCATCTTCATGTTCGGCAGCATCATGGGGCTGATCGTCGGCATGGTGATCGTCTACCAGATCCTGTTCAGCGACATCGCCAGCCACCTGAAGGAATACGCCACGCTGAAGGCGATGGGCTATTCCAACTTCTATCTCGGCCGCGCGGTGCTCTCGGCCGCCTTCATCCTGGCGCTGCTGGGCTTCCTGCCGGGCTTCGCGCTGGCCACCTTCCTGTACGACGTGGTGGGGAAGAGCACCTTCCTGCCGCTGGCGATGGACGCATCGCGGGCGCTGGCGGTGTTCGGGATGATCTTCACCATGTGCGGCATCGCCGGGCTGCTGGCGATGCGCAAGCTGCGCGACGCCAACCCGGCGGACATGTTCTGATGGACATGCAGGCGACCCTTGGGCGGCCTGCCCCGGTCGAGATCCGCGGCCTGACCTATGCCTATGGCGAGGGCGAGCTGCGCCGCCCGGTGCTGCGCGACGTCGACCTCTCGGTCCGGCCCGGCGAGATCGTGCTGCTCACGGGCCCGTCCGGCAGCGGCAAGACCACGCTGCTGACCCTGGTCGGCGCGCTGCGGGCGATGCAGGAGGGCTCCTGCCGCGTGCTGGGGCAGGAGCTGATGGGGGCGAGCGAAGGCCAGCGGGTGGCGCTGCGGCAGCGGATCGGCTTCATCTTCCAGCAGCACAACCTGCTCGGCTTCCTCACCGCGCAGCAGAACGTCGCCATGGCGCTCGAGCTCGACCCGCGGACGACGGAGGCGGTGCGGCTGGAACGCGCCACGGCGATGCTGGCGGCCGTCGGCCTCGGCGATCGCGGCGCCAGCCGGCCGGACCAGCTCTCCGGCGGGCAGCGGCAGCGCGTGGCGGTGGCCCGGGCGCTTGCCGGCGAGCCCGGGTTGATCCTGGCGGACGAGCCGACCGCGGCGCTCGACCGGCAATCCGGCGGCGAGGTGGTGCGGCTGCTGCGCGACCTGGCGCGGCGGCGCGGGGTGCCGATCCTGCTGGTGACGCACGATCCGCGCATCCTCGACCTCGCCGACCGCATCGTCTCGATGGAGGATGGGCGGATCGTGCCCACGAAACAGGCAATGGATGCACCGGCGCCCTGATCCATTGCCGCCCGGTCGTTGACAGCCCGATCCGGCGCCAGCCACCATCCGGCGAGGTAAGACAGGGCAGGACCATATCCATGCTGGGACGAGGCTTCATCGCCGCGGCGACGCTCGCTTGCGCGCTGATCACCACCACCACCGCCTCGGCGCAGCAGACGCTGGAGGCGATCAAGGCGCGCGGCCAGCTGGTCTGCGGCATCGGCACCGGCGTCGCCGGCTTCGGCCTGCCGGACAGCAAGGGCGTCTGGCAGGGGATGGACGTGGACCTGTGCCGCGGCCTCGCCACCGCCATCTTCAACGACCCGAACAAGGTGCGCTTCGCGCCGCTGTCCTCCTCCACCCGCTTCACCGCGCTCGGCGCCGGCGAGGTGGACGTGCTGTTCCGCACCTCCACGCAGACCATGCTGCGCGACGTGACGCTGGGGCTGCGGCATGTGACCACGTACTTCTACGACGGCCACGGCTTCATCGTGAAGAAGGACAGCGTCGCCAAGGTGTCGGAGATGCGCGACGCCACCATCTGCCTGGTGCAGGGCACGACGAACGAGCAGGTGACGGCGGACCACTTCCGCAGCATCAACACCCCCTTCAAGCCGGTGCTGTACGAGCGCACCGACCAGGCGACCGCGGCGCTGCAGGCCGGCCGCTGCGACAGCTTCGGCACCGATGCCTCGCAGCTTGCCGGGGTGAAGTCGACCATGGCCAACCCGAAGGACTGGGTGATCCTGCCCGAGCGCTTCAGCAAGGAGCCCTACGGCGCCTATATCCGCCGCGACGACCAGCAATGGTTCGACGTGATCCGCTGGTACACCACCGCGCTGATCGAGGCGGAGGAGCAGGGCATTACCCGCGCCAATGCCGAGGAGATGCGCAAGACCAGCGTGAACCCCAATACCCGCCGCCTGCTGGGCGTGACGCCGGAGTTGGGCGAATCGCTCAAGCTCGACCGCAACTGGGCCTACAATGCGGTGAAGGCGATGGGGAATTACGGCGAGATCTATGACCGCTCCTTCGGGCCGGACACGCAGATCGACCTGGCGCGCGGGCCGAACAAGCTGTGGACCCAGGGCGGGCTGATCTACGCGCTGCCGATGCGGTAGCCTGAATTTCCTGGCGGGTCCGGCACCCGCCGCGCGGCGGGCGCCAACCCAGGAAAATGGATGAGGGGTTGGACGCATGCGTCCAACGGGAAAGAATATCGTCTCCCCCAACCTGCCATCTTTTCAGGCATGGGTATGCGGGTGCACATGCGGCCCCGCCCCATGGTCGTGCCGGCTTTCCTCGAAGCGCGCCGGTACCATATGCAGCGCATGATGGCGCACCCCGGTCTCGCTGGTGACCGCCTCGGCGAAGCGCCGCACCGCGCCGGAGTCTCCGCGCAATACCGACACCTCCAGGCAGGTCGCATGGTCCAGGTGCACGTGCAGGCTGGCGATGCCGAGGTCGTGGTGCGCGTGGTGCGCCCCGGTCAGCCGCCGCGCCAGGTCGCGCGCCGCATGGTCGTAGACATAGCTCAGGGTCGCCACGCAGGGTGCCGCCTCGGCGAGCGAGGCGGCCCGGTTGGTCTCCGCCCGCAGCAGGTCGCGGATCGCCTCTGACCGGCTGGCATAGCCCCGGGTGGCGACCAGGGTGTCGACGATGCCGAGCAGGTCCTCATCGATGCTGATGGTAATGCGCTCCATGCTCCCGCTCCCCGGCTGGCCGCAGTCTGCCCGGCGGATTGCCTGGCCGTCCATGTCCGTGTGAAGATTTGCCTCAATGGTATGAGGGGCTATCCAGGTGCGGCTTCGGATGGGATTGGCCGCCGCATTGCTGGGCGGCGGCGCGGTGGCGCAGGTAGCGGAATTGCCGCCGATGCTGGTGACCGCCGAGGGCGAGCGCCCCGCCGCGGCCAGCGAGATCGCGGTGCCGCGCGCCGAGCTGCTCGCCCGGCCGATCGCCCGCACCGCCGAGGCGCTCGAGGCGGCGCCGGGCCTGATCGTCACCCAGCACAGCGGCGAGGGGAAGGCGAACCAGTACTTCCTGCGCGGCTTCAACCTCGACCACGGCACCGACCTGGCGATCACGGTCGATGGCATGCCGGTCAACATGCGCACCCATGCGCATGGCCAGGGCTATGCCGACCTGAATTTCCTGATCCCCGAACTGCTCGGCGGGATGCGGGTGCGGAAGGGTCCCTACTACGCCGATGACGGCGACTTCGCCACCGCCGGCGCGCTGCGGCTGGACCTGGTCGATGCGCTGGATCCCTTCGTGCAGGGCACGGTCGGCAGCTTCGGCTATTGGCGCGGCCTCGCCGCCGGGTCGAAGGCGCTGGGGCAGGGCACGCTGCTGGCGGCCGGCGAGGTGGCGACCTACCAGGGCCCCTGGCGCAGCGGCGACGACCTGCTCCGGCTGAACGGCGTGCTGCGCTACCGCCAGGGCACCGCGCTGGACGGCTTCACCCTGACCGCCATGGGCTATGCCGGGCGCTGGGATGCGACCGACCAGGTGCCGGCGCGCGGCGTCTCCGCCGGGATCGTCGACCGCTTCGGCGCGATCGATCCGACCGATGGCGGCCGGGCGCGGCGGGCCAGCCTGTCCGGCCGCTACGCCACCACCGGCGACTGGGGCACCACGCGGGTCTCGGCCTATGCCATCCGCTCGACGCTCGACCTCTACAACAACTTCACCTACTTCCTCGACGACCCCGCCCGCGGCGACCAGTTCCGCCAGACGGACCGCCGCTGGGTGCTGGGCGGGGAGGCGGTGCAGAGCCTCCCCTGGGAAGCGCTCGGCCGTCCGGCGGAGACGCGCTTCGGCATCCAGACCCGGCACGACGACATCCGCGTCGGCCTGTCCCGCACCCAGGCGCGTACGCCGCTGTCCACGGTGCGGGAGGATGCGGTGCGGCAGGACAGCGTCGGCGTCTTCACCGACACCACCCTCCGCCCGAAGGACCGGCTGCGGCTGACCGGCGGGGTGCGGGCCGACTGGATGGGCGGCCGGGTGCGCAGCGACACGCCAGCGAATTCCGGCTACGCCGGGGAATGGATCGCCAGCCCGAAGGCCGGCGTGGCGCTCGGGCCGTGGTGGGCGACGGAATTCTTCCTCAACGCCGGCAGCGGCTTCCACAGCAACGACCTGCGCGGCGCCACCATCCGGGTGGAACCCGCGGACCGGCTGACGCCCACCGCCCGCGTGCCGCTGCTGGTGCGGGCCAGGGGGGCGGAGATCGGCGTCGCCACGCGGGCGGTGCCGGGGCTGGACAGCCGGGTGGCCGCCTTCGTGCTCGACCTGGGCTCGGAGATCCTGTTCCTCGGCGATGCCGGGACGACCGAGCCGAGCCGGGCCAGCCGGCGCACCGGCATCGAATGGACCAACCGCTGGCAGGCGACGCCGGCCCTGGCGCTCGACCTCGACGTGGCGGCGACGCGGGCTCGCTTCACCGAATCCGACCCGGCCGGCAGCCACATACCCGGCGCGCCCAACCTGGTGCTGGCCGCGGGGGCAAGCTGGGACGAGGGGCCGGGCTGGTTTGGCGCGGCGCGGCTGCGGGTCTTCGGGCCGCGGCCGCTGACCGAGGACGGGCAGGAGCGGTCGCGCACCACGGCATTGGTGAATGCCCGGGCCGGCTACCGGCTGGAGAACGGCGTCACGTTGCGGCTGGACGCCTTCAACCTGTTCAACACGAAGGCCAGCCAGATCGATTATTGGTACGCCTCCCGCCTGCCGGGCGAGCCAGCGGCGGGGGTGGAGGACCGGCATTTCCACCCGGTAGAGCCGCTGGCGGTGCGCTTCACCGTGGCGGCGGCGCTGTAGCGGACGGCCGGCGACCCGCCGTCAGATCGACCCGCCATCCACCACGAAGGTCTGTGCCGTCACCATCCGGCTGTCGTCGGCGGCCAGCCACAGCACCATCCGCGCGATGTCGGGCGGGTACAGCTTTTCCTTCAGGCATTGCCGCTCCAGGGCCGACGCCACCGCCTCCGGCGTTGCCCAGAGCGTCTCCTGGCGTTCGGTGAAGATCCAGCCGGGGACGACGACGTTGCAGCGGATGCCGGACGGCCCGAGGTCTCGCGCCAGGCCGCGCGCCAGCCCATGCACCGCCGCCTTGGCCGTGGTGTAGGCCGGCATGCCACCCTGCGCCTTCATCCAGGACACGCTGCCGAAGCAGATGATGGAGCCCTGGCCCGCATCCCTCATCATCGGCGCGACCGCCTGGGCGCAGAAGAACTGGTGGCGCAGGTTGGTGTGCATGCGCTCGTCCCAGTATTCCGGTTCCACCGTTTCCCTGCCATGCCGGTCGTCGCGCGCGGCGTTGTTGATCAGCACGGTGACGGGGCCGAGTTGCGCGGCGACATTGGCCACATCGGCACGCAGGGCCGCGACGTCGCGCAGGTCGCAATGCCGGAACAACGCGCCGGTCCGCGCCGCCACCTGCTGGCCGCCGAAATCGTCGAAGTCGAGGAAGGCGACGCGGGATCCCTGCGCCGCAAATTGCGCCACCAACTCGGCGCCGATGCCGCTTGCACCCCCGGTCACCAGCACCACGCGATCCTTGAGACTCGGGTAGCGGGCGAACCGCCCGGCATCGGTGGTGGACATGGGATTCCTCCGCAAAGGGCGCCCGAGGTTAAGCTGCGCAGGTGCCGGAAGTTCAGCCTTGCGTCGCGGGCAGGGCGCCGGCCGGGTCCACCGCGGTGGCGAACCAGTTCATGGCGAAATGCAGGTGCGGCCCGGTGACTCGGCCGGTGGCTCCCGACAGGCCGATGCGCTGGCCAGCCGCCAACTGGTCGCCTTCCGCCACCTCCAGCCGCGACATGTGCGCATAAAGCGTCTGCACGCCGAAGCCGTGGTCGAGCACCACGGTGCCGCCGGTGAAGTAGAGGTCCATCGCCAGCAGCACCCGCCCGGCGGCGGCGGCACGCAGCGGCGTGCCAACCGGCACCGCGACGTCGAGCCCGAGATGCGGCGCCCGGGCCTCCCCGTTCAGGATGCGCTGGCTGCCATAGACGCCGCTGATCCGCCCGGTGGCCGGCCAGACGAAGCCGGCGGCGAAGTGCGGCTCGGCGCTATCGGTCTTGCGGAGGGCGGCCAGGCGGTCGCGCTCGCGGATGATGCGCGCCATGGTTTCGGGCGGCGGAGTGACCATGGCGCCGGGCAGGCCCTGCAGCCGCTGCACCTGCCATTCGCGCCTGGCCACGGCCAGCCGCTGCCGCTGCGGCTGGCCGCCGGGCGGGGTGACGGTCAGCACCGCCTCCGGCCCATGGTCGCGGCCGAAGCCGAGGGCATATTCGCCGCCCGGCCCGACCCGCAGCGCGCGGCCGTCGAGGGCGAGGCGGGTGCCGGGGGCAACGCGGCCGACCACGAGCGAGCCCTGGGCATGGTCTGCGGCGCGGGCCGAAGCAGGCAACAGCAGCAGGCCGAGCAGCGAGCGCCGCGGAAGGCCGGGGGGAAGTATTCCCCCGGACCGCCATCCATTTCTCTGAGTCTTGCTGCCATTGGCAGCCGACACGGAAGAATAGATGGGGGCATCCGGGGATGCTTCCCCCCATTCTTTCTTGTCTCCGTTCACAGCAGCGCCCCCTGCTTGGGCTCCGCCTTCCGCTTCGGCTTCGCCCCGTCCGCCACGGCGCCCACGGGACCATCGGCGAAGGTCAGCGTCAGCCTGCCGCCCGCCGGCACCGCCGCCGCCGTCGTCAGCGGCGCGCCTTCGGCATCCGCCACCAGGGAGAAGCCGCGCGCCAGCACGGCCTGGTAGGAGACGCCTTCCAGCCGCGCCACCAGCCCTTCCAGCCGCGCCCGCTTCTCCCGTACCAGCGCTGCCACCGGCGTGGCCGAGAAGCGCGCGAGCGCCGGCGCCGCCTCGGCCCGGGCCACCGCCCGGTGCAGCGCCGCGGTCCGCCGCGTATCCAGCAGGCCGAGTGCCGCGCGGCGCGCAGCCATGCCCTCGCGCGGATGCGGCAGGCGAGGGGCGATGCGGGACAGCAGGCCGCGCTTGCGATCGACCAGCCCGGGCAGGGCGACGGCCAAGCGCTCGCCGCGGTCCTCCAACCGCTGCCGCAGGGCGCCGAGGATGCCGGGCAGGTCGGGCAGGCCGCGCTCCGCCATCAGCAACCGGCGCCGGGCGCGGTCGAGCAACGACTGCCCGGCCTGCAGCAGCCGCGCCGCGGTCTGCGAAAGGTCGGCCAGCAGGTCGGCCCGGGCCGGGATCGCCATCTCGGCTGCGGCGGTGGGCGTGGGCGCGCGGCGGTCGGAGGCGAAGTCGATCAGCGTCGTGTCGGTCTCATGGCCCACCGCGCTGATCAGCGGGACGGGCGACTCGGCGGCGGCGCGGACCACGATCTCCTCGTTGAAGGCCATCAGATCCTCGAGGCTGCCGCCGCCGCGGGCCACGATGATGACGTCGGGGCGCGGGACGGGACCGCCCAACGGCAGTGCGCCGAGGCCGCGAATCGCCGCGGCGATCTGCTCCGCCGCGCCGGCGCCCTGGACCGCGACGGGCCAGAGGATCAGCCGGCGCGGGAAGCGGCGCAGGATGGTGGTGCGGATGTCCTGGATGACCGCGCCGCGCTCGCTGGTCACCACGCCGATCACCCGCGGCAGCATCGGCAGCGGGCGCTTGCGCTCGGGCGCGAAGAGCCCTTCCTCCAGCAGCCGCTTCCGCAGCGTCTCGATCCGCGCCAGCAAGGCGCCCTCGCCGGCGTATTCCAGCCGGTCGATGACTAACTGGTACTCGGACCGGTCCCCATAGGTGGTGACCTTGCCGGTGGCGAGGACCTCGACGCCTTCCTCGGGCTTCAGGCCGAGCCGGGGCACGGTCGCCTTCCAGATCACCGCCTTCAGTTTGGCGTTCTCGTCCTTCAGGGCGAGATAGATATGGCCGGAGGGGTAGCGCCGGAGCTCGGTGATCTCGCCGCGCACCCGGACCCGGCCGAAGGCGCCTTCCAGCGTGCGCTTGATGGCGCCGGAAAGCTCCGAGACGGCGAATTCCGGGATGTTCGGGGCGGCCTTGGCGACCGGCGGCGTGGTGTCCATGGCGGCAGGATATGCTACGGGGCCGCGGCCGGGGAGGCCGTTCCCGGCATGTTTCAGCAAGCGGTCCGATGACCGGAGGGCGCAGATGTGCCCGGAGGTCCGAATCGGCCCGCCCGGAGGAAGGCGCGATCCCATGAAGGTCCTCGTGGTCGGTGGTGGCGGGCGGGAGCACGCGCTGTGCTGGGCGCTGTCCGGCTCCTCGATGCTGACCAGGCTTTGGTGCGCCCCGGGCAATGCCGGCATCGCCGAAGTGGCCGACTGCGTCGCGATCGGCGCCGAGGACATCCCCGGTCTGGTCGCCTTCGCCACGGAAAAGGCCGTGGACCTGGTGGTGGTGGGGCCGGAAGCGCCGCTGACCCTGGGCCTCGCCGATGCCTGCGTCGCGGCCGGGCTGCGCTGCTTCGGGCCGTCCGCCGCCGCGGCGCGGCTGGAAGGCAGCAAGACCTTCACCAAGCAGGTCGCCGACGCCGCCGGCGTGCCGACCGCCGCCTGGGCCCGCTTCACCGACCCCGTTGCGGCCCGCGCCCATATCCGCACCCAGGGCGCCCCGATCGTGGTCAAGGCGGATGGCTTGGCCGCCGGCAAGGGCGTGGTGGTGGCGGCAACGCTGGAGCAGGCCGAGGCCGCCATCGCCGACATCATGGAGGACCGCGTGCATGGCGCCGCAGGCGCCGCCGTGGTGATCGAGGAATGCCTGGTCGGCCAGGAGGTCTCCTTCTTCGCCCTCTGCGACGGCGACGCGGCCCTGGCGCTGGGCGCGGCGCAGGACCACAAGCGGGTCGGCGACGGCGATACCGGGCCGAACACCGGGGGCATGGGCGCCTATTCCCCGCCTCCCGTCTTCACCCCGGCGCTGCACGACCAGGTCATGACCGAGGTCATCCGCCCGACGCTGGCCGAGATGGCCCGCCGCGGCACGCCCTTCCGCGGCGTGCTCTTCGCCGGATTGATGATCACCGCGACCGGGCCGAAGCTGATCGAGTTCAACGTTCGATTCGGCGACCCGGAGTGTCAGGCGCTGATGCTGCGGCTGCGATCCGACCTGCTGGCGGCGCTGCTGGCCGCCTGCGACGGGGAACTGGCCGATTTCGACCTGCGCTGGGACCCGCGGCCGAGCCTCGTGGTGGTGATGGCGGCGAATGGCTATCCGGGCGCCTATGCCAAGGGGACGGAGATCCGCGGCCTCGACCGCGCCGCGGCGGTGCCCGGCGTGCAGGTCTTCCATGCCGGCACGGTGCGGCGGGCGGATGGCGGGGTGCTGGCCAATGGCGGCCGGGTGCTGGGCATCGCCGCGACCGCGGCGACGGTGCAGGCGGCGCGCGACGCAGCCTATGCCGCAGTGGATGCGATCGACTGGCCGGAAGGCTTCTGCCGGCGCGATATCGCGCATCTGGCGCTGTAGGACGGATCGCCGGAGGGCAGGCTTGGCTCAGGGCCAGGATCTGCCCCGAAAACAATACGCTGGAGCGGGATGTCAGGCCGGCTCCAGCACCTCCTCCACCGGCCCGTCGGCGACGATCCGCCCGGCTTCCAGACGGATCGCCCGGGTGCACCACTCGCGCACGATGGCCATGTCGTGCGTCGCCAGCACCAGGATCTCGGCATCGCTGACCAGCTTGGCCAGCTTCTCCCGTGCCTTGGCCATGAAGGCGGCGTCGCCGGCCAGGAACCACTCGTCCATCAGCAGCACCTCGGGCTCCATGACGGTGGCCATGGCGAAGGACAGCCGCACCTGCATCCCGGCCGAGTAGGTCCGCACCGGGACATCGAGGAATTCGTTGAGGCCGGAGAAGGCGCCGACCGCGTCCGCCATGGCTTCGCTCGCGGCCTCCGACAGGCCGCGGAACAGGCCGCGCAGGACGATGTTCTCCCGCCCGGTCGATTCCTGGTCCATCCCGGCGGAGGGGTCGATCAGCGCGCCTACGAGGCCGGCGACCTCGAGCCGTCCGCCGACCGGTTCGTAGACCCCGGCCAGCGTCCGCAGCAGCGTGGTCTTGCCGGCGCCGTTGCTGCCGACCAGCGCCACGCGCTCGCCGCGGCCGATCCGGAAGGACAGGTCGCGCAGCGCCGCGACGACGACGCGGTGCGAGGCGTCTTCCCGCATGCGCAGCGGCGACTTGGCGAGGATACGCTTCTTCAGCGATCTCGCGCCCATGTGATAGAGCGGGAACTCGATGGTCAGGCCCTGGGCCAGGATGTGGGGCATGGCGCTAGACCCAGAAGGCGATGCGGCCGCGGAAGCGGATGAAGAAGGCCAGCGCCACCCCTGCCACCAGCAGCGTGTAGAGGCTGGCGGAGAGCCAGACCAGGGCCGGCACGCCGCCCTCGACCAGCGGGCCGCGCACCGTCTCCATCAGCACGTAGAAGGGGTTCAGCGGCAGCCAGACCGCCTTGTCGCCCAGCAGTTCGGGCTTCCACAGCACCGGCGACATGAAGAAGGCGAGCTGCATCAGGCTGGCGACGATCGGCCCGATGTCGCGGAACCGGGCACAGAGCATGCCGAGGAAGAGCGCGATGAAGAAGGCGTTCACCGCGACCAGCGCCAGGCCGGGGAGAACGAGCAGGACCTCGAGGCCCGGCAGGGTGCCGCAGGCGGCGAAGACCAGGAAGACCAGCGGCAGGCTGTGCGCGGTGATCAGCGCGTTGCGGAAGACGCAGCGCAGGACATGGACGGAGAACGGCAGCGGCACCTGGCGGATGATGCCCTCGGCGCTGGTCAGGCTGATGCAGGCGTCGGTGACGGTCTGCGAGATCATGTTCCAGACGATCAGGCTGACCGCGATGAAGGGCAGGTAGCCGGCCAGTTCCATCTTGAAGAGCGAGGAGTAGAGCAGGCCGAGGCCGACCACCATGACGGCGGTCGACAGGGTGAGCCAGAAGGGGCCGAGGACGGAGCCGCGGTAGCGGTTGCGGATGTCGAGCCGGGCCAGGGCGGCGGGCAGCCGCCAGCGGCGCAGCCCGGTCGCCAGGTCCTCCAGCGCCGCGGCGCGGCGGCGCGGCTGCGCCGCGTCGCTGACGTACAGCGGCGCCGCCCCAAGGGGCGCGGCTCGGGACGCAGCCTGGCGGGGCAGGGTCGAATCCAGCATGCGGCTGGCTATAGAGGGGCCCCCGGGCATGCCGAAAACAAATAGCGGACAGCAGTCGATCCGGTTGCAGGGATGATCGCCGGCATGGTTGCAGCGTCGCCGTGCGCCGAGGACACAGGCAAGACTTTGCCGCAGCAAAGTATTGCGATGCAGACTCGGTCTTGCCGAGCCCGGTCGGAAGCGTGTAGGGCTGGCACTTCATGGACGTAGGACGTCCGCCTGGTCTTCGGGGCAGCCTGGAGGCACGCATCGTGGGGACGGTGCGGGTCTCGGGGGGGCAGGCTTCGGAACCCGGTCTTCATAGACCCGACGGAGCCAAGGGGATGTCCCAGGGGAAGCGGACCACTTGCGAGACCGGCCGGACGGCGCGGGGCATCGTTGCCCGCGTCGGGCGGCCTGCCCTCGCGCTGTCGGTTCTCGCGTTGCTGGCGGCCTGCGGGCAGTCCAGCCAGACGCCCGCCACCAAGCAGGCCGCGGCGGTGCACGGCCATTACAACCGCCCGAGCAGCTACGACCCGCCGGGACCCGCACGCGATCCCTGGGGGCCCTATATCCGCGATGCGTCGCGCCGCTTCGACGTGCCGGAGCGCTGGCTCCGCGAGGTCATGCGCCAGGAATCGGGCGGCCGGGTCGGCGCCACCAGCCCGGTCGGCGCGATGGGCCTGATGCAGGTCATGCCCGGCACCTACCGCGAACTGCGCAGCCGCTACGGCTTCGGCAGCGATCCCTACCACCCCTATGACAGCATCATGGCTGGCGCCGCCTATATCCGGGAGATGTACGACCTCTACGGGTCGCCGGCATTCCTGGCCGCGTACAATGCCGGGCCGCGACGGCTGGAGGATTACCTCTGGAACAGCCGGGGGCTGCCGGCCGAGACGCGCAACTACGTCGCCCGGATCGGCCCCAACATCGTCGCCCACCACCCGTCGAAGCGCGCGGCGCCGGAGATCTATGCCGCTGCGGAAATCCCGCTGAGCATCCCGGCCGGGCCGCGGCGGATGGACAGCGCCACCATGCTGGCGCTGAAGGAACAGCGCGACATGCAGCAGCCCGGCATCACGCCGACGGTGCTGGCCGGCCCGGTGGTGCGGATGGACCCGATCCCCGATGGCAGCACGGACCAGCCGGTCCAGGTCGCCTCGTTGGGTCCGGTCGTGCGGATGGATCCGATCCCGGACGGCAGCACGTCCGTGGCCCCGCGTGGCGAGGTGATCCGGATGGATCCGATCCCGAACCCGCCGATGCCGGAGCCAGCGGCGCGCCCGCGCGGCGCGGACCCGGAGCCTGCCGCCCTGCCGCGGCCGCGCCCCACCACGCCGGCCGCGACACGCGTAGCACCCGCGCCGCGTACCCAACTCGCCGCGGCGCCGGCGCCGATGCGGCCGACGGCCGTGCTGCAATCCGGCCCGGCCCGTGGCTTCGGTCTGCTCGGTACGGCCCAGGCCTCCACCCTGCCGACCTCGGCCATGCGGCCGGCCGTTGCCCGCGGCCCGGCAATCCCGGCCGGCGGCTGGGCGGTGCAGGTCGGTGCCTTCGCCAACCAGTCGCAGGCGCGGGATGCGGCCGCGGCGGCGCAGGACGCCGCCGGGGGCCGCACCGCAGTACAGCCGGTCGCCGCCGGCCGCGCCACGCTGTACCGCGCCCGGGTCACCGGACTGTCCCAGCCGGCGGCCCAGGCCGCCTGCGATCGGCTGAAGCGCAAGGGCGCCTGCATCGTGCTGTCGCCCGACTCCCAGGGCTGACGCGCAGCGCCGTCGGAAGTGGCCCCGGGCGCGATCCCGGGGCGTCGCGGCGCTTGCGGCTTCCCCACAAAAGATGCCACGCAGTCGTGCTTCCTGCCGGATCCGGCAGGGGCTGGACCGCGTGTATCCAGGTCGGGACCAGCCCGGGCGGGACACGCCTGAAGCTGCAGGTCGATCGGAGGAGCACGCATGTCAGACGCCATACCGGAGTCCGGCCCCGCCGGCTTGAGGAACCCCCCCGCCCGCCGCCCTATCGCGCTGGCGTCGACCCGGCTCGTGGTCAGCGGTACGGGCGAGAATGACGACGAGACCGAGGAAGAGGACGACTTCGAGGACGAGGAGGACGAGGATCTGCTCGACGAGGACGAGGACCTCGACGAGGATGATGACGACGAGGACCTCGACGAGGATGATGACGACGAGGACCTCGACGAGGAGGAGGAGGAGGACTGAGCCCGCCGCGCCGCTGCGGTTGATCGCGCCGGATCGAAGGCCGGCTCCCCCCTTGCTGTCGCGCTGCGCCTCGCTCAGGCTGCGGCGCGAAAGACCAAGCCTGGGGAGAAGTCCATGACTGCCGATGCCGCGCCGGCCAATGCCGGATTCGCGTCGCTCGATGCGCTGGTGCGGCCACGCTCCGTGGCCGTCATCGGTGCCTCCGACGAGCCTGCGCGGATCGGCGGACGGCCGATCGCCTACATGAAGGAACGGGGTTTCCAGGGCGAGATCTGGCCGGTCAACCCGAAGCGGGCGACGGTGCAGGGGCTGACCGCCTACGCCTCGGTCGAGGCGCTGCCGGCCGCCCCCGACGTCGCCATCATCGCCGTCCCGGCCGAGCACGCCATCCCGACGCTCGATTCGCTGGGCAAGAAGGGCTGCCGCGCGGTCATCGTCTTCTCCGCCGGCTTCGCCGAGATGGACGCCGCCGGCGCTGAGGCGCAGGACCGGCTGACCGCAGTGGCCAGGCGCCACGGCATCAGGCTGCTGGGGCCGAACTGCCTCGGCGTCTTCAACGACAGCATCCGCTTCTACGGCACCTTCACCGCCAGCTTCGAGAAGGGCTGGCCGGTGCCGGGGCGGATCGGCGTGGCCTCGCAGTCCGGCGCCTATGGCACGCATCTGTTCGCCGCGGCCCTCGATCGCGGATTGGGCATGCAGGTCTGCATCACCACGGGCAACGAGGCCGAGGTGGCACTCGGCGACGTGCTGGGCTGGATGGCGCAGGCGCCGGAGGTCGACGTGATCTGCGCCTATGCCGAGGGCATCCGCGAGAGCACCCAGTTCATCGCCGCGCTCGACCTGGCGCGGCGCAACCGCAAGCCGGTGGTGATGATGAAGGTCGGCCGCAGCATGCTGGGCGGCGCTGCGGCGAAGTCGCACACCGCTTCCATCGCCGGCGATGATGCGGTGACCCAGGCGGTGCTGGACGAATTCGGCGTGGTGCGGGCGCGGACGACCGAGGAGATGCTCGACATCGCCTATGCCGCCTCGCGCCGCATCTATCCGGCGCGCAATACCCTGGGTGTGCTCACCGTGTCGGGCGGCGCCGGTGTGCTGATCTCGGACGCCGCCGAGGCCGCGGGCCTGGCCATGCCGCCGATGCCGGAGGCAGCGCAGGAGAAGCTGCGCGGCCTGGTGCCCTTCTGCGCCCCGCGCAACCCCATCGACTGCACCGCGCAGGTCACCAACAACCTGCCGCTGATCACCGAATTCGCCGAGAGCGTGGCGACCGACGGCGGCTATACTTCGATCCTGTCCTTCTGGTCGCAGACCGCGGCGGGGCGCAGCGTCGGCCCCAGCCTGCACCAGCAGATGCGGGCGATCCGCGCGGCGCATCCGGACCGGCTGTGGGTGATGTCCATGCTGGCGCCGAACAAGACCGCGGAATACGAGGCCGACGGCTGGGTCTGCTTCGAGGACCCGTCCCGCGCGGTGACCGCCATCGCCGCCATGGGGCAGTACGGCGCGTCCTTCGCCAAGGCCGGGGAGCCGCGCGCCGCGGTGCCGCTGCCGCAGGTGACGCTGCCGGCGACGACGCCCTCCGAGGCGGTGGCCAAGGCGCTGCTGGCCGAGGCCGGCGTGCCGGCTGTGCCGGAACATGCGTGTTCCGACAGCGAGGCGGCGGTCGCTGCTGCCGAGCAGATCGGCTACCCGGTCGTGCTCAAGATCCTGTCGCCCGACATCCTGCACAAAAGTGAGATCGGCGGCGTGCTGCTGGATGTCGCCAATGCCGACCAGGTACGGCACGGCGTCGCCACGCTGCTGGACCGTGCCAGGCACCACGCGCCCAATGCGCGGCTCGAGGGCGTGCTGGTGGCCAAGCAGATCAAGGGCGCGGTCGAGATGGCGCTCGGCGTCTTCCGCGACCCGGTCTTCGGGCCGGTGGCGATGGTCGGCCTGGGCGGCATCTTCGTCGAGGTGCTGAAGGATGTCTCCTTTCGCCGCTGCCCGTTCGATACGACGGAGGCCGAGCGGATGATCCGTTCGCTGAGGGGCTTCCCACTGCTGGATGGCGCGCGGGGCCGGCCGAAAGCCGATGTGCCGGCGCTGGCCAAGACGCTCTCGGCGCTGTCCGCCTTCGCCATCGCGGCCGGGCCGCGGCTGGCGGGCGTCGATGTCAATCCGCTGCTGGTGCTGCCGGAAGGGCAGGGGTGCTTTGCCGCGGATGCGGTGATCGAACTGGAAGGGGAGAGCCACTGACGATGGCCATCAATTACGACCACCTGATGAACTACCCGATCCCCGAGGTGCGGCAGACGCTGCGCTGGCAGGATGTTGCGCTGTACAATTTCTCGGTCGGGCTCGGCCAGGACCCGATGGACGAGCAGCAGCTCGACTTCCTGTACGAGCCGCGGCTGAAGGTCGTGCCCTCGATGCCGGTGGTGCTCGGCTCGCCCGGCTTCTGGTCGCGCAACCCGGATACCGGCATCGTCTGGCAGCAGATCCTGCACGGCGAGCAGGGCCTGGTGCTGCATGCGCCGCTGCCGACCGAGGGCGAAGTCGTCGGTCGGTCCCGCACCACCGGCCTCGTCGATCGCGGCGAGGGCAAGGGCGCGCTGATGTACTCGGAACGCGAGATCCGCGACGCGAAGACCGGCACGCTGCTGGCGACCGCCACCTCGACCAGCTTCCTGCGCGGCAACGGCGGCTTCGGCGGCCCGACCGGCCCGGTGAAGCAGCCGCATCCGGAACCCGACCGCGCGCCCGACGTAACGCTGGACCTGGCGACGCGGCCGGAACAGGCGCTGGTCTACCGGCTCAACAGCGACCTCAACCCGCTGCATATCGATCCTGCGGTGGCGAAGCAGGCCGGCTTCCCGCGCCCGATCCTGCACGGGCTCTGCACCTTCGGCACCATCTGCCACGCGCTGCTGCGGGAGATGTGCGGCTACGACACCGCCCGCTTCGGCCGGATGGACCTGCGCTTCTCCTCACCGGTCTACCCGGGCGAGACGATCCGCACCGAGATCTGGAAGGAAAGCGGCGGCGCCGCCTTCCGGGCGCGGGTGGTGGAGCGCGACAAGGTGGTGGTGAGCAACGGGCTGTTCCGCTACGCGTAAGGCAAGGCCGGGGAGAAGGTATTCTCCCCGGACCCCTCATCTGTTTTTCTGAGTTGGCGCCTGCCGCGCGGCGGGTGCCAGACTCGCAAGAAGGAAGGGTAGGGTTTGGGGAGGGAATACCTTTCCCTCCCCAAGCTTCCTGCCTGACGGAAACCGAAGCGCAGCATGTGGACAGCCGGACCCATCACCGTCTTCGATACCGAGACCACCGGCGCCGCCACGGGTGACCGGGTCGTCTCGCTCGGCGCGGTGCGGCTGGATGCGGCGCTCGAGCCGGAGGCGACGCTGCACCTCGCCTTCGCCCCCGGCATCCGCTGCCATTGGGGCGCCATCCGGGTGCATGGCATGACCGATGCCTTCCTCGCTTTGCATCCGCCCTTCGCCGCGCATGCCGCCGAGGTCGCCGATTTCTTCGGCGGCCATGCCGCCGCCGCGCACAACATGCCCTTCGACCGCCGCATGCTGGGCGGCGAATTCGAACGCCTCGGCCTGCCCGCCCCCTGGGGCGCGGCGCATTGCACCCTGCAGCTCTGGCGCCGGGCGCATCCCGGCGAGCGGGCCGGCCTGGCGCACGCCGCCGCCGCCTGCGGCCTGGGGCGGGAGACGGCGCTGCACGGCGCGCTGGAGGATGCCTGGCTGGCGGCCAACCTGCTGCGGGTGCTGCACGACCTGCCGCCGGTGCCGATGCGGCTGCACGGCATCAGCAACACGCCGCAGGGGGTGGAGGTCGCCGCCTGACCCACCGCTTCGCCCACGGGCGAAGACTCCAGGCGGCCGGTACGGCAGGATGGCTGGCCGAGGAGGACGCCATGACCGCCAACCAACGCGCCGAAGCATTCGCCGCCCTGCACCGGGCCGGCTGCTTCCTGCTGCCGAATGCCTGGGATGCCGGCAGCGCCCGGCTGCTGGCCTCGCTGGGCCCGGTCGCGCTCGCCACCACCTCGGCCGGTGCCGCCTGGACCTTCGGCCGGCGCGACAGCGCGTTGAGCAAGGCCGAGGCGCTGGCGAATGCGCGTGCGATTTTGGCCGAGACCACGCTGCCGGTCTCGGCCGATCTCGAGGACGGCTACGGCCCATCGCCCGAGGATTGCGCCGCCACGGTGCGCGCCGCGGGTGCGGCGGGCCTGGCCGGCTGCACCATCGAGGACACCACGCGCGATCCCGCCGCGCCGATCCACGACTTCGAGGCGGCGGTCGGCCGCATCCGCGCCGCGGTGGCGGCGGCACGCGCGCTTGGCCGGCCCTTCGTGCTGACCGCGCGGGCGGAGAATTTCCTGCACGGCCGGCCCGACCTCGACGACACCATCAGGCGCCTCACGGCCTTCGCCGAGGCCGGGGCGGATTGCCTCTACGCACCTGCGCTGCCCGACCTCGACGCCATCCGCGCCGTGGTCGCGGCCGTCGCGCCGAAGCCGGTGAACGTGCTGATCGGCCCGCGCGCCGGGCTGGTGCCGCTGGCGGTGCTGGCCGAGGCCGGGGTGCGCCGGGTCAGCCTCGGCGGGGCGCTGGCCCGGGCCGCCTATGGTCCCATGCTGGACCTGGGCCGGGCGCTGCTGGATGGCGACCTGCCGCGCCTGGCCGCGGTGCCGGCGCATGGCCTGGTGAACGGGCTGATGCGGTCCTGATCGGGGGCTGGACCCGCGGGGCGGCCCGGTTTACCTCAAGGGCCGGTCCGGGAGGGTACGGATGATCAACAAGATCGTGCAGTCGGTGGCGGATGCCCTGGCTGGGGTGAAGGACGGCTCCACCGTGCTGATCGGCGGCTTCGGCTCGGTCGGCCAGCCCGACGTGCTGATCGAGGGGCTGATCGAGCAGGGCGCCACCGGCCTGACCGCGGTGCTGAACAATGCCGGCGTCGGCCGCGTCGGCGTGGCGCGACTGATGGAGCTCGGCCGGGTCCGCAAGATCGTCTGCTCCTTCCCGCGCTCCTCGGATCCGGTGGTGTTCGAGACGCTGTACCGCGAGGGCCGGATCGAGCTGGAGATCGTGCCGCAGGGCACCCTGGCCGAGCGCATCCGTGCCGCCGGCGCCGGCATCCCCGCCTTCTACACCGCGACCGCTGCCGGCACGAAGCTCGAGCAGGGCAAGGAGAACCGCGAGTTCGAGGGCAGGCGCTACGTCATGGAGCGCGCCCTGCCCGGCGACGTCGCGCTGATCGAGGCCTGGGAGGCGGATCGCTGGGGCAACCTCGTCTACCGGGGGTCCGGCGCCAACTTCAACCCGGTGATGGCGATGGCGGCCGAGCTGACCATCGCCCAGGTGCAGCATGTCCGTGAGCTCGGCGAGCTGCACCCGCACATGATCATGACGCCGGGCGTCTACGTGAACCGCGTGGTCCAGGTGGATCGCGGCGGCGACTGGCTGACCCCCGAGGCGAGCTGAGAGGAGCGCGCGCACATGCCCTTCACCCGCGACCAGATGGCCGCCCGCCTCGCCGACGACGTGCCGGAGGGCTGGTGCGTCAACCTCGGCATCGGCATCCCCACCATGGTGGCGAACCACGTGCCCCCGACGCGGGAGGTGATCTTCCAGTCGGAGAACGGCGTCATCGGCATGGGCCCGGCCCCGGCCAAGGGGCATGAGGACCCCTGGCTGATCAATGCCGGCAAGCAGCTGATCACCCTGGCCAAGGGTGCGTCCTTCGTGGGGCACGCCGACAGCTTCGCAATGATCCGCGGCGGGCATATCGACCTCTGCGTGCTCGGCGCCTTCGAGGTCGCGGAGAACGGCGACCTGGCGAATTGGGCGACGTCGGAGAACGACACCGCACCCGCGGTCGGCGGCGCGATGGACCTGGCAGCCGGGGCCAAGCGGCTCTGGGTGATCATGGAGCACACCACCAAGGACGGCCGTTCGAAGCTGGTGGAACGCTGCGGCTACCCGTTGACCGGCCTGGCCTGCGTGCGCCGTGTCTACACCAACCTGGCGGTGCTCGACGTGGTGCCGGAGAAGGGCTTCGTCGTGGTCGACCTGGCACCGGGTGTAACGCTGGACGAGTTGAAGGCGAAGACCGCCGCCCCCCTCCACACCAACTGAAACCCCTGGTTTCCAAGGGCCTTTCGGCCTTTGGTGGGGAGTGCAGAGGGGCGAAGCCCCTTTGCCTAGGGAGCAACGCCGCATGAGCGCCGCCGAACAGGACGAACGCGCCGAATCGATCCGCATGATCCGCGACAGCGCCGCCGCCGTCGCGCCGCCGGGTGGCGACTTGAAGCGCATCCGCGACCTGCGTTTCCAAGATCCCGGCTTCGATCCCGGGCTGTTCCGCCAGCTCGGCGAGATGGGCTGGATCGGGTTGCGGGTGCCCGAGGCGCTGGGCGGCGCCGGGCTTGGCCTGGGCGAGATGTGCGCGCTGGCCGAGGAGCTGGGCCGCGCGCTGGTACCGGAGCCGCTGATCCCCGCGTCGTTGTCCGCGCAGGTGCTGGCCGCGGCCGACGGCCATGGCGCGCTGCCGAAGCTGCTGGCCGGCGAGGCGCTTGTGCTGACCGCCTGGCAGGAACGGCCGGACACGCTGGAACTTCCCGGCACGCCGGACGCGCCGCGGCGCTTCCTGCCGATGGCGGCGGGCGCCGCTGGCTTCCTCGTGCCAGTGCGGGAGGGCGGCCGGCTGTCGCTGTACGAGATCCCCGCCGCACGCTGCGCACCGGAGATCGAGCGCACCCAGGATGGCGGCAATGTCGGCACGATCGTGCCCAACCTCGCCGACGGCACGAAGCTGGCCGAGGACATCGGCCCGGCGCTGGCGGAGGCGCTGGACGAGGCGGCGTTGGTCACCGCCGCCTACCTGCTTGGCGGGATGGAGCGGGCCTTCGGCATGACGCTCGACTACCTGCGCACCCGGCAGCAATTCGGGAAGATCATCGGCACCTTCCAGGCGCTGCAGCACCGCGCGGCGAACCTGAAGATGCAGGTGGCGCTGACCCGGGCCAGCATCGAGGCCGCGGCGGCGACGCTGGATGACGGCGCCACCGGCGATGCGCGCCGCGCCGCCGTGTCGCGCGCCAAGGCCCGCGCGGCGGAGGCCAGCCTGCTGGTGCAGCGCGAATGCATCCAACTGCATGGCGGCATCGGCTATACCGACCAGTACGATGTCGGCCTGTTCCTGCGGAAGGCCATGGTGATGGCCAACCAGTATGGCAGCGCCACCCTGCATCGCCGCCGCTTCATGGCCACCAGTCCGGAGGTCGAGGAATGAGCGACGTCTCGAGCATGCGGCTGATCGAGGAGCGCGACGGCGCGGTCCTCATCCTCACCATCGACCAGCCGGCGCGGCGCAACGCGCTGGCCATGCCGATCCGTACCGCGATGATCGCGGCGCTGGAAAAGGCGCAGGCGGACAAGGGCGTGCGTGCGGTGGTCGTCACCGGCGCGGGCGGCCATTTCTGCTCGGGCGGCGACATCTCCGGCATGGATGTCGACAGTGCCTTGGCGGGCCGTGAGCGGATGCGGCTGTCGCATCAGCTCATCCGCCTCATGGTGATGGGAAGCCTGCCGGTGGTCGCCGCGGTCGAGGGCTTCTGCGTCGGTGCCGGCCTGTCGCTTGCCTGCGCCAGCGACACCGTGGTGGCATCCGAGGACGCGCGCTTCGCCGCCGGCTTCGGCAAGATCGGGCTGATGGCCGATCTCGGCCTGCCGCACACGCTGCCGATGCGCGTCGGCCAGGGCAGGGCGCGGCAGATCCTGTTCTATCATGGGCAGATGAGCGCGCCGGAGGCCGAGCGTATCGGCATCGTCGATCAGGTGGTGCCGAAGGGCCATGCGCTGGCCACCGCGCTCGAGAAGGCGCGCTTCATCGCCGAGCAGGCACCCGCGCCGATGGCCCTGACCAAGCAGATGCTGGGGGAGGGGCTGGACCGGGCGCTGGAGCAGGAGCGCCACTTCCAGTCGACGCTGTTCCTGACGGAAGACTTCAAGGAAGGCCGGGCCGCCTTCCTTGCGAAGCGTACGCCTGCCTTCAAGGGGAATTGAGATGGACGCCATCCGCATCCCGCCGCCGGCCGAGCTCGACGGCCTCGATGACGAACAGTTCCGCCATGTCGTGCGCGCCTTCCTGCATGCGAACTACCCGGAGGCGTTGCGCAACCCGCCGAAGCGTCTGCATTGGTCCGAGAACAAGCCCTGGTACATGACCCTGGCCGAGCGCGGCTGGCTCTGCCCCGGCTGGCCCAAGGAATACGGCGGGCTTGGCCTCTCGCCGGGCAAGCAGATCATCCTGACCGAGGAATACGAGCGCCATGGCGTGGCGCGGACCAACGACCACGGTATCGTCATGCTTGGCCCGCTGGTGATCAAGTACGGGACGGACGCCCAGAAGCAGCGGTTCCTGCCGAAGATCCTGACCGGCGAGCATATCTGGTGCCAGGGCTATTCCGAACCCAATGCCGGCTCCGACCTCGCCGCGCTGCGGACGGAAGCCGTGCTGGACGGCGACCACTATGTCGTCAACGGCCAGAAGATCTGGACCACGCTGGCAATGGACGCCAACTGGATTTTTCTTCTGGTCCGCACCGACAAGAATGCGAAGAAGCAGGAGGGCATCTCCTTCCTCCTGGTCGACATGAACACACCCGGCATCACCGTGCGGCCGATCATCAACCTCGAGATGCATGACGAGTTCTGCGAGACCTTCTTCGACAATGTCCGCGTGCCGAAGGAGAACTTGGTCGGCCAGCTCAACAAGGGCTGGGACATGGCCAAGGCGCTGCTCGGCTTCGAACGCATCTTCCTCGGCTCCCCGCGGCAATCCGGCTACGCGCTGTCGCGGCTGAAGATCCTGGCGGAGCGCATGGGCGCTTCGGAGGATGCGCAGTTCCAGGACAGCTACGCCAGGCTGCGGCTCGAGTTCGAGGACCTGAAGGCGCTGTACGGCACCTATGTCGAGAAGCTGAAGCGCGGCCAGTCGCTCGGCCCCGATGTCTCGATGCTGAAGATCCTGCAGACCGAGCTGTTCCAGAAGATCACCGACACGATGCTGGAGATCGCCGGCGAGAATGCCGGGCTGCTGGAGCCGATGGAGGGCAACCGCGACCTCAATATCGGCGGGCTCTACATCCAGGCCCGGCCGGCGACGATCTATGGCGGCAGCAACGAGATCCAGCGCAACATCCTGAGCAAGAACGTGCTGGACCTGCCGGGCTGAGGCGTGGCCGGTGCGTCTTGCCGCGCCCGCCCCGCCGGTCGGCCCTGCCGATGGTGCGGGACCGGTTCGCGGCGCCGTCGAGGGAGCCGCGCGACAGGGGCCGGAATCGCTGGTGCCTTTGATGCGGCGGGAGTCGGCGCGCTGGACGCAGGCGATCCAGCGCCAGGACTGAGCGGACGGGAGCGACGGGCATGAGCAAGGGCAGGGGACGCTTCGCAGGCCAAGTGGCGGTGGTGGCGGGAGGCGCCTCGGGCATCGGCCTGGCCATCCTGAGCGCGCTGCACCATGAAGGTGCCAGCATCGTCTGCGGCGACATCAGCCAGGACCGGCTGGACCGCGTCGCCGCGGAATTCGGTGCGCGCGTCGCCACCACGCGCTGCGACGTGACGCAGGAGGCCGAGGTCACGGCGATGATGGCCCTGGCCGTCGGCCGGTTCGGTGCGCTCGACTGCGCCTTCAACGTAGCGGGGGCCTCGCGGCCCGGCCATATCGTCGACCTGGCCGAAGCCGACTGGGATTTCACCGTCGATCTCTGCCTGAAGGGCGTCTTCCTCGGGATGAAGCACGCGGCGCGGCACATGCTGGGGCGCGGCGGCGCCATCGTGAACATCGCCTCGCTCAATGCCCATGTGCCGATGCATGGCGGCGCCGCCTATGCCTCGGCCAAGGCGGGGGTCGAGATGCTGACGAAGAATGGCGCGCTGGAGATGACGCCGGACGGCGTCCGGGTGAACGCCATCCTGCCCGGCCTGGTCGAGACGCCGCTGACCAAGCGCCATTTCGACAACCCCGCCGCCCACGCCGCCTTCCTCGAGCGTATCCCGATGGGCCGCGCGGCGCAGCCCGAGGACATCGCCGGCCCGGCGCTGTTCCTGGCGAGCGAGGAGGCCCGCTACGTCTCCGGTGCCAGCCTGCTGGTCGACGGTGCCTGGGCCGTCACCGGCTATCCCGACATGCGCCCCTTCCGCCCTGCCCCGGGGTGGCCCCGCAAGGGCTGAGGGAACGCAGCCGGGCCCGGCCGCGTCTAGTCTTCCTGTCCCAGGGAAGAAAAGAACGCCATGCCGAAACAGATCAGCGGTGAGTTCGACGTGCGGCGCGAGGCCGAGCTTGCGGTCGAGCGGCTCGTGCAGGAGTACAAGATCGACCGCGCGGCCATCCAGGTGGTGGCGGCGGGCGACGACAACAGCGCCGGCACCGTACCGTCCGGCGCCGACCGCGACCGGGAGACGGGTGATCCCGAAGAAAGCGCGACGAATGGCCGGATCCGCGTCTCGGTGACCGTGGACGACGCGATGGCGGACAAGGCGCAGGAAGCCCTGCGCCAGGCGCACGGCACCTAGACCCAGCCCTTCCGCGGTGGGGAAATCCTCCCCACCGCCCCGCGCTAGGCGAGTGCCGCCGGCCGCTTGACCACCCGCAGCGCCGCCGCCGTCACCGCTGTCCCCGCCAGCAGCGCCACGACGTAGCCCGCAAGATGCGACACCGCATTCGGAATAGGCAGCACGAAGACGCCGCCATGCGGCACGTGCAGCTCGGCGCCGACTCCCATGGAGATGGCGCCCGCCACCGCCGAGCCCAGCACCAGCGCCGGGATCACCCGCAGCGGGTCCTTGGCGGCGAAGGGGATGGCGCCTTCCGAGATGAAGGCGAGGCCGAGCACGCCGGCCGCCGGTGCCGCTTCCCGTTCCTCCGCGGTGAAGCGGTCGCGGAACAGGAAGGCGGCCAGGGCCAGGCCCAGCGGCGGAGTCATGCCGGCGACCATTGCGGCGGCCATCGGGCTGTAGACCTGGCTGGCGAGCAGGCCGGTGGAGAAGGCATAGGCCGCCTTGTTTACCGGCCCGCCCATGTCGAAGGCCATCATCCCGCCGATGATCAGGCCGAGCGCGATGGCGCTGCTGCCCTGCATGCCGCGGAGGAATTCGGTCATCGCGGTCAGCGCCGCCGCCACCGGCCCGCCGGCGACGTAGATCAGCGCCAGCCCGGTGATCAGCGCACCGAGCACCGGCAGGATCAGCACCGGCTTCAGCCCCTCCAGCGTGCGCGGCAGGCGGAGTGCGCGGTTGAGCCAAGCGACGCTGTAGCCGGCGATGAAGCCGGCGACGATGCCGCCGAGGAAGCCGGCATTCAGCTGCGCGGCGATCATGCCGCCGATCATCCCGGGCGCGATGCCCGGCCGGTCGGCGATGGAATAGGCGATGTAACCCGCCAGCGCCGGCACCATCAGAGCCAGCGCGGCCTTGCCGCCGATCTGGAACAGCGCCCCGGCCAGGGTGTCGCGATGCGCGTCGTCATAGGCGTAGATGCCGCCGAGCGCGAAGGAGAGGGCGATCAGCAGCCCGCCCGCCACGGTGAAGGGCAGCATGTAGGAGACGCCGGTCATCAGGTGCTTGTAGGGGCCGCTGAGCTGTTTTTTCCCCGTGGCAGGTGCTGCGGCCTGCGCCGCGCCGCCCTGCACTTGCGCCTCGGCGAAGGCGCGGGCGACCAGCGCCTGGCCGCCGTTGATCGCCGGCTTGGTGCCGGAGAGGAAGACCCGCTTCGCCCCGAAACGCGACAGGTCGACCTGCGTATCGGCGGCGATCAGCACCAGGTCGGCGGCGGCGATTTCCTCCGGCGTCAGCGCATTCTGCGCGCCGACCGAGCCCTGGGTCTCGACGCGGATCGCATGGCCCAGCGCCTTGGCCGCCTGTTCCAGCCCCTCCGCCGCCATGAAGGTATGGGCGATGCCGGTGGGGCAGGAGGTGATGGCGACGATGCGCTTCGCGTCGCTCGCGGCCGGCGCCTCGGCCAATGCCTCGGGTATCGCGCGGGCGAGGACGCCGGCGGCATCGGCCAGCACCTCCTCGATCCTGGCGCGCACGGCATGCAGCGCGTCGTGCCCCGCCGGCGGCTGCGCCGCCTCGCCCACCAGCAGCAGGGCATCGGCATCCGGGAGGGCTGGCAGCGGCGACAGCACGCCGCGCGCCGTCCGCACCTCCACCGCCAGCGCCCGGCTGGCGCGCCGCGCCGCCTGGCGCAGCGCCTCCGCCGCAAGCATGGCCCGCACCGGGCTGTCGCCCGCCTCGACCACCGCGATCACGCCCGACATCTGGTTTCTCCTCCGGTCCTGGTTCAGGCGAGCGGTTCGACGTGGATCGTGGCGGCGATCGCCTCCACCGCGGCGCGGCCAGGCAGCCGGGCGCCGGCCTCCTGCAGCTTGGCCGCCGAGAAGGCAGCGGCGCGGCGCGCCAGCGCCTCTAGCGGCACTCCCTCGCCAAGTCCGGCGGCGATGCCCGCCACCATGGCATCGCCGGCCCCGACGCTGCTGCCCACCGCGATGCTCGGCGGGTGCACCCGCACCGCGGCATCGGCGGCGACGAAGAGCGCGCCCTCGGCACCGAGCGAGACGGCGACCAGGGCGATGCCGCGCGCCACCAGCGCCCGCGCCGCGGCCAGCAGCGCGGCCTGGTCGGGCAGCGGCCGGCCGATCCAGCCTTCCAGCTCGAAGCGGTTCGGCTTGATCGCGTGCGGCAGCACGGGCGCGGCCAGCACCGCGGACAGCGCCGCGCCGCTGGCATCCACCACGACGCGGGCGCCCTGCTCGGAGAGCAGCGCCACCAGTTCGGCATAGGTCTCGGCCGGCAGGCCGGGCGGCAGGCTGCCGGCCAGCACCGCGATGCTGCCCGGCCGGATCGCCGCGTGCAGCGCCGCCAACGCCGCATCCAGGGCTTCGGCGCCGGGGGCGGTGCCGGGCAGGTTGATGTCGGTGGTGTCGCCGCGGCCGAGGTCGAGCAGCTTGATGTTGGTCCGCGTCTCGCCGGGGATGCGGATGCAGCGGTCGTCGATGCCGCGCGCAAAGAACAGTGCGTTGAAGGGCGCGTCGTTGGCCTCGCCGAGCAGGCCGGTGACGATGGGCGCGGCGCCCCAGTCGGCCAGGCAGGCGGCGACGTTGATGCCCTTGCCGCCGGCATGCCGCAGCGCGCCGCGCGCCAGGTTCACCGCGCCGGGGCGGAGCTCGTCCAGCTCGACCGTCTGGTCGATCGCCGGGTTGAGCGAGAGGGTGACGAACATCATGCGGCCACCTGCGCGTCGGGTCGTGTCACCAGCTCCGCCTCCAGCGCGCGGACCGCTTCGGCGGTGCCGCAGGCCAGGGCGCGGGCCGCCAGGTTGCGCAGCGCGGAGTGCGTCGCGCCGCGCAGCACCGCCTTCACGGCCGGGATGTCGCGCGGGGTCATGGACAGTTCCGCCACGCCGAGCCCCGCCAGCAGCGCCGCGCCGAAGCCCTCGCCCGCCAGCCCGCCGCAGACGCCGACCCAACGGCCGTGCCGCGTGGCAGCCTCCGCCGTCTGGGCGATCAGGCGCAGCACGGCCGGGTGCAGGCTGTCCGCCTCGGCGGCGAAGTCGGGGTTCTGCCGGTCGATCGCCAGCACGTATTGCGTCAGGTCGTTGGTGCCGATCGAGAAGAAATCGACGTGCTTCGCCAGCGCATCGGCCTGCACCGCGGCCGCCGGCACCTCGACCATGATGCCGACGGGGACGGCGGGGGCGCCGAGCTCGGCGCGGATCCGTTCGCAGGCGGCGCGCAGCGCGATCACCTCGGGCACCGAGGTCACCATCGGGAACATGATCGACAGCGGCCCGCCGGCCGCGGCGGCGCGGTAGAGCGCGCGGAGCTGCGGGTCCAGCAGGTCCGGCCGGCGCAGCAGCAGCCGGGCGCCGCGGACGCCGAGGAAGGGGTTGGCCTCGACCGGCAGCCGCAGATGCGGCACCTGCTTGTCGCCGCCGATATCGAGCGCGCGGACGATCAGCGGCCGGCCGCCGAGTGCCTCGATCATGCCGCGGTAGACGGCGTATTGCGCCTCCTCGTCCGGCGTCTCGCCGCGCTCGAGGAACAGGAATTCCGTGCGCATCAGCCCGACCCCCTCGGCACCCTGGGCGAGGGCGAAGGCGGCCTGGTCCGGCAGGTTGATGTTGGCGGATATCTCGATGCGGTGGCCGTCGCGGGTGGTGGCGGGCTCGGCCCGCAGCGCCGCCTCGCGCGCCCGCTGCTCCTGCTGCGCGGCGATCCAGGCGCGGGCGGATGCGAGGTCCGACTCGGCGGGGGCCAGGTGCAGCCGCCCGGCGCCGCCATCGAGCACCGCTTCCGTCCCCGGCGCCAGGTCCAGCAGCCCGCGTCCGCCGGCGACCAGCGCCGGGATGCCGAGGGTGCGGGCCAGGATGGCGGTGTGCGAGGTCGGCCCGCCGGTCGCCGTCGCCAGCCCGACCACCTTGGCGGCATCGAGCCCGGCGGTGTCGGAGGGCGAGAGGTCGTCGGCCACCAGGATCACCGGACCGTCCGGCAGGTCGGCCAGCGACCCGCCGACCAGCGAGGCGTCGATCTGCCCCAGCACCCGCCGGCCCACGTCGCGCAGGTCGGCGGCACGCCCGGCCAGCACCGGGTTGCCGAGCGCCGCAAGCGAGCCCGCCACCCGCTCCACCGCCTGGTGCCAGGACCAGGCGAGGCCATGGCCCTCCACCATCAGCTGGCAGGTGAGGGTGATGAGGTCGGGGTCGTCCAGCAGCCCGGCATGGGCGCGGAAGATGGCGGCCTCGCCGGCGCCGAGGCGGCGGGCGGTGGCGTCCTCCAGCGCCCGGAGCTGGGCGTGGGTGGCGCGGATGGCGTCTTCCAGCCGGGCGCCGCCTTCCCCCAGCGGCAGCGGGGTGTCGGGGATGGCCGCCTCGGAATCGGCCAGCACATGGACGCGGCCGATGGCCAGGCCGGGGCTGGCTCCGATCCCGGCCAGCGCGGCCAGCCGCCCGGCCGGCTCCCAGCCACGGGCCGGCGCCACGGCACGCTGCGCCGCCAGCGCGGCATCGGCCTTCTCCTGCGCCGAGAGAGCGGTGATGACGGCGCGCAGCCTGGCCAGGGCGGCGGCGGCGTCGCGTCCCTCGGCCGAGACGGTGATGCGGTCGCCGGCGCGGAGGCCGAGTTGCAGCAGGCCGACCAGCGCCGCCGCATCCGCCGCCTGGTCGCTGCTGCGGACCTGGATGCGACAGCCGGTCGCGCGAGCGGCCTCGACCCAGCGGGTGGCGGGGCGGGCATGCAGGCCGGCAGGGTAATCCACCACCCAATCGAAGGCCTCGGCGAGGTCGTTGGCCGGCGCGGCGGCGGGCGGCGCGGCCGGTTCGGCGCCGAGCGCGGCGATGATCGTCTCGGCATCCGGCGTGGTGAACAGCGCCTGCAGGCTGCCGGGGTCGTTCAGCAGCCGGGTCAGCCGGCGGAGGATGGCAATGTGCTCGTCGGAGGCGGCGGCGATGCCGATGATGAGATGCGCGACCTGGCCGGGATTCCACTCGATCCCGCCCGGCACCTGCAGGATGGCGAGGCCGTTGCGGCGGACCAGGCCGCGGTCCTCGCCCATGCCGTGCGGGATGGCGACGCCATGGCCGAGATAGGTGTTCGCCGCCTGTTCCCGCCGCAACATGCTGGCGGCATAGCCGGGCTCGACGCAGCCGGCGGCGGCGAGAAGCTGGCCGGCCTCGGCGATCGCCGCCGCCTTGTCGCGCGGCGTCGCGTCCAGCCGCACGAGTTCGCGTGCGATGGGCATGGGCGAGGCGGCTTGGGCCATGGGACGTTCCTGCTTGGCTTGATTACGGTCAATGAAAACGTTCTCACTACCAATGTCAAAAAAAAATTCGTTATACTAAGCCTGCTTCACCGTTGAAGCGGCGGGGTCCCGGAGGCAGACTGGGGCCAGGATGATGAAACCGATCCCAGCGGCATGACCACCAGCATCAAGGACGTTGCCCGCGCCGCCGGCGTTTCCCCGGCGACCGTCTCCCGCGCCCTCGGCAAGGGGCCTGTCAGCGAGGCGCTGCGGGGCCAGGTGCTGGAGGCGGTGCGCGTCACTGGCTACCGCCCCAACCTCGCCGCCCGAAGGCTGCGCTCGCAGGACAGCAACACGATCGGGCTGATCGTCGCCGATATCGGCAACCCCTTCTTCACCGGGGTGGCCAGGGCGGTCGAGGAAGCGGCCTACCAGGCCGGGCTGCGCGTCATCCTCTGCAACACCGACGAAGATGCGGCGCGGGAGGCAATCTACTTGCGGCTGATGCAGGAAGAACGCGTCACCGGCCTGATCCTGGCCCCCACCCGCACCACCGCGGACTGCCTGGCGACCCAGCCGCTGGAGCTGCCGACCGTGCTGATCGACCGTGCCGGCCCGCCCGGGCGGTTCGACTCCGTGCTGCTGGACAACGCGGCCGCCAGCGTCGCGCTGGTCGATCACCTGATGGCGCAGGGCCACCGCCGCATCGCCGGGCTGTTCGGCCAGACCAGCTTCACCGGCGTCGAGCGCGCCGCCGGCTACCGCGCCGCCATGGCCCGGCACGGCCTGCCGGCGCGGGAGCGCTTCGTGCTGCCGCAGGTCGAGGCGGCCGAGGCCGGCTTCGCCGCGCTGCTGGCCGAAGGCCCGGCGCCGGAGGCCGTCATGGTCAGCAATTCCCTGCTGCTGATGGGCCTGCTGCGGGCGGTGCGCGGCGCCGGCCTGCGCATCCCCGACGACATCGCCCTGGCCGGCTTCGACAACGAACCCTGGACCGGCCTTGTCGAGCCGGGGCTGACGGTGATCGAGCAGCCGCTGGCGGAGATCGGCCGTACCGCCATGGCCCTGCTGTTCGAGCGGCTGCGGGCGCCCGCCGCCCCGGTGCGCAAGGTGATGCTGAGCGGGCGCTGCGTGGTGCGCGGCTCGACCGCGGCGCGGGCGCTGGTGACGGCCTGACGCATTGACCCTGGGCGGTGCACGCCCGACCATCCGGCCCAAGCAACCGGGACACCCCTCATGACCGATCTCTGGCGCCTTCCGGCCACGGAACTCGCAGCCCTGGTCCGCGACCGGCAGGTCTCCGCGACCGAGGCGACCCGCTCCGCCCTCGCCCGCCTGGATGCGGTGAACCCCAGGCTCAACGCCGTCATCCAGCACGATCCCGCCCAGGCCCTGGCCAGCGCCGCTTCAGTCGATGCGGCGCTGGCTCGCGGCGAGGCGCCCGGGCCGCTGGCCGGGGTGCCGATCACGGTGAAGGTCAATGTTGACCAGCAGGGCTGGGCCACCACCAACGGCCTGACCCTGCAGAAGGACCTGGTGGCGCAGCAGGACAGCCCGGTGGTGGCCAACCTGAGGAAGGCTGGGGCCGTCATCCTCGGCCGGACCAATACCCCGGCCTTCTCGCTGCGCTGGTTCACCCGCAACCTGCTGCATGGCGCGACGAAGAACCCGCGCGATCCATCCATCACGCCGGGCGGCTCTTCGGGCGGGGCCGCGGCCTGCGTTGCCGCCGGCATCGGTGCCTTGGCGCATGGCACGGATATCGGCGGCTCGGTGCGCTACCCGGCCTATGCCTGCGGCATCCATGGCCTGCGCCCGACCATGGGCCGCATCCCGGCCTGGAACGCGACGGGGCCGGACCGCGGGATCGGCGCGCAATTGATGGCCGTGTCGGGCCCGCTGGCGCGGACCGTTGGCGACCTGCGCCTGGCGCTCGGCGCGATGAGCCAGCCGGATGCGCGCGATCCCTGGTGGGTGCCGGCGCCGCTGGAAGGCCCCGCCTTCCCGAAGCGCGCCGCGCTCTGCGTCGCGCCCGACGGCATGCCGGTGGCGCCCGAGATCGCCGCCGCGTTGCGTGACGCCGCCCGGCGCCTGCGCACCGCCGGCTGGGAGGTGGAGGAACTGCCCAACCTGCCGCCGCTGCGGGAAAGCGCCGATATCCAGCTGCTGCTCTGGCTGGCCGAGAGCCGCCGCGCCGGCACCGCCGCCTACGAGAGGGAGGGGGACCCGGATGCCCTGGCGATCTTCGGCTACATGGAACGGCTCTGCGCCGCGCCCTCGCTGTTCGACTTCCAGGACGCGCTGCAGAAGCGGGTCGGGCTACTGCGGCAGTGGCTGCTGTTCCTGGAAGGCTTCCCCGTGGTGATCCTGCCGGTCTCCGGCGCGCTGCCCTACCGCGACCATGCGGATGTCGAGAGCTTCGAGGGGTTCCGCCGGATGATGGCGGAGCAATTGCCGCAGCTCGGCCTGCCGGTGCTGGGCCTGCCCGGGCTGACGGTGAGCACCGGCCTGGTCGGCACCATCCCCGTGGGCGTGCAACTGATCGGCGGGCGCTACCGGGAGGACGTGCTGCTGGCCGCCGGCGCGGCGATCGAGGCTGGCGGCGTGCCGACGGCGCCGATCGACCCGGCATGAGGCCGCTGCCTGCTTTGGCCATGCTGACGCTGCTGGCCGCCTGCGGTGGTGACCGCGGCTGCCCGGCGGTGCTGGCCAATGCCTCCGGCCAGGCGCTGGAGCAGTTCTATGTGGCGCGCCCGGGAAACGAGGGCTGGGGGGCCGACCTGCTGCCGGGCCGCGAATTGCCACCGGGCGCCAGCCTGCCCTTCCGCTTCCCGGCGGAGGGGAATTATGGGCTGCGCGCGGTCTGGACCAATGGCCGCGCGGTGGAGATGCGGGGGGTCGAGGCCTGCCGTACCACGCGCGTCACGCTGCGGGATGGCAGCATGCAGGCGGAGTAAAGAAGGCAAGGCCAGGGAGGAAGTATCCTCCCTGGCCTCTCCTCTATGTTTGTGGGTTGGCACCTGCCGCGCGGCGAGTGCCCGACTCACGAAAAGGAAGGGTGGGGTTCGGGGAGGGAATACTTTTCCTTCCCCGACCTTGCTTGCTACTCGGCCGCCTGCCGCATCACCTGCCTCGGCAGCACCGCCTGCAGCGCGGCGATCAGCTCGGCGATCATCGCATCGGTATGGAAGGGCGTCGCACACAACCGCAGCCGCTCCGTCCCGCGCGGCACGGTCGGGTAGTTGATCGGCGTGGCATAGAGGTCGTGCTCCGCCAGCAGCCGGCGGGCCACCTGACGGCAGAGCTCGGCCTCGCCGACGAAGACCGGGACGATATGGCTGGGGGCGGCGATGCGCGGCAGGCCGACGGCATCGAGCGCCGATTTCAGCGCCGCGGCACGTTCCGCCAGCTTCTCGCGCCGGGCCGGGTCCTGCTTCAGGCTGCGCACGCTGGCCAGTGCCGCGCCGGCGACCGCGGGCGGCAGGGCAGTGGTGAAGATCAGCCCGCCGGCGACGCTGCGGATGAAGTCGACCAGCTCGGCATCGCCGGCGACATAGCCGCCCAGCACGCCGAAACCCTTGGCCAGCGTGCCCTCGATCAGGTCGACCCGGGCCGCGACCCCGTCGCGCTCCGAGATCCCGCCGCCGGTGGCGCCATAGAGGCCGACCGCATGGACCTCGTCCAGGTAGGTCATGGCGCCGTATCTGTCGGCCAGGTCGCAGATCGCGCCGATCGGGGCGATGTCGCCGTCCATCGAATAGACGCTCTCGAAGGCGATCAGCTTCGGCGCATCCGCCGGGGCCGCGGCCAGCTTGGCTTCCAGGTCCGCCAGGTCGTTGTGCTGCCAGATGACCCGTCTGGCATCCTTCGCCCCGCGCATGCCGGCAATCATCGAGGCGTGGTTCTTGGCATCGGAGAAGACGATGAAGCCGGGCAGGGCTTCCAGCACCGCCGAGATCGCCGCGGCATTGGCGATGTAGCCGGACCCGAACAGCAGCGCGCCCGACTTGGCGTGCAGCGAGGCCAATTCGGCCTCCAGCGCCGCATGCAGCGGCGAGGTGCCGGAGATGTTGCGGGTGCCGCCGGCGCCGGCGCCGTGCTGCGCGATCGCCGCGGTGGCCGCTTCCAGCACCGCCGGGTGGTTGCCCATGCCGAGATAATCGTTCGACGACCAGACCGTGACCTCCCGCACCCCCTCTGGCGCATGCCAGCGATAGGTGGGGAAGCGGCCCGCCAGTTTTTCCAGATGGGCGAATTCCCGGTAGCGGCCCTCCCGGCGCATGGCGCCGATCGTGTCGCGGCAATGGGCAAGCAGGGTCGCACGGGTTTGCATGGCGGGGCGCTTTAGCACTGTCCGGGCAGCATATGTCGTCATGTTCCGCAAAAACCCAATGAAGCGACCGCAACCCTGGGCCGCGGTGGCGAAGATCCTCAGCCTAGCGGAAGGCCATGGCCGCGCTGTGCGCCATGATGCAGGTCAAGCCGGCCGGCGTTCCCCCGGGGCCGCGCCGGGGATAGCCTCGAGCCGACCGGGAAGGGGACCCCCATGGATATCGGCATCCTGCAACAGCGGCGGATCGAGGCCGCCTTCGCCAAGGGCATCTTCGCGGAACTGGCCGCCGAATTGGGCGAGGAGCGCGCTCGGGCTCTCCTGACCCGTGCCGTGGTGAAGCTGGCGAAGCAGGCTGCCGGCGCCATGGCGGCCGCGGCGCCGGCCGGGCCCAGCCTCGACCATTTCGAGGCCATCCAGGAAGCCTGGACCCGCGACGATGCCCTCCGCATCGAGCCGGTGGCGCGCGACGCGACCCGCTTCGACTTCAACGTCACCCGCTGCCGCTATGCCGAGATGTACCGCGAGATGGGGCTGGAAGGGCTCGGCGCGGTGCTGTCCTGCAACCGCGACGGCGCCTTCTGCGAGGGCTACGACCCGCGCCTCAAGCTCACCCGCACCCAGACCCTGATGGGCGGGGCGACCCATTGCGACTTCCGCTACCGGATGGAGGAGACGCCCGATGCCTGAGCGGCTGCACCCCAAGCTGCGCCCGTTGCTGGCCGACGACTGGGCCCGGGTGGACCCCGAGCTGCCCGCGCTGCTGGAGATGCTTTTTGCCCGGAGCGCCGGGGAGGATTGGCACAAGGCCGGCACCTTCAAGGACCACCTGCTGGGTGTCTGCCGCACCCTGACCTTGTGGGACCAGCCGCGCGAGGTGCGGCTGCTCGGCCTGTTCCACAGCGTCTATTCCAACGAATACGTCGACCTGAAGCTGTTCGACGCCGCCGGCAACCGGGCCGAGCTGAGCGCGGCGCTGGGGCCGGAGGCGGAGCGGCTGATCCACACCTTCTGCGTCATGCCCCGGACGCTCTTCACCCAGCGCCTGCTGGCCGAGGAGGACCTGCCAGAGGAAGGCATGGTGCTTGAACGCGCCGGCGCCCCCGACATCATCCTCTCCGCCCGCGACGTCGCGGTCTTCGCCATCGCCACGATCGCCGACATCGCCGAGCAATGGCATTCCTGGCAGGACGAGGTGTTTGCCGGCTTCCCCTATCAGAAGCCGCGGCCCCTGCGGGAGAATTGGGCGGCCTCGCTCTGGCCCGGCCCGCTGAAGCCGACCGCGACGGCATTGTCCATGCTGTCCCGCCTCGGCCGCGTGCTGTCCGACCTGCCGGAGGAATGGGGCCTGCCGACACCCCCGGTCTTCGCCCGCTGCACCGCGGTGCTGGACCCGGAGGACGAGATGGCCGCGGTCGCGCTCTACTGGCAGGCGGTGACGCGGGGGCTGCCGATGGCCGGGCTCGGCCCGACCCACCGGGCGCTGACCGCCTGCATCCGCCACAACCCCTACGTGGCCGAGCCGCGGCTGATGCTGGCGCAGCTTGCCCTGACCGCCGGCGACTGGGCGATGGCCGAGGACCATGCCCGCGCCGGGCTGGACCTGCTGCAGGATTGGGGCGTGGCCTGGGACAAGCGCATCGCCTGGTCCGGCTGGGTGGCCTGGGCGCGGATCCTGCTGCAGTCGGCCGAGGCGAAGCGCTGGCCGGAGAATTTGGGCGGGCTGAACGGGCTCGGCCTGGTGGGGTGACCTTTTCCCGGACAGCCATCCGCGCCATCTTGTGCGGAACGAAAAGCCTGCCCGGGGAAATGCCAATGTTGAGCCTGACGCGCCGCACCGCGCTCGTCCTGCCGTTCGCCACGCCGCTGGTGGCGCGGGCGCAGGACTGGAAGCCCACCCAGACCATCCGCATCGTCGTCCCCGCCGCGCCCGGCGGCACCGCCGATATCAGCGCCCGGCTGCTCGCGCCCTTCCTGCAGCAGCATTACGGCCAGAGCTGCGTGGTGGAGAACCGCTCCGGCGCCGGCGGCGTGATCGGCACCGCCGAGGTCGTGCGCGCCGCCCCCGATGGCCTGACCCTGCTGCTCGGCAATATTGGGCCGCAGGCGATCGGCCTCTCGCTCTACCGCAGCCTGCCCTACCCGAAGGACGCCCTGTTGCCGGTCGCCGGCACCCTGCGCGGGCCGAACGTGCTGGTGGTGCATCCCTCGGTCCCCGCCAGCACGGTGCCGGAGTTGGTGGCGCACCTGAAGAAGAACCCCGGCAAGCTCAGCTTCGGCTCGCCCGGCGTCGGCCAGAGCCCGCATCTCACCGGCGTCTGGTTCAACCAGGCCACGGGCACGGAGGCGATCCACGTGCCCTTCCGCGGCGCCGGCCCGGCGATGATGGAACTGGTCGCCGGCAACATCCAGTACATGTGGGACAACCTGACCAGCGGCATCAGCCAGATACGCGGCGGCCGGGTGCGGGCACTCGCGGTCTCCTCCGCCGACCGCAACCCGCGGCTGCCCGACGTGCCGGCGGCGCGGGAGACGATGCCGGAACTCGCCAGGTTCGACGTCAACACCTGGTTCGGCATCTTCCTGCCGGCGGCGACGCCGCGGCCGATCGCCGAAAGCCTCAACGCCGCGATGAAGGCCTGGCAGGAGACCGAGGAGGTGAAGGCCCGCTGGCGCGAGATGGGCGGCGTCTCGCTGTACGGCAGCACCACGGAATTCGCCGCCTTCGTCGCCAACGAGGCCGAGAAATGGGGCGAGGTCATCCGCAAGGAGGGCCTCCAGCTGGAGGTCGGTTGATGGTTGGTTTCCCGCGTCGCGCGGCGCTCGCCGCGCCTGCGCTGCTGCTCGCCGCCCCGGCCCGCGCGCAATCCTGGCGCCCGGGCCAGCAGGTCCGCATCATCGTCCCCGCCGCGGCCGGCGGCACCACGGATGTCATGGGCCGGCTCTGCGCCCAGCATCTGCAGGCGCGCTGGGGCACGCCGCTGGTGGTGGAGAACCGCACCGGCGCCGGCGGCACCATCGGCACGCTGGAGGCGGTGCGGGCGAAGCCGGACGGGCTGACCCTGCTGTCCGGCAATATCGGGCCGCAGGCGATCGCCTATTCGCTGTTCCGCAACCTGCCCTACAACGCCGGGCAGATCACCCCGATCGCCGGGCAGATCCGCGGCCCCAACGTGCTGGTGGTGAACGCCAACACCCCGGTCCGCAGCATGGCCGAATTCGCCGCCTGGCTGCGCGCCAGCCCGGGCAGGATCAGCTATGCCTCGACCGGCGTCGGGCAGTCGACCCACCTGACCCCGGTCTGGCTGCTGCAGCTGCTGCAAGTGGAGGCGATCCACGTCCCCTTCCGCGGCTCCGCCCCGGCGCAGATCGAGATGCTGGCCGGCAATGTCGGCTTCCTGATCGACAACCTCACCGGCGTCATCGAGCATGTCCGCAGCGGCCGCCTGCGGGCGCTCGCGGTCACCGGCGCCGAGCGCAATGCCGAGCTGCCCGACGTGCCCGCTGCGCGCGAGACGCTGCCCGAACTCGCACGGTTCGAGGTGAATACCTGGTTCGGCCTGTTCGGCCCGGCCGGCCTGCCGCCGGAGATCGTCCGCACGGTCAACGCCGAGATCAACGCGCTGCTCGACCTGCCCGAGACCAGGCAGCGCTTCGCCCAGCTCGGCGGCGTGCCGCTGCGCCTCTCGCCCGAGGAATTCGCCGCCTGGGTGCGGGCGGAGACCGAGAAATGGCGGGCGGTGATCCGGAAGGAGGGCTTGCAGCTCGACGCCGGCTGAGGCGCGCCGCGCGGTTGACGCGACGGAGGCGGCACCGCAGCCTGGGTACGGATGATTCTCTCGCCCCTCTGGCTGCCGGTGACCCTGGCGGCCGCGCTCTTCCAGACCTGGCGAACGGCCATGCAGCAGAAGCTGCGCGGCCAGCTTTCCGTCAATGCCGCGGCGGTGGTGCGCTACCTGTACGGCGTGCCGGTCGGGGCGCTGATCCTCGGGCTTTACCTGGCGCTGTTCGGCGGCACCTTGCCGGCGCTGAACTGGTCCTTCCTGGCGCTGGCCGCGGCCGGCGGGCTGGGCCAGATTCTCGGCACCAACCTGCTGATCATGGCCTTCGGCCACCGAGGCTTCGCCGTCGGCACGGCCTATGCCAAGACCGAGGCAGTGCAGGGCGCCATCCTGGCGCTGGTGCTGCTGGGCGAGCGCATCTCGGCGCTGGCCTGGGTCGGCATCGCGGTCGGCGTCGGCGGGGTGCTGTGGCTTTCGCTGGCCGGCAAGGCGCGCAACCTGGGAGAAGTGCTGCGGGCCACGGTGCAGCCGGCGGCGCTCTGTGGCCTGTCCGCCGGTTTCTTCTTCGCGCTGACCAGCGTGCTGGTGAAGGCGGCAAATCAGGCGCTGCCCGGCGATGACCCGATCCTGCGCGCGCTGGTCACGCTGGTGGTGGCGAATATCCTGCAGACCCTGATGCAGGGCGGCTGGCTGCTGGCGCGGGAGCCGGCACAGTTGCGCGCCGTGTTCGCCACCTGGCGCACCAGCGCCCAGGTCGGCGCGCTCTCGGCCTGCGGCTCGGCCTGCTGGTTCACCGCCTTCGCGCTCGCCCCGGTCGCGCTGGTGCGGGCGGTAGGGCAGGTAGAGATCATCTTCACCCTGCTGTTCAGCCGCTTCTACCTGAAGGAGAAACCCACCGCTGCCGAGATCATCGGTGTCTGCGTCGTGGTGGCGGGCGTGGTGCTGGTGCTGGTCGGACGCTGAATCCGCGACCCCGTATGGTCGCGATCTGATGAAGCCCTGTCCATGTTCTCTTCATAAATCCAAGCAGGAAGGTATGCCAATGGCGCACTACCCCGGGCTCCGCCACACGCGGAAGCACCGGAGACAACGATGTCGGACAGCCTGTCGAATGCCGCGCCGCGGTTCACCATCGGCCATACCGCCGCAAACGGCAGCCTGGCGCGCGGCGCCGAGGTCGCGGCCTTCGACAGCCGTACGGGCCTGGTCTTCATCGCCGCGCCGGCCGGCATCGACGTTGTCGACCCCTCGACCGGCCTGATCATCGGGACCATCGACACCGCCGGCTACGGAAGGGTCAACAGCATCGCCGCCCGGGACGGCGTGCTCGCTATCGCCGCCGAGGCGGTGCCGAAGACCGATCCGGGCATTGTCGCGGTGCTCGACATCGCCTGGCAGGACGGACATTTCGTGTCGCAGGAGCGCTTGACCGCCGGCGTCGGCGCGCAGCCAGACCAGATCGCCTTCGATGCCGGCGGCTCGCGGTTGCTGACCGCGAACGAGGGCGAGCCCGACAGCTACCTCGCCGACGGCATCGACCCCGAAGGCTCAGTCAGCATCATCGACGTCGCCACCGGCACGGTGCGCACCGCCGGCTTCGGCAGCTTCAACGCGCTCGACCGCGACCATGACGGAGTCAACGACCTTGTCGAGCAGGGCGTGCGGATCTTCGGGCCCGGTGCCACCGTGGCGCAGGATCTCGAGCCGGAATACATAGCGGTCGACCCGAACGACCCGAACACCGCCTATGTCACGCTGCAGGAAGCCAATGCCATCGGCGTGCTGGACATCGACGGCGGCCATGTCACGAAGATCATACCGCTCGGGTCCAAGGATCACGCGCTGCCCGGCGAGGCGATCTCCGCCTCCGACACCGACGATGCCTTCCTGCCGCAGAACTTTCCGGTCCGCGGGCTCTATCTGCCGGATGCGATCGCCGCGGTCGATATCGGCGGCACGACCTACCTCATCACCGCGAACGAGGGCGATGCCCGCGCCGACTGGCCCGGCTTCAACGAGGAAGCGCGGGTGTCCGACCTGCGCCTCGACCCGGTGGCCTTCCCGGATGCCGCCGCCCTGCAGGCCGATGACGCGCTCGGCCGGCTGACGGTGACCACCACGCTCGGAGATCGCGATGGCGACGGCGATTACGAGGCGCCCTATGCCTTCGGCGGCCGCAGCTTCAGCGTCTGGACCACCGACGGCACGCTGGTCTTCGACAGCGGCACCAGCCTGGACGAGATCATCGCCACGACGCAGCCGGCGAACTACGACGAGAACCGCGACGACAACAAGGGCGTGGAGCCCGAGGGCCTGGCGGTCGGCACGCTCGACGGCGAGACCTACCTGTTCGTCGGGCTGGAGCGCGCCAACGGCACCGCCGCCTTCCGGATCGATGGGCCGACCGCCTTCACCTATGCCGGGTTCCTCGGCGCTGAGGGCGATGTCGGGCCGGAGGTGATCGGCTTCGTGCCCGCCGCCGCCTCGCCGACCAGGGAGGCGCTGCTGGTCGCGCCGAACGAGACGAGTGCCACCACCAGCATCTTCGGCCTCGGCCAGGGCGCCGGCGACGATGGCGATGCCGGTGGCGGCAGCTTCACCCTGCAGATCCTGCATGCCTCCGATTTCGAGGCGGGCGCTGAGGCGGTGCTGCGGGCGGGGAACTTCGCCGCCATCGTCGACGTGCTGGAGGACCGCGCCGCCAACAGCCTGACGCTCTCCTCGGGCGACAATTTCATCCCCGGCCCCTTCACCGCGGCCGGCACCGATGTGAGCGTGCGGGACGAGCTGATCGCCTTCTACGAGCAGAGCCTCGCGCTGCCGGCCGGCAGCCTGGCCGGCTTCGCCAGTCCGCCGAATTTCAACCAGGTCGACGTCGCGGTGCTGAACGCCATCGGCGTGCGGGCGAGCGCGATCGGCAACCACGAATTCGACCTCGGCCCGAATGCGCTGGGCCTCGCGCTCGACTTCACCGCGGCCGCCGGCGCGGCGCCGGCCCTGTCCGGCGTGACCAGCATCGGCGCGCAGTTTCCCTATTTGGCGGCCAACCTCGATTTCAGTGGGGAGCCGACGCTGGCATCGCTGTTCACGCCCGAGCTAAGCGATGCGGCGCGCTACGCCACCACCGCCGAGGACCTCGCTTCCGCCGCCGCGATCGCCGCCGAGCGCGACGACCGGCAGATCGCGCCCTGGTCCACGGTGCAGGTGAACGGCGAGACCATCGGCCTGCTCGGTGCCACCACGCAGGTGCTGGAAGGCATCTCCACGGTCGGCGGCGTGCAGGTCACCGGGCCGGACGAGAACGACATGGCGCAGCTCGCCGCCACCCTGCAGCCCTATGTCGACCAGATGACCGCGCAGGGGATCGACAAGATCATCCTCCGGTCGCACCTGCAGCAGTACGCCTTCGAGCTCGAGCTGGCGACGCGGCTGTCGGGCGTGGACGTCATCCTCGGCGGCGGCAGCAACGGGGTGTTCGCCGACGCGACCGACGTGCTGGAGGACGGCGACACCGCCGACGAGGCCTATCCGGTGTTCCGCACCGGGGCGGATGGAAAGCCTGTCGCGGTGGTGAACACCGACGGCAACTACGCCTATGTCGGCCGGCTCGTCGTCACCTTCGACGCGGAGGGTGCCATCCTTCCCGACAGCGTCGATCCCGCGGTCTCCGGCGCCTACGTCACCACCGATGCCGGCGTCGATGCGGTCGCCGGCGACGGTGACGGCGTGCTCTCCCAGGCTGAGCGGGACGTCCTCCTCGCCGACGGCACCCGCGGCGGCGAGGTCAAGCAGCTGACCGACGCGGTCGGCGCGGTGATCGAGGCGAAGTCGGGCAACGTCTTCGGCTTCAGCGACGTGTTCCTGGAAGGCCGCCGCAACGAGGTGCGCTCGGAGGAGACCAACCTCGGCAACCTCACCGCGGATGCCAACCTTCTCGCGGCGCAGGCATACCAGGCTGCGAACGACGGGCTGGAAGCCCTGCCCGTGCTCATCAGCGTCAAGAACGGCGGCGGCATCCGCGCCGAGATCGGCGCCGTGCAGGGCCAGCCGGTGCCGGAGGAACTTCCGCCGCAGCCGGGCGGCGCGGTGAGCCAGCTCGACATCGAGAATTCCCTGCGCTTCAACAACGAGCTGTCGCTCGTCACCCTCGATGCGCAGAACCTGCTCACCCTGGTGGAGAACGCACTGCGCGGCGTGGCCCCCGGCGCCACGCCGGGCGGCTTTCCGCAGGTCGGCGGCCTGGCCTTCAGCTTTGATCCCGCCCGTCCGGCCGGCGACCGGGTGGTGAGCCTGGCGGTGGTCGACGGCGCGGGCGAGGTGGTCGACACGGTGGCCTCGGGCGGCGCGCTGGTCGGCGATGCCGGCCGCGACTTCCGCGTCGTCACGCTGAACTTCCTTGCCGGCGGCGGCGACAACTACCTCGGCACGACCGACACCGTCACCGGCAACGAGGTGACGGTCGAGGACCGGGTGGATCTGGTCCGCGCCGCGGCGCCGCGCACGGGGATGGCCGACTTCGCCGCCGATTATTCCGAACAGGACGCCCTGGCCGAATACCTGGCCGAGCGCTTTGCCACGCCGGATGCCGGCTATGCCCTGGCCGATGCCGGCCCCGAACTCGATCTGCGGATCCAGAACCTGGCCTTCCGGGCGGATACCGTGCTGGCCGCGGCGGCGCCTCCTGCGGATTGGTGCTTTTGAACCGGTCCGGCCCGCGCAGACCCGCGGGCCGGCTCGACCCTATCCGGCGAACAGCGCCTCGACCGCCGCCGGGTCCACCGCCTCGATGCTGGACGGGGTCCAGGACGGCTTGCCGTCCTTGTCCACCAGCACGCTGCGGACGCCCTCGCGGAAGTCCGGGTGGTCGTTCACCACGCTGCGGCCGAGTGCCAGCTCCATCTCCAGACACTCGTCGAGCGTCGCGCCGGCACCGCGGCGGATGAGCTCGAGCGACACGCAAAGCGAGGTCGGCGACATCCGTCGCAGGATCGCGGTCTGCTCGCGCGCCCAATCGGTGTCCTCGGCGTCGAGCGCCGCCAGGATCGCCGGCATGCTGTCCAGTCCGAAGCAGCGGTCGATGGCGGCGCGGTGCGGCGCGAAGGCAGCCTCGGGCGCCGGCTCGGCGAAGCGGTCCAGCACCGCGATGTCGCCCTCCAGCAGGGCCGTGCGCAAGGCGGGCAGCTTCGCCTTCGTGACATAGTGGGTGGCAAGGCCGGCGTGCACCGCATCGCCGCCGCGCAGCCGCGTGCCGGTCAGCGCCAGCCAGGTGCCGATCGCGCCGGGCAGCCTCGGCAGGACGTAGGAGGTGCCGACATCGGGGAAGAGCGCGATCGCCGTCTCCGGCATCGCCAGCATGGCGGATTCGCTGACCACGATCGGTGCGCCATGCACCGAAAGCCCGATGCCGCCGCCCATGCAGAAGCCGTCGATCAGCGACACCCAGGGCTTGCCGAAGGTGGCGATCCCGCGGTTGACGGCATACTCCTCGGCGAAGAACGCCTCGATCGCCGCGGCGTCGCCGGCGATCGCCAGGTCCCGGATGCGGCGGACATCGCCGCCGGCGCAAAAGGCCTTGCCGCCGGCGCCTTCGAGCACCACCAAACGCACCGCTGCATCGCCCTTCCAGGCATCGATCGCCGCCTGGAAGTCGCGGATCATGGCGAGGTCGAGGGCGTTGAGCGTCTTCGGCCGGTTCATCAACAGCGTGCCGGCGGCACCTTCGCGGCGCGCCAGCACGGTCGGTTCAATCGTCTCGCTCACACCGCGCTCCTTCGGGGGCAATCCAGAGCGCGCCGGGTAGCGCCTCGGCAGGTTGCAGGCAACCCGCCGACGCCGTCATCCCGGTCAGTAGAAGTTATAGTCACCCTGACCCAAGGCATTGCCGTTCATCGATTTCACGAAGATCTCGTAATCCTGGCCCGTCGCGGCGCTGTGGATCACGTAGTACTGCAGCTTCTCCGGACCGGTGATGTATCCCCGGGTGATGGCGAAGGCCTGCGCCGCATCGGAGCGCGCCACGTCGAGCGTCAGGGTCGAGCCGGCGCCGAAGCCGGTGAAGCTCAGGAAGTCGTTGTCGCCGGCCAGATACATGCCGGCGCCGCTGAAGTCGTAGATGAAATCCTGCGCGGCGGAGCCGAGTGCGGCGTCGAAGTCGCTCAGCTTGAAGCCGAAGGTGTCGTTGCCGGCACCGCCGTAGAGGTAGTCGACGCCCTGGCCGCCATGCAGCTTGTCGTTCCCGGTGGTGCCGCTGATGCGGTCGCTGCCGCTGGTGCCGATGATCGCGCCGAAGGCGTTCGGGGCGGTGGCGACACCATTCACGTAGGCGTCCATTTTTTGTATCTCTTTCCAACTAAATGAGCATCATTGCTCACGAGAAAGAGAAATAACTTCAGGTTGATTGTTCATCAATAATCAAAAATATCGAAATAGCTATGATTTTGAGATTTTGTCTCGAATTCGGATCAAAATCCGTCTTGGCGCTGGAAAAGCCAGCCTTCCCAGCAAATTATCACGAAATAGTGAATTATCCGCGTGGATGTATATAATTTCGGAGTGAAATGATCAGGAACGCATGCACACTGCTTGCCGGATAGGCCACGGTCCGCAGGGCATGATGAAAAGGGCACGTCGGCCTGGGCCTTGCCCGCGTCCCGTCGCCATCGGTGGCGCGCCTTAGCGGCGCGCCACCAGCCCGACAATCGCGGCGGTCAGCGCCGCGCCGATCAGTCCCTTCTTGGCCGATTGGCTGCGCAGCAGCGGCAGGACCATCGCCGCTCGCGCCGTGGTGTCGCCCACCTGACGCAGCGCATCGTCCCGCACCCGCGTCGCCTCGACCGAGATCGGGTCTTCCGCGTGCCGCACCGCCAGCCACCCGAGCAAGGCGACAAGCACCAGGTCGACGCTGGCAACCATCAGGGCCGCCACCATTGGGTCACGCCCGCGTGCCAACCAGATCAAAGCCGCGACATGCAGCATGACCAGAAGCATCAGGAAGAAGATGGCCGCGGCCGCGCCGAGGCCTGCCTGGATGGCATAACCCCGGCCGGTCCGCTTCCAGCGCAGCGCCTCCGCCTGGGCAGCCAGGCGGAGCAGGCTGAACATCCGCATGCGCTACGCCTCCCGGCTTAGTGGCGGTCGCGCGGATAGACGTAGGTGTTGCCGCCCATCAACCGCCCGATCAGGTAACCGGCCGCCGCGGCGATCGCGACCGCGGTCAGCGGGCGTTCCCGCACCGTGTCGGAGATCGCGTCGGCCTGGTCCTCGATGGTCTCGCGGGCACGGTTGGCGTAGTCGGAGACCTGATCCGCGGCGCCGGCCAGCGCCGGGGTGACCCGCTCCTCCATCAGCCGCTCGACCTGAGCGCGCAGCTTGGCGAGTTCGTCCTTGGCATCCTCGCCGACCTTGGTCGCCGAGGCCTCGGCCTGGTTCTTGATGTTGCGGGCGTCGTTGGTGAAATCATTGGCGGCGCTCATGGCGTGCTCCTTCCGCTGGGGTAACTTGCCGACGGAACGCCGCCGCGCGGCCAGGGGTTCCACGCGACGTGGTCCCACCTTGCACGCACACGGCGCCGGGTGCGAAGCCTGCCACGCCATATCCGGGGGAGTCGCATGGACGCGCCGCTGCTGCGCTTCGAGGCCGTGCGCAAGCCGGCGCTCGGCCTGCTCGGCATCGACCTGGTGGTGCCGCGCGGTGGCTGCACGGTGCTGCTCGGCCCGCCGGGCGCCGGCCAGGAGGGCGTCTTGCGCCTGCTGGCCGGACTGGCCTCGCCCGATGCCGGCCGCGTGCTGCTGGACGGCGCCGAGCTGGACCGCCAGCCGGCCGGCTGGCGCGGCTTCGGCCTGTTCCAGCCAATGAACGGCATGCCCGCGAGTCGCACGGTCGAGCGCCTGGTGACCGAACCCGTGCTGGCCCTGCCTGCCTCGCAGCGTGCTGCGCATGTCGCCCGCGCCCTGACCCAGTTGGGGCTGGACGGGCAGGAGGCGGCTCGGCTCGGCGATCTCGGGCCCGTGCCGCGGCGGCGCCTGGCGTTGGCCCGGGCGCTGGCACCGCAGCCCGCGGTGCTGCTGCTGGACGAACCGCTGGAGGGGCTGGACCACGCCACCCGGGCCCGGCTGGCGCTGGACTGGCGGGCGCTGTTCCGCCGCATCGGCCTGACCGTGGTGCTGGCGACGCGAGAGCCGGCCGAGGCCATGCTGCTGGCCGACCACCTCGTGGTGCTGGAAGCCGGCGAGGTGGTGCAGCAGGGCACGCCGCAGCAGGTCTACGACGATCCCGCCACCGGCTTCGTCGCCGGCCTGCTGGGGGAGAACAACCGGCTGCCCGGCACGGTGACGGCTTTGGAGGACGAGGAGTGCCGGGTGCGGCTCGATTGCGGGCCGGAGCTCTGGGCGCGCCGTGCCGATGCCGCCGGCCCGGGCAGCCGCTGCATCGTGGCGATCCGGCCGGAACGCGTGGCGGTGGCGGCGATGAGCGCCGAGGAGATGGGCGAGGGCGCGTTGGCGGCGGCGCTGCGCGACGTGATCTTCCTCGGCGACCATGTGCGGTTGCTGCTGGAACTCGGCCGTGGCGGCGTGCTGGTGGCGAAGCGCCCGGCCGGCAGCCGGATGCCGCGGATCGGCGGGCCGGCGAGCGTCGCCTGGGACCCCTATGCGGCCTTCGCCTTCCGCGCCTTGCGATAGCCGGATGGCCTTGGTAGCGCCGCTGCCCAACCCAATTGCACCGCAACAACCCTGGGAGACCGCCGATGTCGCTATCCGCCAGCCGCCGTGGCCTGCTGCTCGGCGGCGCCGCGCTGCTTGCCGCAGCCCCGCGCCGCGTCTTCGCCCAAGGCCCGGCGCCGGCCGCGCCGACCGGTCCCTTCACCCTGCCGCCGCTGCCCTATGCGCTGGAGGCGAACGAGGCGGCAATCGACGCCCGCACCATGCAGATCCACCACGACCTGCACCACGCAGCCTATGTGAACAACCTGAACGCCGCGGTGAAGGACCACTCGGCGCTGCACGCCCTGCCGATCGAGGAGATGCTGGCGAAGCTGCCCGAGCTGCCCGAGGGCATCCGCAACGCGGTCCGCAACAACGGCGGTGGCCATGCCAACCACACGATGTTCTGGGGCGTGATGGGCGGCAAGGGTGGCCAGCCGACGGGTGCGCTGCTGGCGGCGATCGACCGCGACCTGGGCGGCATCGATGCCTTCCGCGCCGCGGTCGAGCGGGCCGGGAACACCCAATTCGGCTCCGGCTGGGCCTTCGTGACCGTCACGAAGGACGGCAAGCTGGCCATCGTGCAGAAGCCCAACCAGGACACGCCGCTGATGGACGGCGGCCGGGTGCTGCTCGGCAACGACGTCTGGGAGCACGCCTACTACCTGCGCTACCAGAACCGCCGCGCCGAATACACCAGGGCGTGGTGGAACGTGGTGAACTGGGATGCGGTGGCGCAGCGTTACGCGGCGGCGATGGCGGGGACCCTGAAGGTCTAAGGCAGGGGAACCGGCGCGGGGGGTGTCGGTTGAGGCCGCACCCCCCGAAAGCTTGAGGTATCCCCATGCCGCAAATCCGGCTGAAGCCGCTGTCGCAACAGACCATCGTCATCACCGGCGCGAGTTCCGGCATCGGCCTCGCCACCGCGCGGCGTGCCGCCCGCGCCGGCGCCCGCGTCTTCCTGATCTCCCGCAACGAGGCTGCGCTGCGCACCATCGCCGAGGAATTGCGCGGCCGCGGTGCCCAGGCGGATTTCGCGGTGGCCGATGTCGGCGATCAAAAGGCGCTGGAAGCGGCGGCGGAGAAGGCCAGCCAGACCTTCGGCGGCATCGATTCCTGGGTGAACGACGCGGGCACCAGCATCTACGGCACGCTGGAGCAGACCCCGGTCGAGGACCAGAAGCGGCTGTTCGACACCAACTACTGGGGCCTCGTGCATGGCTCGTTGATCGCGGCAAAGGCCCTGCGCGGCCGCGGCGGCGCCATCGTCAACATCGGCAGCGTGCTGTCGGACCGGGCGATGATCCTGCAGGGCACCTATTCGGCCACCAAGCATGCGGTGCGCGCCTTCACCGAGGCGCTGCGGATGGAACTGGAGCGCGACGGCCGGCCGATCAGCGTGACGCTGATCAAGCCCTCCGGCATCGAGACCGGCTTCCAGGACCATGCGCGCAACCTGCTGGACAGCCCCGGCGTGCGGGTGCCGCCGCCGGCCTACGAACCCGACCTGGTGGCGCGCGCCATCCTGCATGCCTGCGAGCACCGCAAGCGGGAGATCGTCGTTGGCTTCGGCGGCCATGCGATCTCGCTGCTGGGCGCGGCTTTCCCGCGCGCCACCGACCTGCTGATGGAGACGATCGGCTACCCGGCGCAGGTCAGCGACAAGCGGCCGAAGCCGGAGCGCGCCGACAACCTCTACCAGCCGCGCGAGGACGGCACGGAGAAGAGTCTGACGCGGCCGGTCTCGCCGGTACGCAAGACCAGCCTGTTCCTGGAAGCGCAGCTGCATCCCGCCTTGACGGCGACGGTGCTGGCGGGGCTCGGCGCGCTGGTGCTGGGCCTCGGCGCGGCGCGGCGGGCGGGTGCCGGACGGATGGTCGTGCCGGCGGCGCGGCACCTGGTGCGCGACGCGCGGCGGCAGGTCCGGCGCTTCGTCTGACCTAAGCGGGGGCGGCTGATGCCGCCCCCTTTGCGCCTCAGAACAGCAGGCCCTTGCGCAGCATGCCGTGCACGCCCTTTTCGCCGTTCACCGTCTGCGTCACGTGGAAGTCCACTGCCAGACTGCAGATCTGGTAGGCATCGGCGGCCGAGAGGTTGGAACGCGAGACGATGAAGGCGATCATCTCGCGCAGTGCCGTCTTCATGGCGACGTCGAGATCCTCGTGCATGCCCATGCTGATATAGTGGGTCTTCGTCTCGGCGCGCGGGTATTTCAGGATCGGATCGCGGGCGCCGCCGCCCTTCTCCAGGGACAGGCGGAAGTGGCCGGTCAGGCACATCTCGAGCGCGTTGATGCAGACCTCGCCGTCGCCCTGCACGCCATGGCCGTCGCCGGCCGAGAAATTCGCGCCGGGGACGAAGACCGGCAGGAACAGCGTGGCGCCCTCGCCGCATTCCTTGTTGTCGAGGTTGCCGCCATGCGCGCGCGGCTCCTTCGTGCTGATCGTTCCCCATTCCGGCGGCGGCGCCACGCCCATGACGCCGAAGAAGGGCGCCATCGGGATGGTCACGCCCGGGCCGACCGGCACCTTGCAGGTCATCGCCGCGCGGTCCACCGGGATGTGCAGCACGCGGTGGTAGGGGAAGTCCTCCGGCAGGGTGCCGACCAGCGGGCGGAAGGCGCAGAAGCCCCAATCGGCGCCGAGCTCGATCTTCTCGATGTCCACCCGCAGCACGTCGCCCGGCTCGGCGCCCTTCACCGCCACGGGGCCGGTCAGGATATGCGGGCCCATCCGCGGCACGCCGGCGGCCTGGATGGCGGCGAGCTTCTCCGGGACCTGCAGCCCGCTGCCGGCGGGGGGCATGACCTCCTTCGCGCCGGAGACGCATTCAAGGATGACCAGGTCGCCGGGGTCGACCTCCTTGACCGGGGCAAAGGCGGCATCGAAGGCGCCCCAGCGGATATTCGGGATGGTCGGTTCGATATGATGCGTGGCCGGCATGCTGGTCCCCGGGATGATCGTGGCGGTCGGATTGCCCCGCATGGATGCAAGCTGGAGGCCGGGCTGGCAAGCGGCGCCGCGCCTAGTCCAGCCCCAGCGCCCGCCGCAGCACCGCCTGGTCGGCCGGGCAGAGGCGCGACAGCCGGGCGTATTCCTCTGGGCTGTCGATCGCCGCATGGCCGGCATCGCGGGCGGCCCGCATTGCCGCCAGCGCCGGCTCGATCGCCTGTCGCAGCCCGGCCTGCAGCTGCGCCACCGCCGCCGCCGCGTCCGGCCCGTGCCCCTCGGCCCGCGGCGCCCAGGCCTCGGCCGCCCGGCGCATCGCCGTGGCGGCCCGGCGCAGCGTCGCCTGGTTGAGCGCGGTATGCCGCCGCTCATGCGCCTCCACCGCTCGCCAGAGGCAACCGCCGCGCGGGACCTCGCGGGCGATGCGGATGCCGTGCTCGGTCTGCGCCAAGCGCAGGTCGATGCGCGCCGGCCGGGCGCAGGTGCCACCCGGCGTTTCCCGCCAGCGCGTGTCGATCTCGCTGCCCCATTCGACGCGGGATGCGGTGAGCCCGAGATGGTGCAGCCGCGCCGCCTGCGGCAGGCCGCTTGCCGCCTGCAGCGCCGCGGTGCCATCGATGGCCGAAAGGGTGGGCATCGGGTCGGTGACCGCCAGCGTCACCCGCACCGTACCCGCCGGGCAGCCTGCCGCCTGGACCGGTCCCGCCAGCAGCGACGTGAGGACGGCTAGAGCCAGCCCTTGCGGCGGAAATAAACAATGGGCAGCACGGCGGAGACGACCATGAGGCCGAGCGCCATCGGATAACCGAGATCCCATTGCAGCTCCGGCATCCTGGCGAAGTTCATCCCGTAGATGCTGGCGATCAAAGTCGGCGGCATCAGCGCCACGCTGGCGACGGTGAAGGTCTTGATGATCGCGTTCTGCTCGACATTGATGATGCCGAGCACGGCGTCTAGCAGGAAATTCGCCTTGCCGTTGAGGAAATTTGCGTGCTCGACCAGCGAACGCACGTCGCGCACCAGCGACTTGATCAGGGTCTGGTTCTCCTTCCGCACGGCGATCGCCTTCTCGGCGGTCACGAAGGTCAGGATGCGCGACAGGCCGAGCAACGTCTCGGTCGCCCGCGTCGTCACCTCCCCCACCTGGCCGAGCGTGATCAGCGCGTCCTTCAGGTCGGCATCCTTGCGGGTCGCCTTGACCTTGGCCTTGGCGGTGCGGAAGGCGGCCTGGCTGGCGCGGTCCATGTCGGCGGCGATGCGTTCGAGTATATCGGCCAGCCGGTCGACGATCTGCTCGAACAGATGCAGCATCACCCCGTCCGAGGTGCCCAGCATCATCGTCGGCGTCCGCTGGCAGCGGGCGCTGAACACGGCAAAGGCCTTGGGCGTCGCATAGCGTACGGTGATCAGCGCGGTGGTGCCCAGCACGAAGGTGATGGCGGTCGAGCCCAGCTCGCCGCCCTCCACGCCATAGAGGAATGGCGCGGTGAGGAACAGCACGTCGCCTTCCTTGTAGATGCGGGAGGAGCTTTCGATCTCCTGCATCTCTTCCCGCGTCGGGATCTCCAGTCCCAGGGCGTCCTGAACCTGGGTCTCCTCCTCCTGCGTCGGGGTCAGCAGGTCGATCCAGACCGCGCGCCGCAGGGAGGCCGCATCCTGCGGACCCTCGCGCACCAGCAGATGGCCGTTCTCGACGGTGTAGGTGGTCAGCATCTGGGTGCTCCCGGCCGCTCGGGTCGCGGCTGTCTAGCCTTAGCCGGCTAGCGAGTCACCCCTTGGCCCGCCGCTTGCTTTTCCCGGCCCGACCCAGGCGTTCTCGGGAAAGGCAACCATCATGCGCCGTCTGCTGCAGCTTTTCGGGGCAGTCGCCTGCCTTGCCCTCGGGCAGCCGGCCTGGGCCGTCGATCCCTGGCCGACCAAGCCGGTCCGCATCGTCGTGGTCTTCCCGCCCGGCGGGTCGTCCGACATCGTCGCCCGCGTCCTGGCCGAGGCGCTCGGGCCGAAGCTCGGCCAGCGGGTGGTGGTGGACAACAAGCCGGGCGCCGGCGGCACCTTGGCGGCGCTGCATGTCGCCCAGCAGCCGGCCGACGGCTACACCCTGATGCTGAGCAACACGGCGCCGATCGTCACCTCGCCGCCGCTCTATTCCAAGCCGGGCTACGACCCGCAGGCCTCCTTCACCCATATCGCCTATCTCGGCGCCACCCCGATGGTGGTGGTGACCAACCTCTCGGTCCCGGCGCAGGACCTCAAGGGGCTGATGGGCTGGCTGCGCGCCCAGTCGCAGCCGGTCACCTTCGGCACCTCGGGGGCCGGCTCGGTCGGCCATGTGGTCGGCACGATGTTCACCGCGCAGACCGGTATCCCGCTGAACCACGCGCCCTATCGCGGCTCGCAGCCGATGCAGGCCGATCTGCTCGGCGGGTCGATCCTGCTGTCCTTCGACACGCTCCCGGAGAATGTCGAGAACATCAAGGCCGGGCGGCTGCGTGCCCATGCGGTGACCGCGACCGCGCGGGCGGCCAGCGTGCCGGATGTCCCGACGGCCACCGAGGCCGGGTTGCCCGGGCTGCTGGCGCAGAACTGGCTCGGCCTCTCCGCCCCGGCCAACCTACCGGCGCCGATCGTCGCGCGGCTGCATGCGGAGGTCGCCGCGGCGATGCGGACCCAGGCGATGCAGGACCGGATGGCCGGCGTCGGCATCGTCCCCGGCAGCATGACCCAGCCGGAATTCGCCCGTTTCGTCGGCGAGCAGATCGACACGGTGGGCGGCATGGTGAAGTCCATGGGTATCAGGAATGACTGACGACGACTTCCTCCGCCGCGCCATCGCGCTTTCGGCCCAGGCCGCGGCGACCCCGGGCAGCGAGCCCTTCGGCGCGCTGGTGGTCAAGGACGGCCAGGTGGTGGGGGAGGGGTTCAACCGCTCCCGCGCCCGGCTCGACCCCACCTCGCATGGCGAGACCGAGGCGATCCGCGACGCCTGCGCCAATCTCGGCACGCTCGACCTCGGCGGCTGCGCGCTGTTCTCCTCCTGCGAGCCCTGCGCGCTTTGCGTCGCGGCCATGGAGATCGCGGGCATCGCGCGCGTGGTCTATGCGGCGTCGCTGGCCGACAGCGCGGTGGCGCTCGCCGCCGTGCCGCGGGAGAAGCGTCGCGGCGGCGACGTGGCGGCGCTGCGGCGGGAGGCCGGCGCGCCGATCGGCCAGGGCCGCATCCCCGCCCGCCAGGCGCTGGTGGCGGAAGCCGTCACGGTGCTGGAGGCCTGGGCCAAGGCACCGGGTTGATCGCGGCGAGTGCTGGTGCTGTCCTTCCTGCCCAGGGAGGATGCCGGCATGGACATGCGGAAGCTGCAGACGGGGCCGGGCCTGGTCTTCGACGTCTCGGTCGCCGGCGACCCGGCGGCGCCACTGGTGCTGCTGCTGCACGGCTTTGCCGTCTCCCGCCATCTGTACGACGCGCAGGTGCCGGCGCTGGGCGCGGCCGGCTACTTCGCCGCGGCGCCGAACCAGCGCGGCTATTCGCCGGGCGCGCGGCCGGACCCGAAGGATGTGGCGCAATACGACATCGAGCGGCTGATCCAGGACGTGCTGGACCTGGCTGATGCGCTGGGCGGGGCGGGCTGCCGCTTCCATCTGGTCGGGCATGACTGGGGCGGGAGCCTGTCCTGGGAGATCGCGGCGCATTGGCCGGCCCGCATCGCGTCCCTGACCATGCTGTCCCGGCCGCATCCCGGCGCCTTCGCTCGCGCGCTCGCCGAGGACCCGGAGCAGCCGACGCGCTCGCGCCACCACAAGGCCTTCCTCGAGCCCGACGCGGTGCCGAAGCTGCTGGCCGACGACGCCGCCTGGCTGCGGGTGCGGCACAGGGCGCAGGGCATTCCCGCGGCGCAGACCGAGAAGCACCTGGCGGTTCTCGGCAACGTCCCGGCACTGGAGGCGGCGCTGGCCTGGTACCGCGCCCGCGGCACGGTGCACCGGCCGATCCCGAAGATCAGGGTGCCGACGCTGTTCATCTGGGGCGATAGCGACGACACGGTGGGACGGATGGCGGCCGAGGGCACGGCGGATTTCATCGCGGCCTCCTACCGCTTCGTCGAATTGCCGGGCGTCGGCCACTATGCGGCGGACCAGGTGCCGGAGCGGGTGAACGCGCTGCTGCTGGAGCACCTAGCGGCGCATCCGGTGTGAAAGGTTGGGGCGGGAGAAGTATTCCCTCCCCAGACCCCGCCCTTTCCTTTTGTGGGTCGGGACTGGCCGTGCGGCAGGTGCCAGCCCACAAAAACAGAGGTGGGGCCTGGGGAGGATACTTCCTCCCCAGCCTTGCTTCACTCCTGCGCCGTCGTCCCGAACCGGTCGTGCAGCCGCAGCAGCAGGATCCGGCCGATCTGGCGCACCGCCTCGGCCCGCTCGGCTTCCGGCGTATTGCCCAGCCTTGCGGTGAACGCGGCCAGGATCTCGGCGGCGCTGCGGTCGCGCACCGCCATGATGAAGGGGATGCCGAAGCGGGCGCGGTAGTCGGCGTTCATCGCCAGGAAGCGGGCCCGCGCCGCCGCATCCAGCGCATCCAGCCCGGCCGAGCCCTGTTCCCTCGCGCTGTCCGCGGTGACCGCGCCCGTCTCCAGCAGCTTGCCGGCGAGGTCGGGATGGCCGTCGAGGAACATGGTCAGCGCCTCGTCCCGCAGCCCGTGCAGCACCGCGGCGAAGGACGCATGCAACGCCTCGGCCGAGCCGCAATCGGGGCCGAGCGCCCAGACCGCCTCGACCAGGTCGGGCCGGTTCTCGAAGACACTGCCGAAGCGGGCGAGGAAGTCGTTGCGCGTCATGCCGCCGGCAGCCCGAAGGCCTCGGCGACGGTGGGGAAGTCGGTGGCCTCCGGGTGCCGGCCGGAGCCGACCGTGCCATCCGCCGCGCGCACCAATTGGCAGGTGGCCAGCCCGGCCGCGGCAGCGGCGTCCAGTTCCTCCGCCACGTCGGAGAGGAACAGGATCTCGCGGGGTGGCAGGCCGAGCTTGGCAGCGATCGCCGCATAGCTCGGTGCCTCCCGCTTGGCGCCGACCCGGGTGTCGAAGAAGCCGGCGAAGAGCGGCACCAGGTCGCCGGCGGCGGAATGCCCGAACAGGTCGCGCTGCGCCTCGACCGAGCCGGAGGAATAGACGGCGAGCGTCACCCCGGCCGCGGCCCAGGCGCGCAGGCAGTCCGCCACATCCGGCCAGAGATGCCCCTTGAGCTGCCCGTCGGCGTAGCCCTGCCGCCAGATCAGCCCCTGCAGCGCCTTCAGCGGCGTCGCCTTGGCATCCGCCGCCATCCAGCCGCGCAAGGTCGCGGCGGCGTCGTCGCCCGGCACCTCCGCCAGGATCGCCGCCACCGCGGGGTCCCGCGCATGGGCCGCGAGGAATCCGTCCAGCGCCGCGGCGGCGAAGGGAAACAGCCGGTCCTTGACGAAGGCGATGCTGGTGGTGGTGCCTTCGATATCCAGCAGGACCGCCTTGGGCGTCACGCCGCGACCGGGAAGCGCGTCGCCATGTCGGTACCCGTGAAATGCGCCACCCAGCCGGACTGGTCGGTGAAGACCCGCAGCGCGGTGAAGCGCGGCTGCTCGCCGGCGTCGAACCAGTGGCGGGTATTGGCCGGCACGCTGATCAGGTCGCCCTGCACGCAATGCGCGTCCCAGACCTTGCCGTCGACATGCATGACGAAGTCGCCGGCGCCGCGGACGAAGAAGCGGACCTCGTCCTCGGTGTGGATGTGCTCGTTGAGGAATTTCTCCCGCATGGCCGCGGCCTGCGGGTGGTCGGGCGTCAGGCTGATGACATCGGCGCTGCCCGCGCCGGTCTCGCCCATCAGCCTGTCGAGGTACGGGCGGTAGGCCGCCAGCACCTGCTCGTTGGTCGCATCCTCGGGGACGGCGACGCCTTCCCAACGCTCGAAGCGCACGCCGATCTTCCCGAGCGCGCCGGCGATCTCCGCGGCATCCTCGGTGGTCAGCACGGGGCGGCCGCTCTCGGCCTCCCAAACGGTCAGTCGGCTCATCTCAGGCGGCCCTCCTTGCCTCAAGCTCGCAGGCGAGCATGAATTCCAGCGCCTCCAGCCGCAGCAGCGCGATTGGCATGTCGGCGCCCCAGACATAGATGCCGTGGCCCCGGATCAGGTAGCCCGGCGGGGTCTCCCCATCGGCATCCCAGCGAGTTTCCACCGCGCGCTGCAAGCGGGGAATGTCCTGGTCGTTGTCGAAGACCGGCAGCGTGATCGCCGCGTCATGCGTCGGCAGGCCGGGAAACGCCTTCAGGAGTTCATATCCGGCCAGCGGGATGGCGTCGCCCCCCGCCCGCGACAGCATGGTGACCGCCACCGAATGGCCGTGCAGCACCGCGCCGGCCGCGGGGAAGCGGCGATAGATCCCGCAATGCAGCCCGGTCTCGGCCGAGGGCCGGTCGCCGGCGCGCAAGGGCTGGCCATCCAGCCCCACCCGGATCACCCCATCGGCGCCGAGGAAGCCCTTGTGGCCGCCGGACCGGGTGATCGCCACTGCGCCATCGGCCAGGCGGACGGAGAGATTGCCCGCCGTCGCCGGCACCCAGCCGAAGCGGTCCATCCGCCGCCCGGCGGCGATGATCGCCGCGGTCGCGGCGGCGAAGGCCTCGTCGGACATCCTGCCATCCAGCACGCGAAGCAGGCGCCCCCGCGCACGGGAAGCGCCCTGGCCTCGCCCATAGGTCAAAATTCGGGCCGGCGCGGCGGGGCTTGGCCCGGCCGCGTCCGGCGCGCGGCCTCAGGCGGCCGGGCGGCTCGTCGTGGTGGCGGCGGGCTCGGCCTGGCCCGCGGGGCCGCCGATGCTGCCGGCCGGCTTGGTCGCGGCCGGCGGTGCGCTCTCGGCGAGCGAGGCGTCGGGCTCGTCCTCCTTCATGTTCTTCTTGAAGGATTTGATGCCGGTGGCGAGGTCACCCATGAGGTTGCTGATCTTGCCGCTGCCGAAAAGCAGCAGGACGACCAGCAGCACGATGAGCCAATGCCAGATGCTGAAGGAACCCATGTGACGCCCCGATAACCTTGTCTGTTGTCGCCTCCCGCGCCGTCCGGTCCGATGCCCGAGGTCCGTTAGCGGGAGGCGGCCACGCCCTGCCCCGGTCGGCGACCGCGGCCATGCCGCGTGCTCCCCTGGGCCCTGCCTTGGCTCCCGCGCGGACACTAGTGCGCCACCCCGGACGGCGCAAACCGTCAGATGGGCCGGCGACGGCGACGGGACAACGGGCTTGAAACCGGATTCGCGTCTCCCCACCTCGTTGCCCGTCCGGGCCCCTCTGGCGGCGCCGCGGTCCCAGTCTGGGCCGGGCGCAGCGATGTCGGACACGCGCAACGTCGCGCGTCCGGGTCCGTGGCTGCCGATGCGCATGCTGCCTCCCGCCGCGCCAGGGAGGACCATGCGATGGAACCCACCTTCTGGTTCTGGGCCATCTTCAATGCCGCCGTGCTCGGCCTGCTGCTGCTCGACCTCGGGCTGTTCGCCGCGAAGGATGCCAATGGCGACCCGGCCCCGGTGCCGGTGCGCACCGCCCTGCTGAAATCCGCCGCCTACGTGGTGCTGGCGCTCGGCTTCTTCGCCTTCCTCTGGACCTCCTACGGGCCGGAGGAAGGGCGGCAGGCGCGGGCGCTCGAATTCCTCACCGGCTATGTCATCGAGTGGTCGCTCTCGGTCGACAACATCTTCGTCTTCGTCCTGATCTTCGCCCGCTTCGGCGTGCCGCCGGCCTACCAGCACCGGGTGCTGCTCTGGGGCATCCTCGGCGCGCTGGTGATGCGGGCGGCGATGATCCTGCTCGGCACCGCCCTGATGCGGGAATTCGACTGGATCATGGTGGTCTTCGGCCTGTTCCTGGTCTGGAGCGGCTGGAAGATGCTGCGCTCGGTCGGCGCCGAGGCGGGCGACCCGCGCGACGGCGCCGTGCTGCGCCTGCTGGAACGCCGGCTGCCGGTGACCGACGGCTTCCGCGGCAAGGCCTTCGCCGTGCGCGAGGGCGGCCGCTGGATGCTGACGCCGCTGGCCCTGGTGCTGATCATGGTCGAGCTGACCGACCTGGTCTTCGCCCTGGACAGCATCCCGGCGATCTTCGCGGTCACCGACGACCCCTTCATCGTCTATACCGCCAACGTCTTCGCCATCCTCGGCCTGCGGGCGATGTACTTCGCGCTCTCCGGCGTCATCCACCGCTTCCGCTACCTGAAGCATGGGCTGTCGATCGTGCTGATGATCGTCGGCGCCAAGATGCTGGCCAACTACGTGGCGGGCGGCAAGGCGGTGCCGGTGGAATATGCCCTGGCCCTGACCGCGGCGGTGATCGGCGGCTCGATCGCGCTCAGCCTGTGGAAGACCCGGGGCGAGGCGCGGCCGGCGGCGGGCTGACCGGGACGGCCTACCGTGGCGCGGCGAGGGCGGCGGCGAAGAAGGCCGCGATCTCGCGCCGCGCCAGCCGCGCCCGCAGCGCATCGAAGCGCAGCGGGTCGAAGCCGGCATCGCCCGTTGCCCAGGCGACCGCCGGCCAAAGGTCGAAGCCGTAGCCGAGCGAATCATAGCCGTGCAGCGTCACCGGGTCCCGCCCCGGCGCGCCGGACGGGAGATAGAGCCGGGCGCAGCCGCCGGGCATGTCCCCCGCCCCGCCGCCATGCGGGATGATCAGCAGCAGCGGCGCCCCGCTGGTCGGGGCGCCGGCCAGGCGGTCCCGCCGCAGCGCCGCGCTGGCGCAGGTCGGGTAGAGCGCGGCATGCGCGGCGAAGCGCGGCCCGGCCCGGTCCGCTTGGGCTGCCAGCAGCGCCGCTTCCCCACCCGTCCCGAAGCCCAGCACCCCGACCGGCCGGGGCTGCCCTTCGCCGGTCGAAAGCTGCCGCAGCAGCGCGAGCAGCCCCGGCAGCAGCGCCGGGGCCGCCTCCGCCGGGTCAGGGGGGCGTGGCCGCAGCCGGTCGCCGAGCTCGATCCCCTCGGCCGCGGGCAGGTCGATCGCCAGGACCGCGAGGCCCTGCGCCAGCAGCGCCTCGGCATGGAAGCCCACCCTGGCATCGCGGCCGAGATGGTCCGGCAGGATCACCACCACCGGCCTGCCCGCGGCCGCCCAGGCCGGCTGCAGCGGCACCGGCGGTGGCTGCTCGGGCAGCAGCGGCAGGTCGCCCGCCGCGGCCGGGAGGGCGAGGGCCAGGAGCGCGACCAGGGCAAGCCGGGGCGGCGGCACGCGGGGATGCCTCCATCGCGCGGGAGCGCGGCGGCGGCATCATGGATCGGGGCGTGGCCGCAGCGGGGTTACCAGTGGCGTAAGGCAACGGCATTCCGTGCAATGTGACCGGATCGGTTTCGTATTGCCGGCGTCAGGCCTCCGCCTTGATCCCCAGCCGGGCGATCAGCCCGCTCCAGCGCGCGGTCTCGGCCGCGACGAAGCGGGTCGCCTCGGCCGGGCCGCTCGCCACCACCTCGAAGCCGCCGGCGTCCAGCACCGCTCGGACCTGCGGCTCGGCCAGCGCCCTGGCCGCTTCCTCGGCCAGTCGGGCGATGCGATCGGCCGGCATCGAGGCCGGGGCGATCAGCGCGTTCCAGGCATAGCTGGCGGCATCGGGGAAGCCGGCCTCGGCCAGGGTAGGGACCTCGGGCGCCTGCGGGATGCGGCGTTCCGCGGTGACCGCCAGCGCCCGCACCCGGGCTTCGCGCACCTGCGGCAGGATGGCGGCGGAGGCGACGATCATCGCTTCGATCCGCCCCGCCACCAGGTCCAGCGTGGCCTGCGGGAAGCCGCGATAGGGGACGTGCACCATGTCGAGCCCGGCCCGCGCCATCAGGTCCGCCATCGCCAAGTGCCCGCCCGAACCGGCGCCGACCGAGCCGAAGGACAGCTTCCCCGGATTGGCCCGGGCATGCGCGACGAAGCCGGCCAGGTCGCGCGCCGGGACGTCCGGATGCACCACCAGGATCTGCGCCGCCCGCACCAGCAGGGAGGCGACGGCGATGTCCCGCGCCGGGTCGTAGGGCAGATCGGGGTACAGCGCCTTCGCCGTGCTGAGCGGCCCGTTGATGGTCAGGCCGACGACATGGCCGTCGGTCGCGGCGGCCACCAGCCCGGTGCCGATATTGCCGCCGGCGCCAGCCCGGTTCTCCACCACGCAGGGCTGGCCGAAGGCGCGGCTGAGATGCGCCGCCACCGCCCGGCCGGTGGTGTCCGGGGTGGAGCCGGGCGGGAAGGGCACGATGAAGCGCAGCGGCCGGTCCGGCCAGGCCGCCTGAGCCGAGGCCCGACCAGCGAGGAGCAAAGCGGGGGTGGCGAGCAGCGAGCGGCGGGCGATGGTCATGGCGGGCGTCCTGTGGCGGGCCCCGGCGGGCGGCGGCATTGCCCTGGCGTCATGGCCGGGCCGGGCGCCGGCGGCAAGCCGTCCCGCCGTCAGGGCTTCGCCGCGGGCGTCTCGACCGGGGCGCGGGGCGGCAGCGGCAGCGTCGCCGGGAAGGGTGGCTCGGCGCCCGCCCCGGCCGGCAGCAGCACCACCGTCACGCTGCGCTCCGCCGGCACCGCGCCGCGGGCGAAGGCCGAGCGGCGCGCCTCGGCGCGGATCCGGTCGCGCTCGATGCCGAGCTTGGCCAGCGCCGCCGCCACCGCCCCGGCCCGCTTCGCCGCGAGCTGCAGGCCGGCCTGGGCGCCGCCCTCCTGCGGTCCGGCATGGCCGAGGACGCACAGGTTGCGCCCCGGCTCGCGCCTGGCCCGGTCCGCCGCGGCGGCCAGGTTGGTGCGGGCGGCCTCGCCCGGCGTCGCGGCGTCGCGGGCGAAGGGGATGGCGAAGGCGTCGTCCTCCAGCTGCTCGGCGCCGATGCAGGTGAAGGGGCGTGGCTGCGCCAGGGCGGCGTTCGGCAGGAACGCCGCCAGCAGGAGGAGTGCCGGGACCATCACGCCGCGGCCAGCAGGCCGGCCTCCCGCAGCCGGGCCAGGAGCGCCGGCGCGTCCACCGCCGGGTGGGCGGCGCGCAATTCGGGCTCCGCCACATCCGGGCGGGCCAGGATCCAGCTGGCCGCCTCGGCCTCCGGCGGCGCCAGGGGCAGCGTCCCGCCAGCGGTCTTCAGCACCCAGTCGGTGCCGCGCCGCACCGGCTTCGCGCCGGGCGAGAGCACCTTCCAGGCCGGCGCCTCGGCATCCCCGGCCGGCGATGCGGCACCCAGCCCGCGCGCCGCCAGGAGGTCGTGGCCACCCCGCGTGAAATGGTAGTCGGCGACGAAGCGTTCCAGCACCTCCATCACCTTGGGGTCGCGGCAGAGCTCGGCCAGCCGCTGGCCGAGCTGGCCGGCCCGGGTGGTAAGGGCGAATTTGGCCGCCGCCGAGCCGTCCTGCCGCGGCAGCGGCTTGCGGAATTCGGCGTCGTACAGCGCCCGTTCGTGCAGGATGTTCAGCAGGTCCATCCCCAGCGGCGCATGCAGGCCGAAGGCGACATGGACCGAGGCCGGGGCCTCCGCCAGCGCGTCGTGGTACCAGCCGCGCGGCAGGTACAGCAGGTCGCCGGGCAACAGCCGCACCTTCTCCCGCAGCCGGCCCTTGGCCTGTTCGTGCTGCGCCTGGCCGGGGGTGCGGAAGACCGGGTTGGCGATCGGCCAGTCGGCGCGGCCTTCCCAGACGTTCCAGGTCTTCTCGCCCTCGACCTGCACCGCCCAGACGTCGTGGGTGTCGTAATGCGCCGGGAAGGCCTTGTGGCTCTGCCAGGATATGTAGACGTTGCCCTGCGCCTTGCCGAGCCCGGCGCCCTCCAGCGCCTCGCTGACCGCGACCAGGCCGGGGGTCAGGCTGTCGACGTCGTTCAGTACCACGCTCGCGCCGCGCGCCACCCAGTCCCGCACGCGGGCAGCGACCGGCTGCAGCACCGCGGCATTGTCGCGGCTGGTGGCGCGGGTGCAGTACTGCTCGGGCGGCACCGGCGTGCCGTCCATCACCAGCTGCAGCGACTGGCCGGACCAGATATGCGTCATGTCCAGCAGCCGGTTGATCTGCCGCCAGGACAGCACATGGGCGAATTTCGCCAGCCCCCCCCTGACATGCAGCGGCTTGCGGTCGTGGTACTCGGCGAAGAACCGCTCGGGAGTCAGCGGGGCCAGCAGTTCGGCGAAGGTCATGCTCATGGAAGGAAACCTAGCCGATCCGGTGGCCGCAGGTCATGCGCCCATGCGCTTCGGGCGGGCCGATCCCGTCGGACATCGCAGACCGATGCCCCGGCGCCACGCAGCGGAACGCCGCCCGGCATCCGCCGGACGGTTCTCACCGCGCCAAGCCGCCCGCCATGGGTCGGGCGGCCTGCGCTCAGCGCATGCCGATCGGGTGGTCGACCTTGTGGATGATCCCGTTGTCGGCGCGGATATTCATTTGTACGACCCTGCCATGGTTGTCGATCGTGCCGGCGCCCATGCCGGTCGCCTCGACCTCGATGGTCGAGCCGGCGAGGGTCTTGGCGGTCGCCGTGGTGTGCTCGGTGCCGAAGATGGCGGTCCGCTCACCCGGCAGGACATGGCCGAGGACGAAGGCACGGAGACGCTCCTGGTTGCCATCGAGGCCGCGCATCTGCGACGGCCCGACCATGTCGAAGGCCCCGTTGGTCGGCGCCAGCACCGTGATCGTCTGCGGCCCGGCGAACTGGCTGGCGACGCCTGACTTGTCGACGAGGCCGATGAAGGTGGTGAGATTGGGGTCGGCCCGCATCGTCTCGAGCACGTCGGCCGCCTGCGCGACGCCGGCGAAGCCGAGACCCAGCATGCCCAGCATGAGCAGTTTGCATGACCGCATGATGTTTTCCTCCGCCCTTGGATGGCCGAGCCAGATCAGGGGGTCGGACGATGGCGGACTTTGGCAATCAATATCGGAAATCGGTCGAATGCCGTCGGTTCACACAGGCCACGGCGCCGGTGCTGCCTTAAGGGGGCGGTCCCTGGGTTTCGAACCGCGTCCATTTCCGCGCCGGCGGCTTCGGGAAGAGCTGTTCGAGCACCTCGAGCGCCGCGCTCACCAGGGCCTGCCGCTCGGCGGCACGCCCGTCGATGCGTTGCGGCGTGGCGGTCGCCACATCCCGTAGCAGGGACATCTCCCGCGTTCCGGGGCGGAGCCGCGCCGGGCTCATCGGCTGCTGGCCCGGCACCAGCAAGGCGGAGCGCGCCGCCTCCCGCGCCGCGGCCAAGGCGAGGCTGGGTGCGCGCTGGTCGAGCGCGACGCGCATCACCTCCATCCCGGCGGCGATCCGGTCCTCTAGGCTGTCCTGGTAGGCGACGCGGCGGTTCATGCGATTCCATCCTTCCTGGAATGGTTGCGCTGTACCCGCCTGTCCGCCGGCCTGCCGTCCGCTTCCGTACCGAGTCCCGTGGCTGGCGGCAGGCCGCCGGCTCAGCCGAACAGCCGCGCATACTCGCGCCGCCTCCGCGCCTCCCTGCCGCCCGCGCCGGGTGCGTCAGCAAGCGATTGATCGGATATGGGTATGAGACGAGACAGGGTCGCTACGAAAACGTACGCCCGCACAGCGTTGTTGCACTGGAGACCCTTGGTGGGGCGGTATTCGCAGCGCGGTGCGCTGCCGCATCACCTCGCAGCCCACCCCGGCATTGGCTCCTCACCTGCAGGTTGTTTTGATGGCATAGGCGAGAAGATGTCGGCCGTTGCGGATCGGGGCCATTGCGGACGAGGCGCTGCTCGACTTCCCCCTGCAGGGCGGCGGCAGCGGGGTGGATAGGGCGCGGGCGCTGCACGGGCGCTGCACGGGCGCTGGGGCGTGCCCTCGATCTTCGCCGGCCGCCAGCGATAAGTGGCGCGGCAGACGCGCGACGTCTCCCACGGCCGCATCCAGGAGCCCTGTGCGGTCGAGACCACGCTGCGCAGCGTCGAGGCGGGGTGCGCGGTGATGGGCAGCACCCCGGCCGCCAGCCCGCCGCAGGGGTTCGACATCTTCACCACCGGCGGGCGATCCTGGCGGGCGCACGCCTGCAACGGTCGTGGTGCCGCCGGGTTGTCCCCGGGCCGCACCCTCCCGACCTAGGCAGGGCGACGCCTGAGGAGACGCCAGCCATGCCGGACTCAACCACGCCGGACCGGACGCCGGTGGGCGACACCGTGCGCCGGGAACTGCTCCGCACCGCGGCGGAAGCGATGGCCCGGCTGGCGCCCGACCTGCCGCCGGCGGCGCTGCGCCTGCTGCACCGGCTGCATGAAGGGGTGCCGACCGCCGAGCTGGCCGGCATCCCGGCGGAGGCGGTGGCCGGCGCCGCGGCCAGCCTCTTCGCCCTGGCCGAGACGCGGCCGCCAGGCACGGCCCGCGTCCGGGTGCTGCCGCCCGGCCCGGGCCCCGGCCAGGCCGGCGGGCCGCATGCGGTGGCCGAACTGGTCACCGACGACATGCCCTTCCTGGTGGACAGCGCGCTCGGCGCGCTCGCCCGGCAGGGGCGGGTGGTGAAGCGGCTGCTCCACCCGGTGGTGCCGGTGCGGCGCGATGCGGCAGGCCGGCTGCTGGCGCTGGACGAGGCCGGCGGCGATCCCGAAAGCCTGATGCGCATCACCCTCGGCGCCCAGCCGGCGGCGATGCTGCCGGGCCAGGCCGGCACCGCGCCGGACGACTGGACCGGGCTGGAGGCGGCGCTGGCCAAGGCGCTGGCCGATGTCCGCCTGGCGGTCGGAGATTTCGACGCCATGGCGGCGGCGCTGCGCCAGGCCGGGGAGGAACTGGCGGCGGCGCCCCCGGGCAGCGAGCCCGGCGGCATCGCCTTCCTGCGCTGGATGGCCGAGGAGAATTTCGTCCTGCTCGGCCACCGCCGGCTGGCGCTGACGCCGGCGGGCGAGGTCTCGGTCGTCGCCAGCGAGAATCTCGGCCTGCTGCGCGATGCCTCTCTGCCGGTCTTCGACGTGCTGCGCGACCCGGCCCAGCTGCCGACGGTGGTGCGGGCGGCGCTGGCCGAGCCGGTGCCGGTCAGCGTCGCCAAGGCCAACATGCGCAGCACGGTGCACCGGCCGCAGCATGCCGACGTGGTGGCGACCCGCATCTGGGGACCGGATGGGCGGGTCGTCGGCGGGCGGCTGTTCCTCGGCCTGTTTGCCGCCGCCGCCTACAACCGCAACCCACGCAGCATCCCGATGCTGGCCGAGAAGGTCGGCCGCATCCTGACCGCGGCCGGGCTGGACCCGGAAGGGCATGACGGCCGCGCGCTGCGCAACATCCTCGACACCTGGCCGCGCGACGAGCTGTTCCAGGCGCCGGAGGCGGCGATCCTCGAGGCCGCGCGGCGGGCGCTGGACCTGCAGATCCGCCCGCGGCCGGCGCTCGTCCTGCGGCCCGATCCTTTCGGGCGCTTCGTATCCGCCATCGTCTGGCTGCCGCGCGACACCTTCGACACGCGGCTGCGCGAGCGGGTGGGGGCCATGCTGGCGCGGGCCTTCGCCGGGCGGCTGAGCGCCTTCACCATCGCCATGGGCGACTCACCCCTGGCCCGGATCCACTACATCATCGGCACCGAGCCGGGCGGGGTGCCCCAGGTGGATGGTGCGGCGCTGGAGGCGGCGATCGCCCAGGCCGCCCGCAGCTTTCCCGACCGGCTGGCCGAGGCGCTGGCGGCCGAGCGCGGCGAGGGTGGTGCGGCGACTGCGCTCGCCCGCTGGCGCGACGCCTTCCCCGCCGCCTACCGGGAGAGTGCGACGGGCGCCCAGGGCGTCGCCGACCTGGCCCTGGCGGAACGCGCCCTGGCGGATGGCAAGCCCGCCGCCGCGCTCGACCGGCCGCCGGGCGCCGCCGGCCTGGTGCTGCGGCTGGCGAGCCCCGGCGGGCCGCTGCCGCTCGCCGATGCGCTGCCGCTGTTCGAAAGCCTCGACCTTCGGGCGATCGAGGAGGTGCCGCACCGGCTGGTGGCGGCCGATGGCGCCACGGTGGTGCTGCACGTCTTCACCCTGGCCCCGGCCGCCCCCGTCGAGCCGGCGCGCTTCCCGATGCTGCTGGCCGCGCTCGGCGCGCTGCTGGACGGGCAGGCGGAGGCGGACGGCTTCAACCGGCTGGTGCTGCGGGCCGGGCTGGACTGGCGTGAATGCTGGTTGCTGCGGGCGATGTACCGGTGGCTGAAGCAGGTCGGCTTCGGCTTCTCCCAGCCGGCGGTGGAGGCGGCGCTGGCCGCCCAGCCGCGCGCGGCGCGGCTGCTGCTCGACCTGTTCCATGCCCGCTTCGACCCCGGCGCCACGGCCGACGACACGGCGCTGGTGGCGGATTGGGCGGCGCTGCTGGACGCGGTGCAGAACCCCGACGAGGACCGCATCCTGTCGCGCCTGCGCACGCTGCTGGATGCCGTGCTGCGAACCAACTACCACCAGGACAAGCCCTGGCTGTCGCTGAAGATCGACAGCGCCGCGGCCGGCGAGATGCCGAGCCCGCGGCCCTGGCGGGAGATCTTCGTCCATTCGCCGCGCATGGAGGGCACCCATCTGCGCGCCGGCCCGGTGGCGCGCGGCGGCATCCGCTGGTCCGACCGGCGGGAGGACTACCGCACCGAGATCCTCGGCCTGATGAAGGCGCAGCGGGTCAAGAATGTCGTCATCGTGCCGACCGGCGCGAAGGGCGGCTTCATCCTCAAGCGCATCCCGGAGGGGCGGGAGGCCTTCATGGCCGAGGGCATCGAATGCTACCGCACCCTGGTGCGCGGCATGCTCGACATCACCGACAACCTGGTGGACGGCGAACTGGTGCCGCCGCCGCAGGTGGTGCGGCGCGATGCCGACGACCCCTACCTGGTCGTCGCCGCCGACAAGGGGACGGCCACCTTCTCCGACATCGCCAACGGGCTCGCCGCCGAGTACGGCTTCTGGCTGGACGATGCCTTCGCCAGCGGCGGGTCGGCCGGCTACGACCACAAGGGCATGGGCATCACCGCGCGCGGCGCCTGGGTGATGATCGCCCGCCACTTCGCCGAGATGGGCCACGACATCTTCGCGCAGGACTTCACCTGCGCCGGGGTCGGCGACATGTCGGGCGACGTCTTCGGCAACGGGCTGCTGATCAGCCGGCACACCAAGCTGGTCGCCGCCTTCGACCACCGGCACATCTTCCTCGACCCCGCGCCCGACCCGGCCATCAGCCATGCCGAACGCGCCCGGCTGTTCGCCCTGCCGCGGTCCTCATGGGCCGACTACGACACCACGAAGATCAGCGCCGGCGGCGGCGTCTTCCCGCGCACGCTGAAGACCATCCCGCTGTCGCCGGAGGTGCAGGCGCTGCTCGGCATCGCGGCCGAGCGGATCGAGCCGGCGCTGCTGATGCAGGCGATCCTCAAGGCCAAGGTGGACCTGCTCTATTTCGGCGGCATCGGCACCTATGTGAAATCCTCCGCCGAGTCGCAGGCGGAGGCCGGCGACCGTGCCAACGATGCGCTCCGCGTCGATGGCGACGCGCTGCGGGCGAAGGTGGTCGGCGAAGGCGCCAACCTCGCGGTGACCCAGGCCGGGCGGGTGGACTATGCGCTGACCGGCGGCCGCATCAACACCGACGCGCTGGACAATGCCGCGGGCGTCTCCACCAGCGACCACGAGGTGAACATCAAGATCCTGCTGGCCGATGCCGAGGCCGCCGGCCGGCTCACCCGCATCCAGCGCGACGCGCTGCTGGTCGAGATGACCGAGGAGGTCGGCCGGCTCGTCCTCCGCGACAACCACCAGCAGCACTTGGCGGTGACGCTGGAGGAACGCGCCGGCGCCGCGGCCCTGCCGGCCCAGGCCATGCTGATGCAGCGGCTGGAATCGGCCGGGGTGCTGGACCGCGCGGTCGCCGGCCTGCCGGATGCGGCGACGCTCCGCGCCCGCATCGCCGCCGGCGACGCGCTGACGCGCCCGGCGATCTGCGCGTTGTTGCCCTTGGCCAAGCTCTGGCTGCTGGAGGCGGTCGAGGCCTCCACCCTGCCGGACGACCCCGCCTTCGCGCCGGTGCTTGCAGCCTATTTCCCGCAGGCTTTGCAGGCCCGCTTCCCCGACCTGATCGCCCGCCACCGGCTGCGGCGGGACCTGGTGGCGACCGCCATCGCCAACGAGGTCGCCAACCGGCTCGGCTGCGCCGGCCTCGCGCGGCTGGCGGCCGAGGCCGGCCCCGCCGCCGCGGCGCGCGCCGCCTGGCTGGCCGGCGAAGGCTTCGGCCTGCCCGCGGCGGCGGATGCGACCGATGCCGCACCGGCCCCGGTCAAGCTGCGGCTGGACGTCCTGCTGGCGCTGCGCCGGCTGCAGGAGGAGGCGGCCCAAGGCCTGCTCGGTACCGAGGGGCAGATCGATGCGGTGCTCGGGACGCTGCGCCCCGGCCTTGCCGCGCTGGCCGCGGCGACGACCGAGGACCCCGCCGCGGCCGCCTGGCGCGATGCCGGGGTGCCCGAAGATCCTGCCACGCTGGCCGCCGCCGCGCCTCGCTTGGCCGCCGGGCCCACGGTGCTGCGCATCGCCGCCGAGACCGGCACCTCCGCCGTGGCGGCCGCGGCCGCCTGGGCCGAGGTCGGCGGCGCCTTCCGCATCGAGGCGCTGCGCCAAGCCGCCGCCACGGCGCCCGCCCCCGGCGCCTTCGGCCCGCGCGCCAGGGCGGCGCTGCTGGAGGATCTTGGCGCGGCGCAGGCGCGGCTGGCGGTCGCCCGGCTGCGCGGCCAGGCGCTGGACGCCGCGGCGGTGGCGCAGCTGGCGCAGGAGGCCGCGGCGGCCGGCGACCTTGCGGCGATCGGCGTCGCGGCGCGGGCGCTGCAGGCGATGGCGTGAGGGGGAAGGCCAGGGAGGACGTATCCTTGTTTGGACCCGCCTCTATTCTTGTGGCTTGGCACCTGCCGCGTGGCGGCTGCCAAGCCCAGAAAAAAGGAAGGGTGGGGCTTGGGGAGGGAATACTTTTTCCTCCCCAACTCTGCCTGCCTTGACCCGGGCCCCGGCCGCCGCCCTGATCCCCGGATGACCACTGCCGAGATCCTGCCCGACCTGCTGCGCCCCGGCCTCCGCCTGCTGCTCTGTGGCAGTGCGCCCGGGCGGGTCTCGGCGCTGCGCGGCGCGCCCTATGCCGGGCCGGGCAACAAGTTCTGGGACATCCTGCACGCCGCGGGCCTGACGCCGCGCCGCTTCGCGCCTGAGGAGTATGCGCGCCTCGACGCGCTGGATATCGGCCTGACCAATCTCTGCACCACCGCCGCCGGTGCCGATGCGGTGATCCCGGCGGCGGCCTTCGACGCCGCGGCGCTGGCCGCCAAGCTGCGGCGCCACCGCCCCGCTTTGGTCGGCTTCGTCGGCAAGAACCCGGCGGCGCGCTTCCTCGGCGTGAAGGCGCCGCCATACGGCCCGGTGCCCGGCCCGGCGGACCTGCCGCCGATATGCGTGCTGCCCTCAACCTCGGGCCTCGCCTGCCGCAGCTGGGACCCGGCGCCGTGGCACGCGCTGGCGGCGCGGGTGGCGGCGGCATGACCCGCCGCGCCTGGGCCTGGGCCCTCTATGACTGGGCGAACAGCGCCTTCCCCGCCATCGTCTCCACCTTCGTGATCGCCACCTATTTCGCCCGCGGCATCGCGCCCGACCCTGCGACGGGCCAGGCGCAATGGGGCTGGATGCAGACCCTGGCCGGGCTCGGCATCGCCATCCTGTCGCCGCTGCTGGGGGCGGTGGCGGATGCGGGCGGCAGGCGCCGGCGGATGCTCGGCACCTGCACCGCGGTGATGGTGCTGGCGACGGCCGGCATCTGGTTCGCCACGCCGGCGCCGGGCTCGACCCTCTGGCTCCTGGCCTGCGTCGGCCTGGCGACCATGGCCTTCGAGCTCGGCACGGTGTTCTACAATTCGCTGCTGCCGCAGGTGGCGGGGCCGCGGGAGATCGGCCGCGTCTCCGGCCTCGCCTGGGGGCTCGGCTATGCCGGCGGGCTGGTCTGCCTCGGGCTCGCCTTGCTGCTGCTGGTGCGGCCCGATCCGGCGCTGTTCGGGCTCGACCGCGGGGCTGCCGAGCATGTCCGGGCGACCGCGCTGCTGACCGCCGCCTGGGTCGCCGCCTTCGCCTGGCCGGTGCTGCTGGCGCTGCCCGACCCGCCCGGCACGCGCCCGGCCTGGGGGACGGCGATGCAACGCGGCCTGGCCGAGGTCGCCGGCCTGCTGCGGCGCCTGCCGCGCAACCCGCAGCTGGCGCGCTTCCTGGTGGCGCGGCTGTTCTACACCGACGGTCTGAACACGCTCTTCGCCTTCGGCGCCATCTATGCCGCCGGGGTCTTCGGCATGGGCTTCGAGGAGATCCTGCTGTTCGGCATCGCGTTGAATCTGACCGCCGGGCTGGGCGCCGCCGGCTTCGGCTTGGTGGAGGACCGCTTAGGCTCGAAGCGTATGGTGATGGTTGCACTGGCGGCGCTGGTGCTGCTGGGCTCCGGGTTGCTGGTGGCGCAGGACAAGGCGCAGTTCTGGGCGCTGGCCCTGGCGCTGGGCATCTTCATCGGCCCCTCCCAGGCGGCAAGCCGGACGTTGATGGCCCGGCTCGCCCCGCCGGGCGAGGTCGCGGCGCATTTCGGCCTGTTCGCGCTGAGCGGACGGGTGACCGGCTTCCTCGGCCCGGCGGTGCTGGCGGCGGTCACGACGGCGACCGGCAGCCAGCGGGCCGGGATGGCGACGGTGGTGGTGTTCCTGGCCGTGGGGGCCGCGGTGCTGGCGGGGGTGCGGGAGCCGGCGCGGGGGTAGGAGGCAGATCGCGGAAGGGGGGCATTGCCCGGACGCGTGAAGCGGCCCCTGGAGACAGAGAGCGACAGCGGCGCCGCCTTCGCTTTCGAACGCGAACCGCTGCCGCGCGTCGGTCGGTGGGTGCCTGCGCCAGCGCCGCGCGGCGGTCTATGCCGGCACCCGCTCGAACAGCGCCTGCCGGTCGCGCAAGGCATCGAACCGCATGGCATCGATCGGCGGCAGCGTGTCCCCTTCCTCGACGATGTCGGGCACCGCCTGCCATTGCCCATGCGTCGCGCCGCGGCAGAGGATGGCGAGGCCGATATCGCCCCGCTCCCGCGCCGCGCGCCCGGCTGTCATCCAGCCAGACCGCCTGCACTCAGGGCAGGGCGGCCATTCGCCCCGGGAGCCGGTACTCGGCCAGCGCCTGCGCCATGGCGGAGGCAGCCGGCCAGCGTCCAGCCCGGCCTACATGCCGGCGTAGAGGTAGCTCGGCATCGGCTGGGTGGCGTCCACCACGCCCTTCACCCCCGGCACCTGCTCGGCCAGCACCTTCAGCCCGCGCTTCACCTGCTCGGTCCGCATGAAGCCGTGGTACTCGACCACCCCGTCCTTCACCTCGACCAGGGTGTAGAAGGTGTCGGCCCAGGGCTCCTTCCGCATCGCCGCCATTACCGCCTGGCGGATGCGGTCGTCGGACAGGTCGCCCGATGCCGCGGGCGGCGAGACCAGCGCCCGCAGCAGGTCGGCCCGCGACACGAGGCCGCGCAGCCTGCCGTCCTCCAGCACTAGCACGCGGCGGATGCCCTTCTCCTCCATCAGGTGCGCGATATGGGTGGCGGTATCCGCCGGGGTCACGGCGACGATGCTCTCGGTCATGATCTCGGCCGCGGTGCTGCCATGGGTGCGGGCATAGCGTTCCGCCTGCTCGCCAGGATCGGCGAAGAGCGATTTCAGCCAGCCCTGGGGGCGGTCCTCCTCCCCCGCCAGGCGGCGGATCAGGTCGGCCTCGGTCACCACGCCGAGCACCGCGCCGGCCGAATCGAGCACCGGCACGGCGGAGATGCCGCGTTCGGCCAGCAATCGGGCCACCGCGACCACCGGGGTCTCCGGCGGCACGGTCACGACATCCGGGGTCATCAGGTCGCGGGCGGTCAGCTGGGACATGACATCCTCCTTCGAACAGAGGCCGCCAGACTGCGCCGGTCGATGCGCCTCGACCTTGAGGCAGCGCAACAGCCCGTGCACGGCATCAAGCCCGGCGGCGGTCCGGGCACCCGGCCGGGCGCGGGGCTATCGCCAAACCTTCCGCGTGTCTATGTGTGCGGCAATTGCACAGAAAACCGGGAGAAACATACCATGATCGGATTGTCCCGCCGCGGCCTGCTCGCCGCCGCCGGCCTTGCCGTGCCCAGCCTTGGCGCGCCCCGCTTGGCGCGTGCCCAGGGCACCCAGCTCGCCATCGCCACCGGCACCACGGGCGGCGTCTACTACCCCCTCGGCGGCGCGCTCGCGAATGTCCTTTCCCGCACCATCCCCGGCATGAGCGCGACGGTCGAGGTCACCGGCGGGTCGGTCGCCAACAACCAGCTGCTTGGCGCCGGCCGGGTCGGCCTGATCTTCAGCCAGGTCGATGCCAGCGTCGACGCGGTGCGCGGCGAGGACCGCTTCCGTGGCCGCCCGGTGAAGGTCCGCGCCATCGCCGTGCTCTACACCAACCGCATGCAGGTGGTGACCACCGTGGCCAGCGGGATCAAGACCATGGCCGACCTGAAGGGCAAGCGCATCTCCGCCGGCGCGCCCGGCTCGGCGACCGAGACCATGGCCTTCCGGCTGATCGAGGCGGCCGGGATCGACCGCGACAAGGACTTCCGCGCCCGTGAGCGCCTGTCGCCGGCCGAAAGCACCAACGCCATCAAGGACGGCAAGCTCGACGCCTATTTCTTCGTCTCCGGCGTGCCGACCAGCGCGGTCACCGACCTCGGCGCCTCCCCCGGCATCACCCTGCGGCTGGTCGACCACGACGAGTTCGTCCCGAAGATCGTCGAGAAGCACGGGCCGGTCTATTTCCCCGAGATCATTCCCGCCGGCACCTATCCCGGCCAGGCCACGGACAACCGGCAGATGTCGGTCGCCAACATCCTGGCCGTGCAGGACACGATGCCGGACGCGCTGGTGACGCAGATCCTCGAGACCACCTGGAAAAGCCGCGCCGACCTGGCCCAGGTGCACGCGGAAGGCCGCAACTTCACGCTCGACAAGCAGAAGACCGCGGCCGCCGGCGTGCCCTGGCATCCGGCGGCGGAGGCGTTCTGGAAGGCCCAAGGGGCGACGCTGGCCTGAGACCGCAGGGGGACGCCGTCCCCCTGCACCCCCTGCCAAAGGCCGAAGGGCCTCTGGACACCGTGAGTCTGCCGGGGTCAGTGCCCCGTGATCGCGTGAGAGTTCCATGAGTCACAGCAGCCTGCCGCCCGAGGTGCCCGAGGGCGCGCTGGACGAGGATATCGCCGCCCGCGTCGAACGGCTGATCGAGGAGGAGGAGGGCGCGCAGAACCGCTTCGGCGGCTGGCTCGGCGTGGTCGGCACCGGGGCGGCGCTGGCCATGGCGCTGTTCCACCTGTGGGCGGCCTACGACATCGTCCCCACCACGGTGCTGCGCTTCGTCCATGTCGGCTTCGCCATGGTGCTCGGCTTCCTGCTGTTCCCCGTCATGCGCCGCTACCGCCACCGGCTGATGCCCTGGGACGTGCTGCTGATCTCGGCCGCGCTCTATGTCACCTGGTACCTGCTGGTCGGCGGCGACCGGATCGGCACCGAGCCGCTGATCGACCGCTACGTCTTCCCCGAGGCGCAGGATCTCGTCGTCGGCTGGATGCTGATCCTGCTGATCCTGGAAGTCACCCGCCGCGCCACCGGCTGGGTCATGCCGGTCGTGGCAGGGTTGTTCCTGCTGTACGGCTTCTTCGGCAATGTCCTGCCGGCACCCTGGAAACACCAGGGCTACGATTCCGAGCGGCTGATCCCGCACCTCACCATCACGCTCGACGGCATCTTCGGCACCGCGGTCGATGTCTCGGCCAGCCTGATCATCCTGTTCACCATCTACGGCGCCATCCTGCAGCTTTCGGGCGCGGGGAAGTTCTTCGTCGACTTCTCCTTCGCCGCCACCGGGGGCAAGGCGACCTCCGCCGGGCGCACCGTCGTGCTGTCCTCCTTCCTGCTCGGCGGGCCATCGGGCTCGGGCGTCGCCACCACCGTCACGCTGGGCACCGTCGCCTGGCCGATGATGCGCCGGGTCGGCTACCGGCCGGACGATGCCGGCGGGCTGCTCGCCGCCGGCGGGCTGGGCGCCATCATCTCGCCGCCGGTGCTGGGGGCGGCCGCCTTCCTGATCGCCGAGTACCTCAAGATCGGCTACCTTGAGGTGCTGCGCATGGCCGCCGTGCCGACCGTGCTCTACTACGCCTCCCTGCTGTTCATGGTGGAGCTCGACCAGCGCCGCATCGGCGCCGCGCATGCCGCCGCCGGGACCGAGCGCGCCACCCTGGTCACCGAGGGCGCCTGGGCGCTGACCAAGAAGTACGGCTTCCACTTCTCCTCGTTGCTGGCGATCGTGGTCTTCATGGTGCTCGGCTATTCGCCCACCATGTCGGTGCTCTACGCCATGGCGGTGGCGGTGGTGCTGTCCTTCCTGCGGCGGGATAGCGCGCTCTGGCCGCGCCGGCTGGTGGATGCGCTGGCCGGCGGCGCGGTGCAGGCGGTCGGCATCGCGGCGACCTGCGCCTGCGCCGGCATCATCGTCGGTGTCATCACGCTGACCGGGCTGGGCCTGAAATTCTCCGAGATCGCCATCCAGGCGGCCGGCGGCAACCTGGTGATCACCGCGCTCTACACCGCGCTGATCGTCTGGATCGTCGGCCTGGCGGTGCCGGTCACCGCCAGCTATATCATCTGCGCGGTGGTGGCCGCGCCCGCGCTGATCAAGCTCGGCGTGCCGGACTACGCGGCGCACATGTTCGTCTTCTACTATGCGGTGCTGTCCGAGGTTTCGCCGCCCACCGCGCTGTCGCCCTTCGCCGCGGCGGCGATCACCGGCGCCGGGCCCTACCGCACCACCTTGCAGGCCTGGAAATACACCCTGCCGGCCTTTGTGCTGCCCTTCGTCTTCGTCACCGACCCCGATGGCATCGCCCTGCTGCTGGCGACCAAGGCGGGGATGGGCTGGGGCGACGTGGCCTGGCAGATCGCCCTCGCCGCCGGTGGCCTGGCGGCGCTGGCCGCCGCCTGCCAGGGCTTCGCCCGCCGCGCGCTGGCGGGGTGGGAGCGCATCGGCCTGGTCCTGGCCGGTCTGCTGATGATCTTCCCGGCGCTGGCCGAGGTGGTCTTCGGCAGCGCCCTGCCGGCGCCGCACTGGATCGGCATCGCGCTCGGCGCCGGGTTGCTGGCGCTGCAGTGGCGGGGTGTGGAGAGGCTGGCCTGATTGACGGACGGTTTGGGAGGCAAAGGTATTCCCTCCCCAAACCCCACCCTTCCTTCTTGTGGGCTTGGCACCTGCCGCGCGTCGCATCCCAGACCTACGGAAATAGAGGAGGGTCCAGGCAGGATACTTCCTCCCCGGCCGTTCTTTTGCTTTCCTAACAACGATTCGGCGCAAGATTTCCGCCCCACCGTTTCGCTATGCTGCCGGTATGCGCCGAGTCGCCCTCCTGCTTGCTCTATGCCTTGGCGGCTGCGGCGACACGCTGTGGTCGGGGGTGCTGCCCGGCCCCGCCGCACCCGGCCAGGACATCGCGCCCGCCGGCCCCGCGCTGCGGCTGACGCTCCGTGGCCGCCCCGCCTATGCCGCCCTGGTGCAGGAGACGGGGGAGCGCCGGCTCTGGCGCACCGCCAGCAACCAGGTTGTGGAAACCGATGGCGGCCGGGTGGTGGCGACCGCCGGGCTGGGGGAGATGTTGGCCGCCACCCGCTTCGACGGGCCCGACCCGCTCACGACCCCGGCGGCGCTGCTGGACCGCCCGGCGGTCGCCCGCCGCATGGTCGACCTGATGCGCGCCGACCGCGCCGCCGAGGGCATGCGCTTCGGCGTCCAGGTCGAGTGCCGGCTGCGGGCGAAGCCGACCGAGGACGCGGCTGTGCTGCTGGTCGAGGAGACCTGCCGCGCCGCGGGCGCCGGCCGCTTCACCAACCGCTTCTGGGTGGCGGCCGAGGGCGGCGCGGTGCTGCAGGCCAGCCAGTGGATCGGCCCTGGGGTGCCGATGCTGACGGTGGAATTCCTCAGCCCCGCCAGCTGAGCCCGGCGCGGCGGACCTGCAGCGCGACCACCGCCAGCCACGCCAGCTGCACCGCCAGCGCCGGCAGCACGATCAGCGGCTTCCAGTTCGGCGCCAGCTTCAGGAAGACCAGGGCCAGCCCGGCATGGAAGACGGCGAAGCCCCAATGCGTCGCCGCCACCGCGCCGGTCCCCATGCCGGCCCGCTGCGCCATCTGGTACAGGTGCGTCCGGTGCGGCGCGCCGACCCGGTCGCCCATCGCGGCGCGCCGCAGCAGCGTGAAGCCGGCGTCGAACAGCAGCCCGAAGACCAGCAGCGGCACGATCAGGAAGCTGAGCTGGTTGACGTCGAACCGGCTGGCCGCGACGGCGAGGACCGCCAGCATGAAGCCGGCGAACTGGCTGCCGACGTCGCCCATGAAGATCCGCGCCGGGTGCAGGTTGAAGGGCAGGAAGCCGGCGAAGCCCGCGGTCAGGAACAGCGCCGCGGCATAGACGAAGCCGCCGCCCTGCAGGGCCGAGATCGCGCAGAGCGTGGCGCAGGCAATCAGCAGCACGCCGCCGACCAGCCCGTCCAGCCCGTCCATGAAGTTGACCGCGTTGGTGCAGCCGAGGATCCAGAACACCGTCAGCAGCGGGCCGACGAAGCCCAGCTCGACCGGCCCGACATAGGGGAAGGCGAGCCGGGTGATGGTCAGCCCGCTGGCCAGCGCGACCAGCGCCGCGGCAAGCTGCGCGCCGAAGCGCAGGCGGGCCGACAGGCTGCGCATGTCATCCACCAGCGCCACGCCGGCGATGGCGATGGCGGCGAGGATCACGCCGATGAACTGGCGTTCCGCGATGCGGGCGGAATCGGCGACCTGGTACAGCACCAGCATCCCGGCCATGAAGGCCAGCACCGCGCCGACCCCGCCGCCGCGCGGCGTCGGCCGGACATGCGCGCTGCGGCCGTTGGGATGGTCGAGGATCGGCCAGGCGATCATCGCCCGCACCGCGGCGGCCGAGAGCAAGGCGAGGCCGAGGGCGAAGACCAGGTGCTGGAGGAGGGCGGCGGAGCTCATTGCGGGCGGGGTGTGGCGGAAGGCGGCGCGGGGGGCAAGCTACCGCAGGAACCCCATGTAGCCGCGCGCCAGGGCCTCGGCCCGGCCCTCCCGCGTCACGTCCCACAGCGGGTTGTCGGCGATCAGCCGCTGGCCGCCGTCGCGCACCACCGGGCGGATCACCGCCCCGGCCCGCGCCGTGGTCTCCGGCCCCAGCAATTGCAGGGGGATGCGCAGATAGATGCCCTTGTCGAAGCTGCCCTCGCCGAACTTGCCGTAGGGCACGTCGGTGAAGGTGGCGAAGGCGCCGACCTCGATGCCGCTGTCGAAGCGGCGGCCGAGCTCGATCGTGCCGCCCCAGTCGCCGGCCAGGTACCGCCCGGCCCGCAGCACGGTGTACAGCCCCCAGACCGGCAGGTCGGCATAGAGCGAGGCATGCCCGGTCGTCACCGTGTAGCCCAACGCCGCGAAACGCTGTCGGTACTCCCGCTGGGCCACCCAGGCGAGGTCGAGGCCGAGCGCCACCGGCCGGTCCATCGGCCGCCACAGCACCTCCCCCTGCACGCCCTGGTACATCGGCTCCAGCAGCCCCCCCGTCACCCGGGCGAACCAGTCCGGCGCCAGGGTCCAGATCCGCTCGCCGTACAGGGTCGGGATCGCCGTCCTGCCCTCCCGCGCATAGCGGGCCAGGTCGCTGCGGACATGCGGCAGCTGGCTGTCGGAGGGCTTGCCGTCCTCGAGGTTCCCCGCCAGCGCCTGGGCGACGCTGCCGGCCAGCGCGAAGCCCCCGCCCAGCCCGTAGCGGGCGCCGGCCGCCAGCCCGGCCTGCCAGCGCACCGCGGTGCCGGGCTCGCCGAGCTGCAGGGCCAGCCGCGGCTCCACCGCCCAGGCGAGGCCGGGTGCCGCGAGGTCCATGGCGGGCGCGGTCGCCGGCAGCAGGGTCGCGCTCGCCAGCACCTCCTCGGCGCTGCCCGCGCCGGCGGCCGCGGCCTCCATCGCCTCCCGCAGCAGCACCAGCCGGGCGATGGGCGCGCCGGCGCGGTGCCAGGCGATGGCGATCCGCTCCACCTCGGGCGGCAGATGCGGCTGCGCGGCGCGGGCCGCCCGGCCGGCGGCCTGGGCCAGGGTGGGGAAGCGCCCGCCCTCAATGGCGATCCGCGCCTCCGCCCCCGCGACCTCGACGCCGAGCGGTCGGAAGCCCGCGGCCCGCAGCGCCGGGGCGATGGCCGCCTCGGCCCCCAGCGCCGGCCGCGGCGCCATGGCGGGCGGCCGCGGCCGCGGCACCTCCGGCGGCCGCGCCGGGTCCATGCGCAGGGACAGCCGGACCAGCACATCGGTGCCGTGCACGAAATGCACCCCGGCATCCAGCCAGGAATTCGGCTGCCATTGCAGGCCGAGGTTGAGCCGCGAGCGTGCCTCCCCGCGCAATCCGTTGGTCTTCGCCGGGTAGCCGCCACGCTCGTCGCGCAGCGCGTCGCCCGACCATTCGACCTTGGCGCGCAGCCCCTCGACCTCGCCGAACAAGGTGGGCAGGCTCCACTCCACCCCGCCGAAGACGGCCACCTCCTCGCCGTGGAACCAGCTGCCGGTGTTGAGCCTGCCGCCCTGGCCCACATCGCGCGGCCGCGTCTTGTACCGCCCCGAGAGCGCCCCGAGCGGGTTGGGCAGGTCCGCCCCGGTCCCCAGCCGCCCCCAGCCCATGCCGAGGCTGACATCCAGCGGCCCGAAGCGCTTCGACGCCACCAGGTACTCCCCGCCATAGATCCCGGTGCCGATCGCGTCCTGCAGCCCGAATGCGAGCGCCGGCCGCCATGGCCCTTCCTCCCAGAGCCGGAATTTCAGGTCGAAGGCGCGGTCGTTGGTGGTGCCGTGGCCGGTGGTGCCATTCAGCCTATCGGTCAGCCGGAAGGTGGTCTCGAGGAAGGGCAGCGCCTGGAAGCCGAGGAACCAGAATTGCCGCTGGTGCCGCAGCGCCGCCCCGGCCTCCAGCGTGCCGTCCGGCCGGAACCGCGCATTGCGCATCTCGACCAGCCCGGCCCCGCCGAAATCGGCCCCCGTCGCCGGCACCTCCTGCGCCGCGGCCGGGGCGGCAAGGGCGAGGCATGCCAACAGCCACCCGGGTCGGGGCCCGGGGGGCGGCCCGCTCCCCGGTCGGGGGCCAGGGGGCGACGCCCCCTGGGTGTCTCGCCTCACTTCCCACTCGACCGCACGATGACCGCCAGCGCCGCGGAGGACAGCGCCACCCGCGACAGCACCTGGGTCACGTCGCGCAGGAAGCCCCAGGTCTCGTAGGGCGAGGGGTCCTGCGGCACCACCACCGTGCTGCCCGGCGGGATCGGCGGCCCGCCAGATTGCCAGGCGCCCAAGCCGGCCGGCGTGGATTGCCCGTTCGGCAGCACCACGAAGCCGCGCCCGCCATCGGCAAAGCGCTGCTCCCCGCCCGAGGCCCGCACGTAGTCCCCGGCCTTCCAGCCGGTGGCGAATTGCAGGCTGCCGGGATTCAGCACCGCGCCGACCACCGTCACCTCGTTCGGCCGCTTCGGCATCGCCACCAGGTCGCCCGGCTCCATCAGCACATCCAGGTCCGGGCGGCCGGCGAGCACCACCGGATTGGCCTCCACCACCATCCGCCCGGCGGCCCGCGCGTTGCGCAGCGACCCGGCCAGCGCCTGGCCGGCCTGGATCGCGCCCGACAGGTCGGTCGAGCCGCGCATGCCCGCCACCGCCTGGCCGGCGGCGACCTGCATCAGCCCCTGTTCGAGCTCCCGCGCGGTGCGGGCGAAACCCTCCTGCTGGCGCTGCCGCACGCTTTCCCGGCTGAAGACGGCGCCATAGGGATAGGCCTGCGGCGTCAGCCCGCCGGCCCGGGCGATCACCTCCGACAGCCGCTCGCCGCGGCGGATGTCGTAGACGCCCGGCCGGACGAACTCGCCCATCAGCGTCACCGGCCCGCTGTCGCGGTCGCCGAAGCCGCGCGGCAGCCGCACCGCGTCGCGCGGGGAAAGCCGCACCGCGGCGAAGTTGCGCGAGCGCAGGTCCAGCAGGGTGCGGGCCAGCGGCAGGGTGGCCGTCTGCTCCGCCGGCTCCCGTGCCAGTTCCACGGTCGAGAGGTCCGGCCTTATGTAGCAGACACACCAAAACCACTGATGTAAGTTATATTCAATGATAGTAAGATGGCCGCCCAACCTGAACGGAGGCGCCCATGAACGAGTTCGTCCTGCCCGGCTTGGTGCAGCGCCGCGCAATGTTGGCGGGCGAGTTGGAGGCCACGCGCGCTCGGCTCGACCAGCTATATGCCGACCTGGCCGCCGTTGATGCCGTGATCCGGCAGTTGGACCCGACCTATGCGGTGGACGACATACAGGTGAAGCGCGTCCGGTCGCCGATGCTAGGCGTGACCACGGACATGAGCCGGGCAGTGCTGGACATGCTGCGCTCTGCGCCCGAGCCGATGACGATTCCGGCCATGGTCGATCAGGTGATCGCCGATCGGGCATTGGACCCGACGAGCAACGCCGTCCGCAAGTCTGTAGTGTGCAGCGTTGGGCGTGCTATTCGGCACCAGCGTGATCGCGGGGTGATACGCCAGAGCGGGCGAAATGGCCGGTCCCGGCTGTGGGAAGTGCGGAGCGATCCGTGACGCGAGAGGGCTCAAACGCCCAACTTCTCAAAGCGACGCGACAACTCCAAACGCGCCAGCGCGAGTTCGGTGGCGAGCTTCCAGAATTCTTTCATTGCCAGCGTAGTTTCAGCGCGCGGTATTTCACGGTTTAAAGCTTCAAGTGCTTTTTCGTAAGACTTTGTTTGTTCGTTGATGCCGCCGGGCAATATGCGCGCCGCATCTTCCAATAGTTGGCGTTGTTTAATTAAGTTTTCCATAAGTTCACGACGGGCCGAATTTTTATCTTTAGCTTCTTCCAAAACGGCGGTTGTGTAGCGCATCATTAAAGCGTCAAGTTTTGCTGCTTCATTACGAAAAGCATCAATGGATTTCTCGACACGTTTTTCTTGGTCGCGAGTACCTTCGAAATAGCCATTTACTATGGCCGTTACGGCAACGGTTACAGGAACGTTCAGCAGGGTCACAATGGCGGTTACACAAGCGGCCTGATGCGTGCGGGCAAAGGCCCAAGCACTGCGTATTTTCCCAAAAAACCTGTCGCCTATGCTTGTCACCCTCGCTCCAGTAGGTTCATCTTGCTGATCCTATCACCGAGGCGATCGCCGAGCGCGGCCAGTGCCTTGCATTTGTGGATTTTGAGCCAGTCGCTTCGCACGTTCGCAAAAGCTTTTCCACAAATCGAATCCCATCAAGCTTACGACGGTTCGAACCCTCTCGTCTATCTCGACGGCGCAAGGGTCGTCGGACGCTCTCTCACTCGTGTTAACCACTTTAATGTCTTGCGGCCTTGGCTGTTCCGCCCCCTCGGCACTAACCATCAAAGCGAAAAGCGCTGTAAACACGAGCGGAAGCGCGCTGGCAGATTTGAGATGAAATGCCCCTGGCGAGTGTACATTGATGCCAAGCGACATGGCGAAATCGCTTGTTAGTTGAACATCAAGAACCTCACTGAGCGTTTCAAACCGACGACGGCCATGCTCTGCTGAATAGGAGAGAACCGTGACCGCCTTGATCAACAAGCTTAGGTCGAGGTTGTCGTCGCCTGTGAAGTCGGGGCCAGACGTCAGAAGTCGAGCGGCCTGCGCTTCACCAAAGCGGTATGTTCCATAAGTCTCATCAAATATCTGAGGATAAAAATTCCGACCAAGCAATGTAAATGGATTGGGGCGTCTTAGTACATCTGACAATTCACGAGACAGATCGACCTCATTTACTACAGGAAACCAACGTACCGGTCTTGCTGGGATTGGTTCTGACCCATAAAAATCGGGTGCTGTCGCTACAGTGCGTATCTCTGGCTCGTCAAGGAACTCACCCACCAAAATCTGCCGGCTGGGAATGCGATCGGGAACAACTACAAGATCGTTCTTTTGAGCCGACCTAAAGAGGGCAATCAAGGCTGCTCTGTCGCTGAGAGCTTTTTTTGGTAGGGTTTGTTCGAAATACGAAACCGGATTGCGCGGCGGCTCGACTGGCAGTTCCTTCCCCAATCTGTTCGCCTTAACCATTGCTGCAACCCAATCGCGCCGGGCTAAGCCAGCCAGCACGATCGCGTCTGTAAGAAGCTTATCCTCGAAGTAGAAGTCGTTAGGTAATACAAGCCCCGGAAAATCTAAAAAAACTACCTGGTTGTTTTTGAATTCTTGAAGAAACCTGTAAGTTTTTCCGGGAAACAGGCGCCAAATCTTCTTGTTCGGCGGGATTACGGCGGTTCGCAAATCAATCTGTGTTTCCGGCATGATTGGCCTTCGTTCGACACTCGATCATTCCATGCAGCCGATAGTTTGTCGGCAACACCGACGCCAATCGTCGCGTCATGGGTTTCTCAGTAGGGGGAGATGCGGGTGGGGGATGGTGCTTATCCGAGTTCTCGGTTTGTGACAAACTCGCAAAACTAGAATGCTGGCTTCGACTCCTCGACAGGCGCCGCGTGCCGCACCTGCTGCCTGATGATGAGGTCAGTCCCGTTGCCAGTACCCCGCCCACATCCGTGACACGGGATGCCTAAGCGCCGCAGCCGTCACCAACCCATGCAGCGCTCCATTCGGACGTCGCCGTGTGTCCTCGCGCCATGCCATCTCGACCGCATAGGCGGAGAGGTACTTCCCGCTAATCCGATGATGCTGGCCCCACTCGGCGCGACGCAACCGGGAAAAATAGCTCTCCGCCTGATTGGTGCATGCGCCATCGAGGCTGAACGCCACCGAGTGGTTGATCCGTTTCGTGTCGTAATAGGCGTGCAGCAAGTCCCAGCCGGCCGCTTCGTCCGCATGAACGGTCGTGCCAGGCTGCACGACAGCGCGGATCATCGGGACGGCATCGGCCTCGCGCGGCACGACGAACGGGAAGGTCTTGCCGCCACGCTCGCGTACCACCACGACCGACTGGCGCTTGCCTGACTGGTTCTCGACCTTCCGCCGGTCCTTCCGGTCCTTGGCCTCGTTCTCCTGCCGGACGTGGCCGCCGACATAGGCCCCATCGACCTCAACGACCCCGGACAGGTCGCCCTTGATGTGTTCGGCGCTGATTGCCTCACGGAGCTTGTGGGCCAGGACGAACGCCGTCTTGTACTGGACGTCGAGGTCCCGACCGAGTTGGAGGGCAGAGATGCCCTTCACCGCGTTCACGAAGATAGCGATAGCGGCCAGGTAGTCGCGGATCGGCAGCTTCCGGCTGGCGAAGATGGTCCCGCTGGTGACGCTGAACTGGTGGCTGCACGCCTTGCACTTCCAGATGCGCCGAGCCGTGTAAGAGTAGACCGCGGTGCAGCCGCAACGCGGGCAGAACGCCTCGCCGCCGTTGTCGGCAAACCGGATCGCAACGAATGCCCCATGCGCTTGATCGTCGCTCATCCGCATGATGCCGGTCAGGCTCAACGTGCGGGCGGGGGCAGAAAGGAGAAAATGCTGAGCCACCGGGCGACGCCTCAACGATATTCGTTGATGTCGTTTATATCCGCGCATTCCGCTGGCGTCCACCATTTGCGATGACCTTGCCTTTTGGCGTTGATCCCGTTAGCGTGAATCCATGAGCGATCCGACAATTTCGCCCGAACAGTGTCGAGCCGCCCGTGGGTGGCTGGATTGGACGCAGGAAGCGTTGGCCGAGCGGGCCAAGGTGTCCCTCAGCACCGTTCGGGATTTCGAGAAGGGCAAGCGCAAGCCCATCGCCAACAACCTCGCAGCCATGCGTGAGGCGTTGGAGAGCGGCGGGGTTACGCTGACCTATGACGACGCGGGCAAACCGGCTGGCATCACACGAGGCGACGCCAGCAGGTCAACCGACTAGAAGCCGAAGTCGGCCTGGTTGTCGTTCGCGTGCCATCGGCGCACCGGCGGCAACAGCGGGATCGGATAGGCCACAGGAAACAGCTTTCCGCGTAGGATCACATTTACCGTGCTTGGGTGGAGGCCGATTTCGTCAGCCGCTTGGGCCTGCGTCCAACCCATGATCCCGCAAGCCCAAAGCACATGGCAGGCTTCCCGGAACGTTGTGCGCTTCCTGCGCTGCGGGCCATAGACGTAGGCGCCCTGGTAAAGGGAGACCGCTCGGCGCCGTGGGGTTCGCCAAATCGGCGCGTTGACTTTCTGATATGCAGGCACGCGGATTTCTCCTGATAAGGACAAAAATCCAGCTTGCTGACCACGAATTGGCGTGCGATTCTGCGCATGCCTATGGAGGGCGTGGGCTGCAAGCTGGTTAGCCAAGCTTCGGTTCTCTTGCTGGGTCGGGATGTCTGCGGTCGCCACAACCGCCGGCATTCCCGAGCCAGTTTACCTGTTTCGTCGCGGGTGATTGACACCCCACTCTGCATTTGTGGCCTCTCCTTTCTCTGCGGAAGAAAGATGCTCCGCTTCCGACTTTTGGTCGTGGTGGGAGATCGGAAACCAAAGACGCCCAGCGTTCCGAACCAGCCCGTCCTCAGTTTTGAGGCGATAAAGGCTAGTGGTGACATTGCCAGGCGAAATATCGAAACCGAATTTGGTTTTGATGTAAGACACAATCTCTGGTCGAGGAAGTCCCGCAGGGTTTGCGGCGACTGCTTCCAGCACCATCGTTTTTTGCGAAGGCAGTTCTGGCTCACTCAGCAAGGATCGCTGTGGGAAAGACTGGGATGAACTTGGATGAGATGGCGGTTTATTGTCTTCGTTGCTCGCTGGGTGACTTGAACTAGCGAGCCGCACAGCAACGCGTTCGAAGCGATCCAAATCAGCCAGTTCGGCGTCCAGCGCGTTGATCTTTTCGGCGTACAAGGCCCGAACGGCCTCAATCTGCCTTTCAAGCTCGCGCTCCAGTTCGTCACGAGCACGCGTCAGCGTGTCTCGCTCTTGCCCAATCCGCCCTGACGTGAACGTCGCCGACCACTCCATGGCTTACTGAATAACACCGGGGTTTCTGCACAACAACAGCGGCGAGCATTCACGCATTGTTCCAATTTCGCGAGTTGTTGCAGTTTCGTGGCGTTGTTCGGGTGGTCCCGATGGCATCGGAAGCGTCCGATGGTTTGCTGTGGGACGGCGAAGAAATCTGACGTAGGAGCAGCCTGTGCAGTTTGTTGGCGCGTTATGCGTTTGTCCGAATCAGCGTTAGCCAACGATTTTAATGCATATCAGTGATTTTGGTGTGCTTGCTACATAAGACCGGAGAGGTCGGCGGTGTCCGTCGCCCCGCCGGCGGCGGCCAGCACCGAATCCAGCCCGGTGTCGTTCAGGACGGGATAGAGGCCGGGCAGCCGCACCTCCCCGGTCAGCAGCACGCTCTGGTCGAGCAGGAAGGGCAACAGGGTCGGGTAGTCGAGGAAGAGCTGCGGGCAGGGCAGCCGGCCGTAATCCGGGAAGCCCGCGGCGCGGGCATGGGCGAAGCGCTGGCGGGAGGCCTGGGCGGCCACGGTCAGCTGGGTCAGCGCCGGGCAATCGGCCGCGGGCGCGCCGGGCGGGGCCGGCGCCGCGGCCGGCGGCGCACCCGGCATCCCGGCCGCCGCAGCGAAGGCCTGCGCCACCACCGGCGCCGCGACGGGGTCCGGCGCATCGCCGCGCAGCGCCTGCTGCACGCCCGGGCTGGCCAGGAAGAGCACGTCCGGCAGGCCGAGCAGGACGACCTCGTCGCCCTCCGCCAGCGGCAGGTCGGCCTGCCCCTGCAGCACCCGCCCGAGGTCGAAGGGCAGGAATTGCCTCGTCCGGGTCCGCGCATCGGTCCGCCAGACCAGGCCGAGCCGCGGATAGGGGTCCGCCCGCACCAACCGCGGGTCGGCCAGCAGCCCGCGCAGGGTCCGTGCCCGGCCGCCGGCGGCGCGCAGCACCGGCGTCACCACATGGCCGGCCAGCCGCAGGTCCTGTGCCATGACGTCGGAGCCCGGCTCCACCCGCAGCGCGTCGCCGCGGCGCAGCACGTCGCGCGGGCCGATCTCGCGCAAGGCGCGGCGGCCCTCGCCATCCGTCCCGTGCAGCAGGAAGCGGTTGCCGCCCGGCCGCAGCGGGTCGCCGGCCAGGCGGAGCAGCGCGGCGAGCGGCGCCTGGGCGGCGCCGGCCGGCAGCTCGTAGATGCCCGGCCGCGTCACCTCGCCGCCGATCGCCACCGCGCCGCCCAGCGGCGGGACCAGGATGCGCTCGCCCTCGCGCAGCCGCAGGTCGGGCGCCGTGCCCTCCCCGGCGATGACGGGGTAGAGGTCGATGGTCCGCCGCGCGCCGCCGCCCTCGACCCGGATGGCGCGGAGCGAGCCGGTCCGCCGCACCCCGCCGGCGGCGACCAGCGCATCCAGCACCGAGGCCATCGAGGTCAGCGGCTGCAGCCCGGGCCGCGCCACCTCCCCGCCGACGAAGACCGCGATCTGCCGCACCTGGCCGATCGATACGAAGACCTCCGACCCGCCCAGCTCCCGCGCCGCCCGCGCTTCCAGGTCGGCCCGCAGCTCCCGCAGGGTCCGCCCGGCGGCCGGGACCGGGGCCAGGTCGGGGACCAGCAGCATCCCGTCCCGGCCGATCCGCAGGCTCAGCGTCTGCCGGCTGCGGCCGCGGAAGGCCAGCACCACCTCGTCGTCGCGGCCCAGCAGGTAGTCGTCCGGCAGGGCGCCGAAGCCGATCCCGGCGGGCTGGCCGGCGGGCTGGCCGCGCAGGCTGTCATAGCCGAACTGCCGCAACGGGGCGGGGGTGCAGGGCGCCGGCTGGCAGGCGGGCGTTGCGCCGCGGGCGGCGAAGAAGGCCTCGGCCGGGGAGGCCGGCTCCGCCGGCAGCGGCGCCGGCGCGGCGGCCGGCGGCGGCGGGGGCGCATAGGCCGGGGCCGGCGCCGGCACCGGGCGGCCGGCGCCGGCATCGAGGATGCGCTGCAGGATGTCCTGCTGCGCACCCTGCGGCAGGCTCGGCAGCGGCAGGCCGCCCGGCAGGGTCGAGGGCAGCGCCGGCGGCGAGAGGTAGGCCCCGGTCTGTGCCCTCACCGGCAGGGCGAGCAGCACCGCCAGCAGCGCCGCCAGCGTGCGATGCGTCACGGAAAGGCCGGCGCGGCGGGGCAAGGGGGACGGTCCTCTCGCGGGGTGGCGGAGCGGCAAGTATTGCTTGCAACGAAACTAGCCGAATCTCACCCTGCGCGTGCAATGATTCGAATGTTTAGTATCCCTAGGCGAATAGACGTTGCGCTGCGCCTGGGGATGCGGCCGGTGCTGCTGGTGCTCTGGCATCATGGGCCGGGGCGGTGGATGGCCCGACTCCGGCTGCGCGGCGCGGCGCGGCCGCCGGGACCCTTCCTGCCGGCGGGGGGGCCGGCGGCGCCCGCGGTACCGGCCCCGCACCGGGCCGCCGTGCTGGCCTGCGCCGCGGCGGTGGCGCCGCCCGACTGGCACGGGCCGTTCGCGGCGGGGGCATGGGCGCTCGACCTCGACCTCTTTGCCCCCGGCGACGTCCGCCCGGTCTGGGAGCGCAACCGCTGGGCCGAGCTGCCGCTGCTGGCCCAGGCGGCGCGGCTCGACCCTGTGGCCGGCCACCTCGCACGGGCCGAGGCGCTGCTGGCCGACTGGACGGCGCGCAACCCCGCCTTCCGCGGCCCGAACTGGGCCCGCGGGCAGGAGGCGGCGCTGCGTGCCCTGCATCTCGGCCTGGCCCTGGCCCTGCTGGGGGCCGATCATGCGCCGCCCTCCGGCGCCCGCGCCCTGCTGGCGCTGCACGGCAGGCGGATCGCCGCGACCCCGGCCTATGCGCTGGCGCAGGACAACAACCACACCGTCTCCGAGGCCGCCGGGCTGCTGGCCTGCGGGCTGCTGCTGGGCGACGGGCGCTGGACGTCGCAAGGCGCCGTACGGCTTGAGGCGGCGCTGGGCCGGCTGGTGGCCCCCGACGGGTCCTTCGCCCAGGTCTCGACCGGCTACCACCGGCTGCTGCTCGACGTGCTGGCGGTGACCGAGTGGCTGCGCCGCCGGCTGGGCGGGCCGTCATTGGTCGCCATCGACCGCGCCGCGGCAGCGACAGGCTGGCTGCACCGGCTGGTGGAGCCCGCGACCGGCGCCCTGCCGCGGCTCGGCCACCAGGACGGCTCGGCCTTCGCCGACCTGGCGCTGGCCGGGCCGGACGACGCACGGCCGAGCCTGGAACGCGCCGCCCGGCTGTTCTGCGGCGCCTCCGCGGGCGTCGCCACGGAGCCGGGCTGCGCCTGGCTCGGCCTGCCCGCCGGCCCGGCGCTGCCGGCGCCGCCCGCCGCCTGGGCCGGCGACGGACTGCGCGGCTGGCACGTCGCCGGTGCCCGCGGCCTCCTGCGCACCGGCCCGCTGCGCTTCCGCCCCGGCCAGGCCGACCTGCTGCACATGGAGCTTTGGGACGGGCCGCTCGCCCTGCTGCGGGACGGCGGCAGCGGCGCCTACAACCCGGCGCCGGACGCCGCCTGGTGGCACCCCCATTTCAGCGGCACCGCCGCCCACAATTGCATCGCCTTCGACGGTGAGGACCAGATGCCGCGGGTCGGCCGCTTCCTCTTCTCCCGCTGGCCAGCGATGGGCGCGCTGCCGGATGGCGCCTGGCTGCTGGATTGGCGCGGCCGGCGGCAGGCGCGCCGCATCCGCGCCAAGGACCGGACCTGGGTGGTCGAGGACCGCATCGCCGGCCCCTTCCGCCAAGCCGTGCTGCGCTGGCGCCTTGCCCCGGGTTCCTGGCACGCCCTGCCGGATGGCGCGGCGGGCCCGGCCGCGACGCTGCGCGTCAGCGCCGATGCGCCCTTCGCCTGCACCCTGGAGCAGGGCTGGGAGAGCCCCGCCTATGGCGAGGTCCGGCCGCTGCCCGTGCTGGTTGTGCGAGTCCAGCCGCCCGTCACGAATCTCACAACTGTGATCGCGCTGCCAACCTCAACCCTGGATTGAATACGCACCGGTTGTGTACAGATCGGAATCGCAAGATCCACAGGGGGGCCCATGCCGCTCGACCTGCTGCTGCAGGCACTCTGGACCCGGCGCTGGCGCGTCGCCCTGGCGACGCTGCTGGTCTATGCCGCCCTGGCCGGCATCCTGTTCCAGATGCCGCGGCGGCATGTCGCCCAGGCGGTGGTCGCGCCGGCCGAGACCACCAGCATCGCCACCTCCACCCTGCTCTCCCCCGTGCCGCTGTTCGGGGCCGGGCTGCTGGATGACCGTCCCACGGGCAACTTCGCCGTCTACCTGGACGCGCTGCGCTCGCCGGAGGCCGCGGCGATGCTGGCGCGCGACACCGGGCTGCTGGCGCATCTGGCCGAACGCCGCGCCGCGCCGCCCCTCGGCTGGCTGCGCCGGCAACTCGGCCTGCGCATGGAAGCCGACCTCGACGATGCGCAGGACTGGCTCGACCGGAACTTCGCCGCCACCCAGAACATCGCCACCGTCACCGTCACGCTGACCCTGGCGCATGCCGACCGCGCCGCGGCGCTGGATGCGCTGCGGCGGCTGCATGCATTGGCCGAGGCCAAGGTGCGGGCCGACCTCGGCGACCTCGCCCGGCGGCGGATCGCGGCGATCGAGGCCCGGCTGGCGGTCGAGCGCGACGTCTACCTGCGCAACGCGCTCTATGACCTGCTTGGCCAGCAGCAGCGCGGCGCGCTGGTGGTCGCGGCGGACGAGGCGGTGGCCGCCCGGCTGGTCTCGGCGCCGATGGTCGAGCAGCGGCCCTCCCTGCCGAACCGGCCGTTGCTGCTGCTGCTGCTGCTGGCGTTCGCCGCGCCGCTCGTGGTCCTGGCGGCGACCATGGCCCTGGTGCTGGTCCGCGCCGCGGCCATGGCTCGGCCGGCCCCGCTGCCGCATGGCCTTGCGCTGCCGCCGCTGGGGGCGGCGGAGTGACCGGCGCGGCCGGGCGGCGGGGCGCGATCCCGGCGGGGCGGCCGGATGCCGCGCTGCTCGCGGCCGGCACCGGGCTGCTGGCCGCTTCGCTGCAATTCGCCGGCGCGCTGAAGTCCTTGCCGGGCGTCGCCGTCCTGCCCATCGACCTCACCGTGCTGGCCGCGCTGCTGCTCCTGCCCTCGCTCGGCCTGCTGCTGCTGGTGCGGGACTGGGCGATCGCGCCGGTGGTCGCCGGGCCGCTGCTGGCCGCGGCCTTGCTGCTGGCCTGGCTGGTGCTGGCCGGCGGCTGGACCGCCTCCCGCCTCGTCGGGGCGGAGAAGTTGCCGCAATTGATGCTGCTGGCGCCGGAGATGCTGCTGGCCGGGCTGCTGGTCGGCGCCGACGCGCCGAGCCTGCGGCGGCTGTCCGCCACGGTTGTCGCGATCGGCCTGCTGGTCGGCGCGGCAACCGCCTGGGGGCTGGCGAGCGGCAACGTCGTGCTCGGCGGCGCGGTCGGGCAGGACCCGGCGAAGCTGCGGGTGCAGTACCAGCTGGCCGGCCTTGCCATCGCCTGCGCCGCGGGCCTCGCGGCGCTGCGGGTGGTCGAGCGCCGTGGCTGGCGCCGGCTGGGCTGGGCCGTGGCGACCCTGGCGCTGGGGGCTGCGGTGCTGCTGCCGGGTGGGCGGGCGGCGCTGCTTGGCCTGGGCCTGGGCGTCGCCGGGGCGCCGGCGGCGCTGCTCTGGTTGTCCGGCCGGCGCGGCGCGGCGCTCGGCTGGGTGGCGCTGGTCGGTGCGGCGGGGCTGGGCGGGCTGGCGGCGCTGGTCGCCCTGCCGGGGATTGATCTCGGGCTGCGGACCCTGGAACGGCTGCTCGGCGACCCGGCCAGCGCCACCCCGGCCCGCCTGATCCTGTGGGGGGAGGCGTTGCGCTGGGCGGGCGAGGCGGCGCCCTGGGGGCTGGGAACCGGCGGCTTCACCCTGGCCGCGGGCAGCGGCGACGGCCGCGCGCTGCACCCGCACAACCATGCGCTCGAGGCGCTGGCGGAAGCCGGGCTGCCCGGCCTGGCGCTGTGGCTGGCGGCCTTCGGCGGCGGGGTGGCGCTGGCGATCCGCCAGGCGCCGCGCGTGGCGCCCGGGCGGGCGGCGCGGATCGCCGCGCTGACCCTGCCCCTGGGGCTGACGGCGATGGTCTCGACCGATCTCGGCAACCGGATGGTCTGGTTCGGGCTCGGCCTGCTGCTGTCGCTGGCGGTGGAGGCGCGGTCGCGCGTCCTGCCGCAGGCGGGCGGGCAACGCAATGTATGAACGCTGGGGCAAGCGGGTCTTCGACATCATCGGTGCGGCGTTCCTGCTGCTGGCCGGTGCGCCGCTGCTGGGGCTGGCGGCGCTCGGCGTGCTGCTGGCGCTCGGGCGGCCGGTGCTGTTCCGGCAGCGGCGGGCGGGGCGGGACGGCGTGGCCTTCACCCTGCTGAAGCTGCGCAGCCTGGCCGCGGGGCCGGGGCCGGACGCGGCGCGGCTCGGCCGCTTCGGGCGCTGGCTGCGGGCCAGTGCGATCGACGAACTGCCGCAACTGGTCAACGTCCTCCGCGGCGAGATGAGCCTGGTCGGGCCGCGGCCGCTGCTGCCGGACTACGCCGCGCGCTTCACCCCGGCGCAGGCGGTGCGGCTGCGGGTGCGGCCGGGGCTCTGTGGCCTGGCGCAGGCGGCGGGGCGCAACGCGGTGCCGTGGCAGCGGCGCCTCGCGCTGGATGCGCGCTATGCCGGCGCGGCGCCGCGCCTGCGCGGCGACCTGGCGATCCTGGCGCGCTGCGCCGGGGTGCTGCTGCGCGGGCAGGGGGTCACGGCGCCGGGGCATGCGACGATGCCGGAATTCCACCCAGGCGTTGAGCAACGGGTCGCCGGAATGAAGTAAAAGGAAGGCCGGGGGAGAAGGTATTCTCCCCCGAGGTCCCTCACTTATTTTCGTGGGTTGGCACGTGCCGTGCGGCAGCACCGAGCCCACGAGGAACGAAGGCCAGGAAAATCTGCATACTCGGGTGCGGAATACTTTTGCTTCCCCGGCTTTCTCTTGCCGTGGGATTTGAAGAGGTTGAACCTCACATTCCCGCCCAATCGGCTTCAACGTCCTTGAGGCGGCGCCGAGGCCCCCGGCACGAAAGCGGCACAAGACGCAGCTTGCAGCCGAAACGGCTTGACTTTTTGCAGGAAAAAATACTTAAATTCTCCGGCGGCCATCCCGGCCGGCGGAGCCGAAGCATGATCATCCGCGTATCCCCGCAATGGCAGGTGACGATCCCCAAATCGCTGCGCGCGCGGCTGGGCAAGCCGCGGCAGATGGAGGCGCGGATCGACCGCGCATCGCTGGTGCTGACGCCGATCCTGATGGATTCGGTGGAATCCGCAGAACGCTCGCTGCGGCCCGAGGGCATCACCGCGGAGGTGCTGGTGCTGGCGATGGACCTGGTCGCGGCACGCCGCCGGAAGCAGGCGGCGGCGGCCTCGGCGGCGGCCGCGACGGTCAAGCCGCAGGATGCGGTTTGACTATAATCCTATAATGCGCACGTGGTGCGGGTGCAAGGAGAATCCTCCCGGCCGTCAACCGGCCGGGCGCTTCGCCAGGGCGAGGCCGATGCCCAGCGCGACCATCGCGCCGCCCGAGGCCTGCCGCAGGCGGCGGATCAGATTGGGGCGCGTCGCGGCGCCGTCCCGCATGCCGCTCGCCGCGAAGGCCACCGCGATGTCGGCAAGGGTGTTCAGCACCACCGAGACGGCGCCGAGCAGGACGAATTGCAGCGCGACATGGCCCGCGGCGGGGTCGAGGAATTGCGGGACGAAGGCGAGGAAGAAGGCGGCCGTCTTGGGGTTCAGCGCCTCGACCAGCACGCCTTCGCGGAAGGCCCGCCGCAGCCCGACCGCGGGTGCGGCGGGGCCACCGTCGAGGACCGCCGATGCGTCCCGGACGGTGCGAAGGCCGAGCCAGACCAGGTAGGCGGCGCCGGCCAGCTTCAGGGCGGTGAACAGGTCCGCGCTGGCGAGCACGAGGGCGGAGACGCCCAGGCTGCCGGCCAGGACATGGACCAGCCCGCCCAGGCCGGTGCCGAGGCTGGAGGCGACGCCTTCCGCCCGGCCGCCGGCCAGGGTCCGCGCCGCGACATAAAAGAGCCCCGGTCCGGGCGTGACCGCGAGCAGCAAGGCCGCGGCGAGGTAGAGAAGGAATTGGGTCAGGTCCACCATGCCTGGGCGTCTAGAGGATTTGTCGCCCGCCGCTCATGCCGGCCCGGAGGTGTCCAGCGGCCTTTCGGCCGATAATGGGGGGCCGGGGGGCAAACCACCTGGCCTAGCCGGCGGCCAAGGCCCGCAGCGCCTCCAGCCGTACCTTCCCCAGCGCGGTCCGCGGCAGCGCCGCCACCGCCACCACCGCGCGTGGCTGCTTGAAGCGGGCGATCTGCCCCTCGAAGTGCCGCAGCACCGCCGCCGCCTCGAAGCCCGGCCCGGGGACCACCACGGCCACCGGCACCTCCCCCCAGCGCGGGTCGGGCCGGCCGCAGACCGCGCCTTCCAGCACGCCGGGCGCGGTGCGGAGGATGCGTTCCACCTCGGCCGGGTAGATGTTCTCGCCGCCCGAGATGATCAGGTGCTTCAGCCGGTCGGTGAACCAGAACCGCCCGGCCGCGTCCTGCCGGCCGACGTCGCCGGAGGCGAACCAGCCGTCGCGGAAGGCCGCGGCGGTCTCGGCCGGGGCGTTCCAGTAGCCGCGCGCGACATGCGGGCCGCGCAGCTGGATCTCGCCGGGGGTGCCGGGCGGCACCTCGTGCCCCGCGGCATCCACTAGGCGCGCCTCGGCGTGCAGCGCCGCCCGGCCGAGACTGCCGGGTGCGGCCAGCGCCTCCGCCCTGGTCTGGACGATGGCGATGGGGCCGGTCTCGGTCGCGCCATAGACCTGCTGCACCGGGATGCCGCGGGCGTGGAAGGCCCGGATCAGGTCCAGCGGCACCTCGGACGACCCGGCGCCGACGGCGCGGAGGGAGGAGAGGTCGGCCGCCTCCCAGCCGGGATGCGCGACGAGCGCCTGCATCACCGCCGGGACCAGCAGGGTCACTGTGGGCCGGTGGGTGGCGATGGCGGCGAAGGTGGCGGCGGCATCGAAGCGCGGCAGCAGCACCACCTCGGCGCCCGCCAGCAGGGCCGGGGTGGTCTGGATGTTCAGCCCGCCGACATGGAACATCGGCAGCATGGTCAGCACCCGGTCGGCGGCGGTGAGCGCGAAGGCATGCCGGGCGTTCAGCGCGTTGCAGCAGAGGGCACGCTGGTCGAGCACCGCGCCCTTGGGCCTTCCGGTGGTGCCGGAGGTATAGACCAGCAGGACCGGGTCACCCGGCGAGCCGGCCGCGGGCGGGGCGGTGGCGGGGACGGGATCGGCCTCGGCATCCAGCAGGGCGCAGCCGGGCGGGGCGGCGGCCCCCGCTGCGGCCGCCATCTCCCGCGTCGCGGCGAGCAGGCGGGCGCCGCTGTCCTCGAGGATGAAGCGCAATTCGGGTGCGGCCAGGCGCCAGTTGAGCGGCACCAGGATGGCGCCGAGCCGGGCGCAGGCGAAGAGCAGCACGAGCTGCGCCGGGTGGTTCTGGCCGAGGAAGCCGAGCCGGTCGCCGTGGCCGAGGCCGCGCGCGGCGAGCATCGCGGCGGCGGCGAGGATGCGGTCGTGCAGCGCGGCGTAGGTGAGGGTGCCGCCCGGGCCGGAGAGTGCGACGGCGGCTGGCGGGTGGGCCTCGATCCAGCGATGCATCAGGGCAGGGATGCAAGCTTGGGGAGGGAAGAGTGTTCCCTCCCCAGGCCCCACCCTTCCTTTCTGCGGGTTGGCGCCTGCCGCGCGTCGGGTCCCGACTCCCAGGAATAGATGAGGGGGTCTGGGGGAGAATACTTTCTCCCCCAGCCTTCGCTTCCCTCATTCATCCGTCTCGCCCTTCTCGTACAGCGCCTCGCGCCCGATGCGGTCGATGCAGAGCTCCGCGGTCCAGGGCAGCATCAGCGCGCCGCAGCGGGCGTCGCGATACAGCCGTTCCAGCGGCAGGGATTTCAGCATGGACTGGCCGCCGCAGGTGCGGACCGCCTTCGCGGCCAGCGCCGCGGCATTCTCCATCACCGTGTGCTGCGCCGCCCAGGCGCGCAGCAATTGTTCCTTCGAGGGATCGGGCCGGGCATCGGTGATGGCCTGGAACCAGAGCGCCTTGGTCTGTTCCAGCATCACCCGCATCTCGGCCACCGCGACCTGCTTGGTCGGGTACATCCGGCGCTTCACCGGCGGGGTGCCGGGCCATTCGCCGCGCAGGTATCGCACGGTGAAGTCGTAGGCCGCCTGGGCGATGCCCATATAGGCGGGCGACAGGGTCATGAACATGTGCGGCCAGCGCGTCGCCGCCTGGAAGTAGAGGCCGGCCGGCATCAGCGCCGCGTCCTCCTCGACGAAGACGTCGCGGAAGACCAGGTTGCGGGAGACGGTGCCGCGCATGCCGAGCGGATCCCACTCGCCCTCCACCGTGACGCCGGCCGCCTCGCGCGGCACCGCGAGGTACAGCGTGTCGCGGCGCGACAGCCGTTCGGCGTCGTCCTTCACCTCGGTGCAGAGCACGCCGTAGTGGTCGGCATGGCCGGCGAGGCTGGCGAAGATCTTCCGGCCGCTGACCAGGTAGCCGCCGGGCACGCGCCGCGCCGTGGTGCCGAAGGGCACGCCGCCGGCGGCCGCCGCGCCGCCCTCGGAGAAGGGCTGCGCATAGATCGCGCCGTCCCGCAGGATGCGGTCGTAGTGGCGCCGGCGGCGGCGGCGATGCTCGGCGCGGGTCTCGGCCGGCATCTCCAGGTCCTCGGTCAGCGCGCCGGTCCAGAGCGTGGAGCAGACATGCATGTTCCAGGTCAGCGCCGTCGCGCCGCAGTAGCGCCCCATCTCGGCCGCGGTCAGGCAATAGGCGCGGAAATCGGCGCCGCGCCCGCCCTCGTCGGCGGGGATGCAGATGCCGAGCAGCCCGTTGCCATGCATGTCGCGGTAGTTGTCGGTCGGGAAGCTCGCCTCCCGGTCCCAGCGGGGGGCGCGGGGGGCCAGCACCGCCTGGCCGAACGCCCGGGCCTCGGCGGAGAGCGCGGCTTCCTGCGCGGTCAGCCGGAAGGCGTCCGGGTCGAAGATCGGGGCGTCCATGCTCAGCCTTCCGGCAGGCCGCGGAGGAAGCCGGCGACCGCGGCGTTGAAGCCCGTGGTGTCCTCCAGGTGTGCGAGGTGCCCGCAGCCGGGCAGCACCGCCAGCCGGGCGCCGGGGATGGCGTCCCGCATGCGCTCCATGGTCCGCGGCGGCGCCAGCGCATCGGCCTCGCCGGCGACCAGCAAAGTGGGGGCGGCGAGGCGGCCGAGGTCGTCGCGCCGGTTGAAGGTGGTCAGGCAGCGGACGGCGGCGCGGTAGGCGGCCTCGGGCGCCGATGCCATGGCGGCCACCGCCAGGTCCACCAGGGCGGCGGGGGTGCCGGGTCGGAGCATGGGGCGGATGCTGGACTCGGCCAGCGCCGGCATGTTCTGCCCGGTCTCCAGCGGCGCCAGGCGCTCGGCCAGGAAGGCCTTGGCGAAGGCGGGATCGCGGCCGCCGAAGGCCGGGGTGGTGGCATAGAGCACCAGGCCGCGGACCCGGCCGGGGAAGCGCAGCGCGAAATCCAGCGCCAGCATGCCGCCGATCGAATGGCCGACCAGGTCGACGCGCGACAGGCCCTCGGCGTCGAGGTGCAGGCGCAGGAGATCGGCCCAGGCGGCGAAGCTGGTCTCGGCCGGCATGGGCGTGCCGGCGAAGCCGGGCAGCGGCCAGTCGATCACCGGGGCGGGGGCGAGGGCCGGCAGCACCGGCGCCCAGCTGGCGCCACCGATGCCGTGGAGCAGGAGGATGGGGGTCATGGCACCAGGCTTCCTTCGATCACCACCGGCCGGCCGTCGAGCGCGATGGTGCAGTTGCGGACGGGGATGTCGAAATGCCCCTCGGTGAAACGGCCGGCGAATTCGTTGGCGCCGGTCGAGAACAGGAAATTGCCGGCGAAGGCGCGGAGCTCGGTGCCGTTGGTGTCGCGGCGGTCGTACATCGCCAGGGCCTCGTAGCGCGCCCGGGGATTCATCCCCCAGCCGACATGGGAGACCGCATAGGCCGCCCGGTCGCCCCAGGCGGCGAGGTAGCGGCGCATCAATTCGGCATCCGTCCCATCGCCGTCGATCGCAACGATATGGTCGTCCCGCAAGGTCAGCCGGACAGAACGTTCCAGATAGCGTTTGAAAGTGAGGTTCGCGTCGCCCGCATCCAGCACCAGGGTGCCGTCCACGCTGCCGGCCCGCGGGAAGGCAACGACCACCCCGCCGGGCCAGTGTGCGACGGTGCCCGGCCGGTCGGTCCAGCCCCAGACCCCGGCGGTCACCGCACCCTCGAGCGAAACCGTGAGATCGGTCCCGGCAACCGAGACGACGGTCATCCGTTTCGCCGCCCGGGCCAGCTTCACCGCGGCCTTCACCGGGGCCGCGTCCTCCAGCCGGGGGACCAACCGCGCGAGGGCTTCCGGGTGTTCGTTCGAGACCATCAGCACCCGGCTGCCGGCCGCCAAGATGCCCGCCAATTCGGGCGCGTGCAGCAGGCCCTCCACGGTGAGGTCGAGGATGAGGGGCGTCGCGTGCAGCGCGGCGAGCGCCGCCGGATGGCCCTGCAGGGCGCGCGAGGCGCCGGTCGAGCGGACCGGCACCGGGGCAGTCGGCGGCGGGGTCGGCAGCACCAGGCGGAACGGCCGGCAATTCAGCCGCAGCGCGGCCAATTCCGCGAGATCGAGGTTCACCGCACGGGACTGGGTCTCCGCCAGGAGACAGACGGGCAGCCCTGGGGCGGCGCCGCAGAGCCGCAGCACGGCCTCGAAGGCCTCGATCCAGGGTGCCTCGATACGGTCGGTCAGCATGCGGTCGTCCCTCCCTCAAAGCCTAGCATCGGCGGCATTTCCATGAAAACGCATTCATCGCTTACGCGGACTATTTTGAAAGCATTTATGTCGGGACAGGCCTATTATGTCGCAGATCGCAACGTAGTCGGATCGACAACGAAATGTCTCAGCCGAGCCCCGCCCCGCCTGCCAACCGTTTCGTCGACGATTACCTGCTCTACCTGCTTGCCCGTGCCTCCCACCTGATTTCGGCCGAGTTCCATGAGCAGTTGCGTCGTCGCGGCATCAGCGTGCCGGTCTGGCGGGTCCTGGCCAGCCTGGTGGGCAGCACGGGGGAGACCGTGACCGGCCTGGCGGAGACCTGCCTGCTGCAGCAGCCGACCATGACCAAGCTGCTGGACCGCATGGTACGCGACGGCCTGGTGAAGAGAACCCAGGATACGCGGGACCGCAGGGTGGTCCGCGTGGCCTTGACGACACGCGGCGAAGTGATGGCAGCGGATCTGGTCCAGGCGGCCAAGCTGCATGAGGCGGAGATACTGGCCCGCCATCCGGAGGCCGAGACGATGGCGATCAAATCCCTGCTGCGCGCGATCGTGAGCCGCCAGACCCGCCCACGCCGCGGCTGAAGGCGGCACGGCGATGCCTCCTCCGCACCGGCTGGGGCGGATCGTCCTGATCCTGTTAACTGTCTCGGCCGTCGTCCAGGTGATCCTGCTGGTCCTGCGCTGACTGCCTCCCGGCCGGCGCCTTGCACCCCTGGCCAGCCAAACGTAAGGGCGCCGGGAAGGAGCCAGCCCACATGCCCGAGAAGACGCCCGTCGCCAATGGCGCTGCCGCCCCCGGCCCCGTGCTGCCGCCGCTCTATCGTTCGCTCGACCCGCTGACGCCGGAGCGCCACGCGAAGCTGCGCGTCCGCGACGCCGGCTTCGGCTTCGCCGCGCAGGCCAGCGCCATCCCGCTGGTGGCCGAGGAATTCGCCGTCGCCGCGCGTACCCTGCCGATCGTCTTCGGCGCCCAGGCGCCGCATCTGCCGGTGGCGCTCTGCGGACTGGCGTCCGGCAGCAACCTGTACGTGACCGAAGGCGGCGGCTGGAAGCCGGGGGCCTATGTCCCGGCCTATCTCCGGCGGGTGCCCTTCTTCCTGGTGCGCAGCGCGCCGGCCTCCGACCAGCTCGTGCTGTGCATCGACAGCCACGCGCCGCAGGTCAGCGAGACCGAGGGCGCGCCGCTGTTCGACGCCGAAGGCAAGGCGACGCCGCAGCTCGACCGGGCGCTGGCCTTCACCCGGTCGGTCGAGGAAGGGATGCTGCGCACCCGCGGCATCACCGAAAGGCTGAACCAGCTCGGCCTGCTGAAGCCGGCGGTGGTGCAGTTCCCGCACCATGGCAAGCCGCTGCGGGTGGACGGGTTCTTCGCGGTGGATCGCCCGGCGCTGGCCGCGCTGCCGGCCGAGCAGTTCATCGAGCTGCGCGACAAGGGCTGGCTGGAGCCGATCTATGCCCACCTGCTATCGATCGGCGGGCTGCCGGAACTGGCGAAGGACCTGGCCACGCCGGCGTGACGCGGCGGCCCGACCGGGCCAGCCTCGGGGCGATCGCCCATGCCGCCGCGGGCGCGGTGACGGCGAACCACGTCCACCGGATGCCCGGGCTGGCCGAGACGCAGCTGCCGCTGGCGGCGGAAGCCGAACGCCTCGGCCTGGACGCCGGCGCGATCGCCGACCAGGCGGGGCGCACCGCGATCGGGGCGGAGACGGCGCGACGCCGGGCAGAGGAGAGCCGCGCGGCGATCGAGGCCTGGAACCGGCAGGACAACGGCACGCCGCTCGCCGGATACCGCATGGTCCGATGCCGCACTGCGACGACTACCCGGGCGGGGCGTCGGCGACCTGCCTGCTCAATGTCCAGCCGGACCAGCTGGACCGGTTGCCGATGCGGGGCGTCGTGCCGCTCGCCGTCCCGGCCGCCGCCCTGCCGGAACTCCGCGACCTGACGCAAATGCTGGTGGTGGAGGGCCAGGACCTCGTCCTGCTGACGCCGCTGCTGGCGGCGGCGCCGCGCAAGCGGCCGGGCAAGCCGCGCGCCCGGGCGGACGAGATCACCCGGGCGCTGGACCTCCTGCCGACGGGCTGCCGAGGCGACGCGCGATTGCCGGCCGCGGCCGGGCCGGCTCCAGCGGATTGCGTTCATGAACGAAGGCGGCTCCGCTGAAGCGCCTTGTTTTCAGCGCAGCTTGAAGTGTCCACGCCCGCCCGCGATCCGCTCCGACCGCGCTAGGCCGACAATTCGCGCATCACCTTGCTCAGGTCGGCCTTGCCCTCGAAGCCGATGCCCGGCAGCTCGGGCATCACCACGTGCCCGTCCTCCACCCGCACGCCGTCGGGGAAGCCGCCATAGGGCTGGAACAGGTCGGGATAGCTCTCGTTGCCGCCGAGCCCGAGCCCGGCCGCGATCATCAGCGACATCTGGTGCCCGCCATGCGGGATGCAGCGCGACGGCGACCAGCCGAACTGGCGCAGCACCTCCAGCGTGCGCAGGTACTCGACCAGCCCGTAGGACAGCGCGCAGTCGAACTGCAGCCAGTCCCGGTCCGGCCGCATGCCGCCGTAGCGCAGCAGGTTGCGCGCGTCCTGGTGGGAGAAGAGGTTCTCGCCGGTCGCCATCGGGCCGGGGTAGAATTCGGACAGCGCGGCCTGCAGGGCGTAGTCCAGCGGGTCGCCCACCTCCTCGTACCAGAACAGCGGAAAGGTGTGCAGCATCTTCGCGTAGGCGATGCCGGTCTCGAGGTCGAAGCGGCCGTTGGCGTCCACCGCGAGCCGCGCCCGGCTGCCGATCTCGGCCAGCACCGCCTCGATCCGGGCGGCGTCCTCGGCGATCGAGGCGCCGCCGATCTTCATCTTCACCACGGTGTAGCCGCGGTCGAGGTAGCTCCGCATCTCGGCCCGCAGCGCGTCGTTGCCCTTGCCGGGGTAGTAGTAGCCGCCGGCGGCATAGACGAAGACGCGGGGGTTGGCCGCGCGCCCGTGGCGCTCGGCCAGCAGGCGGAACAGCGGCTTGCCCTCGATCTTCGCCACCGCGTCCCAGACCGCCATGTCGACCGTGCCGACGGCGACCGAGCGCTCGCCGTGCCCGCCGGGCTTCTCGTTGGTCATCATCGCCGCCCAGACCTTGGCCGGGTCGATGTTGTCGCGCGCGTCGTCGAGCAGGGTCTTCGGGTCGGCTTCGAGCACGCGGTCGCGGAAGCGCTCGCGGATCAGCCCGCCCTGGCCGTAGCGGCCGTTGGAGTTGAAGCCGTAGCCGATGACGGGCCTGCCGTCGCGCACCACGTCGGTGACCACGGCCACCAGGCTCGTCGTCATCTTGCTGAAGTCGATGTAGGCATTGCGGATGGGCGAGGCGATCGGCTTGGTGACCTCGCGGATGTCGACGATGCGCATTCGGCATACCCTTCGTGCTGTGGCGTGGGTTCGATCGACCCCGCTGGCGTCTCCAGGGCCGCTTTCCCGCGGCCTGTCCGCCAGATACGGTCGCCATCCGGCGGGAATCCAATGCCAAGAGTCACCTTCGCCATGCAGGATCGGCATCGACCATGGAGCTGAACTGGCTGGAGGATTTCCTGGCGCTCGCCGAGCACCGGAATTTCTCCCGGGCGGCGGAGGCACGGCATGTCACCCAGCCCGCCTTCAGCCGCCGCATCCGGGCGCTGGAGGACTGGGTCGGCACGCCGCTGGCCATCCGCGCGCCGCAGGGCCTGGTGCTGAACGCCGCCGGCGAGGTCCTGCGCGAGCAGGCAGCGGGCCTGGTGCGCGACCTGCACCAGATGCGGCGGGCCGCGCTGAAGGCGGCCGGGCGCCAGGGCGCCGCGCTGACCATCGCCGCGACCCACGCGCTGTCCTTCACCTTCTTCCCCGGCTGGATCCGCGCCTTCGCCCCGCTGGAGACGCTCGGCACGCTGAACTTGGTATCCGACACCATGGCGGCCTGCGAGCGGATCCTGCGCGCGGGCGACGCCGATTTCCTGCTCTGCCACCTCCGCCCGGAGGTGCCGGTGGGCCTGCCGCCCGAGGCCTTCGCCAGCCGGGTGGTCGGCACCGACCGGCTGGTGCCGGTCTCCGCCCCCGACGCCGCGGGCGCGGCCCGCTGGGCGCTGCCAGGCACGCCGGCGGCACCGGTGCGGCTGCTGGCCTATAGCGGGGCTTCGGGGCTCGGCCGCATCCTGGAGGCAAATTGGCGCGCGGGCGGCGAGGCCATGTCGCTCGATCCGGTCTTCACCTCGCCGCTCGCGGCCGCGCTGCAGACCATGGCGCGCCAGGGCCAGGGCATCGCGTGGTTGCCGCGCACCATGGCGGCGGACGATCTCGCGGCGGGCCGGCTGGTCGAGGCCGGCCCAGGCCGCTGGGTGGTCGAGGTGGAGATCCGGCTGTTCCGCCCGCGGCGGCGGCAGTCCGATGCGGCCGAGGCCTTCTGGACGACGATGTGCGGGCAGCCGCCGGCAGCAAGCTGAGCGCCGCGGCCGGTGCGGCCTGGCTGCCGGATCGGGCGGCGCCGCCGGCCTTCAGGGGCAGGCCGGGAGGCTCACCCCGCCAGCTTCTGCCGGATATGCGCCACCGCCTCGGCCGGCAGCTTCAGCGCCGCGGCCAGCCGCGCCAGGTAGTCGCGCTCCGCCTGGCTGTCGACGGTGATCGCCAGCAGCGACGCCGCGTAGATCTCCGCCGCCTCCTGCGGATCGCGGGCTTCCGCCGCCAGGCCGGCGACATCGACCGGCCGGCTCATCTCCTGCAGCACCATCCGCCGCGCCTCGTCGGTCTCGCCCGCCTCGGTCAGGCGGCCGGTGATGCGCTGCATCTCCTCGCCGTCGATATGGCCATCCGCCTTGGCCGCCTGGATCATCGCCCGCAGCAGCAGCATGGCCTTCTGCTGCAGCCGGCCGGCATCGGGCTCGGCCGGCGGCGGCGGCGCGGCGCCCTGCTGCTGCTGCAGGGCCGCATAGGCCAAGCTGCCCAGCAACGCGAGCATCCCGCCGCCGACCGCGCCGCGCCCGCCGCCGAGCAGCGCGCCGGCGATGGCGCCCAGCCCGCCGAGCGCCGCCGGGTTGTTGGCCCGGGTTTCCTCGACCGGGGCCTGGGCGGCGCGCTTGGCCATCTCCGTCACCGAGCCGAACATCTCGCCGAAGCCACGCCCGCCGGCGCCGCCCTGGTTGAACAGCCCGCTCAGCATCCCGGCCAGCCCGCCGCCGGCCTGGTCGAGCGGCCCGCCGGTGCCGCGCTGCACGGCGTTGTGCAGGCGGTCCTGCGCCGCCGGCGCGCCCCCCTGCTGGAGCAGCGACCCGAGCAGCTTCACGGCGTCGATCATGGCTGGTCCCTTCCGATAACCGCCCTTCCCTGCGGGAAAGCCGGGCCGGAGGACAGGCGGAAGGCGGAAAGCCGCCGCGAACGTGAAGTGTGTTTCGCCCCGCCTCTACTCCGCGGCCATACGCGGCTGCCAATCCCCGCGCGTCGCGCGTGCCAGGCCGAGATGGTCGCGCAGCGTGCGGCCGGCATACTCCTTCCGGAACAGGCCGCGCCGCTGCAGTTCCGGCACCACGTGCCGGACGAAATCGGCATAGCTGCCGGGGATGACGCAGGCGCCGATGACGAAGCCGTCGCAGGCGCCGCCCGCGAACCATTCCTCCAGCTTGTCGGCGACCTGCTTCGGCCCGCCGACCATGTTCATCGGCGGCTTGCCGCGGCCGCTGCCGACCATGAAGTCGCGCACCGTCGGGTTCCGCTTGCCGGTGTTCTTCACCACCCGGTCGCGGATCGCCTGCAGGCCCTGGATGCCGGCCATCTCGGCATCGGTGAAGGGCTCGTCCATCCCCTTGGTGGCGAAGTCGAAATTCAGCGCCTCCGACAGCAGCGACAGCGCGTCGATCTCGAGCGGCAGGCTGGCGATCAGCGCCGCCTTGTCCTCCGCCTCCGTCTGCGTCGCGGCGCAGATCGGGTAGGCCAGCGTCGCCACCTTCACCGCATCCGGGTCGCGCCCCTCGGCTGCGATCATCCGCTTGAACTCGTCGTACTCGACCTTGCCGGAGGCGACGTCGTGGTAGGCGACGAAGACCAGTTCGGCCCAGCGGGCGGAGAATCGCTTGCCGCGGCCGCTGCTGCCGGCCTGGATCATCACCGGCCGGCCTTGCCGGCTGCGCGGCACGGTGAAGGGGCCGCGGGAGTGCAGGAACTTCCCCTTGTAGTCGAGCCGGTGGACCTTGTTTCCGTCGCCGAAACGGCCGGTGGACTTGTCGACGATCAGCGCGTCGTCCTCCCAGGCATCCCAGTGGCCGAGCACGACCTCGACGAATTCGTCGGCGCGGTCATAGCGCGCGTCATGCGCCATCATCTCGGAATGACCCATGTTGGCGGCCTCGCCGTCGTTGAGCGAGGTCACCACATTCCAGGCGGCGCGGCCCTCGCTCATCAGATCCAGCGTCTGGAAGACGCGGGCGACGTGGTAGGGCTCGAAATAGGTGGTCGAGGCGGTGGAGCCGAGGCCGAGCCGGGAGGTCACCGCGCCCATCATGGTCAGCGTGACGATCGGGTCGAGCTTCACGCAGCGGATGCCGTGCTCGATGGTGTGGACATGGTCGGCGCCGAAGCGGTCCGGCATCGACAGCCGATCGTCGAAGAAGCCGAGGTCGAATTTCCCGGCCTCGAGGATCCGCGCGATCTCCTGGAAGTAGTCGGCCGAGAGGAAATCGGTGCGGCTGTCCGGGTGGCGCCAGGACGACGCCAGGGTGGTGCAGTTCTGCGCCTGCAGGAAGCCGACCAGGTGCATCTGTCGCATGGATGTTTCCCCTTGATCCCTTTGCCGCGAAGCTTCCGCCCCGTCCCCCCCTGCGTCAACGCTGGCCCTCGGCGCCGCTGGTGCTAGCATCCGCCGACCGGCGCAGAGACGCCGGCCCCGGGAAGGAGACGTGATGCAGATCCGGAGACGCGCGGTGCTGGGCGCCGCCATGCTCGCAGCCCCGATCATCGCCCGTGCCCAAGGCACCTGGCCGGACAAGCCGATCCGCTTCGTCATCGGCGGCTCGGCCGGCGGCGTCTCCGACATCCTGGTCCGCATCCTGGAGAACCGGCTGCGGGAGAAGCTCGGCCAGCCCCTGGTGCTGGACCCGCGGCCCGGCGCCGGCGGCATGGTGGGGGCGGAGACCGTGGCGCGCTCGCCCGGCGATGGGTACAATTTCTACATCAACCATATCGCCTCGCACGGCATCGGGCCGAGCCTCTACAAGCGGCTCGCCTTCGACCCGCTGAAGGACCTGCCGGGCGTGGCGCGCATCGCCTCGATGCCCAACGTGCTGATCGTCAAGGGCGACAGCCCGCACCGGACGGTCGCCGACCTCGTCGCCTTCATCCGCGCCAATCCGGAGAAGGCGACCTTCTCCTCGGCCGGCACCGGCACCTCCTCCCACCTCTCGGGCGTGCTGTTCGGGCTGCGGATCGGCGTCGAGACCACGCATGTGCCCTATCGCGGCACCGCGCCCAGCATGGCCGCGGTGCTGAACGGGGAGGTGCTGTTTGCCATCGACAACGCCCCGGCGTCGCGCCAGCAGGTGCTGGCCGGGATGCTGCGGGCACTCGCCGTCAGCACCGCGGAGCGCGCCTCCACCATGCCCGAACTGCCGAGCCTCGAGGAACAGGGCGTCAAGGATTTCGACGTCGCCTCCTGGTACGGCATCGTCGCGCCCGCGGCGACGCCGCGCCCCATCGTCGAGCGCCTGGGCGCGGAGCTGGTGGCGGCCCTGGGCGACCCCGGCCTGGCGCAGCGCTACCGCGACTTCGGCGCCGAGCCCAAGCCGCTCGGCCCGGATGCGTTCAACGCCTTCATGCGCGACGAGGTGGCGAAATGGGCGCCGATCGTGCGTGCCTCGGGCGCCTCGGTTGACTAGCCGGCGGGCGCTGCTGGCGCTTCCCGCGCTGGCCACCCCGGCGCGGGCGCAGCAGGCCTGGCCGGACAAGCCGCTGCGCTTCATCGTCAGCGCCCAGGTCGGCGGCGTGTCCGACATCCTGGTCCGCATCTTCGAGAGCCGGCTGCGGGAACGCCTGGGCCAGCCGCTGTACGTGGAACCGCGGCCGGGCGGCGGCGGGCTGATCGCCGCCGAGGCGGCGATGCGCGCCAACGACGCGCACAGCTTCACCGTGAACCACATCGCCTCACACGGGATCGGGCCTTCGCTCTACCGCAACCGCGGCGGGTTCGACCCGCTGCGCGACATGCCGGGCGTCTGCCGGGTCTGCGCCATGCCGAACGTGCTGATCGTCCGCAGCGAGTTGGCCGTCCACAGCGTCGCCGACCTGGTGGCGTATATCCGCGCCAATCCGGGCCAGGCGAATTTCAGCTCGGCCGGGTCGGGGACCTCGTCGCACCTCTCGGGCATATTGTTCGGCCGGATCATGGGCGTGGAGGTGACGCACGTACCCTATCGCGGCACCGCGCCCTCGATGCTGGCGGTGCTGAACGGGGAGGTGCTGTTCAACATCGACAACGCCCCGACCTCCCGCCCGCATGTGCAATCCGGCGCGCTGCGGGCGATCGGCGTCAGCACGGCGCGGCGGGCCAAGGCGATGCCGGGACTGCCGACCCTGGCGGAGCAGGGGGTGACGGGCTTCGACGTGGCCTCCTGGTACGGCTTCGCCGCGCCTGCCGCGACGCCGGCGCCGGTGGTGGCGAAGCTGGCGGGCGTGCTGCTGGACGCGGTGGCCGACCCCGGCATCGTCGCCCGGCTGGCCGAGATCGGCGCCGAGCCCTGGCCCTTGGGCACCGCCGAGTACAACGCCTTCATGCGGGCGGAGGTGGCGCGCTGGGCGCCGGTGGTGGCGGCTTCCGGCGCCACGGTGGATTAGGCAAGGTCGGGGAGGAAAACGTATTCCCTCCCCGAAGCCCCACCCGTCCTTCTTCTGCGTCTGGCACCTGCCGCGCGCCGGGTGCGGACGCCGCCTGACGAGGATCAGCCTTTGACGACAGGACCGGGCAAGCGGGCGAATCTTGCCCTCATCGTGCTGGCGCAGGTGCTGGCCCTGGCGCTGTGGTTCTCCGGCACCGCCGCCGGCCCGGCCATGGCGCGGGAGGCGCCGCTGCCCCCCGGCTTCCTCGCCTGGCTGACCGGCGGGGTGCAGCTGGGCTTCGTGCTGGGGACGCTGGCCAGCGCCGCGCTCGCGCTGCCCGACCGGCTCGACCCGCGCCGGCTGATCGCTGCGGCGTCGCTGCTGGGGGCGGCGGCGAATGCGCTGGTCCTGGCGCTGCCGGTGGGCAGCGCCGGCGTCATCCTGCTGCGCGGCGCGACCGGCCTGGCGCTGGCCTGCATCTACCCGGTCGGGATGAAGCTGGCGACCGGCTGGGCGACCAAGGCCGATGCCGGGCTGGTGGTGGGGATGCTGGTGGGCGGGCTGACGCTCGGCTCGGCCGCGCCGCACCTGGTGAATGCCTTCGGCGGCGTGGATTGGCGGGTGACGGTCGGCACGGCCTCGGCCGCGGCGGTGCTGGCGGCGGGGCTGATCCTGGCGACGCGGCTGGGCCCGGCGCATGCGCCGGCGCCGCCCTTCCGGCCGGGTCTCGCCCTGATGCTGTTCCGCACGCGGGGGACGCGGCTGGCGACGCTGGGGTACCTGGGGCACATGTGGGAGCTCTATGCCATGTGGGCCTGGATCGGCGCCTACCTGGCGGCGAGCTTCGCCGCGGCCGGCACCACGGGCAGCCCGGCGCTGGCGACCTTCGCGGTGATGGCGGCCGGCGCCGTGGGGTGCGTCGCCGGCGGGCGGATCGCCGACCGCATCGGCAAGGCGCGGCTGACGATCTGGGCCATGGCGATCAGCGGCGGCTGCTGCCTGCTGGCGGGGGCGGCCTTCGGCGCGAGCCCGTGGGTGACGGTTCTGCTGTGCCTGGTCTGGGGGGCGGCGGTGGTCGCCGATTCGGCGCAGTTCTCGGCGAGCGTGGCGGAGGCGGCGCCGCCGGGGCTCGCGGGGACGATGCTGACGGTGCAGACCAGCCTGGGCTTCGCGCTGACCCTGCCGGCGATCCATCTGCTGCCGGTGGTGGCAGACAGGGTCGGGTGGGGGGCGGCCTTCGCGGTGCTGGCGGTGGGGCCGGCGCTGGGGTGCCTGGCGATGGGGCGGTTGGTGGTCAGATAAGAAAAACTGGGGAGGAAAAGACAGTCCCTCCCCAGCCTTCGCTACGCCGCCACGGCCGCCCCCGCCCGACCACTCGCCTTCACCATCTCCGCCGCCCGCTCCGCCGTCATCAGCACCGCCGGATGGATGTTCGACGACGGCACCAGCGGAAACACCGAGGCATCGACCACCCGCAGCCCCTCCACCCCGCGCACCCGCAGCTCCGTATCCACCACCGCGCGGTCGTCGGCGCCCATGCGATTGGTCCCGCAGGGGTGGTAGACCGTGGTGCCCGAGGTCCGCAGGTATTCGAGGAAGTCGTCATCCGTCTGCGTCGCCGGCCCGGGCGAGAGTTCCTCCACCACCAGGTCGCTGAAGGGCCGCGTCGTGGCGATCCGCCGCGCCAGCTTGGCCGCTTCCAGCATCACCCGCACGTCGGTCGGCGCGGTGATGTAGTTGGCCTGGATGCGCGGCTTGTCCTCGACCCGCGGGCTGCGCAGCGACAGCTCGCCGCGGCTGTCCGGCCGGCACTGGCAGAAATTGAAGGTGAAGCCTGGGTGCTTCGCCAGCCGGCTGGCCGAGATCCCCTGGTTCTGCGTGTCCAGGCTGAAATTGACGAACTGGTACTGCACCTCGGCCTCCTCGGACCCCGGCAGCACGCGGGCGAAGAGGCTGGCCTCCGACGCGCCGATCGTCATGTGCCCGCGCCGCCGCAGCGCCCAGTCGAGCCCCATCCTCGCGGTCTTCAGCGGGTTCGCCATGCTCTCGTTCAAGGTGTCGGCCGGCTTGGTGCGGAAGGCGAAGCGGACCATGAAGTGGTCCTGCAGGTTCTTCCCCACCTCCGGCGCATGCACCCGGCTCTCGATGCCCATGGACTGCAAGGCCGAGCCGTCGCCGATGCCCGACAGCATCAGCAGCTTCGGGCTCTCGATCGCACCCGCGGAAAGCAACACCTCGCGCCGCGCGGTCCAGGTCTCCTCCGTCCCGTCGGCCTTCCGCACCACCACGCCGGTGCAGCGCGTCCCCGCGAAGGTCAGCCGCAGGGCGAGCCGCTCGGTCTCGACCCGCAGGTTCGGCCGCTTCATCGCCGGCCGCAGGTAGCCCACCGCCGGGCTCCAGCGGCGGCCCTTGTGGACGTTGAGCTGGTTGGGCGCGACGCCCTCGAACCACTCGCCGTTGTTGTCGCGGTTGCGGGCGAAGCCGAGGCTCTCGCAGGCCGCGACGAAGGCCTGGCAGCCGATGGTGGGCGCCGGGACTTCCGCGATCTGCATCGGCCCGTCCTTGCCGCGGTACTCGCTCCCCTCGCCGTGGAAGGTTTCCAGCTTGCGGAAGGCCGGCAGGCAATCGTCATAGGCCCAGCCGCGTGCGCCCGACTGCGCCCAGCGGTCGTAGTCGCGCGGCGATCCCCGCAGGAAGACCAGCCCGTTGACGCTGCCCGAGCCGCCGACCACCCGGCCGCGCGGCCAGTAGACGCTGCGGCCATGCAGTTCCGGCTCGGCCTCGGTCTGGTAGTTCCAGTCGAATTTGCGCGTTACATACAGCCGCGCGAAGCCCATCGGGATATGGATCCAGGGGTTGGTGTCCCAGGGCCCGGCTTCCAGCACGGCGACGTTGACGCTGGCATCCTCCGACAGCCGCGCGGCCAGCACGCAGCCGGCCGAGCCGCCGCCGATGATGACATAGTCCGCTTCCGGCATGGCCGTGTTTCCCCCTTCGTGTTGCGGGCATCAGGCCATGCGCCGGCAGGCGGGGCAAGGCGGCACGCGGCTTGCGAGGCCAGGGCGAACCCTGCCGGGACTCCCGCCCATGCGCCGCTCGCTGCTGCTGCTTGCCGCTTCCCTCGCCATCGCCGGCCCGGCTTTCGCGCAACCTGCCTGGCCGACCCGCCCGGTGACCATCCTGGTGGCCTACGTGCCGGGCGGGCCATCCGATGCGCTGGCCCGCGCCCTGGGGGCGGCGCTGTCGCCGGCGATCGGCCAGCCGGTGGTGGTGGAGAACCGCCCCGGCGCCAATGGCGCGGTCGCCGCGGGCCTTGCCGCCCGCGCCGCGCCGGACGGCCACACCCTGATGGTCGGCGCCAGCTCGATCCTCACCATCAACCCGGCCATGATGCGCAACCCGCCCTATGACCCGCAGCGCGACTTCTCGCTGCTCACCCTCGCCATCACCGCGCCGAACGTGCTGGTGGCGCACCCGTCCTTCCCGCCGCGCACGGTCCCCGAATTGGTCGCCTGGCTGAAGGCCAATCCCGGCCGCGCCAGCTACGGCAGCAGCGGCATCGGCTCGACCGAGCATCTGGGGCTCGAGCTCTTCGCCCAGCGCACCGGCACGGAGCTGACCCACGTGCCCTATCCCGGCGGCGGCGCCGCGGTGCAGGACCTGGTCGCGGGCAACATCCAGCTTTCGTTCCTCAATATCGCCACCGTCGCGGCGCAGGTGCAGGCCGGCACGCTGCGGGCGATCGCCACCGGCGGCCTGACGCGCCACCCGATGCTGCCGGATGTCCCCACCATCGACGAGAGCGGCCTGCCCGGCTTCGAGGGCGGCTCCTGGCACGGCATCATCGCCCCGCGCGGCCTGCCGGAGCCACTGGCCGAGACCATCCACGCCGCCTTGGTCACGGCGCTGCGCGAGAAGGAGACGGAGGCACGGCTGACCCGCATCGGCTTCGCCGTCGCCGCCACCAGCCGCGCCGATTTCGCCACGCAGCTGGACAAGGAGCTGACCGCCTGGCGCGGCGTGGTGCGGACCGCGGGCATCACCCCGCAGTAGTCATGCCGATGCCCGCATCGCGTGACCTGCGGTGGGCGAAGCCCGCCGCGTCCGCGGCGAGCCCAGGCCGCAGCCGCGGCCGCCCGGCGCGTGAGGGCACGGCAGGGCATGCCGACGGTCATCGAAAATGACCGTCGGCGTCACCCCCGCCAGGGCCGCACCTTCCACAGCTCCTGCAGCTGCGCATCCACCCGCGCCGCCTCGGCCTTGTAGGCGGCGCCGATCAGCGGCCGCATCGGCATGAACTGCCGCGCCATCTCCGCCTTGAAGGCCGGGTCGGCCAGCGCCTCGCGGAAGGCGCCCTCCAGCCGCGCGGCGATGGCCGGCGGCAGGCTTGGCGGGGCGATGATGCCGCGCTGGGCGGAGGCCACGACCTCGTAGCCCAGCTCGCGGAAGGTCGGCAGGTCGGGCAGGTCGGCCGCCCGCCTGGCCGCGGCGATCGCCAGGCCGCGCAGCTTGCCCTCGCGCGACAGGGTGACCAGCTCCGTCGTGTTGCCGACGCCGGCGGCGATATGCCCGCCGAGCAGTTGCGGGATCAGCGGCGCGGAACCGGCGAAGGGCACGTGGGTCAGTGGCGGCAGTTTCGCCGCGGCCTCGAATTCCAGCATCAGGATATGGTCGTCGCTGCCGATGCCGGTGGTGCCGTAGTCGATGCTGCCGGGTTTCGCCTTCGCCTGCGCCACCAGGTCGGCCAGCGAGCGGATCGGGCTTTCCGTCCGCACATAGATGCAGTTCGGGTCCTCGACGATATTGGCGAGGAAGCTGAATTCCAGCGGCCGATAGCGCGTCGGCCGCTCCAGCGGGATGCCACTATGCGCCGGCATGGTGGTGGCGCCCAGCGTGTAGCCATCCGCCGCGGCGTTGAAGACCGCCTCCAGCCCGATCTGCCCGGCGGCGCCGGGGCGGTTGGTGACCACGGTGCGCATGCCGGGGATGCGCTCGGCCACCGCCGGCATGACCAGCCGGGCGAGGATGTCGACGCCGCCGCCGGGCGGGTAGGGGACGATGATCTCGACCGGCTTGTCGTTCGGCCAGGCGGCCTGCGGGGCCGGTTGCGCCCGCGGGCGCGACGGGGCGACGGCCGGCGTGGCAAGTGCTGCGGCCAGCAGCAGGCGGCGCTGGATCATTCGGTCCTCCCTGGTTTTCGGCATCAGGCCATGCCGGGGCGGCCGGGGGCAAGGCGCTGCGCAATTCCGCCATGCTGGGCCTGGAGACTGGCGGGGTGACCGACCTTCCCCTCGCGCTGCGCCGCCTGACCTTCGCCCTGCTCGTCCTTTCGCTCACCGCCCTGCTGCTCTGGCTGGCGGTGCGGGTGCTGGCACCGGGCGGTTGGACCCCGTGGGAGATGCTGACCCTGGCCTGCTTCGCCGGCACCGCGCCCTGGACCGCGCTGTGTGCCGCCAATGCGCTGGTCGGCGGCGTCATCCTGCTGCGCGCGCCAAGCCCGCCGGCGGCCGTGCTGCCGGCCCTGCGGCGGGCCCGCCCGGGCGCGCCGGCGCTGCGCACCGCCATCGCCGTCTGCATCCGCGCCGAGGAGATGGGCACGGTGCTGCCGCCGCTGGCCCGGCTGCTGGACGGGCTGGAGGCGGCGGGGGCCACCGACCGCTTCATCCTCTGGTTCCTGTCCGACACCGCCGACCCCGCCGCCGCGGCGGCCGAGGAAGGGGCGATCGCCGCGTTCCGGCGCGGCGGCATCGCGGTGCGCTACCGCCGGCGGGTCGAGAATATCGGCTTCAAGGCCGGCAACGTCATGGACTTCCTCGACCGCCACGCCGGCGATGCCGAACTCATGCTCTGCCTCGACGCCGACAGCGAGATGACGGCGCCGGCGGTGCTGCGCCTGATCGCCTGCATGGAGGCCGACCCGCAGCTGGCGATCCTGCAGCAGCTGATCGTCGGCCGCCCGGCGACGGCCGCCTTCCCGCGGCTGTTCCAGTTCGGCATGCGGGCCGGGATGCGCGCCTGGGCCACCGGGCAGGCCTGGTGGCAGGGCCCGGAAGGCCCATACTGGGGGCACAACGCCGTCATCCGCATCGAGCCCTTCCGCCGCCACTGCCGGCTGGAGCCGCTGCCCGACGGCAGCCCGATCCTGAGCCACGACCAGGTGGAGGCCGTGCGGCTGCATGCCGCCGGCTGGAAGGTCTGCTGCCTGCCGGTCGAGGAAGGCAGCATGGAGGGCAACCCGCCCGCCTTGCCGGAATTCATGGCGCGCGACCTGCGCTGGGCGGCGGGCAACATGCAGTACTGGGACCTGCTCTGGCTGCCGGGGCAGACCTGGATGGGCCGCTGGCAGCTGGTGCAGGCGATCCTGCTCTTCCTCGGCGCGCCGCTGTGGTGCGGCGTGCTGGCCTTCGCCGCGCTGAACGCGGCGACCGGGGGCGGCGGCGCGACGCCGGACGGCTGGCTGCTGGCCTGGATGCTGGCGACCTGGGCGATGCTGCATGCGCCGAAGCTCGTGGGCTATGCCGAGGTGCTGCTGCAGCCCCGGCTCGCCGCGCGCTATGGCGGGCGCCGCGCCTTCCTGCGTGGTGCCGCGGCGGAGCTGGGCTTCACCACGCTGCTCGACCCCATCAGCACCGTCAACAAGGCGCTCTTCCTGCTGGCGCTGCCCTTCGGCGGACGGCGTTCGGGCTGGGCGCCGCAGAACCGGGCGGACCGCGGCGTCGGCTGGGGCGATGCGGCGCGGCTGCTCTGGCCGCATACGCTGTTCGGGCTGGCGGTGTTCGGGCTGCTGGCGGCGGCGGGTGCGGCCGCCTGGGCGCTGCCCTGGGCGGGCGGGCTGCTGCTGGCGATCCCCTTCTGCGTGCTGACCTCCGCTCCGGCGGTCTCGGCCGTGCTGCGCGACCGCCGCCTGGCGGCGACGCCGGAGGAATTGGCGCCGGCCGCGGCCCGTGCCTAGCGCGCACCGCGGAGGGCTGGGCGAGGGCCGGGGCGAGCCTGCCGGATCGCCATGCCTCTCCCTGCTCGCGCGCTCCTGACCCGAAACGGCCGCCGCCGGTCGCCCGGCACCGGCGTTGCCGCCGCCATGGATCATACCGGAACGACGCGGCGTAACGTCCTGGCCATGGCGGCGGGCCTGCCGGCCCTGGCCGCCTGCGCCAACATCCCCGTGCTGCCGGACGGGCCGGCGGACCCGATGGAGCGCCTCGCCCTGCTGACCGAGGCGCTGGACGGCGCGCCGCTCTACCCCGGCAACAAGGTGGATGTGCTGGATGGCGGTGGCGCCGCCTTTGCTGCGCTGTTCCGCGACCTGCGTGCGGCGCGCGACCACATCCACCTGGAATACTTCATCCTGCAGGATGTCAGCGTGCCCGGTACCGCGGGCCAGAGCCTGTTCGACCTGCTGGAGGCGAAGCTGCGGGAGGGCGTCGCCGTCACGCTGATCCACGATGCCTTCGGGTCCGCCGGCACCCCGGCCGCCGCCTTCGAACGGCTGCGGGCGGCCGGTGCCCGGACCCTGGCCTTCAACCCGCTCGACCCGATCTCAGCGAAGGCCGGCTGGGCGCCGAACGACCGCGACCACCGCAAGATCATGGTGGTCGATGGCCGCATCGGCATGACCGGCGGCGTCAACCTCGACCGCGTCTACGAGAATTCCTGCGAGGTCGCCGCGGCGGCGGAGCAGGGCCCGGCGGAGGCCTGCTGGCGCGACGCCGCGCTGCGGATCGAGGGTCCGGCGGTGGCCGGGCTGCAGAAGCTCTTCCTTGAGACCTGGGAGAAGCAGCGCGGCCCGCCGCTGCCGACGCGAGACTGGTTTCCCAAGCTTGAACCGCGCGGCCCGGCGCGGGTCCGCATCCTCGGCAGCGTGCCGGGGGAGAAGCGGCCGCGCTTCTACGTCACGCTGCTGACCGCGATCGCCGCGGCGCGGCAGCGGCTCTGGCTCACGACCGGCTATTTCGTGCCGACTTGGCAGCAGCGCCACGCGCTGCGGCAGGCGGCGCGGCGCGGCGTGCAGGTGCGGCTGCTGCTGCCGAGCATCAGCGATTCCGGGGATGCGCTGGCGGCGCAGCGCGCCGCCTACGACGACATGCTGGAAGCCGGGATCGAGATCCGCGAGGTGCAGGGCGCCGTGCTGCACGCCAAGCTGGTGGTGGTGGACGGCGTCTGGTCGGCGGTCGGGTCGTCCAATTTCGACCGCCGCAGCGTCGCCTGGAACAACGAGGTGGATGCGATCGTGCTCGGCGCCGACACCGCCGCGCGGCTGGAGGCGCTGCTGGCGCGCGACTGGGAGCGGGCGAAGCCGGTGACGCTGGAGGCATGGGAGCGGCGTGGGCTCGGCCAGCGCATCCGCGAGCAGACCTCCCGGCTGATCATCGACCTGCTGTAGCCGGCCAGGCCGCGCGCGGCATCGGCTCCATCGCGGCATGATCGGGCTCCTCCGCCGCGCCGAGCCCCGGCACCGCGAGCGAGCCGAGTTCCAGCACGCCGTGCAGGATCCGCAGCCGCGGCCCGCGCGGCGTGTCGGCATAGAGGTCCGGATGCGCCTCAAGGAAGCGCACCGCCTCGGCCTTCGGGCGGCCCGCGAAGCCGTCGATGAAGTGGTGGCCGTTGCGCTCGACATGGCCGAGGCCGAGCAGCGCGACCAGCGCCAGGTCCTGCTGCACGCAGACCCCGGCCAGCGTGGTCAGGTCCTCGCCCGAGAGGAAATACTGGCCGCCCGCCGCATTCCAGGCGCGGCAGCGCGCCATGTTGATCAGGCTGCGCCAGACGCCCTTGCAGGATTTGCTCGACACGCCGGCATAGCCCAGCGCCTTCGCCTGCACGAAGGCGTCGAGCGCGCCGTCGCTCTCGTCGATGATGACCGGCCGCGAAGCGGCCAGCGCGGCCATGCCGGTCTCGAGCGCGCGGGCCCGCTTCACCGGCTGCTCGATGTAGAGGATCGAGGCGCAGAGTTGGGCGAGGCGCGGCTCCGCCTGCATCGCCGCCCAGAGCGCCGCGGCGCCTTCCGCATCGGCATACTGTTCGTTGCCGTCGAGCGAGGCGTGGTAGCCGTGCTGCCGGTCGAGCACCGCGGCGATGCGGCAGAGCCGCTCGATGTCGGCCGGCACGTCGCCGGCGACCTTCAGCTTCCAGTAGCGATGGCCGTAGGTGGTCGCGACCTCCTCCAGCGTCTCCGGCAGGCCGTCCCCGACCCGCACCGCCTGGTCGGCGGCGGTGATGGGGTCGACCAGGCCGACGGTGTGCCGCGCATGGATGCGCCGGGCCGGGACCTGCGCCGCCAGCATGCCGGCGAAATCGAAGCCGGGCAGGTCGGGCACCACCGCATGTGGCGCCATGCCGCCGATATTCGCCCGCATCCCGGCGAGGAAGGACACGCCGTGCAGCTTCAGCAGCGCGTCCAGCGCGGCGCGGTCGACCAGGGCGCGGCCGTAGCTCGCCACCAGCGGGTTCAGCGCCTCCCGCCCGCAGGCGGCGACGTGGTCGGCATAGCCGTCGGCGAAATGGCCGAAGCCGGTGTTCATGCCGGCGGCCAGGGCAGCGTCACCCGCCAGTTCCAGGGAGCGGCGCAATTGGTGCTCGTTGTCGGCGTCGGACAGGGCCGGGTCCTTGTCGAACCACTTGGCGGCCAGGCTTTCCGCGGCGACGCCCCAGCCTTCCCGCCCGCGCTCGTCGCGGATCCGGAGGCGCAGCACCGCCTGCCGCCCCTGCGTGACGGTGATGACGCCGAAGCGGAAGGGCAGGCGCAGCGCGAAGGGCCATTCGCGCCGCTCGATGGCGGTGACGGCGAAGCGCGGCGCGGTCATGCCGCGTGCTCCATGACGCCGCGCAGGTAGCCGGCGGCGAAGGCGGCGCTGCCCGGCCCGTCGGGGACATACTCGAACGGCTCGACGCCGCACCAGCCGGCGTAGCCGTGCCGCGCCAGCGCGGCGAGAATGGGCGCGAAGCGGTCCTCGCCCTGGCCGGGGGCACGGCGGTTGCGGTCGTTCAGGTGGATGTGGTGCAGCGCGCCGCCGGGCAGGAAGCGGTCCAGCACCGCGTCCACCGGCGCGGCCTCGCCCTGGCCCGCGGCGCAGGTGTCCAGCATGGTGCGCAGGCCTGGGTTGCCGATGCGGTCGACGATCGCCACCGCCTCCGCCACCGTCGTCGCCCAGTTGGTCTCGCGCGGGGAGAGCGGCTCCAGGCAGTACGTGACCCCGGCGGCGGCGGCCCAGTCGCCGGCCCGGGCCAGCGCTTCCTCGGCCCGGCGGGCGTCGTCCGGCCCCGCCACCTGGCGCTGCTGCGGCGAGCCATGCACCAGGTAGGTCCCGCCGAGATCGGCGCAGAGCCCGACCAGCCGCTGCATCACGTCCAGCGTCCGTGCCCGCACCGCCGGGTCGGCGCTGGTGATGGACAGGCCGCGGGGCGCCACCAGCAGCCAGTGCAGGCCGGTGATGGCGATGCCCTCCTCGGCCGCGGCGGCGCGCAGCCGCTGCCGCCAGGTCGTGCCCAGCAGGTGCGGCGCCTCGGCGTCCAGGGTGAAGGGGGCCACTTCCAGCCCGGCATAGCCGAGCCCGGCGGCCAGCGCGCATTGCTGCGAGAACAGCATCCCGCGCAGGACCTCGTTGCACAGCGTCAGGCGCATTGGCGTTTCCCCATCCGGTTGGGGATTACCATTCTTGGGCGGCGGGCGCAGCCTTGTGCGTGGCGCAAGGCAAGGAAGGTCGGGGAGGGAAAAGTACTCCCCCCAAACCCCCCCCTTCCTTCTTGTGGGCTTGGCACCCGCCGCGCGGCGGGTGCCGACTCCGAGAGATAGAGGAGGGCATGGGGGGGATACTTCCTCCCCAGCCTTGCTTGCTGCCCGCGCCTCAGAACCCCGCCAGCACCTCGGCCACCGGCCCGTCGGCGACGATCCGCCCGGCTTCCAGGCGGATCGCCCTTGTGCACCACTCGCGCACGATGGCCATGTCGTGCGTCGCCAGCACCAGGATGTCGGCCTCGCCGACCAGGCGGGCCAGGCGTTCCCGCGCCTTGGCCATGAAGGCGGCGTCGCCGGCCAGGAACCACTCGTCCATCAGCAGGATCTCCGGCTCCATCGCCGTCGCCATGGCGAAGGACAGCCGCACCTGCATCCCGGCCGAGTAGGTCCGCACCGGCGCGTCGAGGAATTCATTGAGGCCGGAGAAGGCGCCGACCGCGTCGGCCACCTGTTCGCTGTCGGCCTGCGACATGCCGCGAAACAGGCCGCGCAGGACGATGTTCTCCCGCCCGGTGGAGGAAGGGTCCATGCCTGCCGCAGGATCGATCAGCGACCCCACGAGGCCGGCGACCTCGAGCCGTCCGCCGACCGGCTCGTAGACCCCGGCCAGCGTCCGCAGCAGCGTGGTCTTGCCGGCGCCGTTGCTGCCGACCAGCGCCACGCGCTCGCCGCGGCCGATCCGGAAGGACAGGTCGCGCAGCGCCGCGACGACGACGCGGTGCGAGGCGTCTTCCCGCATGCGCAGCGGCGACTTGGCGAGGATACGCTTCTTCAGCGATCTCGCGCCCATGTGATAGAGCGGGAACTCGATGGTCAGGCCCTGGGCCAGGATGTGGGGCATGGCGCTAGACCCAGAAGGCGATGCGGCCGCGGAAGCGGATGAAGAAGGCCAGCGCCACCCCTGCCACCAGCAGCGTGTAGAGGCTGGCGGAGAGCCAGACCAGGGCCGGCACGCCGCCCTCGACCAGCGGGCCGCGCACCGTCTCCATCAGCACGTAGAAGGGGTTCAGCGGCAGCCAGACCGCCTTGTCGCCCAGCAGTTCGGGCTTCCACAGCACCGGCGACATGAAGAAGGCGAGCTGCATCAGGCTGGCGACGATCGGCCCGATGTCGCGGAACCGGGCACAGAGCATGCCGAGGAAGAGCGCGATGAAGAAGGCGTTCACCGCGACCAGCGCCAGGCCGGGGAGAACGAGCAGGACCTCGAGGCCCGGCAGGGTGCCGCAGGCGGCGAAGACCAGGAAGACCAGCGGCAGGCTGTGCGCGGTGATCAGCGCGTTGCGGAAGACGCAGCGCAGGACATGGACGGAGAACGGCAGCGGCACCTGGCGGATGATGCCCTCGGCGCTGGTCAGGCTGATGCAGGCGTCGGTGACGGTCTGCGAGATCATGTTCCAGACGATCAGGCTGACCGCGATGAAGGGCAGGTAGCCGGCCAGTTCCATCTTGAAGAGCGAGGAGTAGAGCAGGCCGAGGCCGACCACCATGACGGCGGTCGACAGGGTGAGCCAGAAGGGGCCGAGGACGGAGCCGCGGTAGCGGTTGCGGATGTCGAGCCGGGCCAGGGCGGCGGGCAGCCGCCAGCGGCGCAGCCCGGTCGCCAGGTCCTCCAGCGCCGCGGCGCGGCGGCGCGGCTGCGCCGCGTCGCTGACGTACAGCGGCGTGGCAGGGCGGGGCAGGGTCTCGTCCAGCATCGGCCCGCCTATAGACCGCAGCCCGGCATCCTACCAGCGGTGGGAATCCTTCGGCGATCAGGACTATGCCGGGCGGGGCGGAGGTATTATTCCGCTTTGCGTCCGGGCATGCCGCCGGCGTCGCACGGCCGGTCCATGACCGCCGGCCGGGCCCGGTGCCGTCGGCCCCAGGCAGGCTTTCCGGGCCTCCAGGCGAGACCCGCACCCGAATCCGGAGTACCGATCCCTTGTCCTCCCGTCCTGGTCGCGAAATCCTGGTCCACGAAGCAGCCCGGTCGGCCCTGCCCTTCACCGGCGAGAGGATGACCTCGGCGATCGCCGGCCAGGTGGCGGTCGAGCATCATCATCGCTACCTCCTGGCCCGGGAGCATTGCCGCGGCCGCGACGTGCTCGACGTCGCGGCGGGTGAGGGCTACGGCACGGCGCTGCTGTCCCAGGTCGCCCGCTCCGCCATCGGCGTCGAGATCGACCCCGCCGCCGTCGCCGCCGCGGCGCGCGAATTCGACCGGCCCGGGCTGCGCTACCTCGTCGGCGATGCGCGGGCCATCCCGCTGGCGGACGCCACGGTCGACGTCGTCGTCTCCTTCGAGACGCTGGAGCATTTCGACGGCCAGGACCGCTTTCTCGACGAATGCCGGCGGGTGCTGCGGCCGGGCGGCCTGCTGATCATCAGCACGCCGGACCGCGACGTCTATTCGCGCCCCGGCACGCCGCCCAACCCCTTCCACGTGCGCGAACTGGACCGGCCGGAATTCGAGGCCATGCTGCGCGCCCGTTTCGCCAACATCGCGGTGGCGGCGCAGCGCCCGATGATCGGCTCGGCCATCGTCGGCGAGGGCAGACTGGCACCGCGGGTCTTCGACACCCTGCCGGGCGACCGCTTCGCCGCCGCCGACGTGCTGCCCGACGCGCCCTACCTGATCGCCTTCGCCTCCGACGCCGCATTGCCGCCGCCGGCCGCCAGCCTGCTGGTGCTGCGCGACGACCTCGACACCGACCCGGCGGCGCGGCGGGAGGCGGAGGCGCGGGCGGCCGGGCTGGACAGGCGCCTTGCCGAGGCGGAACGCCGGGCGGCCGCGTCGGATGCAAGCCTCGCCGAGGCGGAAGCGCGCGCCGCGCAGTCCGAACTGCGGCTCATCGCCTTCGAATCGAGCGAGGTCGGCCGTGCCTTGCGGCGCCTGCGCATCGTCGTGGATCGCTGGCCGCGGACCGCCCGCCTGCTCCGTCGTGGCGTGATGCTGGCATGGTGGGCGCTGCGCGGGCAGTTGCCGATGCGCCTCGCCGCCTGGCGGCGCGCCCGGCGGCTGCGGCAGGACGTGGCGGGCGGCGCCTTCCAGGCGGTCATCCGCGACGAACTCAACCTGCCGGACCCGGCGGCGCGGCGGCCGCTGCCGGCGCCCGGTGCCATCCGCCTGCCCGCCGCCGGCGAGGCGCCGCTCGTCTCCATCCTGATCCCGACCTACGGCCAAGTGGACTACACCCTGCGCTGCCTGGCCTCGATCGCCGCGGCGCCGCCGCGCGCCGGCATCGAGGTGATCGTCGCCGAGGATGCCTCCGGCGACCCGGGCCTTGCCCGGCTGCGCGAGGTGCCGGGCATCGTGCTGCGGGAGAATCCGGAGAACCTCGGCTTCCTGCGGTCCTGCAACGCCGCCGCCGAAGCCGCGCGCGGGCGCTTCCTGCTGTTCCTGAACAACGACACCGAGGTGCTGCCGGGGGCGATCGACGCGCTGGCCGACCTCGCCCTGGCGCGGCCGGACGCCGGGCTGGTCGGGGCCCGGCTGGTCTATCCCGACGGCCGGCTGCAGGAGGCCGGGGGCATCGTCTGGCAGGATGCCTCGGCCTGGAATTACGGCCGCTTCCAGGATCCGCGCCGTCCCGAATTCAACTACGTGCGGGAGGTGGACTACTGTTCCGGCGCGGCCATCCTGGTCCGCCGCGACGTCTTCGAACAATTGGGCGGCTTCGACGAGGCCTTCGTCCCGGCCTATTACGAGGACACCGACCTGGCCTTCCGCATCCGCGCGGTCGGCCTGCGGACGCTCTACCAACCGGCGGCCGTGGTGGTGCACCATGAGGGCGTCTCGCACGGCACCGACACGGAAAGCGGCATCAAGGCGCACCAGGTCGCCAATGCGGCGGTGATGGCGGACCGCTGGCGCGGCGTGCTGCAGGCCGGCCACTACCCGAACGGCGAGCAGGTGATGCGGGCGCGCGACCGGGCGCATGGCCGCCCGGTCGTGCTGGTCATCGACGACAAGGTGCTGGAGCCCGACCGCGATGCCGGGTCGCGCAGCACCTTCGAGCATGTCCGCGCCCTGCTGCGGGAAGGCTGGGTGGTGAAATTCTGGCCCGACAATGGCGCTGCCCCTTCCGGCTACACCGCGGCGTTGCAGCAGATGGGGGTCGAGGTGCTGCACGGCCCCTGGAGCGGCCGCTTCGCCGACTGGATCGGCGTGCATGGCGGGATGATCGACCATGTCCTGCTGAACCGCCCGCACCTCGGTGCCACCTACCTGCCGCTGATCCGTGCGGCCTGCCGGGCGCGGGTGGTGTTCTACGGCCACGACCTGCATTTCGCCCGGCTGCGGCGGGAGGCCGCGGTGACCGGCTCGGCGCTCTCGGCCGCCAGCGCCGAGAGCATGCTGCAGGTCGAGACGCATCTCTGGCGCAGTTGCGACACCGTGCTCTATCCGTCCGAGGAGGAGGCGGCGGAGGTGCGGCGCCTGTCGCCGCGGGCGAACGTGCGTGCCGTGACGCCCTATTGCTTCGATGCCTTCCCGCGTCCGGCGGCGGTGCCGGCAGCGACGGGTGGCATCCTCTTCGTCGCCGGCTTCGCGCATCCGCCCAACGTCGATGCTGCGGCCTGGCTGGTGCGGGAGATCCTGCCGCTGGTCCGCGCCGAACTGCCGCAGGCGCGGCTGACCCTGGCGGGATCGCACCCGACCTCGGAGGTGCTGGCGCTGCGCGGCGCCGGGATCGAGGTGACCGGGGCGATCAGCGCCGAGGACCTCGCCGCCCGCTATGCCGCGGCGCGGCTGGCGGTGGTGCCGCTGCGCTTCGGCGCCGGGGTGAAGCTGAAGGTGGTGGAGGCGCTGCAGCAGGGCCTGCCGCTGGTGACGACGCCGGTCGGTGCCCAGGGCCTGCCCGACCTGGCGCAGATCCTGCCGGTGACCGGGGACGCGGCGGCCTTCGCCGCGGCGGCGGTCCGCCTGCTGCGGGACGACGCCGCCTGGATGGCGCAGTCGGCGGCGCAGTCGGCCTACGCGGAGTCGATGTTCTCGCGCGAGGCTTTGCGGGAGAGTTTGCTGGGCGCCTTCGGCGTGGTGCCGGCGAAGACGAGCCTGGCGGCTTGAAGGCAAGGTCGGGAAGGGAGGAGTATTCCCTCCCCGACCTTGCCTGAGCCGGGACCGGCCGCGCGTCAGGTGCCACCCGACAGGAATGGATGCGCGGCCGGGGAGAAGACCTTCTCCCTGGCCTTGCCTACCCGAGCAGCCGCCCGATCACCCGCGCGGTATAGTCCACCACCGGGATCACCCGGCCGTAGTTGATCCGCATCGGCCCGATCACGCCGATGGCGCCGACGATGCGTTCCTGCCCGTTGCGGAAGGGCGCCACCACCATCGACAGGCCAGCGGTGTTGAACAGGCCGCTCTCGGCGCCGATGAAGATCTGCACGCCCTCGCCGCGCTGGGCGAGCTCCAGCAGCTTCAGCACCGTCTCCTGCGCCTCCAGCCGCTCGAACAGCGCCTGGATCTCGTGCACCTGGGCGAGCTGGTCGAGGTTTTCCAGCAGCCTGGCCTGGCCGCGGACGATTAGGCTGCCGCCGCCGCCGCCGGCCCAGGTGGCGAGGCCGGCTTCCACCACCTGGCTGGTCAGCGCATCGAGCGCGGTGCGGTTTGCGGTGATCTCCTCATCCACCTTGGTCCTCGCGTCTTCCAGGCTGCGGCCGGCGAGGCGGGAATTCAGGTAGTTGCTGGCCTGCGCCATCGAGGACGGCGGCAGTCCGGCGGGGACCTCGATCACCCGGTTCTCGACCTGACCGTCCTCGGTCACCAGCACCACCAGGGCGCGGCCGGGGCCGAGGGCGACGAATTCCAGGTGGCGGATGCGCCCCTCGCTCTTCGGCGCGACCACCAGGCCGGCGGCGCCGGCCAGGCCTGAGAGCATCTGCCCGGCCTCCGCCAGGGTTTCCTGCATGGAGCGGCCGGAGGCGGCGCAGCGAGCGCTGATCGCTTCCCGCTCGCTCTCGCCCAGGTCGCCGAATTCCAGCAACCCGTCGACGAAGAGCCTGAGGCCGCGGTCGGTCGGCAGGCGGCCGGCCGAGGTGTGCGGGGCGTAGAGGAACCCGGCCTCCTCGAGGTCGGCCATGACGTTGCGGATGGAGGCGGGCGAGAGGCCGAGGGGGAGGCGGCGCGAGAGGGTGCGGGAGCCGACCGGCTCCCCGGTCTGCACGTAGACCTCGACCAGTTCGCGGAGGATCGCAGCGCTTCGGGTGTCGAGCCCCGCGAAGGAGGCCCCGGTCGCGCCGGCCAGCGCTTTCGGTAAGGGCATCATCGGGCGGGTCGGATCCAGTCTGGACACGTATGGAAGGCTAGGGAGGGGGGGGCGGGGCGTCAACCGGCCGCCTTGCCGAAGCCGGGCAGGTGCGACTATAACGCGGATCAGGCCGCGGGCGTAGTTCAGAGGTAGAACGTCAGCTTCCCAAGCTGAATGTCGGGGGTTCGATTCCCCCCGCCCGCTCCAGCCGCCTCAACCAACTGTGCCGGATCGCTCGGCTAGGTCGGAGTCCACTTTATCAGGTGGGGCCCGGCCGGGGACCAATCAGGCTTGCTGGCCGGCTGCGTATCGGCCCAGTCGAATGGGCTTTCCCTTGGGAGTCCGCCGGCCGAACGACGGGCTGGCCTCGTCACGCAGGCGCTGCTGCACGGCTGGCCAGGACAGCTTGCCCGCGGAATCCCCCCCGAGATCACTTCGCCAATCAAACCTGTAAGGAGGAGGACTTATGGGGGAGAATTCCTTCTTCCGCATGCGCGTCCGTCGGATTCGGCGCATACTGCCCTTCCAGGCATCCCGGCATCGCAACCGTCCAGCCGATGACCGGCCGGGACCATGGCAACATGGAAGGGCGATCGCCGCTCTCATTTCATCCCCAGGCTGTATCGCTGGCCGCGGTCCATAGGAAGCCGAAGGACCTGCCGGCTCTGCCCCAGGGCACCTTCCATCGACAGCGCAAACAGGCGAGGGTCGGTGAGAACGTGGTGCTCCACACCCTCTCGACCGCGATGGATAACCTGATTTCGTCAATGCCGCTTTTGGCCCGGCGCAGCCTGCTGGCACTGCTGCCGGGGCTGGAGAGTATTGGCCCCGCGACCGCGGCGCCGCAGTGCCCGGTGCACGTCTCAGCCATGCCGCCGGAATTCCCCGGCAGCGCCCATGCCGTGTTTGGCTTTGGCGTCGCAGGAGTGCATGCCGCGAAGGCTGCGGCGGCAGCGTGCTCCGCCCTTCGGAGCCACGAGGACCCCGGGTGGCTGACAGAGCTGGGCGGCATGCTATCCGGCCCTGACGTCGCCGAGACCGTCCTGGCCGCCCGCTGGTCATTCAGCGTCCTGTGCTGCGATGCCTCGGACGATCGTGCGACGGCCCAGGCCAGTGCCGCAGCCCGCAACCTCAGCAGCCGCGGTCACATGGCCATTCTGCTCGTGGTTGGGCCGTCGTCGGCACCTCTGGCTTCCTGCATGGGGGCGAGGCATGGAAGATACCAACCCGCCCGGCTGCTCCTGCCGGTACCTGACGATCGAGACAGCCTCGTCCCCGTCTTGGCCGTTTCGGCGGCAACCCTGCTGTCGTCGATCGTCTGCCGGGGGCTGGTATCGTTGGATGCGACCGACATCTGGTCGGCGATCGGCGGCCCTCGTCCTTGCCTCGCCATCCATGCCGCGGCCAACCGGGGACAGCAGCCGGCAGACTTTGGCCAATCCGTCGTCTTGGCCGCCTGCGCGGCAGGCATGCGGGGGCCTTCCGTGCGCCGCCTTGCGATCAACGTCCTGATGCCGCCGGCATGGCGGCTCCACGAGCTTGATGCAGTCGCCACCACCATCGCCAAGGCTTTCGACAACGCCGATGTTGCGGTCTTGCCGGCGATCCACGACCCAGCCGCCGACACCGCGTCTGTGCTGCTCGTTGGCTCGTAGCTGTCGCGCCGGGAACCCCAGCATGCCCGCAGGGTACGGGACATGGCGGGCACCGGCTGGCCTGCCAGCCGCGGTTGAGCGGCGCGAGAGCTTGGTGTGGCTGCCGATGGTTGGACCCTTGGCGCAGCAGCGCTGCCGAAGCGACAGCGGCAGGCGACGAAGCTTCTAATTCCGCAGCAGTGCCTTCAGGGTCCACGTATTGCCACGTGGCACCGTGCGATCGAGACCGGAGGCGGGCCCGACCCGAACTTCGACATCCGGATCATAGCTGCCGGGGGCTGCCACCACGGTCAGGCGGATGTTCGGACCGACCAGGGTACAAGGGCCGGCGACGATGCGCTGAATGGTCGCACGATCCTGGTCATCCAGCGCGCGACGCAATTCTGCGATCTGGCCTTGGGTTGCACACAGGGCCGTACCCTGCGTGGTGAAGATGGGCCGCTGGAAGTTCACCTCCTGCTGCGCGACCGCTGCCAGAGGCGCCATGCCCAGGAGCGACGCCGCAGCCATCAGATGCACGCTCTGCCGCATGATCGCCTCGATTGTGTCTATCTATGGGCGTAACACCAAGGCTTCGGCGACGTGGGTCAAAATCCGTACGAAGGCCGGATTGATCCATGACAAGGCGCGTTGGCTGGTTGGGGACCTCCCCCGCCGCCACGGTGACCTGCGTTCCGGTCAAGCGGCCGTCCTGTCCATGGAATCGGCGTAGCGGTGGTGGTGATGCACGACGCCGGCCCTACCCCAACCCAATTCCTGCCGGACGAGGGTGAGGTTGCCGCCTGAGCGATCGATAGTGCGCGCCGGCCTATCGGATGATGATCGGTCGCGCGCCAGTGAAGACAGGCATCCGGGGCAATGGAGAAATGCAGCACAGCGAATTCGCCATGGGCCGGGCTTTCACCGGCGGTCATGCCCTTTGGCGTTGCGCGGATGCTGGCCGACGTACCGTGATTGCCATTCGGCTCGACGCGGCCGAGATCGCGCTCGTGATGGGCGGGAAGGAGACGCCAGGTCGTGTCGATTCTCGACGCGACCGAGTGGCTTCAATGGCCCGCCCTACGCTTTGGCCGAGACGATGTTCGGCGAATAGGGTGTCCTTGCCCTTCATCCAGTTGCGGAGGAGGAGGTGATGGGCTGGCGGGCAGCGCCTGAATGAGGCTGATGGCCTGCCAGAGTCGATGCGGCCATGGAGATGAACGAGGATGGGCTTGCCGGCTGACTGTCCCGCCCTCGTCAGTGCCCGGACAGCGAAGCGCGAACGGGACATGGCCAACGATCTCGTGTCTCAACGGTCGACGGCATCAAACGCCAGCGGCCACAACCCTTGCAGCCGGAATGCCCACGTGCTGCGATCGGCCATGGCAAACACCCCGACTTCCGACGCTCTCCTAGACCGTGACCTCATCGCTCTACTCGATCGCGCGCTGGCGATGGTGGCGGACCACCTGACGCCCGAGCAGCGCGCCGATCTGTGGCAGCGGTCCGAGAAGATGGGACTCAGCGACAGCATCGCGCGACAATGCTCGCCCGAACTGCAGCGCGTCCTCTTGAGCGAGCGTCCACGTGCCAACCCGGACGGTGGGCAGGTGGGACAGGCAGCCGTCGAGCCTCAACCCAGCGAGGGCGTGATCGTCGAGGAAGGCTCGGGCAGAATTTCGAGCATCCCCACCAGCTAGGGTACAAATATTCCCGCCGGCCAGGATAGGTCGACTGCGGGCTACTCGGCCGATATGCTTCCTGCCGTGCGCCGCCGAAGGTCGGCAGCGGTGGGCCAGCATTGGCCCAACAGGGAGCGAACGTCGCATGGCTACCGGCAGCGTGAAATGGTTCAACGCCGACAAGGGCTTCGGCTTCATCCAGCCTGAGGGCGGCGGCAAGGACGTGTTCGTCCATATCACTGCCGTGCAGGCGGCGGGGCTGAATGGGTTGAACGACGGGCAGCGGGTCAGCTTCGAGGTCGTGAAGGAGCGCGGCAAGGAGGCTGCGGCGAACCTCAAGCTGGCCTGAGGGCGGCAGTGCCTACCCGACGCAGCGAACCGATGAAAATCGTCGCGCGTCGGCCGGGCATGGTCGTTCTTGTGACCACGGCCGCGCGCTCTCAACTTGCGCTTGTTGCACACTATTAGGCTCGATAGAAGATCGAGCGCGGTGTCTGGCGATCAGGTCATGGCCGGCGCAAGGCCTTTTTGTCCGATGCCCGGCTTCTAGCCAACACGCGTCGTGTGCAGGTTGGGCAGACCGACCAGGCTGGGAGCCAGCCTTCATGACCCGCTGTCGCGTTCGCGGCTGCGAGTCCTTTGCTTTCGAGCCGTCAATGGACCGGCTTGATTGCAGCTTCGCCACGGCACAGGCGAGACACGACATGGACCTCGCGCGGGAACGGTTCGACGCAACGGCAGCATATGGCTGTGCCTTCGTCCCGGCGGATGCCGCGCAGGTCGCCCGATTGTCGATGCAGCGCCGCATTTTCACGCGGATGGACAGTCGTCCGTGGCAACTCGGGACGCAGGCGGCTCCCGTGAGACAGGCGCCACGCTGGCGCTGTTGATCGGTCTCCTCTCGGGAATGAGATATTAGGCCGCGGGACACGCTTCAGCAGGTCGCTGCGGCCGATGCGGCAGCCGCGAGGGAGACGGACAGGGAGCGCGGTACGGATGGCGCGCGGTGGGTCCGCTGCCGCCGAACGACGACCGGGCCAGGACACCGGCGCGAGGCGCCGCCAACAGGGCCACCCTTCGCCGCTGGCATTCTCCAGCGTGACTGGAAGCCCTGCGGGCGTCGGCAGTGCCACCGCCTGCGTTATCGACCGCGGATCGGTGTTTCGGGCCGGCGTAGGATGCTGGGCACCGCGGGAGGAGAGCATGACGCTGGACGCTGGCTTCTTCGGGCGACGATCGCGTCCTCGCCATCCGGGACCACCTTGTGCCGCTGGTCCGCCCGAGCGGCAGCCAGGAAGTTCAGCGCGGTGCCGGGCGGCCGATTTCGCTCCAGGTCGGTCTCTGGAGCATCATCCACCGGACCCCCTTCAACGAGCTCACCGGCGGTGAGGCATCATCGCCAGGGTACCGGCACGCTCTCGAGCGGCAACAGGCGGCGCCGAGCCTGCCCTACGGCCTGGAGGCGTCGCACGACGGGAACTGGGTGCCCGGCATCCTTTGGTCGGATGACGGTACATGGGAGATGTCCCACTTTCATCGTGGCCCTTGGGGTACGATGCCCTCAGGCTGTGATGCCAGGGCCACCCTGTCCGCTTAGCTGGGCAAATCTCAGCCACCCTTTCCCAGTGCCCTGGCGACGTCGACCGCAGATGTACCGACCTCGGCGACAGCGGCTTTCAGGCGCTCCGGCGTAACCTTCCACTTGTTGCACCACCCCACGATTTCGGGTGCCTTGCTGATATCGACCTGGGCTCGTTCCCAGGATGTCGGCTTCCGCGGTGGCGCATCCATTTATCAGCATCCCGATTTGGCTTTTCATCGTCGGCCAGCGAACAATCTATCATCGCCGGACGTTTGGTGCGGGCCTGAGACGGTGAGGCGGCAACGCATCCGCGTGTGCTCGGTCGCTGCACGTCGCTACGTTACCGCCTGCCACACGCCGCTACTGACCGACTGACAGTCGCTTGCCCTGGCCCACCATCTGCACGCTGGGGGACTGCCCTTGACCGGCGGCAAGGGCCAGAAGGTCGGACGGCAGCGGCTCGATGAGCACTCCCCCGAATGCCTGACGCAGCGCGTGACGCAGCCAAGCGTCGAGCGGAGCGCCGTCCGCTTCGGCTGCTGCCTGTTCCATCCTGCGCATCGTGAACACCTCAAGCTTGTTGGCCACGAATGAGCCGCCGGCCGCGGCAGACATCCGTCCATTCGTTGCTGCAAGATCGGCGCGGCCGGTGCCGCATGGGGCACATGGATTGAAGCCGATCCGAGCATATCTCGTCGCCTGACAAACCGATGAAGAGGGGCGGCATCCCATGACATTCCCGAAATGGGAGAGGCGGGCGGCTGCTTCCATTTCGAATACGCCATCACGGGAGCAGAGGTCGCGCTGCGGGCGCTTCGTCAGGGCACCGCGGTTAGCCGTTCCGCGCCATGGCGGTGAGCGCCCGTTCAGGCATAGGCTCCCCGGCACGCGGTACCGACGTTTCGGACATCGAGGAGAATGTCATGCGGGTTCTGGTGGTCGGTGCGGGCGCCCTGGGCGGCTATTTCGGCGGCAGGCTGGTCGAGGCTGGACGCGACGTGACATTCCTGGTCCGGCCGCGCCGCGCCGAGCAGATCGCGCGCCTGGGACTGCACATCGACAGCCTGCACGGCGATGCCGACCTCAAGCCCCGCACGGTCCAGGCAGGCGGTCTGGACGGCGCCTATGATCTCATCCTGCTTGCGGTGAAGGCATATTCGCTCGATGCCGCGATGGACGACATCAATCCCGCGGTTGGGGCCGGGACCACCATACTCCCGGTTCTGAACGGCATGCGGCATCTCGATCTGCTCGCCGCCCGCTTCGGTGCGGAACGCGTGCTCGGCGGCGTGGCGCAGATACCCGCCACCCTCGGCCCAGAAGGCCAGATCGTCCATCGCATGGGACCGGACCACCAACTCATCTTCGGCGAGGTCCAGGGCGGCATTTCCACCCGCGTCGATGGCATCCTGTCGGTCTTCAGCGGGGCCAACTTCCTGCCGCGGGCCAGCAGCGAGATCGTCCAGGAGATGTGGGAGAAGTGGGTCGGTCTCGCCACCTTGGCAGGCGCAACATGCATGATGCGCGGGAGCGTCGGCGACATCCTCGCTGCCCCCGGTGGCCGCGATGCGCTGCTGGCGCTGTTCGCCGAATGCCGTGCGGTGGCGGCGAAATCCGGCCATGAGCCGCGTCCTTCGGCCATCGCGGCTGTCACCGGCTTTCTCACGAAGGAGGGCTCGCCGCTGACCGCCTCCATGCTGCGCGATATCGAGCGGCGCGGCGCGGCCGAGGGCGAGCATGTCCTGGGCGACATGGTGGAGCGGGCCGCGACGCTGGGCATCGATGCGCCGCTGCTGCGGCTGGCGCGGTGTCATGCCGGCACCTATGAAGCGCGGCGCAGACGAGAGGCCGCGGCAGGCTAGGCCGCAGCGCGGGTCACCCGCCTGACTGGCCGAACCCCGCCAGCCAGACCTGTCTCGCCTCGCTCCACAGATCGGCCGTGGCGCCTTCGCGGCCGGTGAGGAAGACGCGTCTCTGCCACCCACGGGCAAGCATCGTCGTGCGGGGGGGCGGGGGCTTGCAATCGGGATGGGACGGACCCGGGCAGGTTTGCTCGGCGCTGGCGGCGGCGCCTTCGCTCATCGGCCCGTCCCGCACCCGTCACCCGACAAAACCGGCCTACCGAGCGTCGATGTCGGCAAGGTCCAGCACAAGGCGTTCCGCCTCAAACGTCTCGGCGAGGGAGGTCAAGGTCTCCAGCCGATCGCCAGCCGGCGTGTCGCGATCGGGCTCCGACGCGACCAGGCGGCGGATTTCGCCGAGGGCATGTCGGTATTCGGCTTCGGTCACGACCTGAGCGACCAGCATGGCGGTCCATCCATGGAGAAAACAGGGGGTTGCAGGTCGATCTTCCACTATAAGTAGAAAATATACACGTTGATTTCGCAATGCAGCAGCGCTGCCATGCCCGGTGTGTCTTCCACGCATCATCGCGCGAAACCGGAGCGCCCATGGATGCTGAGTAGGTAGCAGGCGCGGGACGCTTGGCCGGCAAGGTCGCCATCGTGACCGGCGCGGGTGGCGGCCGGAGGGCGTGGGCAACGGCGGCGCTCCCGCCATCCTGTTTGCGCGGGAAGGCGCCAAGGTCGTCCTGGTAAGCCGCCGGCGCAACCGGCAGAGGAACGTGCTGAACGGATTCGAGTCGAGGGGGCCGAGGCCGAGCCGGTGGGTGATGGGGATGATGCTGCCGATCGATGGCGGTTGCCTGGCGATCCGGCAGTGGCCGTGCTGCGGCATGCGGATGTCCGCGCATCCGGTCGCCGAGAGCGTCGCCCAGGACCTCAGCCGAGGGCGCCGTCCCGCCTGCGATCAGGCGGCGGCATCGTCGGAGAGGTGTCACGTCCTTCTCACGGGCCTTCGTCGTAGCACCGTCTGCGACAACACAACCCACAGGCAATTTATCAGCATCGAAATTAATCGTGGATAATACTGCCTGCGCGCGAAAGCCGGCGGCCTCCCCCCAAGGACTACGGCTCTCGGTTTGGACAACCCCCAGTCCGGAAATCTCCCGCTATGCCCCTCGATGCCTTTCCCCTTCCGGGGCCCCGCAACCGAAATTCTCCATCCGCACTGCCGAGCCTCGATCAAGCTGAACGTGACGCGTCTGTCCATTTCGTGCCGCTGCTGCGGCAACAGTTGGCGAGCCAGCCGGCGACGAACGGCGCCATGATCCTGATGGTCAAGATGGCTGCAGACTTGAAGGGCGCCTCTGTTCGGCTCGTCCGCTCCGGAGACAAAGAGGACGCGATGGCCCCCGATGAGACGGCACTGGCCTGGGTGCTCCACGGGGTCCCACGATCGGAGGCACGTCGACATGCCTTGGCCATCCGCCTGGCCTCAGCGGCAGCGGTGTCGTGGCGGCAGCACTGCCAGATACAGCGCCTTGGGTTCCTGAATGCGTGATTGGCTTCGTTCGCCTGAAACAACCGGAGGCGGCGAACTACCGCGTCCAATCCTCGCGCAGTCCAGCCATGCACGTCGTCCAGAAGCAGCCAGAGCGGCATCGATTGCCGACGTCCAAGTCACAACGCTTGCCCTGGCCACCTCGGTTTTGTTGACCAGCACGACGCCTGGGGAGCAGCATTCCATGCCCCAAGAAAGGGGTAGGGAGATGGATGATGACACCGTCCGAGCGCGAACGGGTGAAATCCGCATTGCTGACCTATATCGGGCAGCAACACATAACCTCCCGTGACCTTGCCGCTCGAATGAAAGACGATGGCAAGAAGGTCGATCCGAAAACGCTACACCGCTTCCTCGACCGCCACCTGCTGATCGACGATTCAGTGATGGAGGTCTACCGCGCATTCGTCGACCAGCCCGGCTCGGCAGAAATCGAAGCCGGCAAAACCCATCCCTAATCGCGCTCTGGCGGTCGGGTGGAGAAACTTGCGGACGACATCATCGGCTCCGCCATGCCAGCCGACCCCTACGCCACGTCCGATCGATCCCAGCCATCCGGCCAGGGCCGCGCTTGATGCGGGCTGGACATGCCTCGGAGAAGTGGAGAGGTCCCGATGACGCAAGGCGACATCCAGGAAGCAGCAGCGCCGGTTCACGAAGGCATTTGAGGCGAGGCAGTTCATCCGGTTCGAACGACTGGCCGAACCCAGCGGGCGATCACGGGGTCGGGCTTTCGATGCTGGTGCGTCGGCTCGACCGCAGCCGGGATCACGTGGCGGAAGCGCCTGTCGGATCGACAGCGGCGGAGCTGAAGCGGCTGCGGCGGGAGAACGGGATCCTCCGCCACGCGCGGGACATCCTGACGCGCGCCACCGCTCTTGCGCCAGGAGGGAAAAGGCGACGAGCTTCAGGCTCGTTGACGCGGCGAAGAAGGGTTCCTCGTGCACCGCCAGTGCCATGTCCCTGGCGTCCCTCAAGGCGGCGACTTCGCCAGGAAGCGACGCCCGGCCTGCCGCCGCCTGCACGAGGACAGGCGCACCGCCTGCGAGACGCGCACCGACGCCACGGCCGCCATCGGCCGCCCCATCGATGGCGTCTCCAACCCCATCCGCCGTCATCGCGCGCGCGACCTCGCAAGCTCCGCACGGTTCGGGAAGATGGCTCTTACCTGCCCCGATGCCTCTCCACCAAAGCAGGGCAAGTCCACTCACGTGCCCCGCTGGAATTCCATCGGGAAGTCGGCCGAGGCGAGCGATGCGCCGCCATCGACGTAAAGGGTCTGGCCGGTGATGAACCCCGCCTGTTCGGAGCACAGCAGGGCCACGGCGTCGCCCACATCGGCCGGTGTCGTAAGGCGCCCCATGGGGACCCAGCCGGCTCCGGCCCAACCGCGCAGCGCTTCCAGCACCGCGGAAGGCAATGTGCTGAACACGCTATCGTCGGTCGCGCCGGGGCTGACCGCATTCGCCGTGATGCCGCGGCCGGCGAGGTCCCAGGCAAGGTAACGCAGCAGCGCTTCCATCGCCGCCTTGGCCGGTCCCATCGCCGCCCAGGACCGCCAGCTTCCCGTCTTTCCGCCGGGTGCATAGGTGACGGCGATGATCCGCCCACCGTGGCCCATCATTCCGACCGCCTCGCGGGCGCCGAGCAGCAGGGCAGTCGCCTGGGAGTCCATCGCAGCCCGCCAGTGCTCGGCCGTCAGGTCGAAAACCGGCTGGTAGAAGTGCTGCACATCCGGCCGGGCGTTGGCGACGAAGATGTCGAGGGAGCCAAAGGCTGCTCGCATCTCCGCGAACATTCGTGAAATATCCTCGGGTTTCGTCACATCGGCCTGGATCAGGACGGGCTCGGCGCCGCGCTCGCGCAGCAGCCGGGCGGTCTCCTCGGCAGCCTCCCTGTTCTTCTGGTAATGGACGCCGAGCCGCATGACGCCGCATCCTGCGATTTTCAGCGCGATGCCGCGTCCTATCCCGCGCGAGCTGCCGGTGATCAGAGCAGTCCGGGCTTTCACCTCGATACCCGCCATCAGACGCTTCCTCATTTTGGGCCTGCGCGCCTTCAATGAATGGCGTTCGACCAGCGCTACCCTAAGCCGCACCGCACCACCGGTTCACGCAGGAATAATGCCCGGCGGCGTACGCGCCTGGGTTGGATTCTGCGGTTCGCCTCGGCATAGGGCAGGAACGAGGACCCCGGGGTGTAGATGAAGACCGCGACGCCGGGTTTGGTCCGCGTCACCCGGCTGATCGTGCTGGTCCATGTCGCGCGGGTGACGCCGCGCAATGGCGTGGCGCCGAGGCCGGACAGGAATGCACCCGGACCGCACAAGGTACAGGCACGCCATAGCGGGGTAACCATGCGCGTTCGGCAGCACCGGCCCGCACCGCCTGCCAGTTCGCCACTGCCGGCTCGACGGTCAGCGCCACGGCCGCAGCCCTACGAGCCTCCCCCGCCGCTCGACCAAGGGATCGCGGCCCTGTTGAATGGTCGCAAGCGCGACGAGTGCAGGACGACCGGCATCGGCCGCCCGCAGGACCCGGTGATCCCCGACCTTCGCCGTGGCCCGCTTGCCATCCGCTGTGCGGGCGCGGTCCACCCAGACGGCGCGACCAGGACCGCGCAGTCGCAGCACCAGCCCCACCACCTTGGTGTCCCAGACCTCGACATGCTTGCCGGGATCGGCCCGCAACCGGCCAATGAGAGATCCGGTGACGGCAGCCCGCATGTGCTGAACTCCATCCCATAAGGTCGCGCCGATGCCGCGACCCCGCGGCAGGCTAGGGAATGCAAAGGGGAATCCATCGCGCCCATGTCGCGCCGTCGATCAGGCCCCGGTCGCGCTCGAACACCACCCCATTCTCGCCAACCAGGGCGAACCAGCCGGCCGTTCCCAGGCCGGATGTCAAGGGTTCGATTCGCCCCCCCCTCCAACGCTTTTCCCGGGCCTTCCATCTGTCGCTGCAAATCGGCTCCCGCCGCGTGGCGGATGCCAGATCCACGGAACACGATGGAGGAGTTCGGGGAGGAAACGCCTTCCTCCCCAATCGTCCTTCCCCTAGGAGCCCCTGGCCCGCCGCGCCAAGGCCAGCAGCCGCGGCTCGGCCGCGCGCTGCGCCGCCCGCTCGATCGCCCGGTAGTCCGCAACCAGGTTGCGCCCCGCATCGGTCAGCACCGCGCCGCCGCCGCGAGAGCCGCCCGCACTGCCCTGCACCGCCGGGGTCCCGAGCAGCCGGTTGGTCGCATCTACCAGATCCCAGGCGCGCTTGTAGCTCATCCCGATGGCGCGGCCGGCCGCCGAGATCGAGCCCTCGCGGTCGATCGCCTCCAGCAGCGCGATCTTGCCGGGGCCAATGCGGCCCTGCGCCAGGTCGATGCGCAGGCTCAGCACGCCGTCCCCGGCTTCGGGACCCGGAGTGGCGGATCTTGGCGTGGCGGGCTTCATCGGCGGGGAATCTAGCATCGCGGCACCGCGCCGTGTCACCCGCCGGCCGGTCCGGCGCGGTCGAAGGTGACTGCCTTCACCACCGCCCAGACCGCCATCCCCGGCACAAGGCCGAGCCGCGCCACGCTGTCGCGGGTGACGCGCGCGAGCAGCTCGCTCTCCCCCAGCCGCAGCCGCAGGAACAGCTCGTGCGGCGAGGCCGCCTCGCCGATGCCGGCCAGCACCGCCGGCAGCACGTTCTGGGTCGAGAGCTGCCGCGGCTCGGCGGTCGCCACCGCGACGTCCCGCGCCCGCAGCCGCACCCGCGCCGTGGTGCCGGGCGGCTCGTCCCGCAACGGCACCCACAGCGTGCCGCCGGCGAAGCCCAGCCGGGTCAGCCCGCGCGCCGCATCATGCGCCACCACCGTGCAGGGCAGCAGCGCGCCGGCATCCCGCCGGCCGGCCAGCGGCAGGTCGGTGCGCAGCGACAGCGCCTCCACCGTGCCCTCCGCCGCGACGCGGCCGGCCTGCAGCAGCACCAGCCGGTCGGCCAGGGCATCGACCTCGTCGAGGGCATGGGTGACGTAGAGGATCGGCAGGCCGGCGGCGGTGCGCAGCCGGGCGAGGAAGGGCAGCACCTCGGCCCGCCGCTCGGCATCGAGCGCGGCCAGCGGCTCGTCCATCAGCAGCAGCAGCGGCCGGGCCAGCAGGGCGCGGCCAAGCGCCACCCGCTGCCGCTCGCCGCCTGAAAGCTTCCCCGGCCGCCGCGCCATCAGGTGGCCGATTCCAAGCAGAGCCACCACCTCCTCGATCCCCGGCCCGGCGGCGTCCGGCGGTGCGCGGCGGAGGCCGTAGCGCAGGTTGGCCTCGACGCTGAAATGCGGGAACAGCCGCGCATCCTGGAACACCACCGCGCAGCGGCGGCGCTCCGGCGGGACGAAGACGCCGCGCGCGGTGTCGAGCAGCACCTGGCCGCGCAGCGCGACCCGGCCGGCCTGCGGCCGCAGCAGCCCGGCGACCACGGCCAGCACGGTGGACTTGCCGCAGCCGGAGGGGCCGAACAGCGCCGTCACCCCTGCCTCGGGCATGGCGAAGGCGATGTCGAGCGCGAAGCCGTCGCGGCCGAAGCGGTGGCGCAGCGCGACCTCGAGCATCAGCCGCGGCCCAGCAGCAGGTGCATCCGCCGGGCGATGAACTCCGCCAGCAGCAGGCCGCCGATCGCCAGGCCGAAGGAGAGGATGGCCAGCCGCGCCGCCATCGCCTCGCCGCCCGGGGTCTGCGTCGCGCTGTAGATCGCCAGCGGCAGGGTCTGGGTCTCGCCCGGGATGTTCGAGGCGAAGGTGATGACCGCGCCGAATTCGCCGAGGCCCGCGGCGAAGGCGGTGACCGCGCCGGCCAGGATGCCGGGCGCCATCAGCGGCAGGGTGACGGTGAGGAATCGGTCCAGCCGGCCGGCGCCCAGCGTCCGCGCCGCGGCCTCCAGCCCGGGATCGACGCCTTCCAGCCCCAGCCGCACGGAACGCACGATCAGCGGGAAGGACATCACCGCGGTGGCCAGGGCCGCGCCGCCGGTGCTGAAGACCAGGCGGATGCCGAACCAGTCGTGCAGCGGCGCGCCGATAGGCCCGCGCACGCCGAACAGCAGGAGCAGCAGCCAGCCGGTGACCACGGGGGGGACCACCAGCGGCAGGTGCACCAGCGCGTCCAGCAGCGACCGGCCGGGGAAGCGGCCGCGCGCCAGCAGCAGGGCGACGCCGATGGCGGGCAGCAGGGAGACGGCGACCGAGCGCAGCGCCACGTCGAGGCTGAGCCGGACCGCCTGCCATTCCTCCGCCGTCAGGCCCGTGTCCATGTCGTCCCCATGCAGCAAGGTTGGGGAGGGAAAAGTATTCCCTCCCCAAGCCCCACCCTTCCTTTTTGTGGGTTGGCACCTGCCGCGACGCGAGTGCCGGCTCAGAGAAATAGGGGTGGGTCCAGGGAGGATGCTTCCTCCCTGGCCTCTCCTTACGGCAGCTCACCCATCCGCCGCTCCACCATCGCCCGCCACGGCGCCTCCGCCGGCGCATCGGCGATCAGCGCCTGCCACGCCGCCCGGGCGCCGTCGTTGCGGCCGGCCTTGGCCTCGGCCAGGCCGGTGAGGAAGCGCAGGCCGATATGCCGCGGCGCCTGCGGCAGGGCGGCGGCGAGCAGCCTGCTGGCTTCCTCCGTCCGGTCCTCCTCCAGCAGCACCTGGGCGAGCTGCGCGGTCAGCTCCGCGTCGAACTTGCCGATCAGCGCGCGGCGATAGGCATCCGCCGCGGCGGGCAGGTTGCCGCGGCTGCGCTCGGCATTGGCCAGCAGCGCCCAGCCGTCGCGCGCCTGGTCGCTGTTCGGCGGCAGCTGCGCCAGCCTGGCGCGCAGCGTGCCGATCACCTCCTCGTCCCGCCCGGCTGCCTGCTGCCGCACGGCGAAGGTGGCCGAGGGCATCTCCGGGATGCCGGCGGGGAGATAGAGGCCGATCGCCAGCGCCGGCACCGCGATGAGCGCGCCGACCAGCACCCAGCGGCTGCGGCTGCCGCTCGCCGTACCGGTCTCGGCGGGGGCGGCCAGCAGCCGGCGCTGCACCTCGAGCGTCGCCGCGCGATGCGCCGCCTCGTCCAGCCGACCGGCCGTCCTCTCGCGTTCCAGCTCCGCCATCTGGGCGTGGTAGAGCGCCAGGTCGGCCTCCCGCCGGCCGCGGGTGCGGGCGGGGGCGACGATGTTGGCGGCGAGCGGCAGCAGCGCCGCCACGGCCAGCAGGCCGAGCAGCGGCCAGAAGGGAAACCAGCTCACGTCCCGCTGCCGTCCTCGATCGATCGCAGCCGCGCGCGCTCCGCAGCGGAGAGGTCAGGCGGCGCCGCCGTCGGCGCGCGGCGGCGCCGCATCGCCACGATCATCGCCAGGCCGAGGCCGAGCGCGATCACCGGCGTGCCCCACAGCAGATAGGTTTCCGGCTTCACCGGCGGCCGCAGCAGGACGAAGTCGCCGTAGCGGTCGTGCAGGTAGCCGAGGATGTCGCCGTTGCTGCGGCCGGCGGTGACCTGCTCGCGGACGATGCGGCGGAGGTCGCGGGCAAGCTCGGCGTCGCTGTCCTCGATCGACTGGTTCTGGCAGACCATGCAGCGCAGCTCGCGGCCGATCTCGCGGGCGCGTTCCTCCTGCACCGGGTCGCGCAGCATCTCGGCCGGGTCGGTGACGGCGGCGAGCGCGCCGCAGGCGAGCATCGCAGCGCCCGCCAGGGCGCCCAGCCCGGCACGCAGGGTTGGTGTGGCGGCTGCGTGCAGGGCTGCAAGCAAGCTTTTCATGCGTACCGCTTCAGCAAGGGCAGCAATTCCTGCGCCAGGGTGTCCTCGGTCAGCGGCCCGGCCCAGCGCCAGCGGATGACGCCCGTCTTGTCGATCAGGTAGGTCTCCGGCACGCCGTAGAGGCCCCAGTCGATGGCGACGCGCCCGGGCAGGTCGGTGCCGAGCCTGGCATAGGGCGTGCCGTGCTTCTTCAGGAAGGCCAGCGCATCGGCCGGCTTGTCCTTGTAGGCCACGCCGAGGACCGGGACGCCCTGCTTCGCCAGCTTCATGAGCTGCGGATGCTCGATCACGCAGGGCACGCACCAGGAGGCGAAGAAGTTGACCAGCACCGGGCCGGCGCCGCCGCGCAGGTTGGCCGAGGACAAAGCAGGGCGGTCGGCCCCTTCCAGCGGCGCCAGGGTGAAGTCGGGCGCCGGCTTGCCGATGAGCGCCGAGGGCACGCCCTTCGGGTCGTAGCTGCCCGTGCTCATGCCGCGCAGCATGGCGTAGAAGCCCGCCCCCGCGGCGGCCGCGGCGGCCAGCGGCGCCAGCAGCAGCAGCCGGCGGCGGGACGGCCGCGGCGGGAGGCTGGCTTCGCTCATGCCCGCGCCCCGGCCTTGATCGCCTTGGCGGAGGGCGCGGAAACCCGCATCCGCCGGTCGCTCAGCGACAGCCCGCCGCCCAGCGCCATCAGCCCGCCACCGAGCCAGATCCAGGGCGCCAGCGGGTTGTGGTGCAGCCGGATGATGGCGCCGCCGTCGCGTTCCTCGCCCAGCACGGCGTAAAGATCGGAGATCCATGTGGTGTGGATCGCCGCCTCGCTGGTGGTCATGCGGTTGACCGCAAAATTGCGCTTGTCGGGTTCCAGCACGGTGACCAGCCGGTCGCCGCTCCGGACTTCGAGCGTCGCGCGCCGGGCGGTCCAGTTCGGACCGGGGACGGTGCGGATGCCGGTCAGCCGGTAGTCCAGCCCGGCCAGGGTCATCGATTCGCCCGGCTTCAGCAGCGCGAGCTTGTCGGTCGCCAGCCCCATCCCCGCCAGGCCGAGGATCATCACCCCCATCCCGGCATGCGCCAGCGCCCCGCCCCAGGCGGCGCGCGGCAGGCCGCGGGCGCGCGACCAGGCCGCCTTGGGCCGGCTGAACAGCGCGATGCGGTCGGCGACATCGGCCAGCGCCGCGCCGATCGCCCAGAGCGCCGCGGCGAAGCCGACCGCCGGGCCGATCCGCCAGCCCTCCAGCGCCAGACACAGCAGGAAGGCGCCGAGGCCGAGCAGCGCCGCCCACCACAGCCGTTGCAGCGCCGGGAACAGCCGCGCCCGCTTCCAGGGCAGCATCGGCCCGAAGCCCATGGCGCCGATCAAGGGTGCCGCCAGCGGCAGGGTCGCGGTGTTGAAGAAGGGCGGCCCGACCGAGATCTTCTCCTTCAGGATCAGGTCGGCGAACATCGGGTAGAGCGTGCCGACCAGCACCACCGCGGCGATCGAGCACAGCAGCAGGTTGTTCAGCACCAGCGCGCCCTCGCGCGACAGCGGGGCGAAGATGCCCGTCGGCGTCAGCGCCGCGGCGCGCCAGGCAAACAGCAGGAAGCCGCCGCCGATGAAGATGCCGAGCAAGGCGAGGATGAAGACCCCGCGCTCCGGGTCGTTGGCGAAGGCATGGACGCTGGTCAGCACGCCCGAGCGCACCAGGAAGGTGCCGAGTAGGGACATCCCGAAGGCCAGCAGGGCGAGGAAGACGGTCCAGGTCTTCAGCGCCTCCCGCTTCTCCACCACGATGGCGGAATGCAGCAGGGCGCAGCCGGCCAGCCAGGGCAGGAGCGAGGCGTTCTCCACCGGGTCCCAGAACCAGTAGCCGCCCCAGCCGAGCTCGTAATAGGCCCACCAGGAGCCCAGCGCGATGCCAAGGGTCAGGAACGACCAGGCCGCCAGCGCCCAGGGGCGCACCCAGCGGCCCCAGGCGGCATCGACCCGGCCCTCGATCAGCGCGGCGATGGCGAAGGCGTAGGTGACGGCGAACCCGACATAGCCGAGGTAGAGCAGCGGCGGATGGAAGGCGAGGCCGGGGTCCTGCAGGATCGGGTTCAGCCCCTGGCCATCCGCCGGCGGCGGCCAGACCCGGTCGAAGGGGTTCGACGTCGCCAGGATGAAGCCGAGGAAGCCGACCAGGATCAGCGCCAGGACCGCCAGGACGCGGGCCTGCAGGGCGGAGGGCAGGTTGGCGCCGAACCCCGCCACCGCGCCGCCGCACAGCGCCAGGATCAGCACCCAGAGCACCATCGAGCCCTCATGGCTCGCCCAGGTGCCGCTGATCTTGTAGAGCCAGGGCTTGGCCGAATGGCTGTTCTGCACGACGTTGGCCACCGTGGTGTCGTTCACCAGGAAGGACCAGACGAGGCAGCCGAAGGCGGCGGCGACCGCGATCAGCGTGCCGGCGGCCAACGGCGCGGTGGCGGCCATCAGCCGCGGCTCCGCCCGTTGCGCGCCGACCAGGCCGAAGCCGACCTGGGCGACGGCAAGGGCCAGCGCCAGGGCCAGTGCGAAATGGCCGAGTTCGGCGATCATGACCCGCTCCGTCCCGTCGCCGGCTTGTGCGGCTCAAGCGTGTTCCAGGTGGAGGCCGGCGGCGCGGCGCCCTCCTTCGGGTTCCAGTGGCCGGTCTTCTTCAGCGCGTCGGCGACCTCGGGCGGCATGTAGGTCTCGTCGTGCCGGGCCAGCACCTCGCTCGCGCGGAAGATGCCGTCGGGGCCGAGCTTGCCCAGCGTGACCACGCCCTGGCCCTCGCGGAACAGGTCGGGCAGCACGCCGGCATAGGCGACGGTCACCGCATTCGGCCCGTCCGTCACCTTGAAGCGCACGTCGGGCTTGCCGTCCCCGGCCATCTCCCGGGTCACGCTGCCGGCCTCGACCAGCCCGCCGAGGCGGAAGGCGCGGCCCGGCGGCGGGGCTTCCCGCGCCAGGTCGGAGGGCGAGCGGAAGAAGACCAGGTTGTCCTGGAAGGCGGTGAGGGTGAGCGCGGTGGCGCTGCCGAGCCCGAGCCCGCACAGCAGCAGCACCCAGAGCCGCCTACGCTTCTTGGTCATGTCCGGTCCTGCATCCGTCGGGCGCGGGGGTCGAGCGCATCGAGCCGCCGCCGCGCCGCACCGAGCCGCGCCATGGTGGCGACGGCCAGCGCCGCGAAGCCGCCGAGCACCAGCCCGTAGCTGATGGTCACATGGGCCCAGTGCGCGGTCATTCCAGGTGATCCTTGGCCATCGAAGTCAGCCCTCCGCACCCTGCAGGACGCTGCGGCCATCGGGTGGCAGCTCCGCCCGCCGCGCCGCGGCGAGTTGCAGGGCGCGGATCCGCCGCTCCATCACCGCCGCCCGGGTCCGCGCCAGCACCAGCGCCGCGAAGGCCAGGGTGAAGCCCAGCGCGCAGACCAGCAGCGGATAGAGGATATCGACATGCATCGAGGGTGCGTCGAGCTTGGTCACGCTGGCCGGCTGGTGCAGCGTGTTCCACCATTCGACGCTGAACTTCACCACCGGCAGGTTCACCGCGCCGATCAGCGCCAGGATCGCCCCCATCCGCGCGCCGCGCTCGGCATCGTCGAAGGCGCGGACCAGCGCGGCATGGCCGAGCCAGAGGAAGAACAGCACCAGCACGCTGGTCAGCCGCGCATCCCAGACCCACCAGGTGCCCCACATCGGCTTGCCCCAGAGGCTGCCGGTGGCCAGGCACAGCGCGGTGACCGCGGCGCCGATGGGCGAGAGCTCGCGGCAGGCGAGATCCGCCAGCGGGTGGCGCCAGACCAGCGAGAGGATCGAGCCGATGGCGAGGCCGAGATAGCCGCCCATCGCCAGCCAGGCCATCGGCACGTGGATATAGAGGATGCGGACCGTCTCGCCCTGCTGCCAGTCGGCCGGGGAATACCAGAGGCCCCAGGGCAGGCCGATGGCCAGGACCAGCAGCGCGGCCCCGGTCAGCCAGGGCTGCACCCGGCCGGCCAGGCGCAGGAAGCGGCCGGGATTGGCGAATCGGTGCAGGCTGCGCCCGCCTGCCGCGGCAGGGACGGCCAGGTTCGGTCCCACGGGACGTGTTTCGGCGGTTTCCACCCGCACAGCCTAGGGCCAGATCGTCGCGGATTGAAGCGCCCACCGCCGCGGTTACTCTGCGCAACGGATGGCGGGACGGAAGCGATGGCGCATTGGCTGGTGAAGAGCGAACCGGACGCATTCTCCTGGGACCAGCAGGTGCAGAATGGCACCGAGCCCTGGACCGGGGTGCGCAATGCCCTCGCCTCGAACAACCTCAAGGCGATGAAGCGGGGCGACCGGGCCTTCTTCTACCATTCCAATATCGGCCGCGAGATCGTCGGCGTGGTCGAGGTGGCGCGCGAGGCCTACCCCGACCCGACCGACGAGACCGGCCGCTGGGTCTGCGTCGACCTGAAGGCATTGGGGCCGCTGCCCAAGCCGGTCACCCTCGCCGCGATCAAGGCGGACCCGGATTTCGCCGATCTCGCCTTGGTGCGGATGTCGCGCCTGTCCGTGATGCCGGTGAGCGATGCGCATTGGGCCAGCCTGTGCAAGCTGGGCGGCTGGAAACGGAAATAGGACCCCTGGGATGCGGCTGGACGGTTCCTGCCACTGCGGCGCGGTGAAGTTCCGGGTCGAGAGCCCGCATCCCTATCCCTACCAGCGCTGCTATTGTTCCATCTGCCGCAAGACCCAGGGCGGTGGCGGCTACGCCATCAACCTCGGCGCGGACAACGCATCCCTGCGGGTCACCGGCCGGCAGCACATCGCCGTCTACCACGCCCGGCTGAAGGAGCCCGGCGATGCCCGCGCCCACCGCTCCCCGGCCGAGCGGCATTTCTGCAGCCGCTGCGGCAGCGGGCTGTGGCTGTACGACGACCGTTGGCCTGAGCTGATCCACCCCTTCGCCTCGGCGATCGACACGGCCTTGCCACTGGCGCCGGAATCCACCCACATCATGCTGGAGTTCAAGCCGCCCTGGGTGGCGCTGGAGGCCGGTCCCAGGGACCGCCGGCACGACGGCTATCCGGAGGAGAGCATCGCCGAGTGGCACGAACGACTGGGACTGGCCGAGGGGACGTGATGCAGCAGGTGACCGAGGCCGAGGATCGCATCCTCTGCCGGCTGGAGGATATCCCGGAAGGCGCGGCGAAGGGCTTCCCCGGGCCCCCCGGCAGCTTCGTCGGGCTGTTCGCGGTCCGCAAGGACGGCCGGGTGCATGTCTACGTCAATGCCTGCCCGCATATCGGCCTGCCGCTGGAGCCATTGCCCGACCGGTTCCTCGATACCAGGAAGCAGGTGATCATCTGCTCGGCGCATGGCGCCCGCTTCCGGATCGAGGACGGCGTCTGCGTCACCGGCCCCTGCATCGGCGAGGCGCTGGAGGCGGTGCCGGTGCGGCTGGTGGACGGCCAGGTGGTGGTGCCGGCGACGGCGGGGCTGTAGCTCAGCCCGGCTTGTGCCCCTCGGCGCCGAGGAAGGCGAAGGGCGCAGCGGGCACGAAGCGGGCCGAGACCTCCCCCGCATAGACCTCCCCGCCCGCCATTGGCAGCTTCCGTGCCACGGCGCCCGGCTTCAGGTCCAAGGCCGCCAGCCGCACCCAGAAGACGTTCGGCCGCACCGCGGAATCGAAGCCGTAGACCAGGTTCTTCTGGTCGGCGACGGTCCGCCAGATGGTGGAGGCGATGTTCGGCCTGTCCGGCGTGGTGATGCCAAGCGGCACGCCGACCGAGCGCATGACGCCGAGCACCGAGGCCAGCGCCTGCAGGCCGAAGGCCTGCCCCGGCACGCTGGCGATGTAGCCCGGCGCCGCCACCTTCGGGATGGCATCCAGCAGGAAGGAGGCCCGGGCGAAGCGGTCCGCCGCGCGGTTGGTGCCGGGCAGGAAGGCCATCCCGCCGACATCCTGCCAGTAGCGGTTCACCGCCAGCTGCTGGTCGTAGCTGGGCGAGTTGGTCATCACGGTGAAGTCGCGGCCGTGATGGATGACCAGCCTGCCGTCGATGTACTCGAGGATGGCGGAATCGCCCGAGGCATCGGAGAGCGAAAGGTGCAGCGTCGCCGGCTTGCCGTTCGGCAGGTTGGGGGAGGCGATTCGGAAGGGCTCCGGCCGCAGCGCCGCCACCGCCTCGGCCACCGTGGCGAAGCTGTCCAGCACGTATTGCGCCCAGAGGGTGATCGACAGGCGCGGCTTGCCCGGCGCCGGCGCGCCGTAGTCGGATTCCGCCAGATACAGCAGGTTGGCCACCAGCCCGCGCTCGTTCATGCCGTCGGCGGTGCCGATGTTGTAGCTGGCGGCGATGACGCTGCCGTAGCGCGCGGTCCAGCGCGGGCTGTCCGGCCCCGCCGCACCGTCCCGGGCCATGCCGGCGGGGAAGGCCCAGAGGTCGGTCGCCATGTCCTCCATCCAGTCCATCGACCGGCCGGTGACGACCGTCTCCTCCGACCCGCGATAGAGCACGCGGGTGCAGGCGAGGGCGGGGGCCGCGGCCAGGCCGCCGGCCGTGGCGAGGGCGGCGCCGAGCAGGCGGCGGCGGCTGGGGCTTGGCATGGCGCGGTCCTTCCGGCAGTCCTGGCGCAGCCTGGGCCGTCCGCCCGCAAGATGCAACGACCGCGGTTCGTGGCGGCCCGCCATCATCGCCCCGGCGCCGCCGCGATCGGCCCGAAAAGACCCCGAAGCCGCCGCGCGGTCGACAAGGCCGGCGGCCAGTCTTCCTCCTGCGCCCAGCCGATCCGGGCGCCGCCCCACAGGAGGCACATCATGCACACCGCCAGCATCCGCCGCAGCCTGCTTGCCGCCACCCTGCTCCTCGCCACCGCGCCGGCCTTTGCCCAGGGGGTGGGCGCACCAGGGGCGGGCGCCGGGACCCCCGCCGCGACCGCGGGCAGCGCCGGCAAGCCTGCCCCGGATGCCGCCACTCCGGCGCCGCGCCCGCTCGCGGCGACGCCGGCCAATCCGGGCGGCACCACCCACGCCGCGACACCCCCGGCCGCGACCGCGCCGCAGGTCCCGCCCGCCACCCATGCAGGCAGCGCGACACCCGCGAAGCCGGGTGCCTCTGCCGCGGCGAAGCCCGCGCCGGCCGGCGGCAGCGCCCCCGTCCGCACCAACTGAGGTCGCGACGACCCGGGCGGGGGGCCGCTTCCCCGCCCGAACCCATGCCGCCCGGCGGGACTGCCCCGCCGGGCCCAAGCGCACGGTTTGCAAGGCGTTTTACGAGCGATTTGCAGACCTAATTTCGTCGCATTGACGTAGCGCAAGGCGCCGTGCCCTATCTCCCGGCAGTCGAAAAGCGACCCAAGGGGGAGGCCCAGATGTCCGACGAACTGATCGCCGTGAAGCCGGAGATCGCAGCCAAGGCGCGCGTCACCGCTGCCCAGCACCACGCCATGACCGAGGCCGCGACCAGCGATCCGGCCGCCTTCTGGGCCAAGGAAGCCGAGCGCGTCGCCTGGATGACGCCGCCGACCAGGATCAAGGACGTGGACTTCACCGGTCCCGTGACGATCAAGTGGTTCGAGGATGGCGTGCTCAATGCCTCCGTCTCCTGCCTCGACCGGCACCTGGCGACCAAGGGCGACCAAGTGGCGATCATCTGGGAAGGCGACGACCCCAACAGCGACGCCCGCGTCACCTTCCGCGAGCTGCACGAGCAGGTCTGCCGGCTGACCAACGCGCTGCGCGGCCTCGGCGTGCAGAAGGGCGACCGGGTCTGCATCTACCTGCCGATGATCGTCGAGGCCGCGGTGGCGATGCTGGCCTGCGCCCGGGTCGGCGCCATCCATTCCATCGTCTTCGGCGGCTTCTCGCCGGACAGCCTGTCCTCCCGCATCCAGGACAGCGAGTGCAAGGTCCTGATCACCGCGGATGAAGGCCGCCGCGGCGGCCGGAAGGTCGCGCTGAAGACCAATGCGGACGAGGCGCTGAAGGTCTGCCCGTCGATCACCGCGGTCATCGTGGTGAAGAACACCGGGGGCGCCGTGCCGATGCAGGACGGCCGCGACCACGACTATGCCACGCTGCTGGCGGCCCAGGCGCCGACCGCCGACCCCGAGCCGATGTCGGCCGAGGACCCGCTGTTCATCCTCTATACCTCGGGGTCGACCGGCAAGCCGAAGGGCGTGCTGCACACCACCGGCGGCTACATGGTCTGGGCCAGCTACACGCATGAGCTGGTCTTCGACTACCGCCCCGGCGAGGTCTACTGGTGCACGGCGGATGTGGGCTGGGTGACCGGCCACACCTATATCGTCTACGGCCCGCTGGCCAACGGCGCGACCACCCTGATGTTCGAGGGCGTGCCGAACTACCCGTCCGTCTCCCGCTTCTGGGAGGTGGTGGACAAGCACCAGGTGAACATCTTCTACACCGCGCCGACCGCCATCCGGTCCCTGATGCGGGAGGGCGAGGCACCGGTGCGGAAGACCAGCCGCAAGTCGCTGCGGGTGCTGGGCTCGGTCGGCGAGCCGATCAACCCGGAAGCCTGGCTCTGGTACTACCGCGTGGTCGGCGACGAACGCTGCCCGATCGTCGACACCTGGTGGCAGACCGAGACGGGCGGCATCCTGATCTCGCCGCTGCCGGGCGCCGTCGCGCAGAAGCCGGGCTCGGCCACCCTGCCGCTGCCGGGCGTGCTGCCGGCGCTGGTCGATGCCGAGGGCAGGATCCTCGACGGCGCCACCGAGGGCAACCTGGTGCTGCTGGACAGCTGGCCGGGCCAGATGCGGACCATCTACGGCGACCACGAACGCTTCGCGCAGACCTACTTCTCGACCTATCCGGGCATGTACTTCACCGGTGACGGCGCGCGGCGGGATGCGGACGGCTACTACTGGATCACCGGCCGGGTGGACGACGTCATCAACGTCTCCGGCCACCGCATGGGCACCGCCGAGATCGAGAGCGCGCTGGTCGCCCACCCGAAGGTCGCCGAGGCGGCCGTCGTGGGCATGCCGCACGACCTCAAGGGCCAGGGCATCTACTGCTACGTCACGCTGAAGACCGGCGAGGAGCCGACCGAGGCGCTGCGCAAGGAGCTGGTGGCCTGGGTGCGGAAGGAGATCGGCCCGATCGCCTCCCCGGATGCCATCCAGTGGGCGCCCGGCCTGCCGAAGACCCGGTCCGGCAAGATCATGCGCCGCATCCTGCGCAAGATCGCCGCGAACGAGACCGAGGGGCTGGGCGACACCTCGACGCTTGCCGATCCGGCAGTAGTCGAGGAGCTGATCGAGAACCGGGTCGGCTGATCCGCCACCCCGCCCTCGCCGCATGGCGTGGGCGGGGTCGGCACGGCGCCCGGCATCCACGTGCCAGGCGTGCATACCGCGAAGGCCGGGCCACCGCGGCGGGAATTACAGCGCCGCGCCTTCGGACGGGACGGCGCAATGGGCACAATGCCCACTTATTTCAATCCTCTTTCGTTCGACCCCGTTGACGCCAGAATGGTTCCCTGTAGGCCGTTGTCACCGGGACTGATCGGGAGGGTCGCTGATGCGGGGGAGCGAAGACGGCCCGTGGCGTGAGGGCACACCGACAGCGGGAGCAGCCGGCGGCAACCATGTCCTGGATGCCCTGGCCGCAGCCGATGCCGCGATCATCCTGCCTGCTCTCGAGTCGGTGCCGCTGCAGACCGGACAGATCCTCGGCCGGACCGGCGAGGCGATGCCCTGGGTGTTCTTCCCCAAAGGCGCGGCCGTCATCGCCCTGGTGGCGTTGGACCATGACGGGCGGACTGCGGAAGCGGTTTCCATCGGCGCCGACGGGCTGATCGGTCAGGAACTCACGGAACTTCCCGGCTTCGGCCATCTGCAGGTGCAGATGCCGGGCACCGCCTGGCGGCTCGAAGTCGGGGTCCTTGCGGCGCGGACGGCGGAGAGCCCGGCGCTGCGGGCGCTGCTCGCGCTGCAGGGCAGGGCGCTGCTGGTGCGGACGCTGCAGGCCGCGGTCTGCGCCGCGCTGCATCCGGTGGAGGCCCGGGCCAGCCGTTGGCTCCTCACCGCACAGGACCGCACCGGCCAGCCCGACCTGCCGGTGACCCAGGAAGTGCTCGCCGAGATGCTCGGCGTCCGCCGCACCACGGTGACCCGGGTGATCGCCCAGCTCTCCGACAAGGGGCTCATCCGCCACCGCCGCAGCCGGGTGACGGTGATCGACCGGATGGGGCTGGAACAGGCCGCCTGCGGCTGCCATGCGGCGCTGCTGCAGCGGCTGCACCATGTCGCCCCGGCGCTGTACGCCGCCGAGTGATGCGGGCTGGTTCCAGGTTCTGAACGAAATGCGAACATTCGGCCGAACGCAGTCAGAGCCGACCCTGCCGAATCAGCGGCTTGGCCCGAGTCGCGCGAACGAATCGCTGACGCCGGCGGGCCCGGCGCGCACCGCCGATCGACACAATCCCTGGTGGGCCGCCCGAACCGGGAACCACAAGCTCGTTCCCGCTCCGGTCCCGTTGCGACTCGGGGGCTGTTGCGAGCCGCGCCCGAGTCGCGGTTCAGAAATCGCTGACCCGGCCCTTGCGCTCCCAGTCGCCGTAACGGGTCGGCTCCGGTCCGGCCGGGCCGCCGACCTCGGGCGGCAAGGGCCGCATCCGCACCGGCGCATCGCTCGGCGGGTCGCCGGCCGGGGTCGGGCCGGGATCGCCGGGCAGCGGCACGTCCGGCCCGGTCGGCTCCTCCACCGGGGCCTCCGGCAGGTCGGGGCCTGGCGGCGGCGGCGGGCTGGGCGGCACCGGGCTCGGCGGCATGTCGGGCGAGATCGGCACCTGGGCCTGGAAGGCAGCGGGAACGGCGCTTGCCGCCCCTTGTCGGGTCTGGGTCATGATCATCATCTGGGGTCCCGGGGCGGTTTCGCGCTACCCCCAACGCCGGCTTCGGCGCGCGGCTGCGCGGAAATTCCGCCGATCGGGGAAAGGACGGGACATGGCAGGCTATTTCCGCACGGCGATCCTGCTCGCGGGCCTCACCGCGCTGTTCATCGGCATCGGCTGGGCGCTGGGCGGCCAGCAGGGGATGGTGATGGCTTTCCTGGTCGCCTGCGGCACCAATCTCTGGGCCTGGTGGAACAGCGACCGGGTGGTGCTGTCGATGCACAATGCCCAGCCGATCACCCCGTCCGAGGCGCCGCGCCTGTTTGCCATGGTGGAGCAACTGGCCCGCCGCGCCGGGCTGCCGATGCCGGCGCTGTACGTGATCCACGAGGACCAGCCGAACGCCTTCGCCACCGGGCGCAACCCGGCGAATGCCGCGGTGGCGGTGAACACCGGCCTGCTCGACCTCATGAGCGAGGAGGAGGTGGCGGGCGTGGTCGCGCACGAGCTGGCGCACATCAAGCACCGCGACACGCTGCTGATGACCATCACAGCGACCCTGGCGGGGGCGATCGGCATGCTGGCGCAGTTCGGCTTCCTGTTCGGCGGCCGGTCGGAAGACGGCCGGCGCAACCCCTTCGGCCCGATCGGCGCCATCCTGCTGATGGTGGTCGGGCCGATCGCCGCCATGCTGGTGCAGATGGCGATCAGCCGCTCCCGTGAATACGAGGCCGACCGGCTGGGCGCCGAGATCAGCGGCGACCCGCGCGGCTTGGCCAGCGGCCTGGCGAAGCTGGAGCGCCTGAAGCAGGGCATCGTCAACCCGACCGCCGAGGCCCATCCGGCCAGCGCCCATATGTTCATCGTCAACCCGCTGTCCGGGCTGCGGCTGGACGGCCTGTTCACCACCCACCCGCCGACCGAGGAGCGCATCCGCCGGCTGCTGGCCATGGCCCCGCCGGCGCCCGTGGCGGGCGGGCCGTGGGGGGCGGCCCCCACCCGGTTGCGCAGCGGGGTGCGCAACCCCTGGGGTTGACGGATCGCGGAGGCGCTCTCATTCGAAGCGCGAGCCCCAACGGCCGGAGACGCAGCATGAACCGCATCGCCCCCTATGTGCTTGCCATGGCGCTTGGCGCCGCCCTTCCCGCGGCCGCCCAGGATGCCGAGGCCGGCAAGCGGGTCTTCAACCAGTGCCGCGCCTGCCACAGCATCGAGGCGGGCGGGAAGAACGGCGTCGGTCCCAACCTGCACGCCGTGGTCGGCCGCAAGGCAGGCACGGCCGAGGGCTTCCGCTATTCGGCGAGCCTGAAGGAGAAGGCGGCGGGGGGCCTGGCCTGGGACGAGGCGACGCTGCGCGCCTACATCGCCAACCCCAAGGCGGTGGTTCCGGCCGGGTCGATGTCCTATCCCGGGCTGAAGAACGAGCAGCAGTTGAACGACCTGCTGGCCTTCCTGAAGGCGCAGGGCTGACAGGCAGGAAGGAAGGCCGTGGAGGGAAAAGTGTTACCTGCCCAAACCCCTCCCTTCCTTTTTGTAGGTCCGGCACCTGCCGCGCGGCAGGTGCCGACTCCCGGAAACAGATGAAGGGGGTCCGGGGGAGAATACCTTCTCCCCCGGCCTGCTACCGCGTCGGCGTCGGCGGCGTGGTGGCGTAGTCGTAGAACCCCTTGCCCGACTTCCGCCCGAGCCAGCCGGCCTCGACATACTTGGCCAGCAGCGGGCAGGGCCGGTATTTCGGGTCGCCCAGGCCCTCGTGCAGCACCTTCAGCACGGAATAGAGCGTGTCCAGCCCGACGAAGTCGGAGAGTTCCAGCGGCCCCATCGGGTGGTTGGCGCCGAGCTTCATGCCCTCGTCGATCGACCGCACGTCGCCGACGCCCTCCATCAGCGCGAAGATCGCCTCGTTCAGCATGGGGCAGAGGATGCGGTTGACGACGAAGCCGGGATAGTCGGCGGCCGCCACCACGGTCTTGCCCATCGCCTCGGCCAGCGACGTGACCGCGGCCGCAGTGGCGTCGTCGGTCGCCAGGCCGCGGATGACCTCGACCAGCTTCATCATCGGCACCGGGTTGAAGAAGTGCATGCCGATGAACCGGCCCGGCCGGTCGGTCGCGGCACCCAGGCGGGTGATCGGGATCGAGGAGGTGTTGGAGGCGATCATCGCCGCCGGCTTCAGCGTCGGGCAGAGACTGGCGAAGATCTTCTTCTTGATCTCCTCGTTCTCGGTCGCCGCCTCGATCACCAGGTCGGCCTCGGCGAAGAGCGCGAAGTCGGTGCCGGTGGTGATGCGGGCCAGTGCCGCTTCCTTGGCGCCGTCGGGGATGTTGCCGCGGGTGGTCTGGCGTTCGAGGTTCTTGGTGATGGTGCCGAGCGCCTTCTCCAGCGCCGCCGGGTTGACATCGACCAGCGCCACCGGGATGCCGGCCAGCGCCGCCACATGCGCGATGCCGTTGCCCATCAGGCCGGCGCCGATGACGCCGAGCTTCTCCACGTTTGCCATCACCTGTCCCCATTCATGAAAAAGGCCGCCGGGCGCCTTGTAGCGCCCGGCGGCCCGTTTCGGCAGCCTTGCCGATCTACCTCTTGCCGAGCTCGGACTGGAATTCCGGCATCACCTTGAACAGGTCGCCGACCAGGCCGTAGTCGGCCACCTGGAAGATCGGCGCCTCCTCGTCCTTGTTGATGGCGACGATGACCTTGCTGTCCTTCATGCCGGCCAGGTGCTGGATGGCGCCGGAGATGCCGACCGCGATGTAGAGGTCGGGGGCGACGATCTTGCCGGTCTGGCCGACCTGGTGGTCGTTCGGCGCATAGCCGGCATCGACCGCGGCGCGGCTGGCGCCCACGGCGGCGCCGAGCAGGTCGGCGACGCTCTCGATGATGTGGAAATTCTCGGAGCTGCCCATGGCGCGGCCGCCCGAGACGACGATCTTCGCCGCGGTCAGCTCGGGGCGCTCGGACTTGACGATCTCGGCGCCGAGGAAGGTGGACAGGCCGGGGTCTTCGGCGGTCGCCACCGGCTCGATCGCCGCGCTGCCGCCGGACGCCGCCACCGGGTCGAAGCTGGCGGCGCGGACGGTGATGACCTTCTTCGCGTCGGCCGACTTCACCGTCGCCAGCGCGTTGCCGGCATAGATCGGCCGGACGAAGGTGTCGGCATCGACCACGCCGGCGATGTCGGACAGCACCTGCACGTCGAGCAATGCCGCGACGCGCGGCATGACGTTCTTGCCGGCGGCCGAGGCCGGCGCCAGCAGGTGCGAATAGGCCGGCGCCATGCCGACCAGCAACGCCGCGGTCGGCTCCGCCAGGCCATGGGCGTAGAGCTCGGCGTCGGAGTGCAGCACCTTGGCGACGCCGGCGATCTGCGTCGCGGCCTGGGCCACGGCCTGCGGGCCGAGCACCAGCGCATGCACCTCACCCAGCGTCTGCGCGGCGGCGATGGCGCTGCGGGTCGGCTGGGCGACCGTCGCGCCGTCGTGGTCGACGAGAACGAGAACCGCCATGCTCAGATCACCTTCGCTTCGTTGCGCAGCTTGTCCACCAGCTCGGCGACCGAGCCGACCTTCTTGCCGGCCTGGCGCTTCGGCGGCTCCTCGACCTTCAGCACGGTCAGCCGCGGCGTCACGTCGACGCCGAGATCTGCCGGCTTCACCGTCTCGATCGGCTTCTTCCGCGCCTTCATGATGTTCGGCAGCGAGGCATAGCGCGGCTCGTTCAGCCGCAGGTCGGTCGTCACGATCGCCGGCAGCTTGAGCTGCAGGCGCTCGAGCCCGCCATCGACCTCGCGCGTCACCGTCAGTCCGCCGTCGGCGGCCTCGACCTTCGACGCATAGGTGCCCTGCGGCCAGCCCATCAGCGCCGCCAGCATCTGGCCGGTGGCGTTCATGTCGTCATCGATCGCCTGCTTGCCGAGGATGACGAGATCCGGGCTTTCCTTGGCGATGACCGCCTTCAGCAGCTTGGCCACCGCGAGCGGTTCCAGCACGCCATCATGCTCGATCAGGATGCCGCGGTCGGCGCCCATGGCGAGCGCGGTGCGCAGCTGTTCCTGGCAGGCCGTGGGGCCGGCGGAGACCGCGATGATCTCGGTCGCGGCGCCTTTTTCCTTCAGGCGCACCGCTTCCTCGACCGCGATCTCGTCGAAGGGGTTCATCGACATCTTGACGTTGGCGGTCTCGACGCCCGTGCCGTCCGCCTTGACGCGGACCTTCACGTTGTAGTCGACCACCCGCTTGACCGGGACGAGGAGTTTCATCGACTCTGCCGTTTCCTGCGCAGTTGTTGCTGGGCCCCGGGGCCCGCTGCGAGGCCCGGGTCGTTGCTAAGGCACGGGGTGCGACCGCCCCGGGCAAACCGACCGCAAAATAGGGCGGCGCGGCTTGGGCTGTCAAAACGCCGCCTGGGCGCAGGTGTTTCAGTGCCGCATCACCAGCAGCAGCAGGGCGAAGAGCACCAGCGTGACGCCCTGCAGCACCACCCGCCAGCGCATCAGGAGGTTCGACCTTTCGGCATTCCCCTCCGATTTGGCGAGGCCCAGCATGCCGGTGAGCATCACGCCGAGCGTGGCCAGCATCGACACGCCGACCAGGATGGTGAGGATGGTCTTCATCACGTCCATCTAGCCGCCCGGGACGAAACCGCAATGCCGGCGGCCGCCGCGAACCGGGCCTGGGCGCCAACGCGGTGTTGAACCTGGCGGCGGCGGGGCCGGCAAGCCGTTCAGCGGTCGAATCTTCGGCGGCGTCCCGCCCCGCCCGGATCGCACCGGCGGCAACGCCGTGCTTGACCGGCGGGGCCGCAATGGAGTTGCTGCGCTGCACATGAACATCCTCAGCCTCACCCCCCTGCTGCGCCGCCTGGTGCTTTGCCTGCTCCTCCTCGCCGCCGCCCTGCCGGCCATGGCGCAGCCCGCGCACGGGCTGAGCCAGGCCGATCTCGACCGGGTGACCGCCCTGCTGCGGGACGGCCCCAAGCGCGCCGAGTTCCTCCGCACGCTGGAAGCCCTGGCGGCGGCCAGCCGGGTGCACCACCCCGCGGCCGACCCCGGCAAGCCGCCCGAGGCCGCCGTGCCGCGGCCGCAGACCGCGCCGGCTGCCGAGGGCGCCGAGACGGCGCCGCCGCCTGCCGCCGTCCCCGCCGCGCCGCCGGCGGCGCCCGCCCCTGCCGAGGCCGCCCCGGCCAAGCCCGAGGCCGACCCGCTGATCGCGCCCAATACGCTGGGCGCCCAGCTGCTGTCCGGCCTGTCCGACCGGGTCGGAGGAATCTCGGACTCGTTGCTGGTCTCGATTCGCTCGATCGCCGACCTGCCGGCGCTGTGGTCGGCCACCGCCAACCTGCTGCGCGACCCGGTCGCGCAGACCCGGCTGACCGACGCCGCCTGGAAGCTGCTGCTGCTGCTCGGGCTCGGGCTACTGGCCGAGGCGGTGCTGGTGCGGGCCGTCGCCCGGCCGCGACGCAAGCTGGACGCCGCGGCGCCGCCGCCGAACGGTACGCCCTGGACCTGGTTGAAGCGGGTGCCGCTGGTGCTCGGCCGGCTGCTGCTGGACCTGCTGCCGATCGCCGGCTTCGGCCTGGCGGTCTACGGGCTGTTCGGCCTGCTGCAGCCGCTGCCGACCACCCGGCTGGTCGGGCTGATGACGGCGAATGCCTACATGGCGGCGCGGACGGCCTTCGCGCTGGCCCGCATGCTGCTCTCGCCGGCCTCCAACCACCTGCGGTTGATCCCCTGCTCGGACGCCTCGGCGCGCACCGGCACGCGCTGGCTGCGCCGGCTGATGCTGGTGGGCGTCGGCGGCTATACCCTGGCCGAGGCCGGGTTGCTGCTCGGCCTGCCCTGGTCGGCCTATGACGCCATCCTGAACCTCACCCTGCTGGTGATCTCCCTGCTGCTGGCCCGCATCGTGCTGCAGCAGCGGGCGGCGGTGGCCGATTTCCTCCGGGCCGACCCGCTGCCGGCCGGCGAGGCGGCGACCGGCACCCGCCTGATGTTCCGTGCCGCGCGCGACCGGATGGCCGAGATCTGGCACGTCGTGGTCATCCTCTGGCTGGTCGCCTCCTGGGTCATCTGGGCGCTGGCGGTGGAGGACGGCATCCGCCACCTGCTGGTCGGCACGCTGCTGACCGTGATCATCGTCGGCGGCGCCAAGGCGCTGGACGAGGGCATCGTCTGGGCGCTGGACCGGGTGCTCAATCCGGGGCCGGACATGGCCAAGCGCTTCCCCGGCCTAGCGGCGCGGGCGGCGCAATACGTGCCGATGCTGAAAAGCGTCGTCTCCGCGGTGCTCGGCGCCGGCGCGGTGGTGCTGCTGCTGGAGACCTGGGGGCTCGACAGCCTCGACTGGTTCGGCCAGGGCACGCTGGGGCGGCGGCTAGTCGACACGCTGGTCTCCATCGCTTCCACCCTGGTGATCGCGCTGGTGGTCTGGGAGGTGGCGAATTCCGCCATCCAGCGCCGGCTGACCCGCATTTCCCGCGATGCCCAGGCGGCCCGCAGCGCGCGCGTCCGCACCCTGCTGCCGATGCTGCGCACCGTGCTGGGCGCGGTCATCACCGTGGTGGTCGTGCTGAACGCGCTGGCCCAGCTCGGGCTGAACGTGGCGCCGCTGCTGGCGGGCGCCGGCGTGGTGGGCCTGGCCATCGGCTTCGGCTCGCAGACCCTGGTGCGGGACGTCATCACCGGCATCTTCCTGCTGCTGGAGGACGCGGTCGCGGTCGGCGACGTGGTGACGCTCGGCGGGCTGACCGGTGTGGTGGAGAACCTGTCGATCCGCTCGATCAAGCTGCGGGCGACCGATGGCAGCGTGCATATCGTCCCGTTCAGCGCGGTGACGACGGTGACCAACCAGACCCGCGACTTCGCCTTCGCGGTGCTGGACGTGACAGTGGCCTATACCGAGGACACCGACCACGTGGTCCAGGCGCTGAAGGATATCGGCGCCGAGATCCGCGCCGAGGCCAAGTGGAAGCCGCTGATCCGCGACGACATCGATGTCTGGGGCGTCGACAAGCTGGCCGACAACGGCGTGACCATCCGTGCCCGGGTGAAGACCGAGCCGTCGTCCCGTTGGCCGGTGGTGCGGGAGTTCAACCGCCGCATCAAGATGCAATTCGCCGAGAAGGGCATCATCATCCCCCGGCCGCAGCCGATGGTGATGGTGGAACGCGCCCCGGACCGTTCGCCCGACCCGGATGCCGCCCAGGCGGCATAGTGGCGGATGACCGGGCGGGGACCGGGTGCCCCGCCATCCGTCGCAGCGCCGCCTGCAGCAGGCCGAGGATGTCCGGCGCCGGGCCGAGCGCCGCGACCTGCAGGTCCGGCTGCCGCCCGGCGAAGGCCATCGACCAGCCGTCGAAGTCGCGCTGCCCGACGGGGCCGGCTTCCAGCACCGCCACCCCGGCATGGCGCGGGTCGCATTGGATGCGCTCGAAGGTCTGCTCCACCGCCGCGACCGGGCCTTCCAGCACCTGTACGAAGCCGTCCGCGCCGAACAGCAGCGCGCCGGTGATGTCTTGCGCCGCGTTGCTGCGCCGCGCTGACTCCAGGATGCGCGGGATCTCGACCGGTACCCGCGCCGGATCGATTATGCTGCGGCTGGCATAGGCCAGCCGGAACAGGGCCACGGGTTCGCTCATGCCGCCTCTCCCACCCCGCGGTCGCCGAAGCGGCGGATAACCGCCGGCAGGTCGCCGGCCGGCATCGGCCGGCCGAGCCAGTAGCCCTGCGCCTCGGTGCAGCCCTCGGCGCGGATGCGTTCAAGCTGCGCCGCGGTCTCGATGCCCTCGGCCGTGGTGCGCATCCCGAGGCTGGCGCCGAGCGCGGCGACGGCCCGCACCACCGCGGCATCGTCGGCGAAGCTGCGGTCGATCTTGACCCGGTCGAAGGGGAAGCTGCGCAATTGGGTGAGCGATGAATAGCCGGTGCCGAAATCGTCGAGCGAGATGCGCACCCCCATCGCCTTCAGTGCCTGCAGCTGGCCCATGGTGCCCCAGCCGCCATCCTCCAGCAGGGCGCTTTCGGTGATCTCCAGCTCCAGCCGGTCCCCCGGCAGGGCGGCGGCGGCCAGCGCCTCCCGCACCGTCTCCACCAGCCGGCCGTCCTGGAACTGCTGGGGTGCGACGTTCACCGCGACGCAGAGCGGCGCCGGCCAGCCTGCCGCCTCGGCGGCAGCGGTGCGCAGCACCCAGGCGCCGATGCCGCCGATCAGCCCGATCTCCTCGGCCAGCGGGATGAATGCGCCGGGCGGGACCAGGCCGATCCCCGGCCGGTGCCAGCGCAGCAGGGCCTCGAACCCCGAGAGGCTTTGCGTGCCGAGGTCGAGCTGCGGCTGGTAGTGCAGGGCGAATTCGCCGCGCGGGAGGGCGGCGCGCAGGCCGAGTTCGAGCGCCCGGCGGGCTTCGGCGCGGGCCTGCAATTCGGGGGCGAAGAAGCTGAAGCGGCCGCGGCCCTGGCCCTTCGACTGGTACAAAGCCAGGTCGGCGCGGGACAGCAGCGTGTCCGGGTCGGTGCCATCCCCGGGCGCCAGGGCGACGCCGATGCTGGCGCCGACCATGGCGACCTGGCCGCGGACGACATAGGGGCGGGCGAGGAGCTCGACCAGCCGCGCGGCGACGGCGGCCACCGCCTCCCGCCCATCGGGGCGGCCGAGCAGGACGGCGAATTCGTCGCCGCCCAGCCGCGCCGCGGTGTCCCCCGGCCGCAGCGCCGAGCGCAGCCGCCGCCCGGCCGCCTGCAGCAGCACATCGCCGGCCGGATGGCCGAGCGCGTCGTTCACCGCCTTGAAGCGGTCGAGGTCGATCAGCAGCACGCCGGGGCCGTCGGCGTCCGGCGCGGCCAGGGCGGCGGCGAGCCTTTCGCGGAATTGCCGGCGGTCGGCCAGGCCGGTCAGCGGGTCGGCCGCGCTGCGCGCCGGGCACTCGGCACAAAGCTCGTCCCGCCGCGCCGTGTTGCTGTCCGCCACGCCTGCCTCCGCCTGCCAGGGGAGGCAGGATGGGGCGGAAAGGTGGAGATCGGGTGAAGGCGGCCAGGGACCGCGCGGGCCGATTCAGCCCGCCGCGCCTGCGGCGCTTCGGCCATCTGGCCGCGTCATTCGATGCCGGCGAAGCGCAGCAGCGCCAGGGTGCCGACCCCGGCCAGGATGGACAGCGCCAGCTTGCGGAGGCGCGCCTGCACCAGCAGCACCACCGCGCCGGCGGCGAAGGTCGCCCAGCCGGCGTGCAGGAAGGCCGGCGCCAGGAAGGCGACGAAGATGCAGCCCGGCAGGTGCTGCAGCATGGCCTGCACGAAGGGCGGCGGCCGGGTGACCCGCAGCACCGCATAGCCGCCGGCGCGGCACAGGTAGCTGGCCAGCGCCATGCCGATTATGGCGGCGAGGACGTCCCAGCGCAGGCTCATGCGCGGGCCTTTCCATCGCGCCAGGCACCGAAGCCGGCACCCGCGAAGGCCCCCGCCAGCACCGGCCAGGGCGCGTCGAGCCCAAGCCCCTGCACCATCAGCGCCACCGCGCCCGCCAGGATCCAGGGCTGCAATTCCGACCGGCCGCGCCAGAGCTGCACCAGCAGGGCGAGCACCGCGGCGGAGGAGGCGAAGAAGACCGGATGCCCCGCCGGCAGCCGCAGCGCCGCGCCGAAGACATGGCCGATGGCGACCATCGCCATCCAGTTCAGCCACATCCCGAAGCCGGCGCCGAACAGGTAGCCGGCATCGCGCCGCCCGGCGCGCAGCTCGGCGATGGCCAGGGCAAAGGAATTGTCCACCAGCAGCATCAGCGTGCCCCAGCGCCGGATGCCCTGCGTGCGGTCCAGCACCGGGGCCAGCGCCGCGCCCATCGGCGCCATGCGCAGGTTGATCACCAGGCAGGCGAGCGTGGCGGCCAGGATCGGCGCCGGATCGGCCCAGAGCTGCAGGGCCACGAGCTGGCTGGTGCCGGCGAAGACCAGGCCGCTCATCAGCAGGGTCTCGGCGAGCGACAGGCCGACGCCGTCGGAGGTCATCCCCACCACCAGGCCGAAGGGCGACAGGCCGAGGGTGATGGCCAGCGCCGCGCGCAACCCGCGTCGCACGCCCTGCCGGGTGAAGCCGCCCCGCTCGTCCAAATGCCCGCACTCCTTCGCCGGTCCGTCCTAGCAGCGCCGCGCCCCCTTGACCCCTGCGATTGCGGCGCGGCTTGCTGGCGTGCGACGCATCCGTCTGGGGGAATGAACATGCTCGATCTGACCGGCAAGGTCGCCTTCGTCGCCGGCGCGGGGTCGGTCGGCGAGGGCTGGGGCAACGGCAAGGCAACTGCCGTGCTGCTCGCCCGCCAGGGTGCCAGGGTCTATGGCGTGGACCTGAACCCGGCCGCCGTCGCCGAGACCGCGGCGATCATCGAATCGGAAGGCAATGCCTGCGCCACCCGCACCGTCAACATGACGGTGGCGGCCGAGGTCGCCGCGGCGGTGGAGGATTGCCTGGCCCGGTTCGGCCGCATCGACATCCTGGTCAACAATGTCGGCGGCTCCGCCCCCGGCGACCCGGTGACGATGAGCGAGGAGGTCTGGGACGCCCAGATGGACCACAACCTCAAGACCGCCTTCCTGGGGTGCAAATACGTGTTGCCGGTGATGGAGCGGCAGGGCGCCGGCGCGGTGGTGAACCTGTCTTCCGTCGCCTGCCTGAGCCACCAGGTGGATGGCCGGACCAACGTGGCCTATGCGGCGTCGAAGGCCGGCGTCATCGCCTTCACCCGCAGCACGGCGATCGCCTTCGTCAGGAAGGGCATCCGGGTGAATTGCGTCGTGCCGGGGACGATGCACACGCCGCTGGTGGAACACCGCCTGGCCAAGCAGATGGGCGTCAACGACGCCGCGGCGCTGGTGGCCAAGCGCCATGCCAGCGTGCCGATCGGGCGGATGGGCGATGCCTGGGACATCGCCCATGCGGTGCTGTTCTTCGTCTCGGACGAGGCGAAGTACATCACGGCGACGCATCTGGTGGTGGATGGCGGGCTGACCGCGGCGCGGCCGGGATGAAGCGGCCTCCCGCCCGAACCTGCAAGCCCACAAGGATAGAAGGGGGTGCGGGGGGATACTTCCCCCCGCTGCTCGCTACGCCCGCAGCGAAGCTCCCGTCGCCTTGGTGACGGCGGCGACGATCTTCTCCGCCACCGCCTCGATCTGCGCATCGGTCGGCGTCGCCTCGCGCGGCTGCAGCGTCACCTGCACGCCGAGGCTGACCTTGCCCGCCGGCAGCTTGTCGCCGGCATAGCGGTCGAACAGCGCGACGTCCGCGACCAACGCCTTGTCGGCGCCGCGCGCGGCGCGCAGCACCGCCTCGGCGGTCACGCCCTCGTCCACCAGGAAGGCGAAGTCGCGTCGCAGCGGCTGGAAGGCGGGCAGGTCGGGCGCGCCCTTCTTCCGCCGCTTGGGTTCGGGGATGGCGTCGAGGAAGACCTCGAACCCCACCGCCGGGCCGGAGAGGTCGAGCGCGGCGCGGACCTTCGGGTGGATCTCGCCGAAGGTCGCCAGCACCACCTTGGGCCCCTGCCGCAGCACGCCGCTGCGGCCCGGATGGTAGAAGCCGGGCGCGTCCGGCGTGACCGTCACGGCCGCCATCGGCACGCCGAGCGCGGCCAGCACCGCCAGCGCATCGCCCTTGGCATCCATCGCATCCACGGCGCGCGAGGCCTCCGCCCAATGCCGCGGCGTGTGCCCGGCGCGGACGCCGGCGGCGACCTGAAGCTGGCCGGCGGGGGAGGGGTCGCGGTAGGCGGCACCCAACTCCGACAGCGCCACGTCCGGCCAGCCGCGCGCGGCGTTGCGGCTGGCGGCCAGCAGCAGGCTGGCGACCGGCGTCGGGCGCATCTGGTCGAGATCGGCGGCGATCGGGTTGACCAGCCTGAGGGCGTCAGGGGTCTCGCCGAACAGCGCCGCCGATTTCCGTTCGAGGAAGCCGAAGCTGACGCAATCCAGCATGCCGCGCGCCACCAGCACGCGCCGCGCCAGCCCGGCGCGCACCTGCTTCGGCGTCAGCGCCGGCGGCGGGACGATTCCCGCCACGGGCAGCGAGACGGCGGGAATGGTGTCGAGGCCGCGGATGCGCAGCACCTCCTCCACCAGGTCGGCCTCGGGCTCGACCGCGGCGCAGCCCTCGGCAGCGGCGCGGGCGCGCTCGGCCGGGATGGACGGGTCCTGGTCCAGCGAACCGCGTGCCGCGATGTCGTTGCGCCAGGACGGCACCGCGACCGTGACGCTCGCCGCATCGCGCGCCTGCATCGTGAAGCCGAGGCGCTCGAGGATCCCAACCGCCTCGTCGGGCGGCACCTCGGCGCCGCCGAGGCCGGCCAGCCGCGCGAAGCGCAGCGTCGCGTCGCGCTGCCAGGCCGGCGGCGTGCCGGCGGCGGAGATCTCGCTCGCCTCGCCGCCGCACAGCTCCTGGATCAGCGAAGTCGCCAGGTCGAGGGCGAGCGCCGGCAGCGCCTGATCGACGCCGCGCTCGAACCTTGCGCGGGCATCGGTGCGCACGTCATGCCGCCGGCCGGACAACGCGATGCGGACAGGGTCGAAGATCGCGCATTCGATGAAGACCTCGGTGGTGCCCTCGTCGCAGCCGGAATGCGCGCCGCCGATGATGCCGCCCAGCGCCTCCGGGCCAGTGGCATCGGCGATGATGCCGTCCTCGGGCGTCAGCGCGTAGGTCTTGCCGTTCAGCGCGGCCAGGCTCTCGCCGTCCCGCGCCATGCGCATGGTCAGCGTGGTGCCCTGCACCTTGGCCACGTCGAAGACATGCAGCGGCCGGCCGAGGCCATAGGTGAACAGGTTGGTCACGTCGACCAGCGTGTTGATCGGACGCAGACCGATCGCCACCAGCCAGTCGCGGATCCAGGCGGGGGAGGCGCCGTTCCTCACGCCGCGCACGGCGCGGCCCAGCACGTAGTCGCAGGCGCGCGGGTCGGCGATCTCCCAGCGCAGCGGCGCGGGATAGGTGGTGGCGAACGTCGGCGGCACCAGCGGCTTCAGCCGGCCGAGGCCGGCCGCGGCCAGGTCGCGCGCCACGCCATGGACCGAGAGCGCGTCGCCGCGGTTCGGCGTGACGCTGATCTCGATCACCGGGTCGTCCATGCCCGCATACTTGACGTAGCTCTCGCCGAGCGGCGCGTCCTCGGGCAGGTCGACGATGCCGCTGTGATCGTCACCGAGGCCCATCTCGCGCGCCGAGAGCATCATCGCCTCCGACTTCACGCCGCGGATTTCGCCCAGCTTCAGCGTGATGCCGGTGCCCGGGATGAAGGCGCCGGGCAGCGCCAGCACGCCCTTCATGCCGGCCCGCGCATTCGGCGCGCCGCAGACCACCGAGAGCAGGCGGCCGTCGCCCGGGTCGACCTTCAGCGCCCGCAGCCGGTCGGCATTCGGGTGCTGCTCGGCCGAGACGACATGGGCGATGCGGAAGGCGGCGAGCGAGGCGCCGCGGTCCTCGACGCCCTCGACCTCGAGCCCGATGCGGTTGAGCAGCGCGAGGATCTCGGCCAGCGGCGCGTCGGTTTCCAGGTGCGCCTTGAGCCAGGAGAGGGGGAATTTCATCTCAGATACCCTCCGCCAGGGATGGCGGGGCGAGCGGGTCGGTCGCCCAGTGGCGCAGCCAGCGGACGTCGCTTTCGTAGAAGGGGCGCAGGTCGGGCATGCCGTGTTTCAGCATGGTGATGCGCTCGATCCCCATGCCGAAGGCGAAGCCCTGCCATTCCCGCGGGTCGATGCCGCAATTGGCCAGCACGCGCGGATGGACCATGCCGGAGCCGAGGATCTCCAGCCAGTCGCCGCCCTTGCCGAGCTCGCCGGTCTTCCGGTTCCAGCCGATGTCGACTTCCATCGAAGGCTCGGTGAAGGGGAAGTAGCTGGCGCGGAAGCGCACCGGCAGGTCGGATATGCCGAAGAAGGCGCGCAGGAAGTCGATCAGGCAGCCCTTCAGGTGGCCGAGGGTGATGCCGCGGTCGATCACCAGGCCCTCGACCTGGTGGAACATCGGGCTGTGCGTTGCGTCGTGGTCGGCGCGCCAGGTGCGGCCGGGGACGATGACGCGGATCGGCGGCGCCTGGGTCAGCATGGTGCGCGCCTGCACCGGGGAGGTATGCGTCCGCAGCACCGGCCGCCGGCCATCGGCGCCGGCGGGCAGGTAGAAGGTGTCGTGATCCTGCCGGGCCGGGTGGTGGTCCGGGATATTGAGCGCGGAGAAGTTCAGCCAGTCGCTCTCGATGTCCGGGCCCTCGGCCACCGCGAAGCCCTGCGCGCCGAACAGCGCGACCAGCTCCTCCATGGTCCGGCTGATCGGGTGGATGCCGCCGTCCCCGCCCGGCGCATGCGCCCGCGGCGGCAGGGTGACGTCCATCCGCTCAGCCCGCAACCGGGCCTCGAGCGCGGCTTCCTCCAGCGCGCCGCGGCGGGCCTCGATCAGCCCTTCCAGCCGGCCTTTCAGGCGGTTCAGGGCAGCGCCGCGCTCCTTGCGCTGCTCGGCGGGGACGGTCCCGAGCCCCTTCAGCAGCCCGGTCAGCGTGCCGCTTTTTCCCAGCGTGCCGACGCGCACCGCGTCCCAGGCGCGCAGGTCGGCGGCGGCGGCGAGCTGTGCCGCGGTCTCGGCCTCGAGGGCGGCGAATTCCCCGCCCGGCATGCTGGTCTCGCTCATTCTCTCCGGTCCCGGATGGACAAAAGGCCGCACCCTGGTGGGAGCGGCCCTTTGCGCAGCAACAGCCCCCGAAGGGGAGGGTGTCAGGCGGCCTGGACGGCCGGCCTTTGCCTTACGCGGCCTTCGCCGCGGGGGCGTGACGGTCCGGACGCGCAGCGCGGGCCTTCTCGACCAGCGCCGCGAAGCTCGCCGGGTCGTCGAAGGCGATCGCCGCCATCACCTTGCGGTCGATGTCGATGTTCGCCGCCTTGATGCCGGCGATGAAGTGGGAATAGGGCATCCCGTGCTCGCGGCAGGCGGCGTTGATCCGCTGGATCCACAGGCCGCGGAAGTCACGCTTCTTGTTGCGGCGGTCGCGATAGGCGTATTGCAGCGCCTTCTCGACCCGCTGCAGTGCGGGACGGAAATTCGTGGACGACCGACCCACATAGCCCTTGGCGAGCTTGAGGATCTTCTTGTGACGGGCGTGGGCGGTAACGCCGCGCTTCACACGTGCCATGGCGCGCTACTCCTTACCGAACCAGGCCGTAGGGAGCCCACTGCATCACAGTGAGGCCGTCCTGGTGGCGCAGCACCTGCGTGCCGGTGTTCTGCCGCTTCACCTTGGTGGAACGGGCGGAGAGGCAGTGGCGCTTCTTGCCGGGGCCGGCGAGCACCTTGCCGGTGGCGGTAACCTTGAAGCGCTTCTTCACAGAAGACTTCGTCTTCATCTTGGGCATTTGGGACCTCCTCGGTCGGGAAGGCGCCCACCCCGGATGGGGGGACGCGGGACGCGGCCGGGCATGCCCACACAGGCACCGGCGCGCGGAGAGGGGCGGCGTATAGCCATGCGGCGGCCGGGATGCAAGCGGCACCCGTCGGTCGTATATGCTCCGTCGCGGCAGCACGGGGGCGGGCATGGCGGACAACATCCTGATCGGGCGGGGCGACAAGCCCTGCGAACTCCTCCTCTCCCGCGCCAACCGGCACGGGCTGGTGGCCGGCGCCACCGGCACCGGCAAGACCGTGACCCTGCAATCGCTGGCCGAAGGCTTCTCCCGCGCCGGGGTCCCGGTCTTCTGCGCCGACATCAAGGGCGACCTCTCCGGCATCGCCGCCGCGGGAAAGCCCAACCCGAAGCTGGAGAAGCGCGCCCACGAGCTCGGCGTCGCGGATTTCGCCTACGAGGCCTCCCCGGTGGTGTTCTGGGACGTCTTCGGCCAGCAGGGCCACCCGCTGCGGGCCACGGTGGCCGAGATGGGGCCGCTGCTGCTGTCCCGCATGCTCGAGCTGAACGACACCCAGGAGGGCGTGCTCAACATCGCCTTCAAGCTGGCCGACGACGACGGGCTGCTGCTGCTCGACTTCAAGGACCTGCGCGCCATCCTCGGCCATGTGGCGGAACGGGCGGCGGAGCTGCGCGACCATTACGGCCAAGTGAGCAAGACCACCATCGGCACCATCCAGCGCCGCCTGCTGGTGCTGGAACAGGCGGGCGGGGAGCAGTTCTTCGGGGAGCCCGCCCTCGCCCTGCAGCACCTGATGCTGGTGACGCCCGACGGCCGCGGCGCGGTCAACGTGCTGGCCGCCGACAAGCTGATCCACAGCCCGCGGCTCTACGCCACCTTCCTGCTCTGGCTGCTGTCGGAGCTGTTCGAGGAACTGCCCGAGGTCGGCGACCTGGACAAGCCCAAGCTGGTCTTCTTCTTCGACGAGGCGCACCTGCTGTTCCGCGACGCGCCCCGCGCCCTGACCGACAAGGTCGAGCAGGTGGTCCGGCTGATCCGATCCAAGGGGGTGGGGATCTATTTCGTCACCCAGAACCCGCTGGATTTGCCGGGGACGGTGCTGGGCCAGCTCGGCAACCGTGTGCAGCACGCGCTGCGGGCCTATACCCCGGCCGAGCAGAAGGCGGTGCGTGCCGCGGCCGAGACCTTCCGCCCAAACCCCAGGCTGAAGGTCGAGGACGCCATCACCCACCTGGCGGTGGGGGAAGCGCTGGTCTCCACCCTGCAGGCCGATGGCTCGCCCAGCATGGTGGAGCAGGCCCGCATCGTCCCGCCGCGCGGCCGGATCGGACCTGTCACGCCCGAAGAGCGGAAGGCGCTGATGGCGAAGAGCCCGCTGGCCGGCCACTACGATACCGCGGTGGACCGCGAGAGCGCCTATGAGCGGCTGGTCGGCCGCACCCATGCCGCGCCCGCCTCCGGCCCCTGGGGCACCGCGCCCGCCACGCCGGCGCCGGTCCGCAGCGACAATCCCTGGGGCGGCGCCGTGCTGCCGCCCCGCCCCCTGCCGGACTCGCCGCCGCCGCGCAGCCCCCGCATCCCGCAGACCTCCCGCCAGGCGCCGCCGGCCCAGGGCGGCGGCTGGGGGGACGTGCTGGGCAGCGTGCTGACCGGGTCGGGCGGCAAGCGGGAGGGCGCGCTGGAATCCATGGCGAAATCCGCCGCCCGCAGCGTCGGCAGTTCCATGGGCCGGCAGATCGGCAATGCGGTGCTGCGCGGGGTGCTGGGGTCGATGCTGAAGCGGTAGCGGCGGCAAGCCGGTTCCTGCCGGATGCGGCACCGGCCGGGCGCGCCACCCACCCATGCGCCGGGGCAGGCTTGGATTGCCGTCCCCGCCGGGGCATATCTGCGCCCGACATGATCCCCTTCCGCAAGATGCACGGCCTGGGCAACGACTTCGTCGTGCTGGATGCCCGCGACGCCGCGCTGCCCATCAGCCCCGCCCGGGCCGCCGCCATCGCGGACCGGCGCTTCGGGGTCGGCTGCGACCAGTTCATCCTGCTGGAACCCGGCACCGGCGGCGCCGACGTCTTCATGCGCATCCGCAACCCGGATGGCTCCGAGGCCGGGGCCTGCGGCAATGCGACGCGCTGCATCGCCTCCTTGGTCGCGACTGAGACCGGTGCCGGGCGCGTGGTGGTCCGCACCATCGCCGGCGACCTGCCGGTGGAACGCTTGGCCGGGGGGCTCTGGCGGGCGGATATGGGCCCGGCCCTGCTCGGCTGGGCCGATGTCCCGCTGGCCCGCGCGATGGACACGCTGCACCTGCCGCTGGCCGCGCCCGGCGTCGCCGACCCGGCGGCCTGTTCCATGGGCAACCCGCACGCGACCTTCTTCGTGCCGGCGCTGGAGGCGCTGGACCTCGCCACGATCGGCCCGGCGCTGGAACACGACGCGATCTTCCCCGACCGCGCCAATATCGGCTTCGTCCAGGTGCTGGCGCCGGACCATCTCCGCCTGGCGGTCTGGGAACGCGGCGCCGGGCTGACGCTCGCCTGCGGGTCGGGGGCCTGCGCCGCGCTGGTCAATGCCGCGCGCCGCGGCCTGGCGGCGCGGCGCGCCACCGTCACCCTGCCGGGCGGCGACCTGGTGATCGAATGGCGCGGGGACGGGCATGTGCTGATGACCGGCCCGGTCGCCACCGCCTTCACCGGCGAACTCGACCTCGAAGGCTATCCTGCGTGACGGCGCCCGATCGCAGCGCGCCGGAGGCGCCGAGCGTGAATCGGTCGCCCGACGCTGCCGATCGCGGCGCGCCGGAGGCGCAGAGCGTGAATCGGTCGCCCGACGATGCCGATCGCGGCGCGCCGGAGGCGCGGAGCGTGGATCGGTCGCCCGACGCCATCGAGGTCCTGACCTTCGGCTGCCGGCTCAACACCTACGAGTCCGAGGGCATGCGCGCGCTGGCGGCGCAGGCCGGCCATGCCGCTGGCACCATCCTGGTCAATACCTGCGCCGTCACCGCCGAGGCCGAGCGCCACGCCCGCAAGGCGATCCGCGGCGCCATTCGCGACAACCCGGCAGCCCGCATCATCGTCACCGGCTGCGCCGCGCAGATTGCTCCCGACCGCTGGGCCGCCCTGCCGGGCGTCGCCCGCGTGATCGGCAATGCCGACAAGCTGAAACCGGAAAGCTGGGCGCTCGACGCCCCGCCGGCACCGGTCACCGACATCATGGCGGCGACGGAGACGGCGGCGCACCTCGTCACCGATTTCGCCGGCCGGGCGCGCGCCTTCGTCCAGGTGCAGCAGGGCTGCGACCATCGCTGCACCTTCTGCGTCATTCCCTTCGGCCGCGGCCCGTCGCGCAGCGTCCCCATCGGCGCCATCGTCGCGCAGGTGCGGCTGCTGGTGGCGCGCGGCTACCGCGAGGTGGTGCTGAGCGGAGTCGACATCACCAGCTACGGCCCCGACCTGCCAGGCGCCCCGAGCCTCGGCCAGATGGTCCGGCGGCTGCTGGCGCTGGTGCCGGAATTGCCGCGGCTGCGGCTCTCCTCGCTCGACCCGGTCGAGGTGGATGACGATCTCTGGCGGCTGATCGAGGGTGAGCCGCGGCTGCTGCCGCATCTGCACCTGTCCCTGCAGCACGGCGCCGACCTGATCCTGAAGCGGATGAAGCGCCGCCACAGCCGCGCCGATGCCCTGGCCTTCGCGCGGCGCGCCCGCGCGCTGCGGCCCGACCTGGTCTTCGGCGCCGACCTGATCGCCGGGTTCCCGACCGAGACCGAGGCGCAATTCCAGGCGACGCTCGACCTGGTGGACGAGATGGAACTCAGCTTCCTGCATGTCTTTCCCTATTCCGAGCGGCCGGGCACGCCGGCTGCCCGGATGCCGCAGCTGCCGCTGCCGCTGCGCCGGGCGCGCGCCGCGCGGCTGCGCGCGGTGGGCCAGGCCGCCGCCGCGCGCTTCTACGCCGCCCGGCTGGGCCAGGAGGAACAGGTGCTGTTCGAGCGCAACAACCGTGGCCACACCGCGCATTTCGCCCCGATCCGCCTGACCGGCGGCAGCGCCGAGCCGGGCGAGCTGCGGCGGGTGCGCGTCACTGGCGCCACGCCGGACGGCCTGCTGGTGGAGGCCGCCTGATGGCGCTGCGCGATTGGGTCAGCCGGCTGCGCGGCCGCACGCCGGACCCGGCCGAGGCGCCGCCGACCCCGCCGCCCGGCCAGCCGCCGGTGCCGGCCCCGCCGGAGGGGATGCCGACGCCGCCGCCCGTGGCCGCGCCCGACATCCCCGTCCCGCCGCTGCCGCCCGAGCCGCCGCCCTTCACCGCGCCCGCGCGGCAGGAGCCCGACCTCGCTGCCGAACCACGCCCGCAGGACGACGCGGCCGCGCTGCGCGAGGCCGAGGCCGCCGCGGAGCCGGCGCCTGCCGCGCCGGCACAGCCCGTCGCCCTCTCGCCCGCCGAGGAGCCGCCCGCCCCCGCGGGCGGCTGGTTCTCCCGCCTCCGGGCCGGGCTGTCGCGCTCCACCGCCAAGCTGACCGACAGCGTCACCTCGCTGTTCAAGAAACGCCGGCTCGACGAGGAAGCGCTGGAGGAGCTGGAGGAGACGCTGATCACCGCCGATCTCGGCGTCGCCGCCTCCCGCCGCATCGTCGAGGGCTTCCGCAAGACCCGTTTCGGCAAGGAGGTCACCGACGAAGAGGTGAAGACGACGCTGGCCGAGGAGATCGCCGCGATCCTCGGCCCCGTCGCGCAGCCGATGCCGGTCGAGGTCGGCCACGCGCCGCACGTGGTGCTGGTGGTCGGCGTCAACGGCACCGGCAAGACCACCACCATCGCCAAGCTCGGCCAGCAGTACCGCGAGCAGGGCCTGGCCTGCGCCTTCGTCGCCGGCGACACCTTCCGCGCCGCCGCGGTCGAGCAGTTGCAGATCTGGGGCGAGCGCACCGGCGCCCGCGTGCATGTCCCGGCGAAGCAGGGCGCCGATGCCGCGGGCCTGGCCTTCGATGCGCTGAAGGCGGCGCGGGAGGACGGCACCCAGGTGCTGCTGGTGGATACCGCCGGCCGGCTGCACAACAAGACGGCGCTGATGGAGGAGTTGCGCAAGGTCGTCCGCATCATCCGCCGGGTGGACGAGACCGCGCCGCATTCCGTGCTGCTGGTGCTGGACGCCACCACCGGCCAGAACGCCATCCAGCAATGCAAGGTCTTCGGCGAGATGGTGGACGTCACCGGCCTTGCCGTCACCAAGCTGGACGGCAGCGCCAAGGGCGGCGTGGTGGTGGCGCTGGCGCAGGAATTCGGCCTGCCGGTGCACTTCGTCGGCGTCGGCGAGAAGGCGGCCGACCTGCGGCCTTTCGAGGCACGGGATTTCGCCCGCGGCCTGATGGGGCTGGACTGACACGCCGGGGCGCGTAGGGTCCGGCCCGGAGGAGACCCCGCCATGACCGCCGCCCCCGTCAGCCGCTACCCCGTCCCCAGCCTGTCCGACATGCCCGAGGACATCCGCGCCCGGATCGAGAAGGTCCAGGAGAAGTCGGGCTTCATCCCCAACGTCTTCCTGATGCTCGCCTACCGGCCGGAGGAATTCCGCGCCTTCATGGCCTACCACGACACGCTGATGGACAAGCCCGGCGGGCTGACCAAGGCGGAGCGCGAGATGATCGTGGTCGCCGTGTCGTCCTACAACCAGTGCCAGTATTGCGTCGTCGCGCATGGCGCGATCCTGCGCATCCGCGCCAAGAACCCGCAGATCGCCGACCAGATCGCCGCCAATTTCCGCAAGGCCGACGTCACGCCGAAGCAGAAGGCGATGCTGGAATTCGCCCTCAAGATCACCCGCGAGGCCAATGTGGTGGACGAAGCCGACAGCGCCGCGCTGCGCGAGCTCGGCTTCGCCGACGACGACATCTGGGACATCGCGGCGATCAGCGCCTTCTTCGGCATGTCGAACCGCATGGCCAACTTCACCGCGTTGCGGCCGAACGCCGAATTCTACGCGATGGGGCGCGGCTGATGCCGGAGATCCGCTGGGAACGCATGACGGCGCCGGAGCTCAAGGCGCTGGCGGCGCGGGACGCGCTGGTGGTGCTGCCGATCGGCAGCCTGGAACAGCATGGGCCGCATCTGCCGGTCTGGACCGACAGCCTCTGCGCGCATGAGATCGCGCTGCGCGGCGCCGCCGCGGCCGACCTGCCGGTGGCCGTCCTGCCGCCGATGTGGATGGGCCTGTCCGAGCACCACCTGCCCTTCGGCGGCACCATCACGCTCGACCACGCCACCTTCCATGCGGTGCTACGCTGCGTGGTGCGGTCGCTGGTGGCCGACGGGTTCAGGAAATTGCTGATCGTCAACGGCCATGGCGGCAACATCGACCCGCTGGCGGTCAGCACGCGCGAGCTGGCGGTGGAATTCGGCATTCCCGTCGTCGTCACCACCTGGCCCAACCTGGCGCCGGCGGCGATCGGCAAGATCCTGACGACGCAGCCCGGCATCCAGCACGCGTGCGAGGGCGAGACGGCGCTGTGGCTGGCGCTGGATGCCGCGCAGGTCCGGCAGGACAAGCTCGCCGAGACGATCTCGAACCCGCCGCCCAACCCGCCGGCCGGCTTCGTGCGTTTCTTCTCCTTCGAGGAGCGGGCGCCGCGCACCGGCGTCCGCGGCGACCCGCGCGCCGCGACGGCCGAGAAGGGCGAGGCGATCCTCGCCGCCGTGACCACGGCGCTCGCCGCCGCCATGGCCGACCCGCTGCTGTGGAGCACGCCCGACGACGTCTGGTCGCCCGGCCGGGCGCAGCGCGGCCCGGCCTGAGTTGAGGCACCCGCCACATGGCGGGTGCCGACCCGGAGAAAGAGACGAGGGGTCTGGGGAGGATACTTTCTCCCCGGCCTTCCTTCCTGTCAGCTCAGTAGGAGAAGGGCACCTTCAGCCGCGCCCCCGGGGCAGGCTTGAACAGCTTGTCCTCCAGCACGTCCGGGGCGCCCTGTTCGGCATGGCCGCGGCCCGGCAGGTTGCGGTTGATGATGCTGGGATTGATCCGCGCGCGGTCCTGCTCGACCACCCGCGGGCCTTCCTTGCTCCGGTCGGGCACCGGCGCGACGCTGGAATTCGCCGCCTGGCCGGATTTCAGCGAAGGCGGCACGGCCGGCAGCTTGGGCAGGTCCAGCGGCGGCGGCTTCCGCCCCCCCTTGCCGGGTTGTGGCGATGCGGACTGCGCCTGGGCGAGCGCCGGAACCGCCGCGATCAGCAGCAGGATCAGCCACCCGCGCCGCCGCATCAAAGCCCCGGCGGCAAGGTGCCGCGCGAATCATCGGCCGGGTTCGTCGCCGGGGCGCCGAGCGGCCGCCCCTGCATCGCCCGCCATTGCCGCAGCGACCAGTGCACCGAGGGGAAGGCCAACCGGTCCCAGGGGATCTCGTCCCAGTCGAACAAGCGCACCTCCAGGCTTTCCGGCCCGGCCTCGAAGCCCGGCTCGGCCAGGCCGGCGCGGAAGATGACCTGCACCTGGCCGATCCGGGCGATGGAATAGATCGCCAGCACGCCTTCGATGGCGATGCGGGCGCGGGCTTCCTCCCAGGCTTCGCGCCGGGCGCCTTCCTCCACCGTCTCGGCCAGTTCCATGTAGCCGGCCGGCAGGGTCCAGAAGCCGTGCCGCGGCTCGATCGCCCGGCGGCAGAGCAGGATGCGGCCCTCCACCGAGACCACGCTGCCGACGATGATCTTGGGATTCTCGTAGGCGACGAAGCCGCAATCCCGGCAGGTCAGCCGCTCCCGGTCGTCGCCGGTTGGTACGGTGCGGATGAAGTCGGGCATGGGCCGACGATGCGCGGCGGCGTGGGGGCACGCAAGGGGTGCGCCGGGGCGGCAACGGCATGGCCGAGGAGCGTGACCGGGTCGGGGAGACGGTGGTCTTCCGTTGGATGCGTGCGTCCAACCCCCCATCCATTCTTCCGAGTCTGGTACTGGCCGGGTCGTTAGACCCGGAGGTCCAGCAGCGACCCGCGCGGCAGCGGCTGGCTCGGCTGCGCCGGCACCGCGCCCAAGGGGCGCTGCGGCGCGGTGCCGCCGTCCCGTGCCTGCAGCGGCGCGGCGGGCGGCACGCCGCGGACCGGCTGGGCATCGCCCGGCCGGCCGATGGCCGGGGTGAAGGCGCTGAGCGAGTTGGTCGAGATCATGCGCAGGATGGTAGCGCCGAGGTCCGAATCGACGGTTAAGGCCACCCGCCGCGACGGGGGACGGAAACCGCTGGCCGGGACGGCGGGGGCGATGCGCATGGCACCGTCCTACGCCGTCCGGCGGTTAACCTTCCAGTAACCGCCGGTTGTTGCGCGGGCCGGTGATCAGGCCTGCAGCGCGGCCACCCCCGGCAGGGTCTTGCCTTCCAGCCATTCGAGGAAGGCGCCGCCGGCGGCCGAGACATAGGTCATCCGCTCCACCACCCCGGCATGCTTCAGCGCGGAGACGGTGTCGCCGCCGCCGCCGATCGACTTGAGGCCGGCCGACTGCGTCAGCGCCGCCACCGACTGGGCGATGGCCACCGTCGCGGTGTCGAAGGGCGCGATCTCGAAGGCGCCGAGCGGGCCGTTCCAGACCAGGGTCGAGGCCTGGCGCAGCCGGGATTCGATCGCCGCCACCGTGTCCGGCCCGACATCGAGCGCCATCATGTCGGCCGGCACCGCGTCGATCGACACGGTGCGGCTCGGCGCATTGGCGGCGAAGGTGGCGGAGACGACCAGGTCGATCGGCAGCAGGATCTCGCAGCGGTTGGCCTTCGCTTCCTCCAGCATCTTCAGCGCGGTCGCGTGCATCTCGGCTTCCTGCAGCGACTTGCCCATGGCGTGGCCTTGCGCCGCGAGGAAGGTGTTGGCCATGGCGCCGCCGATCACCAGCACGTCCACCTTGCCCGACAGGTTGCCGATCAGGTCGAGCTTGGTGCTGACCTTGGCGCCGCCGACGATGGCGACCACCGGCCGCGACGGGTTGCCGAGCGCCGCGTCGAGCGCCTCCAGCTCGGCCTGCATCAGCCTTCCGGCATAGGCCGGGATCAGGTGCGCCACGCCCTCGGTGCTGGCATGCGCGCGGTGGGCGGCGGAGAAGGCGTCGTTGACGAAGACATCGGCCAGCCGGGCCATGCCGCGGGCCAGCTCGGGGTCGTTCTTCTCCTCGCCGGCGTGGAAGCGGGTGTTCTCCAACAATATCACGTCGCCGTCGCGCATGGCCGCGGCGGCGGCCTCGGCATCCGGGCCGATGCAGTCGTCCACGAAGCCGACCGGCTTGCCCAGCGCCTCGGCCAGGGCCGCGGCCATCGGCGCCAGCGACATCTCCGGCACCCGGCGGCCCTTGGGCCGGTCGAAATGGCTGCAGACGATGACGCGGCCGCCCTTGTCGGCGATCTCCTGGATGGTCGGCGTCAGCCGCTCGATCCGGGTGCGGTCGGTGATGACGCCGTCCTTGACCGGCAGGTTCAGGTCGGCGCGCAGCAGCACGCGCTTGCCCTTGGGGTCGAGGCTGTCGAGGGTGCGGAACTTGGCCATCGGGAAATCCTTCGGAGCGGGTCGTCGCAGGCCGAACGCCGGAACGAGGCGATCGGCACTGCGGTCACTCGGAAAGGCGCCCGACGCGACGGCGCCCCCCGACCTTCGGGGGAGGGTCGGGTGGGCGCCTGAGGGGCAGGGGCTTAGAGGCTGCCGAAGAGCGCGGCGGTGTCGCTCATGCGGTTGGAGAAGCCCCACTCGTTGTCGTACCAGGTCATCACCCGCGCCATGGCGCCGTCGACGACGGCGGTCTGCGTCGCATCGAAGGTGCTGCTGTGCGGGTCGTGGTTGAAGTCGATGCTGACCAGCGGCGCGGTGTTGTAGGCGAGGATGCCCTTCAGCTCGCCTTCCGCTGCCTTCTTCATCGCAGCGTTGATGTCCTCCTTCGTCACGCCTTCCTTCTTCAGGTTGACGTCGAGGGAGACGAGCGAGACGTTCGGCGTCGGGATGCGGATGGCGGTGCCGTCCAGCTTGCCCTTCAGCTCCGGCAGCACGAGGCCGACGGCCTTCGCGGCGCCGGTGCTGGTCGGGATGGCGGAGACCGCCGCCGCGCGGGCGCGGTGCAGGTCCTTGTGCAGCGTGTCGACGGTGTTCTGGTCACCCGTATAGGCGTGGATGGTGACCATGTAGCCGCGCAGGATGCCGAAATTGTCGTGCAGCACCTTGGCCACCGGGGCCAGGCAGTTGGTGGTGCAGGAGGCATTGGAGATGACGGTCATCTCCTTGGTCAGCGTCTTCTCGTTGACGCCGTAGACGATGGTCGCATCGGCGTTGTCGCCCGGGGCGGAGATCACCACCTTGCGGGCGCCGGCGGCGATGAGCGCCGAGGCCTTCTCCTTGCTGGTGAAGATGCCGGTGCATTCCATCGCCACGTCGACGCCCTGGAAGGGCACCTTGGTCGGGTCGCGCTCGGCGCTGACCACGATCGGCGCATAGGTGCGGCCATTGGCGGTGATGATGATCTTGTTGCCGTCGACCGCGACCTCGCCGGGGAAACGGCCATGGACGCTGTCGTAGCGGAACAGGTGGGCATTGGCCTCGACGCTGCCGAGGTCGTTGATCGCGACGCATTCGACATCGGTGCGGTTGCTCTCGATCATCGCGCGCAGCACCAGGCGACCGATGCGCCCGAACCCGTTGATGGCGACCTTCACGGCCATGGTGGTGTTCCTTCTTCCCGTCGTCCGATTTTACGCAAGTTCAGCCCAGGCGCTTCTTCACCGCCGCGACAACCGCCTCAGGCGTGATGCCGAAATGCTTGAACAAATCCTCGGCCGGGGCCGAGGCGCCGAAGCCGCCCATGCCGACGAAGAGGCCGTCCGGCCCCAGCCAGCGGTCCCAGCCGAAGCCGACCGCGGCCTCGATCCCGACCCGCAGCGCCTCGCCCAGCACCTGGTCGCGGTAGCTGGCGTCCTGCAGCGCGAACAACTCCCACGACGGCAGCGAGACGACGGCGGTGGCGATGCCCTCCGCTTCCAGCGCCGCACGGGCGGCGATCGCCAGCCCGACCTCGGACCCGGTGGCGATCAGCGTGGCGCGGCGGGGCCCGGAGGCTTCCTCGACCACATAGCCGCCGCGGGCGCAGCGGTTCTCGCCGGCATCCGAGCGGAAGGTCGCCAGGTTCTGCCGCGACAACGCCAGCACCGTGGGCCCGTCCGCGCGCTTCACCGCCAGCTCCCAGCACTCGGCGGTCTCCATCGCATCGCCCGGACGGAAGACCACCAGGTTGGGGATGCAGCGGAGGCCGGCGAGCGTCTCGACCGGCTGGTGGGTCGGCCCGTCCTCGCCCAGGCCGATGCTGTCATGCGTCAGCACATGGATGACCCGCTGGCGCATCAGCGCCGCCAGCCGGATCGCCGGCCGCATGTAGTCGGCGAAGACCAGGAAGGTGCCGGAATAGGGGATGACGCCGCCATGCAGCGCCATGCCGTTCATGGCCGAGGCCATGCCGTGTTCCCGCACGCCCCAATGGATGTAGCGCCCGGCGAAATTGCCGCGCACGACCGAAGGGATGCCCTTCACGTTGGTATTGTTCGACCCGGTCAGGTCGGCCGAGCCGCCGACCATCTCCGGCACCGCCGGCACCAGCGCCTCCAGCGCCTTCTGCGAGGAGACGCGGGTGGCCAGCTTCGGCTTGCCCTCGCCGATCGTGGCGCGGAGTGCTGCCAGCGGCTCGTGCCAGGCCTCGGGCAGGCGGCCGGCCATGGCGCGCTCGAACTCCGCCTGCATCGGGTGCTTGGCGAGGCGCTTCAGCCAGGCGCGGCGGGTGCCGCTGCCACGGCGGCCGGCCAGCTCCCAACGCTCGCGGATGCCGTCCGGCACCTCGAAGGGCGGGTGGTTCCAGCCCATGGCGCTTTTCGCCGCCGCCGCTTCCTTCTCGCCCAGCGGGCTGCCGTGGCTGCCCGCGGTGCCGGCCTTGGTCGGGGCCGAGAAGCCGATGATGGTGCGGCAGGCGATCAGGGTCGGGCGACGGCTACGGCTGGCCCAGGCCAGCGCCGCATCCACCTCGGCCGCGTCGTGGCCATCGACCCGCCGCACCGCCCAGCCATAGGCGGCGAAGCGCTTCAGCGTGTCGTCGGTGAAGGACAGGCTGGTGTCGCCGTCGATGGTGATGCTGTTGTCGTCGTAGAGGACGCAAAGCTTCTCCAGCTGCAGGTGGCCGGCGAGCGAGGCCGCCTCGTGGCTGATGCCCTCCTGCAGGCAGCCATCGCCGCAGATCACCCAGGTGCGGTGGTCGACCAGCGACTTGCCGAAGCGGGCGGCCAGGATGCGCTCCGCCAGCGCCATGCCGACAGCGTTGGCGATGCCCTGGCCGAGCGGGCCGGTGGTGGTCTCGATCCCCGGATGCTCGCCGAATTCCGGGTGGCCGGCGGCCGGCGAATGCAGCTGGCGGAAGCGCTGCAGCTCCTCGATCCCCATGCCGGCATGGCCGGTCAGGTGCAGCAGCGCATAGAGCAGCATCGAGCCGTGCCCGGCCGAGAGCACGAAGCGGTCGCGGTCGGCCCAGCGCGGGTCGGCGGCGTCGAATTTCAGGTACTTGGTGAACAGCGTGGTGGCGGCATCGGCCATGCCCATGGGCATGCCGGGATGGCCGGACTTGGCCTTCTCCACCGCATCGATCGCCAGCGCCCGGATCGCATCCGCCATCCGCCGCTCATCGGTCGCCGGCCGGGCCAGGATGGCGGCCTGGGCCTCGAGGGCGGGGTTGGGGGCGTCGGGGCTCGGGGCGATGCTGGCCAAGGCTGAGGTCTCCGAATTGCCGCGCCCTATACGTCCACGGGCCTTTTTGGGCAACCGCGTGACAGGCCGGCCCCGGGCGCGACCGGATGGCGACAGGCTGCTGCGGTGCGGTATAGCATCGGTCCATGGACATCCCCGCCCTTGGGCCAGCGCCTGCTCCCTACCGCGAAGGCCTGCCGCCACAGCCCCCCGGGCCGCCGGACGGCGAGCAGCATTTCACCGGTTCCGAGACCGTGCGCGACCTGGTCATCGGCATGGCCGATGGCCTCACCGTGCCCTTCGCCCTCGCCGCCGGCCTGTCGGGTGCGGTCGCCGCCAACCCGCTGATCGTCACCGCCGGCATGGCCGAGATCGCCGCCGGCTGCGTCGCCATGGGCCTCGGCGGCTACCTCGCGGCGCGGACCGACGCCGAGCACTACCAGGCCGAGCGGAAGCGCGAGGAGGCCGAGACCCACACCTACCCCGAGCGGGAGAAATGGGAGGTCTCGGCCATCCTTCACCGCTACGGGCTGCGCGGGGAGACGCTGAGCCGGGCGACCGAGGCGATCGCCGCCGACCGCCGGCGGTGGGTGGACTTCATGATGCGGTTCGAGCTGGAATTGTCCGAACCCGCGGCGGACCGCGCGCTGCGCTCGGCGGCGACGATCGGCGGGGCCTACCTCATCGGCGGCATGATTCCGCTCTCGCCCTATATCCTGCTGGACGGGGTGGGGGAGGCGCTGGTGGTCTCCTCCCTCATGACCGGCGTGGCGCTGTTCGGCTTCGGCTGGCTGAAGGCGCGGGCGACCGGCCTGCCGGCGCTGCGCGGGGCGACCCAGACCCTGGCGATCGGCGGGCTGGCGGCGATGGTGGCCTATGTGGTGGCGAAGCTGGTGGGGGGGTGAAGCGGTTCAATCCGGCTCAAGCCGCTTCAACCCAATTGAGCCCGGAATCGACCCACGGGCAATTCCTGCCGCGATCCGAGGCACTTGCGGCGAAGGCACTTCAGCAATTCAGCGAATAAACCGGGCCTGCCCGGAATCGCGCCTTCGGACAAAGGCCGGATCGCGCGGAACCTGGCAGTCGGCGCAGCGATGGCCTTGACTATATTCCTATAGCCGCAGCAGGCCGGAATTGCAACGACGGCGGCCCGCGGCGGCGATCAGATCATCGCCATCCCGCCGTTCACATGGATGGTCTGGCCGGTCACCCAGCCGGCCTCGGCGCTGGCCAGGTAGACCACGGCGCCGGCGATATCCTCGGGCGTGCCCATCCGCGCGGTCGGGATGCGCGCCAGCAGCGCGGTGCGCTGCGCCTCGCCCAGCGCGTCGGTCATCGCGGTCTTGACGAAGCCCGGGGCGACCACGTTCGCCGTCACGCCGCGGGTCGCCACCTCCTGCGCCAGCGACTTGCTCATGCCGATCAGCCCGGCCTTGGCTGCGGCGTAGTTGGCCTGGCCGGCATTGCCGGTGACCCCGACGATCGAGGCGATCGAGACGATCCGGCCATGCCGCCGCTTCATCATCCCGCGCAGCGCGGAGCGCGCCAGGCGGAAGGGCGCGGTCAGGTCCACTTCCAGCACCGCCGCCCAGTCGGCATCGCCCATGCGCAGGGCCAGCATGTCGCGGGTGAAGCCGGCATTGTTCACCAGGATGTCGAGCCCGCCGAGCGCGCCCTCCACCTGCTCGACCAGCGCCGCCGGCGCCGCCGGGTCGGCCAGGTCGGCCGGCGCGACCAGCACTTCTGCTCCCCCCTTGGCGCCCAGCTCGGCCGCCAGCGCCTCCAGCTCCGCCGCGCGGCGGCCGGTGATGGCGACCGAGGCACCCTGGGCGTGCAGCGCGCGGGCGACCGCGGCGCCGATCCCCCCCGTGGCACCGGTGACGAGGGCAACCTTGCCATCGAGACGGAACATGGCGCGGTCTCCTCTCAGAGCGTCTTCAGGAAGGCTTCGATATCGGCCGGGTTGCCGATCGCGCTCGCCGTCGCCTCGGGCGCGTTGCGCTTCATCAGCCCGGTCAGGACCTTGCCGGCGCCCAATTCCACGAAGCGGTCGCAGCCCATCGCCGCCATCGCCGCGATGCAGTCGCGCCAGCGCACCGTGCCGGTCACCTGGCTGACGAGCAATTCGCGGATCTCGGCCGGGTCGGTCGCCTTGGCGGCCGAGACATTGGCCACCACCGGCACCACCGGGGCAGCGATCGTGGCGCGCTCCAGCGCCTCGGCCATCGCCTCGGCCGCCGGGGCCATCAGCGAGCAATGGAAGGGCGCCGAGACCGGCAGGGGCATCGCCCGCTTGATGCCCATGCCGGGCGCCGCGGCCACCGCGCGGTCGATCGCCGCCTTGGACCCGGAGATCACCACCTGGCCGCCGCCGTTGTCGTTGGCGATCTCCGCGACCTCGGCCGCGCCGGTCTCCGGGTCGGTGCGGGCCGCGGCGCAGAGCGCCTCGGCCTGCGCCAGGTCGGCGCCGAGGAGTGCCGCCATGGCGCCGACGCCCGCCGGGGTCGCCCGCTGCATCGCCTCGCCGCGCAGCCGCAGCAGGCGGGCGGCGGTCGGCAGGTCGAAGGCCCGCGCCGCGGTCAGCGCCGAATACTCGCCGAGCGAATGGCCGGCGACCAGCGCCACGCGGGCCGCCAGGTCGAAGCCGCCTTCCGTCTCGAGCACCCGCAGCACCGCCAGCGAATGCGCCATCAGCGCCGGCTGGGCATTGGCGGTCAGGGTCAGCTCCTCGGCCGGGCCCTCGAACATCAGGGCCGAGAGCTTCTGCTTCAGCGCCTCGTCCACCTCCTGGAAGACCTCGCGGGCGGCGGGGAAGGCGGCGGCGAGGTCGCGGCCCATGCCGGGGGCCTGGCTGCCCTGGCCGGGGAAGACGAAGGCGAGCGCCATGGCGGGTTTTTCCTTGGGGGCGGGGCCGTGTGTGATGGGCGGGCGGGGTAAAGGGCGGTCACCCCACTGTCAACTTTGCCGCCGGTCTTCACCGGGCGGAAGGGGATGCCGCGGCAGGCTGCCCCCGGCGTGACGGGAGGCGGGGACATGGTCGGGATCGTGGCGGATGGGCAGGTGCCGGTGCTGATCCCGGCCTTCAACAACCCGACCTATGTGGCCGGCATGGTCGGCCAGTTGCTGCGCTTCCCCGAACTGCGGCCGGTGGTGCTGGACAACGGCTCGGCATACCCGCCCAGCTTCGACCTCTATCGGCGCTGGGCGGCGGAGGGGCTGGCGCCGGCCCGCGTGCTGGTGGTGCCGCTGGGGCGCAACCTGGGGCCGCGTGCGGTCTGGCACGATGCGGACTTCCTGCGCGCCCTGCCGCGGCATTTCTGCCTGACCGACCCCGACCTGGCGCTGAACCCGAAGCTGCCGGCGGACTTCCCCGCGGTGCTGCGGCGGGTCGCCGAGACCTTTCGGGTCGGCAAGGTGGGCTTCGCGCTCAGCCTCGATGACCGCGACCTGATGCAGGACCAGCCCTTCCGCCATGCCGATGGCTGGAAGCGGATCTGGGACTCGGAAGCGGTGCACTGGCAGGACCCGGTGACGATGCCGGGCCTCGCCGCGCCGCTGTTCCGTGCCGATATCGACACCACCTTCGCGCTGTACGACCGCGCCTGGTTCGACCCGCTGCGGCCCTTCCCCGGCATCCGCATCGGCGGCGACTTCGCCTCGCGGCACCTGCCCTGGTACCGCGACACCGGCCTGCCGGCGGAGGAGGAGGCCTTCTACCGGCGGGCGGCGGAGTATTCCTACTATATGGGCGACCGGCCGGCGGTGCAGCTGCGGGCGCTGTTCGCGCGGCAGGATGGGCGGGCGGGCATCGCGGCCTGAGGCAAGGCCGGGGAGGAAGCATGCTCCCCGGCCCCTCCTCCATCGCTGTGGGTCGGCGCCTCCCGCGCGGTGGGTGCCAACCCGGGAAAAGGCAGGGTGGGGTTTGGGGGAGGGAATACTTTCCCCTCCCCAATCTTCCTTCCCTTAACCTCACTTTCACCCCGCCCCCCCAGGCTGCGCCGGCAGCCAGAAGGGGCCGTGCCATGCGGGAATCCACCGAAGTCAGCCGGCCGCCCCGCCTGGCCGTCCTGCAGCTGCATGGCCTCGACCATTTCCTGCCGGACCTGCTCGCCGGCCTCGCCGCCACCGGCGCCGTCGAGCTCCGCCGCTTCACCGTCACCGGGCCGGAGGTATTGGCCGAGGCGCTGGCCTGGACCGACGACCCGGTGCAGGACGCCGTCTGGTTCGAATTCTGCTGGCCGCCCTTCCCGGACCTGATCGGCGTCACCGATTTCGGCGGCCGCCGCGTCGTCGTCCGCATCCACCGGATCGAGGCCTACGAGACCCCGCATGTCGCCCGCTGCGACTGGGCCAGGGTGGACGACGTCATCGTCGTCAGCGAGGACATGGCCCGCCTGGTGCTGCTGGCGGCCCCGCTGCTGGAACGCACGACGCGGCTGCACGTGGTCCACAACGGCCTCGACCTCGCCCGCTTCGCGCCCGCCGCCGGCGCGCCCGACCCGTTCCGCATCGGCTGGTGCGGCAGCATGATCGCCCGCAAGAACCCCACTTTGGCACTGGAGATCCTCGCCCGGCTGCTGGAGGAGGATGCCCGCTGGCGGCTGCACATCGTCGCCACGCCGGGCGACCGCATGGTGCAGGATGCGGTGCTGCGGCTGGTGCCGCGCATGGGGCTGGGCGGCGCGGTGCGGTTCGACGGCGCGCTGCCGGCGGCCGAGATGCCCGGCTGGCACGCGCGCAACGCCGCCCTGCTTTCCACCAGCCTGCATGAGAGCTTCGGCTATGCCATCGCCGAGGCCGCCGCCATGGGCTGCGACCTGGCCGTGCTGGACCATCGGGGGGCGGAGGAATTCTGGCCCGAGGAGACCCGCTTCGGCACGGTGGACCAGGCGGTGACCCTGCTGTGCAATGCCCGGCCGGGCCGCTGGCGCGGCCTGGTCGAGGCCCGCTTCGGCCTCGCCGCCCAGGTCGCCGGCGTGCTGGCCGTGCTGCGCGACCGCACCCCGCCCGGGCCGCGCGAACGCCTGGTGCCGCTGGCGCATGGCGCCTGGCGGGGCCGCTTCCCGCTGCGCAACCCGGCCGACCACATCCAGCACGGCCTGCTGGCGACCGGCGCCTTCTACGAGGCCGAGATGCTGGAGGACCTGCGCCGCCGGCTGCGGCCGGGCGGGCTCTTCGTCGATATCGGCGCCAATATCGGCAACCATGCGCTGTTCGCCGCCGGTGCCTGCGGCGCCCGCGTCCTGGCCTTCGAGCCATCGCCGGCGCTGGCCGACCACTGCGCCGCGACGCTCGCGGCGAACGGGCTGGCCGGGCGGCTCGACCTTCGCCGGCAGGGCCTCGGCGCCGCCCCGGGCACCGCCACGCTGTGTCCCGGCCCCGGCCACAATGCCGGCCGGACGCGGCTGGAGACCGGCGCGGGGGAGGTGCCGGTGGCGCGGCTCGACGACGTGCTGGCCGAGGCGCCGGACGCCATCAAGATCGATGTCGAGGGGATGGAACCCGCGGTGCTCGAAGGCGCGCTTGGCGTGCTCGCCCGCCACCGGCCGGCGATCTATGTCGAGACACTGGATGCCACGGCCTTCGCCGCGGTGGAGGGCATCCTCCGCCCGCTCGGCTACCGGGCGGAGGCGCGGTTCAACCGCGACCCCACCTGGCTTTTCCTGGCAGGAGCGGCGGTGGCGGGTCCCTGAGGCCAAGGGTCGGCCGGCCGGGAGACCATGCGGCTATTGCAATGCTCTTCGCTGAATGGTAGCAGACGTTTACTGAGAACAACCATAACGGGTAACTTCTTGGTGGCTGCCCGTTTCCATCGGTGAAAAGGCCAAAGCATCGCCGCAGGATGTCGGGGATTGGGGGGCGCGTGCAGCATGGCCGTTTTGCTCGTTGAGGACGATGTCGCTATCCGGCTGACCCTGGTCGAGCATATGGAAGACCAGGGATTGCAAGTCTTCGATGCCGCGGACGCCGAAGCCGCGCTTTCCATCCTGCAGGCGCCACCGGCCTGTATTTCGGTCCTCGTGACCGACCTGAATCTCGGGCCCGGCGACAACGGCCTGATACTGGCGGCGAAGGCAAGACGACAGATCCCGGGCCTGCGCATCATCTATGCAACGGGCAATCCGGGGATGCTGCACGGTCGTATCGTCCGGCCTTGGGAGCGCATCTTCTTCAAGCCTTTTGACGCGTTTCATCTGGTGAGGGAGGTCCGGGCGCTCGACCATGCCCTGCTCGACCTCGGCAGCGCCGCAGTCGAGCAGGACATCGCTGGCGATTGCTGACCCGCGGCGCTTGGCCGGCCAGCCCTAATTCTGTTCCTTGTCCTTGCCGATCAGCGCCGCGGCCGCCGGCCCGGCGATCGCCGGCAGCCCGGCGCCCGGTCGCGGCGCAGGCGGGGCGGGGACCAGCACGGGGGGGCCGGGCGGGGCCGGCACCATGAGCTGCAGCACGGCCGCGGCCGGGTCCTCCGGCGCGGCCGGAGCCGGCCCGGGCTCGGGCTTCTCCGCGGGCGGGGCGGTCTTCGGCGCCGGGCGCGGACCCGTCGCCACCGTGTAGTCCGGCACCACCCGCGCCTGGGTGCCGGTGATCACCAGCACCTTCTGGCCGACCGCCAGCGGCACGGTGTCCTTCTGGGTGACCGAGAGCAGATCCTCCTTCTCGGTCCGCACCACGTATTCGAAGGCCGGGGTATCGACCGCGACGGATTCCGTCGCCTTGCCGATCAGCCCGCCGACCAGCGCGCCGCCGACCCCGCCCAGTGCCTGGCCGATGCCGCCGCCCGGGGTCTGGGCGCCGAGCACGCCGCCGGCCGCCGCCCCGGCCGCGGCGCCCGTGCTGCCCTCGGCGCTGATCTGCACCTTGCGCACGCCCACCACCACGCCCTGCTCCACCTTGTTCGCCTGCTGCACGGCGCGGGTGGCATAGGTATCGGGGGAGTAGCGCTCGGTGCAGGCCGACAGGGCAAGGGCAAGGGCGAAGGCAAGCGGGGCGAGGCGGTGCAATGCATGGTCCTTCGGCCGTGGATGGGATGCGCGTCTCTAGGGGAAGCGGCGGCGCCGTGTCACCCATAAGGTGAAGGGACCGCAGAGCATCGATCCACTCTTGCCCCCGGCGCCCCATCCGTGGTTTATGCGCCGCTTCCCTGCCGCCCGCGATGGCATCGCGCGCGGCTATGCCCCTTTGCGTGTGTCGGCATCCCGCCGCCGCCCCGGGGCTGAGCAGCCATAGGGGGATCCATGCCACTGTACGAAAGCGTGTTCATCGCACGCAACGACGTCACGCAGGCCCAGGTCGACGCCGTCGCCGACCAGGTCGCCGGCATCCTCACCGAGCAGGGTGGCGAAGTCAAAAAGCGCGAGTATTGGGGTCTCCGCGGCCTCGCCTACCGCATCAAGAAGAACCGCAAGGGGCACTACATGCTCCTTGGGATCGACGCGACGCCGGCGGCGATGCAGGAAGTCGAGCGCCAGCTTGGCCTGAACGAGGACGTGCTCCGCGTGCTGACGCTCCGCGTCGAGGCGATCGACGAGGCGCCGTCGGCCATCCTGTCCCGCCGGGGCGAGGAGCGCGACCGTGACCGCGGCTTCCGCGGCCCGCGCCCGCCCGGGCGTTTCACCAGCGGCCGCCGCGACCGCGGCGACGAGCGCGAGGAATTCCGCGCCCGCCCGCGCGACGAAGTCGACCCCGCCACCGGCGGCGAGGAGTAAGCCAGCATGTCCGACCAGACCTCCCCCGACATGAGCCCGGCCGGCCGCCGTCCCGCGGTCGGCGCCCGCCGCCCCTTCTACCGCCGCCGCAAGTCCTGCCCCTTCTCCGGCCCGAACGCGCCGAAGATCGACTACAAGGACGTGCGCCTGCTGTCCCGCTTCCTGTCGGAGCGCGGCAAGATCGTGCCGAGCCGCATCACCGCGGTCAGCGCCAAGAAGCAGCGCGAGCTGGCGAATGCCATCAAGCGCGCCCGTTTCCTGGCCCTGCTGCCCTACGTCATCAACGACTAGGCTGACGGGCAGCGGCGGGAACGCCAGGACGACGGAGCATGGGTGCGGTGAGCGCGCTGCGGCCTAACGGCCAGGGCAAGTGGCAAGGACTTCTCGGCGACCCCGGCCTGCTGGCCGGGGTGGCGGCGGGACTTGTCTCCACCGTGCTGGCGCTCTGGGCGATGCGCGGCCTGCCGCTCGGCACCGGGCTGTTCTGGCTGGCCAGCTTCCCGCTCTTCGCCGCGGGGCTCGGCTTCGGCGCCGCTGCCGCGGTGGTGGCCGGACTGCTGGCCACGCTGCTGATTGCCGGGGTCCAGGGCGGCTTCGCGGCGATGACCTACCTGGTGCTCTTCGGGGTGCCGGCGCCGCTGCTGGTGGCGACGGCGCTGCGCCAGGGCGGGGTGACCCTGTCGCTGCCGCTGGCGCTGCTCGGGCTCTGGCCGCTGCTGGTGCTGCTGGTGACCGCGGCCTTCCTGGCGGATGACGGCGGGCTGGAGGCGACGATGCGGGACGCCATGGCGGCCTCGCTCACCCGGCTCGGCATCCCGGCGCCGGAGGAGTTCGTCGCCGCGCTGGTGCGGGTGAAGGCCGGGGCGATCGGCTTCTGGGCCGCGGTGTCCCTGCTGGCCAATGCGGTGGCGGCGGTGGGCTTCCTGGCCAAGCGCAACCTGCTGGCGGTGCCGCGCCCGGACTGGGCCGCGGTGCGGCTGCCGGGCTGGTATCCGCTGCTGCCGGCCATGGCGCTCGGGCTGTTCCTGGCGATGCCGGCCGAGAGCGACATCCTGGCGCTGTCGGCGCTGCTGCTGCTGCTGGTGCCGCTGTTCCTGCAGGGCCTGGCCGGCGTGCACACCCGGCTGCGCGGCCGCAAGGGAAGGCGGCCGATGCTGGCCGGCTTCTACCTGCTGCTGGTGCTGTTCCTCCAGGTGATCGGCCCGGGCCTCGTTGCCCTCGGCCTCTACGACCAATTCCTGCGGCGCCCGGCGCCGCGCCAAAGCTAAGACAAGGTGCCACGCCCATGATCGAACTCATCCTGATGCAGCGCGTCGAGAAGCTTGGCCAGATGGGCGAGCTGGTGAAGGTGCGCCCGGGCTATGCCCGGAACTTCCTGCTCCCCAAGGGCCGCGCCATCCGCGCCAATGCCGCCAACCTGAAGCGCTTCGAGACCGACCGCGCCCAGCTCGAGGCGCAGAACCTCAAGCGCCGCGAGGAAGCCGAGCGCATCGGTGAGCGCGTGGCGGGCCTGACCGTCACCATCATCCGCCAGGCCGGCGAGTCGGGCAGCCTCTACGGCTCCGTCTCGGCCCGCGACATCGCCGACGGCTGCAAGGAAGGCGGCCTGACCGTCAACCGCAACCAGGTCCTGCTGGAGCAGCCGATCAAGCTGCTCGGCCTCACCCAGGTGCGCGTCGAGCTGCACCCCGAGGTCCACATCAACGTGGCCGTCAACGTCGCCCGCTCCGTCGAGGAGGCCGAGCGCCAGGCCCGTGGCGAGGAGATCGTCCGCGAGGAGGAGCCGAGCCTCGAGGACGAGCTGCGCGCCGAGATCGGCGCCGCGATGGACGACCGCTGAGCGGGGCGTCCCGCTTCGCCGCACGGCAGCAAGGGGCCCCGATGGGGCCCCTTCGCAATTCGGGGCTTGCCTGAATCGGCGCACGGCCCAACTCCGTGCCATGAACGTCATGACTGCCTCCGCCGACCCGCGGATCGACATCGCGCCGCTGCTGGCGCGCATCGCCGGCCTGCTCGGCGACCTGCGATCCGACCATGCCGGGGAGACCGGCGCGGTGATGATCTATCGCGGCATCCTGGCCGGTTCCGCCGACCCGGCGATCCGCGCCTTCGCCACCGAACACCTGGCGACCGAGGCCGGGCACCTGCGGCTGCTGGAGGCGATGCTGGCGCCGGGCCAGCGCAGCATCCTGCTGCCGATCTGGCGGGTGGCCGGGTTCCTCACCGGCTGGCTGCCGGCCATCGCCGGCCCGCGCGCCGTCTACGCCACGATCGAGGCGGTGGAGACCTTCGTCGACCACCACTACGAGGAACAGATCGTCAAGCTGGGCCGGACCGGCGAGGAAGGCGCGCTGCGCCGCCTGCTGGAGACCTGCCAGGGCGAGGAGGTGCATCACCGCGACGAGGCGGCGGCGGCGCTCGGCACCGCGCCGCGCGGGGCGCTGCTGCGCGCCTGGGCCTTCGTGGTCGGCTCGGGCAGCGCCGCGGCGGTGGCCGCGGCGCGACGGATATGACCCGCATGGCCGAGCCGGACGCTCCGCTCACCGTTTTTTACGACGGCGCCTGCCCGGTTTGCTCGCGCGAGGTCGCGCTCTACCGCGACCGGATCGGCGCCGCCGGGCTCGACTGGGTCGATGTCTCCCGCACCGCGCCGCAGGGTCTCGACCAGGCCGCGGCGCTGGCCCGCATCCATGCCAGGCTGCCGGACGGCAGGCTGGTCTCGGGTGCGGCCGCCTTCGCCGCGATCTGGCGGCGGGTGCCGGGCCTGCGTTGGCTCGGCCGGCTGGTCGGCTGGGCGCCGGTGGCGCCGTTGGCGGAACTCGGCTACCGCGGCTTCCTGCGGGTGCGGCGGCTGTGGCGGTGAGCGGCTCGGCCCTGGTCCTCGGCGCCGCGGGCGGCATCGGCGCGGCGCTGGTCGCGGCGCTGGAGGCGGAGGGACGCTGGCGCCGGGTGATCGGCCTGTCGCGCCGCAGCGACCCGGCGGTGGACATCACCGAGGAGGCCAGCATCGCCGCCGCCGCCGCCTGGCTGGCCGCCGAGGCGCCCGACCTGGCGCTGGTGATCGTCGCCACCGGCTTCCTGCACGACGGGCGCTTCCAGCCGGAGAAGGCGATGCGCCAGCTCGACCCGGCGCATCTGGAGAAGTCCTTCGCGGTGAACGCGATCGGCCCGGCCCTGGCGATGAAGCACCTGCTGCCGCGGTTGCGGCGGGACGGCCCGGCAGTCTTCGCCAGCCTCTCGGCCCGGGTCGGCAGCATCGGCGACAACCGCCTGGGCGGCTGGTGGAGCTACCGGGCGTCGAAGGCTGCGCTGAACCAGATCATCCGCACCGCCGCGGTCGAGCTGAAGCGGGCCAATCCGGGTGCGGCGGTCGTCGCCATCCATCCGGGGACGGTGGATAGCGGCCTGTCCTCGCCTTTCTCCAAGGCGGGGCTGGAGGTGCAGGCGCCGGCCGAGGCCGCACGGCGCATCCTGGACGTGCTGGCGGGGCTCGGCCCGGCACAGTCGGGCGGCTTCTTCGACCATATGGGCGCGCCGGTTGCCTGGTAGGCCGGCCGCGACGGAGGCGGGACGCAGATGACCGATACTCCCTTCGGGCCCTGGGTGCGGCGGATCGAGGCCCTGGCCGCCGAGGGCCGCGCGCGCGGCTGGGTGACCCGGGCCGAGGTCAGGGCGGCGCTCGGCAACCCGGCCGCCCCCGCCGCGCTGGTCGAGGAATGGCTGGCGGCGCTGCAGGCCCAGGGCATCCGGGTCACCGAGGCGCCGCAGCCTCCCCTGCTCGACAGCATGACCGAGGCGGTGAAGCGCCTCATCGAACGCGGCAAGGCGCGCGGCTACGTCACCTATGACGAGGTGAACGCGGCGCTGCCGCAGGACCAGGCGTCCACGGAACTGATCGAGGACACGCTGGCCACCCTGAGCGAGATCGGCATCGCCGTTGTCGAGGCCGAGGGCAAGGACGACTGACCGGTCCCGGCGCGGCCTCGACCGGGCGGGCGCCACGGTCCCCGCCGGCCATCGGCGTTGCGGTCGCCCCCGCCGCAGCCGGCAGGCACCGGCCCGTGCGGCCCGGCGGCGTCTTCGCCCCACAAGCGCCAGCCATGGCGTGCTAGGCTCGATTCGATGGCGGAGGGAACAGCATGGACGGCAATGCCTTCGCGCCCTGGGTGACGGCGATCGAGGCGCTGGTGCGCCAGGGCAAGGCGCGCGGCTGGGTGACGCTGGACGAGGTGACGGCGGCCCTCGCCGCGCCGGAGGTCTCCGGCGAGCTGGTCGATGACCTGCTGGAGGCGCTGGGCGAGCTGGAGATCGAGGTCGCCGACGAGTCGGAGGCGCCGGTGCTGCGCGGCCGCTTCCCCGACCGGCTGGCCCGCGCCATCGGCCGGCTCGTCCGCTGGGGGCAGGAGCGGGGCTATGTCACCCGGGCCGAGTTGCTCGATGCCATGCCGCCCGGCGAGGTGGCCGAGGCGGTGTTCGACCAGACGGTCGCCGCGCTGCTGGGAATGGGGATCCGGGTGGTGGAGGTGGGGTAGGACAGCCAGGCCGTGGCGGAGGTGTCCTCCCCAGGCCCCATTGCCTTCCTCGGGCGTCGAGCCCTGCCGCGTGGCGGTGACCAGCCTTCCCGGCGCTTCACGCCGTGAGCCGGTCCCGCTGCATCCGCAGCGTGACGATCACGCCTTCCGGCGACCAGTCCACCTCGATGCCGCCGCCGAACTGGTGCACCATGCCGCGGCGGATCAGGTCGCTGCCGAAGCCCGCCGGCGCCGAGGGCGCCACCACCGGCGGCCCGCCACGCTCGGTCCAGACCAGCACCACCTCCGCCTCGGTGAGTGTGGGGCAGGACAGGTCCAGCGTGCCGCGCTCCACCGACAGCGCGCCGTATTTCAGCGAGTTGGTCGCCAGCTCGTGCACCACCAGGGCCAAGGTGGTGGCCGCCGCCTCGCCCATGTCCAGCTTCGGCACCGAGATCCGGATGCGTCCGGCGGTGCCGTCGGTCTCGTCGTAGGCTTGCAGCAGGACGCTCAGCAGGTCGCCGAGCAGCGCCGAGGTGCCCGGCTTGCCCGGCCCTGGCCGGGCCAGCTCATGCGCCCGGCCCAGCGCGCCCAGCCGCCGTGTCAGGTCGCGCGCCATCTCCTCCGCCGTGCCGGCGGAGCGGGAGGTGATGCGGGCGAGCTGGGAGGCGACGAGCAGCAGGTTCTTGACCCGGTGGCTCATCTCCCCGGCCAGCAGCTCGTGCGCCTCCTCGGCCTGCTTCCGCCCCGTGACGTCGAGGAAGATGCCGCGCATGATGCTGTGCTTGATGTCCGCGTCGCTGCCCTGGCCGCGGGTCGAGATCCAGCGGACGTCGTCGCCGGACAGGATGCGGAAATCCATCTCGTAGGGGCCGACGATGGCACGCGTGGCGGCGAAGCCCGCCCGCACCCGGTCGAGGTCGCGTGGGTGGATCTTGGCCGACAGGTCGTTGAAGGTGATGCGGGCCTCGTCGTCCACGCCCCATAGCGCGCGAGCACGCGGGTCCATGGTGATGGCGTCGGTCTCGACGTTCCAGGACCACAGGCCGACACCGGCGGCATCGATCGCGGCACGCAGATTCTTGAGATCCCAATCGGGCACTGGCGGAACTCCGGGGCCAGGATCGGGGATTTCCCGTGCCGGGGGCGCGCCGTGCAAGCAAGCGGGAGTGCCGCTTCCCGGATCAAGGATCCTGCGGGCAACGCACCGGGCAAGGCGGGGTCTTCCCACGCGGCCTGGAAATGGGTCTAGCCGATGCCGAGCCCCACGACCAGCGCGCGCCACCCGCGGCAATCTCCTCCGCTGCGGCATGGCCGATGACGCCGCCGATCCGGGGCACGGGTGTCCGGCACTCGGATCTGCAGCGGGCGCGGGCCGGCCTGGTCGCGGCGCACCGGGCCAGGGTGGTCCGGCCGGTCGATGGGGCACCTCCAGATAAGGTGTGACCATGCGGCGCCCCGGCTTCAAGCACCCCGAATTGCGAAGGGGCCCTTGCGGGCCCCTTGCTTCCGTCCGGTCAGGCGCCCGGTTCAGGCCGCCTTGGCCATCCCGCGCAGCACGTAGTGCAGGATGCCGCCGTTCTTGTAGTACTCGACCTCGTCCGCCGTATCGATGCGGCTCATCACCTGGGCCTTGTCCACCGTGCCGTCGGCGCGGCGGATGACCAGGTCCAGAGTCTGCCGCGGCTTCAGGTCCTCGAGGCCGAGGATGTCGATCTGCTCGTCGCCCTTGATGTTCAGCGACTTGCGGTCCTGCCCGTTCATGAAGACCAGCGGCAGGACGCCCATGCCGACCAGGTTCGAGCGGTGGATGCGCTCGAAGCTCTCGGCGATGACGGCCTTGACGCCGAGCAGGAAGGTGCCCTTGGCCGCCCAGTCGCGCGAGGAGCCGGTGCCGTATTCCTTGCCGCCGAAGACCACCAGCGGCACGCCCTCGGCCTTGTACCTCATCGCCACCGTGTAGATCGGCGCGACCTCGCCGGACGGGTAGTGCTTGGAGACGCCGCCCTCGGTGCCCGGCACCATCTCGTTCTTGATGCGGATATTGGCGAAGGTGCCGCGCATCATGACCTGGTGGTTGCCGCGGCGGGCGCCGTAGCTGTTGAAGTCGTCCTGGCGGACCTGGTGTTCCATCAGGTACTCGCCGGCGGGGCTCGACTTGCGGATGTTGCCGGCGGGCGAGATGTGGTCGGTGGTGATGCTGTCGGCGAGCTCGGCCAGGATGCGGGCGCCGTGCACCGACGTCACCGGCGTCAGTTCGGCGGTCATGCCCTCGAAGTAGGGCGGGTTCTGCACGTAGGTGGAGCCCGAGTTCCAGCGGTAGGTGTCGCTGTCGGCGTCCACGCGGATCGCCTGCCACTGCGCCGGGCCCTTGAAGACGTCGCCGTACTTGTCGAGGAACATGGCGCGGGTGACGCAGTCGTGGACGGTGTCGTTCACCTCCTTCTGCGTCGGCCAGATGTCCTTGAGGTAGACCGGCTGGCCGTCCGAGCCATTGCCGATCGGCTCCTTCGTCAGGTCCTTGGTGACGCTGCCGGCGAGCGCATAGGCCACGACCAGCGGCGGCGAGGCCAGGTAGTTCGCCCGGACATTGGCGTGGACGCGGCCTTCGAAGTTGCGGTTGCCGGACAGCACGCCGGCGACCACCAGCTTCTCGTTCTCGATGGCGTCGACGATCGGCTCCGGCAGCGGGCCGGAGTTGCCGATGCAGGTGGTGCAGCCATAGCCGACGGTCTGGAAGCCGATGGCGTCGAGGTCGGCCTGCAGGCCCGAGGCCTCGTAGTATTCGGTGACCACCTGGCTGCCGGGGGCGAGCGAGGTCTTCACCCAGGGCTTCGGCATCAGCCCCTTGGCCCGCGCCTTCCGGGCGACGAGCCCGGCGGCGATCATGACATAGGGATTGGAGGTATTGGTGCAGGAAGTGATCGCGGCGATCACCACGTCGCCATGGCCGAGGTCGTAGTTGGCGCCCGCGACCGGGACGCGCTTGTTGGCCTGGTCGCCCGGGACGCCCATGGTGCCGGCGGCAAGGTCCTTGGCGAAGGATGCCGCGGTGCTGGCCAGCGCCACGCGGTCCTGCGGCCGCTTCGGCCCGGCCATGGACGGCTCGACCGAGCCCATGTCGAGCTCGAGCGTGTCGGTGAAGACCGGGTCGGGCGTGTTGGCATCGCGCCACATGCCCTGGGCCTTGCAGTAGTCCTCGACCAGCTTGACCCGGTGCTCGTCGCGGCCGGACAGGCGGAGGTAGCCGATGGTCATGGCATCGACCGGGAAGAAGCCGCAGGTCGCGCCGTATTCCGGGGCCATGTTGCCGATCGTCGCGCGGTCGGCCAGCGGCAGGTCGTCGAGGCCGGCGCCGAAGAATTCGACGAACTTGCCGACCACGCCCTTCTTGCGCAGCATCTGCGTCACGGTCAGCACCAGGTCGGTGGCGGTGACGCCCTCGCGCAGCTTGCCGGTCAGCTTGAAGCCGATGACGTCGGGGATCAGCATGGCGATCGGCTGGCCGAGCATGGCCGCCTCCGCCTCGATCCCACCGACGCCCCAGCCGAGCACGCCGAGGCCGTTCACCATGGTGGTGTGGCTGTCGGTGCCGTAGCAGCTGTCGGGGTAGACGAAGGTGTCGCCGGTGTCCTGCGCGGTCCAGACCACCTGCGCCAGGTATTCCAGGTTCACCTGGTGGCAGATGCCGGTGCCCGGCGGCACGACGCGGAAATTGTCGAAGGCCGACTGGCCCCAGCGGAGGAACTCGTAGCGCTCGCCGTTGCGCTCGAACTCGATGTCGACATTCTGCTTGAGGGCGGAGGCGGTGCCGGAGACGTCCACCATCACCGAGTGGTCGATGACCAGGTCGACCGGCAGCAGCGGGTTCACCTTGCGCGGGTCGCCGCCCAGCTTGATAATGCCGTCGCGCATCGCGGCGAGGTCCACCACCGCAGGCACGCCCGTGAAGTCCTGCAGCAGGATGCGGGCCGGGCGGAAAGGGACTTCCTTCTCGGAATGGCCGGCGGGCAGCCAGCCGGCGACCGCCTTGGCATCCTCCACCGTGTAGCTCGCGCCGTTCTCGTAGCGCAGCACGTTCTCAAGCAGCACCTTCAGGCTGTAGGGCAGCCGGCTGATGTCGCCGATGCTCTTGGCTGCCTCGGGCAGGCTGAAGTAATGGTAGGTCTTGCCGTCCACCGAAAGGGTACGGCGGGTCTTCAGGCTGTCCTGCCCGATCATCCGCATGATCCGGAACCTTCTCCGTTCGTCGCGCGCCGTTGCGGCGCACCACTGGGCCGGGTTTAAGCATGATGCCGCGGGATGGTCCACGGGGCGCGCAATTCCAAGGGGCTAGGTCGGATAATGCTGGAGGCGCGGGACCTCGCCTGCCTGCGGGGCGAGAGGGTGGTCTTCGCCGGCCTGTCCTTCCGGCTGGAGCCGGGCGGTGCCCTGCTGCTGGTCGGCGCCAATGGCGCGGGCAAGTCGACCCTGCTGCGGCTGCTGGCCGGGCTGCTGCGGCCCGAGGCCGGCGCGCTGCTGTGGGACGGCGCCGACGCGCTGGCCGACCGCGCGGCGCATGCCGCCCGCATCCGCTACCTCTCGCACCAGGATGCGCTGAAGCCGGCGCTGACGGCGCGGGAGAACCTGCTGTTCTTCGCCAGGCTCTGGGGCGGGGAGGTCGATGCGGCGCTGGCGGCGCTCGACCTGCTGCCGCTGGCGGAACTGCCGGCCCGCGTGCTGTCCTCCGGCCAGAAGCGGCGGCTGGCGCTGGCGCGGCTCGCGCTCGGCACGTCCCCGCTCTGGCTGCTGGACGAGCCGACGGTCGGGCTGGACACCGCCTCGGTGGCGCGGCTGGGCGCGCTGCTGGCGCGGCACCGGGCGGCCGGCGGGATGGTGCTGGCGGCGACCCACCTGCCGCTGCCCATGCCGGGCGCGCGGGAGTTGCGGCTGTGAAGCCCTGGATCGCGCTTCTCGCCCGCGAACTCCGCCTCGCGCTCCGCCACCCGGCCGATACCCTGGCCGCGGTGCTGTTCTTCGTCCTGGTCGCGGCCCTGTTCCCCTTCGGCGTCGGGCCGGCGCCGGAGACCCTGGCGCGGCTCGCCCCCGGCGCGCTGCTGGCCGCCGCCCTGCTGGCCGCGCTGCTGCCGCTGGACCGGCTGTTCGGCGCCGATGCCGAGGACGGCACGCTGGACCAGCTGCTGCTGTCCGGCCTCGGGCCCGCCGCCGTGGCGCTCGCCAAGGCGGCGGCGCATTGGCTGACCACCGGCCTGCCGCTGTTGCTGGCCACCCCGATTGCCGCCGCCATGCTGAACCTGCCGGTGGAGGCCTGGGGCGCGGCGATGGCGGCGCTCGGCCTGGCGACCGGGTTCCTGTCCCTGCTGGGCACCACGGGCGCCGCGCTGACGCTGGGCGCCCGGCGCGGCGGGGTGCTGCTGCCGCTGCTGGTGCTGCCTTTGGCGATCCCGGCCGTCATCTTCGGCGCCGCGGGGATCGAGGCGGCGGCGGCGGGGCTGGAGGTCAGGCCCTACCTGCTGCTGCTGGCGGCGCTGCTGGCCGCCGCCCTGCCGCTGGCGCCGCTGGCCGCCGGCGCGGCGCTGCGGGTGGAGTAGGGCTGGCGGCCCCGCTGCCCTGCGTCCAGGGTGGCGCCAACCAACCGGGAGGATGACCACCCCATGCTGCCCCAGGCCCTGCAATGGATCAGCGAGCACCGTACCGGGATGGTGATCCTCGTCGGCGTCATGGTCCTGACGATGCTGGCGAGACGGCGCTGACATCCCCCTTGGCCCTTGCCGGATCGCCGGGGCATGCTTCCCGAAAATCCCCGGGGAGCAGACGACCCATGCCCGAAGCCACGCCCCTCCACCCGTTGTTCGCCGCCCAGGTCACCGGGATCGACCTGCGCCGCGGCGTGACGGCCGAGGACGCCGTCTGGCTGCGCGCGGCGCTCGACCGCCACGCCGTGCTGGTGCTGCCGGGCCAGGCGATCGACGACGCGCAGCAGGTCGCCTTCGCCGAGGCCTTCGGGCCGTTGGAGGCGACGCGGCCGGGCGCGCGCGGCGCCGGCAGCCCGCTGATCGTGCTGAGCAACCTCGGCCCGGATGGCGATATCGTGCTGCCCAGCGACCGGCAGGTGCTGAACAACCTGGCCAACCGGCAGTGGCACCACGACAGCAGCTTCAAGCCGGTTGCCGCCCGGGCCTCGGCGCTGTCGGCCCGCGCCATTCCGGCCTGCGGCGGGGAGACCGAATTCGCCTGCATGCGCGCCGCCTGGGCCGCGCTGCCGGAGCCGCTGCGGGCGCAGGTGCGCGGCCGCGTCGCGCTGCACGACTTCGGCTGGTCGCGCAGCCGCGTGGCCCCGGACCTGGTGACCGATGCGGAGCGCATGCAGCACCCGCCGGTGCGCCAGGCGATGCTGCTGGCGGAGAACCCGCACGGGCCGGCGCTCTATCTCGGCGCCCATGCCCGCAGCGTGGAGGGCATGGACGAGGCCGCGGGGCGGGCGCTGATCGAGGCGCTGATGGATTTCGCCACCCAGCCGCGCTTCGTCTACCGGCATGCATGGACGCAGCATGACCTCGTCGTCTGGGACAACCGCGCGGTGCTGCACCGGGCGACGCCCTTCGACAGCCATGCCGAGCGGCGGGTGATGGTGCGGACGACCATCGCGGGCGAGCGGCCGACGCTGGCGGCGGCGGCGTAGCGCCGCCGCCCCGTAACCTACAGCGGCAGGATGCTGGCGTGCGCCAGGTTGGACAGCACGTCCATCCGCTGGTTGTGGAACAGCTCCGTCTGCCGGCAGTTCGAGAGATAGGCGAAGCTGACGCCGCTGGTCGGGTCCGCCCAGCAGTAGGAACTGCCCACGCCGCCATGGCCGAAGGTGCGCGGATGGGCGATGGCGCCCAAGCCCCGCACGACGGGGAACTCGCCGCGCGAATGCGGGCCGATGCCGCGGTTCATCGGCAGGCCCATGTATTCGTCGATGCGGTCGCCGGTGAAGTTGCGCGTCACGAACTCGATCATCCGCGGTGACAGCACGCGGGTGCCGCCCAACTGCCCGCCTTGGGCCAGCATCTGGTAGAAGGCCGCCATGCCGCGCGCGGTGCCGTAGCCGCCGCCGCCCGGGATGCCCGCGGCGCGGCCGGCCGGGGTGTTCTCCGGCATGCGGGCGGTGAATTTGCCGTCGACCGGTACGTCGTAGATATCCGCCGCGCGCGCCTGCTGCGCGTCCGGCAGCCCGACGAAGATCTCGTCCGCCAGGCCGAGCGGCGCGATGACCCGGTCGGTGATGAAGCGGCGGAAGTCCTGGCCGGTGATGGCCTCGATCAGCACCGCCGTGGTCCAGTGCGCCGAGGCCGGGTGGTACTGCACCTTGCTGCCGGGGGTCCATTCCAGGCTGAAGTCGGAGACCGTCCGGCGCAGCAGCGCATGGTCCGTCCAGCAGGCTTCCGGCACCACGGCGCCGGGGAAGCCGGCCTGGTGGGTCAGCAGCTGGAGCACGGTGATGCCGGCCTTGCCGTTCGCGGCGAATTCCGGGACGTGCTGGGCGATCGGGTCATGGAAGCGCAGCAGCCCGTCCTCCACCAGCATCCAGACCGCGGCGGCGGTGACGACCTTGGTGTTGGAATACATCAGGAAGACGCTGCGCGCGTCGGCCACGACATCGGGCGCCACGCGGGCGCGGCCGAAGCTGCGGAACAGCGCCAGCTTGCCGTGCCGGGCGATCGCCACCTGGGCGCCGGGATGGTGGCCCTCCGCCACATGCCGCTCGATGGTGGCGCAGAGCCGCTCCAGCGGGCGCGGGTCGAGGCCGAGGGCCTCCGGGTTGGATTCGGGCAGCGGGACGCTCATCGGACATCTCTCCCTTGGGTTGGTCAAGCAGCCTCGCGGTATTCTTCCGCCAGCGCCGGCATCACCTCGCGCGCGAACAGCGTGGCGGAACGCAGCATCTCGGGATGGCTCTGGTCGCCGAAGGCGAAGCGGCTGACCAGGTAGTTCACCCCCGTCGCCGCGACCTGCGCCCGCAGCGCGTCGCGCACCTGCGCCGGCGTGCCGGCGAAGGCCAGGCCGGCGACCTCGGCATCGGCGAAATCCTCGCTCATCACCGCATTGACCGGCGCCGCGCCGTGCTTGCGCCAGAGCCTGAGGAAGCTGACGGCATGCACCCGCCAGGCGCGCCGCGCGACGGCCTGCGCCTCCTCGGCCGTCTCGGCGAGGACCATGGCGCGCGACAGGCCGATGCAGGGCAGCGGTGCCGGCCGTGTCCATTCGGCGCGGAAGCGCGCGACGATCTGGGCGACGCGCGCCGTCGGCCCGTTGCAGACCGTGGCGAAGCCGCCCTGCGCGGCGCGCGCGGCGTGCTCCACCGTGGCGCTCGGCATCCAGAGCGGCGGGTGGGGGCGCTGCTTCGGGCGCAGCACGATGGGCACGTCGCGGCATTGCCAGAAGCGGCCCTCGAAGGTCACCTCGTCCTGCGTCAATGCGCGCAACAGCAAATCGAGTCCTTCGCGCAGCATCGCCGGGCTCTCCGCCGCGTCGACGCCGTGGTAGCCGAGTTCGAAGGGCGAGACGCCGCGGCCGACGCCCAGCTCGAACCGCCCTTGGCTGAGGTGGTCGAGCAGGCAGACCTCCTCCGCGATCTGCAGGGGATGCCGCAGCGGAAGGATATAGACCAGCGGGCCGAGCCTGATGCGCGCGGTGCGCTGCGCGACCGCGCTCAGCCAGGCGCCGGTGGCGGGCGTCGCCGACAGCGGCGTCGCATGGTGCTCGCTGACATGGTAGCGGTCGAAGCCGGCCTGGTCGTAGAAGGCGGCGAGCTGCAGGCGGGATTCGTAATGCGCGGTCAGGTCGGCCGCGCCGAGGTCGTTCTGGTCGAAGATGCCGAACTGCATGCCAGGCTCCTCCCGCCCTTTCGGGGGAGCCTAGCAGGTGGGGTGCCTACCGCTAGTCCGGCTGGATGCGGGCGCGGCGGACCACTTCGGCCCAGCGCTCGGCATCGGCGCGGATCACCTGGCCCAGCGCCTCGGGCGGCGCGTCCACCGGCTCCAGGCCGAGGGCGGCGACGCGTTCCGCCACCTCCGGCCGGCGCAGCACGCCGGACAGCGCCGCATTCACCCGCGCCAGGATCGCCGGATCGGTGCCCGCAGGGGCCACGATGCCGTGCCAGCCCACCGCCGTGGCGCCCGGCAACCCGGCCTCGCCGAGCGTCTGCACCTCGGGCAGCGCGGCGGTGCGCTGGCCGGAGGAGACGAACAGGCCGCGCATCCGCCCGACCTTCACATGGTCGGTCACCGCGCCGATGTTGATCAGCACGCCCTGCAGGGTGCCGCCCAGCAGGTCGTTCACCGCCAGCGCGCCGCCCTTGTAAGGCACATGGGTCCAGCGGATCTCGGCGGCGCCCTGGATCTGCTCGCCCAGCAGGTGTGCCAGGCTGCCGTTGCCCGGTGTGCCGACCGCGACCGGCCCGCGCCGCGCGAGCTCGACGAAATCCGCCAGGCTGCGGGCCGGGCTGTCGGCGCGCACCACCAGGATCTGCGGCACCCGCACGCCCTGCGCCACCGGGGCGAAGCCGGTCACGTCGAAGCCGAGCTTCGGGAACAGCGTCCTGTTGATCGACAGGCTGTCGGACCCGGCCAACAGGGTGTAGCCGTCCGGCTTCGCCCGGGAGACATGCTCGTAGCCGATATTGCTGCCGGCGCCTGGCATGTTCTCAACCAGCACGTTCTGGCCGAGCGCATCGGTCAGGTGCCGGGCGAACAGCCGGGCGACGATGTCCTGGCTGCCGCCGGGCGCCACCGGCACGACGTAGCGGATGGAACGCTCGGCCGGCCAGGCCTGGGCGAGCGCCGGGCGCGCCAGGATGGCGGCGCCGAGCGCGAGGAGGGAACGGCGGTGCATGTCAGACCCTTTCCAGCCGCCGGCGCCGCAGGCCGAGCGGCGCGCCGGCATCGAGCGCGGGCTGGTAGGCGATGTCGACGATATCGGCCGCCTGCGTCCAGACCGAAACATCGGCGCCGTCGGGCAGCTGCACCGTGCCGACGCCGCAGCGGCGCAGCATGCGGTACTGGTCGGGCAGCACATGGCCGGTGGCGCGGATCTCGCACCGGAAGCCGAGATGCTCCCGCAGCGCACGGGCCTGGGTGAAGGCGCGGCCGTCCTTCGACTTCGGCAGGGTCACGGTGATGAGCGACAACCGCGGCAGCAGGTCGGCGATCGCCTCCGGCTGCGTCGCCGGGTCGAGCGCCAGGCCGAGCGGGGCATTGCGGCCGGCCAAGTCCTCGGCCCGCAGCCGCGCGAGGCTCAGGATCGCCGGCGCATCGGGCAGCGGGGCGTCGTCGGCCACCGCCACCCAGTCGTCGGCGACCAGGCGGCCATCCTCAAGCAACGGCATAGAGCGCCTCCTTGAACGGCGCGAGGCCGATGCGGCGGTAGGTGTCGACGAAGCGCTCGCCCGCGCCGCGGCGCGCGACATAGGTGCGGAGGAGGGTCTCCACCGCATCCGTCACCTTCTCGTAGGGAAAGCCGGGACCGACCAGCTCGCCGATGGCGGCATCGTTGGTCGCGCTGCCGCCGAGGGTGATCTGATAGCTCTCGGCGCCGCGCTTATCGACGCCGAGGATGCCGATATGGCCGACATGGTGGTGGCCGCAGGCATTGATGCAGCCGGAGATGTTGATGAAGCACTCGCCGATCTCGAGCTGCCGGTCGAGGCTGGCGAAGCGTTCCGTGATCATCTGCGCGACGGGGATGCTGCGGGCCGTCGCCAGCGCGCAGTAGTCCATTCCCGGGCAGGCGATGATGTCGCTGAGCAGGCCGATATTGGGCGTCGCCAGCCCCACCGTGCGCAGGCCGTCCCAAACGGCGAACAGGTCTTCCTGGCGCACATGCGGCAGCACGAGGTTCTGCACATGGGTGACGCGGATCTCGCCGAAGGAATGCCGCTCCGCCAGCGCGGCCACGGCCTCCATCTGCTCGGCCGAGGCATCGCCCGGGATGCCGCCGATCGGCTTCAGCGAGATGGTGACCGAGGCATGGCCCGGCGCCTTGTGGGCGCGGACGCTCTGCTTCGCCCAGGCGGCGAATTCGGCGTTGCCGTCCAGCGCCTGCGCATAGGCCGGCGGGTTGTCCGGCAGAGCGGCGAAGGGCGGCGGGGCGAAGTGGCCGGCGATCTGCTCGACGATCTCCGGGTCCAGCCGGTACTTCCGCTTGGGCAGCCGGGCGAACTCGGCCTCGACCCGCTCGGCGAATTCGTCGCCGAGGTCGCGCACCAGGATCTTGATGCGGGCCCGGTAGATGTTGTCGCGGTTGCCGAGCGCGTTGTAGACGCGCAGCACCGCTTCCAGGTAGGCGAGGAACGCGTCCTCGGACACCCAGTCGCGGATCTTCCGCGCCAGTACCGGCGTGCGGCCGAGGCCGCCGCCGGCCCAGACCTCGAAGCCGGTCTCGCCGGCCGCGTTCCGCTTCACCACCACGCCGACGTCGTGCGCCTGCATCGCCACGCGGTCATGCGATGCGCCGGTGATGGCGATCTTGAACTTGCGCGGCAGCCAGGTGAATTCTGGGTGCAGGGTCGACCATTGCCGGATGATCTCGGCATAGACGCGCGGATCGGCGACCTCGTCGGGAGAGGCACCGGCATACTCGTCCGTGGTGGTGTTGCGGATGCAGTTGCCGCTGGTCTGGATGGCATGCATGTCGACATCCGCGAGCGCGCGCATGATGTCGGGCACGTCCTCCAGCTTCGTCCAGTTGAACTGGATGTTCTGCCGCGTGGTGAAATGGCCGAAGCCGCGATCCCAGCGGCGGGCGATCATCGCCAGTTGGCGCAGCTGCGTCGCGTTCAGGATGCCGTAGGGGATGGCGATCCGGTACATGTAGGCGTGCAGCTGCAGGTAGAGGCCGTTCATCAGCCGCAGCGGCTTGAACTCGTCCTCGGTCAGCGCGCCGGCCAGCCGGCGTTCCACCTGGCCGCTGAACTCGGCGATGCGCTCGGCCAGGAACTCGCGGTCCACCTCGTCGTAGCGGTAGGTCCGCGCATGCGGCGGGAAGGCCGGGGCAGGCAGGACGGTGACGTCGACATGGGCGTTCATCGGGCGGGGCGTCCGGTCAGGAGGCTAGGCGATAGGCAGGCGGCTCGGCGTCGATTGAGGGGCCCTGCGCGCGCAGCCGCTCGCGGAACTTCAGCGGGACCGGCTGACCGGCTTCCAGTGCCACGTCGATGCCGTAGGCGCCGACCACCTGCTGCGCACGCTCCCCCTGCTGGGCGAGGGCCAGGCCGGCCTCGGCCTCGGCGGGCGGGAAGACTCGGGCCTCGGCGACGGTGTCCGCCCAGCGGCCGGCCTCGGCCAACCAGACGACGCGGCCGTCGCGCAGGCGGTTGGCGGTGAAGACACGTGGCGCGGCAGCGGGCTTGGCCTTCACCGGGGTGCTCATCGGGTGGAATTCCTCAAGGCCGAGCGGTGCCTGCACGGCCGCCGCTGATGTGACCTGCGATTTAACGGTCTTTTATGGGGTATTCAAGGCCATCCACAGTCGAGAGTGTTTTCCACTCCGGCGCGGCGGTCGTCCGGAGGCGGAGTATCGAGAGGAAAGGAAGTGCCTGGCGAGGCACTTCGGTTACGCTCAGGCGATCATATCACATGATGTGAACGTGAAATATGCTTCTGGTGGCAGATCTCCCGCGCGCCGCACATTCGCGGCATGCGCAGGGGCTTGACCGCCCAGCGCGGCCGACGAGCGGTCGGGTTAATGACACTCCGCCGTTTGAATGCTATGGTTTCAATCCCATGGGAAAGCCGGCCGCTCCTGGCACAGGGCCTTTGGCGGAACCATATGCGAAGCTTCGGCATGGAACGCGAACCGGACAGGCCCTTATCCACCGGGCTGCTGGGGCCCTGGTGGATCGGCGGCCGGAAGGCCGGACGGCCACCGGGTTGCGACCTGCCGCAGGAGAAGCGTCCGGCATGAAGGCACAGGCTATCGGGAAGGGGACCGGCGGCAAGGGTTCGGGGTCGCGCAATGCCCCGGCGAAGCCGACCCCCAAGGCGGCGCGTCCGGTCGCCAAGCCCAAGCCGGGGGCGAAGCCGCCTGCCGCGAAACCGGTGATCCCGCCGGTGGCCAAGGCCGCGCCAAAGCCGGCGGCGAAGGCTGTCGCCAAGCCCGCCGTGCCCGAGACGGTTGCGTCCAGGTCCGGTGCCAAATCCGTGCAGAAGCCGGTGGCCAAGCCGGCCGTGACGGCCGCGCCGAAGCCTGTCGCCGTGACGCCGAAGCCTGCCGTCAGCAAGCCCACCCCCGCGAAGCCTGCCGCCGCGAAGCCCGTGGCGCCGCAGCACTCCGCCCCCATCCAGGCCGCGCCCCGGCCGCCGGTGCCGAAGGCCGCCGCCGCTGCCGCGAAGCCCGTCGCGCCGCCGGCCAAGGCACCGCCGCCAAAGCCCGCCGCCGCCAGCCGCGCCGCCGAGGCAGGCCGCGCCGCCCCCAGCATGACACGCTCCGATTTGCCCCCCCTGGCCCCGCCGGTGGCGGCGAAGCCTGCTCCCTCCGGTCTGGCCGAAGTGCAGGCATCCGCTCCTCTCCCCGCCCCCGTGCCGCCCGTCCATGCCCATGGCATGTCGGCCCGGCGCGACGGGCCCCATTCACCCCCTCCGAGACAGCCGTCGAAACACGTGGAATTCAAAGCTGGCGACCATGTCGTCTACCCGACCCACGGGGTCGGGACCGTGCAGGGCATCGAATCGATGTCGGCCGCGGGTCACACGCTGCAAGTCATTGTCGTCACCTTCGATGAGAACCGGATGACGCTGCGCGTCCCGGTCGGCAAGGCATCCTCCTCGGGCCTCCGCAAGCTCGCCTCGGAGGAGGCGATGAAGGAGGCGCTGGACACGCTGAAGGGCCGGGCGCGCATCAAGCGCACCATGTGGTCCCGCCGCGCCCAGGAATACGAGGCCAAGATCAACTCCGGCGACCCGGTGGCGATCGCGGAAGTCGTCCGCGACCTGCACCGCAACGCCGGCCAGCCGGACCAGTCCTTCTCCGAACGGCAGATCTACGAACAGGCAATGGATCGCCTGGCTGCCGAGCTCGCCGCCATCGACCGTACCGACAAGGCCGGCGCCACGGAAAAGCTGCTGCAGCACCTCAAGGCGGCCTGAACCAACCAACCTCCAGCGGCCGGCCCCGGGCAACCGGGCCGGCCGTTTGCAATTCAGCGCCGGCCCAACCTGACGCTCAGCGCCAGGATCCCCGCCGCGGCCAGCGCAAAGGCCGCCGGCGCGCCGAAGCCGCCGATCGCCAGCCCCACCAGCACCGGCCCGAAGGACTGCCCGCCGAAGAAATGGAAGGCGTGCAGGGCGACGGCCGAGCCGCGCGCCTCCGGCGCCACCTCGGTCACCCGGGTCTGGATCGAGTTGTGGATCATGTAGAAGCCGGTCCCCAGCAGCAGCCCGGCGGCGATGAAGATCGCGGCCATGGGGGCGAGGGCGAAGCCCAGCAGCGCCGCCGCCGCCAGCCCGCCGCCGAGCCGCACCATCCGCCCCTGGCCGAGCCGCTTGAGCAGGCCGCGCGCCATCGCCGCATAGACGAAGCCGCCGGCGCCGAAGGCGGCCACCGCCAGCCCGGCCTCGAGGCTTGCCCCGCCGCCGCTGCCGAGGCCGCGGGCCTGCAGCACCGGGGCGAGGTAGGGGAAGGTGCCGAAGACGAAGATGCCTTCCAGGAACACCGCGAGATACAGGATGCGCGCCGCCGGCAGCCCGAGGATCATCCGGTAGCGCCGCAGCGCCTGCACCGGCTCGAACCGCCGGCGCGGCTCGGCCGGGCCGCCGAAGGGGATGAGGAACAGCAGGACGGAGGCGACCGCCGCCACCCCGGCGCAAAGCCCCAGCACGCCGCGCCAGCCGAGGATCGGCGCCAGCACCCCGGCCATGGCGCCGCCGGCGATCTGCCCGGCGATGGCGAAGACCACCACCCGGCTGAGCGCCACCTGACGGTCCTGGATCGGCACCGCATCGGCCACCGTGGCGAGCGTCAGCGGCATGATGCCGCCGGCGGCGATGCCGGTCAGCGCCCGCAGCACCGCCAGCGTCCCGAGGTCGGGCGCCAGCGGTGCCAGCAGGGCGAAGAAGGACAGCAGCAGCAGCGCCACCCGGATGATCCGCCGCTTGCCCAGCGCATCGCCGACCGGTCCGAGGATCGGCTGGATCAGCGCGAAGGGTACCGCGAAGGCGGTCGCCAGCAGCGCCACCCGGTCGGTGGAGGCGGCGAATTCGGCCGCGATGGTCGGCACGAAGGGGTCGGTCGCGCGCACGCTGAGCGCGCCGGCGAAGGAGGCCAGGCCGAGCAGCAGGATGAGGCGGCGGGTCGATCCCGGCGCGGTGCCCGGAGTTGGCTCGGCGGGCGGACCGGCGGGGGAGGACGGCATCGGCTCGATATGCGCCGCGCTGCAGCATCCGGCAATCGCCCGGGCCGGCCGGGCGCGGGACCCGTGCAGCCGCCGCGGGCCGGACCCGAACTATCGGCATGGCAGGTCCGCAGCGGAACGGGGTAGCCGCGCGCTACCTTATTGTTCTAGAAGACGGCCATGAATGCTCGCAAGTACGACAATTTCAACGACCGGCTGACCACCCAGACGAAGGCGAAGCAGGCCCTCCTGGAACGCTTCAAGGCCCGCCCTGGGCTGGACGACCCTGCGGTCCGCGAGAAGCTGGAGCAGCAGAAGGCGATCGCCGAGGCGCGCGACGCCCGGATCGCCGAGCGCAAGGCCGCCCGCGAGGCCGAGGCCGCGCGCCTGGCCGAGGAAGCCCGCGCCCGTGCCGAAGCCGAGGCCGCCGCGGCCCGCGCGAAGGCCGCGCAGGAAGCCGAGGACGCGGCGAATGCCGCCCGCAGCGAGGCCGAGCAGCGCGAACGCGCCATCATCCTCGATGCCGAGAAGAAGGCCCGCACCCTGGCGCTGGCGGCCGAGCAGAAGGCGGCCCGCGATGCGCGCTACGCCGCCCGCAAGGCGCGCCAGCGCTGAGCCGAAGGCCCCCGCCGCGGCGGGGGCGACCGCTGGGTGCCGGTTGGCGGCCCGCCCTCGCGGCGGGCCGGTTTTGCGCCCTTGCTACCGCCGCTTCGGACCGCCGCCCATGCTGGCGAAGACCTTCGCGTCCAGGTTCTCCCGCATCAGCATGGTGAAGCCGGGGATGGTATCCAGCCCCAGCCCGCGCGGCAGACCGGTTTCCTCGTCGGCCTCGACCTTGGCATAGGCGGCGCCCGCGACCTTCTCCCACTTACCGGCCGGCTTCTTCACCTCGATGTTCACCACCGTCGCCTTCAGGTCCATCCGGACGATGGCCTCGGACGGCCGCGACGGCTTGGTCAGGCTGGGCATGCCGGCGATCATCTGCCAGCCATTGGCCAGCGCCCAAGCTTTCAGCTCCTCGGCGGTCATGCCTGGGTCTCCCTTGGCGAGGCGGGCTGCAGGGCTCGCGGCCGAAGGTGACCGCGGTACCGTTGCAGCGCCTGGTTTTCAGCACGGATCGCGTGCGGGCCCGCGCCCGCACGCGACCTGCGCCGGAGCATGAGGCGCTCGGCGTCGTCCGCGCATCATGCTCCGGCGCCTTTACGGTCGCAGGCATCAGGCTGCTCGGCGATTTCGCCTCCAGCCATCGTGCTTCAGCGGCGCGCCTTGCCCTTCTGGATCTCGCGCTCGATCGCGCTGCGTTCGCTCACGCCCAAACGGCGGATGATCTCCCGGATGATCGCCGGGGTCACGCGGTGGCGCTTGGCCAAATAGGCGACCTCCTCCTCGAGCGCGGCGGGGTCGATGGTCGGGGCGGTATCGGCTTTCGCCGGACTCTGTGCCACGGGAATGAATCCTGTCGGTCTGGCCCCGCTGCGGCGGGGCGCCTCATCGCGCCGCGATCGGGCGATCGCGGCGTCTCATCGTGTTGTATAGGCCCTATCTGGGGATGCCGCCCGGTATTTGCCGGCACCGCGGCCGCAAGGCGGCCCGCGCCCGACGCAGGGGTGTCATCCGCTGGCCTTATGGCTGGCTGCCTGCCGCGAACCCGATCCGGCGCGACCCGCTACGGCCCCGCACTCAGGACCCTCCGGCCGCAGAATGCGACGGGCGCGTGAGAATGTACACCGCGACGGCGGCCATGCAGGCACCGGCGATGCCTGATGCCAGCAGGTCGCGGAATATCACGGTCACCGTCAGCCAGCCCAGCGCCATGCCGAGCAGCGCCGCCCGCTTGGCGCGCGGCCCGATGCTGCCGTGGTCCTGCCAGTGCCGCAGCGATGGGCCGAAGCGCGGATGCGCCCGCAGCCTGGCGCGCAGCGCCGGGTTGGCGCGGCCGAAGGCCCAGGCGGCGACGATCAGGAAGATGGTGGTCGGCATCACCGGCAGCAGCACGCCGATGAAGGCGAGCGCCAGGCACAGGTAGCCCAGGCCGAGCAGCAGCAGCCGGTTCGGCCCGCGCGCCAGGGGGGCGGGCTCCTCGGGCTGGGGTGGCGCCAGGGTCAGGCTGCCGCCAGCCGGGCGGCGACGCGGGCGACCAGCGCCTCGCGTTCCGCCCGCATTCCGGCGCCGCGGGCCTGTGCCGCCGCCAGCACCGCAGCCGGGGCGGTGGCGGGGTCGCCGGCCTGGAAGGGCGGGGCGGGGGCGTACTCGATCTGCAACTGGATCGCCTGGGCCAGCTCCGGCCCGGCGATCTCGGCGACGATGGTGAGCGCGAAGTCGATCCCGGCGGTGACGCCCCCGCCGGTGACCAGATGGCCGTCCCGCACCACCCGCGCCTGCACCGGCACGGCGCCGAGCGCGGCGAGGAAGTCGTGGCTGGCCCAGTGCGTGGTGGCGCGGCGGCCCCGCAGCAGCCCGGCCGCGCCCAGGACCAGCGCGCCGGTGCAGACCGAGGTGACCCACTGCGCGCCCGGCGCCTGGGCACGCAGGAAATCGAGCACCTCCGCGTCTTCCATCAGCGGCGCTACGCCGGGCCCGCCAGGGATGCAGAGCACGTCGAGCTGCGGACAATCCGCCATGGCGGTATCGGCCAGCATGGTCAGCCCGGTGTCCGAGCGCACCGGCCCGGCCTGCTTCCAGATGGTCCGCACCGTGGCGCCGGGCAGCCGCGACAGCACCTCGAAGGGGCCGGTGAAGTCGAGCTGGGTGAGCCGCGGGAAGAGCAGGAAGCCGATGCTGAGGGGCTTGGTCATGGTCGGAATCCACCTTGGATCGCCGGGGAGTCTGCCACGGCCCGGCGCCGCGGCGAAGCCTCTCGGAACCGCGGCCAGGGGCCGGCGCCCCAGGGCCGGGGCAGGTTGTTGACCAGGTAGGCGGCGGCGAAAAGCACCGCCAGGCCCGGTAGCAGCGGCGCCAGCAGGAAGCCCGGCCCCGCCTGCTCGGCGAAGACCACGATCGGGTTGGCACCGGCCGGCGAATGGATGGTGCGCGTCGCCGCCATCACGGTCAGCGCGGCGCCGACCGCGGCGGCGCCCCAGAGCTCGATCGGTCCGCCGAAGGTCACGTAGCCGAAGCGGCAGGCCAGCCCGACCAGCGTTGCCAGGACATGCCCGCCGAGGAAGCTGCGCGGCTGCGCCATGACGCCGCGCGCCATGCCGAAGAGGATGACGCAGGACCCGCCGAGCGAGGGCAGCAGCCAGGGATGCTCGGTCAGCCGCAGCAGCGCGACGCAGCCGAGCAGCGCGCAGGTGGTGCCGAGGAAGCCGGCCAGCAGGCGCTGCGGCGGCGGGCGGCGGCGGCGCTTCGGGCGGCCGGCGGGCAAGGGAACCCGCTGGGCGAGGGGCGAGGGGGCGTCGGCGGGCTGGCGCATGCCGGGCGATGCTGCCCCGCCGCGCTGCCGGCGGCCATCCCCCTCGTGGCATTCGCCCTGGGGTTGTTACGCCCGGCGGTGCTGTGCGCCTGCGCACGAGTTTCCGGGATTCATTCCTTGCGTATCAATTGCCCGGGAAGGCACGGTTCGCCCTGCGAATGGTGCCCGGCTTGGGCAAGCCCGCGGGTAGGGAGATCCTCCATGTCGAACATCGCCGGCAAAGCCTACGCGATGAACGTGCTGACGCCGATCAAGCCGGGCATCAAGACCTGGTTGACGCAGCTCATCTTCTGGATTTCGCATTCGGCGCCGAGCCAGCTTGCCGGGCTGCTCGGGCTGAAATTCATCCACTTCGCCCGCTGGGTGGTGATCCGGCGCGAGCAGTGGCCGCATGTCAGCCCGGACCAGCCCAAGCCGGCGGCCGGCCTGCACAACGACTACCTGCTGTTCCTCAGCAACTTCAACGGCACCTGGGACCAGTACATCGACGCCTTCGCCGACGGCATCCCCACCGGGCTCGACTTCCTCTGGTACACCAGCACGAAATATCCGCACTCGATCCCGATCGCGGTGTTCAAGGACTACATCGCGGCCAACCAGCTGCAGACCAACTACTACTACAACGCGACGCCGGGCGCGGCGCAGCGCGACATCGTCCAGGCGCTGCAGCTGCGTGACGCGCTGGTGGCGCTGGCACGCGACCACGCGGCCTTCGACCCGGTCGGCTTCGCCACCAGGTACAACCAGATGCTGGCCGACCGGCAGAAGGCCTTCGGTGCCCAGGGCATCGCGCCCTCCGCCTCGCCGGCGACCGAGCGCGCGGAGGCGGCGCGCCGCCGCTACCTCGACCGCAGCCAGTGGCTCCCCAGCCCCGACCCACGTCCCAGCGAAGTTGCGCATTGAGGAGGCGGACCCATGCCGAATTATGATGGTGGCCACTACTTCCTGACGATGCTCGCCCCGGTGCGCAACGGCACGATGCCGGACCAGCACCGCTTCTCCTGGCGCCAGACGCTGCTCGCCAGGCTGGCGGAGATGCCGAACTCCCAGGTCGGCGTGACCACCCGGGACGACGAGGCAGCAAGCCCCTTCAGCCGCAACACCATGACACATCTGGCGCGCTTCGTGCTGATCGACGCGCCGCCCTACAACGGCCGCGAATCGGGCGATTCGCTGCTGGCCAAGATCCGCCAGGTCGACCCGACGGTGCACCAGCCGGTCGATGCCCTGCCGACGCCCTATCTGCTGTTCGCCGCCGATTTCGACGCGCCGGACGGCTCGGACCAGTCGCTCCGGGCCTTCACCGACACGCTCTGGTCGACGATGCGGCCGGAGCTGACGCGCATCTTCGCCTGCTGCTACGGCTTCGACGCGGCCACGATCACCACCGCCGAGGCCTTCTTCCGCTACGTGAAGGCCTGCCAGGTCGAGACCACCTTCCCCTTCAACGACTACTGGCGGCCGGCCGACCTGGCGCGGATGCCGGCCGACCTGCCGCTGCCGACCAAGGCGCTGGGCGTGATCGGCCGCTACGCCAAGCCGATCCTCGCGGTGCTCGGCATCTGGGTGCTGTGCTTCCTGTTCGCGGCCGTCGGCCACGACAGCCAGGCGCGGGACGCGGCGTCCTGGGTCGCCCGCCGCGGCGGGCTGGTGCTGCTGCTGATCCTGCTCGGCGTCGGCGGCTACCTCGTCTGGATCTACAACGCCTTCAAGGCGAAGGCGCAGGTCTCCTTCCCGCCCGGCGCCAAGCTGCCGGACGTGCTGAAGTCGATCTACCTGCAGCAGCGCTTCCTGGAATTCGTCATCGAGAACCAGGGCCGCGGTCCAGCCGAGCTGCACGCCGCCTTCGGCCGCTTCCTCCGCGACACCGACCCGGCCCGGGAGGCGGCGCCGACCCAGCCGCCCGGCGTCATTCGCACGCCGCCGCTCCAGGCGGTGCCCGCCCCAGCCCCCGCACCCGTCACGCCCGCCAAGACCGAGGGAGTCGTGGCATGAGCACGCTCGACCTGCATGACATCCAGGGCAACATCCACCGCCCCTATGGCCGCTACGGCTTCCCCTATGCGCGGTACTTCCTGTTCCACGTCAACCGGGACCGGCAGGACCCGCGCCGCCCGGACAGCGAGATCGGCCGCTGGCTGGTCGACCAGATCCGCCCGGCGGTGACCACCGCGGAGCCCTGGCGCAACGCCGACACGCCGAAGGACGCGCCGGTGCGCGACAAGCCGAAGGTGACGGTGAATATCGCCTTCACCTGGGCCGGGCTGGCGGCGCTGGAATTGCCGACCGCGACGATGCGACTGATGCCGGACGAGTTCATCGAGGGCATGGCGGCGCGCAACACCGTGCTCGGCGACCTCGAGGCCAGCGCGCCGGAGAACTGGGACACCGTCTGGCGCGATTCGTCGCGCGACGACGCCAAGGCGATCCATGTCTGGGTCTCGCTCAATGCCCAGCCGGAGCCGTCCACCGGCCTGCCGGTGCCCGAGCTGGATGTCTGGACGCGCTGGCTGATCGGCCTGACCGAGCACCCCTTCGCCCGGGGGCGGCTCACGCTGCTCGGCGGCCATGGCCGGCGGCCGGACGGCAGCGCGCCGGCGGAGGACCGCTGGCAGGATTCCGGCACCATCATGGTGACCGGCCCGGGCGGCGTGCTGATCCCGACGCCGAAGGAGCCCTTTGGTTTTACCGATGGCATCTCCGACCCGGTCTTCACCGGCCAGGACGTGCTGGCCGAGGACCCGATGGCGGCGATCGGCTCGGGCAAGATCCGGCCCGGCCCGTTCGACGCGAAGGCCAGCTGGTCGCCGCTCTCGGCCGGCGAATTCCTGCTCGGCCAGGCCAGCGAGGGGCAGGAGCTGCCGGTGGCGTCGGTGCCCAACCACTTCATGCGCAACGGCACCTTCATGGCGCTGCGCAAGCTGCACCAGAACACCGCCAGCTTCGAAGCCGCCATGGCGCAGCATGCGGAAGCCTTCGGCCGCACCGCCGGCATCGCCGACCCCGCGGTGGCGCGGGAGACGCTGATGGCCAAGATGGTCGGCCGCTGGCCGAGCGGCGTGCCGCTGGCGCTTGCGCCCACCAAGGAGGCCGAACAGGCCTTCATCGCCCCCTACGTCCCGGTGCTGCTGAAATCCGCTGCGCGGATGCCGCTGGACGATGCCGAGAAGGCGCAATACGCCGAGTTCGGCGCCAGGCTGCGCAACTACCGCTACACCGAGGACCCGGACGGGGTGAAGTGCCCGCTGGGCTCGCATGTGCGGCGGGTCAACCCGCGCGACATGCTCGACCCCGACCACAAGCTTGGCGAGGCCTCGACCCAGCTCACCAACCGGCGCCGCATCCTGCGCCGCGGCCTGCCCTATGGCGACACCTCGCCGGCCGCCATGGCGGACGACAAGGCGGAGCACGGCGTCTTCATCATGGCGCTCTGCACCAGCCTGTTCCGCCAGTTCGAGTTCATCCAGCAGCAATGGCTGCATTACGGGCTCGACCTCGACAGCGGCAACGACGCCTGCCCGATCACCGGCCGGCGCGACCCGGACAACCCGATGGCCAACAAGTTCGTCGTGCAGTCCGACCCGAAATCCGGCCGCCCGCCCTACATCGCCGCCAACCTGCCGCTCTTCGTCGAGACCCATGGCGGCGAGTACTTCTTCATCCCGAGCATCACCGCGCTGCGGATGATGGCGATGGGGTCCGTCGACCCGACCTGAATTCCAGCCCGAGGAGATGCGCGCATGCCGGATGGGGTCAACATGGCGGAGGCCGTCCAGGCCCCGAGCACCGGCCAGCGCATCTTCGGCTGGCTGAAGGACCACATGGACCTGATGTTCCGCATCGCGCGAACCCTGGTCCCGATCCTGGTGGTGCGCTTCCAGGGGCGCACCTGGGCGCTGGTCACCCGCTACGACGACGTCGAGGAGGTGCTGACCCGGCCGAACGTCTTCGACGTCACCTATGCGCCGAAGATCGCCGCCATCATGGATGGCGACAACATCTTCCTCGGCATGAAGGACGAGGAGCGCTTCACCCGCGACAAGACCAACATGCGGATGACGGCGCCGCGCGGCGAGGCGGTGGCGCGCGTCGCCCCCGAGACTGCCCGGCTGACCGCCGAGGTGCTCGACCGGGCGCGGCCGGCGGGCCGGGTCGACCTGGCGATGGAGCTGACCCAGGACGTCACCACGCGGCTGTTCGGTGCTTATTTCGGCATCCCCGGACGCAGCGTGAAGGCCTTCTCGGACGAGGCGCGCGGGCTGTTCGGCTTCATGTTCGCCGACCTGTTCAACGACCCGGCGCGGCGCACGGCGGTCGAGCCGCTGGCGGCAAGCATGCGCGCCCAGGTCGAGGCGACGATCGCCGCCCGCAAGCTGGCGCGCGGCCAGCATGACGACATCCTGGAACGCTGCCTGCAATTCCAGGACCTCGGCCTGCCCGGCTTCTCCGACCGGGAGATCCGCAACAACATGATCGGCCTGATCGTCGGCGCCCTGCCGCAGCCGCCGATGGTGATCCCGCAGCTCTTCGACGTGCTGCTCGACCGGCCCCGCGAGCTGGCCGAGGCGCAGGCGGCGGCGCTGGGCGACGACGACGCGCTGGTGGCGCGCTACGTCTTCGAGGCCTCGCGCTTCTACCCGCTGACGCCGGGCCTGTTCCGCAACTGCGTCACGCCCTACCGGGTTGCCGCCGGGACCTGGCGGGCGAAGACCATCCCGGCCGGCGCCTTCGTCATGGCGGCGACGCGGTCGGCGATGTTCGACGGGCGCAAGCTGCCGGATGCGCGCGCCTTCCGCATCGACCGGCCGGCGGATGCCTACATGCATTTCGGCCATGGCATGCACGAATGCTTCGGCGTCTACATGAACCGGGTGATGATCCCCGAGATCTGCAAGGCGGTCCTCAAGCTGCCGAAGCTGCGCCGGGCGGCCGGGCCGGCAGGCAAGCTGCGGCTCGACGACGAGTTCGACCTCTTCGCGATGAACCTGACCGTCGAATTCGGCTGAGTGCGCATCGGCCGGAAGGGTCGGACGACCTTCCCGGCCGGCGGCTCAGGCCGCCTTAGCGGTCACCCCCGGCACCGTGCCGGTCCGTGCCACCGCGGCGACGATGCCGGCGACCTGCCGCGGCACGGCATAGTGCACCATGTGCCCGGCGCCCTGGACGATGTGCAGGACGCTGCTCGGCAGCGCCGCATGCAGCCGCTCCGCCATGTCGCTGAACACCACCTTGTCCGCCGCCCCGGCCAGGATGACCGTGGGCAGCCGCAGACCGTCGAGCTCGCCTTGGAGCTGCACGGCGCCCGGGATCATCAGCGCGCCGTCGTCCGATGTGGCGCGGATCTGCGAGGGCCGCAGCGCCATGGCGTCCGAATAATCCTTCCGGAACCGCGCCGGCACCGGCAAGGGCGAGAACATCCCCCGCTTCACAAGCGGCATCAGCAGCCGGCCGAGCAGCGGCGACACGGTGTAGCGCAGGATGTCCCCCACCACCGGCAGGGCGCCGAGCGTCACCGGCAGCACGTCCGGCCGCAGGGTCCAGAAGTAGTAGCCCGAGAGCAGCACCACCCCCGCGGTGTCGGCCTGGTGCCGCGCCGCCAGGGCCAGGGCGACGATGGCGCCCCAGGAATGCCCAACCACCACCGGCCGCTCGATGCCGATTTGCGGCAGCGCCCGGTGCAGCAGGTCGGCCTGCGCCGCCGCTGTCCAGAGCCGGCCGCGCGGCCGGTCGCTGTGGCCGAAGCCGGGGCGGTCGAAGGCGATGACGCGATGGCCCGAGTCCAGCAGCAGCGGGGCGACGCCGCTGGTGTCCCAGTCCTGGGCGCTGACGACGTTGCCGTGGATCAGCACCACCGGCTTGCCGGTGCCGCGGTCGGTGTAGTGCAACCGGACGCCGTCGACCTCGACGAAGCGGCCCTGCGGCGGATGCCGGCGCTCGGCCAGGCGGGCAGCGACGCCGTTCAGCACCGCGAGGGCACCGAGGACGGCGGCGCCGATCAGCGGCGCGCGCAGGGCAGCAGGGGTCGTGGTGTTCGGGATCAGGGTCAAACGGGTGGGTCCTCCGGAGGCGCTATGTTGCAATGCAGCACGACTTGAACGGCCGCAGGTGCGGGCAGTTCCTTCCGGGCGGATCAGCGGGTGGTGGGGGCCGTGGCCGGCCCCGCATTCTCCGCCCGCCGACGCTCGATCTCCCGCCAGCGGGCGACGTTGCGGTTGTGCTCCTCCAGCGTCCGGGCGAAAGCATGGCCGCCGCTGCCGTCGGCGACGAAATAGAGCTCATCCGTCGTCGCCGGCCGGGTCACCGCGCGGAGGGACGCCATCCCCGGCGCGGCGATCGGCCCCGGCGGCAGGCCGCGGATGCGGTAGGTGTTGAAGGGGTGGTCGCGGTCCAGGTCGGCCCGGCTCAGCGGCCGGTCCAGCGCCCCGCCCGAGGCCGCGGCATAGGCGACCGTCGGGTCGGACTGCAGCGGCATGCCGCGCTTCAGCCGGTTCAGGAAGGCGGCGGCGATGCGCGGCCGCTCCTCCGGCAGCGCCGTCTCGCGCTCGACGATCGAGGCCAGCACCAGCGCCTCGCGCGGGGTGGCCAGCGGCAGACCCTCGGCGCGCTCGGTCCAGGCGGTGTTGAGTGCGACCAGCATGGCGCCTTCCGCCCGGCGCAGCAGCGCGGCGCGGTCGTCGCCCCGCTGGAAGGCGTACGTCTCCGGCAGCACGGCACCTTCCTCGGGCGCCGTGACCTCGCCGACCAGGCCGGGGGTTTCCCGCAGCAGGGCGGCGATCTGCCGTGCGGTCAGGCCTTCCGGGATGGTCAGCCGATGCTGCACCGGCCGGCCGGTGCGCAGCACGCCCAGCACCTGTTCGAGCGAGGCGCCGGGCGGGAAGGCGAATTCGGCGGCGCGCAGCGGCCCGGCGCCGCGGGTGGCCCAGGCGGCGGCGGCGAAGCTGCGGGCGTCCTCGATGACGCCGGCCTGCAGCAGGGCGCCGGCGATCACTTCGGTCCCGCCGCGCGGCACCACCACCTGCGCCGGCGCGACGAGCGGCCCGGGCGTCTGGTAGAGGCGCAGCGCCTGCCAGCCGGCCAGGCCGGTGAGAAGGCCGAGCACAAGCAGCACCGCGCCGAGTCGGCGCAGTGTCCTAGCCATGGGAGGAATCCAGGAAGTTCGGCATCGTCATTCCGCGCGAACGCAGGAGAAGCCGGGGCGTACCCGGCCGGGGCAGCAGGATCGGGGAGGAAAAAAGTACTTCCTCCCCGTTGGACGCATGCGTCCAACCCACAGAAAGCAGTGGGGGTCCGGGGGAATGCCTTCCCCCGGCCTTCCTTCAGGGCGCCGCGCGGAAGACGATGCTGGCGTTGGTGCCGCCGAAGCCGAAGCTGTTCGACAGCGCCACCTCGATCGGCCGTTCCTGCGCCACCTTGGCGACGCGGTCGATGTTGCTCTCGCGCGAGGGGTTCTCGAGGTTCAGCGTCGGCGGTGCAACGCGGTCGCGGATCGCCAGGACCGAGAAGATACCTTCCACCGCGCCGGCCGCGCCCAGCAGGTGGCCGATCGCCGACTTGGTGGACGACATCGCCAGATGCCGGCCATCCTCGCCCCAAAGCCGCTCCACCGCGCCGAGCTCGAGATCGTCGCCGAGCGGCGTCGAGGTGCCGTGGGCGTTGACATACTGCACCGCGGACGGGGCGACCCCGGCGCTGCGCAGCGCCGCGCGCATCGAGCGGAAGGCGCCGTCGCCGGTATCGGACGGGGCGGTGATGTGGTGCGCATCGCCCGACATGCCGTAGCCGATGACCTCGCCATAGATCTTGGCGCCGCGGGCCTTCGCGTGGTCGAGCGCTTCCAGCACCATGACGCCGGCGCCCTCGCCCATGACGAAGCCGTCGCGGCCCTCGTCCCAGGGGCGCGAGCCCTGCTGCGGGGTGTCGTTGTAGGCGGTGGACAGCGCGCGAGAGGCGCAGAAGCCCGCCATGCCGATCTCGGAGACCGCGGCCTCGGCCCCGCCGGCGACCATCACATCCGCATCGCCGAAGGCGATGAGGCGGGCCGCGTCGCCCAGCGCGTGCACGCCGGTGGCACAGGCGGTGACCACCGAGTGGTTCGGGCCCTTGAAGCCATAGCGGATCGAGACGTGGCCGGAAGCCAGGTTGATCAGCGCGGAGGGGATGAAGAAGGGCGAGATCCGCTTGGTGCGGCCGGCGGCGATATGCTGCGAGGCCTCATGGATCGTCTGCAGGCCGCCGATGCCGGAGCCGATCATCACGCCGGTGGCGCAGCGGTCCGCCTCGTCCTCCGGCATCCAGCCGGAATCCTCGACCGCTTCCACCGCCGCCACGAGGGCGAGCTGGATGAAGCGGTCCATCTTCTTCTGGTCCTTGACCGGGATCCACTCGTTCAGGTCGAGCTTGCCCTCGGCCTTGGACCCGACCGGAACCTGGCCGGCAATCTTCGCCGGCAGGTCCTTGGTATCGAATGACTGGATGGCGGAGATGCCGCTGTCGCCCGCGATCAGCCGCTTCCAGACATGCTCGACGCCGAGGCCGAGCGGGCAGGCGATGCCCATCCCGGTGATGACGACACGCCGCGGCGCGCCTAGATTCGCGAACACGCTTGGCCTCTCCGTCCCTTGTCCTGTCGGCTTCAGGCCGCCTTGTGCTCGTCGATATAGGCGATCGCGTCCTTCACGGTCGTGATCTTCTCGGCGGCATCGTCGGGGATCTCCACGCCGAAGGCCTCCTCGAAGGCCATGACCAGCTCGACGGTGTCGAGGCTGTCGGCGCCCAGGTCGTCGATGAAGGAGGCGTCGTTCGTCACCTTGGCCTCTTCCACGCCCAGGTGCTCGACAACGATCTTCTTAACCTTCTCGGCGGTATCGCTCATCGCCTGGTGTTCTCCTGATAACGGCGCGTGACTGCACCCTGGCGGCCCCGGGACGGGGCTCCCCAAAGAGCCGGGGGGCTTAACACGGAACCCGGAGCGGGCCTAGGCGGTGTTTGCCGGGATGGCAAGCCCCCACCTCCAAGCCTCGCGCCGCCCAGACCCGTGGAATCCAGGGCGCCGGTCCTGGCGCTGTCTAGCGTGGCGGCGGCGCCACCGCCAGGGCCAGCCGGGCGATGCCCAGCATCGCCTCGATCGCCGCACCGGGGGTGGCCAGGCAGGCCAGCGCGGCGAGCAACGCCACCTGGAGGGTGCCGCCCTGGCCGAGCACTGCGAGCGGCGCCGCGGCCGAGGCGGCGGCGAGCAGCCACCAGGGCCCGTCCGGCCAGCCGCCGGCGGGAAAAGGAGGGCTGGAAAACCGGGGCTTGTCCACGCGCGCCATCCGCCGCCTCGCCTGCTGGGGGAGAAAGCGGGCGAGCCTAGCCGAGGTTGCCTCGCGGAAGCCCGAACATTCAGGCGATGAGCGACCTGGCGCGCTACAGCGCCCGGTTGGCCCGGGCCACGACCGCCTCGAACAGCACCTGGCAGCCGGCCGCGGCCTCCTCCGGCTCGATGCTCTCGGCCTCGTTGTGCGACAGCCCGTCCTTGCAGGGGGTGAAGATCATCGCGGTCGGCACGCTGCGGGCGACATAGACCGCATCGTGCCCGGCGCCCGAGACGATCTCCCGCGCCGCCAGGCCGAGCCGCGCCGCGGCCTGACGGACGAGATCCACGCAGGCAGGATCGAAGGGCTGGGCGGGCAGGCGGAACAGCTCGGTCAGTTGCAGGGGCGTGCCGCAGTCGCGGGCGATGAAGCCGGCCTCGCGCGGGAATTGCGCCGCCAGCTTCTCGATCTCGGCGAAATCGGGGTGGCGGAATTCGACGCTGAAGCGGACCTCGCCGGGGACCACGTTGCGGCTGTTGGGCAGCACATGCAGCTGGCCGACGGTGCCGCGGCCGTCCTCGCCGCGCGCCCGCATCATGCGGTCCACCAGGTCGATGATCCGTGCGGCGCAGACCAGCGCGTCGCGCCGCGCGGCGGGCGGGGTGGTGCCGGCATGGGCGTCCTGGCCGGTGACCACCGCGTCGTACCAGACCTGCGCCTGGGCACCGGTGACGATGCCGATCGCCTTGCCCTCCTGCTCCAGGATCGGGCCCTGCTCGATATGCAGCTCGAAATAGGCATCGGCCGGGAAGGGGGCGGCCGGCACCGCGCCCTTGTAGCCGATGGCGGTCAGCGCCTGCTCGACCGTGACCCCATCGACGTCGGCCAGGCCATAGACCTTCTCCAGGGGATAGACCCCGGCCCAGGCGCCGCTGCCCATCAGCGAATGGCCGAAGCGGCTGCCTTCCTCGTCGGTCCAGTTGACCAGCTCGATCGGCGCCTCGGTCTGGATGCCGAGATCGTGCAGGCTGCGCATCACTTCGAGCCCGGCGATGACGCCGAGCGCGCCGTCGAATTTGCCGCCCGAGGGCTGGCTGTCGAGGTGGCTGCCCATGAGGACGGGCGGGCGGGAGGGGTCGCGCCCTTCCCGCCGGGCGAACATGTTGCCGATGGCGTCCACCCGTATCGTCAGGCCCAGCGCCTCGCACCAGCCGGCAAACCTTTCACGGCCGGCGCGGTCGACCTCGGTCAGGGTGAGCCGCTTGACGCCGCCCTTCGGCGTGGCGCCGATCTCGGCCATGGCCATCAGGCTGTCCCACAGCCGCTTGCCGTCGATGCGCTGGTTGGTGCCGCTCATGCCGGTCGTGTCCCCTCGGGGCCTCCTCGAAGGTCGCGGGTCTAGGGCAAACGACGCCTTCGCGGAACCGCGAAGGCGTCGAAATCCGCCCATGGGTCATGCGGTGGCTTCGGCGGACTACGCCTTCACCAGCGGGCAGCCGCCCTGGGCCAGCGGCCGGAAGGCGTCGTCCGCCGCGGTGGTCTGCAGCAGCTTGTAGTAGTCAAACGGCCCCTTCGATTCCTCCGGCCGCTTGACCTCGAACAGGAAGGCCGGGTGCAGCTTGCGGCCGTCCTCGCGGATGCGGCCCGCACCGAAGGCGTCGTCGTCGGTCGGCATCGCCTTCATCCGCGCCACCGCCTCGGCACCGCTGGCCTTGGCCGCCGGCACGCCCATGTCCTGCACCGCCTTCAGGTAGTGCAGCGCCGCGGCATAGGTGCCGGCATGGGTGGAGGCGATGCCCGGCGCCGGGCCGACCTGCTGGCGCAGCCGCCCGGTGAAGGCCCGCGTCCGGTCGTTGAGGTCCCAGTAGAAGCTCTCGGTCACGATCAGCCCGGCGGCGGTGCGCAGGCCGAGCGAATGGACCTCGGTGATGAACAGCAGCAGGGAGGCGAGCTTGATGCCCTTGGCGGTCAGGCCGAACTCCGCCGCCTGCTTGACGCAGTTGATGGTGTCCGTGCCGGCATTCGCCAGGCCGATGACCTTGGCCTTGCTCGCCTGCGCCTGCAGCAGGAAGGAGGAAAAGTCCTGCGTGCCGGGGAAGGGCGTGCGCACGCTGCCGAGGATCTTGCCGCCCGCCGCGCGGATGAAGCCGCCGGTGTCGCGTTCCAGCGCATGGCCGAAGGCATAGTCGGCGACGACGAAGAACCAGGTGTCGCCGCCCGCCCGTACCGTGGCGCCGCCGACCGAATTGGCCAGCATCCAGGTGTCGTAGGTCCAGTGCACCATGTTGGGCGAGCAGCCCTTGCCGGTCAGGTCGGAACTGGCCGCCGAGCTGTTCAGGTGGACCTTGTTCTTGTCCCGCACCAGGTCGTTGACCGCCAGGGCGACGGAGGATGTGGCGACGTCGACCAGGCAGTCGACGCCGTCGCGGTCGAACCAGGCGCGGGCGATGCTGACGCCGACATCCGGCTTGTTCTGGTGGTCGGCGGAGACGATCTCCACGGTGAAGCCGCGCGGGCCGAAATCCTGCACCGCCTGGCGGACCGCGGCGACCGAGGTCTGGCCGGTGACGTCGCGGTACATGCCGGACATGTCCACCGGCACGCCAAGCTTGATGACGTTGGCCGCCTGGGCGCGGGCACTGCGGAAGGGCAGCCCGCCCAGCGCCGGCAGCGCGGCCGCCTTGATCAATGTCCTGCGGTCGAGATCAGCCATCGTCCTGCCTCCCTGGGGTGGCGGTGTCTGTCGCACCGCCTGCCGGGGCAGGGTAATGGATCGGCCGCGCCGAGCGGAAGCCCCAACGCAACCGGCCGGGTTACCCGCGCCGGAACCAGGCGCCGGAGGCGATGACCGATACGATCAGCGTGCCATAGGCGACCAGGGCCAGGGCCAGCGCGGCGAAGACCCAGGCCAGCGAGCCGCCCAGCACCAGCGCCGCATAGCCGCCGCCCACCGCGATCACCAGCCGCAGCAGCCCGGCCAGCAGCGGCCACAGCAGCCGACCGGCCCCCTGCGAGGCGAAATAGAGCGACAGGCCAAGGCCGAAGAAGCCATAGGTCGGCCCGACGATGCGCAGGTAGGCGGCACCTGTCTCCAGCATCGCCGGGTCGGTGCCGAACAGGCCGAGCCAGGCCATCGGCCAGATCGCCGCGGCCAGACCCACCGCCTCGGTCAGGGCGAAGGCGATGGCGCCGCCGGTGAGTGCGATGCGCAGCGCCCGCGCCCCCTGCCCGGCGCCGATATTGGTGCCGACGAGCGCCACCATCGGTGCGCCGAGGCCGAAGACCAGCGGGATCAGCAGGTATTCCAGCCGGTTGCCGGTGCCGTAGCCGGCGATCGCGTCCGGCCCGGCGGCGGCGGCGACCAGCGCCGTGGTCAGCGCCACCGTCGCCGTGGTCTGGAAGGTGCTGACCGAGGCGACCGCGCCGACCTTGAGGATATCGGCGAACATGGGCCAGCGCAGCTTCGCCCAGCGCAGGCGGGCGATGCTGCGGCCGGAGATCACCGCCCAGCCGAGCAGCGCCGTGGTCAGCGCCGAGGTGATCACCACCGCCCAGCCCGCTCCGGCCACGCCCAGCGCGGGGACCGGCCCGAAGCCGAAGATGAGCACCGGCGAAAGCGGGATCAGCAGCGCGACGCCGGCCACGACGGCGATGGCGGGCAGCATCATGTTGCCGGTGCCCCGCAACACGCTGGCGAAGCCGTTGTAGAGCCAGACCAGCACCGCGCCGGCGAAGACCACGTCTGAATAGGCCAGCGCGGCGTCGAGCGAGGCGCCCTCCCCACCGAGCGCGCGGTAGATCGAGGGGCCGAAGCCGATGAAGAGGCCGGAGAACAGCAGGCCGAGCGCGCCGTTGATGACCAGCGCGTGGAGCACCAGCGCATCCGCGTCGTCCCGCCGCCCGGCACCCAGCGCCCGGGCGATGGCCGAGGAGATGCCGCCGCCCATGGCCCCGCCCGAGAGCATCTGCATCATCATGAAGCCGGGGAAGACCAGCGCCATGCCGGCCAGCGCCGCGGTGCCCAGGTGGCCGACCCACCAGGTCTCGATCAGCCCGACCGAGGCCTGGGCCAGCATCACCAGCGTGGTCGGCCAGGCCAGCCGCAGCAGGGTCGTCACGATAGGACCCTGCAGCAGCATCCGGGTGCGCGGGTTCATCGCGCTGGCGGCGGGCGGCACAGGCACGGCGGCGGTGACGGCGGTCATGACGCGTCCTTTGAAGCATCCGGCTGGCGGCGGGCGTAGCGGCGCCGCGTCGCCTCGCCGGCCGCGGGGCCGGGGGCGACGACGAAATCGGGGCCGATGATCGGGCGGCCCGAGGCGCGGTCGACCAGCACCGGGTCGGCCGGCGCGCCGGTGCGGGCATCGACGACCTGTACGGAGGCGCCTTCCGGGGCGAAGTGGCGGTTCCCCCAGGCCATCATCGCCAGCAGCACCGGGCGGAAGTCGCGGCCGCGCTCGGTCAGGTGGTAGGCGTGCCGCGGCGGGCGGGTGGAGTAGGGCCGGCGCTCCAGCAGCCCGTCCTCGACCAGGGCGGCCAGCCGCCGGGTCAGCATGTTGGGGGCGATGCCGAGGCTGTCCTGGAATTCCTCGAACCGGGTCAGCCCGGCGAAGGCATCCCGCAGGATGAGGATGCTCCACCATTCGCCCACCCGTTCGAGCGAGCGGGCGATGGGACAGGGCATGGCATCGAAGCTGGTGCGGCGCATGCCGGCAGGCTAGGCGCAGAAACTATCATCATGCAAGTAACTTCATGCAGGCGGCGCGGCGTCCGCGAAGCAGCATCGCGGGCAGGAATCCGCCGCCCTGGCCGGCTGGATCGCCCCGCCCTTCAGCGCGGCGCGTCCTCCACCACCCGGCCATCCTCCATCCGCACCACCCGGCCGCACCGCGCCGCCAGGGCCTCGTCATGGGTGATCAGCAGCAGCGTGGTGCCCAGCCGCGCCTGCAGCCCGAAGAGCAGGTCCATCACCGCCGTGCCGGTGCCGCGGTCGAGGTTGCCGGTCGGCTCGTCCGCCAGCAGCAGCGGTGGCTCGGCCACCGTGGCGCGGGCCAGTGCCACCCGCTGCTGCTCGCCGCCCGAGAGCTGTCCGGGATAGTGGCCGGTGCGATGCGCCAGGCCGACCGCCTCCAGCGCCATCCGGGCGCGGTCGAAGGCGTCGCGCCGCCCGGCGAACTCCAGCGGGATGGCCACGTTCTCCAGCGCCGTCATGGTCGGGACCAGATGGAAGGCCTGGAAGACGATGCCCACCGTCTCCCGCCGGAAGCGCGCCAGCGCGTCTTCGTCCATCCCGCCGAGGTCGCGGCCGGCGACGCGCAGCGTCCCGCCCGTCGGCTTCTCCAGCCCCGCCAGCAGCATGAGGAGAGACGTCTTGCCCGAACCCGAAGGCCCGACCAGCCCGACCGCCTCGCCGCGCCGGATGGTCAGGTCCACCCCGCGGAGAATGTTGACCTCGCCGGCCGCCCCCGCCACCCTGAACCGCAGGTCCCTGGCCGCGATGAGCGAATCGGCTGTGTCGTCTCCGGCTAAGGGGCGGGGCAGGGGTCGGGAGTGGCTTGCGATGCTGTCCATGGCGCCTTCTGGTTTCCGGGCTGCCGCTGGATATGGCCGTCGCGCCGCGTTGGTAACAGCCCTGGCCGGTATCGGAGTGTTTCGCCCGGCCCATGCGGCAGCCCAGCCGGTGCGCCTGCTGGCGCTGGGCGACAGCCTGACCGCCGGCTACGGCCTGCCGCAAGGCCAGGGCTTCGTGCCCCGGCTGCAGGCCGAACTTGCGGCGCGCGGCCGGGCGGTGCGGGTGATCGATGCCGGCGTCTCCGGCGACACCACGGCGGGCGGCCTCGCGCGGCTCGACTGGGCGCTGGCCGAGAACCCGCAGGCGGCGATCGTGGCGCTCGGCGGCAATGACGGCCTGCGCGCCCTGCCGCCGGCGCAGAGCCGCGCCAGCCTGGCCGCCATCCTCGACAGGCTGAAGGCGCGCGGCATCCCGGTGCTGCTGGTCGGGATGCTGGCGCCGCCCAACCTGGGCGCGGAATACGGCCGCGAATTCGCCGCCGTCTTCAGCGACCTGGCGCGGCAGCGGCCGGAATTGGTCTTCTTCTCCTTTTTCCTGGAAGGCGTGGCGGGCGATCCGGCGTTCAACCAGCCGGACGGCATCCACCCGAACGAGAAGGGCGTGGCGGAAATTCTTCGCCGCATGCTTCCCGCGGTCGAGACCTTGCTGGAGCGGGTGCCTCACCCGCCCGCCGGATGAGGAGACAGCCTGGTGACAGACGTCTCGCCAAGTCCTGGCCTGCGGCCGCCGCAGGCGGCAGGGCACCCGCATGGGCGTCGCGGCCGGTGCCGCGCAAGCCAGCCCGCGGAGCGGCGCCGGCCTCCGAGGCATGACGTGCGGCAGCACGTCATGAGCCCGGCATGATACGCCTCTTTGTCGCGCTCGCCTTGCCGGCCGCCATCAAGGCGCAGCTGGCCCTGCTCTCGGGCGGCATCCCCGGCGCCCGCTGGGTGCCGCCGGAGAACTACCACCTGACGCTCCGCTTCATCGGCGAGGTGGAATCCTGGCGGGCCGAGGAGGTGGACGAGGCGCTGGCCGCCATCCGCGCCCGGCCCTTCGAGTTGTCGCTCCGCGGCGTCGGCCTGTTCGAGAAGGCCGGGCGGATCGGCAGCCTCTGGGTCGGCGTCGAGAAGACCGAGCAGCTCGGCTTCCTGCAATCCAAGGTGGAGACCGCCCTGCAGCGGATCGGGCTGGAGCCGGAGCGCAAGCGCTTCGCCCCGCACGTGACCCTGGCGCGCACCGACCGGGCGGCGCCGGAGAAGCTGGTGGCCTATGTCCAAGCGCATAACCTGTTCCGCCTGCCGCCGATGGCGGTCGAGCACTTCACGCTGTATTCCTCCCGCCTCGGCAAGGAAGCGGCGGTCTATGTGCCGGAGGTGGAATACGAGCTGGCGTGAGGGCGGCCCGGTGGTCGGAGCGGCGCATGCCCCGCCGGCCTGAACCGGCGCGCCTGCAACGCTGCCTGGCGCGGGCGCTGCTCGCGCTGGCCTTGCTGCTCGGCCCGCTGGCGGGCCGGCAGGCGGCGCCGGCGGCGACCATCCCCGTCTGCACCGCCGAGGGCGGGACGCGGCAGCTGCCCGATCCGCTGGCGCCCGCCGTCCCGGCGCATGTCCATTGCGACGCCTGCCTGGTCGCGCCGCCCGCCCTGCCGGTGCCGGCGGCCGGGCTGGCTGCGCCTCGCTCCATCACCCTGGCCTGGGCCGCGGCGGCGGCCCGGCATGCGGCGCCCGCCGCGCTGCCGCCGGAACAGGCCCGCGCCCCGCCTGCCGCCTGAGCGTTCCCGGCTTCGAACCCTCAGGAGACTTCCATGCATATCCCCACCGCCATCCTGGCCGCGGGCGCCCTCTGCGCTCCGCCGGCCCTTGCCCACATCACCCTCGACCCCGCCTCGGCGCCGGCCGGCAGCTATGTCCGCGCCGCGCTCCGCGTGCCGCATGGCTGCAACGGCGCCGCCACCACCCGGATCAGCCTCGACCTGCCGGAGGGAATCTATGCCGCCAAGCCGATGCCGAAGCCCGGCTGGCGGCTGACCATCGAGCGCCGCCGGCTGGCCCAGGCGGTGCGCAGCCCGCATGGCCGCGAGCTGGAGGAGGAGGTCGGCCGCATCACCTGGGAGGGCGGCCCGCTGCCGGACGCGCAGTACGAGGAATTCGTCGTCCTGCTGCAGGCGCCGAACGAGCCGGGCGGGATGCTGTACCTGCCGGTATCGCAGGGCTGCGAGGGCGGCCAGTCCGACAACTGGGTGGAAAAGCCGGCCCCCGGCCAGCACCCGCACGACCTGTCCCGGCCGGCGCCCGCGCTGCGCCTGGCCCCGCGGTGAGGACCTCGACGATGCGCCGCCTCCTTCTCCTCGCCCCCGTCCTGTTCGCGCTGCCCGCAATGGCCCAGCAGCAGGGCGACATCGCCGTCACCGCCCCCTGGACCCGCGCCGCCGGGCAGAACGGCACCGGCGCCGGCTTCCTCGCCATCGCCAACCGCGGCGCCGCGGCGGACAGGCTCGTCGGCGCCAGCACCCCGGTCGCCCGGATCACCGAGATCCACACCCATATCCGCGAGGGCGACATCCTGCGCATGCGCCCGGTCGCGGCGATCGACCTGCCGCCGGGCGGGACCGTGACGCTGCAGCCAGGCGGCTTCCACCTGATGCTGATCGGGCTGAAGGATCCGCTGATCCAGGGCCAGGCGGTACCGGTCTCCCTGCGCTTCGAGCGCGCCGGGGAGGTCCAGGTGATGCTGGCGGTGCAGCCGGCCGGGGCGCGCGGGCCGATGGCGCACGGGCACTGAAAAGGTGCGGGAGAAGGCCCTTCGGCAACGGGCTGGCGGGGACGTCCGGTGATCCCGGATGGCCTTGTCCCGCAGGCGTGGTTCCCGCACGAAACCCGGGGCGGGCGGTGAGGCCGCCTGTTCCCGGGCCGCAAGGATCGCCGCCAGGCTCGGGGCATGCGCCTCGCCGTCCTCCTCCCGGCCACCGCGCCGCGCCTGGTCCTGCCTGTCCAGAGCCGGGACCCGCCGCCCACCAACCCGCCGCGGCCGCGCCAGCCGCCGCCAATCTCCTGAGGCGGCTGGCGCTCGGCCTGCTCGCCGCGTTGCTGCCGGCGCTGGCCGCGGCGCAGCCGGTGCCGGACCGGCCGCGGCTGCCCGGCATCGGCGCCGCCGATCCGCGCCGGCCGGTCGATCTCGACCAGCCGCCCTGGCGCGGCTTCGGGCGTGTGCAGCAGGAGCTCGGCAAGCGCTGCTCCGGCGCCCTGGTCGGGCCGCGCCTGGTGCTGACCGCGGCGCATTGCCTGGTGGCGCCGCGCAGCGGCAGGCTGGTGCAGCCGGAGACGCTGCATTTCCTGCTCGGCTACGACCGTGGCCGCTTCGCAGGCCACGGCCGGGCGGTGTCCTACCGCGTCGCGCCCGGCTATCGCCCGGATGGCCAGGGCCCGCGCGAGGCCGACTGGGCGTTGCTGACCCTCGATGCCGCACTCGGCACCCCGGACCGGGTGATGCCGCTGCTGGAGGCGCCGCCACCGCCGCGCACCGCGCTGATGCTCGGTGGCTACCAGCGGGACCGGCCGGAAGTGCTGCAGGCCGATACTGGCTGCCGCGCCATCGGCACCGCGCAGGGCGGCAGCCTGCTGCTGCACGATTGCGCCGGCACGCATGGTGCCAGCGGCGCGCCGGTGCTGGCGCAGGCGCCGGACGGGCGCTGGGCGGTGGCCGGCGTCACTTCGGGCGGGATGGCCAATGTGGCGATGGGCGTCGCCGTCGCGGCCCAGGGCTTTGCCGCCGCGCTGCGCTGACGCCGCTTCGGAACCATCGCGGTGACCGGCCGCTGCTGCCGGAGCAGCCGCGTCCCTGCCGGCTGCCGTTGGAGGCGCGGCTGTTTTCCCTGTTCGACATCGCGGCGATGCTGCTCGTGCTCGCGGCCGGCTTCGCCTGGCTGAACCACCGGATGTTCCACCTGCCGAGTTCGATCGGGTTGCTGTCCATGGGGCTGGTCGCCTCCCTGGCGCTGGTGCTGCTGGACGTGCTGGTGCCGCAGCAGGCGCTGTACCGGAACGTCACGCAGGTGCTGCGGGAGATCGACTTCTCGGCGACCGTGATGGACGGCCTCCTCGCCTTCCTGCTGTTCGCCGGGGCGCTGCATTTCGATATCGGCGCGCTGCGCGGCCGGGCGGTGCCGGTGGCGCTGATGGCGACGCTGGGCACGCTGGTCTCGACCGCGGTGATTGGCTTCGCGGTCTGGGGGCTGTCGGGCCCGCTCGGCCATCCGGTGCCGCTCGCCTGGGCGCTGGTCTTCGGCGCGCTGATCAGCCCGACCGACCCGGTCGCGGTGATCGGCACCCTGCAGGCGGTGCAGGTGCCGGCTGCGCTCGAGACCGACATGAAGGGCGAATCGCTGTTCAACGACGGCGTCGGCGTCGTGGTCTTCACCCTGCTGCTGGCGGTGGCGCAGGGGCGGGAGGCGAGCGTCGCCGGTGTCGCCGAGCTCTTCGCACGGGAGGCGCTGGGCGGCGCTGCGCTCGGCGCCCTCACCGGCTGGGTCGGCTATGCCATGACCCGGCAGGTGGACGAGTATGCGGTCGAGGTGATGCTCTCCCTCGGCCTTGCCACAGGGACCTACGCGCTGGCCCAGGGCCTGGGATCGAGCGGGCCGATCGCGGTCGTCGTGGCCGGCCTCGTGCTCGGCAACCGCGGCGCCCGGTTGGGCATGAGCGAGCGGACCCGCCGCTACGTCTTCGGCTTCTGGGACGTGATCGACCAGGTGCTGAATGCGGTGCTGTTCCTGCTGATCGGGCTGGAGGTGCTGGTGATGCGCTTCGACGGCGCCTTCCTGCCGCTGGCCCTGGCCTCGGTGCCGCTGGCCCTGCTCGGCCGGCTGGTTGCGGTCGCGGGCAGCGTCACCCTGCTGCGGCGCTTCGTCGACTTCGTCGGCGGCACCATCCCGGTGCTGGTCTGGGGCGGGCTGCGCGGCGGCATCTCGGTAGCCCTGGCGCTCGGCCTGCCGGAACGGCCGGAGAAACCGGGCATCCTGGCGGCGACCTATGCGGTCGCGGTGTTCAGCATCTTGGTGCAGGGCGGCAGCCTTGGCCCGGTCGCCCGGCGCAGCACGCGGCGCCCGGCGCCGGCGGGATAAGGCGGATGGCCGCAGCGCGTCAGCCGTCCTCGCCCTCCAGCCGTTCGATATCCGCGTCGGACAGGCCGAAATGGTGGCCGATCTCGTGGATCAGCACGTTGCGCACCAGGCCGAACAGCTCCTCCCCGGTCTCGATCCATTCCAGCAGGATCGGCTCGCGGAACAGCAGGATGGTGTCGGGCGCCTGCGGCACGTCCAGCCCGCTCTTCTGGGTCAGCGGCACGCCGCGGTAGAGGCCGGTGAGGTCCCAGGGATTGTCGATCCCCATCTCCGCGAGCGTGTCGTCGTCCGGCGTCTCCTCCACCACGATGGCGGTGCCGCGCACCAGGTCGCGCAGCGGGGCGGGGATGGCGCCGAGCGCCGCCTCCGCCATATCCAGGATGTCTTCGAGGCTGGGCGGGGTGCCATGGCGCATGCGGCAACCGAAGGCCGCGGCGGCGCCGGCGTCAAGCGCGATCCGCGCGCGGACGGGATAGAGGAGGCAGGCGATGATCGAAGGCTTGGATGCGACGGCACGGGCGGGGCTGGCGGCCGCGTTGCCGGACTGGACCCTTGCGGCGGGGCGGGACGCGATCCACCGCGGATTCCGCTTCCGCGACTTCTCCGAGGCCTGGGGCTTCATGGCCCGGGTGGCGCTGCTGGCGGAGGCGCAGGACCATCATCCCGAATGGTCCAATGTCTGGAACCGGGTGGAGATCCTGCTGACCACGCACGACGCCGGTGGGCTTTCGGCCCGCGACGTCCGGCTGGCGCAGGCGATCGACGGGCTGGTGTCCTAGCGGGTTCGCCCGGCCAGCGGGCTCCGCGCCGAGGCGGGAAGACCCGGCAACCCGAGCAGCGGGCGGGACGCCCGACGGGCTATTCCGCGACCGCCCGCTCGTCGCGCTCGCCCAGGCCTTCCGCGAGCTGGGCGATGGTGGTCCGGCCGAAATCGGCCATCAGCGCGGATTCCGCCTGGTCGAAGCGGTGGCGCAGCAGCTCGGGCATCTGGCGGCCGATCGGGCATTCGGCATTGGTCTTCTTGTGAATTCCAAGCAGTTTCTCCTTCTCGGGGTGGATCGCCCGCCAGACGTCCCGCAGGGTGATCTGCGTCGCTGGGCGGGAGAGCGAGGCACCTCCGGGACCGCGTTGGACGGCGATTAGACCCGCCCGCGACAGTTGACCGGCGATGCGACGCACCACCACAGGGTTGGTTCCGATGCTCCAGGCCAGCCGCGCACTGGTGGAATCGCCGTCTGAATCGTCGGCGATGAGGAGCAAGATATGAAGAGCGACGGAGAAGCGTGTTGCAATCATGTCCAGGAATGTACGGCTTGTGACATTTGACAGCTTCCCTGGAGAAAGAACAGGGGCCACGTCATGCGCGGGACAGTTTTAAATGAACAATTGGATCACCCGTGGCGCGCCGGCCGCACCCGCCGAGCGTACCTTGGCGATCTGCCGCGCCACGACCCGCTTCTGCGCCCTGCGCGGCTGGGTTCCGGTGCCGGAGATGCCGCTGCCGAACGGGCGGCGGGCGGATATCCTGGCGCTGCTGCCGGATGGTGACTTCGCGATCATCGAGGTCAAATCCTGTGCCCGGGACTACCTCTCGGATGGCAAGTGGCCGGGATACCGGGAGTTCTGCGACCGTCTCTACTTCGCAGTGGACCTGGAGTTCCCGCAGCACCTGATCCCCGCCGATACCGGGCTGGTGGTGGCCGAGGGGCTGGAGACCGCCCTGCTGCGCGAGGCGCCGGCGCATCCGCTGGCCCCGGCCCGGCGCAAGGCGCTGCTGCAGCGCTATGCCCGGGTGGCGGCCGGCCGGTTGGCGGCGCTGTGCGACCCCGAGGCGCATGCCGAATTGCGCGCCGCGCTGCGGGTCGAATAGGCCGCCGCCCAAGGGAGGAAGGGGCGCGGCGGAACGCTTTCTTCATCCCCCGGGCGCAGTCTGGCGCCATGGCCGCCCCCGAGACCCTGCCCTGGCTCGCCCGCTACGATGCCGGGAAATACCAGCCGGTCACCTTCCTCGAACGCGGGGTGGTGCTGCCCTTCACCACGCCCACCTTGCTGGGCGGCCGCATCCGCCCGGGCGAGCGCAAGTCGCCGGAACTGGTGCTGGCCAACCCGGCCGGGGCGGAAGGCGTCTATATCCTGCCCTGGTCCGGCATGCCGGATGTCTGCACCCCCACCCTGCACGACCGCGCGCTCTGGGGCCGCGTCGCCCAGCTGGCGATCCTGACCCCGCGCACCGTCCGCCAGGCGACCCGGGCGGTGGCGGCGGAAGGCCTGGCCGGCCGCGCCGCCGCCCGCGCCGCAGCCGAGGCCGAGAAGGCGACCAAGGACGCCTGCACCTATACGCACTACCACCTGCTGCTGGAACTGGTCCGCCAGGGCGATCCGGACGGCCAGGCCGCGCCGCTGCGACCCGGCGACCTGGCGGCGCTGGAACAGCGGGCCCGCGCCGTGCTGATCGCCCGCCGCACCGAGGGCAGCCTCAGCCCCGCCTCGGCCTTCGAGGCGCTGGCCGAGCTGGCCGAGGTGCTCGAGCCCTGCGGCCTGCCCGGCGACCCGACCCGGGCGCGGCTGCCCTACCTGGCCGGGGAGATCGCCGCGGTGATCCAGGATCTGACGCGTTGGTCGGAACTGGCCGGCCCGGCCGAGCGCAGCTGCATCCGCCTGCTGTCCGACGGCGCCGCGCTCACCCATCGCTGCTTCCGCACCGCGCTGCAGGAATTGCACGACCAACTCGGCGACCTCTGGACCCTGGTGCAACGTTGGCGCCTGGCGCCGGAGGCGGTCTCGGCGCTCGCCGCCCGGCCGGAATGGCTGCTCGACGGCTGGGAGCTGATCTGCGGCCTCTGGCGCGCCGCCGGGGAAAGCCAGCGCGGCGCCGCGCTGCTCGACATGGCGGGGCTGGTGCCGATGATCCCGGGCGAGGTCGGCGACTGGATGGGCTTCGACGCGCCAGGGACGATGGAGGGGCACCGCGCCGGCCTCAGGCAGTGGCGGCGGACGGTGCAGCCGAACCAGGATTGGATGAGCGGCCGCATGCTGGACCTGACCGCGCGCAACGAGGGCCTGCGGGCGCAATGCGCATGAAGGGGTGGGGCGCATGAGCGGGGCGATGCGCGAACTGCGCCAGCTCGGCCAGGCCGCCGCCGGGGCGGACGACGCCGCACTGGCCCGGCTGGTCGCCATGCTGGACCGGCTGCCCGACCGCGGCGAGGTGGACCGGGTGCTGGACCCGGTGCGGCCGCGGCTGCGGGCGCTCGGCCTGCCGCGGCCGCTCGGCCTGCCGCGGCTGCTCTTCCTGCCGCTCGACGGCGCCATCCTACCGCCGGCCCGCTGGGCCCGCGGCGCCGCGGCGGTGCCGCGCAGCGCGCTGATGGTGCTGGCCGGCACGGTGCAGGCGGCGCTGGGGCCGGAACGCGCGGCGATCGCCGCGGCCTGCGCGCCGCTTTCGACCAACGACCTCGGCGCCATCGCCGCGCTGGGGGAACGGCTCTGGCCGGCGGCGGCCGAGGCCCTGCCGGCCGCAGCGCCGGCCAACTGGGGCACGACCGGGCTGGCGCCGGCCGACTATGCGCCGATCGCCGCGCTGTGCCGGCCAGTCTGGCAGGCCGGGCCGGCGATCTGGGCGGCGCTGGCCACCGCCGTCGCCGGACCGCCGGAGGAGCTGGCGCGCGCCGCGCTGCGGGCGGTGGCGCCGGCCGGTCCGAGCCCGCTGGCGGCGACGCTGGCCACCTTGCTGCTGCGGGCGAGCGAGCCGGGCGCGCTGGCGCAGCTGGCGGCCGGGATCGACCCGGCGGCGCGGGCCGTGGCGGTGCAGGCGCTGGACCAGGTGCTGGCGGCACCACCGCCGCCCTTCGCCACGCTCGACCCGCAGGCCGCGGCCGAACTGGCCCTGCTGACCGCGCACCGGCTGGAGGACCTGGAGAACTGCGCTTTGCTCGGCAGCGACCGGCAGCGCCAGGTGCAGGCCTGCCGCCGTGCCGCCGACGAGGCCTGCCGCGCCGGCTTCCTTGCCGCGGCCGAGCGGCAGCTGGTGGCGCCCGCGCTGCGGCTGGCCGAGGCGCCGGTGGTCACCGATGCCGAGGTCGAGGGGATGGAGGCGGGTGCGCGGCGGCTGCGGGCGCTGGAGGGCGCCGGCCGCAGGCTGGGCGGCGCGCCGGCCTATGACCGGGCCTTGCGCGACCTCACCGCCAGCCTCGGCGCGCTGGGCGGCCGGGCGCGGCACCCGGCGGGGCTGCAGCCGGTCGACCTGGCCCGCAGCGTCGAGATCCTGGCCGGGCCGGACGCCGCGGCGGCGCTGCTGCGCGCCTAGCCTTCGACCGGCACGCCGCGCGGGTCGCCGCTGCCGGCCCGGTAGCGGTGGGTGGAGGCGCCGAAGGCGACCAGCGTGCCGGTCGCGTCGAACACCTCGGTCCGGCAGAAGAAGACGTTGCGGCCGGCGGTGACCACGCGGCCCTCGGCGGTCAGCCGGCCGCCGACTGCGGCCTGGCCGATGAAGCGGCAATCGAGGTCGAGGGTGACCGCGCGCCGCACCCGGGCCGGGTCGGCGCAGAACAGCCCGGCAAAGGCCGCCGCCTGGTCGATCATCGACAGCAGCACGCCGCCATGGACGATGCCGGACCGGTTGGCGTGGTGCGCCTGCGTGTCGCAGACCAGCTTGGCATAGCCGTCGCGCCATGCGGCGACATGCACGCCGAGATGGGCGTGGAAGGGCGAGTGCGAATGCGGAAAATCCATGCTGGCTGCCTGTGTCAGTGGCGGTCCGGTCACAGGCCGAGCTATCTGCATCGGTTGTGATCGGCTCGGGTCGGCGGAAGCGGGAAGAAGCGCGTGCATGTGGACGCCCGAGCATCAGGCCGAAGTACGACCGTAGCAAGCTGCCCTACCCGAGTGATCTGACCGACGAGGGTTGAAGGCACTGCCTTCAAAGCGATCATCGGCCCGCTGATCCCCTCCGCCAAGCGCGGCGGCAAGAAGCGGAAAGGCGACGTGCGCGCGGTGCTGAACGGGGTGATGCACATCCTGAGCACCGGCTGCCAGTGAGCGGCGCGTCCGTTGGACCTGCCGCCGAGGAGCACGGTGAACGACTACCTGCGGCGCTGGGACGAGGACCGCACGCTCGATCGCATGTACCATGCGCTCTGCGTGCTGTGCTGGAAGCAGGCTGGGCGCGAGGCCAGCCCGACGGCGGCGATCATCGACAGCCAGGGCGTGACGAGCGCGGAGAAGGGCGGCCTGTATCCCAACCCTCGGGCTACGACGCGGGCAGGAAGATCGAGGGCAATAGGCGCCAAGTCCCGGTCGACACCCAAGGCCTGCTGATGCAGGCCATCATCCACGCCGCCGACATCCAGGACCGCGATGGTGGTTTGCTGCTGATGGGCGCGCTGTTCGGCCTCGATCCCTTCCTGCTGAAGCGCTACGCCGCGGCGGGTACCAGGGCGCCAACTTCCAGGCCGGACTGCGCAACACCTGCCGCCAGATCAACCTCGAGATCGTCAAGCGATCCGAGCTACGCAAATTTGTCGTGCTGCCGAAGCGCTGGACCGTCGAGCGCACCATCGCCTGGCTCAACCGGTGCCGACGATTGACCAAGGATCGGGAGTGCCTGAACCGGCGCGCTTGTCTTTCTGCGGTGGGCCTCCGTCCGCCGCATGCTCCGAAGACTATGTCAGAAAACCAGATGATCTCGACTGGGCTCTCAGATTTTCCGCGACGCGGCTCCGCTCAAGGTCATCCAGCTGGAGCAGGAGCTGCTCGCGGCAGCGCCGCGATCTACACCTCGGTACAGACCTCGGATTCGAGTTGAACTCCTCATTGCGGGTGTCCAACATAGCTTCCGTTCTGCACCATGCTCCGGATTATCCTCATCCTCCTGCTACTGCTCGGTGCTGCGGCCTGCGCCGCGCCCCGCAAGCCGCCGCAAGACGTCGGCACGATCCCGCCGCTCGCCCGCGTGGCGCTAGCGGAATGGGAGGCTTGGGGCGGCATCGTGGTGGTCGGCTGGCCCGAGGCACGGCCTCCCGACACGATCGCGACGCCGGAGCGCTTCGCCCGCCTCCTGGCGTACTGGACGGCGGTCCCCGGCGGCGCCGGTGTCGCCCATCGGCTCTCCAGCCTGCGCTCCGCCATCCTCGCCGCAGCGTCCGGGCACATCGTCGCCGAGGCGCAGGATGGGGATGGCGAGGGCATGGCCATCATGGCAGTTGCGGCGTCAGGGCCGGAGGACATGAGCCTCTATGCCTTTCCCGCCTGGTCGGCCGCCTTCGTCTCCGCGATCGCGCGCCGTGCCGGTATCTCCGAGGACGACCTGCCGGCCGCCGACAGGCATGCCCGCTACATCGACGCGCTGCTCGCCCGTGCGATTGCGGCTCCGGACGACGCCCGCTTCCTTCCTTACGCGCCGGCGGACCGGGCGCCGAGGGCCGGCGACCTGCTCTGCGCCGACCGCTCGGCGGCGCCGCTGTCGCACTGGTCGATGCGCCTTGCCGAAGCAGGCCACCCCCGGCCCATGCATTGCGACATCGTGGTCGGCACCGGCCCGGGCACCATCGCAGCGGTGGGCGGCAACGTGCAGGATCTCGTCGTGTTGCGACGCCTCCCCGCTGACGCCGACGGACGGGTGCTGCCTGCCCCGCCGGGGCAGCCACCCTTCGTCCTGGTGCTCGCGGCCCAGGCCGGCGGTTGAGCGCGGATGCCGCTGATGCGGCCGCCAGGGTTTCGCCAGCGGCACCGGGACCCGAGAGGGACGCAAGGCTGCTCAGCGGAACGGCTCGGGCCGGTACTCAAATGCATGGCGTCGTAGTGGATCCGCTTGCCGCCCCGGATGAAGCGGCCGGCCCCAAGGGCCTCGACGATCTCCCACGGCGGGCGGGGACAACCGTATCGAAGGCCGCGCGATCGCGCCCGGTCCAGCACTCGGAACCCCAGGCGTCAAGGTCGATCGCCGCACCGCACGCGCATGCTGGCGCGGTCGGCCGACGAGGCCTGCGGATGGTGGAAACAAGATGGCCTGACAGCCAACCGGCGTGCTGGAATCCCGAATACACGAATGGCGCTCGACGCCACGCGATTTAGCAGGACCAGGACGTGCGGATCTCCGTCTTGTCCAAGGCTATGCCCTGGGAGCGGGTACGTTTGCGTGGACTTACCGGACCAGGTCGTACAATCGCTTGCAGATGGAGCGGGCCATAGGTTGCGTGCCGGACTCGGGGGAGGGTCCGAACCCTGCTTTACGCTGTTTCACGCAACACGTTGACCAAGCCCTTTCGCACCGCAGTCTTCAATGCGGCATGATCACGCTCTGGCTGGTCCGCATAGGCGATCGCTGTATGCGGACAACCACGGCAGGTGAGATGCCGGCTAGGTGAGTTGGGGCGACGCCATTGTCGCCCAGCATGAATAGGGACACCCTTCGCAAGAGCATTGACGGTGCGCTTCGTTGCCGCCGCGGCTGCGGCGACATCCCGCAATGCCGCTGAACCATGCGCCTTGGGGCCAAGCAAATTTCTTTCCGACCCTCAACGCACGGATTCTCGATACGCAACATGCAAGGGCCGTGGGGCACTCTAGGTTATCCTCCCCGTCGGAGTTCGGAGGAAAAACGAGATGAACCGGCGGACAACACTGCTGGGCGTGCTGACGCTTCCGCTGCTCGCCTCCTGCCGATCGGTGGATGCAGAGCAGACGACCACCCTCAACGCCGTTGTCGAAACCGTGGACCCTTCATCGCGCGAGCTGCTGCTGCGAGGAGCGGGCGGCGCGCAGTCGGGCAGCCTGTTGAGCATGATCGTCAGCCCGCGCGTGCAACGCTTGAACCAGATACGCCCAGGCGATCGGGTGACCGTGCAGTACTACCAGGCGCTCGCAGCTCAAGCGGTCACTCCGCTTTCGCGCAGCAGCCAGCCATTTGAGAACGTGGCGGTCGATCGCCGCGAAACCGCTGGGCGGCCGGGTGGGGAAGTCACTCGGGTGCGTCGCGGCCGCGTCACCGTCACAGCTGTCGATCCGGGGACGAATACCATCAGCTTCGTCGGGCCCAACAACGTCCCGCGCACCGTGGTCGCGCAGAATGCCGAAGTTCAGGCCTTCATCCGCAGGCTGCGCGTCGGCGATCAGGTCGACCTGGTCTATGAGGAAGCACTGGCGATCTCGGTCGAGCCGATGAGGATGAGTGGCCGCGGCAACGCCGGCATGGTCAGCCCGGCCTAGGCTCCAGACCTTGTCGGTGTCTTCTGAGTAGGATGTGACGGCCGGCTGATGCCTGCCTGCAGGGCGGGCCGACGCGCTGGTGGGCCCGGGCCGTCGCTAGTTCGGCGGCTGCTCGACCCAGAGATTGCCCTGCCATGCGCCAAAGGCGCCATTCTCACCGCCGCCCCAGATTCAAAGCAGGTCCAGCTCCGGCAAGGGTGCCGCGGGCGGCGGACGGCAGCGGCGAACCCGTGCCGAAGCGCGGCCTATCCCGCGGCCTCGAGCGGGAGGAAGCGCTCGTTCGGCAAGCCCAGCACCGTCGCCGCGCTGGTGCGACCGCGTGGGACAGCGGCAAGCCGCATCGAAAGGCAGCAGGCCGGACGGCTGGCCGCGAGCGTGCCGGAGACGGCAAGGCCCGGTGGCGCGGAATGCGTGCCCGTGGGCGTGCATTGCCCATGCAGCCCGTCATTCACCCGGCACCTTCAGGTCGAGGTGCTTGTCCAGTGTGTCCGTCCGGCGGCCTGATCCGGACTTCACGCGCTCCCGCACCCATTGGAATACGACATAAAGGACGGGGATCATGAAGATGCCGATCGTCGACGCCGCCAACATGCCCCAGAAGACCGGTGTGCCGACCGCGCGACGACTGATCTCCGAGGCGCCCGACGCCACGACCAACGGATAGAGGCCAAGGATGAAGGCGAAGCTCGTCATCATGACGGCACGGAAGCGGAGTTTCGCCCCGAGCACCGCAGCTTCCTGAATGCTCTTCCCGTGCTCCCGCTGCTCCTTGGCGAACTCGATGATCAGGATGCCGTTCTTCGCAGCCAGCGCGATCAGCACCACGATCCCGACCTGGGCGTAGAGGTCGAGTGCGAGGCCCGAGGCGCCGACGGCGGCGATGGACCCGAGCACGCCGACGGTGACGGAGAGCAACACCGGCACGGGAATCGTCCAGCTCTCGTACAGCCCGACCAGGAACAGGAAGGCGAACAAGACCGCCAGGCCCAGGATCATGATGGTCTGCCCGCCCGCAGCCTTTTCCTGGTAGGCGGTTCCGGTCCATTGAAAGCTGTAGCCGCGCGGCAGCGTGTCCCGGCTCAGGCGTTCCATCGCGGCCAGGGCTTCGCCGCTGCTGCGGCCGGCCGCCGGTTCGCCATTGATGGTCAAGCTGCGGACGTTGTTGTAACGAATCACGGTCTGCGGCCCGAACTCAATCCGTGCCTCGGCGAGGGCGCGGACCGGCACCATGTCGCCGGCCGCGCTGCGGACGTGGACGCGGTAGATGTCCGTGATCGCCAGCCTGTCGCGCGCCTCGGCCTGGATGTTCACCTGCCAGGTCCGGCCGAACAGATTGAAGTCGTTCACATAGGCGCTGCCGAGCGAGGCTTGCAGCGCAGCGAAGATGCTGTCGATCGGCACGCCGAGGACCTGGGCCTTCTCGCGGTCGATGGTCAGGAAGACCGTCGGCGTGTTCGCGGCGAAGGTCGAGAAGACACGTTGCAGGGCGGGGTCCTGGTTGGCGGCCAGGACCAATGCCCGCATGACCCCGGCCATCTCGGAGGCTGGCCGCCCCTCGATGTTCTGCAACTGGTACTCGAAGCCGCCGGCGGTGCCGAGGCCGATGATGGGCGGGAGGTTGAAGGGGATCACCTGTGCGGCCACATCGGCCGTCTCCCGCTGCACGCCCGCCAGCAGGCCGTTCACCTTGGCTTCGGCCGCCTTGCGTTGCTCGAACGGGGCCAGCGTCACGATGAAGAACGCGCTGTTCGACTGCGCCAGCGCGCTCAGCTGGCTGAAACCGCTGACCGTGCTGACATATTGGATTCCGGGCAGGCGTCCGATTGCCTCCTCGACCTGCAGGGCGACTTCGCGCGTGCGATTGAGCGAGGCGCCCTCCGGCAGCTTGAGCTCGACGAAGAAGGCACCCTGGTCCTCCTGCGGCAGGAAGCCGGTCGGGGTGCGGCTGCCCACCGCGACGATTCCGTACAGGACGACGGCCAGCAGCACGAGGCCGAGCACGGCGACACGGACCAGCCGCGCCACCACCGCCGCATAGCCGTCACGCACCCGGTCGATGCCGCGGGAGACATAGCCCATCACCCCGCGCTTTGCGCCGTGGTGGCGCTTCAGCATGACGCCGCAGAGCGCGGGCGAGAGCGTCAGCGCGTTGACCGCCGAGAGCAGCATCGAGACGCTGATGGTGACGGCGAACTGGCGGAACAGCGTGCCGGATATGCCGGGGATGAAGGCGAGCGGAACGAAGACCGAGAGCAGGACGAGCGTGATGGCGATGATCGGCGCGGTGATCGTCTCCATCGCCTTCTTCGTCGCCTCCGCCGGCGTCAACGTCGGGTCTTCCTCCATCGTCGCCTCGACTGCCTCGACCACCACGATGGCGTCGTCGACGACGATGCCGATCGCCAGCACCATGGCGAGCAGGGAGATGGTGTTCGCCGAATAGCCCATGGCCAGCAGCACTGCGAAGGTCCCGATCAGGCTGACCGGCACGGCGATCAGCGGAATGACGGTCGCGCGGACGCTTCCGAGGAAGAGGAACACGACAATGACGACCAGCACGAAGGCCTCGATCAGGGTGTGTATCACCTCCTCGATCGTCAGCTCGACGAAGACGGTCGTGTCGTAGACTACTTGGTATTCCAGCCCCTCCGGGAAGCGCCCGGCAAGTTCCGCCATGGTGTGCTTGATCTGCTCGGCGACGCCGACGGCATTGGCGCCCGGCGCCAGATAGGTGGCGATGAGGATGGCGGGCTTGCCGTTGGTCCGCGTCTCGACATCCAGGATCTGCGCCCCGAGCTCGAACCGCGCCACGTCACGCACCCGCAGGACCGAGCCGTCCTGGTTGGCGCGGACGATGATGGCGCCGAACTCCTCCGGGTCCACCAGCCGGCCCTGAGCCTGGATGCTGAGCTGGAAGGAGGAATCCTTGCTGATCGGCTGCGCGCCGATCCGGCCGACCGGCGCGACGCGGTTCTGCTTCTGGATCGCCGCGACGATGTCGGCCGGCGTGAGGCTCATGCCGGTCAACCGATCCACCTCGAACCAGATCCGCATCGAGTAGTCGAGCGGGCCGAGCATCAGCGCATCCCCGACGCCGCTGATCCGCTTGAGCTCATCGAGGATGTTGATCGTCGCATAGTTGCTGATGAACAGGGGGTCCTGGGCGCCGGAGGTCGACCGCAGCGAGATGACCTGCAGCATCGCCGAGGATTTTTTCTTGATCGACAGGCCCTGCTGCTGGACCTCGGCCGGCAGCCGCGGCACCGCGAGCTGCACCCGGTTGTTGACGTTGACCGTGTTCTGGTCCGGATCGGTGCCGAGCGCGAAGCTGACCAGCAGGGTGTAGCTGCCGTCGTTGCCGCTGGTCGACTTCATGTAGATCATCTTGTCGACGCCGACAACCTTGCTTTCCAGCAGCTGGCCGACGGTGGCCTCCACCACCTCGGCCGAGGCGCCGGGGAAGCGCGCCGTGACCTCGACCTGTGGCGGGACGATATCGGGGAACTGCGCCAGCGGAATCTGCTTCAGCGAGATCGCGCCGGCGATGACCATGACGATGGCGATGACGACCGCAAGGCGCGGCCGGTCGACGAAGACCTTGGAGATCATGCCGCCTTACCCCGCCGGAACCACGATGGGCCCGGCTGGCGGCAGGTCGGCCGCCGGCTTGGGCACGACCTGGGCGCCTGGCCGTGCCCGCTGTGCCCCCTCGGTGATGACCAGGGTGCCGGGGTCGAGGCCGTTTTCGACGACCGCCTGCCCGGCCGGCCCGCGCCCGAGTTTCACCCGGCGCTGCTCGACCTTGTTGTCCTTGGCGACGACCAGGACAAAGGTCCCGGCCTGGTCGATCTGCACCGCGGATTGCGGGATGACCAGTGCCTGCTGTGGCTCCTCGCCTTCCACCGAGAGGCCGATGAACTGGCCGTCCGAGAGGATGCCGGCCGGGTTGGGGATCTGCGCCTGCACCAGGGCGGTGTCGGTCGCCTTGTCGGTCTGCACGTCGATGAAGTTGATCCGTCCCACCTGGTCGTAGGCCGAGCCGTTTGGCAGCCGCACCCGCACCCGCAGGAACTCCGGTCCACGACCCCGGGCATCCTTGCGCATGTCCAGCAGCTGGCGCTGGCTGACGGGGAAGGTGGCCCGGATCGGGTCCTCCCGCACCACGACCGTCAGCACGCCGGAATCGGGACCGACGACGTTGCCGCGGGTTATGGCGGCGCGGCCGACCCGCCCGTCGATCGGGCTGCGGATCTCGGTATAGCCGAGGTTGACCTCGACCAGCCGCAGATCGGCCTTGGCGCCGGAGAGCGTTGCCGCCGCGACGCCTTGCTCGGCGATGCGCTGGTCAAGCGTCGCGCGCGGGATGGCGTTGGTCCGCACCAGCTCGCGCCCACGATCCACCTGGTAGCTGGCATAGGTGAGCGCAGCTTCCGCGCTCTCGATCTTCGCCTGCTTGACCCCGGCCTCGGCCTCGAAGGGCTCGCGCTCGATGGTGAAGAGGAGGTCGCCCGCCTTCACGGCCTGGCCCTCCTGGAAATGCCGGTCACGCAGGAAGCCGCTGACGCGGGCGCGGATATCGACCTTCTCCAGCGCCTCCACCCGCCCGACGAATCCGACCGATTGCGTGACCGCCTGCTGTTCGACCGGGGCAACGACCACCGTCGGGGATGCGGCCGGCGTGACCGCCGACGCTGACGTCTCCTTCTCGTTGCAGCCGAGCAGAAGGAGCGCGATCAGGATGCCGCCCAGGCCTCGCCCTGCCGGCACCCGGAGGGCCTGCCTCCGATCCGGGCGCCAGGCCGTCGCGGTGTCTGTCGATCGTCTCGGCATCCGTTCCTGGTCCCCGCTTACGCTCCGACCTGCCGCGCGCTGACCGGGATGCTTTTCCGGGGTGAGGACGATGCGGCCAGGTCTCGTGGCGTCGCCCCGCGTCCGCGGTCGAATGCGGGAGGCGGGGACGAAATCGGGGGGTAGACTAGGCTCAGCCCGGGGGGCGGGTGGCGTGAAGCCCTATCGAAAAAACCGGTCTTCAAGGCGCCCGGCGATGACGCAGAATTCTGACATCTTTCGCGCGTGCATGCCGGAGGCCGCCTCCTATCCTGCGTGCAATCGACCAAGCAAGCCGCGCGGCGCCAGGATCCGGGTTGAGCCCATGCGACGGCGAGCCAGGAGGACGCAGCATGGTCATGACGGTGGAACATGGTCGCCTCGCCCAATGCCGTGACGGCGATGCCGCCTGGCGCCGCTGGGGTCCCTACCTGTCGGAGCGGCAATGGGGCACGGTGCGGGAAGACTACAGCGCCGGCGGCGATGCCTGGAACTACTTCACGCACGACCAAGCGCGATCGAGGGCCTATCGTTGGGGCGAGGACGGGCTCGGCGGCATCAGCGACGACCGGCAGATCCTTTGCTTCGCGCTCGCCCTTTGGAACGGCAAGGACCCGATCCTGAAGGAACGGCTGTTCGGCCTGACCAATTCGGAGGGGAATCACGGCGAGGATGTGAAGGAGTATTATTTCTACCTCGACAGCACGCCGACGCATTCCTGGATGCGCTTCCTCTACAAATACCCGCAGGCAGCTTATCCCTATGACGGTCTGGTGGCGGAGAACCGCCGCCGCGGCCGGCAGGACTACGAGTACGAGTTGCTGAACACCGGCGTGTTCGACGAGGACCGCTACTTCGACGTCGTCGTCGACTACGCCAAGGCGGCGGAAGACGACGTGCTGATCCGGATAACGGCGCACAACCGCGGGCCGGATCCGGCGACGCTGCACCTGCTGCCGACGCTCTGGTTCCGCAACACCTGGTCCTGGCCAGGGGGAACGGAGAAGCCCAGCCTGCGCGCTGCCGAGAAGCGCGGCGCGACCGGGCTCGAGGCGGAGCACGCGCTCCTCGGGCGCAAGGTGCTGCTCTGCGAGCGGGAGGACCTGCCGGTCCTCGTCGTCGAGAATGAGACGAACGAGGCGCGGATCTTCGGCCGCGCGGGCGGCACGCCGTTCCCGAAGGACGGCATCAACGACTGCGTGGTGCGAGGCCGCCAGGCCGCGGTGAACCCCGAACGGGTCGGTACCAAGGGCGCCCTGCACTGGGAGGTCACCATCCCGCCCGGCGGCTGCTCGGTGCTGCGGCTCCGGCTGCGCGACGCGGATGTGGGCACCGCCCCCTTCGGCGCCGAATTCGCACGCTGCTTCGAGGCACGCCAGGCCGAGGCGGATGCCTTCTACCGTTCGGTTTCGCCGGCCGCCTTCACCGAGGACGAGGCGCGGGTCTACCGCCAGGCGCTCGCCGGCATGCTTTGGAGCAAGCAGTACTACCAGTACGACGTGCGGCAGTGGATGGCGGAGCGCGGCAGCGCACCGCGCAATGCCGACTGGTCGCACATGGACAATGCCGACATCTTCTCCATGCCGGACAAATGGGAATATCCTTGGTATGCAGCCTGGGATCTCGCCTTCCACACGCTGGCGCTCGGCTTGGTCGATCCAGACTTTGCCAAGGACCAGCTCAAGCTCACGCTACGCGAGCAGTACCTGCATCCAAACGGCCAGATGCCTGCCTATGAATGGAATTTCGGCGACGTGAACCCGCCGGTTCATGCCTGGGCGACCGCCTTCCTCTACCAGCTCGACCGGGCGCAGCGCAGCGGCGAAGGTGACCGGCGTTGGCTCGCTTACCAGTTCAACAAACTCTCGCTGAACTTCAGCTGGTGGATCAACCGCAAGGACCGCTCCGGCCGCAACCTGTTCGAGGGTGGGTTCCTCGGCCTCGACAATATCGGCGTCTTCGACCGCTCCGCCCCGCTGCCGACCGGCGGCTACCTGGAACAGGCGGACGGCACCGCCTGGATGGCGGTGTTCTGCCAGCACATGGTGCAGATCGCCGCCGAGCTGTCGCGTGACGACCCGCTCTACGAGGACATGGTGCTCCGCTTCGCCACGCATTTCCTCTCGATCGGCTCGGCCATGCTGCACCATGGCCAGGACGGCATGTGGGACGAGCAGGACGGCTTCTTCTACGACGTGCTGCGCCGGCCGGACGGCAGCGCGGAGCGGCTGAAGGTGCGGTCCGTCGTCGGCCTGCTGCCGATCTGCGCCGCGGCGGTGTTCGAGCCGACCTTCGGCACGCTGCTGCCGGAGGTTGCCCTGCGGGTGCACCGGCTGCTGGAGGAGCGACCCGAGCTCCTGCATTTCGTGCACCCGCTGGACCAGGCCGGGTGCAATGGCCGGCACCTGCTGTCGATCGTCGATGCGGCCCGGCTCCGCCGCATCCTGACGGTGATGCTGGACGAGGCGGAGTTCCTGGGCCCGCACGGCATCCGCTCGCTGTCCCGCCGGCATGCGGCGGAACCCTATGTGCTGCAGGCGGGCGGCCAGGAATTCCGCGTGGGCTACCTTCCGGCGGAATCCGATAGCGGGATGTTCGGCGGCAATTCGAACTGGCGGGGCCCGGTCTGGATGCCGGTGAACGTCATGCTGGTGCGCGCCCTGCTGATGCACTACGCCTTCCATGGCGACGATTTCCGCGTGGAATGCCCGACCGGCTCGGGCCGGATGCTGACCCTGTTCGAGGTGGCGCGGGAGATCACCCGCCGGCTCGCCGGCATCTTCCTCCGCAATGCCGCGGGGGAGCGGCCGGCCTTCGGCGGATCGAGGAAATTCCAGGACGATCCCCATTGGCGGGACTGCCTGCTCTTCCACGAGTATTTCCACGGCGACAACGGCGCCGGGCTGGGCGCCAGCCACCAGACCGGCTGGACCGGCACCGTCGCCACGCTGATGCACCTGTTCGCCACGGTGACGCCGGAAGCGTTCCTGGCCGAGGGCGGCGTGGCCACCTTCGCCGGCTTGGCCCAGCCCGCCCCGAGCCCCGCCCGGCCCGCAACGACGGTGCCGGCCGGCTGACTCGCGCTGGCTTCCGGTGAGGGACACATCCATGCCTGACATCGCATCGACACCCGGCCCGATCGACGCCGCATCGGGTCGGCTGCCGCCGCTGCCGCTCTACCCGGCGCTCTTCCAGATCAACACGCGCCTGCGCCTGCGTGAGCTGGAAGCGGGGCTTGGCCGCCCGGCCACGCTGGACGACCTGCCGGATGCCGAGCTCGACCACATCGCCGGACAGGGCTTCGACTGGCTCTACTGCCTCGGCGTCTGGAGCACGGGGGAGGCGGGACGGCGGGTCTCCCGTGGCAATCCCGAATGGCGGCACGAGTTCGAGGCGCTGCTGCCGGACCTCGAGGAGCGCGACATCTGCGGGTCGAGCTTCGCCATCACCGCCTATGCCGTGCACCCGGCGCTGGGCGGCAATCCTGCGCTGGCCCGGCTGCGCGACCGGCTGCATGGGCGCGGCCTGCGGCTGATGCTGGACTTCGTCCCCAACCACATGGCGCCGGACCACCCCTGGGCGCAGGACCGGCCCGGTATGTTCGTCCATGGCAGCCAGGCGGCGCTGGCGCGGGAGCCAGGCAACTACATGGCCGTCGAGACGGCGGAGGGCCCGGCGATCCTGGCGCATGGCCGCGATCCCTATTTCCCCGGCTGGCCGGATACGCTGCAACTCGACTACGGCAACCCGGCGACGCAGGCGGCGATGCGCGGCGAGCTGCTGGCCGCCGCCTCGCTCTGCGACGGCCTGCGCTGCGACATGGCGATGCTGATCCTGCCCGAGGTGTTCCAGCGAACCTGGGGGATCGCGGCCCAGCCCTTCTGGCCCGACGCCATCCAGGCGGTCCGGACGACGCGGCCCGGCTTCGTCTTCATGGCGGAGGTCTATTGGGACCTCGAATGGACCATGATGCAGCAGGGCTTCGACTACGCCTACGACAAGACGCTGTACGACCGCGCGGTCGGCCATGATGGCCGCGGCATCCGCGAACACCTGTGCGCGGGGCTCGACTACCAGCGACACTTGGTCCGCTTCCTCGAGAACCACGATGAGCCGCGCGCCGCCGGCACCTTCCACTGGGAGGTGCACCAGGCCGCGGCTGCCCTGGCCTTCCTGACGCCGGGCCTGCGCTTCTTCCACCAGGGCCAGTTCGAGGGACGCCGCAAGCGTGTCCCGATCCATCTTGACCGCGCGCCGGCCGAGCCGCCGGACCCGACCGTCGGCGCCTTCTACGCCAAGCTGCTGGCGGTCCTGCAGGACCCGGCGCTGCGCGATGGCGCCTGGCGCTTGCTGGAGCCGGCCGAGGCCTGGCCAGGCAATGGAAGCTGGGACGGCTTCGTCTGCTTCGCCTGGGAGGGCCCGGGCGAGGCACGCCTGCTGGGCGCGGTGAACTTCCAGCCGCATCAGGCGCAATGCTATGTCCGGCTGCCCATCCCGGCCCTCGGCGGGCGGATGCAGGCCGTGGTCGACCTGCTTGGTCCCGCGCGCTACCGCCGCGAGGGCGACGCGCTGGTCGGGCGCGGCCTCTACCTCGACCTGCCGGCCTGGGGCTACCACCTGTTCCGGTTGGATCCGGATTAGGGCGCGGCGGGGTGGCTGCCCGCCCTCGCCGGCTGCTGCTCTTGCCCTTGCTCGCCTTGGCGGGCTGCGCCTCGATCGGCCCGGCCACCGTTCCACGCGACCGCATCGGCTACCTGGCGGCAGTCGGCGAGTCCTGGAAGGAGCAGACGTTGCTCAACATCGTGCGGCTGCGCTACGGCGATGCGCCGACCTTCCTCGATGTATCATCGATTATCAGTGGGTACGGGCTGCAGGGGCAGCTTTCCGCTGGCGGACAGGTCAGCTCCGACCGAACCAACACCATTCCATCCGCGCTGGCGACCCTTGGGGCCACCGGCTCCTATCTCGATCGACCGACCATCTCCTATACGCCGCTGAGCGGCCAGAAATTCACCACCAGCCTGCTGCGGCCGATCCCGCCGACCGCGGTCTTCGAGTTGATCCAGGCCGGCTATCCCGCGGACTTCATCCTCCTGGTGACGACCCGGGCGGTGAACGGCGTGTTCAACCGTTCCAGCATGGGTGGGGTCAGCCGCAGCGCCGATGCCGCCTTCTATCCGCTGCTCGATGCGCTCCGCCGCCTGCAGCTTTCCGGCACGGTGAGCTTGCGGCGCGAGAAGCGCGGACCGGACGAGATCGTGCACCTGGTCCTCGCGGGCAGCCGGTCGGCCGAGGTCGAGCGGGACCTGCGCGCCGTGCGGGAAGCGCTGGGAGCCCGGCCGGATGCACAGGGCGAGATGACGCTGGCCTTTGGTGCCGTGCCGCGCGGCGACAATGAGATCGCCGTCCTGTCGCGCTCCATGATGGAGATCCTGCTGGAGATCGCGCTCGGGATCGACGTGCCGGCCGATCATGTCACGCAAGGGCGCACGGGCGCCTCCGCGCGCGCCATCGAAGCGGAGGATCCGCGCGACCGGCCGCTGGTGCGCGTGCTCGCGGGACCGGAACGGCCGGCCGATGCCTTCGCCGCGGTGCGCCACCGCGACTCCTGGTACTGGATCGACGACCGGGACTATCGGTCGAAGCGCGTGCTGTCGGTCCTGATGTTGTTCTTCTCGTTGGCGGAGACCGGCGTGACGCCGCAGGCGCCGCTGCTGACTGTTCCGGCGAACTGAGCCGGTCGGAAAGGAGGTTTGCATGGCGACGAACAGGCAGCGTGGCGCGGGCCGAGGCGGCGGGGCGAAGCTGCTGGCCGTCTCTGTCCTTGCAGCCATGCCGGTTATCGGCCAGGCGCAGCCGGCGACGCCGGCCGAGGGGCGGCGGATCGCCGAGCAGAACTGCGCCCGCTGCCATGTCGTCCAGCCTGGCGGCGGTGCGGGGTGGACCGATGCACCGGCCTTCGTCGAGGTCGCGCAGGACCCGAAGATCACCCGGGCCTGGATGCGCGATTTCGTCACGAAGCTGCACATGCATATGATGAACACCGATCGGACCCAGGCCGAGGCGGATGCGCTGACCGCCTATCTGCTCAGCCTGCGCCGGACGCGGTGACCACCGCCGTCACTCGCTGCCGCTGACCGCATTCCAGCCCGGACCGGGATCGAACACCGCCATGCGCCGCACGACCTCGACCGTGCCGTTGCCGAGCTCCTGCTCGAATATCGTACCGCGGTGATTCATGATGAAGGTCGAGATCCCGCTCTCGCCCGGCCGCACCGGCCAGGCGACAACGGCGAAGCCCTCGGTCAGGCGGTCGCCGGCGAGGTAGGAGGCCGCGCCGCCCTCGGCATGCGGACCCTGGCCCGTGAGGATCCGGTAAGCATAGCCGGCAGGCGGCACCAGGCGTGGATCGCCCGGCTCGACCTCGGCCTGGCCGAAAGCCTGATTCAGCAGGTCGGTGGAGGCGCCGGGCACGACCTCCTGGCCGCTGGAGGTCAGCCCGTCCAGCTTGCCGGGGCCGCTGCTGCGGATGCGGCGCGCATACTCGAGCACGCCATCGGTGCGGCGTTCGCTCAGCCGGTAGCGCGCCTGCGCCGCGGCCAGCGCCCGCAGCGCCTCCAGCGCATTTGCCTCGTTCACGCCGATCCGGCGCTTGCGCATGGCCTCGATGGTGCCGGCCTGGTCGAAGAGCCAGCCACGCGGTGTCTGCACCAGCAGGGCGGGCAGCGGCACATGCGCCTCGCCGAACAGCGCGGTTGCGCGGCTGCCACCCTCCTGGGCGATCTCGAAGGGCTGCAGCGCCAGCCAGCCGCCCGCGGCGCGCCGCCGGTCATCCGCCTGACGCTCCGAGAGCGGCACGGCATCGAGCACCGGGCCACCCAGGATGCCGCGAAGCGGCAGGTCGGTCGGCGCCTGGAGCGCCTCGATCAGCGCCTTCACCGCGGCCTCCGGCGTGGCGAAGGCGCGTTGCAGCCGGGCCGCCTGGCCGCCGGCCGGCGCCGCGGCACCGCGCGCGGCAGGCGGCCCGCTGGTGGGTTGCGCCATCCCGTCCGACGCGAAGATCGACAGGCAGAGGCCGAGTGGGGCGATCCAACGCCGCGCGCCGCGCCGCCAGGACATGCTGAGCATCATCATCGGTTCCCCCCTACCGCCGCCGTCCACCGCCACCGCCGCCCCGCGCCGCTGCGGCCCGACCACCACCACCGCCACCGCCGGCCCTGGCCGCTGCGGCGCGGCCGCCGCCACCGCCCCCGGCCGAGAAGCCGCCGGACGGGGCGCGGGAGCGGCTGATGTCCGCGCCGCCGGACATGCCGCGGGCTGGTCCCCAGTCCGCGCCGCGTGCGGCTTGCGGCGATGGCCGCGACGGCGCCGCCGCGGGCCGCTCCCGGACGCCGAAATCGGCGCGTTGCTGACCGGCCGTGGCGGCCGCCCGGCGTTCCGGGCCGGCGCCGCCCGCGGCGGCACGCTGCCCCGCCCGCGGCGTGGCGGCGGCGTCGCCGCGCTGCTGCTGGCGGTCCTGCCGGCCTCCCTGGCGGTCATCGCGCGTTGCCTGGCGGGCCGCGCCGGCATCCTGCCTGCCGGCCTGTCGGTCATCGCGCGTCGCTGACCGCTGCTGCGCTCGCTCGCCGGCGCCCTCGCGGCGGTCCGCGGCGTTTGCCTGCCGGTCCTGCTGCCGCGCGTCGAGGCTGGCCTGGCGGTCTTCCTGCCGGACTCGTGCCGCCGCCTGGCGGTCTTCCTGCATCACCCGCGCGGCGTCGGCGCGTGCCCCGCCATAGGGGGCATAGGGCGGCGGCACCGCATAGGGCGGGCGGTAGCCATAGCCGTAGCCCGGAGCCCCCCAATGGTCGTCGTCATGCAGCAGTTCGGAGATCAGCAGCCCGGCGCCGAGGCCAACCATGCCGCCCACCAGGGCGGAGCCGACAGGATCCACGGCGGCGACCGGCGCCGGGGTGGTGACGACCGTGACGGGCGCGGCGGGTGCAGTGGTGACGACGCTCCCCGGTGGGGTCTCGATCACCACCGGCGGCGTCTCCATCGGCGCCGGCGCAGCCTGGATAGGGTCGGCAGTAGCGGGTCTCGCAGGCGGTGCGGCGGCCGGCCTGGCGCTGTCATGCGCAGGGACCGCGGGCGGCGGCTGGCTCGCGGGCTGCGGCAGGCTGACGTCCGCCGGAGGCGTCTGCTGCTCGGCCCTGGCTTGTGCCGCCAAGGTGACGCGACCGAAGGCAAGCCAGACATCGTTCGGTTGGTTCTGGAAGGTGGCACCCAGCACGGCGGTCGAGGCGATGTCCTGGGTCAGGTATTGTAGCGTTCGCGGCGCCCGCTCGGCGAGCAGCCGCACCGGTGGCGGCCAGGCCTGCTCCGCTGATCCGCGTTCGGCCACCGGCTTGGCCACCCATTGCGCCGCGGCGACCAACTCGGTCGGGTAGCGGCAGGCATCGAGCACGACCGCGAGGACATCCTGCGGCGCCCCAGCGAAGGGTTCCAGCAAGCCTTCGAGCTGCTCGGCCGTCACCTTCGGCGTGGCGGCCTGGGAGGCGGGCAGGGGGGCCACCGCGGGCGCCGCCATGGTGGAGGGTACCGGCTGCGGCTGGGCGCTTGCATCGGCCAGGGACCCGACCATCAGCGGAAGGACGACGAGGGATCGCCACCACGCCCCTGCCGCGACGGTCGGCCCGGTGTCTGTCCGGCTCATCGAACGGCCATCCGCGCCAGGAAACGCGGATGCCTCTCTTCCCAAGGATAGCCCTGCGCGGCCAGGCGGTCGCCATACTCAAACAGTGCCGGCATGTAGATGGGATCGGAGATGCCCTTGTGCTTCACAACGAAGTCCTCCCCAATATAGGCGAGGTTGAATCGACCCCGTCGCGCGCCGCTGTCAGCTGGAGCCGCAGAATGTCGCTGTTTCCGCTGTAGTGGATCATGCTGGAAATGGCGCGGCCGGCGATGCTGACGATGCTGCGTTCGGCGGCGACCGCTTCGGCGCCGAAGCGCGCGTCTCGAATGATGAATGCACGCCGCGCGCGCGCGAGTGCCCGCAGCGCGTCCGCGGCCACTCCGGGCACCTGGGTGCCGGCCCAGAAGCGGACATTCGGCCACTTTTCCAAGCACGGCTGCGGTCTCTGCATGTGGGACAGCCGGCTGCCGCGCGGGGACGCTGCCGGCGGATGCCAAAACCGCAAGGACAAGCGCCAAGAGGCGCCTTGATTGATCGAAGGCTGGTAATTGGCTGCCTGAAGCTCACGCCGGTACCGGTCGAGGCCGCTCCATGCTGCGCGTTCGCCATTCCTTCGGCGAGAGAGCATGGTTCGGAGCAGTGGACTCCACACAACAGCCCTCGTCTGCCAGGTCGTCGAAGGCTAACGGCTGCCTGCACCTTCCTCGACACGTATCGATGTCAGGAATCATCCTCTTCGAAGGAATCCTCGCAGCCTACCCGGCCCGGATTGCAGCGTGAGTCGCCAGCGGCTTCCGCCATGCGTTCCACCCTGGCCGCCCGAGCCTCAAGATCCTGCCGCACCGCCGCGGCCCGCTGCTCGACCGCTTGGCGCGCGGGACCATCGAGTTGTGCGGCCTGCGCACGTAGGACGACGACCTTCGCTGCTGCCTCGCTGCGCAGGTTCCTCGCCAAGGCTTGGGTATCGGCGACCAGGCGCTGGAATTCGTGCATGCGGTCGCGCTTGACGCGCGTGCCCGCTTCAGCCCCCACGGTGCCGCTCTGCTCCTTGCGAAGGCGGCGCAACTCGTCGCTCAAGGCGGAGAGCTCCCGTACGGTGCGCTCCTCGCTCAGCGAGCGAAGTAGCCGATGGCGGGAGATGCGTCCGCCAAGTGCCAGGATGCGGCTATCAAGTGGCAATTGGCGCTCTTCCTCGACTTCCGCCACCACCACATCGCCGCTAGCACGCAGCCGGCGCGAGATCCGATGGAGGAAGCCGGCATCGAGACCTGCCTCGTCCAGATCGCGCACGGCGCCAACCAGACCGGAGGTAACGCTGCGCGATACGAGCGTGAGGGTCCCACCCAGCAGGGTGACGAGCGCCCCGACGGCCGCGCCGACAGCCGGTGCAGCCACGGCGGCATGCGGATCCGCGGCGACGCGGACAGTCAGACCGATGCCGCCTTTATCCTGCCCGACCGCTGCCGCGGCATAAAGGGTCAGGGTTCCATCCGCATGCAAGTCCTGCATTGTTCGAATGGCGGCACCAACGCCAGCCCTATCCGTGAATGTCACGACCAACAATACCCCCACAGCTGCCTCCCGAATCCGGTGCGACGGCGTCTTCGCGCGTGCCCAGTTCGACAGACGCCATGTCGGCCTCCCCGGGTGACGAACGAGACTGCGCCAAGGCTTTCAGGCCACGATTTCGAAGGCGTTGCAGCAGAGGGTCTGGCTAGGATGCCGCTCGCGCTACCATACCCAAGCAGCCTGTCGCGCCGTGTGATGTTGCGGCAAGCAGATCGTCGAACAACCGGGTTTCCTCGATACGGTCATCCGGCTTCATCCGAGCAGGGGATCCACCGCGGCTTGCGTTCGGCAGCGCACGCCATGTCGCCGCAGCTGGTCTGTTCAGGGCGAAACACGCATGCCGGCGTCATCCCCTGCCACGACTTTGCGTCAGCGTGCCGCCTGGCCACGCCCAGTCTGCACGCTCCGATTCTAGGCCTGTCGCTCCCTCTGCTTGTGCCGGTCATGCAGGTACCCACCGGCGGCGCCGGCGCCTACGCCGAACAGCGCGCCCATCCCGACATTGCCCGCCAGGGCATCAATCGTGGCGCCGCCCGCCGCTCCACCAGGACCACCCGTCACGGTCCGCTGCCGCTTCGACGTCAGGCCGCTGCAGCCAGCCAGTCCGATCATCATCGCAATGGCTGAAACCGCCTTCTTGTGCATGGCCAGGTCGTGCCAGCAAACCGCATGAGCCCGTGGACGGCCCGGATATTGGCATGTTGTGTATTCGATTGCGTCCATCCGACGAAGGTGGTGCGGACCCGGTCCAGCGTTATGCCGGAATCCGGCAGGCGGTAGACGCGGCCGATCGACGGATTGGTTGCGGCGACCGAGCCCCGATACTGCCCCGTGGCGATGGTGAAGGCGTTGCGCCGGGCGCGCGACCCCGCCGCCGGGGCTTGCCGCACGCCCTGTGCATGGCTTGGCAAGGTCGCCGGTGCGGTCGCTACGGAAGGTATGCTTCGCAATCCGAACTGACACCTGCGCCGTCGGGGCAAGGGCTGCGCCGGGAACCGAGTGCAGCATCCTGGCCGATGCTCCCGACTGCGACATGCCTGGACTGCTCCTCCGCGAGGAATCACCATTCACGTTCCACGATGGCCTGCCGCATCCTGTCTTCGAGAGCAGCATGACGAGGCGCGACGAGCGGAGGCAGGGTAGGGACCGCATGCGGCAGTGCGGAAGCGTCACCACTATCAATAACGAATGGTATTCGCCGTTCCACGGATTGCACCGGCGAGACTGCCGGCGGGCGATGTCCCGGCCAGCCAAGTCACTGGCAGTTGCATGAAACAGGCACGTCACTGGAATTTTTTCTTGCGTTTCCTGAACTCAGAGTGCCTTAGACGCGTCGTCTCTCAACTACACGGGGATGGTTGGCCAGATCCATGCGGCGAGAAGGCAGCTTCACGGTCCGTCACACCGAGATCGATTTGTCCGCGCAGTTGTTGGCGAGCAATGCCCTTGAGGTGGTTCCGCTGCCTGGCGGCCCTTTCCGCACCGAAGCGGCTGGCTTCGCACTCGGTGACCTCGACATGCTGGTTGGCCGTGTTTCGCCGGTGTTGCTGCATGGCGTGGTTCCCATCGACCGGGTCTGGGTCGTGTTCCCGATCACGCCATTCCTGATCAATGGTCGCCGCGCCGCGCCGCCCATGCTGACGGTGTTGGGCGAGGGCGCGGTTTTGGACTGCACCAACCACGCGGAGGCAGAGTGGGCGATGGTGTCGCTGCATATCGAGCTCGCACAGCGCACGCTCGAGCTGCCGGGCCGATCGCCCCGTCCTGGTCTCGGGACGGAGATGATGCTTGCCTGCGATCCGAACCTCTGGCCTCAATCCATCCAACTGATGCAGTCGGCAGTCGAGGTGGCGGCCGAGGATGCGGCGGTGTTCGAGGTTGCGGAGGCACGGCGCTCACTGCGGTCCTCCGTCCTTGAAATGCTGCAGGATCTGCTGGGCGGCCTGTCGGGTGGCGTGCGTCCGCGTATCCTGCGCGCACCCGCCGAGCGCCAACGGCTGATCGAAGCAGTCGAAGATCTCCTGTGCGGCTATCCGGCGCAAGCGCCGACGACGGCCGGTTTGGCGGCATCCCTCGGGATGTCCGTGCCGCGCTTGCGGCGCGCCATCCGCACGCGCTACGGGATGGGTCTGCAGCGCCTTCTCCTGCTCCGTCGGCTGATACGGTTCGACAAGGCGCTTCGTTCAGCCGGCCCAAACGGCCCAACACCGCAGCAGCTTGCATCGACCCACGGCTTTTCGGATTTCAACGAGCTCGAACGGGAATATCGCAAGGTCTTCTCAATGGGCTTCCAGCCGTTGGACAGGGACGGAGGCGGATCGAGCGCAGGGCCTGCTGCCATGCTGCCGCTCGCAGCCGACTGAATGAAGCGGCAACAGATGCGCGATGACGAGATGGTGATAGTGCTGCCTTGACGCATGTCAATAAGGTACGGGTGTGGGTGAGCCACTAAAGCCGCATGGCTGCGGTTATGGAGATGATGCAGTCTTCCCTTCAGTAGGAGAGGGCTATGCTCCACGACGCCGTTCATACGCATCGGTTCAACGAGCCGCAGGACCTCCAGGCGGCGCATCCCGGGGTCGAGTTTCAGATCGTACCAATGGGCCGCGGTCCCTTTGCGGTCGAGGTCACGACCATGGAGCTCGGCGACATCTCCTTGAACGTCGGGCACGCTTCACCCTTCATGGGCTTTGCCAAGGTAACGCCGGACTGCGCCGTTGTGCAGTTGCCGCGCGAAAACCTCGGGACGCTCCTGCTCAACGGTGTCGCCTGCCAACCCGGTGTCGTCGGAGTATACGCCGGTGGGGCGGAGCTATTGCGCGCCAATCCGCAGCCCAGCAGCTTCGCGTCGCTGATCCTGCCCTTCGCATCGATGGAACGATTTCTGGAGCCGCCGCCGCAGTCGAAGCTCCTCTCCCCAGGCCGCTATGTCTTGCTTCAGGCCGAGCCGGACACCCGGGCGCGCTACGAACGCGTCGTGCTCGCCGCACATGAAGCGGCACTCTCCGTCCCGGATCTCTTCAAGCTCGAGCAGTCACGCCTTGCGTTGCGTGAAGCCTTGGTGCACGCGGCGCGTGATCTGATCAATCCGGACCATGCTTCGGAAACCCGGATGCCGCGTAACGGGCAGGCATTGCGTCGTATCGTCGTCGCGGCCGACGAGTATCTGCGCCTGCATATGGACAGGCCGATCTACACCGAAGACCTCTGCGACGCTCTTGCCGTCTCGGCCTCGAGCCTGGCCGACGCGTTCCGGGCCGCCTTCATGATCAGCCCGCATCGCTTCCTCAAACTCCGACGGATGAGCATGGTGCGGGCGGCTTTGCAGTCGCGCGAGGGGCCGGTACCGCTGGTCAAGTCGGTTGCCCTCGGGCATGGCTTCTGGCACCTGGGACAGTTCGCGCACGATTACCGTGAGACCTTCGGTGAGGCGCCGTCCGAAACACTGGAGCGCGCGCACGGTCGGCCAGCGGCTTGACGGCATCCTGTCACGTGTTGGGCCCGGTCACCGGGCCGCGCCAGGCGCGGACCAGGGTGAAGGCGATCGCCAGGAGCGCCGGACCGACGAAGAGGCCAAGGAAGCCGAAGGAGAGGAAGCCGCCGAAGACGCCGAGGATCACCAGCGTCAGCGGCATCTCCACGCCGCGGCTGATCAGCCATGGGCGGATCAGGTTGTCGCTGAGGGTGACGAATAGAAGGCCCCAGGCGAGCATGAAGATGCCCCAACCCTGCTCACCCCGATGGAACAGCCACCAGGCAGCGCCGCCCCACACCAGCGGCAGCAGCACCGCACCGATCTGGCTGATGGCCAGCAGCAGGACGAGGAAGCCGAGCGCGACCGGCGCCGGCACGCCGGCAATACGGGCGCCGATCGCCATCAGGATGGCCTGGACGAAGGCTGTACCGACAACGCCATAGGCGACGCTGCGCAATGCGCCGCCGGCAGCCTCCAGCGCCTCGGCGGCGGTGCCTCCACCCAGGCGCCGCACCATGTCCCTCATGGCCGCGGTGAGCGCTTCCCCTTTGGCCCAGAACACGCCGGCGATGATGATCGCCAACAGGAATTGCAGCGCGCTGTCCGCCAGCGCATGCGCCGCCGTCAGGATGCTCCTGCGCAGCCAGTCCGCATAGGGTTCGAGCAGCGCGTGCAGGTTGCCGCCGGCGGCGGCTGCCTGGCTCCACAGGCCGGTCAGCGGCGCACCGGCCAAGGGTATTCGGGTGACCCAGTCTGGCGGGACGCTGGGCAATGCGGTGAGGGCGGCTTCAACGTCACGCGATCCCTCGGCAAGTCGCGCCGCAAGTCGCGGGGCGATGGCAAGCATCGGCAGGCCAATCGCCATCACCCCGCCGAGCGACAGCAGCGTAGCGGCCAGCCTGGGTGACAGCCCGGCACGTACCAGCAGCCGGCGGAGCGGCCAGGTGGCGACCGCCAGGATCAGGGCAAAGAGGATCGCGGTGCCAAACGGCCGCAGGATGAGCGCGACTCCGAGCAGCAGCAGGCCGACCAGCAGCAGAACCACCGACCGCTCTACCAGCATGGTGGTGTTCGTGAAGGCTGACGGCTCCACGGCAGTCCTGCGTCTCAAGGATGTCCGATCCGCGTCCATGCCTTTGCTCCCTGCCGTCAATCGGCTGGTGCAGGTGATGCAGCACCGAGTCGCATTTCCGGCACGCTGCCTTCAACCCGCAGCGCCGCGCCGGTGACAGCAAGGATCGCCGCGACCGTGACGCCGGGCGCGCGCTCACGCAGCACCAGCCCGTCCTTGGTCGGCTCGATCACCGCCATGTCGGTCACGACGAGGGTGACGCGCCGTACAGCCGTAGCGGGCAGCGAGAGCTCGCGGACGATCTTGGGTTCGCCCCGCGCGGTATGTTGCATGGCGACGACGACCCGCCGTGCTCCGGCAACAAGGTCCATCGCACCGCCCATGCCGGCGACCATTCGTCCGGGCACCATCCAATTCGCCAACCGTCCCCCGGCATCGACCTGCAACCCACCGAGCACCGTCATGTCCAGATGGCCGCCGCGGATCAGGGCGAAGGAGGTGACGCTGTCGAAGCTCCAGGCACCGGGAAGCGCGGAGACGAAGCTTCCACCGGCATCGGTGAGATAGGGGTCCTCCATACCCTCCGGCGGCCGGGCGCCGAAGCCGACGATGCCGTTCTCGCTCTGGAAGGCAACGCGGATGCCCGGCGGGACGTAGCTGGCCACCAGCGTCGGCAGGCCGATGCCCAGGTTCACCAGCGTGCGGTCGTGCAACTCGAACGCCACCCGTCGGGCGATGATTTCCTTGGCGTCCATCCTCAGCGCCTCCTTTCCACCAGATGGTCCACCAGGATGCCGGAGGTGCGGACGGCATCCGGCGGGATGACGCCGACCGGCACCACCTCCTCGGCCTCGGCGATCACGCAATCCGCCGCCATCGCCATGACCGGATTGAAGTTCGTAGCCGTCAGCCTGTAGGTCAGGTTGAAGAGGTGGTCGGCCTCATGCGCATGAATCAGCGCGACATCGGCGCGCAGCGGCAGCTCAAGCAGGTAATCCCGCCCCTCGACCGCGACCACCCGCTTGCCCTCGGCGACGATCGTCCCGACCCCGGTCGGCGTGAGGATCCCGCCAAGTCCGGATCCACCGGCGCGGATGCGCTCAGCCAAGGTGCCCTGCGGCACGAGGTCCACCGTCATCGAGCCATCAAGCATCTTGCGCTGTACGACCGGGTTCGTGCCGATATGCGAGGCGATCACGCGGGTGACGCAGCCTGCATCGATCAGCCTGCCGATGCCGAGGCCGGGCTTCGCCGTGTCGTTGGCGATCACTGTCAGGTTGCGTGCGTTCCGGGCGACCAGCGCATCCAGCAATCGTTCCGGCGTCCCGACACCCAGGAACCCGCCGATCATCAGGCTGGCGCCGTCCGGCACCAGTTGCGCTGCGTCCTGCGGCCTGATCGCCGATCGCATTCTGACTGCCGCCATGAACCGTGATTCCGATCGCTGCCGAGGATTGCGCATGGGGCCCGAGGCCGGCCTTTTGCGCAGGGCGGGACGCTAGGTCTTCCGGCCTTCCAAGTCCCATTGGAAAGCTATCGAAAACCACGGCATTCCATCCCGAATGCCGGGGCCGCCGAATGGCGGTTTTTTTGACATTGGCTTCGCTTGCCGCGCCGCGAGGCACTCCCGATGCTGCACGGCGACATGAGCCCGGCGGTCATCTTCGCGACCCGGCAGGGCGGATACGGCCGCGCTTCCGTCGCAACGCGCCGTTCCCTGCACTGCGACGCATCCGGCTTGCCCAGGGATACCATCGCCGCCGGTTCCAAGGGCAGCTAACGGGAGCTGAAATTCGTGAGCACCGACATCCGTGACACGGAACAGCTTGTCGGCCTGACGCGCGACAACATCGCCATCGGCATGACTGCCAGCATCGAGCATGTGTTGCAGGAGCGCAGCTTCGACCTCGTCGCGGCGCTGTTCGGCGTGCCCGATCCGGCCTGCGATCTGCTGCCGGACGCGGCCAGTGCCCTGCTCGTACAGGGTATCCTGTTGGATTTCACCGCCCGGTGCATGCCTGGCCCGGGCTGCGATATCCGGTCGCAGGAATTGCGCTTCATGGTCGACCCCGTGCCGGGCGACCGCATCCTGGTGCATGGCGTGGTAACCGCCCGGCCGAGCCAGGACAGCGCGATCATCGCCATTCTCCTCGAATGCCAGCGCGGCCGCATCGCCGAAGGCAGCGTGACCGTCCGGCTGCCGGCCGAGCAGGTCACCCGGCCGCTAGGACCCCGGCCCGACATCATCCTGCACCGCCACGAGCACCTGAAGACCCTGCTGCGGCGCAGCGCCGAGGCCAAGCCGCTGACCGTCGTCGTGGCCTGGCCCTGCGACCGGGACAGTCTGCTCGGCCCCTTGCAGGCGCGAGACCAAGGCGCCATGCGGCCAATCCTGGTCGGGCCGCGCGCCACCATCGAAGCGGTGGCGGTAGCCGCCGGTACGCGCCTCGACGATTGCGAACTGATCGACGCCGAAACACCGCATGCCGCGGCTGCTGCCGCGGTGCGGCTCTGCCGCGAGGGCCGTGCTGGTGCACTGATGAAGGGGAGCCTGCACACCGACGACCTGATGGCGGCGGTGGTGGCGCGCGACGGCGGCCTGCGCGGGACGCGCCGCATCAGCCATGTCTTCGCCCTGGATGTCCCATCCTACCACAAGGCGCTGTTCATCACCGACGCCGCCATCAACATCGCACCGGACCTGATCACCAAGGCGGACATCATCCAGAACGCCGTGGACATGCTGCATGCGCTCGGCAATGCCGCACCGAAGGTCGCCATCCTCTCGGCGGTCGAGACGGTGAACCCGAAGATCCCCGGCACACTCGACGCCGCGGCGCTCTGCAAGATGGCCGACCGCGGGCAGATCACCGGCGCGCTGCTGGACGGGCCGCTGGCCTTCGACAATGCCATCAGCCGTGCCGCCGCCGCCATCAAGAAGATTGCCTCACCGGTGGCCGGCGATGCCGACATCCTGGTCGCGCCGAACCTCGAGGCGGGCAACATGATCGCCAAGCAACTCAGCTACCTCGCCGGGGCAGACAGCGCCGGCATCGTGCTCGGCGCCCGCGTACCCGTCATCCTGACCAGCCGGGCCGACAGCGTCACCTCGCGGCTTGCCTCCATCGCCCTGGCGCGGCTGCTCTCGGCCGCCGCCCAGCGGGAGCCGCGGGCATGAGCGACATGGCCGGCGTTGTCGGGGTGGTGAATGCAGGCTCCTCCTCGCTGAAATTCTCCCTGTTCGATGGCGATCACTGCTTCCTCGACGGGCAGGTGGACGGCATCGGGATCCGGCCGGAGTTCCGGGCGAAGGATGCCGCCGGCGTAGCGGTCGCGGGCCCCGACCTGTCCTGGCCGGCCCCGAAGAGCCCGGCCGAGGCCCTGATGGCGCTGCTGCCCTGGCTGCGCGATCGGCTCGAAGGCCGGCCGCTGGCGGGGCTAGGGCACCGCGTGGTCCATGGCGGCGCGAAGCATGAGCGGCCGGAGCGCGTCACGCCGGCGCTGCTGGAGGAACTCGGGCGGCTCTCGCCCCTGGCACCGCTGCATCAGCCGCACAACCTGGCGCCGATCCGCACCGCCCTGGAGAAGGCGCCTGGCCTGCCGCAGGTCGCCTGCTTCGACACGGCCTTTCATCACACGATGCCGGCGGTGGTGCAGGCCTACGCCATCCCGTCCCGCTTGGCCGCGAAGGGCATCCGGCGCTACGGCTTCCATGGGCTGTCCTACGAATACATCGCCTCCGCCTTGCCCAAGATGGCGCCAGGGATTGCCGAGGGACGCGTGGTCGTCGCCCATCTCGGCAATGGCGCCTCGCTCTGTGGCCTGCGGGCCGGGCGCAGCATCGCCACCACGATGGGGTTCTCGGCGCTCGACGGCCTGCCGATGGGTACGCGGTGCGGCGAGCTGGATCCGGCGGTGATCCTGCATCTGCTGAGCCAGGAGGGCATGACCGTCCCGGAGGTGGAGGATCTGCTCTACCGGCGATCCGGCATGCTCGGCCTGTCCGGTATCTCCTCCGACTTCCGCGAGTTGCTGGCAAGCCGAGAGCCGGTGGCGCGCTTCGCCATCGAGGTCTTCGTCCATCGCGTTGCGCGCGGGATCGGCTCGCTCGCGGCGGCGCTCGGCGGGTTGGATGGCTTGGTCTTCACCGCCGGCGTTGGCGAGAACGCGGCACCGGTGCGAGCCATGGTCTGCGAGGCCTGTGCCTGGTTGGGCATCGAGCTCGACCCGGAGGCCAATGCCTCGCACGCCGGTCGCATCACCACCGCAGGCAGCCGCATCCCGGCCCATGTCGTGCCGACCAACGAGAACCTGATGATCGCACGGCACACCCGTGCCGCATTGCGTGCCTGAGGAGGACAGCATGGCCGACGCCAACCCGCAGCACGAACGGCTCCCGCCGGTCCTGACCGGGAAGAAGGCGCTGATCGTCGGCGTCGCCAACGCGCATTCGATCGCCTGGGGCTGCGCCCAGGCCATGCGGCGTGCCGGCGCCGAGATCGCCATGACCTACCTGAACGACCGTGCCAAGCCGCATGTCGAGCCGCTGGCGAAGGCGCTCGACGTGGAGATCTTCCTGCCGCTCGAGGTCAGGGATCCGGCCCAGGTCGACGGTCTCTTCGCCGGCATCGCGGAGCGCTGGGGCGGGCTCGACATCCTGGTGCACTCCATCGCCTTCGCGCCACGGGAAGCGCTGCAGGGGCGTGTCGTCGACTGTCCGCGCGACGGCTTCCTGGCCGCGATGGATGTGTCCTGCTGGTCGTTCCTCGACCTGGCGCGCCGGGCGGAGCCCCTGATGCGGCAGGGCGGGACGATGATGACGATGTCCTATCTCGGCGCCAACGAGGTGGTCGACAATTACGGCATCATGGGACCGGTCAAGGCTGCGCTGGAATCCTCCGTGCGCTACGTCGCAACGGAACTCGGCCCGAAGGGCATCCGGGTCCATGCCGTAAGCCCCGGGCCGCTGGCCACCCGCGCCGCCTCCGGCATCAAGGACTTCGACGACCTGATGACCAGGGTCTCGGCGCGGGCACCGGCGCGGCGGCTCGTCACCATCGAGGAAGTCGGTGCCGCCTGCGTTTTCCTCGCCTCCGACTATGCCGCCGCGATGACCGGAGAGACCCTCTACGTCGATGGCGGCTACCACATCCTCGGTTGAGCCCTGGAAACCGGATCGGGAGAGCCAGACATGAACATCACCGGCAGCACCCTGAGCGCCGATGCAGTGCGCGCCTACCTGCATTCGAAGAAGGCGGAGGAGGAAGCCAAGCAGCGGGCCTTCGAGGCCTCGACCAAGATCGAACTCGACAAGCTGCACGAATCCTTCAATCAGCGCGGTGTGCAGCCCGAGGCGATGGACCGCATTGCCACGCTGGTGCGGAAGACCATCGACATGGGCGACAAGCAGGCGCTGGTGCTGCGCTTCCCGTCCGACTGGCTGCCCGACCAGGGCCGCGCGATCACCAACCACGACAAGGACTGGTACGCCAAGCTCGATGGCTTCCCGAAGCGTGCCTACGACTTCTTCAAGCATGAGCTGGAGCCGCGGGGCTTCCAGATCCGCGCGGAGATCCTGAACTGGCCGGGTGGGATGCCCGGCGAGGTCGGATTCTTCCTGCAATGGAAAGCCACCGAGGAGATCTAGGGTGATGGTTCGTGTACCGGTTTTATCCGACTTCCTCGAATACGCGGTGGATGCGACGCAGCGCAGCCTGCTGTTCTGGGACACGCTGCGGGAGCGCGGCAACGAGTATCTGCGGCACGAGGCCGCGGGCAAGCCGCCGCTGCTGACCTTCGGCCACGAGATGCTGCTCGACGGCCGCACGCTCGAGAAGCCCTGCAATTACGCCCTGTTGCGCATCCTGCCCGGTGACAGCGACCTGCCGACCGACCCGGCGCTGCGGCCCTTCGTCGTGGTCGACCCGCGCGCCGGGCATGGTCCCGGGATCGGCGGCTTCAAGGCGGACAGCGAGATCGGCAATGCGCTGAAGCTCGGCCATCCCGTCTACTTCGTCACCTTCTTCCCGGAGCCCGTGCCGGGGCAGCGGTTGGTCGACGTGATGCTGGCCGAGGCGCGCTTCCTGGAACTGGTGCGAGAGCGCCACCCGGATGCCCCGGGCGGGCCATGCGTCATCGGCAATTGCCAAGCGGGATGGGCCATCATGGGCCTGGCGGCGGTGCGGCCCGAGTTGCCCGGTCCGATCCTGATCGCCGGCTCGCCCCTGTCCTATTGGGCCGGTGCCCCGGGGCTGAACCCGATGCGCTACACCGGCGGCCTGTTGGGCGGCAGCTGGCTGACGCATCTCGTCAGCGACCTGGGGAATGGCCGGTTCGACGGCGCCAATCTCGTGCTCAATTTCGAGGCGCTGAATCCGGCGAACACCTGGTGGTCGAAATACTACAACCTGCTCGACAAGGCCGATACAGAGCCACAGCGCTTCCTCGAATTCGAGCGCTGGTGGGGCGGTTATTTCCTCATGAACGGCGAGGAGATCACCGCGATCGTCGACCAGCTCTTCGTCGGCAACAAGCTGGCGCGGGGCGAGGTCACCTCGCATGACGGGACGATCCGGGTCGACCTGCGGAACATCCGTTCCCCGATCTGCGTTCTCTGTTCCTGGGGCGACGACATCACGCCGCCGCAGCAGGCGCTCAACTGGATCCTCGATCTCTATGCCTCGGACGACGACCTGGTCGTGCAGGGGCAGACGATCGTTTACTGCGTGCATCCCAAGGTCGGGCATCTCGGGATCTTCGTCTCCGGCGCCATTGCCCGGAAGGAGCACGCCGGCTTCGTCGAACTGCTCGACCTCATCGAAGCGCTGCCACCCGGCCTCTATGAGATGCTGATCGACGACAAGACGCCGGGCATGCGGGCCGAGGCGCTGGTGACTGATCGTTATGTCACCCGCTTCGAGCAGCGCAGCATCGCCGATATCGTCACGCTGTGCGGTGACCGCGAAGGAGAGCGTCCGTTCGAGGTGGTGCGGAAGCTGTCCGAGGTGAATGCCGGGCTGTACCAGCAGCTGGCCGCTCCGGCCGTCCAGGCCCTCTCGACCGAGCCCATGGCTGCGGCGCGGCGCCGCATGCATCCGCTGCGGGTGCAACGCTGGGCGATGTCTGACCTGAACCCGATGGTCTGGCCCATCGCCATCGCTGCGGCGATGGCCCGGGGCAGCCGCAAGGCTTGCGCCGCGGACAACCCCTTCCGGGCCATGGAACGCGACCTGGCGAAGAGCGTGGAGCGGGCCATGGAGAATGCCTCGAACGCCCAGCACAAGGCGGTGGAGCAAGTGTTCGGCCTGCTTTACGACACCCCGCTGGCGCGGGCGGCGGCAGGGCTTGCCGATCAACCGGCACCGCTGCCGCTCGGGACCGATCCGTTGCGGCGCGATTTGGCGCGGCGCGAGGCGGAAGCGCTCAGGGCCGGCGCCGGGACGGGAACGCTGCAGGACGGTGTCGTCCGCATCCTGCTGCTGATGATGAACGAGAAGGGCGCCATCGACGAACGGACCTACCGGGCACTGCAGGCCGTGCGGAAGGAGTTGCCTACCCGGCACAGGCCAACGCCGAGGGAAATGCATGAGGTCGCCCGGCGCCAGGCGCTTCTGCTTCGGAGCGATCGTGCCGCCGCAGTGCGCGGCTTGTCCGAGATCTTCGCAGCGCCACAGGACCGCGAGTTGGCGGAGACGGTCTTGCGGAAGGCTGCCGCGCTGGTCGGCATGCGCATAGACTCCACCTCGCACGGGCCGATGGCCGTTCTGTTGCGACAGCGCGATGATCCGCCTGCGGCAGAGCGGCCGATGGCACGACGCGCCATCGATCCGGCCGCCTAGCCGCATCCGACCTGACGCGCACCCCGCGGGCAGGGCGAGACAAGCCGCGACGCGCCACTGGTCTGGTTCGGGACAGTTGCTGCGAATTGCTTTGTGCCTGCCGCGCCACCTGTCCTGACACGCAAGGAAGACAGGTTTTCTCGATGGAATTGTCGCGCCCGCCCGCTTGGCCCGAACCCTTGGTGTCCGTCCGGGAACACACTGATTGATCTGACTCAGCTGTGATTGGCTCCTTGCGGTGGGTGCGGGAAGGAGGGCGTCCACATGGATGCCCGAGAACCGGCTAAAATACGACCGCAGCAATCTGCGCCATCCAAGTGATCTGACCGCCGAGGGTTGAAGGCACTGCCTCCAAAGCGATCATCGGCCCGCTGATCCCGGATGCGAAAGGCGGCGGCAACAAGCGCAGGATCGATGTGCGCGCGGTGCTGAACGGGGTGATGCACATCCTGAGCACCGGTTGCCAGTGGGCGGCGCGTCCGTTGGACCTGCCGCCGAGGAGCATGGTGAACGACCACCTGCGGCGCTGGGACGAGGACCGCACGCTCGATCGCATGTACCATGCGCTCTGCGTGCTGTGCTGGAAGCAGGCTGGGCGCGAGGCCAGCCCGACGGCGGCGATCATCGACAGCCAGGGCGTGACGAGCGCGGAGAAGGGCGGCCTGTATCCCAACCCTCGGGCTACGACGCGGGCAGGAAGATCGAGGGCAATAGGCGCCAAGTCCCGGTCGACACCCAAGGCCTGCTGATGCAGGCCATCATCCACGCCGCCGACATCCAGGACCGCGATGGTGGTTTGCTGCTGATGGGCGCGCTGTTCGGCCTCGATCCCTTCCTGCTGAAGCGCTACGCCGCGGCGGGTACCAGGGCGCCAACATCCAGGCCGGACTGCGCAACACCTGCCGCCAGATCAACCTCGAGATCGTCAAGCGATCCGAGCTACGCAAATTCGTCGTGCTGCCGAAGCGCTGGACCACGACCGCCTGTACAATCTTGCCAGTTTGGGGCGTTGCCGCCAGCGGGGCCGAGCGGCGGGGGAGCGCTGCCGCTTGGCGGTGGGACGCGGAACACCACTTCGATGTCGTCGCCATCAATCTCGATC
>NZ_JBHTDE010000004.1:0-396836 GCF_042666655.1 Dankookia sp. GCM10030260
GTCGGAGGCACCCGATGCAGATTCAGTCCGGCCTTACCGCCGGCAAACCCCAGGTCGCGTAGCTCGCTACGCCGGATCGTTTTGGACCACTCGAAGTCCGGCCTGGCAAGATTGTACAGGCGGTCACCAAGCGCACCATCGCCTGGCTCAACTGCTGCCGAAGACTGGCCAAGGATTGGGAGTGCTTGAACCGCCGCGTTTGCCTTCCTGCGATGGACCTCCGTCCGCCGCATGCTTCGGAAATTATGGCAGAAAGCCATATGATCCCTGATGGATTTCCAAAAAACGGCGCAATCGGCTTACATAAAATTCATTCGTAAAGAAATAAAGTTACTCTCATATCACAAGATCTACATATCATCATTACTATGCAATATGTAAAAATCATTGCTCAATCAATCGAAGGCGACCTCTCTGCTGCTCTCAGAAAGTGTGTCTTTTTATATTATATTACGGTTAAGAATTTCAGTCGAACTAACGTGCGCCGCCGCGCCACATCAAGCGACTTGCAGATCCTGCAGCACCGCTTCCAGCTCCTGGAAGCTCGGCATCAGGGCGGTGGGTGCCATCTTGCGGCCGGTCTCGACCGCGACCTGCGGCGCATTGCCGTGCAGGTGGGCGACCAGGACGGCGCGGATCACCTCGTAGTACTTGGCCTCCTCTTCCACCACGCCCTTCAGTCGGGCGGCCATCGGCCCGACCATGCCATAGGCCATCAGCACGCCCATGAAGGTGCCGACCAGCGCGCCGCCGATCATGCCGCCGAGCACCGAGGGCGGCTGGTCGATGCTGGCCATGGTCTTGATGACGCCGAGCACCGCGGCGACGATGCCGAGCGCGGGCAATGCATCGGCGACCGATTGCAGGGCGTGCGAGGGGTGCAGCTCCTCGGCCAGGATCTTCTTCAGCTCGCGCGCCATCACGTCCTCGATCTGATGCGGGTCGTCGGCGTTCATGCCGACCATGCGCAGGTAGTCGCAGATCAGCGCGACGCCGTGGTGGTCCTTCTGGATCTTGGGGAATTTGCCGAAGGCGCTGCTTTCCTCCGGCTTCTCGATATGCGGCTCGAGCGCCATGGCGCCCTTGGTCTGGGCGAGGCGGACGAAGAAATACAGCAGGCTCAGCATCTCGACGTAGTCGGCCTTCTTGTAGCGGGCGCCCTTCATGATCTTGCCGAAGCCGCCGGCGACATGCTTGATGTCGCCGATGCTGTTGGCCATGACGAAGGCGCCGACGGCGGCGCCGCCAATGGTCAGCATCTCGTGCGGCAGGGCATGCAGGATGATGTCGAACTTGCCCCCGGCCAGCACGTAGCCGCCGAAGACGCAGGCCAGCAGGAAGATCAGGCCGCCGATCGTGGTCATGGGTTGGCGGGTACCGCGCGCAGCAGGGTGATGGCGACGCGGCGGTTGCCGGCTGCCAAGGGCTCGTTCGGCAGCAGCGGCATGCGGTCGGCATGGCCAGCGACGCTTTGCAGCCGCGCCTCGGCGATCCCCGAATCCAGGAGCAGCCGGCGCACCGCATTGGCGCGTTCCGCCGACAGCTCCCAGTTCGAGCGGTCGGCGCCGCGGAAGGGGGTCGCGTCGGTATGGCCGGCGATGGCGAGCCCGTTCGGCAGCCGGGCGGCAACCGCCGCCACCTTGGCCAGCAGGGCACGGGCGCGGTCGTTTGGCACTGCGCCGCCGACCGGGAACATCGCTTGCCGCTCGGCGTCGAGGATCTGGATGCGTAGCCCCTCCTGCACCTGTTCCACCACCAGCTGCCGCGCCAGGTCGGCCAGTGCCGGGTCGTCCTGCACCGCGGTCCGGATCTCCGCCGCCGCCGCCTCGAAGGCCCGGGCCTCCCGCTTCGCCAGCTCGGCGCGCAGCGCGGCCTCCCCCAGCGCGGCGGCTTCGGCGGTGCCGGGCGGCGCGGTGCCTTCGGCCGGCACCGCGCCGGAGGTCTGCGGCGCGGCCTCCCCCGGCGGTTGGGGCGGCTGCGGCGTGGCCGCTTCGGGCGGGGCGTCGGATTGCCCGTCATCCTCGATGTCGAGCCGCACCGGGGCGCGGCCCTGTTCCATCCGGATGGCGCCATTGTCGGAGACCATGGTGCCGTCGGAATTCGGGCTGCTGCCGCCGAAGGGCTCGCCCGAGCCGGTGGCGCTGCGGCCGAGCGCGTTGGACGGTGCGAAATAATCCGCCAGGCCGCGGCGCTGGTCATCCGACGTGGCATTCAGCAGCCACATGAGGAGGAAGAAGGCCATCATCGCGGTGACGAAATCGGCATAGGCGACCTTCCAGGCGCCGCCGTGGTGCCCGTCCCCACCCGCTTCCTCCCGTTTGATGACGATGGTCGCGCCCGCGCCGCGCCCGCCCTTGCCCTTGCCCGCCATGGCCCCCGCGTCGTCGCTGCCGCGCGCAGACTGCCGCAGCCGGGCTTAAGGCCGCGCTAATGACCCGGGCGCCCCAGGCGCGGGCATTCTGCCGCCGGCTTGGGCAGCCTGCGCCCGGCGGATGGTGTCCGGCCGGGGCTACGGGCCGGCCGCCTCGGCTGGCACGAGGCTTGCGATGCAGTGGTCCCGGTGTCCCGAACACCGCAACGACGTCCTACCGGAGACGCCCCTCCCATGACCTTCCGGCGCATGCTGCTCGCCGCCGTAGCCGCCCTGGCGCCCGTCGCCCTGGCCCCCGCTGCCCAGGCCCAGGGCACCATCCGCATCGGCATGACCGCGGCCGATATCCCGCTGACCCACGGCCAGCCCGACCAGGGCTTTGAGGGCAACCGCTTCACCGGCATCCCGCTGTTCGACGCGTTGACCGCCTGGGACCTGTCGCGCGGCGACCGGCCGACGCCGCTGGTGGCCAACCTGGCCACTTCCTGGGAGGTCGATGCAACGGACAAGACGCGCTGGATCTTCAAGCTGCGGCCGGGCGTGAAATTCCATGACGGCTCCGACTTCACCGCCGATGCGGTGGTCTGGAACGTCCGCAAGGTGCTGGACCGCGAAGCGCCGCAATTCGACCCGCGCCAGGTCGGCCTGACCGCCACCCGCATGCCGGCGCTGCGCCGGGCGGAGAAGGTGGACGACCTGACGGTCGCGCTGATCACGAGCGAGCCGGACAGCTTCCTGCCGATCAACCTGACCAACCTGTTCATGGCAAGCCCCACGCAGTGGGAGAAGCTGCGCGCCGCCGCCCCCAGCGCCGAGGCCGCCTGGAACGCCTTCGCCGCCGCGCCGTCCGGCACCGGCGCCTTCCGGATGACCCGCTTCGTGCCGCGCGAGCGGGCCGAGTACAGCCGCAACGAGGCCTATTGGGGCGAGAAGGCCAAGGCCGAGAAGATCGTCCTGCTGCCGATCCCGGAGGCGAATGCCCGCACCGCGGCGCTGCTGTCCGGCCAGGTGGACTGGATCGAGGCGCCGGCGCCCGACAGCGTGCCGCAGATCAGGTCGCGCGGCATGGTCATCCAGCAGAACCTGCAGCCGCATTTCTGGCCCTGGCAGCCCTGCTTCGCCGGCGAGAGCCCGCTGAAGGACGTGCGGGTCCGCCGCGCGCTGAACCTGGCGATCGACCGCGACGGCCTCAAGCAGCTGCTCGGCGGCTTCATGGAGCCCTCGATCGGCACCGTCGGCCCCGGCCATCCCTGGTGGGGCAACCCGGAATTCCGCATCCGCACCGACAAGGCCGAGGCGAAGCGCCTGCTGGCCGAGGCCGGCTATGGCCCGGGCAAGCCGCTCAATCTCAAGGTGCAGATCAGCGCCAGCGGATCCGGCCAGATGCAGCCGCTGCCGATGAACGAGTTCCTTCAGCAGGACCTCAAGACCATAGGCGTAAACGTCGATTTCGACGTGGTGGACTGGAACACGCTGTTCACCAATTGGCGCCAGGGCTGCATGGCGCCGGCCGCCCGCGGCGTGCACGCGATCAACGTCTCGATCTCCACCATGGACCCGTTCTTCGCCCTGGTGCGGTTCTACGACAGCAAGATGGCCGCCCCCGTCTCGAACAACTGGGGCCTGTTCAGCGACCCGCGCTTCGATGCGATGATCCGCGAGGCCCGCACCAGCTTCGAGCCGGCGGCGCGCGATGCGGCGCTGGCCAGGCTGCACGCGGCCGGCGTGGACGAGGCGCTGTTCATCTGGATCGCGCATGACGTCTCGCCGCGCGCCATGTCGCCGCGCGTCAAGGGCTTTGTCCAGCCGCAGAGCTGGTTCGTTGACCTCCGCCTGCCCTACATCCAGTAATCATTGAGGGATCCGCCGATGCTTCTCTATCTGCTGCGCCGGGTCTTCTATGCGATCCCGATCGCGCTCGCGGTCGGCTTCGTCTGCTTCATGCTGGTGCAGATCGCCCCGGGCGACCCGATCAACGCCATCGTCCCGCCGGACGCGCCGGCGGATGTGGTGGAGCAGGTCCGCAAGGATTACGGCCTCGACAAGCCGCTGCCGGTGCAGTTCGGGCTCTGGCTGTCGAAGGTGGTGGTCGGCGACCTCGGCCGGTCGCTGGCGACCGGGCGGCCGGTCTGGGCCGACCTGCAATCGGCCATTGGCAACACGCTGATGCTGGCCTTCGCCGCGTCCTCGCTCGGCTTCGTGCTGGGCTGCGTGCTGGGCGGGCTGGCCGGTACCTTCCGCGGCTCGGTGCTCGACCGCGTCGCGGTGGGGGTCGCGGTCGCCGGCGTCTCGGTGCCGCACTACTGGCTCGGCATGGTGATGGTGGTGATCTTCTCGGTGCAGCTGAACTGGCTGCCGGCGATGGGGGCGGGGCCGGGCGGGTCGTCCGACTGGGGCTGGGACTGGGAGCACATCAAGCATCTGGTGCTTCCGATGGTGACGCTCTCGGTCATCCCGATGGGCATCGTCACGCGCACCGTGCGCGGCATCGTCGCCGAGATCATGAACCAGGAATTCGTCGTGGCGCTGCGCGGCAAGGGGCTGACCCGCTGGGGCGTCTTCCTGCACGTGGTCAAGAACGCTGCGCCGAACGCGCTGGCGGTGATGGGCCTGCAGCTCGGCTACCTGATGGGCGGCTCGATCCTGGTGGAGACGGTGTTCTCCTGGCCGGGCACCGGGCTGCTGCTGAACAGCGCCATCTTCCAGCGCGACCTGCCGGTGCTGCAGGGGACCATCCTGGTGCTGGCAATGTTCTTCGTTGTGCTGAACCTCTGCGTCGACCTGATGCAGACGGCGCTCGACCCCCGGATCAAGCGCGGCTGAGGAGGCCAAAGGCATGAGCACGGCCACCACCCCCACCGCCGCGGAAGCGGAACTCGCGGTCCAGGCGAAGCAGACCCAAGCGAAGTCCGAGGGCTATTGGGCCGGCGTCTGGAAGCGCGTGCGGCGCGACCCGGTCACCATCGTCTGCGGCGCCATCCTGCTGACCATGCTGCTAGCCATCATCTTCGCGCCGCTGATCGCGCCGCACGACCCCTACCAGGGCAGCATGATCCGCCGGCTGAAGCCGATCGGCACGCCCAACTACCTGCTGGGCACCGATGAGCTCGGCCGCGACATCCTGACCCGGCTGCTCTACGGCGGGCGGCTGTCCTGGTTCATGGGCATCGCGCCGGTCGCCATCGCCTTCGTCATCGGCACCACGCTGGGCGTCATCGCCGGCTTCGTGGGTGGCCGCGTGAACATGGCGATCATGCGGACCACGGACGTGTTCTACGCCTTTCCGTCCGTGCTGCTGGCGGTCGCCATCTCGGGCGCGCTGGGGGCGGGCATCTTCAACGCCATCCTGGCGCTGACCCTGGTCTTCATCCCGCAGATCATCCGGGTGGCGGAAAGCGTGACCCAGGGGGTGCGCAATCTCGACTTCGTCGATGCGGCGCGGGCCTCGGGCGCCTCCGGCTTCACCATCGTGCGCGTCCATGTCCTGGGCAACGTGCTGGGGCCGATCTTCGTCTACTCGACCTCGCTGATCTCGGTCTGCATGATCATCGCCTCGGGCCTCAGCTTCCTCGGCCTCGGCACCAAGCCGCCGGAGCCGGAGTGGGGCCTGATGCTGAACACGCTGCGCACCGCGATCTATGTGCAGCCCTGGGTGGCGGTGCTGCCGGGCGCCTGCATCTTCGTGACCTCCATCTGCTTCAACCTGCTGGCGGATGGGCTGCGCCAGGCGATGGATGTGAAGGGCTGAGGCCCTTCGCACCCATCGCCGCTATCCCGTGCTCCGAGTCCGCAACGGATGTGAAGGGCTGGACAGTCACCCACCTGGCCGCACAAGCCTCGCGGCCAGGCGGCAACCCGCGGCGCGACGGGACGTTGCGGCACCGGCAACCATTCCAGGAGGTTCCCGATGCCGACGCCGACCCGCCGCCATGTGTGCCGTCTCGCGCTCCTCGCCGGCGCCCTCGCCGCACCGGGCATCCTGCCGTCCCCCGCCCGGGCCGCGACGCGCCGCGAGATCGACGCCGATGTCGCGGCCGCGCTGATTCGCCTGCGCGAACTGCCGAACACCGAGCCGCTGCTGCGCCATTCCAAGGCGATGCTGCTCTTCCCGCGCATCATCAGCGGCGGCTTCATCGTCGGCGGCCAGTACGGCGAGGGCGCCCTGCTGCGCGGCGGCAAGACCGAGGGCTACTTCTCCATCGCCGGCCTCTCGCTCGGCCTGCTCGCCGGCGCCCAGGCCTCCGGCCTGGCGATGTTCTTCATGCAGGAATCGGCGCTGACCGCGCTGCAAAAGGCCGATGGATGGGAGATCGGCACCGGGCCGAGCGTCGTGGCGCTCGACAAGGGACTGCAGGCCAATGCCAGCATCACCACCCTGACGGAGCCGGTCTATGCCATCACCTTCGGCCAGCAGGGGTTGATGGCGGCGCTTGCCTTGAACGGCACCAAGATCACGAAAATTACCCCGGACGCCTGATGTTGCGCGGGCGGCGCGGGCAGGCGTAAACGGCATGCCGTTCCGGGGGACGACTCATGCCGATTGCCCGCCGCCGCCTCGCCGCGCTTGCCTTGTTGCCGCTGGCCTGGCCTGCCGCTGTCCGGGCCGCCAGCCGGCGCGAGATCGACGATGCCGTCGGCCCGGCGCTGGCCCGACTGCGCGAGCAGGACGGCACCCGCATCCTGGCCGACAACGCCAAGGCCATCCTGGTCTTCCCGCGCATCATCCGCGGCGGCTTCGTCCTCGGCGGCCAGTACGGCAACGGCGGGATGGTCGAGGGCGGCGAGACAACCGGCTACTACAGCATCGCCGGCGCCAGCTTCGGCCTGCAGATCGGCGCCCAGACCTACGGCCTGGCGATGTTCATCATGACCGAGGCCGCGCTCGACTTCTTCCGCCGCAGCCAGGGCTGGGAGGTCGGCACCGGCCCCAGCGTGGTGGCACTCGATGCCGGCCTGGCCGGTAGCCTGACCTCCACCACCATGAGCCAGGATGTCTATGCGGTGACTTTCGGCCAGACCGGGCTGATGGCGGCGTTGACGTTGGACGGGCAGAAGATCAGCCGGATCACGCCGGACTGACTTCGGCGGCCGGGCCCCTTGGCCTGCCGGACGCGGGTGCCGGCCGCCGCGGGGCGGCCCGGAGCCGGCGCTCAGGACCACAGCACGCCCGCTAGCATTCACTCCAAGAGAACCATGCACCTTGCAGTAAAGGTGCCGCTATATGCCAAGCACCGAAAATGTCGACGTCGCCGGCGCTGGCGTTATTTGTGGTTCTTAAGAATTAATTGGAAGCCGCCACCGATCCTCGTCATCCTCCGCACGCCATGGATAGGAGGCGAGCATGGACGACGCGAAGCTGAACCAATTCATCGGCCGCATCCTGGGTGACCTGGGTGGCGCGGCCAGCGTGCCGATGGTGCGCATCGGCGATGCGCTGGGGCTCTACCAGACCCTGCATGCGCGTGGCGCGATGACCTGCGGCGAACTTGCCGGGGCGGCCAAGGTGCATGAACGCTACCTGCGGGAATGGCTGTCCCACAATGCCGCGGCCGGCTACCTGGACTACGACCCCGCGACCGGCCGCTTCATCCTGCCGCCCGAGCAAGCGATGGTCTTCGCCGTCGAGGACAGCCCGGTCTACATGATGGGCGCCTTCGACCTGATGGTGGCGCAGGTCGAGAACCAGCCGAAGGTCCAGCAAGCCTTCCGGACCGGCGGCGGGGTGGCCTGGGGCGAGCAGGCCGGGTGCATGTTCTGCGCCGTGGCGCGCTTCTTCCGGCCGGGCTACCAGAACCACCTGATCGCCGAGTGGATGCCGGCGCTCGATGGCGTCGTCGCCAAGCTCGAACGCGGCGCCAGCGTGGCCGATGTCGGCTGCGGCCATGGCTGGTCCACCGTGCTGATGGCCAGGGCCTTTCCGAATTCGACCTTCACCGGCTACGACTTTCATGCCGGGTCGATCGAGGCGGCGCGGGAACACGCGGCCTTGCATGGCGTCGCGGCGAATGCGCGGTTCGAGGTGGCGACCGCCAAGGCGATCCCCGGCGGCGATTTCGACCTCATCACCTGCTTCGACTGCCTGCACGACATGGGCGACCCCGCCGGGGTGGCGGCGCATCTGCGCAGCCGGCTGAAGCCCGATGGCACCTGGATGATCGTCGAGCCGATGGCCGGCGACCGGCTGGAGGACAACCTGAACCCGATCGGCCGGCTTTTCTACGCCGGCTCGACGATGATCTGCGTGCCGACCTCGCTGTCGCAGGAGGTCGGCGCGGCGCTCGGCGCCCAGGCCGGCGAGGCGAAGCTGCGCGAGATCATCGGCGGGGCGGGGTTCCGTTCGGTCCGCCGGGCGACGGCGACGCCGTTCAACATGATCCTCGAGGCCCGGCCGTGACGCACTGCCGTCGCCGCATCGGGTGACCCGGGGCCCGTGCGGCGTCCTGCCGGCTCAGCGCCGCTTCGGCGGCTCGAACCGGTAGGGCGCGTCGCTCGCCACCATCGGGTCGAGCGACAGCCGGTGCTCCAGCGGCGGGAAGGCGCGGCTGCGGCAATCCGTGCGGTCACACAGCCGGCAGGAGAGGCCGATGCCGACCATCGCCTTGTCCATGTCCAGGCCATCGCCATAGACCACCTCGTCCGCCCGGCCGATGTCGCAGCCCATGGCGACGACATAGACCGGCGGCGGCTCGCCCCAATGCGCCGCGACGCCGTGCACGGTGCGGGCGAAGCAGAGGAAGCTGCCCCCGTCCGGCAGCTGCGCCAGCTGCACCCGCACCGTGCCCGGCGTGCCGAAGGCCTGGTGGACGATCCATTTCGGGCAGGAGCCGCCGAAGCGGGCGAAGGGGAAGCCGGCCGCGGCCAGCCGCTTGCCCACGTTGCCGGCCGGGTCGACGCGGAGGAAGAAGAACGGCACGCCGCGCTGCGCCGCCTCGCCCGGGCGCTGCATCGTCGTCAGCCGGTGGCAGGCCTGCTCGAAGGAGACGCCGAAGCGCGAGGCCAGCGCTTCCAGGTCGTGCCGCAATTCGCGCGCCGCGCCGAGGAATGGCCCATAGGGCATCAGCAGTGCCGCCGCGGTGTAGTTCAGCAGGCCGATGCGGATGAGCTGCCCGGCCTCGGTGGACGACGGCTCGAACCCGGCCATCGCCGACTGCACGGCATCGCCGGCTTCGAGCAGCATGAGCTGGAAGGCCAGATGGAAGCCGCGGCTCTCGCGCGGCAGCGTCTCGGACAGGTCGAGCCGCCGGCCGACGGGATCGTAGCGCCGCAGCGCGCCGGGCAGGGCGGTGACGGTGACGGACAGCCCGTGCTTCTGCCGTAGCCGCTGCGCCACGGCATGGTTCATCTCGGACGGCGCGGTGACGCCCATCTCGGCCGCGATCGCCTCCGCCGCTGCTTCCAGTTCCGCGAAGTGGTTGCTGCGGTCGTGGAAGAAGTCGCGTGCCTCCTCGGTCGGCAGCAGGATGCGGCGCCCGGTCGGCAAGGCGATGCCGCCCGAATCCTCCCGCGCCACGCGCCAAGCGCGGTACAGCGCCAGCATGGCGCGGGCCGCATTCGGCGCGCTGCCGGCCAGCGTCGCCACCTCGTCCTCCGGCACTTGGTCGAGGCCGAGCAGCGGGTCGGACATGACCTCGCGCAGCCCGGTCTCGATCGCCTTCTCCCGCATGCCGGACAGCGCGGCGATGTCGACCTGGAGCGTCTCGGTCAGCTTGATCAGCAGCGTCGCGGTGACCGCCCGCTGGTCGTGCTCGATCAGGTTCAGGTAGCTGGCCGAAATGCCTAGCCGGGCGGCCAGGGTCTGCTGCGCCAGCCCTTTCTCCTGCCGCAACCGACGGACGGTACGGCCGATCAGCGCACGCGCCATGCTTGACTGCCTTTACTAAATTCACAGATGCGGTGTCAAAACGGCGACCCATTTGCCGATTTTCACCGATTTAGAGGCTGATCTTCGGCGCCGCAATGTGAATTATTGACCCTGCCCGCCGGGACGATCCGGCCCAGGAGAAACCAGTCATGCGCCAGACCCCTGTCCCGACCCACGCCCCCGACGGCAGCTTCGGCGGCGGCCGGCCCGAACCGGGCCGCTTCGAAGGCATCCGCCGCGACTATACCCCGGCCGACGTGGCCAAGCTGTCCGGCAGCTTCCGGATCGAGCATACCCTGGCCGACATGGGCGCCCGCCGGCTCTGGCAGCTGCTGAAGACCGAGCCGCAGGTGACCACGCTCGGCGCGCTGACCGGCATGCAGGCGCTGCAGCAGGTCAAGGCGGGCCTCAAGGCGATCTACCTGTCGGGCTGGCAGGTGGCGGCCGATGCCAATACCGCCGGCACCATGTATCCCGACCAGTCGCTGTATCCCGTGGACAGCGTCCCCAACGTGGTGCGGCGGATCAACAACTCGCTGCGCCGGGCCGACCAGATCGCGGTGCAGGAAGGCAAGGGCGACACCACCCAGTGGATGGCGCCGATCGTCGCCGATGCCGAGGCCGGCTTCGGCGGCGCGCTGAACGCCTACGAACTCATGCGGGCAATGATCGATGCCGGCGCCGCCGGCGTCCACTTCGAGGACCAGCTCGCTTCCGAGAAGAAGTGCGGCCATCTCGGCGGCAAGGTGCTGGTGCCGATCGCCCAGCATATCCGCACCCTGAACGCCGCCCGCCTGGCCGCCGACGTGGAAGGCGTGCCGACCGTGCTGCTGTGCCGCACCGATGCCGAGAGCGCGCAGCTTCTCACCAGCGACGTCGACGAGCGCGACCGCCCGTTCATCGGCAACGACCGCACCCCGGAAGGCTTCTTCCGCATCAAGCCCGGCTGCGGCAAGGACTACGCCATCGCCCGCAGCCTGGCCTATGCGCCCTATGCCGACCTGCTGTGGTGGGAGACCTCGGACCCCGACCTGAACGACGCCCGCATGTTCGCGGAAGCCATCCAGCGCAAATTCCCGGGCAAGATGCTCGCCTACAACTGCAGCCCGTCCTTTAACTGGCAGCGCAAGATGGGCGTCGAGGCGGCGACCAAGTTCCAGCGTGAGCTCGGCGCCATGGGCTACAAGTTCCAGTTCGTGACCCTGGCCGGCTTCCACAGCCTGAACCTATCCATGTTCAAGCTGGCGCGCGGCTACAAGGACCGCGGCATGGGCGCCTACTCCGAGCTGCAGCAGGCCGAATTCGCCGCCGAGTCCGAGGGCTTCACCGCGGTGCGCCACCAGCGCGAGGTGGGCGTCGGCTATTTCGATGCCGTCGCCACCGCGGCCGGCGGCGGCCAGTCCAGCACCACGGCGCTGGCGACCAGCACCGAGGCGGCCCAGTTCCACGACGAGCACGCCCCGGCGCACTGATCCCCACCCCCGCGCCGGGTGACCGGCGCGGGGTCCTCCACCACGCGGCCCCTAAGCAAAAGGAAAAGTCCCATGTCCAACGACGATTACGACGACGGCCTGGTGCACTCCCACGGCTGGGCGACCGAGCCGCCCGCCCCCCCGGCCGGCCCGATGCGCCGCGGCGCGGAGATCGCCGCGGCGATGTCGGCGCACCCCGAGGAGGAGTCCTTCGACGATGGCCTGGTCCACAGCCATGGCTGGGCCTGCGGCGAACGCGGCCAGCCGGCCGCGCGCTGAACGACCGCCGAGGCGGTGGGCGGGAGAATCTGCGGATGATGTTCAAGCTTCCCCGCCTGCCGCTGCGGCGATACCGCCACGGCGCCGGCCGCGCGGTCCGCGATGCGGTCTCGGCGCTGCTGCACGGCATGACGCCGCAGCGCCGTCCCGGTGGCGCCGTGGTGTCGCACCTCGCCGCGCCGAGCCCGGCCGGCAGGGTGACGCCGGATGACGCGCATGACGCGTGGTCGCGGTTCCAGTCCGGGATCGCGGCAGGCGGCTGAGAAGGCAAGGCCAGGGAGGAGGTATCCTCCCTGGACCCACCCCTGTTTTTCTGAGGCTGCACTCGCTTTGCGGCACGAAAGCCCTATTCGACCAGGCCCGCCGCCACGTTCACCGCCGCCGCCAGGATGACGACGTTGAACAGGAACGAGACCAGCGCATGCACCAGCGCCAGCCTGCGCAGCAATCGCTTCGAGACGGCGACGTCGGAGGTCTGGAAGGTCATCCCGATGATGAAGGCGAAATAGAGGAAATCACCGAATTCGGGTTCCGTGTCACCGGGGAAATCCAGCCCGCCCTCCGCCTGCCAGTATTCATGCGCATAGCGCACCGCGAACAGCAGGTGCACGAAGACCCAGGACAGGGCGATCGAGACCAGCGCCAGCACCACCTCGCCTGCGCCCATCCGCCCCGACTTCGAGGCCAGGAACCAGGCGACGGCGGCGATGGCGGCGATCGCCGCGGCCAGGCTGGCGGCCAGGATCGCACCCTCGCCCTCGTCCAGCAGCTCCGCCCTGCGGCGCATCTGCGCCGGCGTCGCCCGGTGCATGATGCGCAGCGTCGGGACGACATAGGACAGCGTCGCGGCGCACCAGCCGGCCAGCAGGGCGGCCTGCAACGGCAGGCCGAGCGCCGCGCCGAGCCCCACCACCAGCGCCCCCAGTCCCGCCGCGGCCAGCAGGACCGGCCGGTGGCGGAGCCCGAGCCGCATCACGCCGCCAGCGCGAGCGCGAAGACCGCCGGGTCCACGTTGCCGCCGCTGATGACGACGCCGATGGTGCGGCCCCTGGCGTCCAGCTTGCCGGCCAGCACGGCGGCCAGCGCCACGGCGCCGCCCGGCTCCGCCACGATCTTCAGGTGATCGAAGGCGAAGCGCATGGCGCGCAGCACCTCAGCCCGGGTCACCGCGATGCCGCCCGCCAGGCGCGGATGGTTGATGGCGAAGGTGAGGGCGCCCGGCTGCTTCGACAGCAGCGCGTCGCAGAAGCCGTCGCCCTGTCCGTCGGCGGCGATGCGGTGGCCGGCCGCCAGGCTGACGCGGGTGTCGTCCCAGCCTTCCGGCTCCACCGCCCAGACCTCTGCCAGTGGCGCCAGCGCCTCGGCGGCGAGCGCACAGCCGGCGATCAGCCCGCCGCCGCCGGTGCAGACCGCCAGCGCGTCGAGCATGAGGCCCGCCGCCCTGGCATCCTCGATCAGCTCCAGCGCCACGGTGCCCTGGCCGGCGATGACATGCAGGTGGTCGAAGGGTGGGATCAGCGTCGCGCCGCGCGCTTCGGCCAGTTGCCGGGCCAGCGCGTCGCGGTCGACGCCGTGGCGGTCGAAGGGGTGGATCTCGGCGCCCCAGCGGCGGGTGGCGGAAACCTTGATCCCCGGCGCGTCGGCCGGCATGGCGATCAGCGCCGGCATGCCCAGCATATGGGCGGCGCAGGCCAGCGCCTGGCCATGGTTGCCCGATGAATGCGTCACCACCCCGGCGCGGCGCGCGTCGTGGTCCAGCAGCAGCGCCGCGTTGGTCGCGCCGCGCAGCTTGAAGCTGCCGGTCCGCTGCAAGGGCTCCGGCTTCACCAGCACGGTGCCGCCGGTGAGCTCGTCCAGCAGGCGGTGGCGCAGGACCGGGGTGCGCACCACCTTGCCCCGCAGCCGCGCCGCAGCGGCCTCGACATCGGTGAAGCCTACGGTCTCGCTCATGCTGCTGTCCTTTCGAAGCGACGCGGATCGGACAGCGGCACCGCCGCCGCCAGGTCCGCGTCAGGCGTCGTGTTGTTGACCGGTGATGCCAGCAGGCGCCCTGCCGCCGGCGCGGTCTGCATGCCGTAGCCGCCCTGGCCGACCATCCAGAAGAAGCCGCGCTCGGCGGCCTCGCCGATCGCCAGGCCGCGGTCGGGGGTGACGCTGCGCAGCCCGGCCCATTGGTGCCCGATGCGCGTCACCGGGATGTCGAGGGCCTGCTGCATGCGGTCGATGGCGATGGCCACCTCCAGCGCCTCCGGCTGGGCGTCGAGCGGCGGGCTGTCGGTTTCGTCGGCCGGCGAGACCATCAGCTTGCGCCGCGCCTCCGGCCATACATACCAGCTGTGGTCGACGTCGCCGAGCAAGGGCCAGTCGGCGCAGTCGTGCCCGCCCGGGTCGATGAGGCAGGCGGTGCGGCGCTTCGGCTGCAGGCCGAGCACCGGCACCCCGGCCAGTGCCGCCGCCGCGTCGCCACAGGCGCCGGCGGCGTTCACCAGCACGGGTGCTGCGAAGACCGCGCCGTTCGAGGCCGCGGCCCGCCACCCGCCATCCTGCCGCCAGATCCGCCCGGCCCGGTGGCGCAGCGCCGGCATCCCGCCGCGCGCCACCACCTGGCGCAGGTAGCCCTGGTGCAGGGCGGCGACATCCATGCCGAAGCAGTCCGGCTCCAGCGCCGCCACGCGGCATAGCCGGGCCGCAGCGCCGGCACGCGGGCGCGCAACTCGGCCAGTCGAACGGCCGCATCTCCGGCGCGCCGGACATCATCTGCCGCAGGTGCTCGGCCTGCCAGGGTGGCGCCAGATGCACCGCGTCGCGCGTCCGGATCAGCGGGGCGTCGGCGAATTCCGGCGGCGGGGCTGCCGTAATCGCGGATCCAAATCGCCGCCGACCGGCCGGTAGTGTGGTAGCCGGCACTCTCCTCCGCCTCCAGCAGCGCGACGCGGCGGGTGGCGGAGAGATGCGCGGCGGAGCTGGCCCCGGCCATGCCGGCACCGATGACGACGGCCTCGACGGCGGTTGTGTCCATCGGGGCATCGTCTGTCCGGGCGTCGTCGGGGGCAAGGCCAGGGAGGAATCATCCTCCCTGGACCCACCTCTATTCTTGTGGGTCTGGCACGTGCCGATCTGCCTACCGCGCCGCATCATCGTCCGGCAGCGGCGCATCGCCGGCCGCCGCGCTGCCCGCGGCCGGCCCCTCGCCGGTCCCCGGCCCGTCATTGCCCATCGAGGCAGCCCGCTCCGCGTCGGCCGCCGCGCTGCGTCGCGCCGAGGTGCTGGGCGCCGCCGCCGCCAGCGCCGCCGGCCCGGCCGGTCGCACCGCCGGGGAGGAGGCGACGCCGGCATTCACCGGCTTGGTGATGTCCTCATCCGTGCTGCGGGCGCCCATGCGGTGGCTGCCGGCATAGGTCGAGCCGACCTTCTCCGGGGCTGCCGTCTCGCGCGTCGCCGCGGTGCTGCCGATCGCGGCGCCGCCGCCGGTCCAGCCGCCTTCCGCCGCATCCGCGTTCACCGCCGGCAAGCTGTCCGGCGTGGAACCGCTGCCCGCCGACTTGCCGCCGATGAGGCCGCCGCCGCCGGTCCAGCCATCCGCCCGCCAGGCCGCTTCGCGGGCGTCCAGGTCGGCCGCGCCGTGTCCGGTGAGGACTGCGGACACCGTGTGCGCCTGCTCGTCCGGCACCTCGGCCGAGACCAGGATGCCGCCGCGGCGCAGGCCCTCGCCATAGCGCGCGCGGTCCTTCTCCCGCGCCGAGGCGAGGAAGCCATGGTGCGACTCGCTGCGCTGTTCGTGGGTTCCGGCGGTGGCGTTCTCGGCGCCGGCGGCATGGACCTGCACGCGGGCGCGGTCGATGCCGTGTTCCTGGACCAGGGTCTCGACCGCGCGCTCCGCCTCGGGGCGGCTGTCGAACAGGCCGGTGATGGTGCGCATGCCGTGGGTTTCCTTGTCGTTTCGCGGCGGCGGGAAGCAACGATACTTGGACTACCCAACGCGTTCCCGTGGCACAGGAACGGTTCGGCGCCTCCCGCCGCGTGGCGCGGACTCAACGGCGGCGACGGCTCGGCCGTTCCGCCCGGCAGCGCATCGTCCAGCTGGTTGCGCCGAAGTTACAAACCGACCCCCGTTGTCACGGCACGGTCGCCGGGCCATGTTGCGCGCCGGGGCCGGTACAGGCCCAGCAGGGATGTCCGGCGGGCTTTGCCCGTCACGCAGGGAGGATTCAGATGGCAGGCAATCGCTTGAGCCGGCGCACGGTGCTTCGGTCCGGTGCGGGTGTGGTCGCAGCCGGTACGCTCGCCGCCCCGATGGTGCATGCGCAGGGCACGGGCGGTACGCTCCGCTTCGCCTTCTGGGACCATTGGGTGCCGGGCGGCAACGACGCGCTGAAGAAGCTGGCGGCCGATTGGGGCGAGAAGAACCGCGTCACCGTCTCTCTCGACTTCATCAATACCACCGGCAACCAGCTGCAGCTGACCGCCGCCGCGCAGGCGCAGTCGGGCAACGGGCATGACGGCATCTCGCTGACCCCCTGGGACGTCGGCGCCTACTCCGACAAGCTCGAGCCGGTGGACGACGTCATCGGCCGGCTGGAGGCCAAGTACGGCCAGATCAACCCGGTCGCCAAGTTCCTCGCGGTCCATGGCGGCAAGTGGCGCGGCATCCCGGCCACTTCCGGCACCCAGAACAAGCCGGCCTGCGTCCGCTTCGACCTGATGCAGGAGCATGCCGGCATCGATGTCCGCGCGATGTGGCCGGCCAGCGGCGAGCGTGGCCCGGGCGCCGACACCTGGACCTGGGACACCTTCCTGAAGGCGGCCGAGGCCTGCCACAAGGCCGGCTTCCCCTTCGGCCTGCCGATGGGCCAGTTCTCCGACGCCGTCGACTGGGTCGGCGCGCTCTTCCTCAGCTACGGCGCGCAGATCACCAATGCCAAGGGCGAGCCCACCATCAAGGGCAACGACAAGCTCAAGCAGGCGATCGACTACGGCGTGCGGCTGTCGAAGTTCCTGCCGAACGACGTCTGGGCCTGGGACGATGCCTCGAACAACCGGGCGCTGATCTCCGGCCGCTCGGCGCTGGTCTTCAACCCGCCTTCCGCCTGGGCGGTGGCCAAGCGCGACAACATCGCGGTGGCCGAGAAGTGCTGGACCATCCCGATGCCGTCGGGCCCGGCCGGCCGTTTCCTGGCCTACCTGCCCTTCACGACCGGCATCTGGGCCTTCGGCAAGAACAAGACCGCGGCCAAGGCGATGCTGGAGTTCTTCAGCCAGCGCGAGAGCGCCGAGCTGACCACCAACACCAGCGGCGGCTACGACATCCCGCCCTTCGCCACCATGTCCGACTTCAAGATCTGGGAGACCCAGAACCCGCCGGTCGGCACCATCGCCAACTATCCGCTGAAGCCGCACCACCAGGCGAAGACCTCGATCGCCTTCGACCCGGCGCCGCCGGAACTGGCTTCGCAGATGTACATCCAGGCGCTCAACACCAAGGTGATCGCCCGCGTCGCCCAGGGCGGCGAGACGATCGACCAGGCGATGGGCTGGCTGGAGCGCGAGATCAACAACATGCGTCGCGGCTGAACCGAAGCGTAAACGGTAGGGGGCAGCCACACGCTGCCCCCTCTCGCTATTTGAGCAGGGGAGGGCGCGATGGCGCTGGATGCCACCACCATCAACGAAGCCGGGCGCCCCGCATCGCCCGCTGCCGGGGGGATGACGCTGCAGCGCTTCGCGCGGCGGCGTTCGACCATCGCCTTCCTGATGGCATTGCCGCTGATCGCGGTGATTGCCGGGCTGGTCGCCTGGCCGGCCGGCTATGCCATCTACCTGTCGACGCTGAACCGGAGGATGACCACCTTCATCGGCCTGGAGAACTTCGACATCCTGCTGGATTCCGAGACCTTCCGGATGGTGATCTGGCAGAGCTGCATCTTCGCCATCACCGCGGTGGTGTTGAAGGCGCTGCTCGGCTTCTGGCTGGCGCATATGCTGCACCATATCCCGACCAAGGGTCAGCGGGTCTGGCGCGGCATGCTGCTGCTGCCCTGGGTGGTGCCGCCGGCGCTGTCGACGCTCGGCTGGTGGTGGATGTTCGATCCCAGCTATTCCAGCCTGAACTGGCTGCTGACCGCGATGGGCGGTCCTTCCATCCCCTGGCTCGGCGAGCCCGGCTGGGCGCGCGCCTCGGTCATCATCGTCAATGTCTGGGCCGGCACGCCCTTCTTCATGATCATGTACCTGGCGGCGCTGAAATCGGTGCCCGACCAGCTGTATGAAGCCGCCGCCATCGACGGCGCCACCGGCTGGCAGGGCCTGCGCTTCGTCACCCTGCCGATGATGCGCAACATCATCAGCATCACCGTGCTGTTCAGCTTGATCGTCACCTTCGCCAACTACGACATCGTTCGGGTGCTGACCAACGGCGGGCCGCGCGACCTCACGCATGTCTTCGCCAGCTATGCCTTCCAGGTCGGCGTGCTGTCCGGCAACATCCCGCGCGGTGCCGCGGTGTCGTTGTTCATGTTCCCGCTCCTTGCCATCGTCGCCTTCTTCATGTTGCGCGGCGTCAACCAGCGCAACCGGGAGATGGCATGATGTCGGCCTCCGCAGCCTCGCCCTCCGCCGTCCTCCCCGGCGTCGCCCGCAAGATCGGCTCGCTCCGCAAGGAGCGCCGCTGGGCGCTGATCACCGCCTATGTCTCGCTGGTGGTCGCCGCCGTCGTCATGCTGGCGCCGCCGGTCTACATGCTGATCACCAGCCTGAAGACGAGCGCCGAGATCTCCAACCCCGTCGGCTCGCCCTGGCTGGTGCGCAACCCGACCCTGGAGAATTACTGGGCGCTGATCAGCGACCCGATGTTCCGCGGTTTCTTCTTCAACAGCATCAAGATCACCGTCGCCGTGGTCTGCATCACCATGGTGATCTCGGTGCTCGCCGCCTTCTCGCTGGCGCGGATGAAGTTCTTCGGCAGCGGCGTGCTGGCCACCGGCGTCTTCCTCACCTACCTGGTTCCGGACACGCTGCTGTTCATCCCGCTGTACCAGATCGTCGGGGGCCTCGGGCTGCTGAACTCGATCTGGGGGCTGGTGCTGGTCTACCCGACCCTGACCGTGCCCTTCTGCACCTGGATCATGATCGGCTACTTCGCGTCCATCCCGAAGGAGCTCGATGAGGCGGCGCTGATCGACGGAGCCAACTGGATGCAGATGCTGACCAAGATCTTCATCCCCGTGGCGTTGCCCGGCATCATCGCGGCGACGATCTTCGCCTTCACCGTGTCCTGGGCGGCCTTCGTCTACCCGACCGCCTTCATCACCCGGCCGGACGAGATGCCGCTGACCATCGGCGTCGTCTCCCAGCTCATCCGCGGCGACACCTTCGCCTGGGGCCAGCTGATGGCGGGCGCGCTGCTGGCGGCGCTGCCGCCGGTCATCGTCTATGCGTTCCTCATGGATTACTACATCGCCGGCCTGACCGCCGGCGCGACGAAGGGCTGACCGCCATGGCGCAGGTATCGATCCGCAAGGTCGTCAAGGAATACGAAGGCGGCGTGCAGGCGGTGAAGGGCATCGACCTCGAGATCGACGACCACGAGTTCGTCGTCCTCGTCGGCCCCTCTGGCTGCGGCAAGTCCACCACGCTGCGGATGATCGCGGGGCTGGAGGAGATCTCCCGCGGCGAGATCGCCATCGGCGGCGGCGTGGTCAACGACATCCCGCCGCGCGACCGGGACATCGCCATGGTGTTCCAGAATTACGCGCTCTATCCGCACATGTCGGTCTACGACAACATGGCCTTCGGCCTGATGCTGCGGAAATTCCCAAAGGAGGAGATCAACCGCCGCGTGATGAACGCGGCCAAGATCCTCGATATCGGCGTGCTGCTGGATCGCAAGCCGAAGGCGCTGTCCGGTGGCCAGCGGCAGCGCGTGGCGATGGGCCGCGCCATCGTCCGCGACCCCAAGGTCTTCCTGTTCGACGAGCCGCTGTCGAACCTCGATGCCAAGCTGCGCGTGCAGATGCGGACCGAGATCAAGAAGGTCCACCAGACCGTCAAGACCACCACCGTCTACGTCACCCACGACCAGGTGGAGGCGATGACGCTGGCCGACCGCGTGGTGGTGATGAACCATGGCGTGATCGAGCAGGTCGGCCCGCCGCAGGAGTTGTATCACCACCCGCAGACCAAATTCGTCGCCGGCTTCATAGGCAGCCCGGCGATGAACTTCATCCCGGCCCGGCTTACCGAAGCCTCCGGCGCGCTGAAACTGGAGCTGTCCAGCGACATCGTGCTGCCGATCCCGGAGGACCGCATCGGCCGCTACAAGGCGCATGCCGGCCGCGAGCTGCTGTTCGGCATCCGGCCGGAGCACATGACCGAGGTGCGCCCGAACGACCACCGCCCCGGCCTCGCCAGCTTTCACGCGACGCCCGAGGTGGTGGAGCCGATGGGCGCCGAGACGCTGCTGCATTTCTGGAAGGATGGGCACGAGATCTGCGCCAAGTTCGACCCGGGCGTGGCGGCCGAGCCGGGCGTGCGGATGCCGATGGCGATCGACATGAACCGCATGCACCTGATCGACCCGAAGACCGACCGCGTCCTCTGATCGCGCCTGCCCGAGGGAAAATTCATGGCTAGCTACACCCCGGTGCTGATCGGCGCCGACGCGCTCGAAGACCTCGTCGCCAGGATCTTCGTCGCCAATGGCTGCGCCGCGGCGGAAGCCGGACGCATCTCGCACCACCTGCTCGGCGCCAACCTCGCCGGCCATGACAGCCACGGCGTGGTCCGCGTGCCGCGCTACGTGGAATGGCAGCAGGCCGGCTACATCGTCGCCGGCCAGTCGGCCGAGGTCGTCACCGATGGCGGCGCCTTTGCCCTGCTCGACGGCAAGTTCGGCTTCGGCCAGACCGTCGCGCCGGAAGCCTGCGCGCTCGGGATCGAGCGCGCGCAGAAGCACGGCACTGCCATCGTCGCGCTGAAGAATGCCGGCCATGTCGGCCGCATCGGCGCCTACGCCGAACAGGCGCTCGCCGCGGGCCTCATCTCCATCCACTTCGTCAACGTCGCGGGATCCGTGCTGGTGGCGCCCTTCGGCGGGACCGAGCGCCGCTTCTCCACCGCTCCCTTCAGCGTCGGCGTGCCGACCGACCCGCCGGTGGTGCTCGACTTCGCCACCTCCCTCGTTGCCGAGGGCAAGGTGCTGGTGGCGTCGAACGGCGGCAAGCCTTTGCCGCAGGGCGCGCTGATCGAACCCGACGGGACGCTCTCGGCCGACCCGCACACGCTGTACGGGCCATACGAACAGGTCGGGCCGCGCAGCCCCTCGGCCGGGCTCGGCGCCATCCGTGCCTTCGGCGAGCACAAGGGCTCGGGCCTGGCCTTCATGTGCGAGCTGCTGGCCGGTGCCTTCACCGGCGGCGGCACCTCCGGCCCGATCGATGCGCGCGGCCGCATCGCCAACGGCATGCTCTCGATCTACATCTCGCCCAAGCATTTCGGCACCGAGGGCGAGTTCAAGCGGACCGCCGAGGACTATGTCGCCTGGGTGAAGTCCTGCCGCGCCGATACCCCGGGCGGCGAGGTCCTCGCCCCCGGCGAGCCCGAGGCGCGGCTGCGCGCCGAGCGGCTCGCCAAGGGCGTGCCGCTGCAGCCCGACACCTGGGAGAGCATCGTCCGCTGTGCCCGGGCGCTTGGCGTCACCGTCCCGAACTGAATGTCCGAGGACGAGACGCCGGCGGCGCGCTACGCCCGCTACGCCGCGATCCGCCGCAGCCTGCTGAGCGCGGCCTCGCAGCTTATCCCGCTGGTCAGCGTCGCCAGCCAGGCCCGCGCGCTCACGCTCTGGGACGGCAGCCGGGTCTGCCCGGCCGACGAGATGCAGCTTGCCGCGGTCTTCGACCTCGGCGTGCTGGACCCGGTCGGCGGCCATGGCCGCGCCATCGAGCGCCAGGCCCGGGCCGAGCCGCCGCTGCCGGGCAGCCCGGAGGCGCGGATGCTGGCCGCGCTGGGCACGGCGCGCTTCGGGCTCTATCGCATCCTCGGTCCGCGGGTCGAAGGCGGCGTGTCGGCCGAGGCGGTGCCGGACGGCACGCCGCTGGTGATCTGGGACAACCACCTCGCCCGCAACCGGGTGCCGGGCGCGCTGGTCGGGCTGCGGCTGGCCTGGCCCGATGCCGACCTGGCGATGACCTGCGGCACCGCCATCTCGCTCGACAGCCGGGCCCTGGAACGGCTGTTGCTGGGTACCCCGCCGCAGCGCGGCCCGGTGCGGCCGAGCCTGCCGCTGCCGGAGGACGGGCCGGCGCTCGACCGGCTGCTGGCCGAACCCGCGGCGCGACTGCGGCTGACGGCGCTGGCCGCGGCGCCCGGCTTCGCGGCGAAGGTCACCCGCACCGCTATCGATCTGGGCCTGATGGGCGGCATCCCCGGCCGCACCCCGCCGGAATTGCTGCCGCAAGGCTGACGCCCTCCACCAAGGAACACACCATGCGCCGACTGCTGGGCCTTGCCCTCGCATTGCTGCTGCTCGCGCCCGCCGCGCGGGCCTTCCCGGACCGGCCGATCACCCTGGCCACCGGCTATGCCCCGGGCGGCTCCACCGATATCGCGGCAAGGCTGCTGGCGGATCGGCTGGCTGCCCATCTCGGCAACGGTGCCCGGGTGGTGGTGGAGAACCGCCCCGGCGCCGGCGGCATCGTCGCCAGCGAATGGCTGAAGCGGCAGGCGCCGGACGGCCATGTCATCATGCTGGTCGAGAGCTCGTCCCACGCCATCGCGCCGAGTGCCCTGGTCGGCGGCACGCGCTACGACCCGATCGCCGATTTCTCGCATCTCGGCGTCATCGGCACCGCGCCGCTGATCCTGGTGGTGAACAAGGACCTCCCCGGTGCGACGCCCGCCGCGGTGGTGCAACACCTGCGCGGCGCGCCGGCCGACAGCATCGCCTATGCGACGTCGGGCGTCGGCACCATCGTGCACCTGGCGAGCGAGATGCTGGCGCTCGACCTTGGCACCCGCTTCGTCCATGTGCCGTACCGCAGCGGCGGGCAGATGCTGACGGCGATCTTCCAGGGCGACGGCAAGTTCGGCATCGCGGTGCTGGCCTCCGCCGCGCAGCAGGTGCGGGACGGCATGGTGCGCGGCATCGCCGTGACCGGTGACCGCCGCTTCCCCAGCTTCCCCGACCTGCCGACGCTGGCGGAGGCCGGGGTGCCCGGCTACGACCTGACGACCTGGAACATCCTGCTCGGCCCGCCCGGCATGCCCGCCGAGATCCAGGCGGCGCTGAACCGGGCGCTGAATGCCTCGCTGGCCGAGCCCGCCTTGCAGCAGCGGCTGCTGACCGCCGGCGTCGAGGCCTGGACCCGGCCGAACGGCCCGCCCGAGGCGCGCGCCTTCCTGCAGCGGGAGGTGGAGAAATTCCGCGTCGTGGTGCAGCGGACCGGGGTAAAGCTGGAGCCCTGATCGCAATCTCTTGCCCGTGCGGCCTCGGCAGGGGTAACTGAGGGGCCAATGGGGAAGGGCGCCGGGACCCGCGCGGCTTGCGTGGAGGGGACCGGAATTGTCGGATCGGGTTGAGACTGTCGACACGGTGCCGCCGGCACCGAAGCTGCTGGCCTTGGCGCTGCAGCATGTCCTGGTGATGTATGCCGGCGCCGTGGCGGTGCCGCTGATCATCGGCCGTGCCGCCAGGCTGCCGCCGGACCAGGTGGCGCTGCTGGTCAATGCGGACCTCTTCGCCTGCGGCGTCGCCACGCTGATCCAGTCGCTCGGCATCGGGCCCTTCGGCATCCGGTTACCGGTGATGATGGGTGTCACCTTCGCCGCCGTCGGCCCGATGGTGGCGATGGCCACCAACCCGGATCTCGGCCTGCTCGGCATCTTCGGCTCGGTCATCGCCGCCGGCGTGGTGACGATGCTGATCGCGCCCTTCGTCAGCCGGCTGCTGCCGCTGTTTCCTTCCGTCGTCACCGGAACGATCATCCTGATGATCGGCATCTCGCTGATGCGGGTGGGCGTGAACTGGGCGGCGGGGGCGCCGTCCCCCACCATGCCGGGCTATGGCGACCCGCTGCATCTGGGGATGGCGGCGGGCGTGCTGCTGCTGATCCTGCTGGTCACCAAATACGCCCATGGCTTCCTGGCCAATGTCTCGGTCCTCGTCGGCATCGTCGCCGGCTGCGCGGTGGCCTGGAGCATCGGCCGGATGGGCTTCGCCAAGGTCGAGGCGGCGCCCTGGTTCGACCTGGTCATGCCCTTCGCCTTCGGGATGCCGAGATTCGACCTCGTCGCCATCGTCACCATGAGCATCGTCATGGTCGTGGTGATGATCGAGTCCGCCGGCATGTTCCTGGCATTGGGGGAGATGACCGGCCGCCGCGTGGACCAGGTGGCGCTGACCCGCGGGCTGCGGACCGACGGCATCGGCACCGTCATCGGCGGCATCTTCAACACCTTCCCCTACACCTCCTTCTCGCAGAATGTCGGCCTGGTCGGGGTGACGGGGGTGAAGTCGCGCTACGTCACCGCGGTCGGCGGCGTCGTCATGCTGGCGATGGGGCTGGTGCCGAAGCTCGGCGCGCTGGTGGAATCCGTGCCGTTGTTCGTGCTCGGCGGCGCCGGGATCGTCATGTTCGGCATGGTGGCGGCGACCGGGGTGCGGATCCTGTCCGGCGTCGACTACCAGGGCAACCGCAACAACCTCTATGTCGTCGCCATCTCCATCGGCTTCGGCCTGATCCCGCTGGTGGCCCCGCAATTCTTCAAGGCGATGCCGCATGCGCTGGCACCGCTGCTGGAATCCGGCATCCTGCTCTCGGCGCTGATGGCGGTGGCCCTGAACCTCTATTTCAACGGCATGGGCGCGGCCGCCGCGGCGCAGGACGACGCCGCCGCCTCGGCCCGGGCGCAGGAGGCGCTGCATTGATGGACCCGTATCTGCAGGAATGGGGCGGGCTGCTGCTGCGCTGGCTGCATGTGCTGGCCGGCATGGCCTGGATCGGCACCAGCTTCTACTTCATGCATATCGACGCCATGATGAAGGCCGACCCCGGCATCCCCGGCGGCAAAGGCGGCCAGATGTGGGAGGTCCATGGCGGCGGCTTCTACCAGGTGCGGAAATGGCTGGTGGCGCCGGCCTCGCTGCCGCCCGACCTGCTCTGGCACAAGTGGGAGGCCTATACGACCTGGCTCTCCGGCTTCTGCCTGCTGGCCTGGATCTACTACGGCGCCGCCGACCTCTACCTGATCGACCCGGAGGTGGCGGCGATCGGGCCGGTGACGGCGGCGGCCATCGGCATCGGCGCGCTGGTGCTGGGCTGGGTGGTCTACGACCAGCTCTGCAAGTCGCGCATCGGCCGGAACGAGGTGCTGCTGGCCGGCGTCTGCTTTGCGTTCGTCATGCTGCTGGCGCTGGCGTTCCAGCAGGTCTTCTCCGGCCGCGGCGCCATCATCCATACCGGCGCGGTGCTGGCGACCTGGATGGCCGGCAACGTCGCCATGATCATCATCCCCAACCAGCGCAGATCCATCGCCGCGCTGGTGGCGGGGCAGGAGCCCGACCCCGCCTTCGGCCGGATCGGCAAGATCCGCAGCACGCACAACAACTATCTGACGCTGCCCGTGCTGTTCCTGATGCTGGCGAACCACACCCCGATCGTGTCGTCGACGCCCTTCGCCTTCGTCATCGTCGGGCTGATCCTGGTGGCGGGCGCGATGATCCGGCATTTCTACAACGTCCGGCACCATGCCGGCGGCAATCCGTGGTGGTGCTGGGCGGTGGCCGCGGCGGCCATCGTGCTGGCCGGCGTGATCAGCATGACCTCCTCCTCCGCGGGGCGGGAGCGGCTGGGCCTGGCGGCGATCGACCCGCCCGGCGCCGCGCTGCCGCACGGCATGGCGGCGCCGCCGGATCAGGTGGTGGAGATCGTCCTCGGGCGCTGTTCGATGTGCCATGCGGCGGAACCGGCCTGGGCCGGCATCGCCATCGCGCCGAAGGGCGTGCGGCTGGACACGCCGGAGCACATCGCCCGCGCGGCCCCGGCGATCCGCGCCCAGGCGGTGATGAGCCACGCCATGCCGCCGAACAACATCACCGGCATGGAGCAGGACGAGCGACGGGTGCTCGCCGCCTGGCTCTCGCCGCGCTGACCCGGCGCCGGCGCGCGAGGCCTGGCGTGCTTCGGCACCTCAGGCGGCCGGCGTGGCATCCATGCCTGCCTTCCGCAACCTTTGGCGCGCCCCCGGCGAGGGGGCACGGAAGGCCTGCGATCGGTCGTCGAGGATGACCGATGGCGTCAGACGATCGCCCAGTCGCTGCCCGGATTGCCAAGCGCGGTCGCCGCGACGACGACCGTCCCGTCCATGAGCCAGAGCGAGACTGATCCTTCGGCACCGCGCCACAGGATGTCCGCCTTGCCGTCGGCATCGTAGTCGCCGACATCGGCGACCTCCCAGGCGGTGCCGGGCGAGGCGATCGCACCGCCGCCGGTCGGCGTCGTCCCGTCCATGGCCCAGAGCGAGATGCTGCCGTCGGTGCCGTTGCGCCAGAGCAGGTCGGCCTTGCCGTCGCCGTTGAAGTCGCCGACCCCGGCCACCGTCCAGGCGGTGCCGGGGTTGCCGATCTCGGCGCCGCCGACGATGGCGGCGCCGTCGAGCAACTGGACGGAGACGCGGCCGTCGTCGTTGCGGGAGACGAGGTCGCTGCGCCCGTCGCCGTCGAAGTCGCCCATGCCGACGACCTTCCAATCCGCGCCGGGGGCGCCGATCTCGCCACCGCCGGCCGAGGCCAGCCCGTTCAACAGCCAGCCGGAGACGGTGCCGTCGGCATGCTGCCAGAGGATGTCGGCCCGGCCGTCGCCGTTGATGTCGCCGACGCCGACGATCCGCCAGGCCACGTCGACCACGGCGATGCTGTCGCCGGCGATGAAGCTGGCGCCGTCCATCTGCCATTGCGCCACCGTGCCATCGGTGCCGCGCCAGAGGATGTCGGCATGCCCGTCGCCGTTGAAGTCGGCATAGCCTGCAACACTCCAGCCGGCGTCGGCCGTGGCGATGTGAAGGCTGGTGCCGGTGCTGCCCTGCATGGTCCAGGCGGTCAGCGTGCCGTCGCCGCCGCGCCAGGCGATGTCCGAGGTGCCGTCGCCGTTGATGTCCTTCGGCGTGCCGGACTGGCCGATGACCACGGTCCGGTCGGTGAAACGCAGCGCCTCCACCCCGGTCAGCGTGTCGGCGCCCTCGGCGGTCGTCACGATCCAGCCGCCGGCGGCGTCCCGCAGCCAGGTCGCCGCGGTGGAATCGACCAGGTAGGCCGCGGTGTCGAACCCGGCACCGCCGGCGATCGCGTCGCTGCCGTCGCCGCCGCGCAGGATGTCGTCGCCGGCGCCGCCGGCCAGGGTGTCGGCGCTGCCGCCGCCGCTCAGCGAATCCGCGCCCGCCGCGCCGGTGAGGCGGTCGGCAAGGTTGGAGCCGAGCAGCGTATCGGCGAAGCCGGTGCCGAGGACGCCTTCGATGTTCGCCAGGGTATCCGTGCCGCCCCAGGCATCCGTCGCGGTGCCGGCGCCGAGGTCAACGCTCACGCCCGCGCCGATCGGCGTCAGGCTCCAGACCGAGTAGTCGACCACGTCGAACCCCTGGCGACCGTCGATGCTGTCGCTGCCGGCGTCGCCCGCCAGGGTGTTGTCGCCGTGCGAACCCTTGATGGTATCGGCGCCGAGCCCGCCATAGGCGCGCTCGATCGAGACCAGGGTGTCGGTGTAGCCGGAGTGGAAGGCGTTGCCCTGGTAGGCGCCGCCGACCGAGCTCGTGCCCAGGTCGACGTAGAGCGTGGCGCGGCCCTGGTAGCGCCAGGTATCGGTGCCGGCGCCGCCGAGGACCGTCTTGTTGCCGGTGCCGGCGATGATGAAAGTGTCGTCGGCCGCGCTGCCGGTCAGCACGTCGTCGTGGCCGTTCGATGCCATGATGGCATGCACGCCGACCAGCATGTCGGTGCCGCCGGCGCCATCGACCGCGGTGCCGGTGCCCAGCGTCGCGGTCACCGCCCCGGTCGCCGCGCTGTAGTCGGCCACCACGGTCTCGTGGCCGTTGCCGGTGATGGTGTCGTCGCCGCCGCCGCCGCGCACGATGAAGGCGAGCGGTGCCGCTGGGGAATACCGCGCCAGGTCGAAGGCGTCGGCACCGGCGGTGCCGAGGAGCTGGTTGATGTTCAGCAGCGTGTCGGTGCCGTCGGTCTTGGTGACGACCAGATAGCCGCCATCGACCGCTTCGACGGCGAGCGCGCCGCCGAAATAGCCGCTGCCGCTGCGGTAGTCGACGGCGTTGCGCAGCGTCCGCTCGCCGCCATCGACGCTGTCGCTGCCGGTCCCGGCCAGGATGGCATCGGCGCCGTCGCCGGCCACGATGCTGTCGTTGCCATCGCCGCCGCGCAGCGTGTCGTTGCCGCTGCCCGCCGCCAGCGTATCATGGCCGCCGCTGCCGTTGAGGCTGTCGTCGCCGGCACCGCCGGCGAACCAGTTGTCGAGGTTCGAGCCGATGACCGTGTCGGCGAAGCCGGTGCCGAGGACGCCCTCGATGTTCGCCAGGCTGTCGATGCCGCCCCAGGGATCCCGCGCGGTCCCGCCACCGAGCGTGACGCCGCCGGAGCCCTGCTGCGAGGCGGCCAGGTTGACGAAGACGCCGCCGGTCACGGTGGCGTTGATCGAGCCGGAATAGTCCAGCAGGTCGAAGCCGCTGCGGCCGTCGATCGTGTCGTTCCCGACATCGCCGGAGAGGGTATTGTCGCCGTGCGTGCCCTTGACGACGTCGTCGCCGGTGCCGCCATAGGCGCGCTCGAAGCCGAACAGGGTATCGATGCCGCCGGCGACGGTCGCCGAGCCCTCGTAGCCGTTGGCGCCGGCATTCGTGCCGAGGTCGACGAAGACGCTGTCGGACGTGCGGAGATAAAGCGTATCGAGATCGGCCCCGCCCAGCAGCATTTCGGCGCTGCCGCTGGCGAAGATGGCGTCGTTCCCGGCACCGCCCTGCACCGAATTGGCGCCTGGGCCGCCGTCCAACGTGTCGTCGCCGGCAAGGCCGAGGATCGTGTCGGCGCCGTCGCCCGGAAGCCCGCCGGTCACATCGGGCGAGATGAAGGATACCGTTATGATGTCGCGGAGATGCGTACCAATGGTTTCCGTCATGACCAGTTTCCTATCGCAAACGCGTTAGGTGGTCCTATAAGATATATATCTAAGGTTGAATATTGGCGAAGATCGGATCGCGGTCTGATATGCTAGCCGCAGCCTTCCGCACGAGCCTCGATGAACTCGAGCAGGCAGCTCCCGTAGCGCAGCGTGAAGCGCGCATCGGCCCCGCCGCCATGACCGGTGACCTCCTGCGGCCGGTCGAGGAACAGCATCCCGCCGACGCGCGGCGCGCCCAGGCTGCGGAACAGGACGGCGCGCCGGTCGGGGTCGGGATCGAATTCGTCGCGGGCGAAATTCGCCACGACGACCCGGGCCTGCGGGCTGCGCGCGGCCGTCACCACCTGTTTCAGGTCCTCCAGTGCCCAGGCCCAGGCCGGGCTGCCGGTCGCGCCATGCGCCGCCGGCGCCACCGCGACGACGCCATCAATCAGGCCGGGCGTGTCCAGCGCCTGCAGGGCATTCCAGGCGCCGCGCGACTGGCCACCCATGACGATGCGGCCATAGCCCTGGGCGCGCAGCGTGCGCAGCGCCTGCTTCAGCCAGACGGCGGCGGTGTCGGTCTCGTCGGTCGTCGGGTCGCGGTCGAAGCGCAGCACGTCGTAGCCGGCATTGTTGAAGACGCGGACATGCGGCTGCGGCTGGCTGCCGCGGCTGTCCTGGCCGCCGGCGGCGCGGCCATGCGCCCAGACATAGGCGCCGCGGGCCGCCTGCGGCCCCTGCCAGAGGAACCGGCCGTCCGGCACCAGCGACCAGCCGGCGCCGGCCTCGACCGCGGCGGCCGGGGCGACGGGCGGTGCGGGGCTTTCCCGGCCGGGCCAGACCACGGCCAGATCCTGGGCATAGACCTGGCAGCCGCTGCCGCCCCAGGAGGCGCAGAGTGCGACCGCCCGCGCCGCGGTCGCCGCCGCGTCCGGCAGGGCAGCGGCCCAACCCCAGGCGCCTTCCGGCGACACGGCGAAGGCGCGGGGCGTCGCCTGCAGCAGGAAGCGGGCATAGTCCTCGCGCCCCTCGGCGCTGAGATGCGGCACGGCGGCGGCATTGAGGACCGGAGCGTTGGGGAAGGGGGCGCGCGGCGGCTCGGCCCGGGCGGGCAGCAGGGCGGCGGCGACAAGGATAAAATACAATAATATGTGATATCCCATAAAAGTGAGGAAACCACATTGCCGGGGCCTTTTGCAACAAGCCTCTTGTCCCCCGCGCGTCGCCGGGGCAGGACACCAAGGATTTTCCGGGCCGCGGGGCCTCTCCCGTGGCTGCCCTGACGGGCCGACCAAGGACGTTTCCGATGCGCGTGAAGGACGTGAAGAAGGTTGTCCTCGCCTATTCCGGCGGGCTCGACACCAGCGTCATCCTGAAATGGCTGCAGACCACCTACCAGTGCGAGGTGGTGACCTTCACCGCCGATCTCGGCCAGGGCGAGGAGCTCGGCCCGGCCCGCGACAAGGCCCTGCTGCTCGGCATCAAGCCGGAGAACATCTTCGTCGACGACCTGCGGGAGGAGTTCACCCGCGACTTCATCTTCCCGATGTTCCGCATGAACGCGCTGTACGAGGGCCAGTACCTGCTGGGCACGTCCATCGCCCGGCCGCTGATCGCCAAGCGGCAGATCGAGATCGCCGAGCAGGTCGGCGCCGACGCCGTCTCGCACGGCGCCACCGGCAAGGGCAACGACCAGGTCCGGTTCGAGATCGGCTACTATTCCCTGAAGCCGGAGGTGAAGATCATCGCCCCCTGGCGCGAATGGGACCTGACCAGCCGCACCGCGCTGATCGCCTTCGCCGAGGCGCACCAGATCCCGATCGCCAAGGACAAGCGCGGCGAGTCCCCCTTCAGCGTCGACGCCAACCTGCTGCACTCGAGCTCCGAGGGTAAGATCCTCGAAGAGCCCTGGGACGCGCCGGACGAGATGGTCTGGCAGCGTACCATCCGCCCCGAGGACGCGCCCGACACCCCCACCGAGATCACCATCGAATTCGAGCGCGGCGACGCCGTCGGCATCAACGGCGAGCGGCTGTCGCCGGCCACGCTGCTGACGAAGCTGAACGCGCTCGGCAAGGCGAACGGGATCGGCCGGCTCGACCTGGTGGAGAACCGCTTCGTCGGCATGAAGTCCCGCGGCTGCTACGAGACGCCAGGCGGCACCATCCTCTACGCCGCCCACCGGGCGATCGAGAGCATCACGCTGGACCGCGAGGCGGCGCACCTCAAGGACTCGCTGATGCCGCGCTATGCCGAGATCGTCTACAACGGCTTCTGGTTCAGCCCGGAACGCCGGATGATCCAGGCCATGGCCGATGCGAGCCAGGCCAGCGTCAGCGGCACCGTCCGGCTCAAGCTCTACAAGGGCAACACCATCGTCACCGGACGGCGGTCGCCGAACAGCCTCTATTCGATGAAGCACGTCACCTTCGAGGACGACCAGGGCGCCTACGACCAGATCGACGCCAAGGGCTTCATCAAGCTGAACGCGCTGCGGCTGCGGCTCGGCGCCATGGCCGGCCGGAAGGGCGGCGCACTCTAGGCGCGCCACACCCATGCGGGAGATGGCGCGGCAGCACGGCAAGCGGGTCGTGCTGCGGCACCTTTACGAGGCGGGGACGCGGCCTGCCAGGCGCTTCCGCTATGGGCTGCTCTGCCTCGACATCCTCAGCATCGCCTGGATCGTCATCGCCTCCTTCCTGCCGGTCAGCAGCGTCGTGCTCACGCTGGACGTGCTGCTCGGCCTGGTACTGCTGACCGAGTTCGGGATGCGCATCGCCGCCAGCGGCGTGCCGTTGCGCAGCCTGGTCAACCCCTTCAACCTGGCCGACCTGGTCGCCATCCTGTCGCTGCTGCTGGCGCCGGTGCTGCAGGGGGCGATGGCCTTCCTCCGCGTGCTGCGGACGCTGCGGCTGCTGCATTCGGTGAAGCTGATCAGCACCCTGCGCAGCGACCTGCCCTTCTTCCGCCGCAACGAGGAAGCGACGCTGGCCGGCGCCCAGCTTCTCGTCTTCCTCTTCGTCATGAGCGGCGTGGTCTTCGAGACGCAGCACCGCGGCAATCCCGGCATCAAGCACTATGCCGACGCGCTGTACTTCACCGTCACCACCCTGACCACGACCGGCTTCGGCGACGTCACCTTGCCGGGGGTGACCGGACGGCTGCTGTCGGTGGTCATCATGCTGGCCGGCGTCACCCTGTTCCTGCGGCTGGCCCAGGCATTGTTCCGCCCGATGAAGGTGCGCTACCCCTGTCCCGCCTGCGGCCTGGAACGGCACGAGCCGGACGCCGTGCACTGCAAGGCCTGTGGCCAATTGCTGAACATCCCGGATGAGGGAAATGCCTGACCCGATGCGCACCATGTCCATCGCGCTGCTGTTCGCGGCGCTGCTCGGCGCCGGCCAGGCGCTCGCCCAGGCCTGCCCGGGGCACCTCTCCTCGACCGCCCTGGCCCCAGTGCCGCGCGACGCGGTCTACGGCATCGCGCTGCGCAACGACGACGCCACCGGCCGGGCGCTGCGCGACCGGCTGTTCGCCGCGCTGCGCGGCTCCGGCCACCGGGTGGGGGAGCCGGCGACGCATGTGCTGTCCTGGCGCGGCAGCCTGTCGACCGACGGCATCGGCCGCGGCGGCGCCGACCCCTTCAGCTTCCGCGATTCGGACAACAACCGCGACGGCGACGACCTCGGCTGGATGCGGGATGTCCCGCGCAACCGGCGCGGCGGCGCGGTGCCCACCCGCCGGCTGAACGGCAGCGTCGAGCTGCGCGACCGTGCCAGCGGCCGCGTGGTCTGGACCGCAGTGCTGTCCTGCGACCGGCAGGGCGACGACCAGGCGGCGCTGATCGGCACGCTGGTCGGCGCCGTGGTGCCGGCGATCGGCCAGACGGTGGCCGGTCGGGCCTTCTGACGCCGGACGGGGAGGGGACCTCGCAGCACCTGCTGGATGCCGGCTTCCGCCTGGCCTGCCGCATCGCCTTCCGGCTGCTGCGGGTCTGGCGGGCGCTGCGCCGCCCGGCGCGGCACGGCGTGGTCGTCGGCATCTGGTGCGGCGGCCGGGTGCTGATGCTGCGGCAATCCTATCGCCCCGGCAACCGGGAGGTGGTCGCGGCCGGCTTCCTGGCGCCCGGGCAGGCGCTGCGCGACCCCGACCTGCCGCCCCATATCAGCACCTACCTGGATGCGCGCGCGGCGGCCGTCGCGCCGTGATCGCCCATGCACCGCAGCCGGCGGCGCAGGCATTGCCCTCCACGCCGGAACCGCCCCCCAGCCCCCGGCGTTCCGCCGCCGGACCGAAGGAGCGGGATATGCCGAACGCGGATACGCCCAAGGAAGCGGGCAAGGGCACCGGGGAGCCGGGCTGGACGGAGCAGGAAAAGGGCCAGGACGCCTCCGGGCAGGCAGGCTCGGCCGAAGCGGCGGATCCAGGCGAGGCCGGCGACGCACAAGCCAAGGGCCGCCCGACCAATGACCGCGAGAAGACCGAGACGGCGGCTGCCAATACGAAGCCCTGAGTGGCGGTTCGGCAGACCACTGCGCCGAAGCAAGTGAAAGAAGGCCGGGGAGAGGGTATTCTCCCCGGCCCCCCCTTATTTCTGTGGGTTGCACCTGCCGCGCGGCGGATGCCGAGCCCAGAAGAAGCAAAGCTGGGGTTGGGGGAGGAGATGCTGTTTCCTCCCCCGGCCCTCCTTCCCTGCCCGGCTTGCAACCCCGACCCGCATGCGCCGCCGTTGCGGGACTGGCCCGGCTTCCGGCAGGCTGGCGCCATGTACAACCCGCCCGCCTTCCGGGAAGATCGCCCGGACATCCTCTATGGCCTGATCCGCGCCGCCCGCCTGGCGCTGCTGGTCTCGAACGGCGCCACCGGCGTGCCCGACGTGACCCACCTGCCGCTGGTGCTGCTGGAGGAGGAGGGCGTCCTGCTGGGCCATGTCGCCCGCGCCAACCCGCATTGGCAGGCGCTGCGCGCGGCCGGCCGGGCGGTGGCGGTGTTCCAGGGGGCGGAGGCCTATGTCTCGCCCAATTGGTACCCCTCGAAGGCCGAGCACCACCGGGTGGTGCCGACCTGGAACTACGAGGCGGTGCATGCCGAAGGCCCGGTCGAGGTGATCGAGGACCCGGCCCGGCTGCATGCCGTCGTCTCGGTCCTGACCGACCGCAAGGAAGCCGCGCAGCCGCGCCCCTGGGCGGTGACCGAGGCGCCGGCACCTTTCGTCGCCGGACAGCTGAAGGGGATCGTCGGCCTGTCGCTGAAGATCGAGCGGCTGACGGGGAAGCGGAAGCTCAGCCAGAACCGCGCCGAGCCGGACCGTGCCGGGGCCGAGGCGGGGCTGGCGGAAAGCGCCGACCCGCGCGACCGGGAGGTGGCGGCGGCGATGCGGGCGATGGCGGAGCGGGGCTGAAGCCCTATCGCCGCGCGCGGAACAGCAACGCCAGCCCGGCCAGCGTCACCGCACCGCCGGCGAGGTCCCCCGGCGCCAGCCGCTCCCCCAGCAGCGCCCAGCCGAACACGCCGGCCAGCGGCGGCGCCAGCAATTGCAGCGCCGCGGCAGTCGCCGGCGGCAACCGCTCCAGCATGACGAAATACAGCGCATAGCCGCCGACGCCCACCACCAGCACGCCATACAGCAGCGACAGCAGGAGGGTCGGGCTCGGCGCCGGCGGCAGCGCCGGCTCGGCCAGCCCAGCCAGCAGCAGCAGCGTCATCGCCGCCATCGTGGTCTGCGCCGCGTTGGCGGTCCATGGGTCGATCCGCCGCCGCGCCGGGGCGAAGGCGAGGATCCCTGCCGCCTGGCTCAGCGCCCCGCCGAGCGCCAGCCCGATGCTCCAGAGCTCCGCCGCGCCGACCCCGCCGAAGCCGCGCCCCGCGCCGAGCACCGCCACCCCGAGCCAGCCGAGCCCGAGCCCGGCCCAGGCCAGCGGCGGCACCCGCTGGCGCAGCACCACCACTTCGCCGAGCGCGACGAAGAGCGGCGCGGTCGAGGACAGCAGCGCCACCAGGCCGGAGGGCAGCACGGTCGAGGCCTTCCAGGCCCCGGCGAGGTAGAGCGCCGAGCCGAAGACCCCCATCGCCGCCAGCCGCCAAGCATCGGCGCGGCCCGGCCAGATGGCCCTTCGCCAGGCGACCACCGCCAGCAGGATCGGCGCGACCAGGGCGAACCGCGCCGCCAGGCCCCAGAGCGCCGGCCATTCCGGCACCACGCCCTTGATCGCGGTGAAGGCCGAGGCCCAGATCGCGACGAACAGCAGGCCAAGGCCCGCCATGCGATCAGTGCGGCTCCAGAGCCTTCTGGGCCCGCCGCAGCGAGCGGCTGAGCAGCAGCAGCGCCAGCGCCGGCAGGGCCACGCCCGAGATCCGCAGCCATTCCGGCGTGCCCAGCGCCGGCAGGCCGATCGCGGCCAGCAGGGCGGTGGCGAGCAAAGCGACGATGCCGAGCACCCGCAACAGGCGATAGAGCCGCATCAGTGCGCCCCGCGGCGGGCCAGTGCCGCCTCCAGCGTGTTTTCCAGCAGGCAGGCGATGGTCATCGGCCCGACCCCGCCGGGGACCGGCGTGATGGCGGCGGCGCGCTCGGACGCCTCGGCGAAGGCGACGTCGCCGACCAGCTTGCCGGCAACGTCGCGGTTGATGCCGACGTCGATGACCACGGCACCCGCGCCGATCCAGTCGCCGCGCACCATCTCGGCACGACCGACGGCGGCGACCAGGATCTCCGCCCGGCGGCATTCGGCGGCCAGGTCCCGCGTCCGGGAATGCGCGATGGTCACGGTGCAGTCGGCCGAAAGCAGCAGCTGCGCCATCGGCCGGCCGACGATCTGGCTGCGGCCGAGCACCACGGCGCGGGCGCCGGGCAGCCTGGCCCCGGCCTCGCGCAGCAGGTGCATGACGCCCTTCGGCGTGCAGGGCACCAGGCCATGCTGCTGCGCCGCCAGCCGCCCGGCATTGACCGGATGGAAGCCGTCCACGTCCTTGGCCGGGTCGATCGCCGCGATCACCATGTCAGGGCGGATCTGCGGCGGCAGCGGCAGCTGCACCAGGATGCCGTCCACCGCGGGGTCGATGTTCAGGTCCTCGACCAGCATCAGCAGGTCGGACTCGCGGGTATCGGCGGGCAGGTGGATGGTGGCGCTGTCGAAGCCGGCTGCCGCCGCGGCGCGGTCCTTGTTGCGGACATAGACGCCGCTGGCCGGGTCCTCGCCGACCCGGACCACGCGCAGCCCGGGGCGGAAGGGCAGGGTGGCGATGCGCGCGGCCAGCTGCCCGCGCAGCCGCTCCGCCACGGCCTTGCCGTCGATGATCCGTGCCGTCATGCAAGCGCCTCGAGTCGGGAAGCCAGCGTCTCGGGGTCGCCGGCGATGAAGACCAGCTTTTCCCTTGCCGCGTGTCCTTGGGCAACCTCCGCGGCGGAGGGAGGCATGCCGAGGGCGCGGGCCAGGGCGGCGCAGACCGCCCGATTGGCGCGGCCATCCTCCGGCGCCTCGACCACCGCCAACTTCAGCCGCGGGCCGTCCACCCCGGGGGCAAGCCCCTGCAGGCCGGCCCGCCGCGCCCGCGGCTGCACCTTCACCCGGACCGAGACCCCGCCCGGCTCAGGCCGCCACCAGGGGGTCAGAAATACATCCCGCTCCGCAGCAGGGCATTCGCCGTGGCGCCCAGCAGCAGCTTGGCCGCGGTGATCAGCAGCAGCACCGCCAGCGGCGCCAGGTCCACGGGGCCGAAATTCGGCAGCACCCGGCGCACCCGGGCGAACAGCGGCTCGGTCACCCGGTAGAGGAAGTCGGAGATGGTCCAGACCACGCGGTTGCGGGTGTCGAGCACCCCGAACTGGATCAGCATCTGCACCACCACGGCCAGCAGCACGGCCCACCACAGCAGGTCGAGCACCGCGCTCGCCAGATAGAACACCACATCAAGGAACATCAGCCGGTCCCGCCAGAAACGCTGGCGCAACCTAGTGACGACACCCCGCCGGGACAAGCGCGGGAGGGCCCGCGGGTCTCCCGCCGGCGCCGCCCGGCAGGCCGGCAAGAAAGCCGCCGGCGGTGCTTGACCTGCCCCGCCGGCTCGGGCATATCGCCGCCCTCCGCGGAACCCAACGCCGCGCGGGTGGTACGGGGCTGTAGCTCAGTTGGGAGAGCGCGTCGTTCGCAATGACGAGGCCAGCGGTTCGATCCCGCTCAGCTCCACCATCTCCCTTCCGATGCTCCTGAAGCTTCGTGATCATCGAGTTTCCGGTGAATGCGACGCAAGGTCTGCAACCATAACGCTTGTGCGCCACGATGCTGTACCGGGCGCCTGATCGGGCGTAGATAGGCACCCAGGCCCAGGCTGGTGGTGCACCCATGGTTGCCGCCGATGACCGCCTCGATGCACTGGCCAACCGCTTCTACGATGCGGCCATGGGGATCTGCGGGTGGGATGCGGTCCTGCATGACCTCACCCGCGCCTTCCGGGCCGAGCTGGCCGCCTTCGGTATCGTCGGGCCGCATGCGCCGGGCCGTATCCTGCATACCGGCATCGACCCTGCTCTGGTGGAACGCTACCTGCTCTGTCATGCCGGGCGGAACGAACTGGCCTTGCGCACCGAGCACCTGCCAGCCGGGACGGTGGTGACCGATACCGGTTTGATGCCCAAGGCCGAGTTCCGGCAGACCGACTTCTATCGGGACTGCCTGCGGCCCCTCGGCCTCGACAGCCTGATGAACCTCCGCGCCGCGCGGCATGCGAACGGGCTGGCGGCCAATCTCTGCCTGTTCCGTACCCCGCGGCAGGGCGATTTCGGCGCCGAGGACATCGCAGCCTATGCGGGCCTGGCGCCGCATCTTTGCCGCGCGGTCGCGTTGCATCTCCGGGTCGCGGAGGCGGATGGCGACCGCCGGGCGCTGGTCAGCGCGCTGGAGACCCTGCCGCACGCGGCGTTGCTGGTCGATGGTGCGGCCAACGTGCTGCGCACCAATGCCGCCGGCGCGGCCCTGCTTGCGGCCCGCGACGGGTTGCAGTCCGACCGCGCCAGGGGCGGTGCGCTGCGCGCCCGGCATGCCGAGGAGACCGCGGCGCTGCGCCGGATGGTGGCGGCGGCGGTCGATGCGCCCGGCCTCGGCGCCGATGGCGCGGAGCCGCTCTGCCTGTCGCGGCCGCCGCCATCCCGGCCGCCGCTGATCGTCGCAGTGCTTTCGCTCGGTGCCGCCGGCGCCTCCTCCCTGGGGTTGCCGCCCGCCGCCGCGGCGCTGCTGCTGGTGACCGATCCGGCACACCGGCCCGATCCGCCATCGCGGACCGTGCTCCGCGAGGCCTTCGGCCTGACGCGGGCGGAGGCCGAGGTGGCGGCGCGGGCGGGGCAGGGCGAGGAGGTGGCGCGGATCGCCGAGGCGCTCGGCATCACCCAGGGCACCACGCGGCTGCACCTGCACCGGGTCTTTGGGAAGACCGGCGTGCACCGGCAGGCGGAACTGGCGCTGGTGCTGTCGGGGCTGCGCCGCTGAATCCGGTTCGGCGGATTTTTTTCGTGACCTATATCAGTCATGCGACGCAACCGTGCTGGTGTCGGACTAGCTTTTCCCCACCGGCGGATTGCACTGGTTGCCATGGCGACGCGAAGCGCCGCGATGGTCATGCAAGTCATACCATCCGCAATCAAAACTTGGACGGCCTAGTGGAGGACACGATGGCTCGCAGCACCGCATTGGCTTCCCTTGCACTCATCGCCGGCCTTGCCGCGACCCCGGTGCTGGCCCAGGCCCCGAGCGACCTCGCCTACCGTCCCGCCCGGGCCGGAGATGTCCAGGGCGGCAACGTGGTCGGCGGCGGCGTCGCGACCATCAGCGGTGGCGGCGATGACGGGCTGATCACCTACAGCCGCGGCGGCGCCGGCGGCGGCGCCAGCTTCGACCGGCCCGGCCAGGCCGCCACCTTCGCCGGCAACCACGGCGACAAGCCGTTCTGGAGCTATGGCGCACCGGCCGAGACCAGCCCCGGCCGCGAAGCCTGGATGTTGGGCGGCGGCGACGACTCCGCCGTGACCTATCTCAACCCGGCGGGCAGCCGCCGGCCCTGAACGGGCATCGCCGATCGCCTCGACCGGGGCAGGATCCGTTCGGCTGGCGCGGGTCGAGCGGGTGTGCCGCCCCAGGATGACTGAGGACGCGGGCCGCGCGGCCGGCCGATGGATCGGGTCTGGGACGTGGTGCGCCCCAGGCCCGGGGCGGCTTGTCCGGGTCACGGCGGCGCGTGTTCCGGCCCGGCACCTGCAGCACCCTCCCTGGCGTTGCGGCCCCGGCGTTCCTCGGCGCCGATCCTCGGTTCCGTCAGCAAGGTCAGCCGCAACCGCGCAGGCTGGCCCATGACAAGATGCAGCGCGCCCGGCTGTGCCAGTACCCCGCCGCAACCATGCCGGGTGGTGCAGAGCCGGTCGCCCTCGACCCGCCAGCGCCATTGCGCCAGCGGCCGCGCGACCTGCCCCAGGGTCAGGTAGCCGAGCGTGCCGTCCTCGCCCCAGACCGCGAGGACGTTCACCGTCGGCTCCCATTCGAGGCCGCGCAGGCGCCGCCCGGCAAGCGCGGCCCGGATCTCCGCCCCATGCAGCCGGCGGCCATGCGGCACCAGCAGCGGCGCTTCCGCCCGCAGCGCGCGCAGCACCTGCTCGGGCGGCATGCCGGTGGTGCAGGCCTGCGCCACCTCGAAGCCACGGCTGATCGTCAGGTGGCGCGAGGCCGCCGCGCCGCGGCCGAGATCGGGCCGATCCTGGCCGGCGACCTGCGCCGCATGCACGGGCAGCCCGGCCCGCTGCGCCGCCGCCACCCAGGCGGTCCAGGCGGTGGCCGGCACCATGCGGTCCTGCCGGTCGCCGATGACGTAGATCTCGGCGCCCGGGCGGATGCCGCCGACGCTCTGCATGGGGTCGGCCAGCTCCGTGGCCCGCATGGTGTAGTCGTCCGGCAGCGAGCCGTCGGGCCGCCGGTAGTAAGCCGCGAGGTCGAGCGGCGCCGAGCCGATCACCGCGCAGGCGATGTCGTCGCGCCGCGCCAGCAGGTTGGCGACCACCGCCCCGCCGGAGGAGAAGCCGATCAGCACCAGCTCCTCGATGCCGAAGCGGCGGCGCAGCGCGGTCAGCGCGGCATCGACCAGCCCGACCTCGGCCGTGGTGTGCCGGTCGCGCGCATGCTCGCCGGAGGAACCCCGCATGCCCGGGCGGCCAAGCACCAGCACCGGCATGCCGCCGAGCGCCGCGCTGCGGGCCCGCGCCGAGGCATGCCGCGCGGCGTCCGACAGTTCGTAGGCCTGGCTCACCTCCTCGACTTCCGGCCGGCCGCCTGTGGTGCGGTAGGCGGCGCCGCCGGCATCGCCGGGCACGTAGACGATCGCCCGCCGCGCCGGCCGGTCCAGCCCGCCGGCGACGCGCAGGCATTCCGCCCGGTCGCCGCTCCGGACCCAGAGCCCATCCGGCAGCGCCAGGCAGGCCGGCTCCGAGGCAGTGGCACCGGAGATCAGGCCTTCCCGTGTCGCGGTGTCGGCGGAGAAGCCAGGGGTGGGGGCGGTCGATGCGACGGGGCCGGCGCAGCCGCCGAGCCATGCCAGCAGGAGCACCACGACACGCCACCGGGGCGTGGCCAGGAAGAGGGGCAAGGCTCACCTCTGCTTCGCGGCGCGGCCGGTGCGCGCCGGGCCGCGGTCGCCACGACATCGATCGATATCAAAGCATGATGGCACGGATCCGCGGCGCCGAGCCGCAATCCGGCGTCATTGCATGCAGGCATCACGGCCGGGCCATCACCGCGGCGATCGCCTGGCGCAGCCGTTCGGTCTGCAGCGGCTTGGACTCGAACCGGTCCATCCCCGCCGCCCGGCATTCCTCCGCGGTCTCGGCGGAGGCATGCGCGGTCACCGCGATGATCGGCACCCGCGCCGTCGCATCCGGCAGGGCGCGGATCGCCCGGGTGGCGGCGATGCCGTCCATGCCCGGCATCATGATGTCCATCAGCACCAGGTCGAAGGCCCGGGCCTGCACCGCGGCGACCGCCGCGGCGCCGTCCTCCACCGCCTCCGCCTCATGCCCCAGGCGGCGCAGCAGGGCCAGCGCCACCGCCCGGTTGGCGGCGAGGTCCTCCGCCACCAGCACCCGCAGGGCGGCGGTCGGCGGGGCGCCGTCGGGCGGGGCGGTGTCCGCCGGGGCGGGCAGGGCCGCCGGCGCATGGCGCAGCGGCAACTCCACCCGGAAGCGGCTGCCCCCGCCGGCGACCCGTTCGAGCGCGATGCCGCCGCCCATGCTCTCCAGCAGCAGGCGGCTGACCGCGAGGCCGAGGCCGAGGCCGCCGAAGCGCCGTGCGGTCGAGCTGTCGGCCTGGGCGAAGGGCTCGAACAGCCGTGCCTCGGCTTCCGGCGTGATGCCGATGCCGGTATCGGTGATGCAGATGCCGAGTCGCCAGCCCTCGGTCTCCGCGGCGACCATCGTGGCGTCCAGGGTGATGCTGCCGGCCTCGGTGAATTTCACCGCGTTGTCGAGCAGCTTGAACAGCACCTGGCGCAGCCGCTCCTCGTCGCCCAGCGCCGCCGCCGGCAGCGCCGGGTCGAGCTCGAGCGCGAAGGCCAGCCCCTTGGCGGCGGCCCGCGGCGCGATGAGCGCCGCCATGGCGCGGAGCGTCGCGGGCGGCGCGAAGGCGGCCTCCCGCAGCACCACGCGGCCGCGTTCCAGTCGCGAGACATCGAGGATGTCGTCCACCAGGCCGAGCAGCTGGCGGCCGGATTCGCGCACCGTCTCCAGGTCCGCCACCTGGTCGGCGCGCGGCCGGTGCAGCAGCAGCACCTCCGACAGGCCGATCACCGCATTCAGCGGGGTGCGCAATTCGTGGCTGACGATGGCGAGGAATTCGGTCCGGCTGCGCAGCGCCGCCTCGGCCGCCAGCCGCGCGGTCTCCTGCGCCCGCAGCGCGGCGTGCCGTTCGGTCACGTCGGTATAGGTGCGGATGGTGCGGCCATCCGGCATGCTGCGCGACCGTACCTCCATCATCCGGCCGTCCGGCAGCCGGCGTTCGTAGCGGTCCAGCCCGGGCTGCGGCCCCTGCAGCGCCGCCTTGGCCTCGTCCTGCAGCACCGGCTGGCCGGCAAGGTCGCCGCGGTCGAGCTGGAGCTGCAGGATGTCGCGCGCCTCCGCGCCGGGCTGCGCCAGCGCCGGCGGCAGGCCCAGCAGGTCCACCGCGACGCCGTTGATGAACTGCACGCGCCGGTCCTCGCCCACCAGCAGGATGCCGAGCGGGGCATTCTCGAAGGCGGCGGCCAGGGCTGCCTGGGCGGCCTCCGCCTGGTCGCGCGCCGCGGCCTCGGCCTGCAGCGCCAGGTGGCGGGCGGTGACGTCGGTGAAGGTGCGGATGACCCGCCCATCCTCCAGATGCGTGGTGCGCACGTCGATGACGCGGCCGTCGCGCAGCCGCCGTTCATACGGCGGCATCGGCGGCTCCGGCCCGTCCAGCGCCGCGCCGGCGGCGTCGGCGATCGCCGGGCTGGCGACAAAATCACCGCGTTCCAGCTGGAAGGCCAGGATGTCGCGCACCGCGACCCCCGGCCTGGCGAGCGCCGGCGGCAGGTCGACCAGGTCGGCGGCGATGGCATTGATGACCTGCACGTGCCGGTCGGCGCCGATCAGCAGCACGCCATGCGGCACGTTCTGGAAGGCGGCGGCAAGCGCCGCCTGGGCGGCCTCGGCCTGGTCGCGCGCCGCCTCCTGCGTCCGCAGCGCGGCGTTGTGCGCGGTGACGTCGGTATAGGTGCGGATGAAGCGGCCATCGGCCAGGAAGGTGGTGCGCACCTCCATGTCCCGGCCGCGCCGGTTGGTCCGCTGGAAGGTCGGGATCGCCATCGAGCGGTCGAGGATGGCGGCCCAGGACCGGGCGACCAGCGGCTCCTCGGCGGCGATCTCGCCCAGCTCCACCTGCAGCTGCAGCAGGTCGGCGACCTTGGCGCCGGGCCTGGCCGCCTCGGCCGGCAGCCCGGTGAGCTCGACCGCCGTCGGATTCATGATCTGGACGCGGTTGTCGGCGCCGACCAGCAGCACCCCGTGCGGCACATTCTCCAGCGCCGCGGTCAGCGCCGCCTCGGCCGCCTGGGCCTGGTCGCGCGCCGCCTCCTGCGCCCGCAGCGCGGCATGGTGCGCGGTGACGTCGGTATAGGTGCGGATGAAGCGCCCATCGGCGAGGAAGTTTGAGCGCACCTCGATCACCCGGCCGTCCGGCTTGACCCGCTGGTAGGTCCGGCCGTCCTGCGCCTGGGCGCGCATCGCCAGCCAGGCTTCGGGGATCGAGCCGGCGATCGGCGCGATCTCGCCCACCGCGACCTGATGGGCGATGAGCTCGGCGATCGGGGTGCCCGGCCGGGCCAGACCGGCCGGCACGCCCGCCAGGTCCACCGCGGCCTGATTGCAGAGCAGGATGCGGTCGTCCGGCCCGATCAGCATCACCCCATGCGGCACGTTCTCCAGCGCCGCCGCCAGCGCCGCCTCGGCCGCCAGCGCCTGGTCGCGCGCCGCGGCGACGGCGGCGGCGGCGCGGCGCGCCGCGGTGACGTCGGTGAAGGTCCGCACATGGCTGCCATCCCCGACATGCGCGGTGCGGATCTCGAGCACGCTGCCGTCCGGCCGGCTGCGCAGGGTCACCACCGGCCGCCGGTCCGGGCCGCCGAGGCTGTCGACATGGGTCATCGGCGCCGGGCCGCCGCCGAATTCGCCGGTCGCTTCCTGCCAGGCGACGATCTCGCGGACCGGCCGCCCCGGCACGGCGAGGCCCGGCGGCAGGCCGAGCATCTCCTCCACCCGCCGGTTCATCACCGCCAGCCGGTGCGCCGGGTCGATCATCATGATGCCCTGGCCGACATGGGCGATGACGGCTTCGAGCTGCGCCCGCGAGCGGCGCTCGCGGCGGCGGACATGCCTCGCGGCCAGCCAGACGGCGGCGATCAGCAGGGTCAGGAAGCCGCCGGTGACGAGGAGCTTGGCGCGTTCCCGGCGGGGGGCGGCCAGGACGGTATCGGCCGCCGTGCCGACGGTGACGACCAGCGGCAGGCCCGCCACCCGGCGGACGGTGAAGAAGCGGTCGACGCCGTCGATCGCGCTGATCTGGCGCATGCCGGTTTCGGTCGCGCCGGCACGGATCGCGGCGATGCTCTCGTCCGACACCCGGGCGCCGAGCAGGGTGTTGCCTCCCTTGTCCGTTTCGGGAACGCGGACACGGACGATGCCGTCCAGCCCGGTCAGCCCGACCATGCTGTCGCGCAGGTCGAGCCGGCGGTAGAGCCGGGCGAAGCCGTCACCATCGACCGCCACCATGATGATGCCGACGAAGCCGCCGGCGGCGTCGCGCAGCGGACGGGCGATGTCGATGCTCGGCCGGCCGGTGACGCGGCCGGTCAGCGGCGGGCTGATCTCCAGCCGGTCGTACGAGGGATCGGCCAGGATGGCGGCGATGTAGTCCCGGTCGCGCAGGTCGACCGGCGCCGGCGGCACGCCGTCGAGATTGACGCGGACCAAGCCGTCGGGACCGACGATCGCCGCATCGATGATGTCGGCTTCGGGATCGATGCGGATCCAGTCCGGCACCGCGAAGGCGGCGGGGTCCCTGGCATGCAGCGCGCTGCCGTAGCGCAGGATGGTCTCGATGGTGCGGAGCCGGCCGGCGACCTCGGCCTCCAAGGTGCGGGCGAGGGTGGCGGTGGCCTGCCACGCCGTATCGCTCGCGCGACGGAATTCGGCGCGGATGCCAAGGCCCACCAGCAGCCAGACCAACGCGACCAGGCCGAGCCCGAGGGCCAGGCCGGCCCGGTCCATCCAGTGCGCCGGCCGGCCGGCCTGAACTTCCGCGTCAGCGTGCAAACCCTGTCTCCGGACATGACAGGCCGGCGGGTCGGGGTTTCCCCCGGGGGATGCCGCCCCATCAGGCTACCGAAGGCAGGCTGTATCACGAAGTCGTCAAAGGCACCTAACCGGAACGGCGGGGGAGGCAGCCCCCCGCCTGCCGGGTCAGGCGGCCAGGCGCTCGGGGACCCGCGGCTCCAGCCGGTAGGCGCCGCGGTCGGTCAGCAGCAGCTGCGGGTTGGCCGGGTCGGATTCCATCTTCTGCCGCAGGCGGTAGATATGGGTCTCCAGCGTGTGGGTGGTCACCCCGCTGTTGAACCCCCAGACATCGGCCAGCAGCGTCGCCCGGTTCACCGGGGCGGCATTGGCCCGCAGCAGGTATTTCAGGATCCGGCATTCCTTGTCGGTCAGCCGGACCTTGCGGTTCTTTGCCGGGTCGAGCAGCAGCCGGACCGCCGGGCGGAACAGGTAGTGGCCGATGGTGAAGCTGGCGTCTTCCGAGTTGTCGAAGACCCGCAGCTGGGCGCGCAGCCGGGCGAGCAGTTCCGGCAGGCGGAAGGGCTTGGCGATGTAGTCGTTGGCGCCGCTGTCGAGGCCACGGACGACATCGGATTCGGCATCCGCGCCGGTCAGCATGATGACCGGCATCCTGCGGCCGTCGCGCCGCAACCGGGCGCAGAATTCGCGGCCATCGGCGTCCGGCAGGCCGACATCAAGCAGGATTGCATCGTAACGACAATCAACGTCCGCCAGCTTTGTTTCGGCCTCGGCGGCGCTGCATGCCTCCGCCGCGATGAACTCGCCTTCCAGGGCAATCTGTTCGGCCAGGGTCGCACGCAGATCGGCGTCGTCCTCGATGATCAGGATGGGACGGGCGAGGGTCATGGGGGGTTGGCTCCTTCGTTTCGCGTTCCGAGATGGCGCGGCTCTGACGCTAAAAATCAGCACCGTTGCTCAACCTGTGAGATTGGATACGCGATTTTGTGTGCGATGCGCCAAGGAATAATCCGCGTTCGGCGAACACGTTGATGTGCGGATGAGCACACCCCGTTCGCTTCGACATGTGAAGTATCCGCCCTGCCTGCGGAGCCGCGATGGCAGCAAAGCGGCGAAGTCGCGGCAATGACCGTTTGGGCCGCGCTGGCGTTACGCCTGGACCCCCGCACCGGATGCACGCCCAAAAAATGGATCCCTATATCGTTCTGCTCGCCGGCACCGGCGCGCTGATACTGCTCGTCGCCTGGCTGCCAATGGTCCTGAAGGAGCTGCCGCTCTCGCTGCCGATGTTCTGCGTCGGCTTCGGCTTCGCCGCCTTCGGCCTCTCGACCGGGGATACCCCGCACCCGCTGGCCTACCCGGCGGTGACCGAACGCCTGACCGAACTGGTCGTCATCGTCGCCCTCGCCGGGGCCGGGCTGAAGATTGACCGGCCGCTCGGCCTGCGGTCCTGGTCGATGACCTGGCGGCTGCTCGGCATCGCCATGCCGCTGTCGATCGCCGGCATCGCGCTCGTCGCCCATTGGCTGCTCGGGCTCGGCGCGGCGGCGGCGCTGCTGCTGGGGGCGGCGCTCGCCCCGACCGACCCGGTGCTGGCCTCCGACATCCAGGTCGGCCCGCCGCGCTCGGGCGAGGAGGACGAGGTCCGCTTCACCCTGACCGCCGAGGCCGGGCTGAACGACGGGCTGGCCTTTCCCTTCGTCCACCTGGCCATCTTCCTGGCGCTGAACGACGCGCTGGCGGGCGACTGGGTCTGGGAATGGGTGGCGCTGGACGTGGTCTGGAAGCTCGGCGCCGGCATCGGCGCCGGCTGGGCGGTCGGCGCGGCGCTCGGTTGGCTGTCCTTCCACATGCCGAACCGCGCCCGGCTGTCCCGCACGGGGGATGGGTTCGTGGCGCTCGGCGTCACCTTCCTCGCCTATGGGGTGACCGAGCTGCTGCACGGCTACGGCTTCGTCGCGGTCTTCGTCGCCGCCCTGGCGCTGCGGTCGGCCGAACGTCACAGCCGCTACCACGACCAGTTGCACGATTTCGCCGAGCAGACCGAGCGGTTGCTGATGATGGTGCTGCTGGTGCTGTTCGGCGGCGCCCTGGCCGGCGGGCTGCTCGACCCGCTGGACTGGTGGGGCGGGCTGGCGGTGGTGGCCTTCCTCTTCGTGGTGCGGCCGCTGGCCGGCTGGGTCTCGCTGCTCGGCGCCCCGGCGCCGCGGGAGGAGCGGGCGGCGATCGCCTTCTTCGGCATCCGCGGGCTGGGCAGCTTCTACTACCTGGCCTTCGCGCTGAACCAGGCGCCCTTCGGCCATGGCGCGCAGCTCTGGGCGGTGCTGGGGCTGACGGTGCTGGTCTCCATCGCCCTGCACGGGGTGACGGTGACGCCGTGGATGCGGCTGCTGGACGCGAAGCGGCGGGTGCAGGGGGTGCTGCCCTTCGGCCGCGGCTGAGCCGCGCACGGGACCGTCAGGCGCGAATGCTTGGCGGCCCGGCGGCGGCGTGGCTAGCTGGTGCCGAAGCGAAAAGGAGATTTCGGCATGTCCGGCACCCAACCGAGCCTCCCCGGGCTGGGGCCCACCCTGACCGGCCACTTCCCGCTGGTCCGCCTGATGGCGCGCGGCTGGTGGGTCTTCGTCCTGCGCGGGGTGGTCGCCATCCTGTTCGGCCTGATCGCCTTCATGGCGCCGGGGCTCGGGCTCGCCTTCATCCTCGGCATGCTGGCGGCCTGGATGGCGATCGACGGCGTGTCGACGCTGTACCAGGCGGTGAAGGGCCCGCCGGAACGCCACGGCGTCTGGTTCTGGCTGGACGGTATCGTCTCGCTCGCCGCCGCCGGCATCCTGCTGTTCGCGCCGGGACTGTCGGCGCTCACGCTGGTTTATGTCGCCAGCTTCTGGAGCATCGCGATCGGCGTGTTCCGGCTGATCATGGCCTTCCGGCTCGGCAGCATCATCATGGGGCTGTTTGGCGCCATCACGGTGTTCTTCGGCGTCTGGCTGCTGCTGAACCCGGGGCCGGGGCTGGTCGCGCTGATCTGGATCGTCGGCATCGAGGCGATGGTGGCCGGCGCGCTGATGATCGGCCTCGGCTGGCGGCTGCGGCGGGTGGCGAACGACCCGCACGGGCCGGCGGCGGGGCGGGGCTGAGGCGTTGCCGCCGGGGGGCTTTCCGGCGAGCATGCGCCCGTCCCGGAGAGCGCCACTTTGCCTGAAGCACCACCGCCCACGCTTGTCCCCACGCGCCGTGACCTCTTCCTCGGCTACCTGAAGATCGGGATGTTCGGCTTCGGCGGCGTCGCCGCCTGGGCCCGCCGCGTGATCGTCGAGGAACGCCGCTGGCTGACCGAGCGCGAATATGCCGAGGTGCTCGGCCTCGGCCAGGTGCTGCCGGGGCCCAATGTGGGTAATGCGGCGGTGATGATCGGCCGGCGCTTCCATGGCCTGCCGGGCGCGCTGCTGGCGACCGCCGGCATCTACTTCGCGCCGTTGATCATCCTGATCGGGCTTTGCCTGCTCTATGACCGCTATGGCCAGCTGCCTGCGGTGGCGCCGGTGATGGCGGGGATCGCCGCCGCCGCGGCCGGGATGGTGATCGGCACCGCGGCCAAGATGGTGCAGAAATTGAAGCTGGCGCCGGAGGCGATCGTCCTGTTGCTGCTGGCCGCCTTCGCCGCCGCCTGGCTGCGGCTGCCGCTGCCGGTCATCGTGCTGGCGCTGGCGCCGATCTCGATCGCCGCCTCGCTCTGGCGGGCCGGGCTGATCCTGCGCAGCGAGTCGGCGCGATGACCCTGCTGCTGCAAATCCTGGTCACCTTCTCCGTCCTGTCGCTGGTCGCGGTGGGCGGGGCGAATGCCGTGCTGCCGGAGATGCACCGCCAGCTGGTGGACCTCCACGGCTGGCTGGACGATGCGACCTTCTCCCAGCTGTATGCGCTGGCGCAGGCGGCGCCGGGGCCGAACATCCTGGTGGCCAGCGTGATGGGTTGGCGGATCGGCGGCTGGGGCGGCATGGCGATGGCCACCCTGGGCATGCTGCTGCCGGCCGCGGTGCTGGCCTGGATCATGGCCGGGCTGGTGCACCGGCTGCGTGGCGCGCCCTGGCTGAAGCCGGCGCAGGGCGGGCTGGTGCCGGTCGCGGTCGGGCTGCTGCTGGCGGCCGGGCTGGTGATGGCCGAGGCGTCGAGCCAGTTCGGCCTGCTGCCGCTGGTGGTGGTGGTGGTGTCGAGCGTCTTCGTCTGGCGGACGAATTACAGCCCGTTGTGGGTGCTGGTGGGTGGCGGGGTGCTGGGGTCGATCCTGCTGCGGTAGAGCAGCAAGGTCGGGGAGGGAAATCTATTCCCTCCCCCAAGCCCCACCCTTCCTTTTTGTGAGTCTGGCACTCGCCGCGCGGCAGGTGCCAACCCACAAAAATAGAGGTGGGCCCAGGGAGGATACGTTCTCCCTGGCCTTGCCGTTCAGAACAGCGGAATCACCCCGATCAGCACCCCCACCCCCAGCATCACCGCCGCCATGCCCAGTGCCCAGGGCAGCGTGAAGCGCTGGTGCGCGCCGAAGTCGATCTCGCACAGCCCGACCAGGAGGTAGGTCGAGGCCACCAGCGGGCTCAGCAGGTGGACCTGCTGGCCGACGAGGGAAGCGCGGCCGATCGCCTCGGCGCTGTGGCCATAGGCCGCGCCGGCCTCGGCCAGGATCGGCAGGATGCCGAAGTAGAAGGCATCGTTCGAGATCAGGAAGGTGAAGGGCAGGCTGACCAGCGCGGTGATCAGCGGGATCAAGGCGCCGCCGCCCTCCGGGATGATGGCGGTGACGCTCTTCGCCATGGCATCCACCATGCCGGTGCCGGACAGGATTCCGGTGAAGACGCCGGCGGCGAAGATGAGCGAGACGACGGCCAGCACGTTGGGCGCATGCGCGGCGATCCGCTGCTTCTGCTCCGCCAGGTTCGGGTAGTTGATCGCCGTGGCGATGGCGAAGCCGATCATGAAGAGGATCGGCAGCGGCAGCACGCCGAGCAGCAGGCAGGTCATCAGCGCGATGGTCAGCCCGAGGTTCACGTAGAGCAGATGTGGGCGTCGCTCCGGCGGCGGCGGCGCTACCGTGTCGACCGTGCCACCGAGCGGGGTGGCGATGTCGTCCAGCCCGGACAGGGCGACCACGCCGATCCGCGCGCGTTCCCGCCGGCCCAGCACCCAGGCGACGAAGATGGCGAAGCAGAAGCAGGCGACCATGGTCGGGATGAGCGGCACGAACAACGTGTTGACGTCGACATGCAGCGCGCTCGCGGCGCGCGCGGTGGGCCCGCCCCAGGGCGTCAGGTTCATGTTGCCGGCCGCCAGCATGATGACGCAGGCGGCGTACAACGGGTTCATCCCGAGCCGGCGGAACAGCGGCAGCATCGCCGTTGTCGTGATGATGTAGGAGGTCGAGCTGTCGCCATCGAGCGAGACGATCGAGGCCAGCACCGTGGTGCCGATCATGATCCGCACCGGGTCGCCCTTGACCAGCCGCAGCACGGTGCGCGCCACCGGGTCGAACAGCCCGGCATCGATCATGATGCCGAAATAGAGGATGGCGAACAGCAGCAGCACGCCGGTCGGCGCCAGGTTGCGGATGCCGGCGATCATCATCGGCCCCATGGTGCCGGCGAAGCCGCCGATCAGGGCGAAGACGATCGGCACCAGGATCAGCGCCAGCAGCGCCGAAAGCCGGTCCGTCATGATCAGCACCATGAAGACCAGCACCATGCCATAGGCCAGCAGTGTCAGCATGCACCCCCCCCCTGGCCGCCGCCATGCGATGGGACCGCAGGGCGGCCAGGCGGGGCATTGCCCAAGGGGTCCGGCGCAACGACCGGCCCCAGGCCTTTGCCTAGCGACCGCCGCCGGATGCCACAAGGTGCCGCGGCGCCGTCAGAACGCGATCCGCGTTCCCAGGTAGATGCTCCGCCCCTCGCCGGGATAGAAGACCGCGGTCGAGACCTGGCTGGCATTGGTGATGGTGCTGAGGTCCGAGACGTAGCGCTTGTTGGTCAGGTTGCGCGCGTCGAGGAAGACCGAGACGCCGGGCCCGACCGTCACCCCCGCTTCCAGCCCCAGCTTGACGTAGCTGTTGGCCCGCAGCGTGTTGGCATAGTCCGCCCAGGCGCCCTGCGGCACCCAGTCGAGGTTCGGCCGGAGGAAGAAGCGCTCGGGCTGCGCGTAGGTGAGGGTGGTCCGCAGCACATGCGGCGGCAGGCCGGCGATGCGGTTGTCGCCATATTGCCGGTCGGCGCGGAAGCGGAAGTCGTTGTAGGTCCAGACCTGGCCGAGGGTCAGCCGGTCGGCGGCCGTCAGCAGCCCCTGCCACAGGTCGTAGCGCCCGGCGAATTCGACGCCCTGGTTCACCGTGGTGCCGGCATTGAAGGTATTGGCCGGGATGGACGGATCGACGGTGAACTGCAGCAGCTGGCCGCGCAGGTTGCTGCGGAACAGCGTCAGGTCCCAGCCGCCACGGTCGGTGCGGCCGCGGGTGCCGACTTCCATCGTCCAGGCCCGCTGCGCCTGCATCGGCACCCAGACCGGGCGGTTGTTGACCGTCTGCAGCTGGTCGGAGAAGTCGGGCACGTCCTGGCTGCGGCTGACATTGCCGAAGACCTGGACCTCCGGCCGCGGCTGCCACAGCAGGCCGAGCTTCGGGTTGAAGCCGTCATAGATGCGGCTGTACTGCTGGTTCGTCAGCCTGTTCTCGTAGTCGCGCTCGTTGCGCAGCGCCTTGGCGCCGGCGACCAGCGCGACGTCCGGCAGGACCCAGAGCCGGTTCTCCAGATAGGCCTCGTAGTTGGTCGCCCGCTGCACGCCGCTGGCGGTCTGCGCGCCGCGCGAGCCGCGGTTGTTGACGTATTGCAGCGCGTCGTTGCTGCCGGCGAAGTAGCGCCCGCCGACGACGAGGTCGTTGCGCAGCCCGCCGACCAGGAAGCCGCTGGTCCAGCGCGGCGCGACGCCCCAGGTCAGCCCGTCCTGGTCGATCACCTGGAAGATCGGGTGGTACAGCGACTTGTGGATGACCCAGCTGTCCACGTCGATCTGCCCCGCCTCCAGCCGCACCGTGGTGCGGTTGGCGAAGCGCTGCGACTGCACGTTGCGCGCCTGGTTGCCGGCCAGCGCCGCCGCGCTGGCCATGCGCGGGGTGTTCAGCGCCTGCGACAGCGTCAGCGCCCCGGGCAACAGCTGCCTTGTGTCGTAGATGCCGACATAGAAGCGCGTCTCGACATTGTCCGAGATGCGGTAGCCGGCATTGCCGTTGAATTGGTCGTAGCTGCCGCGGCTGTGCCGGCGCCAGCCATCGGTCGAAAAGTGGGAGAAATTGGCCAGCGCATCGGCGTCGCCGAACATCCGCGACACCTGGCCGGAGAGCCGCCAGCTGCCCCAGACGCCGGCCTCGGCGCGCAGGATGTTCGCCGCTTCCGCGGTCTGCGCGGTGGGGGTGACGAAATTGATCGCGCCGCCCAGCGTCGAGGCGCCGTAGGCCAGCGCATTGGCGCCGGGGAAGACCGACACGCTGCGCAGCGCCAGCGGGTCGATCTGGTAGAAATCGCCGCTGCCGTCGGCCAGGTTCACCGGGATGCCGTCCTGCAGCAGCTCGACGCCGCGCAGATGGAAGCCGCGGGCGATGCCGGAGCCGCGGACCGAAAGCCGCAACTCCTGCCCGTAGCGGTCCTGGACGAAGACGCCGGGCGTCTCGGCCAGCACGTCGCGCAGGGTGAAGGCACGGCGGTTGCGGAATTCCTCCGCCTCGACGAAGCGGGCGGCGGCGGGGGTGAGCTCCACCTGCTTCCGCTGCTGCTCGACCGAGGGGACGGTGAGCGAGCCGGGCGCCCGGCCGATCACGGTCAGATCCGGCAGGGTGGCGACCGGCGCCTGGGCGAGGGCAGTGGCCGGCAACAGGGCAATGAGGAACGCCGCGCCCGGGGCGCGGAGGTGAACTGGCATGGCGATCTCCTGACGACGGAAAGCCACGCCGCGGCGCGGCGTGGCAGGCGTGGCGTCAGGCGACGGGGGGCGCGCGCGGCTGTTGCGGCGGCGCCCGGGCGGGCGAGGGCGGCAGGCCGGCGGCACGTGGCGCGAGGCCGGCGGCGAAGTAGCGCAGGGCAGCTGCGCCGGCCGCCGGCGCCGCCGGCCCCGGCGCGGCGCTGCCGGGGCAGAGCGGGCAGCTGTCATGCGCGTGCTGCTCGGGCGCCTGGGGCTGGCCGTCCTCGCCGATCACCAGGGTGCGGATGCCGTCGGCCGAGCAGATCTCGACCGCATGGCCAGCCGCGGTCGCGGCCAGCGGCGCCAGGCAATGCGCGAAGGCGGTCCCCCACTGCAGCGACAGCAGCAGGGTGAGCAGCAACCGGAGGGCTGGCGCGCGGCGGACCATGCCGGGGCTATGCCGGATCACGCCTTGCCTGTCACGCCGGCCGCGATGGCAATTGACCGGCGCCGGCATCCGCAGGACTGTCCGGCCATGCCCGACGACCAGCTACTTCCCTCCGCCCTGCTCGACCGCCTCGGCGCCCTGCTCGGGCCGCGCGGCCTGCTCACCGATCCCGCCGACCTCGAGCCGCACCTGGCCGACTGGCGCGCGCTCTATCGCGGCCGGACGCCCTGCGTGGTCCGGCCCGGCTCGGTCGAGGACCTGGCCGCGGCGGTCAGGCTCTGCGCCGCGGCCGGGGCGCCGCTGGTCCCCCAGGGCGGCAATACCTCGATGGTCGGCGGCGCCACGCCGGACGAGGGCGGCCGGCAGGTCGTCGTCTCGCTCGCCCGGCTCAACCGGGTCCGCGACATCGATGCGCTCGACATGACCATGACCGCCGAGGCCGGCCTGGTGCTGAAGGCGGCGCAGGATGCCGCAGCCGGCGTCGGCTGCCTCTTCCCGCTCTCGCTCGGGGCCGAGGGGACCGCGACCATCGGCGGCGTGCTGTCCACCAATGCCGGCGGCAACACCACGGTGCGCTACGGCAATGCCCGCGACCTGATGCTGGGGCTCGAGGTAGTGCTGCCGGACGGCCAGGTCTGGAACGGCCTGCGGCGGCTCAGGAAGGACAATACCGGCTACGCGCTGCGGCACCTTTTCGTCGGTGCCGAGGGGACCTTGGGCTTCATCACCGCCGCGGTCCTGCGGCTCTTCCCCCGCCCGCGCGAATCCGAGGTCGCCTTCTGCGGCGTGCGCGACGAGGATGCGGCACTTTCGCTGTTCCGCCGCTTCCGCGACCGCGACGAAGGCGCGGTGCGCGCCTTCGAGTACATGTCGGGCGCGGGCGTCGGCTTCTACGCGAAGCATATCGAGGGCGGCAGCGTGCCGCTGCCCGGCCATGCGCACTACGTCCTGGTCGACCTCGCCTCCTCCCGGCCCGATGCCGGCCTCCGCGCCCTGCTGGAGGCGGTGCTGGAGGAGGCGATGGAGGCGGGCGAGGTGCTCGACGCCGCGATCGGCGAGAGCGAGGCGCAGCGCGCCGCACTCTGGCGCATCCGCGAGGAGCACCCCGAGGCGCAGAAGCGCGAGGGGGCCAGCGTGAAGAACGACGTCTCGGTCCCCGTGTCCAGGACCCCGGAGCTGATCCGCCGGTCCTCGGAGGCCTGCGCCCGGCTGATCCCCGGCATCCGCCCGGTGCCCTTCGGCCACCTCGGCGACGGCAACATCCACATGAACCTGGAACAGCCCATCGGCATGGACGCGGCCGCGTTCCTCGCCCGCAGCCACGACATCATGGACACGGTGAACGACGTCGTCCGCGACCTCGGCGGCAGCTTCTCCGCCGAGCACGGGATCGGGCGGCTGAAGACCGACATGATGGCGGACTGGCGCGGCGGGGCGGAGCTCGACCTGATGCAGCGCATCAAGCGGGCGGTGGACCCGCAGGGGCTGATGAACCCGGGCAAGGTGCTGCCGGGCTGAGCCGGGCGCGCCGGTCACGCCTGTGTGGGGCGTGGCCGGCGCGCTGGCCTGCGGCCCGCCGGCCGGGAAGGATGCCGCCGGGGCCCGCAACGGACGGGAGGCAGCGGTCATGGCGGGACGCATCGTCGTGGTGGGGGGCGGCTTCGCCGGCCTCTGGGCCGCCGCCGGCGCCGCCCGGGCGCTCGACCTGGCCGGGGCCAGCGCCAACCAGGTTCTGCTCGTCAACCCCGACCCGCGCCATGTCATCCGGGTCCGCTGCTATGAGGCCGACCTCGCGCCGGTCGCGGTGCCGCTCGACGGCGTGCTGGCGCCGATCGGCGTCCGGCGGGTGCAGGCCTCCGTCACCGCCATTGACCGGGCGGCGCGCCGGGTCACGCTCGACGCCGGGGCGGCGACGCTGGGTTACGACCGCCTGGTCCTGGCCGCCGGCAGCACCCTGCGGCGCCCGCCGGTGCCGGGCCTGGCGGCGGCCCTCGACGTCGATACCCTGGGCGGCGCCGAGGCGCTGGCGCGCCACCTCGCCGGCCTTGCCGCCCGCCCCGAGGCGCCCGGCCGCTGGACCGCGGTGGTGGTCGGCGCCGGGCTGGTCGGGATCGAGCTTGCCTGCGAACTGCCCGGCCGCCTGGCCGCCGCCCTGCGCGCCGCCGGGCAGGCCGGGACGCCGCGCGTCGTCCTGCTCGAACGCGGTCCCGCGATCGGCGCCGGCATGGGCGCCGCGGCCCCGGCGATCCGCACGGCCCTGGCCGCGCTGGGCGTCGAGGTGCGGACCGGGGCCGCCTTGCGCGCGGTCGAGCCGGACGCGGTGGTGCTGGAGGACGGCGGGCGCATCCCGGCGGCGACCGTGGTCTGCGCCACCGGCATGCAGGCCAGCCCGCTGGCGGCCACGCTCGGCCTGCCGCGCGATGCGCTCGGCCGGCTGCCGGTGGATCCCTGGCTGGCGGTCGCCGGCGCGGACGCCATCTACGCCGCCGGCGACATCGCCGCGGCCGAGGCGGCGCCGGGCCATGCCACCGTCATGTCCTGCCAGCATGCAAGGCCGATGGGCCGGATCGCCGGCCACAACGCCGCCTGCGACCTGCTTGGGCGGCCGGCCGAGCGGGTCCGCTTCGCCGCGCCCGATTATGTCACCATCCTCGACCTCGGCCCCTGGGGGGCAGCCTATACCAGGGGCTGGGACCGCGCCGCCCTGGTGCTCGACGGGGCGGCGGCCAAGGCGGTGAAGCGGAGCATCAACGGGACGCGGATCTATCCGCCGCCGGGCGGCGACCGCGCGGCGATCCTGGCCGCCGCGGCGCCGGTCATCCAGGCGTCGCCTGCGCCGGCCCCGGGCTGAGCGCCGGCGGAACATCCGGGCCACACCTGCGGCATCGCCGCAACATCGCCCCCTGCTGCCGCTTTCCCCGGCCCCCCGCCGCCGCTAGGGTGCCGCCGACCCCATGACCCGGCTCGACAGTTACATCTTCCGCCAGCTGGCCGCCGCCCTCCTCGCCGTGACCATCGGGCTCGCGGCGCTGGTATGGCTGACCCAGTCGCTCCGCTTCATCGAGCTGGTGCTCGACCGCGGGCTGTCGTTCCTGGTCTTCATCGAGCTCACCGGCCTGCTGCTGCCGAGCTTCTTCGCCGTGATCCTGCCGATCACCACCTTCGTGGTCATCCTGTTCGTCTATGTCCGGCTTTCGGCCGACCGCGAGCTGGTGGTGATGCGGGCCGCCGGGATCTCGCAATGGGCGCTGGCCCGGCCGGCGCTCGGCCTGGCGGGACTCGCGGTGGTCACCTGCTACGCGCTGAACCTCTGGCTGGTGCCGGCCACCCAGGCCGCCTTCCGCGCCTGGCAGTACGAGATCCGCAACCAGCTCGCCGCCATCCTGGTGCAGGAAGGGGTGTTCTCCTCGGTCGGCGACGACCTCACCGTCTATGCCCGCTACCGCGACCGGGACGGCACGCTGCGCGGCATCCTGGTGCACGACGCGCGCGAGCGCGGCGCCCCGGTCACCATCCTGGCCGAGGCCGGCCGCATCACCCCCGGCCCGAACGGCCCGCGCGTCACGCTGGAGAACGGCGAGCGGCAGCAGGTCGAGCGCCTGCCCCCGCCGCCCGGCAGCCCGCCCGGCACCCCGGCCAGCACCCGGCTTTCGGTGCTGTCCTTCACCGAGAACAGCATCGACCTGGCGCGATCCGGCCGCGCCCCCGGCGATGGCGGCGACCGCTACCGCAACGCCCAGGAGCGGACCATCGACGAGCTGCTGAACCCCGACCCGGCCGACCATGTCCCCGACCGCGACCTGCGCCGCTTCAAGGCGGAGGCGCACCAGCGGCTCGCCTCGCCGCTGAATGCCCTCGGCTTCGGCTTGGTGGCGCTGGCCACCGCCCTGACCGGGCAGTTCCGCCGGCATGGCGGCGGCCTGCGGCTGTTCACCGGCATCGTCGTGGTGGTCGCGCTGCTGGCGATCGGGCTGATGACCAGCAACCTGGCGGCGCGGCAGAATGCCATGATCCCGCTGATCTGGGTGAATGCGCTGGTCCCCGGCCTGGTCGCCGCCTGGGCGATCGGCGGCCTGCCCGGCCTGCCGCACTGGCGCCGGCCGCGCCCGCCGCAGCCCGGCCCGGCGACCGCGGCATGACGCTGGCCACCACGCTCACGCTCTATGTCGCCCGCCGCTTCCTGGCGGCGACCTTCGCCATGCTGGCCGGGCTGACCCTGCTGGTGGCGCTGTTCGACTTCATCGAGCTGCTGCGCCGCGCCGCGACGCGCCCCGATGCCGGCTTCGCCCTGGTCGCCACCATCGCCGGCCTCCGGCTGCCCTTCGTCGCGCTGCAGATCCTGCCCTTCGCCATCCTGCTGGGCGGCATCCTGGCCTTCTGGCGGCTGACCCGCTCCTCCGAGCTCGTGGTGGCGCGGGCTGCCGGGATCTCCGCCTGGGGGTTCCTCTCCGGGCCGTTGCTGGTGTCCATGCTGTTCGGCGTCATCGGCACGGTGGCGGTCTCGCCGCTTTCCTCGGTCATGCTGGCGCGGGCCGAACGGCTGGATTACGCCTATCTGCGCGCCAGCGCCGGGCTCACCGCCATCGCCGGCGGCAGGCTCTGGCTGCGCCAGGCGGACCGCGAGCTGGACCCGCAGGGCGTCGCCATCCTGTCCGGCCGGCCGGCGGCCAGCCGCCCCGGCGAGAAGCCCGGCGACTTCGTCCTGACCGATGTCAGCCTCTGGCGGCTCGCCGCCAACGACCGCCCGCTGGCGCGGATCGAGGCGCCGCGCGCCCGGCTGCAGCCCGGCCGCTGGGCGCTGGAGGACAGCGTGACCTTCAACGCCGACCGCAGCGCCGGGCCGCGCGCGTTGATCTACTTCCCCACCGACCTGACGCCCGACCGGATCGAGAACAGCTTCGCCTCCCCGGACACGCTGTCCTTCTGGGCGCTGCCCGGCTTCATCGCGGTGCTGGAGGCGGCCGGGTTCTCCGCGGTGCGGCACCAGCTGCATTTCCAGAGCCTGCTGGCCCTGCCGGTGCTGGCCGCCGCCATGGCGCTGCTCTCGGCCGGTTTTTCCATGCGCACCTCCCGCCGCGGCGGGGTGGCGCAGATGATCGGCGCCGGCGTCGCCGCCGGCTTCCTGCTCTTCGTGCTCGACAAGATCACCAGCGAGTTCGGCGAGGCGGGCACCCTGCCGGTCGAGCTCGCCGCCTGGGCGCCGACCATCGCCGGCCTCATGCTTGCCCTCGCCTTGCTCCTCCATCTGGAGGACGGATGATGACCCTGGAGAACGGATGAGCCTCGCTCGCACCGCCATGCGCTGCGCCCGTGTCGTCCTGCTGGCCGGGCTGGTCGTTGGCCTGCCCGGCCTGGCTGCGGCGCAGTACGACCAGCCGAGCATCACCCCGCGCGACCCGACGCCGATGACCAGCGGCACCGCGCCCGCCGGCGGCGGCCCGCGCGTGACGCCCTTCGCCGGGATGGGCGGCGGCGGCGGCCCGCAGCAGGACCCCAACGCCCCGGTCACCTTCACCGCCGACGAGGTCGAGTACGACCGCGAGCGCGGCCTGGTCACCGCCCGCGGCAAGGTCGAGGCCTGGCAGGGCGAGCGGCTGCTGCGCGCCGACCTGTTCACCTACGACCGCAACACCGGCATCGTCACCGCCACCGGCAACGTGCAGCTGCTGGAGGCCGACGGCAGCGTGCTCTTCGCCGACCGCGCCGAGCTGAAGGACCGTTTCCGCGACGGCGTGCTGGAAGGCGTCCGCGCGCTGCTGGCGGCCAACGGCAAGATGGCGGCGAACGGCGCCCAGCGCACCGGCGGCACGGTGAACGAGCTGTCGCGCGTGGTCTATTCCTCCTGCGACCTCTGCAAGGACGACCCGACCGCGGCGCCGCTCTGGCAGGTGGAGGCGCGGCGGGCGACGCAGGACAAGGACGCGCTGCGGATCTCCTACCGCGACGCCAAGGTGCGGATGTTCGGCGTGCCGGTGCTGTACACGCCCTATCTGTCGCACCCGGATCCCTCGACCCCGCGGGCCTCGGGCTTCCTGTTCCCGACCTTCGGCTATACCCGCTTCCTCGGTGCCTTCTTCGAGACGCCGTATTTCTGGGCGATCGACCAGACCTCGGACCTGACGATCACCCCGATCGTCTCCACCCGGCAGTATCCCAACCTCGGGCTCGAATACCGCAAGCTGTTCAATTCGGGGGAGATCCTCGGCAGCGCCTCGATCGGCGGGCTGAACGGCAAGGATACCGGCGGCAAGGAGGAACTGGCCGGCCACATCTTCCTGAAGGGCCGCTTCACGGTCGACGAGAACTGGCGCGCCGGCTTCGACCTGAACCGCGCCACCTCCGAGATCTACCTGCGCACCTTCCGCTACGAATACCGCCGGGTGCTGACCAGCCAGGTCTTCACCGAAGGCTTCTGGGGCACCGAGGGCTATGCCCGGATGGACGCCCGCGCCTACCAGGGGCTGCGCAGCTCGGACGACACGCGGCAGGTGCCCTACGTGCTGCCGAACATCTTTGCCGAGAAGGCGCCGCGGGAGAAGGTGCTGGGCGGCCACCTGACGCTCGATGCCGGCCTGCTCGGCATCTACCGCGACATCGGCAGCCAGTCCCAGCGCATCGCCACCCGGGCCCGCTGGGAACGGCCGGAGGTCGGCCCGCTCGGCGATCTCTGGACCTTCAAGGTGGATGCCACGGCGATCGGCTACAACGCCCGCGGCCAGCAGGAGCCGCCGACCAACCTGCCGGACGCCAACGGCACGCGCGGCGTCGGCAATGTCCGCGCCGCGGTCGATTGGCGGATGCCCTTCATCCGCTACGCCGGCGAATACGGCAGCCAGACCATCGAGCCGCGCGTGCAGTTCGTCACCGGCCCGCGCATGGGGCCGCAGAGCAGCGTGCCGAACGAGGACAGCGTCGACTTCGAATTCACCGATGCCAATCTCTTTGCCCTGAACCGCTTCACCGGGCGCGACCGGCAGGAGGGCGGCAGCCGGGTCGACACCGCGATGCGCACCGCCTGGGACTTCCCCAATGGCGGCCAGGTCGAAGGCCTGGTCGGGCGGTCCTTCCGCTTCGACGACGACTTCAAGGATGCCAACCCCTATGCCGGCTCGGGACTCGACCGCCGCGCATCGGACTATGTCGCGCGGATGCGGGTGGCGCCGGTGCCCTGGCTGGAGACCATCGGCCGCGTCCGCACCGACGGCGAGCAGATCTTCCAGCGCAAGCTGGCCGACACGGTGGCGAACGTCACGGTCGCGGGCGTCACCGTCTCCGCCGGCTACCTCTATTCGGTGCCGCTGCCCTACCTCGTGCCGTCCCGCACGCGGGAGGAGGTCTCGGCCGGCATCGCCGGCCGGATCAACGATTTCTGGCGTGCCGGCGTGTCCACCAAGTACGACCTCGGGCTTGGCCGCCTGGTGCTGATCCAGGGCTTCGCCGGCTACGAGGACGAGTGCTTCATCCTCGAGGGCCGCTTCATCAAGCGCTTCGCCGAGGACCCGACCTCGCAGACGCTCTACCCGGCCAGCACGATCCTGCTGTTCCGGGTCGGCTTCAAGACGCTGGGCGAGTACTTCTTCCGCGCGCTGTAGCCTGGCGATCGCCGCGGGTGGAAACACGCGGGACCTGAACCGCCGGCGCGACGCGGCCCGGGGGTGGTTGCGCAACCCCGCCGGGTTGCGCAGTCTCCGGTGAAAGACCGGAGGAATCGCATCCATGAATTCGCTCATCGGCCGGCGCGGCGCATTGGCGCTCGGCGCCGCGGCCCTCGCCAGCCCCGCGCTCGCCCAGGCCGGATTCCCCAACCGTCCCATCCGCATGATCGTCCCCTGGCTGCCCGGCGGGTCGTCCGACACCCAGTTGCGGATGCTGTCGGACCTGGCGACGAAGACGCTCGGCCAGCCGGTGCTGGTGGAGAACAAGGCCGGCGCGACCGGCACGCTCGGCGCCCTCGCCATGTCGCAGGAACGCAGCGGGGATGGCTACCTCATCGGCCAGATGCCGATCAGCGTCTTCCGCCTGCCGGCCATGTCGCGCCGGCCGACCTTCGACCCGATCGCCGACTTCAGCTACATCCTGCACCTCACCGGCTACACCTTCGGGGTGGTGGTGCGGGCCGACCAGCCCTGGCAGACCTGGCAGGAATTCGTGGCCTACGCGAAGGCCAACCCGGGCAAGGTGACCTACGGCACGCCCGGCGTCGGCAGCACGCTGCACATCACCATGGAACGCATCGGCACGCAGCTCGGGATCGACTGGCTGCACGTGCCCTTCCGCGGCGGCGCCGACAACATCCAGGCGGTGCTGTCCGGCGCGACCGTGGCGAACACCGACAGCACCGGCTGGGCGCCCCTGGTGCAGGACGGCAAGCTGCGGCTGCTGGTGGTCTGGACCGCGGAGCGCACCAAGCGCTTCCCCGAGGTGCCGACGCTGCGCGAGATGGGCATCGATATCGTCGCCGACAGCCCCTATGGCCTGGCCGGGCCGAAGGGCATGGACCCCGGCGTGGTCCGCGTGCTGCACGACGCCTTCAAGGCGGCGCTGTTCGAGCCGCAGCACGTCTCGACGCTGGAGCGCTACGACATGCCGGTGCGCTACATGGGCACCGAGGAATACGCGGCCTTCGCCCGCAAGGTCTATGCGGAGGAGAGCGCGGTCATCCGCAAGCTGGGGCTGAAGATGGACTGAGAAGGCCGGGGAGGAGGCATCCTCCCCGGACCTCTCCGCTATTCTCGTGGGTTGGTGCCCGCCGCGCGGCGAGACCCGACTCTCAGGGCAGGATGAAGTCGCTGGCGCGCAGGTGGTGGACGCCGGCCAGTTCGATCTCGCCGCCCGGGCCTTCCGGCACCGCCGGCGGCGTGCCCGGCTCCGGGGTGCCGAGCGGGGCGAGGAACCGCACCACCGTGTCGCCCTCCTCGATGTCGTAGCGCACCTGCAGGGCGTTGCTGGCGACGAAGGGATCGGTGCCGAGGAAGCGCGGCGGCGGCAGGTCCGGCCCGCCGAGGAAATTGCGCAAGCCGCTGAGGTCGAGCACATCCCGCCCCTGGCGGAAATCCAGCACCAGGTCGCGCGTCCCCGGCCCGCTGCCGGTATCGATGCCGAGGTCGAAGGCGAAGGGCTCCAGCCCGCGGCCGAACAGGAAATGGTCCCGGCCCGGGCCGCCGCTCAGCGTATCGGCGCCGGTGCCGCCGACCACGGTGTCGTCGCCATGGCCGCCCAGCAGCACGTCGCGCCCGCCGCCGCCGCGCAACTCGTCGCGGCCCGCGCCGCCGAGCAGCAGGTCCGGCCCGTCGGCGTCGATGAAGAGGCCGGTGGCGCTCGGGCTGCCGCCGAACAGCCCATAGCCGATCAGCGTGTCGTCACCGCCGCCGCCGAGCACCGTGTCGGCGCCGAAGCCGGCCCGCACCGGGTCGTCCCCGCCGCCGGCGAGGATCAGGTTGTGCAGGTCGAGCGGCTGCGGCCCGCCCGGCCCGGTCGCCGGCAGCGGGCCGAAATCCGGGCCGTCATTGTCGCCGTCGATGGTGTCGGCCCCGGCGCCGCCGAGGATGACGTCGTCGCCCGCGCGGCCGACGACCCGGTCGTCCCCGCCGCGCGCGAGGATCAGCTCCGTCCCCGCCGTGCCGGTCAGCGAATCCGCCGCGGCGGTGCCCTGGATGATGGCCATGCCCGGGTTCCTCCCCAGTCCGGGAAGCCCGCGGCGGCAGGCCTGTCGCCCGGCCAGGTCACAAGCCTGCGCGACGTCGCTGCCGCCGGCGCCGTGCCCGGTTGGCCCGGGCCGGCGTCTCGGCTAACCCGCGCCGCAGAACCGGGAGAGAAAACACATGTCATATGCAATCGGCCGTCGTGCCGCGCTGGCGCTCGGCGCCGGCATGCTCGCCGCGCCCGCCATCGCCCAGGCCGGCTTCCCCAGCCGGCCGATCCGCATGTACGTCCCCTGGGGCGCCGGCGGCACCACCGACGTGCAGATGCGCGCGCTCTGCGACGCCGCCGGCCGCCGCCTCGGCCAGCCGGTGATCATCGAGAACAAGTCGGGTGCCGGCGGCATCCTCGGCGCCCAGGCGATGCTGACCGACAAGCCGGACGGCTATACGCTGGGGCAGATGCCGGTCAGCGTCTTCCGCACGCCGCTGATGTCGAGCCGGCCGCTGTTCGACCCGCTGGTCGACTTCACCTATGTCGTGCACCTGTGCGGCTACCTGTTCGGCGTGGTGGTCCGCGCCGATGCGCCGTGGAAGACCTTCCCGGAATTCCTCGATTACGCGAAGAAGAATCCCGGCAAGATCAATTACGGCACGCCGGGCATCGGCACGTCCCTGCACCTGACGATGGAGCGCATCGCCACCGAGCGGTCGCTCGACTGGACCCATGTGCCGTTCCGCGGCTTCGCCGAGAACATGAACGCCCTGCTCGGCGGCACCATCGACGTGCTGGCCGACAGCAGCGGCTGGTCGCAGCTGGTCGAGGACGGCAGGTGCCGGCTGCTGGTCACCTGGGGCGAGCAGCGGGCCAAGCGCTTCCCCGACGCGCCGACCCTGCGGGAAGTCGGCATCGATATCGTCAGCGCCTCGCCCTACGGCATCGGCGGGCCGAAGAACCTCGACCCCGGCGCGGCGAAGGCGATCCACGAGGCCTTCCGCGAGGCGCTGAACGACCCGGCCCATCTGGCGGTGCTGGACCGCTTCGACATGCCGCTGATGTACAAGGGGCCCGAGGAATACACCGCCTTCGTCCGCCAGCAGATCGAGGAGGACCGGGTGATGATCCAGCGGCTGGGGCTCAAGCTGAACTGAGCCCCTGGCGCCGGCCGGGCCGGCTGGCGCATGCTCCGCGGCAGACCGGCCCAAGCCGGCACGCCGCAGGAGGATCGTCCATGCCCCCCAGCCTTGCCCGCCGCACGCTGCTGGGCGCCACCCTGGCGCCGCTGGCCGCGCCCGCCCTTGGCCAGTCGCGCTTCCCGGACCGGCCCCTGCGCGTCTTCGTGCCCTGGACCCCGGGCGGGGCGACCGACATCCAGATGCGCTCGGCCTGCGAGATCGCGTCGCGGCACCTGGGCCAGCCGATCGTGGTGGAGAACCGCCCCGGCGCCAGCGGCTCGCTCGGCGCCGTCGCGCTGAAGGATGCCAAGCCGGACGGATACACGCTGTCGCAGATGCCCAACAGCGTCTTCCGCATGCCGGCGATGCAGGCGAAGCCGCAATGGGACCCGCTGCGCGACTTCACCTGGATCATCCGCCTGGTCGGCTACATGGGCGGCGTGGTGGTGCGGCCCGATGCGCCCTGGCAGACCCTGCCGGAGCTGATCGCATACGCCCGCGCCAATCCGGGGAAGATCAGCTACGGCACGCCCGGCGCCAACACCACGGAGGTGCAGATGCAGCGGCTGGCCAAGCTGGCCGGCATCGACTGGGTGCCGGTCGCCTTCCGCGGCGCCGCGCCCAACCTGCAGGCGCTGCTGTCGGGCGACATCCACTTCTCCGCCGAGACCAGTGCCTGGGCCGACATGGCGCTCGAAGGCCGGGTGCGGCCGCTGGCGGTCTGGATGTCGGGCCGCGTGGCGCGCTTCCCCACGGTGCCGACCTTCCGCGAGCTGGGCTGGGACGTGCTGGGCGAGAGCACCTACGGCATCGCCGGGCCGCGCGGCATGGACCCGGCGGTGGTGCGGACGATCCACGACGCCTTCCGCCTGGCGGTGCACGACCCCGCCCACCTGGCGGTGCTGGCGCGGTTCGACATGCCGGTGCGCTATCTCGGCCCGGAGGAATTCGCCACCGAGGCGGCGGCGCTGATGGCCGAGGCGCGGCGGATCGTCCAGGAACTCGGGCTGCAGCCGGTGTGAGCATCCTGCATCTCCGCTGCGGCGACGACCTGCGGGCGGCGCTGCCGCGGGCCGGCCTGGCGGGCGGCTATCTCTGCTTCGCCGATCCGGTCTGCCAGGGCCCGGCGCGGGACGATGGCGACCTGCTTGCCTGGCTCGGGCTGCGGGCGCGCTTCGTCGCGCAGCATGCAGGGATCGACGTGGCCGATGCGCGGCAGCGGCTGGGCCGCGAATATGCCGCCCTGCAGGCGCTGCACCGCTACGAGGCCGTGCATCTCTGGTTCGAGCACGACCTGTGGGACCAGGCGGCGCTGATCCGCGTGCTGTCGCTGCTGGCGGAGAAGCGGCTGCTGCGCGACCGGCTGTGGCTGATGCCGGCGGACGGGGTGCGCAGCTTCCCCGACCTGGCCGATGCGGAATTGGCCGCGCTGCTGCCGGCGCCGTTGAGCGCGCTACAGGTCCAGCAGGCGGCCGAGGCCTGGGCAGGCTTCGCCGCCGCCGACCCGCGCCCGCTGGATGCGCTGGCGCGGCGCGCCCTGGCGCTGCCCTTCCTGGGGGCGGCGATGCGGCGGCATCTGCGCGACCTGCCCTGGACCACGGATGGGCTGGGCGAGACGGAACGCCGCCTGCTGCGGGCGGTGGCGGCGGGGGCCGTGACGGAGCCCGAGGCGCTTGCGGTGCTGCGCGCCACCGACCCGATCTTCCATGTCACCGACCTGATCGTGCGGGACCTGGTGCGGCGGCTGCGGAGCGGCCCGCACCGGCCGCTGCATGCGGGCGACCCGCTACGGCTTTCGGCGCGCGGCGAGGCGCTGCTGGCAGGCGCGGCGCGGCATCGGCCCTTCCCGCGGGCGCATGCCGGGGTCGCCGTGCTGCCGGACCCGCCCTGGCTGTGGGATCCGGAGATGGGGGGGGTGGTGGAAGGGTAAGGCCGGGGAGGAAGCATCCTCCCCGGACCTGCCTTTATATCTGTGGGTTTCGGCCTGCCGCGCGGCAGGTGCCGGACTCGGAAACAGGAGGGATTGGGCCTGGGGAGGGGATACCTTCCCCTCCCCAGCCTTCCCTCAGCCGCCGACGCGCGCCGGCCGGCCGGCCAGCATGCCGGAGCCGCGTGCCTCACTCGGCGTGCGGTAGGCGATCTCGCGGTTGCCCGCCTCGCCGGTGATCTCGGCGATCAGGCCGGTCGGCGGCAGGGTGGCCGGGGTGCCGCCATAGGCGAGGCGCTGGTCGTTGGCGCCGCCGATGATGCGGGCAAGGCCGCCGCCGACGACATTGTCGCTCGGGGCGTCGTAGACCACCTGCGCGTCCGGACCGCCGCCGACCATGCGGGGGCCGCCCTGGGCATGGGCGGCGCCGGCCAGCGCGACGGCGAAGGTGGAAGCGAGGAGGATGGAGCGGAACATGATGCAAGGCGTCCTGTGTGTTGGGGCGGCGAGGTGCCGTCCTGTCCCAGCACCAGATGGCCCCATCCCCGGCATCATCCCAATACGGATCGTGGATAGACGTGATTTGCCGGGCTGATGCCCGCATGGGTGCCGTGCGTTGGGCGCGTGCGGGCGCAACGGCCGGATGGCGGCGCGGGGAGGGGCGATGCGAGGCTCCGCCCGCCACAGGAGCCCGCCGCATGCCGCCCTTCCGCTGTGTCGCCATCCCGACAGAAACCGCCATGCGCTGGCGCGCCACCGGCCAGGACGACCGCGGCCAGGCGCTGCACCGCCGCGTGGTGGACGGGCCGGGCTTCCCCTGCCGGCATTGCCTGCAATTGGGCGAGGCGGGGGAGGCGATGCTGCTCGGCAGCCATGACCTGCCGCATCCACGGGGCGTCTACTGGACACCGTCGCCGATCTTCGTGCACGCGCGCGACTGCGCCCGCTTCGCGGCGAGCGACGTGATCGCGCCCACGGTGCTGGCGAACGGCCTGGTGTCCGTGCGCAGCTACGACGCGGCGGAGCTGTGCCTCTATGACCTGGGCGCGGTCGGCGAGGGCCGCGACGTGGCGCCGCTGCTGGCCCGCGCGCTCGATGATCCACGCACGCGGTTCGTCAATATCCACACCGCCCGGCCGGGCTGCTGGCTGGCGGCGGTGGAGCGGCGCCAGGGCGGATCGCCATAGGGCGGCATCGCCCGGCGGCGCGACGCTGCGCCGCGGGCAACAGGCCGGCACGCCGCGCCCGCCCGAAGGCGGGGCGCGTCAGGCCGCCTCCAGCTTCTCCTGCAGCTCCAGCCACTCGGTCTCCAGCGTCGGCAGGATCCGGCCGATCACCGCGCGGCGGGTCGTCGCGCGGTTGATCAGCTCGGTCTTGTTGCCGGCATAGAGCCGCGGGTCGGCCAGCGCCTTGTCGATCGTCTTCGCCTCGTCCTGCAGCTTGGCCATCTGCGCCTCGATCTGCTTGGCGCGTTCGCGCAGCGGGGCGAGGGCCTGGCGGCTCTCCGCCTTGCCGCGGCGGTCGGCCTGGCGCGGCGCGGCGCCGGGCTCGGCGCGGTTGGCCGACTTGCGGTTGCCGCCGCCCAGCAGCGCCCGGTAGTCGTCGAGGTCGCCGTCGAAATTGGTGACCTTGCCGCCGCCGACCAGCCAGAGCCGGTCGGCGACCAGTTCGACCAGATGCGGGTCGTGGCTGATCAGGATGACCGCGCCGTTGTAGTCCGCCAGCGCCTTCACCAGCGCGTCGCGCGCATCGATATCCAGGTGGTTGGTCGGCTCGTCCAATATCAGCAGCTGCGGCGCCTCGCGGGTGCAGAGCGCCAGCAGCAGCCGCGCCTTCTCGCCGCCCGAACAGGCCGAGATCCGCGTCGTCGCCCGTTCCACGTCGAGCCCGAAGCGGGCGAGCTGGGAGCGGCACTGCGTGACGGTCGCCGCCGGCATCACCGCCTGCATGTGCGACAGCGGCGTGCCGTCCATGTCCAGCTCGTCGGTCTGGTGCTGGGCGAAGTAGCCGACCTTCAGCTTGGGCGAGCGGAACTGCGTGCCGCCCATCAGCCCCAGCCGCCCGGCGAACAGCTTTGCCAGCGTCGACTTGCCGTTGCCGTTGGCGCCGAGCAGGGCGATGCGGTCGTCCTGGTCCAGCCGCAGGTCGAGCCCCTTGAGCACCACCCGCTGGTCGTAGCCGATGCTGCCGCCCGAGATCGACAGCACCGGCGGCGCCAGTTCCGCCGGCTCGGGGAAGGCGAAGCGCGTCGCATGGTCCTCGACCACGCTCTCGATCGCCGGCATGCGCTCCAGCGCCTTGATCCGCGACTGCGCCTGGCGCGCCTTGCTGGCCTTGGCGCGGAAGCGGTCGACGAAGGACTGGATGTGGGCGCGCTCGGCCGAGAGCTTCTCGTTCTGCGCCGCCTGCTGCGCCTGGCGTTCTGTCCGCACGCGGACGAAATTGTCGAAGGCGCCGGGGTAGAGCGTCAGCTTCGAGCGGTCGAGGTGGACGATGGCATCGACGCAGCGTTCCAGCAGGCCGCGGTCGTGGCTGACCACGATGGCGGCGCCCGAGAAGCGCTGCAGCCAGCCCTCCAGCCACATCGTGGCCTCGAGGTCGAGGTGGTTGGTCGGCTCGTCCAGCAGCAGCAGGTCGGGTTCCAGGAACAGCACCCGGGCGAGGGCCACCCGCATCCGCCAGCCGCCGGAGAATTCCGTGCTCGGCCGCGCCTGGGCGGCGGCGTCGAAGCCGAGGCCGGCGAGGACGGTGGCCGCCCGCGACGGCGCGCTGTCTGCGCTGATGGCGATCAGCCGCTCGTGGATCTCGGCCATGCGGTGGCCGTCGGGGTGGTTCTCCGCCTCGGCCAGCAGGGCCGCGCGTTCGGTATCCGCCGCGAGGACCGTCTCCAGCAGGGATTCCGGCCCGCCGGGGACCTCCTGGGCGACATGGCCCATCCGGGCGCGGGCGGCCAGGCGGATCTCGCCGCCATCCGGCTGCAGCTCGCCGGTGATGGCCTTCAGCAGGGTGGACTTGCCGGCGCCGTTGCGCCCGACCAGGCCGACCTTGCGGCCGGGGTCGACCACCAGGTCGGCGGAGTCCAGCAGGGCGCGCCCGGCGATGCGGAGCGTGAGATCGCGGATGGTGAGGACGGTCATTGCCGCCTCTCCTACCGCCTGGCGGCCATCTTCGCTACTGCGGCATGAGCAGGGGAGGGCTCACCCCGGCGCGGGCTTGTCCTTCGGCGTGTCCCCGTCCGGGGCCGGCTCGGCGGCCCATTCGTCCGCGATCATGCCCTGCTGGCCGCTGACGAGGTCCACATCCGCCTGGCTCGGCGGGCGCGGGATGTAGCCCTGCTTCGGGGGCAGGTCTTCCGGGGGTGTGTCATCGCTCATCCCGGCCCAACGCGGCACGGCCCGCCGGGTTGGGCTTGCATCCGCCCGGAACCCCGCCTATCCGGCCCGCGACTCTTTCATTCGTTAAAGGACCGCCGCCATGGCCATCGAGCGCACCCTCTCCATCCTCAAGCCCGACGCGACCCGCCGCAACCTGACCGGCAAGATCAACGCCGTGTTCGAGGCCCAGGGCCTGCGCATCGTCGCCCAGAAGCGGCTGCAGCTGTCGGACGCCCAGGCCGGCGCCTTCTACGCCGCCCACGCCGCCCGCCCCTTCTACAAGGACCTGGTCTCCTTCATGACCTCCGGCCCGGTGGTCGTGCAGGTGCTGGAAGGCGAGGGCGCGGTGCTGAAGAACCGCGACATCATGGGCGCCACCAACCCGGCCAATGCCGCCCCGGGCACCATCCGCAAGGAATTCGCCGAGAGCATCGAGGCGAACAGCGTGCATGGCTCGGACAGCCCCGAGGCCGCCGCGGCCGAGATCGCCTTCTTCTTCGCCGGCACCGAGATCGTCGGCTAAGGCAAGCATGGCCGGGGAGAAGGTATTCTCCCCGGACCCCTCATCTGTTTCTGTGGGTTGGGACTCGCCGCGCGGCGAATGCCAAGCCCACGAAAAGGAAGGGTAGGGTTCGGGAAGGGAATACCTTTCCCTCCCCGGCCTGCCTCAGCCCAGCGCCGCGGTCCGGTACAGCGTCACCCGCAGCCCGCCATGCGGCACCGGCGCGCCGGGCGCGACGAAGGGCAGCCCGGTCGCCTGCGCCAGGCTTCCCTCGCTGGTCACCAGCCCGACCCGCCAACCTGAAAACCGCTGCCGCAGCACCTGGCCCAAGGCGCGGTACAGCGGGACCAGGTCGCCCTTGTCGCCCATCCGAGTCCCATAGGGCGGGTTGACCATCACCAGGCCGGGCGGGCCCTCCGGCGGGACCGCGTCGCTGATCGTGCATTGCCGGAAGGCGGTGTGCTCGGCCACGCCGGCGCGGACGGCATTGTCGCGGCTCATCGCCACCGCCCCGGCATCCCGGTCGCTGCCGTGACACAGGGCCGCAGGCGGGCGGCGGCTCTCCACCCCCCGCATCCGTGCCCAGGCCTCGGCATCGAAATTGGCGAATTGCTCGAAGGCGAAATGCCGCAGCCGGCCGGGGTTGAGCCGGGCCGCGATCTCCGCCGCCTCGATCACGAAGGTCCCGGCGCCGCACATCGGGTCGACCAGCGGCTCCCGCCCGTCATAGCCGCATTGTTGCAGGAACAGCGATGCCATGGTCTCCCGCAGCGGCGCCGGGTTGACCGCTTCCTTGTAGCCGCGCTTGTGCAGCGGCGCGCCCGAGGTATCCAGGCTGATGGTGCAGCGGTCATGCTCGATCCGCGCCATCACGGTGACGGCGTCCGGGATGCCGCCCGCCGGTGCCTCCGGCGCGCCCAGCGTCTCCCGGATCGCGGTGGCGATCCGCTGCTCCACCGCCCCGCTGTGATAGAGCTTGGAGGCGGCGCAGGTCGCCTCCACCCGGAAGGGGATGTCGGGCCGCAGCACATCGGCCCAGGGGACATGCCGGGCGCGGAGGTCGAGCTGCGCCAGGTGGGTGACGTGGAAATGGTCGAGCCGCGCCAGCACCCGGCCGGCGCCGCGGATCCAGAGATTGGCCCGCCAGACCTCCGGCCAGCCGCCCTCGATGACGACGCCGCCGGGGACGGCCTTCGGCTGGCGGAAGCCCTTGCCGCGCACCTCGGCGAGGAGCGTGGCCTCGAGGCCGGGGGCGGTGGTCAGGAAGATGTCGAAACGGGGCGGAGTGGTCATGCGGAGGGCATAGCAGGTCGCGCGGGGTCGCGGAGGTCAGGCCCATGCCCCGCGGTGCCATGCGCCGGTCGCCGGGAAAGGCCGGGGAGGCGGTATCCTCCCTGGACCCGCCTCTGTTTCCGTGGGTCGGCACCCGCCGCGCGGTGAGGGGAGGGAACGGTTTCCCCTCCCCGGCCTTGCCTCAGGCGGGCTGACCCACCGCGCCACCGGCCGGCCGCAGCCGCGGCAGCGGCGGGAAGCAGAAGGCGATCGCCACCGCCCCCAGCCCGATCGCCAGCGAGCTGAGATGCATCCCCGCATAGCTGCCGAAACGGTCGAAGATCCAGCCGCCCACCGCCGGCCCCGCCGCCATGCCGAGGCAGGAGACCATGGTCGCGGCGCCGAACACCGTGCCCATGATGCGCGGCCCGAAATACTCCCGCGTCAGCACCGCATAGAGCGGCATCACCCCGCCATAGGCCAGGCCGAAGACCGCGGCGACGGCATAGAACTCGCCGAGCGCGCTGGTCGGCAGGAAGGCGCCGATCGCCAGCGCCTGCAGCAGCAGGCCGCCGATCAGCACCGGCTTGGCGCCGTGCCGGTCGGCCAGCAGGCCCAGCAGCAGCCGCCCGCCCAGCCCCGCCAGCCCCTGCAGGCTGTAGACGCTGACCGCCGCCATGGCCGGCAGGCCGCAGACCATGGCGTAGCTGACGACATGGAAGATCGGCCCGGAATGCGCCAGGCAGCAGGCGAAGAAGGTCGCCGCCAGCACCAGGAATTGCCGCGACCCGAGCGCCTGCCGCGCGCTCATCGCCTCGCCCGCCGGCGCCGCGGCCAGGGCCGCCGCCACGGCCGCGGCCGGCGGCCGGCGCAGCAGCAGCGCGGCCGGCAGCAGCACCGCCCAGGCCACCAGCCCGAGCACGAATTGCGCGCTCCGCCAGTCGTGCCCCGACTGCAGCAGCCATTGCGCGAAGGGGGCGACGGTGACCGGCGCCATGCCGAGCCCGGCCGAGACCAGGGACACGGCCAGCGCCCGGTTGCGCTCGAACCAGGCGCTGGCCGTCGCCATCATCGGCGCGAAGAAGGCGCCGACCGCGGCGCCGAGGAACAGGCCATAGGCCAGCTGGAAGCCGGCCAGGCTGGTCGCCCGGCTGGCCAGCAGCAGCCCGGCGCCCAGCAGCAGCCCGCCGGCGAGGCCGACGATGCGCGGGCCATGCCGGTCGCTGACCCAGCCCCAGCCGAAGGAGCCGAGCCCCATCGCCAGGAAGGCGACGGTCATCGAGCCGGAGATGCCGGCGCGCGACCACCCGGTCCCGGCGGCGATGGGGTCGAGGAAGACGGCGAGGGAGAACAGCGACCCCATGCCGATGCAGCCCATCAGCGCGCCGACGGCGACGATGACCCAGCCATAATGCCTGTGCATGGTCGTTTCTTTCCTCCCGCCGGGCCGCGGCCGAAAGCCGGCGGCCCCGCCTTGGCCGGCATCGTCCCAGATCGGCGCCGCGACCGCCATGGCCGATCGCCGGCGAATCGACGGCGGAGCGCGCCACCCGGGCGGCATGCCGGCGTTGAGGCCCGGCCCCGCAACCGCGTCCTGCCGCAAGCGGCGACAAGGCCGCCATTTCTGGAGACTGCCGATGAGCCTCGCCTCCGGGCGTCATGCCGCGCGGGCGGCGCTGCTGGCGCTTGCCCTCCTGCTGCCCGCCCAGGGCAGCCGGGCGGATGCCCTCGCCGATCTCGACCAGGCCTTCAAGGCGACCTATCGCCAGGCCGCGACGCAGACGCTCGACCGGCTGCGGGCCAGCGTCCCGGTGCTGGTCAACCGCTTCGAGCAACTGGCGCTGTACCGGCCGGGCATCGCGCAGCCCGAGCTCTTCGCCATGGATACCGGGCTGTACCTGCAGGCCAGCGCCGTGTCGCACACCGCGGCGGCGCTCGACGCGCGGCTGCTGGCCGGGGGGCTGGGGCGGCTGGATGCCGAGGCGCTCGCCTGGCTGGCGCGGTACGCATCCCTGCTGGCCGCGGCCGAAGCCGAGATCGCCGGGCGGCAGGACATGCCGGAGGCGCTGCGGGTGGTGCAACGCGACATGCTGGCGGAGGTGCGGCGCTTCACCCAGCGCATCCAGCAGCAGGGCGCGGTCGACCAGGCCATGCTCGATGCGCTCGGTGCCGCGGTGCGGCCCGCCATCCAGCGGAACCTCACCGCCGCCGCGGTGTCGCAGCTCGACCAGTTCCGTGCCCAGCTGGCGCGCTGGCAGGCGGCCTATCCCGGGCTCGCCTGGGACCGCGCCCTGGCCGTCGTCATCGGCGTCCACCAGGCGCGCGACGGCAACCTGCAGCGGCAGTTCTTCGACCGGATGCTGGGCGACCGGCCGGACCGGCAGGACCGCGTGGTCTTCGCCGAGACGCTGGCCCCGCCCGCCCCGCTGGACCAGGCGCCGCCGACCGAGGCGCTGATGCTGCTGGCCAAGGTCGTGCTGGACAAGGGCCTCGCGGCCAGCCTGTTCGGCGATCCGCTTGCGCTGCAATCCGACGTGCTGGGCCCGGCCGCGGCGGCGGCCATCGCCGGCTGGCGTTAGCGTGCGATCGTCCGGGCCGGACTCAGCGAAGGAGGTGAATCGCACGACGGACCTCGGGGCCGCAACGCCCGAAGGCGTGAATCGGCCGCGCCGGCAGGCCCCTGGCGCAGCCCCGGGCTTTCCGGCAAGCCTTGGGCAGGCGCCGGCCATCCGGCAAGGGATGGCGGCGCCGGCGCCAGGGGGAGGGACCGCGATGCGGCGACGCAGGCTCGCAACATGTCTCGCCGGCTTGGCGGCGGCGCCCTTGCGTCCGGCTGCGGCGGCCCCGCCGGGCTTGCGCATCGGCGTGCTGAAATTCGGCACCGTGGCCTGGGAACTGGCCATCATCGCCCGGCACAACCTGGCGGAGGCGGCCGGCATCCGCATCGAGACGCTGGAATTCGCCTCCAGCGAGGCGACCCGCGTCGCCCTGCAGGCGCGGACCGTCGACGTGATCGTCGGCGACTGGCTCTTCGTCTCCCGCCTGCGCGCCGAGGGCCAGCCGCTGGTCTTCGCGCCCTTCTCCACCGCGGTGGCGGCGCTCATGGTGCCGCCGAACTCCCCGGTCACCTCGCTGGCCGAGCTGCGCGGCCGCCGCATCGGCGTCTCCGGCGGGCCGCTCGACAAGGCCTGGCTGCTGCTGGTCGCCGCGGCGCGGCGGCAGCGGATCGACCTGGCGACCGAAGCCCGGCCGGTCTACGGCGCGCCGCCTTTGCTGGCCGAGCAGCTGCGCCGCGGCGAACTCGACGCCGCGCTGCTGTTCTGGAATTTCGCCGCGGCGCTGGAGGCCGAGGGCCACCGCGAATTGCTGCCGATGGAGGCGGTCGAGACGGCGCTCGGCGCCAGCGCGCCGGTCGCCATGATCGGCCATGTCTTCGACGAGCGCTGGGCCCAGGCGAACCGCCCGGCGATCGACGGCTTCCTCCGCGCCAGCGCCGCCGCCAAGGCGATCCTGGCGACCGAGGACGCGCCCTGGGAGGCGGTGCGGCCGATGATGCGGGCGGAGTCGGAGGTGATGTTCACCCGGCTGCGCGACCGCTTCCGCGCCGGCATCCCGCGCCGGCCGGTCGCGGCGGAGGAGGCCGATGCGGCGCGGCTCTACGCCGTGGTCGCCGAGCTCGGCGGCGCGCGGCTGGTCGGCCGCGCCACCACGCTGTCGCCCGGCAGCTTCTGGCGCGGCTCGGAGTGAGCCGGCGCGGCCTCCATGCCGTGCGGGCGGTCTCGGCGCTCGGCTTCCTGGCCCTGTGGTGGCTGGCGGCGGCGCGCCTGGCCGACCGCATGCTGCCCGCCCCGCCCGCCGTGCTGGCGGCGCTGGCCGAGGAGCTGGCCGCCGGCGCCCTGCTGCCGGCGCTGCTGGTCACCCTGGCGCGGGTCGCCGCGGCCTTCTCCCTGGCGATGGCCTGCGGCGCCGCGCTCGGCTACGCCATGGGCCGGTCGCGCTTGGCCGATGCCGCCTGCGACCCCTGGGTGCTGCTGCTGCTGAACATCCCGGCCCTGGTCATCATCCTGCTGGCCTATGTCTGGTTCGGCCAGACCGAGGCGGCGGCGATCGGCGCGGTGGCGCTGGCCAAGCTGCCCAATGTCGTCGTCGTGGTGCGCGAGGGCGCCCGCACGCTCGACCCGCAGCTGGACGAGGTTGCGCGGGCCTACCGGCTCGGCCCCTGGGTCCGGCTGCGGGAGGTCGTGCTGCCGCAGCTCGGCCCCTTCCTGGTCGCCGCGGCGCGGTCGGGGCTGGCGATCGTCTGGAAGATCGTCCTGGTGGTCGAATTGCTCGGCCGGCCGAGCGGCGTCGGCTTCGAGCTGCACCTGCGCTTCCAGGTCTTCGACGTCGCCGGGCTGCTGGCCTATTCGCTGGCCTTCGCCGCGGTGATGCTGGCGGTCGAGGCCAGCCTCATGCGGCCGATCGAGCGGCGGGCCCGGGCCTGGCGCCATGCCGACGCTTGAGCTGGCGATCCGCCGCAAATCCTACCGCCGCCCCGGCGCCGCGGCGGTCGAGGCGGTGCGCGACCTGGCGCTGAGCTTCCCGCAGGGCTCGGTGACGGCGCTGCTCGGCCCGTCCGGCTGCGGCAAGACCACCGCGCTGCGCATCCTGATGGGGCTGGATGCCGATTTCGAGGGCGAGGTGCGGCACCGCCCGGCCCGGCTCGGCGTGGTGTTCCAGGAGCCGCGGCTGCTGCCCTGGCGCAGCCTGGGCGACAACCTCTGCATCGTCGCCCGGGCGGCAGGCCTGCCGCCGCCGCCGGTGGAGGCGCTGCTGGCCCGCGTCGGCCTGGCCGGCTGGGGCGCCCGGCTGCCGGGCGAGCTGTCGCTGGGGATGGCGCGGCGGGCGGCGCTGGCGCGGGCGCTGTCGGTGCAGCCGGACCTGCTGGTGCTGGACGAGCCCTTCGTGTCGCTCGATGCGGCGACGGCGGCGCAGCTGCGCGGCCTGGTCGGCGAGGTGCTGGCGGAATGCGGCGCGACCACGGTGCTGGTGACGCATGCGCTGGAGGATGCGGCGGCGCTGGCCGACCGCATCGCGGTGCTGACCCCGCGCCCGGCCGGGCTGGCGCGGCTGGTCGAATGGCCGTGCGACGGCCGGCCGCGGGACGTCGCCGCGCTGCAGGCGGCGCTGGACATCGGGCGCAGTTCGATATAGGATCAAATTCCTTGAAGGCCCGATCCTTGAACCGTGAATCCGCATCCCTCTTCCAACCGCCATCCCCTGGCCGGAGCCGGGCTTTGTCCGAAAGCCGCGGCTGCCGCGGACGCCTCAATCGCTGAAATCCTCAACCTGCGGCGCCGCCCGCCGGCGGAAAGCCCAGCCCGGCCAATCGCTTGCCGCCGGACCGCCGCTGGCCGGGCCCGAGATTTCCCGCGGGTTTAGCCGGCTCAAATCCTCAAGCTGCCGCCCCGGCCGGTTCCCCTCCGCCCGAATCCCTGCCACGCTGCCGCTTGCCAGAGGAACGCCGGTCCCAGCCTTCCAGGAGACCGCATGACCGTCATCTCCCGCCGCGCCCTTTTCGGCGCGGCCGCCGGCCTGTCGCTGGCCGCGCCCGCCCTGGCCGCCTATCCCGACCGGACGCTCCGCATCGTCTCGGGTTATGCCCCGGGGGGCCTGAACGACATCGTCAGCCGCGCCATGGCGCAGGCGTTGACCCCGATCCTCGGCCAGTCCGTGGTGGTGGAGAACCGCCCCGGCGCCAATGGCAGCCTGGGCGCCACCTTCGCCGCGCGCGCGGCGCCGGACGGCCACACGCTGTGGATGGGGATCGTCGACACCCAGGCGATCAACCCCTCCGTCTACCGGCAGCTCCAGTACGACCCGACGACCGACTTCGCGCCGATCAGCCTGGTCGCCAAATTCCCCTTCGCCCTGGTCGTCGGCCCGTCGCGGCCGGAGCTCGCCAGCTTCGAGGCGCTGATGGCGGCGGCCAAGGCCGCCCCCGGCAAGCTCACCTATGCGTCATGGGGCGTCGCCAGCACGCCGCATCTGGCGACGGAACGGATGCTGCGCGCCCGCGGCGTCGAGATGCTGCACGTCCCCTATACCAGCCAGGCGCCGGCGATGCAGGCGGTGATGGCTGGCCAGGTGGACTGCTTCGCGCTGCCGGCCGGCGGCGCCGAGAGCATGACCCGGGACGGCCGGACCCGCGCCGTCGCGGTGATGGCGCCAAGGCCGCTCGAGATCATCCCCGGCGCGCCGATGATGCGGGACATGGGCGTGGACCTGACCTCTGGCCTCTGGAAGGCGATCTACGCCCCGGCCAGGACCCCGCCGGCGATCCTCGAGCGGCTGAACCAGGCGGTGCGGGAGGCGATGGGCGCCCCGGCCTTCGTCGAGGTGGTCCGCCAGCAGGGCACGGTGCCCGAGCCGACCACGCCCGAGGCGCTGGCCGCCTTCGGCCGGGCGGAGCGGCTGGCCTGGGGCGAGGTGGTAAAGGCCACCGGAGCCACGCTGGACTGAACCGGTCGGCGGGGAACGAAGCCCCGCCCGCTGCGCTCGGCATGCTGCATACGCCAGCGCAGCGAAAATCCGGCCGGTGGATCGTCGGCCGGGCGCGTTGGCGACCTGCGACACCACGCAAGGAGACCAGCGGTATGGACGAAGATCGGATCGGCGGCACCGTGAAGCAGGCGGCCGGCAAGGTGCAGGGCGCCGCCGGCGACCTGCTCGGCGACAGCAAGACCCAGGTCGAAGGCGCGGCGCGGGAAGTCGCCGGCCGCGCCCAGGAGGCCTATGGCCAGGCCAAGGACGTGGCGCGCGGCGCGGCGGAACAGGTCGGCCGCGGGGTCGAGCAGCAGCCGGTGGTGGCGCTGCTGATCGCCGGCGTCATCGGCTATGCGCTCGGCCTGCTGACCAGCCGGCGCTGAGGGCGGATCGCGCCTGGGCCCGCGGGCCCGGCCGCGTCGGCCTGCGAGGAAGACGAGACCCCCGGGCGGCCCTTTGGCCGCCCGGGACGGGGTTTCAGGCGACGAAGAGCAGCAGCAGCAGCAGCACCACCACGACGCCGACGACGCCGTAGGTCAGGAACTGGGTGAAGCCTTCCCAGCCGCGCTCGTGGGTGGCGATGATGTCCTTCGCCTCGACCGCGGAGAATTCGTAGTGCGTCTGCTCGGCCACGGTTGCTGTCCCTCTGCGATCCGGTGCCAGGGTGTAGGAAGCGCCGGCCTTTCCGGCAAGGGTGTTTGGACCGGGGCGGTTAACCCAGGGACGTTCAAGGTTGGGGGTTGCGCAGGGCACCGTCCGGCGCGGCGGCGCCGTCCACCAGGGCCCGGCCGGCCGCGACGTGCACCCGGCCCGCCGCCAGCCAGCCGAGCGCCGCGGGGTAGAGCCGGTGCTCCTCCGCCAGCACCCGGGCGGCGAGCGTGGCCGGCGTGTCGCCCGGCAGCACCGGCACCGCCGCCTGCGCCAGGATCGGCCCCTCGTCCACCCCGGCGCTGACCAGGTGCACGGTGCAGCCGTGCAGCCGGACCCCGGCGGCGAGTGCCCGCTCATGCGTCTCGAGCCCCGGGAAGGCCGGCAGCAGGGAGGGGTGGATGTTGACCAGCCGGCCTTCCCACCGCCCGACGAAGCCGGCGGTCAGCACCCGCATGAAGCCGGCCAGGGCGATCAGCCGGATGCCGTGCCGCGCCAGCGCCGTTTCCATCGCCGCCTCGAAGCCCGGCCGGTCGCCGGGGAAGTGGCGGCTCTCGACCACCGCGGTCGGGATGCCGGCCGCCGCGGCGCGGGCCAGGCCCGCGGCATCGGCGCGGTTGGCCAGCACCAGGGCGATCTCGGCCGGGTAGGCCGGGTCGGCCGCGGCCGCCAGCAGCGCCGCCATGTTGGAGCCGCGGCCGGAGATCAGGATCGCGGTGCGGGCGCGGGGCATCTCAGCGGGGCCAGGCGGGGGCCAGGTTGTCGATGCGCAGGCCGGCCGGGCCCTGGCCGGCCTCGATCGCGCCGATGCGGAACACCGACTCGCCGGCCGCGGCGAGCTGCGCCATCGCCGCCGCCGCATCTCCGGCGGCGACCACCACGACCATGCCGATGCCGCAGTTGAAGACTCGCAGCATCTCATCGGCGGCGACGTTGCCGGCGGCCGCCAGCCAGGCGAAAACCGGCGGCACCGGCCAGGCGGCGCCGTCCAGCACCGCGGTGGTGCCGGCGGGGAGCACCCGCGGCAGGTTGCCCGGCAGGCCGCCGCCGGTGATGTGGGCGGCGGCCTTCAGCAGCCCGGCGCGGTGCAGCGCCAGCAGCGGCTTCACGTAGATCCGGGTCGGCGCCAGCAGCGCCTGCCCCAGCGTCGTCCCAGGCGCGAAGGGCGCCGGGTCGGCGAGCGTCAGCCCGGCCGCCGCCACCACCCGCCGCACCAGCGAGAAGCCGTTCGAATGCACGCCGGAGGAGCCGAGGCCGAGCAGCACGTCGCCGGCGCCGATCGCCTTCGGCAGCAGCGCGTCGCGTTCCGCCGCCCCCACCGAGAAGCCGGCTAGGTCGTAGTCCTCGGCGGCATACATGCCCGGCATCTCGGCGGTCTCGCCGCCGACCAGGGCGCAGCCGGCCTGGCGGCAGCCCTCGGCGATGCCGGCGATGACGTCGCGCGCCTGGTCCAGCCGCAGCTTGCCGCTGGCGAAGTAATCCAGGAAGAACAGCGGCTCGGCGCCCTGCACCACCAGGTCGTTGACGCACATGGCGACGAGGTCGATGCCGACCGTCGCATGGCTGCCGGCGTCGATGGCGACCCGCAGCTTGGTGCCGACGCCGTCGGTGGAGGAGACCAGGACCGGGTCGCGGAACCCCGCCGCCTTCAGGTCGAACAGCGCGCCGAAGCCGCCCAGGCCGCCCATGGTGCCGCTTCGGCTGGTGGATTTCGCCAGCGGCTTGATCGCCTCGACCAGCGCGTCGCCGGCGTCGATATCCACCCCGGCCTCGCGGTAGGTCAGGCTGGCGGGGGCTGGGATCGGGGCGGTGGGGTCGGGCGAGGTGGTCAAGGCGGCCTCCGATCGGCAAGGGGGGGCAGGGCAGTATGACGGCCGTGGACGCCGCGCCCTACGCGGGCGGCGCGCGCAAGTCCAGACCGGCGGGCTGTTGAAGCCGCTCCGCGGCGATGGGATTCGCCCAAACCCGCCGCTTCCTGCTAACCGTCCGGTACGATCTCCATGCCAGGCTCCGCGCGCGCCGGGACCTGACGGGAGACAGCGCAACGCCGGGTCCACCCGGAAGCAGGAGGGGCCGATGCCGGCAAGCAGCAGGGGTGCCAGGCTGGCGCTGACCTTGGGCCTGGTGCTCGCCATCCCTGCCGGGGCCCCGGCCTTCGCGCAACTCCCGCCGCCCTCCGCCGGCCAGCCTGCCGCCGCGGCGGCCGAGCCGCCCGCCGTCACCCTCAACCTCACCCAGCGCGGCGTCCCGGCCGAGGCCAGCGCCGAGAACGGCGTGCTGGCCAAGGAAAGGGCGCTCGCCGCCGGCCGCCGCGCCGCCTGGGCGAAGCTGCTGGCCGAGGCCGGGACCAGCGGCCCCAGCCTTTCCGACCAGCAGATCGACGACATGGTGAGTTCCATCGTCATCGAGGAGGAGCGGCCGTCCCCCACGCGCTACAGCGGGCGGATCACGGTGAACTTCAACGCCGGCCGGGTGCGCGGCGCGCTCGGCGGCCGGGTCCCCGGCCTGGCCCCGGTCGCCGCGGCATCCGGCGCGCCGGCGCCGGGCGTCCCGGCCTCGAATTGGGTCGAGGCCGTCGCCACCTATCGTTCCATGGCGGAATGGCTCGACCTGGTGCGGCGGCTGAAGGGGGCGGGGCAGGTGGCCTCGGTCGATGTCCAGGCCATCGCGGTGGATGCGGCGCGCATCCGGCTCGGCCTGCGCGGGCCGACGGACACCGTGATCGGCGACCTCGCGGGCCTCGGTATCGCGCTGGTGCCGGCGGTGGGGCCGCGGCCGGGCGAATCCTGGCGCGTCGGCCTTGCCGGGGGCGGCTGACCCGCCGCCGGCGGATGACGGACCGCCCCCCGAGGCGGATCCGCCCGCCGTGCTGGTTACCCTGCCCAACCTGATCACCCTCGCGCGGCTCTGCGCCGTGCCGGCCGCCATCTGGCTGATCCTGCAGCACCGGCTCGACCTCGCCTTCCTGGTCTTCGTCGGCGCCGGGATCTCCGACGGCGTCGATGGCTGGTTGGCCCGCGTCACCAATTCCCGCAGCGCGCTCGGCGCCATCCTCGACCCGGTGGCGGACAAGGCGCTGCTGGTCTCGGTCTACGTCACGCTCGCCGGCATCGGCGTGCTGCCGGATTGGCTGGCGATCCTGGTGGTGTTCCGCGACGTGGTCATCGTCGGCGGCATCCTGGTGCTCTGGGTGCTCGGCCAGCCGCCGGCGATCAAGCCGCTGCTGGTCTCGAAGCTCAATACCCTGCTGCAGATCGCGCTGGCCGCGCTGGCCCTGCTGCTGGCCGGCTTCGGCCTGGCGGCGGAGGGGCTGCTGGTGGCGATGATCTGGGCCGTCGCGCTCTCGACCCTGGCCTCCGGCGTGGCCTATGTGGCGGCGACGCTCCGCCGCCCCTGGTCGGCGCCGGATCCCGGGCCATGAGGCGCGCCGCATGAAGCTGCTGCCGTCCCGCCCCGTGGCCCCGCCGCCGGCGGCGAAGGCCGAGCCGCCGCTGCCGCCCCCCGCGCCGCGGCCGCCGCCGGCCGCGCCCCGCGTCGCCACGCGCGGGCAGCGCCTCGCGCTGTTCGCCGGCGTGGCCGGGGCGCTGCTGCTCGGCCTCTGGCTGTTCTCGCCGATCCTGACGCCCTTCGTGCTGGCCGGCGTCATCGCCTATTTCCTCGACCCGGTGGCGACCCGGCTTGCCCGCATCGGCCTGCCGCGCGGCCTTGCCGCGCTGCTGCTGGTGCTGGGCATGGTGGCGATGGCGCTGCTGGCGCTGCTGCTGCTGTATCCCTTGCTGATCTCGCAGGTCACCGTGCTGCTCCAGCGGCTGCCGAGCTACGTGCTCGGCGTCGGCCAGGCGATGCGGGATGCGCTGGTGGCGCTGTCGGAACGCCTCGGCCCGGATGTCTTCGACCAGCGGCTGCAGGACCTGGCGGTGGGCCAGGCGGGGGCGATCATCTCCTGGATCGGCACCTCGCTGGCCCGGCTGGTCGGCGGCGGCGTGGCGCTGTTCGCGGTGTTCACGCTGGTCACCGTGACGCCGGTGGTCGCCTTCTACCTGCTGCGCGACTGGCCGCGGATGCTGCTGCGGATGGATGCCTGGCTGCCGCGGCGCTCGGCCGCCACCCTCAGGCAATTGGCGCGCGACACCGACCGGCTGCTCTCGGCCTGGCTGCGCGGGCAGTTGCTCTGCTGCGCGCTGCTCGCGGTCTACTACGCCGCGGCGCTGTCGGCGATCGGGCTCGAGCTCGGCCTGACCGTCGGGCTGGTCTCCGGCATCCTGTCCTTCATCCCCTATATCGGCTCGATCACCGGGATGATCACCGCGCTCGGCCTCGCCCTGGCGCAGTTCGGCACCTGGAACGGGGTGCTGGTGGTGCTCGGGGTCTTCGTCACCGGCCAGGTGATCGAGGGCTACATCATCTACCCGCGGCTGCTCGGCGACCGGGTCGAGCTGCACGCGGTCTGGGTGATCTTCGCGCTGTTCGCCGGCGGCATCGCCTTCGGCTTCCTCGGCGTGCTGCTGGCGGTGCCGATCGCGGCGGTGATCGGCGTGGTCGCGCGCTACTGGCTGCGCCGGTACCTGGATAGCCCGCTCTACCTCGACCCGCCGCGCACGGGGCTCTGATGTCCGGCGCGGCGCCTTCCCGGCAGCTTGCCCTGCCGCTGCCGGTCGCCGCCGGCTTCGACCTCGGCGACCTGCTGGAGGATGCCAGCAATGCCGCGGCGCTGGCCTGGCTGCGCCGGCCGCCGGCCTGGCCGGGCGGCAGGCTGGCGCTCTATGGGCCGGCGGCGACCGGCAAGACCCACATGCTGCGCGGCCTGGCCGCGGCGCGGGCCTGGCCGGCGATCGACGGGCTGCTGCTGCGTGGCCTGCCCGAGCCCGCCGACGGCGCCGGGCTGGTGGTGGACGATGCCGATTGCGCGCCGGAGGAGGAGGCGCTGCTGCATCTGCTGAACCTGTGCGCCGAGCGCGGCCAGGCGGTGCTGCTGGCGGGGCGGGAGGCGCCGGCGCGCTGGCCGGTCGCGCTGCCCGACCTGCGCAGCCGGCTGCGGGCGATGACCGCGGTCGCGGTCCGCCCGCCCGGCGATGCGCTGCTGGCGGCGCTGCTGCGGCGGCATTTCCTGCTGCGGCAGCTGCGGGTGGACCGCGCCCTGCAGGACTGGCTGCTGACCCGCCTGCCGCGCGAGGCCGCGGCGATGGCCGAGGCGGCGGCCCGGCTGGACCGTGCGGCACTGGCCGCCGGCGGCCGGGTCACCCGCGCCCTGGCCCGCGCCGCTTTGGCCGAATTGCCCGGCTTCGGCGACGCGGCGGAGGATGACGATTCGATGGCGGACCGGGAAGCCGGTTGGCCGGAGGCCCCAACCCTGCTTTAGGCTGGCGGCAAATCCGCAGGAGGCCTTCGCCATGTCGCTCGTCGAGATGAAGCCGCCCGTCGAGGCCGCGCCGGAGGCCGGCATCGGCCTCGACCAGCCCGCGCGCTTCATCAACCGCGAGCTGTCCTGGCTGGATTTCAACACGCGGGTGCTGGAAGAGGCAGCGAACCCGCACCACCCGCTGCTGGAGCGGCTGCGCTTCATCGCCATCTCGGCCTCCAACCTCGACGAATTCTATTCGGTCCGGGTCGCCGGGCTGATCGGCCAGGAACGCGCCGGCATCGCCACCCTGTCGCCGGATGGCCGCACCCCGTCGCAGCAGCTGACCGACATCCTGGCCCGGGCCCAGTCGCTGATCGAGGGGCAGCAGCACGAATGGCGGGTGCTGCGCGGGCGGCTGGCGGAGGCCGGGATCGCCCTGGCAGGCGGCGAGGAGCTGAGCGACGCCGAGCGCGACTGGCTGGGCGCCTGGTTCATGGACCGGGTCTTCCCCGTCCTGACACCCTTGGCCGTGGACCCGGCGCATCCCTTCCCCTTCATCCAGAACCTGGCGCTCTGCATGGTGCTCAAGCTGGTGCGGGAGGAGGATGGCGGCACCATGCGGGCGCTGCTGCCGCTGCCGCCCCAGATCGACCGCTTCATCCGGCTGCCGGTGGCGGAGCCGGGCGCCGCGATCCGCTTCGTGCTGCTGGAGGACGCGATCAACCTCTCGCTCGGGCGGCTGTTCCCCGGCTTCATCCCGGCCGAGCACGGGCTGTTCCGGCTGATCCGCGACACCGACGTGGAATTCGAGGAGGAGGCCGAGGACCTGGTGCGGTCCTACGAGACCGCGCTGAAGCGCCGCCGCCGCGGCCGGCCGATCCACCTGACCGTCACCGCGGCGACGCCGGCCGACATGGTCGACTTCGTGGTCGAGGAGATGGACGCCTCGCCCGACAGCGTGGTGGTGGTGGACGGGCTGCTGGGCATCGCCGACCTGAAGCAGCTGATCGTCGACGACCGGCCGGACCTGCTGTTCACCCCGTACACGCCGCGTTTCCCGGAACGCATCCTCGATTTCGGCGGCGACTGCTTCGCCGCGATCCGCGCCAAGGACATCGTCGTCCACCACCCCTACGAATCCTTCGACGTGGTGGTGCAGTTCCTCCGCCAGGCGGCGCGCGACCCGAACGTGGTCGCCATCAAGCAGACGCTGTACCGGACCTCGCGCGACAGCCCGATCGCCCGCGCCCTGATCGAGGCGGCCGAGGCCGGCAAGAGCGTCACCGCGATGGTCGAGCTCAAGGCCCGGTTCGACGAGGAGCGCAACATCGCCCTGTCGCGCGAGCTGGAGGCCGCCGGCGTCCAGGTGGTCTTCGGCTTCGTCGAGCTGAAGACCCATGCCAAGGTGTCGCTGGTGGTGCGGCGGGAGGGCCAGGTGCTGCGCAGCTACGCGCATTTCGGCACCGGCAACTACCACCCGATCACCGCGCGGATCTACACCGACCTGTCCTTCTTCACCGCCGATCCGGGGCTGACGCGGGACGCCTCCAAGCTGTTCAACTACATGACAGGCTATGCGAGGCCGGAGGCGATGGACCTGCTCGCCTTCTCGCCGCTGACCACCCGGCCGACGCTGCTCGGGCTGATCGAGCAGGAGATCCGCTTCGCCCGGGACGGCAAGCCGGCGGCGATCTGGATCAAGATGAACAGCCTGGTCGACACCCAGCTGGTCGATGCGCTCTACCGCGCCAGCCAGGCCGGGGTGCGGATCGACTGCGTGATCCGCGGCATCTGCTGCCTGCGGCCCGGGGTGCCCGGCCTGTCGGACCATATCCGGGTCAAGTCGATCGTCGGGCGGTTCCTCGAACACTCCCGCATCATCGCCTTCGGCAACGGCCACCGGCTCCCCTCGCGCCGCGCGCGGGTCTATATCTCCTCGGCCGACTGGATGGCGCGGAACATGGACTGGCGGGTGGAGACCCTGGTGCCGATCGAGAACCCGACGGTGCACGCCCAGATCCTCGACCAGATCATGGTGACCAACCTGAAGGACACGGCGCAGAGCTGGCAGCTGCAGCCGGGCGGCGACTGGAAGCGGATCGGCCGCGGCGAGGCGCCGGTCTCGGCGCATGAATATTTCATGACCAACCCCTCGCTCTCCGGCCGGGGCAGCGCGTTGCGACGGACATCGTCGGCCAGCCGCCGCACCCGCCAGGACCGCGTGACACAGGACTGAACCGTTTGCACCTTACGGACCACACCCCTGCGGACGGCGCTTCGCCCTCCCCCTGCCGCAGCGGGATCGTCGATCTCGGCTCGAATTCCGTCCGCCTCGTCATCTTCGAGGGCCTGGGCCGCAACCCGCAGGCGATCTTCAACGAGAAGGCCGTGCTCGGGCTCGGCCGCGGCCTGCAATCGACCGGCCGGCTGAACGAGGAGGCGATCGCCCAGACCCTGACGGTGCTGGACCGCTACCATGCCGTGGCGCGGGCCATGCGGGCCGACCCACTGGAGGTGCTGGCGACGGCCGCGGTGCGGGATGCCGCCAACGGGCCGGATTTCGTCGCCGCGCTGGAGGCGCGGATGCCCGGCGTGCCGATCCGCATCCTGGCCGGCGAGACCGAGGCGGAACTGTCCGCCGACGGGGTGCTGCTGGGCTTCCCCGGGGCCGACGGCATCCTGGGCGACCTCGGCGGCGGCAGCCTCGAGGTCGTGCGGCTGGAGGCCGGGCGGGCGACGCGCGCCGCCTCGCTGCCGCTCGGCGTGATCCGGCTGGCGGAGCGCGCCAATGGCGACGTGGTCCGGGCGCGGGCCATCGCCGAGCAGGAACTGGCCCGCACCCCCTGGCTGGCCGAGGGGGCGGGGCGCGACCTGTACCTGGTCGGCGGCGCCTGGCGGGCCATGGCGCGGATGCACATCGCCCAGACCGGCTACCCGCTGGCGATCGTGCACCACTACGTGCTGCGGCGGGAGGAGGCGCGCGACCTCTGCGGCGTGGTCATGGCGGCGTCGCGCCGCACCCTGGAACGCATGGCCGGGGCGCCGCAGAAGCGGCTGGGCGACCTGCCCTTCGCCGCGGTGGCGCTGCGCCGGCTGCTGCGGGCGACCGGGGCGGGGCGGGTGGTGTTCTCCGCCAACGGGCTGCGCGAGGGCTGGTACGCCCGGCTGCTGTCGCCCGCGGTCCGCGCGCAGGAGCCGCTGCTGGCCGCCTCGCACGAGCTGGCCTTCCGCTGGGGCCGCGATCCCGGACTGCCGCCGGCGCTGCTGGCCTGGACCGACCCGGTCTTCGCCGACCAGGATTCCAACCAGCGGGCGCTGCGGGAAGCGGCCTGCTGGGTCTCCGACATCGGCAGCCACGACCATCCGGAATACCGCGCCGAACAGGCCTTCCTGCGGGTGCTGCGGCAGCATGGCGTGGGGCTGGACCACCATGCGCGGGCCTTCCTCGCGCTGGTGGCGGCGCTCCGCTACGAGGCCGAGCCGAACGCGCCCTACCTGGCGCCGACCCGGGTGCTGCTGGACGTTCCCACGATCCGCCGGGCGGAAGCGCTGGGGGCAGCGCTGCGGCTGGCCTACACGCTGTGCGGCGGGACGCCGGCGCTGCTGGCCGGCACCACGCTGCGGCGCGATGGCAGCCGGCTGGTGCTGCAGCTGGCCGAGGGGACCGGGGTATTCGCCGGGGAGAGCGTGCTGCGCCGGGTCGAGGCGCTGGGCGCGACCATGGGCCTGGAGGCGGTGGTCCAGGTGGCGGAGGGCTGATCGCTACCCGGAGATCAGCTAGCCGCCTTGTCGCACTGGCCGCCCGCCTGGGTGGCTTCGGGTAGAGTGATGCCGGGGCGAGGCCCCTCCGTCGTTCAGGGATAGTCTCGTCGACGCGGATCACCCTGCCGTCCGGCAAGGCTATCGCGATCCTGGGCGACGCCGCCGGCGCAGCCTCAGCCCGAGGGGCGGCAGGCCCGCTGCCACCTGCAGCGGCACGAACATCGGCGCGGGCTCGGCCACCAGCACGCCCTGCCGCGCCTGCTAGCGCCAGGCCCATGGCACGCCCCGGCTCACCTCATGCCGGCGGGCTACCTCGACGAAAGGCGCGCCGGGACGCCCAGCCCCCGCCACACTCCGCAGCTTGTCCGCCACCCGCCATTGCCGCCGGCGCTCAATGCCGCTGCTGATCTCAATGTCCCAAGCCGCCCCGTTCTTTGAGGCGGTTTTCACATCTACCTTTGGTGGGGTTGGTTCTCCCAGGTGCAGCCGTATGTGCATATCTGGCTGGCATCAAAGAACGGGCGTGCCCGGCTCCAAACCGAGCAGGACACGGCCTGCGGTTTCGAAGCCCGCACTCTGGATTTGGACGTGCTGTGACGCCGTATGTACGTCGCGGAAGCAGCGCTGCAGGGGGCAACTATCGTAGACCGAGCTGCCACCTCCAATGTCGTAGGCGATCTGGACGACCGCCTTCGCGGCCTCCCCGGCTTGTGCCAAGGCCAGCCGCACCGCGGCGCGCTGCTCCAGGGTTGCCGGGGCGCCATTCGAGGCAGCGCTCCAGGCCTCTTCGCAGGCCTCGAACAGGAAGGCCCGCGCCGCCCGCAACTGCGCCTCTGCCCGCCCGACCGCCGCCTGAACCACGGTCCTGTCCCGTAGCAGCGCCGCGCCGATCCGCGGGGTCTTGCCAGCGCTCATTTCCTTGACCGTGTCCAGAGCGGCCCGCGCGATGCCGAGCGGCACCGCTGCGATCGTGGTCCCAAGGACAGTAGGCGGCGGGAGGGCGTAGAGGGGGCCGGACACCACTGGATCTTGGCCCAGCGCGGCGGCATGGGACTCCGGCACGAAGAGGTCGGTCATACGGTAGTCGTGGCTTCCGGTTCCCCGGAGGCCGCCGACATGCCAGGTGTCAATGATCTCCACTGCGGTGGTCGGGACGAACAGGATGCGCGTTTCGGGCGTGCCATCCGGCTTTCGGCGAGGAGCGTCGCCGTCCATCACCATGCACCCCGAGGCGATCCACACGCTATGCATGATGCCACTGCCGAAGGGCCAGTGTCCGGTCACACGGTAGCCGCCAGGCACGGACACGGCTCGGCCGATCGGCCCGAGGTTTCCGGCCACCAGGGACCGGTCTTCCACGAAGATCCGACGCCCGACGGCTTCGGGCAGAAAGCCCGAGAGCCAAGGAGGGGCGCCGCCGCCGATGGTCACGCACCAGCCCACCGAACCGTCCAACCGGCTCACCGCCTCCACGACCTTGATGTAGTCGGCCAGGCTCAGTTCGAGTCCGCCGAAGCGCCGGGGCAGGAGGAGCGAGAAGAAGCCGAGATCCCGCAGCCGCTCGAAGAGGCTCGCGGGCAACTGGCGCTCGCGGTCGATCTCATCGCGCATGCCTACGATGGTCGGGCCGAGATGCCGCGCCGCCTCTATGAGCTTGGCCGCCTCAAGCCCGATAGTCGCTGCGGTAGACATGATCGCTCCCCCAACAGTCGCTTTCCCGTTGAGCATATGCTTCGCCGGCCAGCGCTTGAGTGGCAAAGAAAATCAGCAGCAACGGCCCCTTCGAAGTCATCACGGAAGCCCGTATTCTTGCTTCCCCGTCATTCGTGCGAAAGCGGGAGCGCCAGTGATGCATTGTGCCGGCGAACGCTCATGACCGCTTTTGGTTGAGGAGGATCAATCGGCGGTCCTGTGCTGCGGCTACCCATGTGTGTGGCAGCAGAAAGGGGCAGGCACTTCGGACTTCAGACTTCTGCACCTCATTGCCACGGTGATCGACGCCTGTGATCGCCCGCCGGATCGCGGCCCTGGCCACCCGCCGACCGAGACCATCCGAAGCGTGGCGACGCTGCGCCGCTTTCTGCGCGAGGGCACGCCCTGGCGCAGCCTGACCGCCACCGAGGAGCAGGCCAGCGGCTCGACCCTGCGCCGCTTTCTGGCACGCTGGTCCGAGACGGCCGTGCTGGCGAAGGTGCACGCCCTGCTGGTTGGCATGCTGCGTGGCCATCCCGACCTGATCCTCGACACCTGTTCCGTGAGGGCCAAACGCGGTGGCGACCTCACCGGCCCGAACCCAACGGACCGCGGCAAGCAGGGCAGCAAGTATCACAGCGCGGCCGACGGGAACGGTGTACCGGTGGCCTGTGCGGTGACCGCGGCCAACGTCAATGACACGCTCGTCTTCGAACTTCCATTCCTGGCCGCCTTCGCGGTCATGGCCCGGATCCGCACGGTGTTCGCAGACAAGGGCCACGATGCCGAGCATCATAGCGATCTCTGCCGCCAGTTTGACGCCGAACCCCATATCCACAAGCGCGGTCAGCCCCGCAGATCAGGGCCTGGCCAACGGCGCCGGCCGGTCGAGCGCAGCAATGCCTGGGTGCTCGAGAACAGGCGCCTCGCGCTGCGCTATGACCGCCTCGGCTTTGTCATCCAGTCGCTGCCACAGACTGCCTGCGTATTCCTGGTTGCAGGGCGGCTTGCCCACGAATTCTGAAAACCGCTTCTTAACAACGCTCCTGCGAGCGCCGACAGGATCAGCAGACAGGTTCAGCACCAGGCCGGAAGGCGGTCCTCACCGGAGGGGTACTGTTCACCAACGACCGTTGACCGGTGGCGAACAGGAGAGGCTGAGGTCCGATTTTGTTGTAGGCGGGCGACGGTCGCTTTCGGAGTTGGACCGAATACGGTCCCCCGCCGCCGCGCGCTGCTCGCCCGAGTTCGGCCGAACGCAAACGGGCGCCTTCAGAGATCAGTTGTTCTGCACGTCCAGCTTGCTCAGAATCGGCCGCCAGAGCCGGTCCTGGTCGCGCAGGAATTGGGCGAATTCCTCCGGCGTGCTGCCGACGATGAACTGGGCATCCCGCGTCAGCCGTTCCTGGATGCGCGGATCCTTCAGCGACCCTGCCGCGGCGTCGTGCAGCTGCTGCACCCGGGCGGGCGCGGTACGCGCGGGGGCGAGCAGGCCGAACCAGCTCAGCGCCTCGGTCCCCGGGGCGAATTCGGCCACCGTGGGCACATCGGGCGTGGTCGGCATGCGCTGCAGGCTGGTCCAGCCGATCAGTTGCCCCTGGCCATTGCGGAAGACCGGCACGGCGGTGCTCCCAGCGACCACCAGCACGTCGAGGTTGCCGGCGACGAAGTCGTTCAGTGCCGCCGAATCGCCGCGATAGGTAACGTCCTGCATGCGGATGCCCAAGCGCTCCATCACCAGCAGCATGGCGACGTTGGTCAGCGTGGTCGGGCCGTTGGTGCCGTAGGTGATCCCTCCAGGATCAGCCTTGGCCGCGGCGACGAGGGCCGGGATGTCGGCCGGGCCCTTATTCTGAGTGAGGATGCCGAAGGGGTAGGTGGTCGCCAGGGAGATCGGCGCGAAGTCCTCGAGCTTGTAGGGCAGGTTCTTCACCACGACGGGGTTGATGCTCAGCGTGGTGCCGGCCGCCATCAGCAGCGTGTTGCCGTCTGGCTGGGCACGGCTGACGTATTCAGCACCGACGATGGTGTTGCCGCCGGCCCGGTTCTCGACCAGCACCGTCTGCCCAAGGGTCTGCGTCATCCGCTCCGCCATCAGGCGCGAGAGTACGTCGGTGCTGCCGCCGGCGGCGAAGGGCACAACGATGGTGACGGGCCGCTGCTGCTGGGCACGCGCGATGGCGGGGGCGGCAAGCGTCGCGGCGAGCACGAGGCGGCGCGAGGTAAGGATCATGGCGTCCTCCAGGACTGGTTGGCGCCTCTTTGCCACCGGACGTCGGACGCAGCCACCCCCGTATCCGCGCTGCCGCTGTCGCGAAGAAGGCAGGTCCACCGCGCGAAGTCGGCCAGCCTCCCTGTTCGGCCGTTTGACCGGAATGGTCAGGCGGTCGCTCCGGGGGGGGGCGGGTCGATGGCGCTTACGGGCCTACGCATGGCGACGCAAACGTCGGTTGCCGATATCGCATCATGCTTCGGGTGGGCCGATCCAGCCCCTTCGCGCCTGCCGGCGTTGCGGCCACCGGGCCGCCTCAGCCGCGCCGCTGCGCCAGCCAGATCCCGCTGCCGATCAGCACAATCCCCAGGCCGTGATAGGCGCGCGGCACCTCGCCCAGCAGCAGCACCGCCAGCAGCGTGCCGAAGACCGGCACCAGGTGCACCGCCAGCCCCGCGGTATTCGCCCCCAGCAGCGCCACCGCCCGGTTGAAGCAGAGATAGGCCAGCACCGAGGCGAAGAGCGCGACATAGAGGACCGCCCCCGCCGCGACCGGGGTCAGCGGCAGCGGCCGGCCGGACAGCGTCTCCGCCAGGTAGAAGGGCAGCAGCAGCGCCGCGCCGGCCAGGAAGGTGGCGGCGACGAAGCTCAGCCCGTGCACCGCGGGGCGGCGCCGCAGCAGCGCGGTGTAGAAGGAATAGCTGACGATGCCGCCCAGCATCCAGACATCGCCGCGGTTGAGGTCCAGCCGCGCCAGCAGGCCGGGGTCGCCGCGCGTCACCAGCATCACCGCCCCGGCCATCGAGACCGCGATGCCGAGCGCCTGGCGCCCCGTCACCCGTTCCCGGAACAGCAGGAAGGAGGCGGCGACGATCAGCACCGGCATGGTCGATTGCAGCATGACGATGTTGAGCGCGGTGGTGCTCTGCGCCGCGATGTAGAGCGTGGAATTGAACACGGCGATGCCCAGCACCGACAGCGCCAGCATCACCCGCCAGGCCCGCAGCATGGGAAACAGGTCCCGCCGCAGATGCGGCCAGGCGAAGGGCAGGATGATCGCCGCGCCCACCACCCAGCGCCAGAAGGCCAGCGCGAGCGGCGGCACCTGCCCGGCCACGGCGCGGCCGAGGATGGCATTGCCGGCCCAGAACAGTGCGGTCAGCCCCATCAGCAGCCAGGGCAGGTCCTGGAGGCCGCGGCGGGGCGCGGCGCTATTCAAGCCAGGGCGCCTCGACGAACAGCGCCCCGTCGTAGTTGTTCGGCTGGCCAGGTGCCACCACCAGTTCCAGCATCAGGCCGGTCGCCTCGGCATGCGGCCAGAAGGCCCGGCGGACCAGCCGCCGGGTGCCGGGCGGGATTTCGATCAGCGGGGTGTCCAGCACATGGCCCTCGGCGGTGACCAGGCCGATCCGCAGCACCAGCGGCGGTGCCTCGGGCGCAGTCATCAGCATCGCCTGGAACAGCCGCCGGCCGGCCCGCAGCCGCGGCAGCCCGGCATAGACCAGCCGCAGCGCCGGCTCCCAGGGGGAATTGGGATGCAACTGCAGGCCGGCGGCCTTGGCATGCGTCCAGGGATTGGCATTGGTCAGCGTGACCGTGCCGCCGGCCGGCAAGGCCAGCGGGCCGTCCGGCGCCGGCGCGGCCTCCTGCCCGAAGGGCAGCAGCAGCGGCAGCGGGTCGGCCGGCGGCGCCGGATGCCCGGCCAGCCCGGCCCATGGCGCGGGATGCACCAGCCGCATCGGCAGCCCGGGCGCGGCATGCCGCAGCAGGGCCGCCTCCGCCGCGCTGCCGGCGCGGGCAAACAGCAGCGTGTTCTGCGCGTACCACCAATCCACCTCGGGGTGCAGCCAGAGCGCCGGGCGCAGCAGGTCGAAGCAGCGGAAGCCCTGGGCCGCGAACAGCGCGGCCCAATGGTCGGGCCACTGCTCGTTCACATGGTGCTCGCCGCCCTGGTGCGGGATGGCGGCGGAGAACAGCACCGCATCGGCGAGGCCCGCCAGCAGCCCGACGAAGCCGGCGGCCTGGTGCGGGTGCAGGTGCTCGGCGACCTCGAGGCTCATCGCCAGCCCGGCCGGCAGCGGCAGGCGCGCGGCGATCGCCGCCGGGTCGGGCGCGGCGAAATCGGCGGCGAGGAAGCGGTCGGCGGGGATCAGCAGCTGGTCGCGCGGCACCCAGTCGCCATCGAGGCCGAGGATGCCGCGCGTGCCGAGCTCCTGCGCCGCCTGCAGCCAGGCGCCGGTGCCGCAGCCGAGATCGACCACGCTGGCGGGCACGCCGAGCAGCGCGAAGGCCTGCGCCAGGACGCAGCGGGCGGAGCGCAGCGAGGCCTCTGCGTGCGATTCGTAGAAGGCGGCGGCATAGGGTTCCGCCATGATGGGGTCACCCCGCCGGGATCAGCTTGATGCGCCGGCCATCGACGCCGAGCGCCAGCCTGCCGGATTTCAGCGCGAGCGCCGCATCGCCGAAGACCTCGCGCCGCCAGCCATGCAGCGCCGGCAGGTCGGGATGCGCCTCGGTCGCCAGGCGTTCCAGGTCGTCGGAGCTGGCCAGCAGCTTCGGCGCCACGTTGTGCTCCTCGGACTTGGTCGCCAGCAGCACCTTCAGCAGCGCGACCAGGGCCGGGGAGGGGGAGGGGCCGCCGCGTTCCTTCGGCGGCTCCGGCAGGGCGCTGTCGGGCAGCGCCTTGGCCTCCTTGACCGCGGCCAGCAGCCCGGCGCCGCTGCGGCCCTTGGCGAAGCCCTCCGAGATCCCCCGCGCGCGGGCCAGGTCGGCCGCGGTCTCCGGCGCCGTCGCGGCCAGCTCCAGCAGGGTCTCGTCCTTCACCAGGCGCTGGCGGGGGATGTTGATGCGCTGCGCCTCCTTCTCCCGCCAGGCGGCGATGGCCTGCAGCATGCCGAGGAAGCGGCGGTTGGTGGTGCGCGGCTTGAGCCGTTCCCAGGCATTCCCGGGCTCGGTCCGATAGGTGCCGGGCTCGTTCAGCACGGCCATCTCCTCGGCCACCCAGTCCAGCCGGCCTTCCTTGGCCAGGCGGGCGGTCAGCGCTGTGTAGATCTTCCGCAGATGGGTGACGTCGGCCGCGGCATAGGCGATCTGCGAGGCCGAGAGGGGGCGCGCCGACCAGTCGGAGAAGCGGTGCGCCTTGTCGATCTGCGCATTGGCCAGGGCCCGGGCGAGGCCGTCGTAGCTCACCTGGTCGCCGAAGCCGGCGACCATGGCGGCGACCTGGGTGTCGAACAGCGGGGTCGGCACCGCGCCGTATTTCAGCAGGAAGATCTCCACGTCCTGGCGGGCGGCGTGGAAGACCTTGGTGACCTTCGGATCGGCCAGCAGGGTGCCGAGCGGGGCGAGGTCCAGCCCCTCCGCCTGGGCATCGACCACGGCGGTCTCATGCGTGCCGCCCAGCTGGACGACGCAGAGCTCGGGCCAGTAGGTCCGCTCCCGCATGAATTCGGTATCGACGGTGACGAACTCCTCCGCGCTCAGGCGCTCGCACAGGGCCGCCAGCTCGGCGGAGGTGGTGACGAGGGCGGGGGTATCGGCATCGGCAGGCGGGCGACGGCTCATGTCCATGCTTCTACCGCCGGGGGAGCCGGGGGGAAAGCCGGGGCGGCCGCGTCAGGCCTCGGCCGGGACCAGCGCCAGCCCGAGCGCCGCGGCAGCGGCCGCCTGGCGCTGGTCGACGCTCAACAGCGGCAGGCCGAGCCGGGCACAGGTGGCCAGGTGCAGCGCGTCCGGTGCCCGGAGGCCGAGCTCGAAGCGGCGGACATAGGCCGCGGCGGTGCGGTGGTCGGCGGCGTCGACCTCCAGGGTGGTGGCCTGGGCGGCGACCCAGGCATCGGCCTGCAACAGGATCGTGGCGGCCTGTCCGGCGGCCAACCGGCCGGCCCGGTCCCGGGTCGCGACCGTGGCGGCGAATTCCACCAGGCCAAAGGTGCTGACCGCGACGGCGGGCCGCCGGGCGCGCATCAGGCCACGGATGCGTCCGCTATGCGCATCCTCCACGAACAGCGACACGAAGGCGCTGGCGTCGAGGTAGATCAATCCTCGTCGTCCGCATCCCGCATGGCCCGGACATAGCTGCCGGCATCGACATCCTGGGACGGGAAGGCCCCGAGCACCCGCTCCAGCGCATCGATCGATTCCGGGCTGACCCGCTTCTCCGCCACCGGCTGCACCGGCTTGAATTCGACAATGGGCTTGCCGCGACGGGTGATGGTCACCGCCTCCCCGCGTTCCGCGGCGGCGAGCAAGGCGGGCAGGCGGTCCCTGGCTTCGGCGACGCTATAGCTGGCCATCCGGCCCACTCCGGCTGAGATGGCCATCGATATGGCCATCGGCGCGGCCGATGTCATCGCCGGACCATCGCGGGGTTGACAGGACGCATCCCCGGCGCCTCAAACCCGCCCATCCCAGATATTCCAGGTCCCCGCCCCATGCACGCCTACCGCACCCATACCTGCGGCGCCCTCCGCGCCTCCGATGCCGGCAAGACCGTGCGGATCTCCGGCTGGGTGCACCGCAAGCGCGACCATGGCGGGCTGCTCTTCCTCGACCTGCGCGACCACTACGGCCTGACCCAATGCGTCGTGGCCCAGGGGTCCCCGGTGTTCGAGGCGGCCGACCGGCTGCGCGCCGAGAGCGTGGTCACCGTGACCGGGGAGGTGGTGAACCGCGAGGCCGGGACGGTGAACGCCAAGCTGCCAACCGGCGAGGTCGAGCTGCGGGTGCGCGAGCTGGTGCTGCAATCGGCCGCCGAGGTGCTGCCCTTCCAGATCGCCGGCGAGCAGGAGGCGCCGGAGGAGATGCGGCTGCGCTACCGCTTCCTCGACCTGCGGCGCGAGCGGCTGCAGCGCAACATGATCCAGCGCGCGCAGATCATCCAGGACATCCGCGAACGGATGATCGCCGCCGGCTTCAACGAATTCCAGACGCCGATCCTGACGGTGAGCAGCCCCGAGGGCGCGCGCGACTTCCTGGTGCCGGCCCGGCTGCACCCCGGCAAGTTCTACGCCCTGCCGCAGGCGCCGCAGCAATACAAGCAGCTGACCATGGTGGCGGGCTTCGACCGCTACTTCCAGATCGCCCCCTGCTTCCGCGACGAGGCCGGCCGCGCGGATAGAACGCTCATGTTCTACCAGCTCGACGTCGAGATGAGCTTCGTGACGCAGGAGGACGTCTTCACCACCATGGAGCCGGTGATCCGCGGCACCTTCGAGCGCTTCGCCGCCGGCCGCCATGTCGATGCCGGCCCCTGGATCCGCATCCCCTATGCCCAGGCGATGCTGGACTATGGCTCGGACAAGCCGGACCTGCGCAACCCGCTGGTGATCCGCGACGTCACCGCGCAATTCGCCGGCTCGGGCTTCGGGCTGTTCGCCAAGATCGCCGCCTCCGGCGGCGTGGTGCGGGCCATCCCGGCGCCGGGGGCCGGCAAGAATCCCCGCAGCTTCTTCGACAAGATGAACGAATGGGCGCGCGAGCAGGGCGCCGGCGGGCTCGGCTACATCACCTTCGAGGCCGACGGCGCAAAGGGCCCGATCGCCCGCAACCTGGAAGCGGACCGCGCCGAGGCGATCCGCGCCGCCTGCGGCCTCGCCCCCGGCGACGCGGTGTTCTTTGCCGCCGGCAAGCCGGCCGAGGCCGCCAAGCTGGCCGGCCAGGCGCGGCTCAAGCTCGGCCACGACCTCGGGCTCTCGGAGAAGACCGGCTTCCGCTTCTGCTGGATCACCGACTTCCCCTTCTACGAGCTGAACGAGGAGACCGGGCAGGTCGACTTCAGCCACAATCCCTTCTCCATGCCGCAGGGCGAGATGGCGGCGCTGGAGGGCCAGGACCCGCTGACCATCGGGGCCTATCAGTACGACGTGGTCTGCAACGGCTACGAGATGGCCTCGGGGGCGATCCGCAACCACAAGGCGGAGATCATGGTGAAGGCCTTCGGCATCGCCGGCTACCCGCCGCAGGCGGTCGAGGACCGCTTCGGCGGCATGCTGAACGCCTTCCGCTACGGCGCCCCGCCGCACGGCGGCATGGCGGCCGGCATCGACCGCATCGTCATGCTGCTGGCGGAGGAGCCAAACCTGCGCGAGGTCAACCTCTTCCCGATGAACCAGCAGGGCGAGGAACTGATGATGGGTTCGCCTTCCGTGGTGGAGGAGGCGCGGACGCGCGAGCTGCATATCCGCACCGTGCTGCCGCCGGCCCGGCAAACCGGCGAAAAGCCGGCCGCGAAGGATGCGTCGCCGGCCAAGGCGCCCTAATTGCTGCGCATGCACCCAAGGACCCGCGCCATGCCGTTGCGCCGCCACCTGATCGCCGCCCTGGCCACCCTGGGCGCGGCGGTCGCCTTGCCGGCCCCCGCTGCGGAGCCGGGGGCGGAGGCCATGATCGGCCATCGCGCCGCCTATCGGCTGACGCTCGACAAGGTGCGGGACAATTCCGACATCGCCCGGGCCGAGGGCGTCATGCTGTACGAGGTGATCGACAGCTGCGACGGCTGGGCGACCCGGCAGCGCTTCCAGCTGCGGCTGACCGACCGCGACGGCCAGGATGTCGAGACCACCTCGGACTACTCGACCTTCGAGACCAAGGACGGCAGGTCCATCCGCTTCAGCCTGACCCAGACCAGCCAGGGGGCGGTCTCCCAGCGGATCGCCGGCGATGCGGATATTACGGATGCCGGCGGCACGGTGCGCTACACCGAGCCCGAGGCGAAGCAGGAGGAATTGCCGAAGGGCACCCTGCTGCCGATGCTGCACACCATCCGCAGCCTTGCCGCGGCCAAGGCGGGCACGCGGATGCTGGTGGTGCCGCTGTTCGACGGCACCAGCGCCGACGGCGCGCAGGACACCACCACGGTGATCTCCGCCTGGCAGCCGCCGGCGGCGAGCGGCAAATTCCCCGACCTCGCCAGGCTGGGCAGTGCGCGGATGCGGGTCGCCTTCTTCGACCGCAAGGACAGCGGCGCCGGCGGCGGCGCCAGCGCGCCCGACTACGAGGTGGGGCTGCGCTACTTCGAGAACGGCGTGGCCGACGAGCTGAAGATGGATTTCGGCGAGTTCAGCGTCGATGGCCGGCTGCAGGAACTGGCGCTGCTGCCCAACCCCTGCTGAACGGCGGCGGTCCCCGGCAAGGCCCCGGTCACCGCCGGGGCCTTTCTGCTGCCCGGCGGTTTGACCCGGCGGCGGCGGCCGTGATTAGCTTGGGTCAAGAACGCGCAAGCCGGCGCATGGCACCCGACCCCGCCCCGCCTCCCGCAGGAGAGCCGCCATGGCCGCCGACGCCACGCCCGCGATTCCGATCCTCGACCTCGGGCCCTATCTGGCCGGCGCGCCCGGCGCGCTGGAGGCGACGGCGGCGACGCTCCGCCACATCAATGAGACCATCGGCTTCCTGACCATCGTCAACCACGGCGTCCCCGCCGCGCTGGTCGAGGAGGCCTTCGCCGCCTGCGCCCGCTTCCACGCCCAGGGGCTGGACGAGAAGCTGGCGGTGAAGGCCAATCCGCAATTGCAGGGCTACGTGCCGCTGCGCGGCAGCACCACGCGGCATTCGCAGATCAACCCGAACAACAAGCCGAACGAGAACGAGGCCTTCTTCATGAAGCGCGCCGGCGGCGATGCCGGCGGCCCGGAGTGCTGGCCCGCCGGCCTTCCCGGCTTTCAGGACACCGCGCTGCGCTACTACGACGCGCTGGATGCGCTGGCCCAGGCGATGCTGCCGCTCTACGCCACGGCGTTGGATCTGCCGCCCGGATATTTCGGCCCGCTCTGCGACCGGCCGCTGACCAACCTGCGCTTCACCCACTACCCGCCGGCCAGCTACGGCGCCAACGAGTTCGGCATCGCGCCGCATTCCGACAGCAGCTTCTTCACCCTGCTGGCGCAGAACAAGGTGCCCGGCCTGCAGCTGCGCACCACCGACGGCACCTGGTTCGACGTCCCCGTCATCCCCGACAGCTTCGTGGTGAACACCGGGGACGTGCTGCACCGCTGGACCAATGGCCGCTTCCTCTCGACGCCGCACCGCGCCTTCAACACCTCGGGCGGCCCGCGCTACGCCATCCCCTATTTCTTCCACCCGAACCCGGACACGCTGATCGACGTGCTGCCGGGCTGCGACGCCGAGCCGCCGCGCTTCCCCGCCCTGACCACCGGCGACTACATGGCCTGGTTCCGCAACCAGAATTACGACCATGTCCGCCGCGCGAGCGCCGCGTGATGCGCGCGCCCTTCCTCGCCGCTGCGCTGCTGGCCGCCACGCTCGGCACCGCCGCGGCGCAGCCGAGGACGCTGCGCGTCTCGCTGAACACCGAACTCCAGGTGCTCGACCCGATCGTCACCACGATCAACGCGACCCGCGTCTTCGCCTACATGGTCTTCGACACCCTCGTCGGCATCGACAACCAGGGCAACCTGAAGCCGCAGATGCTGGAGGGCTGGGAGGTCTCCGACGACCGCCTGACCTGGCGCCTCACCTTGCGCGAAGGCCTGGAATTCTCCGACGGCACGCCGGTGACGGCCGCCGACGCCGTCGCCTCCATCCGCCGCTGGGGGAAGCGGGAGGCCTTGGGCGGCCAGCTCATGCGCTCGACCGCGGCGCTCGAGGCGGTGGACGACCGCCGCTTCACCCTGGTGCTGAACCGCCCCTTCGCCTTCGTCATCGAGGCACTGGGCAAGCCCGGCCACACCATCCCGGTGATGATGCCGGCGCGGCTGGCCAACCTGCCGGCCGACAAGGCGGTGCCGGAGATCGTGGGGTCCGGCCCCTTCCTGTTCCGCCGCGCCGAATGGCGGCCGGGCGACCGCGCCAGCTTCGACCGCAACCCGCGCTACCGGCCGCGGCCCGAACCGGCCGATGGGCTCGCGGGCGGCAAGCGCGTGCATCTCGACCGCGTCGAGCTCATCAGCATGCCGGACCAGGCGACGCGGGTCTCGGCCCTGCTGGCGGGCGAGATGGACCTGCTGGAGATCGTCCCCTTCGACTTCATCGCCGCCCTCAGGCGCGACCGCAACGTCACCATCGCGTCGCAGCGCGGCGTGCAGCAGATGGTCTCCATCCTCAACGTCAACCACGTGCAGCCACCCTTCAACGACCCGCGGCTGCGGCGGGCGCTGCAGGCGGCCATCCAGCAGCCGGACGTCATGGCCGGGCTCGGCCTGCCGGCCGACATGGCGCAGCCCTGCCTGTCGATCTACATGTGCGACGCGCCGCTGACCAACGACGCCGGCACCGAATACCTCCGCGGCGCCGGCCCCGAGCGCGCCCGCGCCCTGCTGCAGGAGGCCGGCTACAAGGGCGAGAAGGTGGTGTTCTTGCACTCCGCCAGCTCGGCGCTGCTGAACCCGATCGGGCTGGTGATGGCCGACCAGATCAAGCGCGCCGGCTTCAACGTCGATGTCTTCACCACGGACTACGCCACCGCCGCGCAGCGAAGGCTGAGCCGCGCGCCGGTCGAGCAGGGCGGCTGGAGCGTGATGCCGATCGTCTGGAACGGCATCGACCTGATCAACCCGCTGTCCAATCCTTCGGTGTCGAACAACTGCTCGGAGTTCAATCCGGGCTGGCATTGCGACGAGGAAACCACCGGCCTGCTGCGGCAGATGGCGGAGGCCGCCGACCCGGCGCAGCAGAAGGCGCTGGCGGCGAAGCTGCAGGCGGCCTTCCATCGCAACGTGAACTATGCCCTGGGCGGGCAATTTTCGGCGCCGGCGGCCTACCGGGCGGATGTGAAGGGCGTGGTGCCGTTTGCCTTCCCGGTGTTCTGGAACATCGAGCGGAAGTAGCAAGGCCAGGGAGGACGTATCCTCCCTGGACCCTCCTCTATTTTTGTGGGTTTGGCACTCGCCGCGCGGCAAAGGCCAAGCCCATAGAATGGAAGGGAGTGGTTGGACGCATGCGTCCAACCGGGGGGGGGGGATACTTTCCCCTCCCCAACCTTGCCTGCCTATTCCCGCTTCAGGTTCCACAGGAACGGGTTCGGCCCTTGCAGCACCCCGCTCAGGTCGCGCCGAAACGCGGTGCGCAGCCTGAACAGCCCGGTCGGCGCGAAGGGCACGCTGTCCCAGGCCGCCTCCTGCAGGGCCGCCATGGCGCGGACTTGAGTCGCCGCGTCGCCGGCGCCGATCCAGGCCTCGACCTCGGCCTCGGAAGCAGCATCCGTCGGCCAGCCGAACCAGGCGCGCTCCCCATGGCCGCGGATGATGGGGCTGACCGCGGGGTTGGCGATGGCGGCGGCGGGGAAGTTGGTGTTGTGCAGGCTCCAGCCGCCCTGGGCCGGTGGGCCCTTGTTGGCGCGGCGGGCGATGGTGGTGGCCCAGTCGCTCTCGACCAGCTCGATATTGACGCCGAGCCGCCGCATCAGGTCGGCCGAGACGCGGCCCTGCTGGGTCACCGCGGGGAAGTCGCTGGGGTTCACCAGCACCACCGGCTCGCCCTTGTAGCCCGCCTCGCGCAATGCCGCGCGGGCGCGCTCCATCGCCGCCTCGCCGCGCGGCGCGGGGGGGAACTCCTTCACCCCCGGCAGGCCGCAGGGGAAGACCGCATGGCATTCCTGCCAGTCACCCGGCAGCGCCACCGCCTGCATGTAGTCGGACTGCACCAGGGCGTCGCGGATGGCGCGGCGGACCCGGACGTCGTTGAACGGCGCGTGCAGGTGGTTGAACCGGAGGAAACCGAGGAAGCCGTTCGGGTCGTAGACCTGCGTCGCGATGTTGCGGTCGCGCGCCAGGACCGGGACGAGATCCGGCAGCGGGTATTCGATCCAGTCGATCTCGCCGGTCTGCAGCGCCGCTGCCGCCGTGCCGCCATCGGGGATCCAGACCAGCTCCAGCCGGTCGAAATGCACCCGCTTGCCGCCCGCGGCCGCCTCGGCCGGCTCGTCGCGCGGGACATAGGCCTCGTTGCGGGCATAGGCCGCGCGGGCGCCCTGGACGAACTCGCCCGCCAGGAAGCGCCAGGGGCCGCTGCCGATCATCCCGTCCACGCCGATGGGCTTGTCGGCCGGGGTCGCGGCGATCCGCGCCGGCATGATGAAGGCGGGGCTGGCGGCCGGCTTGGCCAGCGCGTCCAGCAAGGCGGGGAAGGGGCGGCGAAGCCGGATGACCATCACCTGGTCCTCCGGCGCCGACCATTCCGCCACCGCCCGGGCCAGCACCTGGCCGAAGCCGTCCCGCACCGCCCATCGCTGGAGGGAGGCGACGCAATCGCTGGCCCGCACCGGCGCGCCGTCGTGGAAGCGCAAGCCCTCGCGCAGCCGGATGGTCCAGGTCAGCCCATCGGCCGAGACGGTATGCCCCGCCGCCATCTGCGGCCGCGGCCGCAGCTTCGCGTCGCAGCCGTACAGCGTGTCGAAGACGCAGTAGCCATGCGTGGTGACGATGGTGGTCGGGTTGAAGATGGGGTCCAGCACCGCCAGCGCCGCCTGCGGCATGAAGCGCAGGCTGCGCGCCCGGACACCCTGGCCGAGGGCGGGCAGCGGCAGGGTCGCGAGGCCCGCGGCCTTCAGGATGGTGCGTCGTTGCATGGCGTCGGTCTCCCCTGGCCTGCGCGATAGGGCAGGATGCGCGGCGGCGGAAGGGGCGCGGGGTTTGCGGCGCCGGGAAGGCTGGGCCATGCTGCGGGCAACACGCCAAGCCCACGGTCGTCCTCGCAGGAGCCTGCCAGAGATGAGCGCTGCCCTATCCTCCGCCACCCGCGTGGCGACGCACCCGCTCGACGCCAGCTTCGGCGCCGAGCTCACCGGCCTCACGGTCGCCGGCGATGCGCCGGCCGCCGATGTCGCGGCCTTCCTGGCGGCGCTGCACCGCCACCACGTGGTGCTGATCCGCAACGTGGCGAACGACCCCGGCGCGCAGGTCGCCTTCAGCCGGCGGCTCGGCCCGCTCGAGCTGCATTCGGGCACCACCCATACCCACCCGCAGCACCCGGAGATCTTCTGCGTCGGCAATTACGACGCGGATGGCATCAAGGCCAACTTCGCCACCGGGGTCGAGCAATGGCACGCCGACAGCAGCTTCCGCGCGGTGCCCAGCGCGGCGTCGCTGTTCTACGGCGCGATCTGCCCGCCGGAGGGCGGCGAGACCTGGTTCCTCGATGCCCAGGCCGCCTATGACGACCTCGACGAAGCGACCAAGGCGCGGATCGAGGGGCTGGTCGCGGTGCACGACCTGGCGACGCTTTATGACTGGAACGCCAGGCACACGCCGGGCCGGCCGCCTTTGTCGGAGGAGACGCGGCGGAAATTCCCGCCGATGCCGCAGCCGCTGGTCCGCATCCATCCGGTGACCGGCCGGCGCTCGCTCTTCCTCTGCCCCGCCGTGATCAGCCACATCGAGGGCATGGACGTGGCCGAGGGCCGCGCGCTGATCGAGACGCTGATGCGGCATGCCGGGCAGGAGCGCTACCTCTACCGCCACCGCTGGCAGGCGGGCGACCTGGTGGCCTGGGACAACCGCTCCGTCCTGCACACGGCCTCGTTGTTCGACCATACCCGCTAGACGCGCTTGATGTTCCGCACGACGGTGGCCGGCAACGCCTGACCATCCGGAGGTGACGGACCAGGAATGACCGAGCTACGGCTGCTGCTGGACCTGGCGGGCGAGGCGGCCCTGCTGCTCTGGGGCCTGCACATGGTGCAGAGCGGCGTGCAGAAGGCCTTCGGCAGCCGGCTGCGGCATGCGCTGGGCATCGCGCTCGGCGGCCAGCTCAGGGCCTTCGCCGCCGGGCTCGGCGTCACCGCCGCCTTGCAGTCCAGCACCGCGACGGCGCTCATGGTCGGCTCCTTCGCCGCCTCCGGCGCGGTGGCGCTGGCGCCGGCACTTGCGGCGATGCTGGGGGCCAATGTCGGCACCGCGCTGATCGTGCAATTGCTTTCCTTCGACGTGGCGGCGGTCTTCCCGGTGCTGGTGCTGATCGGCGTGCTGGCCTTCCGCCGGGCGAGGCGGGCCCGCACGCGCGACCTCGGCCGCGTCTCGATCGGGCTCGGGCTGATGCTGCTGGCGCTGCACCTGATGGTGGCCAGCATGGCGCCGGTCGAGACCTCCCCCACGCTCCGCGCGTTGCTCGCGGCGCTGGCCGACCAGCCGCTGCCCAACCTGCTGCTGGCCGCCGCCATCGCCTGGGCGGCGCATTCCAGCGTCGCCGGCGTGCTGTTCGTGGCGTCGGTGGCCGGCAGCGGCGTGGCGGCGCCGGCGGCGGCCTTCGCGATGGTGCTGGGCGCCAATCTCGGCAGCGCGGTGAACCCGCTGCTGGAAGCCGGCGGCGACCGCGAGGACACGGCGCGGCTGCGCGTCCCGGCTGGCAACCTCATCAACCGCGTGCTGGGCGCGGCGCTCGGTCTGGCGCTGCTGCCGCAGGCGGTGGGCTGGCTGCAGGTGGTGGATGCGGCGCCGGCACGCTTCGTCGCCAATGCGCATCTCGCCTTCAACCTGGTCACCGGCCTGCTGGCGCTGCCGCTGCTGCCGGGGTTGGCGCGGCTGCTGGTGCGGCTGCTGCCGGACCGCACCGCGGCCGATCCCGGCGCGCCGCGCTACCTGGACGAGGCGGCGCTGCGCACCCCGTCCGTCGCCCTGGCCAATGCGGCGCGCGAGGTGCTGCGCATCGCCGACCGGGTAGAGGCGATGCTGAAGGCCTCGGCCGAGGCCTTCCGCGCCGCCGACCGCGACGCCGCCCGCGCCGCCGGCAAGCTGGACGACGAGGTCGATCGGCTGCACCGCGCGGTGCACGACTACCTGTCGAAGATCCCCCGCGACGCCTTGGGGGAGGAGGAGATCCGCCGGCTGGAGGAGGTGCAGGCCTTCGCCATCGCACTCGAGCATGCGGCCGACGTGATGGAGCGCGACCTGCTGCGCCATGCCGGCCGCCGGCTGCGCCGCGGCGCCCCGCTGGAGGAGGCCGGGCTGCAGGAGATCGCCGAGCTGCACGCGACGTTGCAGGAACAGCTTCGCCTGGCGATCGCCGTCTTCATGCTGGAGGACGCCGAGGCGGCCCGGCAACTGGTGCGCGGCAAGGAAGGCCTGCGGGTGGCGGAACGCGATGCGGCCCGCCGGCTGGCGGCCGGCGAGGGCGACGCCGCCGGGCTGTTGCTGGATGCGGTGCGCGACCTGCGCCGGGTCGGCGGGCATATCGCCCTGGTGGCGCACCCGCTGCTGGAACGGCGGGGCGAGTTGCTGCCGAGCCGGCTGGCAACGGAAGCGGCACTGGCGGATGGCGATTCCACACCCAGCGGGTAATCTGCGGCCCGAGACGGAGACCCGACCAATGGATGCCATGACCCAGCCGCCCATCATCCGCCTGCACCCGGAGGACGACGTGGTCATCGCCCGCCAGGTCCTGCCGCCGGGCACCTCGATCGGCGACAACGTCGCGACCCTCGCGCGCATCCCGGCCGGGCACAAGATCGCGGTGAAGGCGCAGGCGAAGGGTGACCCGGTGCGGCGCTACGGCCAGATCATCGGCTTCGCCACGGATGCGATCTCGCCCGGCGCCTGGGTGCATACCCACAACCTCGGCATGGGCGACTTCTCCCGCGACTATGCCTTCGGCCGGGATGCGAAGCCGACCCAGCCGGTCGCCGCGCCGGCGACCTTCCAGGGCATCATCCGCGCCGATGGGCGGGTGGCGACGCGCAACTACATCGGCATCATCACCTCGGTGAACTGCTCGGCGCATGTGGCCGAGCTGATCGCCATGGCCTTCCGCCGCAACCCGCTGACCGGGGAGGACCCGCTGGCGGCCTGGCCGAACGTCGACGGCGTGGTGGCGCTGACCCACAAGACCGGCTGCGGCATGACGGCGGGCGAGCCGCTGACGCTGCTGCGCCGCACGCTGGGCGGCTTCGCCCGGCATGCCAATTTCAGCCATGTCATCGCCATCGGCCTGGGCTGCGAGGTGAACCAGATCGGCGGCCTGCTGGACGAGCAGCGGCTGTCAGGGCGCTTGCGCAACATGGACATCCAGGAGATGGGCGGCACGCGGAAGACGGTGGCCGCCGGGATCGCCTTCGTGAAGGAGGTGCTGGACGAGGCCAACAAGGTCTCCCGCGTGCCGGTGCCGGCGAGCGAGCTTTGCGTCGCCCTGCAATGCGGCGGCTCGGACGGCTATTCCGGCATCACCGCGAACCCCTCGCTGGGCGCGGCCTCTGACCTCGTCGTGCGGCACGGCGGCACGGTGATCCTGTCCGAATCCCCGGAGACCTATGGCGCCGAGCACCTGCTGACCCGCCGCGCGGTCTCCCCCACGGTCGGCCAGAAGCTGGTCGACGTGATGCACTGGTGGGAAGCCTACTGCGAGCGCGAGGGCGCCGAGATGGATGCCAATCCGTCCCCCGGCAACAAGCTGGGCGGGCTGACCACCATCCTCGAGAAGTCGCTCGGCGCCATGGCCAAGGCGGGGTCCACCAACCTGGTCGAGGTGGTGCGCTATGCCGAGCCGGTCACCGCCAAGGGCTTCGTCTTCATGGACACGCCCGGCTACGACCCGGTCGGCGCGACCGGCCAGGTGGCGGGCGGCGCCAACCTGCTCTGCTTCACCACCGGCCGCGGCAGCGTCTTCGGCTGCAAGCCGACGCCGTCGATCAAGCTGGCGACCAACACGCCGATGTACCAGCGCATGGAAGACGACATGGACATCAACTGCGGCACGGTCGTCACGGGAGAGGAGACGGTGCAGCAGGTGGGTGAACGCATCTTCGCCAAGATGCTGGAGACGGCGAGCGGCGGACGGACCAAGAGCGAGAGCTTCGATTTCGGCGCGGCGGAATTCGCGCCCTGGGTGCTCGGCGCGACGATGTAGGGCAGGCAAGCCTGGGGAGGAAAGCGTTTCCTCCCATCGGACGCATGCATCCGGCGCCGCCTTCGTTCATGCAGGCCTGACACCTGCCGCCCGGCGTGCCAGGCCCACGAAAAGAGAGGCGCGGCCTGGGGAGGATGCTTCCTCCCCAGCCGTTCTCTTCACGCCGCTGAGGTCAGCGCCTCGCCGAGCTGCTTGACCTTCTCGGCATTCTTGCTGTCCGCCTTGCCGGCCAGGGTCACGGTTTCCTTGCCCAGCTTGCCGACCAGCGTCTTCACCGCGTCGCCGTCGATCTGCTCCGCCTGGATGAGCTTCTTCAGCTTCTCCAGATCGCGCACGATGGTCTTGGCGCCGGGCGTCTCCAGCTTGCCGAGGGTGTCTTCCCAGCCCTCGATGTTCTTCACCGCGGCGCTGATGGTGAAGCCCTTCACCCCGTCCTGGATGTGCTTGATGGTGGCTGCGAACTGCGGCATGCACGTCTCCTGTTGCGCGGCGCTTGCTGCGCCGCTCGGAGGAGTAGCGCGCGGAACGCCGCGGGTTTCCCGAACAGGACGAGAACAAACTTCCATGACGCCGCGTTGGCGGGGCCTTGCGCCGGGCCGTTTCCGCCTATCCGGCGATGCGGTTGCTCGCCTCGAACAGCCGCTTCGCCTTCTCCACGTCGTAGCGGCCTTCGGTCAGCGTCTCCGGGTCCCACTCGCTGCGGTCGGCGGCGAAGAAGTCGCCGCCATAGATGTGGATCGCCCCGGTCAGCTTCAGCAGCGGGTTGGTGACGGAATGGACGATGTCCTTCCCCAGCACCGCGCAGTCCCGGGCGCGGACGGCTTGCGCGCCGGCGGCCTCCAACCGGCCGTCGGGTAGGCGGCGCCAGTAGATGTTGTCCTCCCCGCCGGTATAGACGCCGATCACCGCCCACATGCGGTGGTTGTGCGGCATGATGGTCATCCCCGGCCCCCAGACCACGTTGAGGATGGTCAGGTCGTCGGCGCGGTGCAGCGTGGTGATCCCGGCCCGCTGCGGCTCGCCCAGCCCGGCCATCACCTGGCCGGGGTCGGCGACGGTGCGGCCCAGCAGCGCCCGCACCGCGCGGGACCCGCCGGCATCCTGCGCCAGGGCGATGCGGCAGGCTTCGATGAAGCCGTCGGTTTCGAACATGCGGGATGCCTCCTGTTTCGACGGGGCGCGGGCAGGCTACAGCGGCGTGCGTTCGAAAGTGAACGCAAACCGCTGTAGCTCCATGGTTTCTGCGCAGATTCATGCGTCCGGGCGCGCACGCCCTCCCGCGATATGCTCCAGCGGCAGTGGCACCCGCGCGGCAAAGCCTTCTTCGCCGCGCCAGGGCTCAGGGTAACGGGCCCCGGGTGATCCGGGACTGCGGCGCGTTGACCGCGCGGTAGGTCACCTCGATGCCGGTGACGCCGACCCGGCCCAGGCGTTCCGCATGCATTCGGTGATAGGCCTCGGCCGCGGCGCGGCTTTCGAACAGGTAGACCCCGCCGGCGCGGTGCTCCGCCGCGCTCTCGGTCCAGATCTTCCAGACCAGGCCAGGCTCCTGCGCGATGCTCTCGGCCAGCGCGCGCAACGCCGCCGCCTGTTCCGGCCCGCCGGGAGGGCGGGCCGGGAAGTCGAGGATCAGCAGGATCGGTGCGTCAGGCGGCAGCGTAGGCGACCGTCTTCTGGGTCTGCTCGCCCAGGCCCTGGATGCCCAGGTGCATGGTCTGCCCTGCCTTCAGGAAGACCGGCGCCGGCTTGACGCCGAGCCCGACGCCCGGCGGCGTGCCGGTGAAGATCACGTCGCCCGGATGCAGCGTGATCATGTGCGAGACATAGGAGACGATGGTCTTCACCCCGAAGATCATCGTCCGGGTCGAGCCGTTCTGGTAGCGCTTGCCGTCCACCTCGCAGAACATGGTCAGGTTCTGCGGGTCGGGGATTTCGTCCTTGGTGACCAGCCAGGGGCCGACCGGGCCGAAGGTGTCGCAGCCCTTGCCCTTGTCCCAGGCGCCGCCGCGCTCAATCTGCCACTCGCGCTCGGAGACGTCGTTGCCCAGCGCATAGCCGGCGACATGGTCCAGCGCCGCCTCCTCGCTGACGCACTTGGCCTTGGTGCCGATGATGATGCAGAGCTCGACTTCCCAGTCGGCCTTCACCGAGTTCTTCGGGATGATGACGTCGTCGTTCGGGCCGCACAGCGCGCCGAGCGACTTGAGGAAGACGATCGGCTCCTTCGGCACCGGCGCGCCGGTCTCGGCGGCGTGGTCGGCATAGTTCAGGCCGATGCAGATGAGGTTCTTCATCCCCGTGGTCGGCGGGCCGAGGCGCGGGTTGCCCGGCACCGCGGGCAGGGAGGCCGGGTCGAGCGCGGCGATCTTGGCCAGGCCGGCGGCGGACAGCGCCTCCCCGGCCAGGTCGGGGATGACGCCGGACAGGTCGCGGATGGTGCCGGATGCATCGAGCATCCCGGGCTTTTCCTGGCCGTCGGGGCCGTAACGCAGCAGCTTCATGATGGGTCCTCCAGAAAACGGCGCGCCGGCACGAAGGGTTGGTGTGGCGGCTTCGTGCCGGCGCGGAAACTCACAACATCCAGCCGCCGTCGATGACCATGGCCTGGCCGGTGACGAAGGTGCTCTCGGGCGCGGACAGGTAGACCACCAGCGCCGCCATCTCCTCGGCGGTCGCCAGCCGGCCCATCGCCTGCCGGGCGACGAAGGCGGCGCGCGCCGCGTCCATCCCGCCCGCGGCCGCGGCATTGGCGGCGATGCGGTCGCCGAGGCTCGGGGTATCGACCGTGCCCGGGCAGACCGCGTTGCAGCGGATGCCCTTCGAGACATAGTCGGTGGCGACCGACTTGGTCAGCCCGATCACCGCCGCCTTGGTGGTGCCATAGACGAAGCGGTTCGGCGCGCCCTTCAGGCTGGAGCAGGCCGAGGACATGTTGACGATCGACCCGCCGCCCCTGGCGACCATGCCCGGCAGCGCGGCGCGGATGGTCTGCCACATGGCGCGGACGTTCAGCGCGAAGGCGAAGTCCCATTCGTCGTCGGTGCAGGTCTCGATCGAATTCTGGTGGACGAAGCCGGCGCAGTTGAACAGCACGTCGAGCGGCCCGGCGCCCTGCACCGCGGCGGCGACGGCCTTGTCGTCCAGCACGTCGAGCGTCAGCGTCTCGATGCCGTCGAGGCCCCGCAGCTTGTCGGCGTCACGGTCGGTGGCGACGACGCTGGCGCCTTCCGCCGCATAGGCCAGCGCGGTGGCGCGCCCGATCCCCTGGCCTGCGGCCGTCACGAAGCACCGCTTGCCCTGCAGCCTGCCGGCCATTGGTCGCCTCCCGCCCTGATTGCGGGCGCCATCTTCACGGCGGCGGGCCGGGCGTCAATGCCCCGGGGGCGGGAAGAATTCTCTCCCCCGGACCCCCTCTCACCTTTTTCTCCGGGTCGATGCCCACCGCGCGGCAGGCCCCGGCCCACAAAAAAAGGCGGGGCGCGGGGAGGTTCACCTCCCCGTCTTGCTTTCCTTCTTAGGCCGTCGCCGGCGGCACGGGGTGGCTCAGCGCGCCTTGTCGGCCAGGATCATGCGGCGCACGGGGGCCTGGGGCAGGCTGGCCGCGACCGGCTTGTCCTTTGCCGCGGCGGCCTGCGCCGGGGCGGGCAGGGGCGCGACATAGGCACGCTGGTTCTGCTCCAGCGTCCGCGTCGAAGCGGCCGCGCTCTGGGCGAGGGCGGGTGCCGCAGCCAGGCCCGACAGCAGGGCCGCAGCGGCAAGCAGGTTGCGCATCATGGAACATCGACCTCGTTGGATCGGGCGGCCATCGCGCCGCCCTTTGCCGGCAAGATGGGGTTATCCCCCCATGCTTGCCAATCCGAAGTCCCGATACGTCCTATTCGCCACGCTGATGGACGTCAGTGGTTGTGCCGGCTCTCGCCCCGAGTCTCCAGGATGTTGAGATAGGCCGTCGCCGGCTCCAGGCAGCCGCCGGTGCCGAGCTGGCCGACCATGCTGCGCTGGATCTCCTCCCAGGGCGTCTTGTTCGGCAGCACCGGGGGCTTCCAGGCGGCGCGGCGGGCGGCGAGCTCGGCCTCCGGGATCATCACGTCGACCTTCCGGGTATTCAGGTCGATGCGGATCGGGTCGCCCGACCTCAGCAACGCCAGCCCGCCGCCGATCGCGGCCTCGGGCGAGATGTTGAGGATCGAGGGGCTGCCCGAGGTGCCGGATTGCCGCCCGTCGCCCATGGTCGGCAGGGTGTCGAGGCCTGCTTTGATCAGCGTGGCCGGCGGCTGCATGTTCACCACCTCGGCGCTGCCGGGATAGCCGACCGGGCCGGAGTTGCGGATCACCAGCACGGTGTGGTCGTCGATGCCGAGGGAGGGGTCCTCGATCCGGTCGTGGTAGTCCTCCGGCCCCTCGAAGACGACGACCTTGCCATTGAAGACGCCCGGCGGCTCGGACAGGTACCGGCGGCGGAATTCCGCGTCGATGACGCTGATCTTCATCACCGCGCTGTCGAAGATGTTGCCGGACAGGATGGCGAAGCCGGCATGCGGCTTCATCGGCTCATTGTAGGCGCGGATCACCTCGCGGTCGGCAGGCTCGAGGTTCTCGAGGTTCGCCGCATAGGTCCTGCCGGTCACCGTCATCGCCTGGCCGCGCAGCTTGCCGGCCTCCAGCAGCTCCCGCATCACCGCCGGCACGCCGCCGGCGCGGTGGAAGGCTTCGCCCAGGAAGCGGCCGGCCGGCTGGCAATCGACCAGCAGCGGGATGTCGTGGCCGATGGTGTCCCAGTCCTCGATCTTCAGCTCGACGCCCATGTGCCGGGCGATGGCGATGATGTGCGGCGGGCAGTTGGTGGAGGCACCGATCGCACTCGCCGCGAGGATCGCATTCTCGAAGGCCGCGCGGGTCATGATGTCGGACGGGCGCAGGTTCTCGTGCACCATCTCGACGATGCGCCTGCCCGTCGCATAGGCCATCTGGCCGCGTTCGCGGTAGGGCCCGGGGATGGCGGCGCAGCCGGGCAGGGACATGCCCAGCGCCTCGGCCAGGGAGTTCATCGACAGCGCCGTGCCCATGGTGTTGCAGTGGCCGACGCTGGTCGCGGAGGACGCCACCAGCTCCATGAAGTGGTCGTAGTTGATCTCGCCCGCGGCCAGTTGCTTCCGCGCCGCCCAGACGATGGTGCCGCTGCCGGTGAGCCGGCCCTTGTGGTGGCCGTCCAGCATCGGCCCGCCGGACAGCACGATGGCCGGGATGTTGACGGTCGCCGCGCCCATCAGCACCGCCGGCGTGGTCTTGTCGCAGCCCGCCGTCAGCACGACGCCGTCGAGCGGGTAGCCGTGCAGGACTTCCACCAGGGAAAGATAGGCCAGGTTGCGGTCGAGCGCCGCGGTCGGCCGCTTGCCCGTCTCCTGGATCGGGTGGATCGGAAATTCCAGCGGGATGCCGCCGGCGGCGATGATGCCGTCCCGCACCCGCTTCGCCAGGTCGAGGTGGTGGCGGTTGCAGGGCGACAGGTCGGAGCCGGTCTGGGCGATGCCGATGATCGGCTTGCCCGACTGCAGCTCACCCCGCGTCATGCCGAAATTCAGGTAGCGCTCGGTATAGAGCGCGGTCATGCCCGGGTCTTCCGGGTCGTCGAACCAGCGCTGGCTGCGCAGCTTGAAGGGCTTCTTGGTCTGGTCGGATCCGGCCATGGCATTCACTCCCGCTCGGCGAAGGCTTAGACCCGTGAGTTGGGGTGTCAACAACGTGGGCGCAGGCCTAGCCTGCGCGAAAATGCCGCCTGGGACCGCCGCCATGCCGCGCCATCGCCTGCTCGCCGCGCTTTTCGCCGTCGCGCCCGCCTTTGCCGGCCAGGCGGAGGAACCGCCGCTGGCGCTGCGCGGCATGGGCAGCTTCCATATCGGCGGGCGGGAGGCCGTGGTCGCCGGCAAGCCGGTGCGGGAGGTGCTGCTGGTCCCGGGCGGCGTCCCCGCCCGGATCGACGCCAACGGCACCTACCAGGTGGAGGCGATGTACGTGCAGTACCACCTGCCCGCGGCCGAGCGCGGCGCGGTGCCGCTGCTGCTGTGGCATGGCGGCGGCCTGACCGGCGTGACCTGGGAGACGACGCCGGACGGGCGGGAGGGCTGGCAGCACTATTTCCTCCGCCGCGGCTGGGCCACCTATGTGAGCGACGCGGTGGAGCGCGGACGCTCCGGCTGGGCGATGTCGCCGGAGATCTTCCAGGGCGAGGCGATCTTCCTGACCAAGGGCGACCCCTGGGAACGTTTCCGCATCGGTGCCGGGCCGGGCAGCTGGCGCACCCGCACGGCGCTGCCGGGGACGCAATTCCCCGTCGAGGCCTACGACAACTTCATGCGCCAGGTGGTGCCGCGCTGGACCACGACGGATACGGCGCAGCTGGCCGCCTACCGCGCGCTGCTGCGCCGGGTGGGTCCGGCGGTGGTGCTGGCGCATAGCCAGGGCGGCATGTTCGCCTTCCGCGCCGCCCAGGCGGAACCCGCCCGGGTGCGCGCCCTGGTGCTGGTCGAGCCCGCCGGCTTCGGCGAGGCGACGCCGGAGGCGTTGGCGGCACTGCGCGGTGTCCCGGTGCTGGCCTTGTACGGCGACTTCATCGACCGGGATGGGCGCTGGCCGGCGATCCGCCAGCGCGGGCTCGACTTCTACGCCAGGCTGCGGCAGGCCGGCGCCGAGGTCGACGTCGTGGCGCTGCCGGAGCGCGGCATCATGGGCAACAGCCACATGATGATGATGGACCGCAACAGCCAGGCCGTGGCGCAGGTGGTGCAGGACTGGCTGGCGGTGCGGGGGCTGTGGCGATAGCCGCCCCCACCTTCGACGATTACGGGAAGACCAGGTCGGTCACGCTGCAGGTGTTCACCCGCCGCCGCTCGGTCGCCTCGCCGCTGCCGTAGACCACGCGGATGTCGTTGACGCATTGCCCGCTCGGCAGGCGGATGGTGTAGCTGCCGCCGGAATTCAGCGCCCGGTCGCCCAGCCGGTCCGGCCCCCAGGAATTCACGCCGGAGGAGGAGACGTAGATCTCGTTGATCTTGCCCGAGCTGTTGTTGGTCAGCCGGAAGGACGGGTCATTGGTCTGCGCCTCGGCGGCGCAGCCGACGAGGAGGACGATCGCCGCTGCGGCGAGCGGCGCGGTGGAACGGGGGGTAGGCATGCCGGGATATCCCTTCCTCGGGGCGGCCCGGGGCGGGCCGCGGCAAGCGAGCGATGTCGCGGCGGCATTGGAAACCGGATCGGGTAAGGGAAGGGTGAAGGCAAGGACGCGGCGGGAAGAAGCACGCCCTCCCCGTCGCCGCGCGGCCGTCGCCGACCCTGAAAAATGGAGAGGGGCCCGGGGAGGATACAGTTTCCCCGGCCTTTCAGGCCGCCGCTTCCTCCAGGAACACCTGCACCGCCTGGAACAACGCCCCGCGGTTGCGCTCCATGACGATGCTGTGCGTCCCCTCCGCCAGCACCACCAGCCGCTTGCCCGGGCTGTTCAGCAGCAGCGGGAACAGGGTGGAGGCCATGGAAGGCGGCGTGTCGCGGTCCCATTCGGCCACCACCAGCAGCACCGGGGCGCGGAGCTTCGCCGGGTCGTAGAACGGCTCCTTGCCCGGCGCCCAGTAGTCCGCCAGGTCCTGCAGCACGCCGTTCGGCGCCCGCAGCGCCGGCGGGTTCTGCCGCTGCCCGTCCGGGTCGGTCGCCCAGGTGACGCCCGCCCAGTGCTCGAACCAGCCGGGCGGGATCAGCCCGGCCGCCTTGTCCTGCGGCACCCCCGCCACCCAGCGCTGCTTCGCCGCGGCCTGGGTGACGCGGCGATAGGCGCCCAGCGGCCCGCTCGCCGGCCCGATCGGCGGCGGCCCGCCGAGCGTCCAGAGCGGCGCGTAAAGCACGACACGCTCCACCACCGAGGGGTTGTCGGCGGCGAAGCGCCCGGTCAGCCCGGTGCCCCAGGACCAGCCCATATGGACGATCCGCGGCAGGCCGCGCTTCTGCCGGATGAAGGCGTTGACCGCGCCGATATCGGCCACCGCCGTCTCGCCACGGACCAGCGGCGGGTTGGCTTCGGGCGGCTGGGCCATCTCGGCCGGGCGGGTGCTGCGGCCATAGCCGCGGATGTCCATGCACCAGACATCGAAGCCGCGGCCGGCGATGTAGTCCATCCAGGACAGCCCGCCGAGCGGCAGGTCGAAGGCGGTATGCGCCGGATAGGTCGCGCCGTGCACGAACAGCAGGGTGCGGCCCGGGGTGAAGGCGGCCAGGGTCTCGGGCCGCTTGTTGCGGACGAAGAGCTCGATGCCCGGGTCCTTCGACGGGACCATGAATTCCTCGGTGGCGAGCGCCGTCGCCTGGGCCTGGGCCTGGGCGGGCATGGCCAGCAGCGGGGCGGCGAGCGGCGTGGCGAGTAGCGCGCGGCGGTGCATGACGTCACTCCGGATTGTGGCTTTCGCGGCAGCCTAGCGCGGAAGCGGCGCCGCGCCAGCCACCGGCGCGGCCGCGATGCGGCGGCGCACGCGACCGCGGCGCCCGGCTGCGCTAAAGCCCCGCCCATGCAGTCCATGGCACACACCGCCGGCGGACCTCCCTGGCGGGCGGAGGTGCGCGCGACCCTCGCCCTGGCCTGGCCGCTGGCGCTGACCAACCTCAGCCAGCATGCGCTGGCGCTGACCGATGCGATCGTGCTCGGCTGGCTCTCGACCGAGGCGCTGGCGGCGGCGACGCTGGGGGCCAACCTCTATTGGGCGGTGATGGCCGCGCCGCTCGGCACCGCGCTGGCGGCGACGCCGCTGCTGGCCCAGGCGCGCGGGGCCGGGCAGCGGCCGGGCGGGGCCGGGCGCGGCTGGGTGCGGCAGATGCGGCGCGGCGCGCGCAGCGCGCTCTGGGCGTCGCTGGTCATGCTGATCCCGGCGCTGCTGGCGCTCTGGTTCGCCGAGGCGGTGCTGCTGGCCACCGGGCAGGAGCCGCGCCTGGCGGCGCTGGCGGGGACCTATGTCCGTGCCCTGATGTGGGGCCTGCTGCCGTTCTGCGGCTTCGTCGTGCTGCGCGGCTTCCTGGCCGCGATGGAACGCCCGGCGCCGGCGCTCTGGATCGCCGCCGGCGGCATCGGGGTGAATGCGGTGCTCTGCATCGGCCTGGTCTTCGGCGGCTTCGGCTGGGATGGCCTGGGCATCCTCGGCGCCGGCATCGCCAGCAGCCTGGCCAACCTGCTGATGCTGCTCGGCCTGCTCGGGCTGATCGCCCGCGACCGGGCGCTGGGGCGGTTCCGGCTGCTCGGGCGGTTCTGGCGGCCGGACCGCGGCAAGCTGGCCGAGGTATTGCGGCTCGGCCTGCCGATCAGCGGGACCATGCTGCTGGAGATCGGCGTGTTCAGCGCCGCGGCCATCGCCATGGGCTGGTTCGGCGCGGTGGCGGTGGCGGCGCATGCCGTCGCGCTGCAGGTGGCGGCGATGACCTTCATGGTGCCGATGGGCATCGGCCAGGCGGCGACGGCGCGGGTCGGGCTGTTCGCCGGCGCCGGCCAGCCGCGGGCCGCGGCGCGGGCGGGCTGGGCGGCGGTGGCCTTGGGCGCCGGCTTCATGGCGGCGATGGCGCTGTTGCTGGTCCTCGGCGGCGGGGCGATCGCCCGCGGCTTCCTCGGCGGCGGCGACCCGCTGGCGGCGGAGGCCGCGGCGCTGGCCGCCACGCTGCTCACCGTCGCCGGGGTGTTCCAGCTGGCGGATGGCGTCCAGGCGGTGGCGGCCGGGGCGCTGCGCGGGCTGAAGGACACGCGGGTGCCGATGCTGCTGGCGGGCTTGGGCTATTGGGGGATCGGCATGCCGGTCGGGCTGGTGCTGGCGGCCTGGCTGGGGCTGGGGCCGGTCGGGCTGTGGATCGGCCTGGCTTCGGGGCTGGGCGGCGTCGCGCTGCTCATGCTGCGGCGCTGGCAGCGGCTGTCCGCGGCGCCGCCGGGCCTGGTGCGGGTGGCGCGGGCCTGAGGCGGGGACCCGCCGGTGCGCGGGCCGCCCGCATGGCCCCTCAGTCGCTCTCGGGCGGGATCACGTTGGTCCGCCGCCCCTCGACCAGCACGTCGCGCATCGTCTCCACGCCCTTGCGGCGGATGTCGTCCCAGGCTTCCGGCGAATGGAAGGCGATGTGCGGGGTGATCACCAGGCGGCCCTGCAGCCAGTCTTCCCGGTCGCGGTAGGCGCGCAGCAGGTTGGGGATCGGGTCCTTCGGCGGCTCCTCCGGGATCACGTCGAGCCCGGCGCCGGCGATGTGGCCGTCGCGCAGCACGCGTTCCAGCGCATCGATGTCGAGGATCGGGCCGCGCGCGGTGTTCACCACGACCGCGTTCTTCGGCAGCAGGCGCAGCTCGCGCTCGCCGATCAGCCCGCGGGTCGTCCGGGTCAGCGGGCAATGGATCGACAGCACGTCGGACTGCGCCAGCAGCGCGTCCATGGACCGCGCGCGGTGGATGCCGAGCGCGCGGTCCCAGCCGTTCGGCTGGTTCGGGTCGAAGAACACCACCCGGTAGCCGAAGGCCTTGGCCCGCAGCGCCGCGGCCGAGCCGATCCGCCCGAGGCCGAGGATGCCGAAGGTCTGCACCTCCTGCCGCCGCACCAGGGGGGAGGGCCGCACCGCCCAGGGCGCCGGGTCCGGCCCGCGCTGGGTCTCGTGGTACAGGATCAGGCCGCGGCGCAGCGACAGCGCCAGCAGCACGGCGAATTCGGCGACCTCCTGCGTGCCGTAGTCGGGCAGGTTGGCGACCAGGATGCCGCGCGCGGCGCAGGCGGCGCGGTCGACCCGGTCGTAGCCGACGCCCATGCGGACCACGACCTTCAGCTTCGGGAAGCGAGCGATCTGCTCGGCCGGGACCCACATCCGCAGGGTCATCAGCCCCTCGACCTCGGCCAGCAGGCTGTCCGGCAGCTCGGCCAGCGAGGCCTTCGCATTGCCCTGCAGGATACGGACGCTCGGCCCGAGGATCTCCTGCTCGAGCTTCGTGTCCGGATAGAGCCCTTCCGGCTCCAGCACCGTCAGCATCCGCGATTCCCTCCCCCGATCTGGCGGGGAAGGGTAGGGGTGGGGGCTGCGGCCGCAAAGCCCCCCGCCCCGCGCTACAGGATCGCGGTCGGCGCCACCGTGCTGCCGGTCGCCCCCTTCAGCTTCAGCGGCTGGACGTTCAGCACGAATTCCGACCGCCGCTTGGCCGCCAGCTCGTCCAGCTTCAGGTTCTCCAGCAGGTGCACGCCGTTCACCACCAGCGCGATCTGGTGGATCGGCAGGCTGGCCGCCGGCATGGTCTTGGACGGCGAGACCTCCACCGTCGCCACGTCGGCGCCCATCAGGATCGGCCCGCGCCGGATGACGAACTCCGCCGCGGCGACGCCGATCCCCGGGTTGCTGTTCAGGTAGCGGGCATTCTCCTTGCCCCACAGCGCGCCCCAGCCGGTGTGGAACAGCACCGCATCGGCCTCGGCCAGCGCCACGTCCTGCCGCCGCAGCGCGGCCTCGACATCGGCGACGCTGATCTCGTAGCCCGCCTCCAGCATCGGCACGCCCTTCAGCGCCGCGATGTCCAGCAGCACGCCGCGGGTGAAGATGTTGCCGACGGTGTGCACCCCCATCTCGGTGAAGCCGTTGCGGGTGGCGATCCTGTCCACCTCGACGCAGTTGTAGGTATGGTTGCCGATGGTCTGGTGCGGGAACATGTCGAACTGGGTGCCGACCTGGCCCATCTCGGCGATCACCATCTCCTCGTTCGAGCCGCGCCGGTTGGCCTGCGGGTTCATCGCCAGCGGTTTCAGGTGGATGTGGAATTGCCGGGTGGATTGCAGCGGCATGCCCTGCTCCAGCACCTGGCCGAGCTCGACGATCTCGCCGCTGCGGATCAGCCCGGCGGTGCGCTTCACCGTGTCCGGCGTCTGCCGGTTCATCGCCCCGCGCCGGTCGGCGGCACCCCAGGGGCCGGGGCAGCGCTGGGCCGGCTCGGGCGGGGTCCAGGATTGCTGCGCGGCGGCCGGCACTGCGGCGGCCAGGCCGGCGGCGGCGGCAAGCGCCCCGCGGCGCGAGACTATGGTCATGGCGTTCCTCCGATGGTCTTCTTCGCCCTGGCAGGCGCGCCATGCTGGCACGCCGGCGTTTCGCAGCGGGGCGTTTATTCCATGACGGTGCGGCGATACCTGATCACCGGCGCGGCCAGCGGCATCGGCGCCGCCTGCTGCCGGATCCTGGCCGGCCCCGGCGTGGCGATCGCGCTGCACACCCGGAAGAACCGCGACGGCGCCGAACGCATGGCGGAGCACGTGCGCGGCACGGGCGGCACCGCGCATGTCCTGCTCGGCGACCTGGCCGAGGCGGAGGCGCCGGCCCGCGCGGTCGACCAGGCGGTGGCGGCGCTCGGCGGGCTGGACGTGCTGGTCTCCAATGCCGGCTTCGCCGACCGCACGCCGCTGGCCAGCCTGAGCGACGCGGCCTTCGCCGCCAGCCACGACGCCATCGCCTTCGCCCTGCTGCGGCTGGCACGCGCGGCGAAGCCGCATCTGCTGGCGGGGCGGGACCCACGGCTGGTCGCGGTCTCCTCCTTCGTCGCTCACGTCTTCCGGCTGGAGCACCCGGTCTTCCCGGCCTCGGCCGCGGCCAAGGCGGCGCTGGAGGCGCTGGTGCGGGCGCTGGCGGTGGAATGGGCGCCGGACATCGCGGTGAACGCCGTGGCGCCGGGCTTCACGCAGAAGGACCCCGGCGCGCATGCGGCGCTCGACCCCAAGGCCTTCGAGGAGCGGATCGCCCGCATCCCGATGCGGCGGCTCGGGTCCACCGAGGACGTCGCGGCGGCGATCGGCTTCCTCGCCTCGCCGGCGGCCGGCTACATCACCGGCCAAGTGCTGCATGTGGATGGCGGCATCACGGCGTGACGGTGCCGCCCCGCTTCGGGCTTGCTTTTTTGTGACATTTTTCCTATGACGACCGGCCGTGTCGGAGGCCGGCCCATGGGTCCAGGACCCGTCGCTTTCCCGTCCCGCGCCGGCCGCCTTCTCGGCGGCGCGCCCGGCGCTGGATCGCCCCCGGGATTTGTCCGAATCCCGCCGATGCGACCGCGCCCGTCGCATGCCTCGCCGACCCCTTGCCCCGATCCCGGGTCGCCGCGGCATGCCGCCCGCCGCTTGCCGCTGCTGCTGCTGTTGGCCCTCCTCCTTGCCCCGCCCATGGTCCGGGCGCAGGAGCTCGCCGGGCATGGCGGGCCGGTGCGGGCCCTGGCCGTGCTGGCGGGCGGTGGCCTGGCCTCGGCAGGGTTCGACCAGGCGGTGATCCTCTGGGACCCGGCGGCGGGCCAGGCGCGGCGGGTGATGCGCTGGCATGCCGGCGCGCTGGCGGCGCTCGCGGCCCTGCCGGATGGCGGGTTGGCCAGCGCGGGGGAGGAGGGGCGGATCGCCCTTTGGCCCACCGGCGGGGCCGAGATCCCGTCCAAGGTGCTCGAAGGCCATGCCGGGCCGGTCACCGCGCTGGCGGTGGCGGCGGACGGGGGGCTGGCCTCGGCCGGCTGGGACGGCACGGTGCGGATCTGGGCCGCCGACGGCACCGCGCGGGTGCTGCAGGGCCATGCCGGGCCGGCCGCCGCCCTGGCCTGGACGCCGGCGGGCCTGGCCAGCGCCGGGGCGGATGGCACCGTCCGGCTGTGGGAGACCGCCGGCGGCCGGGTGCTGGCCGAATTCGGCCTGCCGCTGAATGCGCTGGCCGCGCTGCCCGGCGGCGCGCTGGCGGCGGGCGGGGCGGATGGATTTGTCCGAATCCTGCAACCCGGTGGCACCGTCCGCGAATGGGCCGCCGGCCCGAGCCCGGTGGTCGCCCTCGCCGTGGCGCCGGATGGCGGGCGGCTTGCCGTCGCCTCGATGGGCGGCAGCGCGGCGCTCTGGTCGGTCGCCGACGGCAGGCTGCTGCACGGGCTGGACGGGCCGGGCCTGCCGCTTTGGTCGGTGGTGTTCGCGGCCGATGGGCGCAGCCTCTGGACCGGCGGGCAGGACCGCCGGGTGCGGCGCTGGGATGCGGCGACCGGCGCGCCGCTCGGCCCGCTGGCCGGGGCGGCCGAGCCGGCGCCGCCGGAGGGCGCCGATGCCGAGGGCGCCCGGGTGTTCCGCGCCTGCAGCGCCTGCCACGCGCTGGGCGCCGATGCCGGGCCGATGGCGGGCCCCAGCCTGCACCGGCTCTTCGGCCGGCGGATGGGGTCGCTGCCCGGCTATGCCTATTCGCCACGCCTCGCCCGCGGCGACATCACCTGGACGCGGGAGACGGTGGCCGACCTCTTCACCCGCGGCCCGGACGTGGTGACGCCGGGGACCCGGATGCCGGTGCAGACGGTGGGCGAGCCGGGCGACCTGGCGGCGCTGCTCCGCTTCCTCGAGGTGGCGACGCGGTGAGCCGCCTATCCCAGCAGCCGGCAGATGGTGACCAGCCGGTGGTCGCGGTCCTCCAGTTCCCGCGTCACCGGCACGTCGAAGCGGGCCAGCTCCGCCATGCCGTCCTGCGGGACATAGGCGCGGCCGGGATCGGCCAGCCAGACCTCGGCACCAGCCGCCGCCATGGCGCGCAGCCAGGGCAGGATATGGCGGGTCATCGGCGCCTCGTAGCAGACGTCGCCGGCGAGGATGAGGTCCCAGCGGCAGTCGGCGCCCACCACGTCGCCCTCCGGCGTGGCGACGGCAACGCCGTTCAGCGCGGCGTTCAGCCGGGTCGCGGCGAGCGCCAGCGGGTCGATCTCGGCCGCTTCCACCGTGGCGGCGCCGGCCCGGGCCGCGGCGATCGCGGCCAGGCCGCAGCCGGCGGCGAAGTCCAGCACCCGGCGTCCCGCGACATGCGCCGGCGTATCCAGGATCAGCCGCGCCATGGCCTGGCTGCCGGGCCAGGCGAAGGCCCAGAAGGGCGGCTCGATGCCCTCCCTGTGCAGCCAGGCCTCGGTCGCCTGCCAGATCGGGGTGATCTCGGTCGCCAGGTGCAGCGCGATCTCCGGCACTATGTCCGGCCGGGCGATGGCGGTCTGGGTGCGGATGAAGGCTTCCGGGTCGCTCACAGCCGGCCCAGCAGGAAGGCGAGGGCGATGGCCAGCCCGACCTCCCGGTTCGCCTTGAACAGGCGGAGGCAATGGCCGGGGTCGTGGATGTCGAGCGTCAGCACCTGCCGCGCCAGCAGCGCCGCCGGCAGCAGCAGGCCGGGCAGGAAGGCCCAATGAAGCCCGGCGACCCAGCCAGCCGCCGCCAGGAAGGCCAGGGTCGCGCCGTAGCAGGCCGCGAGGAAGGGCTGCGTGTCCTCGCCGAAGCGCAGCGCGGTGCTGCCGATGCCGACCGCGGCGTCGTCCTCCCGGTCCTGGTGGGCGTAGATCGTGTCGTAGCCGAGGATCCAGCAGAAGCCGGCGGCCCAGAGCAGCAAGGCCACCGCATCGATCCGCCCGGTCGCCGCGGCGATCCCCTCCGGCCCCGCCCAGGAGAAGACCAGGCCCAGCATGGCCTGCGGCCAGTTGGTCACCCGCTTGGCCAGCGGGTAGAGCAGGATGGGCACCAGCGCCGCCAGGCCGAACAGGATGGCGGTCAGGTTGAGCTGGACCAGCACCAGCAGCCCGACCGTGCAGAGCCCGGCGAGGAAGCACAGCGCCTGGAAGGGCGTGACGGTGCCGGCGGCCAGCGGCCGGCCGCGCGTGCGTTCGACCTTGCGGTCGATGTCGCGGTCCCAGAGATCGTTCACCACGCAGCCGGCGCCGCGCATGGCGACCGCGCCGATGCCGAACAGCAGGGTCAGCCGCAGCCCCTCCGCCCAGTCCGGCGCGGCGATGGCGAAGGCCCAGAGCCCCGGCAGGAACAGCAGCCAGGAGCCGATCGGCCGGTCCAGCCGTGCCAGCAGCGCGTAGGGGCGCCAGCCGGGGGGCAGAAGGGCGACCAGTCCGCCGGTCCTGATGTCGGTGTAGCCTTGCACGCCTGCTCCGTGTCAGCGAAAGGGCCGCATGTCCACCCCGCGCCTGTATCTGGACCAGCCCCTGGCGGAGGGGGCCGAGGTTCCCGCCACCGCCGGCCAGGCGCATTACCTCGGCGGGGTGATGCGCCGCGCCGCGGGCGATGCGGTGCTGCTGTTCAACGGCCGGGACGGCGAATGGGCGGCCTCCATCGCCGGGCTGCGCAAGGACCGCTGCAGCTTCCGGCCGGAACGGCAGACCCGGCCGCAGGAGCCGATGCCCGGCAGCCGCCTGCTGGTCGCCGCGGTGAAGCGCGACGCGATGGACTGGATCGCCGAGAAGGCGACCGAGCTCGGCATCGGGCTGATCCAGCCGGTGCTGACCCGGCGCAGCATCACCGACCGCGTGAACGTCGCCCGCCTGGCCGCGATCGCCCAGGAGGCCGCCGAGCAATGCCGCCGGCTGACCGTGCCGGTCGTAGTGCCGGCCGCCCCCTTGCATGCGGTGCTGGATGCGTGGGATGCCACGCCGTTGCTGGTCGGCGACGAGCGGCGGGAATCGCCGCCGCTCGCCGAGGTCGCCCGGGCCATGCCCGCCGGCCCCTGGGCCTGGCTGGTCGGGCCGGAAGGCGGGTTCGAACGGGTGGAGCTTGACGATCTCCGCCGCCGTGCCTTTGTTTCGACGGTTTCCCTCGGGCCCCGCATCCTGCGGGCGGAAACCGCGGCGGTGGCAGGGCTGGCGGTGCTGCAGGCACTGGCCGGCGACTGGAACAGGGTTTGATCGTGCGCCGGGCGTCCTGCCCAGGCCCCGACGATATGGAAGGGCAGGATGTCTAATCCCGGCGAGGCGGACCTGACGCCGATCACCTCCACACGGCAACTGGCCGAGTGGTTCGCCGCCGGCAGCAAGCCGCGCGCGGACTGGGGGGTCGGCACCGAGCACGAGAAATTCGGCTTCCACCGGGCCGGCCTGGCGACCCCCGAATACGAGGGGCCGGGCGGCATCCGGGCCATCCTGGCCGGGCTGCAGGCGGAGGGCTGGGAGCCCATCCTCGACGGCGCCAACCCGATCGGGCTGAAGCGCGGCAGCGCCTCGGTCAGCCTGGAGCCGGCCGGGCAGCTCGAACTCTCGGGCGGCATACTGCCCGACCTGCACGGCACCTGGCTGGAACTGCAGCAGCACCTGCGCGAGGTGCATGCGGTGTGCGGGCCGATGGACGTCGGCTTCGCGCCGCTCGGCTTCCACCCGCTGCATACGCGGGAGCAGATGCCGTGGATGCCGAAAGGCCGCTACGCCATCATGCGGCGCTACATGCCGACGGTGGGCAGGCTCGGGCTCGACATGATGCAGCGGACCTGCACGGTGCAGGCCAACCTCGACTACGGCGACGAGGCCGACATGGTCGAGAAGCTGCGTATCTCCCTGGCCCTGCAGCCGGTGGCGACGGCGCTCTTCGCCAACTCCCCCTTCACCGAGGGCAGGCCGAACGGCTTCCGCTCCATGCGCGGCCAGGTCTGGACCGACACCGACGCGGCGCGCACCGGCATCCCCGGCGTGGTCTTCGAGGACGGCTTCGGCTTCGAGCGATTCGCCGAATGGCTGCTCGACATGCCGATGTATTTCGTCATGCGCGAAGGCCGGTGGCTGGACGCGGCCGGGCGGAATTTCCGGCATTTCCTCGATGGCAGGCTGGATACGCTCCCGGGCGAGCGCGCCACCATGGGCGACTTCGCCGACCATGTGACGACCGCCTTCACCGATGTGCGGCTGAAGCGCTTCCTCGAGATGCGCGGCTCGGACGCCGGCTCTGCGGCGATGATCGTCGCCCAGCCGGCGCTGTGGGTTGGGCTGCTCTACGACGCGGCGGCGCAGAAGGCGGCAGCGGCGCTGGTCCGTGACTGGGACGTGGAAGAGATCCGCGCGCTGCGGCTCGCCGCCCCGCGCGAGGCGCTGGGTGCCACCATCCGCGGCCGGACGCTGCGCGAGGTGGCGCGGGACGTGCTGGCCATCGCCCGCGACGGGCTGCGGGCGCGGGCCTTGGGCGAGGATGTCTACCTGGCGCCGCTGGACGAGATCGTCGCCAGCGGGCTGACCCAGGCGGACCGGCTGCTGGCGCTGTACCACGGCGCCTGGGGCGGGGATGCCGGGCGGGCGCTGCTGCACGCGGAGGTCTAGCGGTGACCGCCCCCTCCCGGCCGGTGCGCCTGCGGCCGGAGGAAATCGCCGCGGTGAAGCGGATCGTCGCCGGGCATTTCGGCCCGGCGGCGGAGGTGAGGGTCTTCGGCAGCCGGGCGCGGCCGGACGCGCGGGGCGGCGACCTGGACCTGCATGGGCTGGTGCCGGGGACGTCGCCGGAGGCACGCGCGGCGCCCGGCCCGAGGCTGCGCCGGACGACCTGCATGTCGATCCGCTGGTCCTCGGGACGGGGGATGCACGGCGGCGGGTCGACGACGTGGCCCAGGCGACCGGGGTGCTGCTGTGAGCCTCCGGGAAGTGGTGCGGGTGCGCAACCGCCTGTCGCATGTCTATCCGGACGATCCGGCCCGGCAGGCCCGCCGCCTCGCGGAATGCATCGGCGCCTCTGCGTCGCTGCCGGATTGCGTGGGGCGGATCGAAGCCTGCGCTGTCGCGCGCGGCATTACCCCAGCCGCTTCGCCATGAACACGCGGGCGAATTCCCGCTCCGCCCGCCGCTCGGTCTCGACATAGCCGCGCTTCGCATAGAGCGCGATGTTCCGCTCCATCAGCACATTGGTGTAGAGCCGCACCTCCGCCAGCCCGCGCCGCCGCGCCTCGGCCTCGGCGAAGTCGAGCAGCAGGCGGCCGTCGCCCTTGCCCTGCCGGCCCGGGTCGACCGCGATGTTGTCGAGCATGAGGTGTTCGGGATGCGTCTCGATCACCAGCAGGGCGTGGATGGCGCCGGCCTCCTCCAGGACCCAGGCCTCGCCGGCTTCGATGCGGGCGGCATAGTCGTCCTGCATCGGGAAGGGACGGCGGCCGATGATGGGGACCCAGGGGCCGTAGGCCGCTTCGACGATCGCCGCCAGGCGCGGCGCCTCGCCGGGCCGCGCCTGGCGGATCGTCATACCGCCGTGCCGCCCACCGTCAGCCCCGCCAGCTTGAGGGTCGGCTGCCCGACGCCCACCGGCACGCCCTGGCCCTGCTTGCCGCAGGTGCCGATCCCCGCGTCCAGCGCCATGTCGTTGCCGACCATCGTCACCTTGGTCAGCGAATCCGGCCCGTTGCCGATCAGGGTCGCACCCTTCACCGGCGCGCCCAGCCTGCCGTCCTCGATCATGTAGGCCTCGGAGGCCGAGAAGACGAACTTGCCGGAGGTGATGTCCACCTGCCCGCCGCCGAAATTCACCGCGTAGAGGCCGCGCTTCACGCTGCGGATGATCTCCTCCGGCACCTGTGCCCCGCCCAGCATCACCGTGTTGGTCATCCGCGGCATCGGCGCATGCGCGTAGCTCTGCCGGCGGCCGTTGCCGGTCGGCGCCACGCCCATCAGCCGCGCATTCTGCCGGTCCTGCAGGAAGCCGACGAGGACGCCGTCCTCGATCAGCACGGTGCGGTTGGTCGGCGTGCCCTCGTCGTCCACCGTCAGCGAACCGCGCCGGTCGGGCATGGTGCCGTCGTCGATCACCGTGACGCCGGGGGCTGCGATCCGCTGGCCCAGCAGGCCGGAGAAGGCGCTGGTCTTCTTGCGGTTGAAGTCGCCTTCCAGGCCGTGCCCGATCGCCTCGTGCAGCAGGATCCCCGGCCAGCCCGGGCCGAGCACCACCTCCATCTCCCCGGCCGGGGCCGGCACGCTGTCGAGGTTGACCAGCGCCTGGCGCAGCGCCTCGTCCACCGCCGCCTTCCAGCTTTCCTCGCCGAGGATGCGGGCATAGTCGAACCGGCCGCCCATGCCGTGGCTGCCGGTCTCCCGCCGGCCGTCCTGTTCCACCACCACGGCGACGTTCAGCCGCACCAGCGGGCGGATATCGGCGACGCGGGTGCCGTCGGCACGCAGGATCTGCACCGCCTGCCATTCGCCGTACATGGACGCCATGACCTGCTTGACCCGCGGGTCGCGCGACCGGGCGAAGGCGTCGATCTCGCCCAGCAAGGTGGTCTTGGCGCCGAAGTCGAGCCGCGCAAGTGGGTTGGCATCCTCGTACAGCCGCGCATTGGTCGCCCGGGGTGCCACGTCCAGCGTGCCGGACCGGCCCTGCCGCACCGCGCCGACGGTGTCGGCGGCACGCGCCAGGGCGGCCTCCGACAACTCGCCGGAATGGGCATAGCCGGCGGCCTCGCCGGCCACCGCGCGCAGGCCGAAGCCCTTGGTCGCGTCGAAGGTGGCGGAGCGGATGCGGCCGTCGTCGAGCGAGATCATCTCGCTCTCGCGGTATTCGAGGAACAGCTCGCCGTCCTCGGCGCCGTCCAGCGCCTGCTTCAGGATGCGCTCCGACCCGGCGCGGTCGAGCTCGGCGAAGAACAGGCGGTCGGTGACGGAAAGCGGCGTGTCGAGCGGCATGAAAAAACCTTTCCGTGAATGCCGGCGGCCTCAGGCAGCGAGCGAGGTGATCAGCCGGGACTTGGGGAAGCGCAGCATGGCGGTGGTGCCGGCGCCGGGGACGGATTCCAATGTCAGCGTCGCGCCCTGCGCCTCGGCCAGGGCTCTCGATAGATATAGGCCGAGGCCGGAGCCGGGGAAGCGGCGCGACAAGGATGAATCGAGCTGGGTGAAGGGCTCGAAGGCGCGCGGGATGTCCTCCGGCTTGATGCCGATGCCGCTGTCGGTCACCCGCATCACCAGCCCGCCCTCCGCCGGCGCCTCGGCCGAGACCGTGACCAGCCCGCCCTGCGGGGTGAATTTCACCGCGTTGGAAACGAGGTTCAGCAGCACCTGGCGCAGCCGCAGCGCATCCGCCCGCAGCAGCGGCAGCGCCGGCGGCAGCGCCGCCACCACCGCCACGCCGGCGGTGGAGGCCGTCGCCTGCATCACCCGCACCACCCCCTCCAGCAGCGGGATCGGCGGCACCTCGGCCTCCGTCGTGCTGAAGCCGATCGTCTCCGCCCGCGTCACGTCGAGGATGTCGTCGATCAGCGACAGCAGGTGCCGCCCGGCCTCGTGGATCGAGCGGACGTATTCCCTGCCGCGCTCCGGGTCGGGGTCGGCCGAGATCGCCTCGGAGAAGCCGATCACCGCGTTCAGCGGGGTGCGCAGCTCGTGGCTCATCGTCGCCAGGAAGCGCGACTTGGTGCGGTTCGCCGTCTCGGCGGCGTCCTTGGCGGCCTCCAGTTCGCCGCGGATGCGGCGGTCCTCGGTCACGTCGGTCAGGGCGAGCACGAAGCCGCCGCCGGGCACGGGTTCCGAGGCGATCTCCAGCACCGTCCCGTTCGGCCGGGTGCGGGTGCTGCGCACCGGCTCCCGCCGGTCGCGGCCCTTCAGCCGCGCGGCCACCGCGCGTGCCGCCTCGCCCTCGCCGTATTCGCCGCGGTCCAGCAGGTAGTCGATGAAGCCGTCGAAGCTGCCGCCGGTCCGCATGATCTCCTCGGGCAGGTCGAGCAGCGCCAGCAGGATCGGGTTCACCGCGAGGATCCGCCCCGCGGCGTCGAACAGCACGATGCCGTGGCGGATGTTGTCCAGCATGGCCTGCAGCACCGTGGCGCGCTGCTGGGTTTCCGCCTCGGCCCGGGCCAGGGCGCTGATATCGGCCATGGTGATGACGAAGCCGCCGCCCGGCGTCGGGTCCGACGTCACCTCGATGATGCGGCCGTCGCGGTGCGGCCGGACGTAGCGGGCGGGCCGGGTCCGGTCGATCGCCAGCGCCATGGTCCGCAGCGCCGAAGCATCGCCGTGAACCGCGCTGGCGGCGAACTGCGTGTCGATGAGGTCGGCCAGCCGGATGCCCTCCGGCAATTGGGCGGCCGGATAGCCGGTCAGGTCGGCAGCCAGCCGGTTGGCGGCGACCAGCCGCTGGTCGGCATCGAACAGCTGGATGCCGTGCCGCAGGTTGTCCAGCATCACCTGCAGGATGCGGGCACGCTCGCGCGCCTCCGCCTCGGCTGCGGTCAGCGCGGTGACGTCGCTGTAGGTGGCGACGAAGCCGCCGTCCGGCGTCGGGTCGGTGAAGATCTCGATCACCCTGCCGTCCGGCCGCACCCGGCTGCGGCGCTGCGGCCTGGTGTAGTCGTCGGCCAGCCCGGCCTGCACCGCCTCGGCCGTGATCATCCCGGCCCGCATCGAGGCCAGCGCGAGCTCCGCCGCATCCACGCCCGGCTGCAGCAGCGCCGGGTCGAAGCCGTTGAACTCGGCGGCCAGCCGGTTGGCGGTGACCAGCCGCTTGTCGCGGTCGAAATGCGCGATGCCGTGCCGCATGTTGTCGAGCATGAGCTGCAGCACCGCGGCCCGCGCGGTGGCCTCGTCCTGCGCCCGGGCCAATTCGGTGACGTCGGTATGGGTGACGACGAAGCCGCCGTCGGGCGTCGGGTCGGAGCCGATCTCGATCACCTTGCCGTCCAGCCGCCGCCGTCGGTAGCGCTGCGACCGGCTGCGGTCGAGCCGCATGACCTCCTCGTGCAGCGGGCCGGTCGTCGGGGTGCTGCCGGGGCCGAACTCGCCGGCCCGGTCCTGCTCCGCGACCAGGACCTCGAACGGCGTCCCCTCGCGGCCGCGCAGGTCGGGCAGGCCGTAATCCGGCCCGGCCAGCCGGTTCGCGGTCAGCAGCCGGCGGTCGGGGCCGAACAGCATCAACCCGTGCCGCATGCTGTCGAGCGCATCGCGCAGCAGCCCGGCGCGCTGCTTGGCATCGGCCTCGGCCCGGGCGCGGGCGGTGATGTCGGTGAAGCTGATGACGAAGCCGCCATCCGGGGTCGGGTCGGTGAAGACCTCGACCAGCCTGCCATCCGCCAGCGGCCGCATGCGCCGGCCGCGCAGGGTGCGGTCGGCCGCCAGCAGCCGCCGCAGCACCGCCGTCGCCTCCGGCTCCGCGCCGAACAGTCCGGCCGCATGCTGCCGCCGCAGCAGGTCGTCGAAGGCGGCGCCCGGCGTGACATCCTCGGGCGCCAGGGCGGACAGCTCGGCCGCCAGGGCATTCGCCGCCAGCAGCCGGCGGTCGGCGCCGTAGATCAGCAGCCCGTGTCGCATGTTGTCGAGCGCCGCCTGCAGCGTCGCGGCGCGCGACGCCGCGGCGGCCTCGGCCGCGGCCAGCGCGGTGATGTCGGAATAGGTGAGGGCGAAGCCGCCGTCCGAGGTCGGGTCGGACACCACCTCGATCAGCCGCCCGTCGGGCGCGCGGCGATGGTAGCGCAGCGTCTGCGCCCGGTCGGCGGTCAGCGCGCGCTGCAGGATCGTCTCGTTTTCGGTGCCGAAGACGCCGGTGTCGTGCTGGTACTGCACCGCGTCGTCGAACCGCATGCCGGTGGTCAGGAAATCCGCCGGGACGCCGCTGAGCTCGGCGGCCAGCCGGTTCGCCGCCACCAGCCGCCGGTCGGGGCCGAACAGCGCGATGCCGTGGCGGATCACGTCCAGCATCACCGCCTGGGTCGCGGCGCGCCGCTTCGCCTCCGCCTCGGCCCGCGCCAGCGGGGTGATGTCGGACAGGGTGATGACGAAGCCGCCGTCCGGCATCGGGTCGGAGAAGACTTCCAGCGTCCGGCCGTCCGGCAGCGGCCGGGTATAGTGCAGCGGCCGGCGGCGGTCGGCGGTCATTGCCTTTTGGCCGAATTCCGCGTCGAGCGCCGCATCGCCGGTTGCGCCGCGGCTGAACAGCTGCGCCGTCATCTCGGCGAAGCCGGCGCCCGGGACGGCCATCGCATCCGGCATCCCGGCCAGTTCGCGTGCCAGGCGGTTGTCGGCGATGAAGCGATGGTCGGGGCCGAACAGCACCACGCCATGGTGCATGGTGTCGATCATCGCCTGCAGCGTCGCGGTGCGGTCCGCCGCCGCCGTCTCCGCCGCGACCTGGGCGGTCACGTCGGTCCAGGTGATGACGAAGCCGCCGTCGGGCGTCGGGTCGGACACACTGTCCACCACGCGGCCGTCCGGCATGCGGCGGCGCACCGGATGCGACCGGCTGCGGTCGCGCTGCGCCACGTCCAGCGCCTCGGCCTCGGCGTCCGGGCCCTGGCCGAAGACGCCGTGCCGCAACTGCCACATCGCCAGGTCGCGCGGGGTGATGCCGGGGACCATCTCCTCGGCCGGCATGCCGGCGAGGTCGGGGGCAAGCCGGTTGGCGACGATCAGCCGCTGGTCGGGGCCGAACAGCGCGATGCCGTGCCGCATCGAATCCTGCATCGTCTGCAGCAGCAGGGCGCGGTGCTGCGCCTCGGCCCTGGCCGCGTGCACCGCGGTGGTATCGACATAGCTGATGACGAAGCCGCCATCCGGCAGCGGGTCGGAGGTAACCGACACCATCCGGCCATGCGCATTCGGCCGTTCCCGCCGATGCGGCTGCTGGCGGTCGAGCCCGAGATCCTCGGCAACCGCCGCCGCCGCCGCGTCCGGCTCGAAGGGGCCGTTGGCCGCGACCCGTTCGGCGACCAGCTCCGGCAGGCCGCGGCCGGGCCGCACCGTCCCCGGTGCCATGCCTCCCAGTGTGCTGCACAGGTCGTTGGCCGCCAGCACGCGGTGGTCGGCACCGAACACCACGATGCCGTGCCGCATGTTGTCGAGCATCGCCTGCAGCAGGTTGGCCCGCTCGCGCGCCGCGGCCTCCGCCTGGGCCAGGGCGGTGACATCGGTCAGGGTGACGACGAAGCCGCCCGCCGGCGTCGGCGCCGAGCGCATCTCCATCACCCGTCCGTCGGGCAGCGGGCGGCGGGTCTCGAAGGGTTGGCTGCGGTCGAGCCCGAGCAGCATCCGCCGCGTCGCCTCGGCCGCCTCGCCCGTGCCGTAGACGCCGGCGGCAAGCTGCCGCCTCAGCACCTCGTCGAGGCTGCGGCCGGGGGCCACGTCTTCCGGCGCCAGGCCGCAGCAATCGGCGGCGATCGCATTGGCGGCGACCACGCGGGCCTCGGCATCGTACAGGATGAAGCCGTGCCGCATCGATTCCAGCGCCACCTGCAGCAGCGTGGCCTGGGCCTGCTCCGCCGCCTGGGCCCTGGCGCGGGCGGTGACGTCGCCGAAGGTGACCACATAGCCGCCATCCGGCGTCGGGTCGGTCACCACCTCGATGACGCTGCCGTCGGGCCGGTGCAGGATGCGCTGGGTGGGCCGGCGGCGATCCATCGTCACCGCCGTCGCCAACGCCCGCGCGGTCGCCTGCGGGTCGCCGAACACGCCGCGGTCGGCCTGTTCCTGCACCAGGTCGAGGATATGCCGGCCGGGCACCATCGACTCCGCCGGCAGGCCGGTCAGCCGGTTGGCCAGTTGGTTGGCGACGACCAGCCGCATCTCCGCGTCATACAGCGCGATGCCGTGCCGCATGTTGTCGAGCATGACCTGCAGCTGCGCGGCGCGGCCGGTCGCCTCGGCCCGGGCGGCGTGCAGGGCGGTGATGTCGGTGGTGACCTGGACGATGCCGCCATCCGGCAGCGGCGCATAGCGCAGGTCGAGCACCCGGCCATCCGGCCGGGTCCGCTGCAGCGGTGCCATCGACTGCGAGATCGCCTGGGGCTGCAGCAGGGCCAGCATCGCCGGCGCCTCCGCGCCGTATTCGCCCTGTTCGGCGCGGCGGCGGGTGATCTCGTCGCGGTGCTCGCCGACCGCCAGCTCGGCCCCCGCCATGATCGCCTGGTAGGCGGCGTTGACCATCGCGACGCGGCCATCCGCGCCATAGACGACGACGCCGTGCGGCAGCGAGGCGAGCACGCCATCCAGCAGGGCTGCCCGTCGCCGCGCCTCGGCCTCGGCCCGCCGCGCCGCGCTGATGTCGATCAGCTCGACCAGGTAGCCGCCCTCGGGCAGCGGCTGGCTCTCGATCCGCAGCGCATCGCCGTTCGGCCGGACGCGCTGGTAGGTGGTGGGGCGGGTGCGGTCGATCCGGCGGCGGTCGGCGATCACCGCCTCGGCGTCGAGATTGGCGAATTCGCCACGTTCGGCCAGCATGGCGAACAGCGTCTCGTAGGAGGTGCCGGGGCGCAGCGTGCCGCGCGGCAGGCCGAGCAGGTCCTCATAGGCCGGATTGTTGAACAGCACGCAGCGCTCCGCGTCATAGGCGGCGACGCCGCCATGCAGGTGCGCGAGCAGGGTCTCCAGCCGCCGGGCGCGGCCCTGCGCCTCCTGCGTCAGGGCGACGTAGCCGGTCACCTCGACCACCGCGGCGACATAGCCTCCCGCGGCCAGCGGCATGCCGACCTGCTCGAAGCTGGCGCCGTCGGTGCGGCGGAACAGACGGCGGAAGGGGCGGCTGCGGTCGATCGCCAGATGCTCGGCGGCCAGGCTGTTCGGGTCGCCCTCCCCATAGATGCCACGGAAGGCGTAGCGGCGTACCAGATCGGCCACCGGCAGGCCGGGCGGGGTCTCGGCGGGGTCGATCCCGGTGACCTGCCGGGTCGCCGCATTGGCCAGGACCAGGCGCTGGTCGGCGCCGACGACCCAGACGCCCAGCGGCATCGCGGCGAGGGCTTCGTCCAGCGCCGCGGCACTGGCCCCGTGGTCTGTCATGTCGCCCTCCCCGCAGTGTCCGCGGCAGGATCGCGCAGGCCGTGCAGCGCGACCAGGGCGGCGGTCAGCACGAGCACGGCGCAAGCCTGGTGCAGCGTGCCGAGCCAGGCCGGCACCACCAGCAGCAGGGTGGCGATGCCCAGCGCGTATTGCAGGCAGACCGCCGCGCCGAGGCCGAGGCAGGCGCGGCGGGCGAAGCCCGGCGGCAGCCGCCGCCAGCCGGCCAGCGCGGCGCCCAGCGCGGCCAGGGTGGCCAGCGTCGCCAGCAGGCGATGATTGAACTGCACCGCCGGGATATTGAGGGTGAGGTTCCGCCAGGCCGGCTCCAGCCGCCAATAGCCGTCCGGCACCCAGGCCCCGTCCATCAGCGGGAAGGTGTTGTAGTCGAACCCCGCGCGGATCCCGGCGACGAAGCCGCCAGCCAGCATCGCCGCCACCAGCAGCCAGGCCGCCGCCTTTGCCTGGCGGCGGACGGTGCCGGCCGCCGCCGGCAGCGCGCCCGCAGGCCCGCGCAGCAGCGAAAGCCCGGTCCAGAGCAGCGCGGCGTAGAGGCCGAGCGCCATCGAGAGGTGCAGCACCAGCCGGTAGGGCGAGACCGCGGTGCGGTCGGCCTCGAAGCCGGAGGCGACCATGAACCAGCCGATCGCCCCCTGCATGCCGCCCAGCAGCAGCAGCAGCAGCAGGCGGCGCTTGAGCCCGGCGGGGATCCGTCCGCGCAGCCAGAACCAGGCCAGCGGCAGGGCATAGGCCAGGCCGATCAGCCGGCCCCAGAGCCGGTGCGCCCATTCCAGCCAGAAGATCTGCTTGAAGCCGTCCAGCCCGAAGCCCTGGTTGACCAGGGCATATTGCGGGATGGTCTGGTACAGCGCGTAGAGCCGGCGCCACTCGGTCTCGGACAGCGGCGGCAGGGTGCCGGACAGCGGCGCCCATTCCATGATCGACAGGCCGGAGCCGGTGAGGCGGGTGGCGCCGCCGAGGGCGACCATGGCCCAGACCATGCCGGCCACCGTGAGCAGCCAGAGCGCGATGGGACGGGGCTTCGGGCCCTGGTCCGGGGTGTGGCGGAGGGCGGCTTCGGCCTTGGCATCGAATGGCATACCGCGAGTATAGGATGCCCCCGGCCATCCTGCATCCGCAGGCGTCACGTCTTGCAGGGGGTGCGCCTTGCTGCTACCCGCGCCGCCATGCCCCAAGCCGATCATCCGGCGCCCGCGGCCGACGTGCCGGCGCCGCAGGGTGCCGCGGGCCGGCCGGGCGCCGCCGCGCCCCTGCCGCTGTCCGTCGTCATCCCGGTCCGCAACGAGGCGCCGAACATCGGCCCCCTGGTGGCCGAGATCGAGGCGGCGCTGGCCGGCATCCGGCACGAGATCGTCTATGTCGACGACGGGTCGTCCGACGACACCCCGGCGGCGCTGCGGGCGGCGGCCGCCACCGCGCCGCTGCGGGTGCTGCGGCACCGCGCCAGCTGCGGCCAGTCGGCCGCGGTGGTCAGCGGGGTGCGGGCGGCGCGCGGCACCTGGATCGCCACGCTGGACGGCGACGGGCAGAACGACCCGGCCGACATCCCGCGCATGCTGGCCCGCGCCCAGGCCGAGGGCGGCCAGATCCTGGTCGCCGGGCACCGGGTGACGCGGAAGGATAGCTGGGTGAAGCGGCGGTCCAGCCGCATCGCCAATGCCATCCGCGCCCGGCTGCTGCGGGATGCGACGCCGGATACCGGTTGCGGGCTGAAGGTGTTTCCGCGCGCGCTCTTCCTCGACCTGCCGGCCTTCGACCACATGCACCGCTTCCTGCCGGCCCTGGTGCTGCGCCAGGGCGGCCGGGTTGTCAGCGAGCCGGTGAACCACCGGCCGCGGGTGCGCGGCATCTCCAACTACGGCACGCTGGACCGGCTGGCGGTGAGCCTGTTCGACCTGGTCGGCGTCGCCTGGCTGCAGCGGCGCTGGAAGCGGCCGATCTTAGACCCGCAGGAATGACGGGCGCGCGGCTGCGGTCGGTCGGCAAGCTGCTGGTCCTGGCGGCGGGGCTGATCCTGGGCGGGCTGCTGCTGCGGGCGCTGGGCGCCGCGCCGGGCACCGACTGGGTGGACCGCTACATCCGTGGCCAGGGCATCCTGGGCGAGACGCTGTTCCTGCTGGCCGGGACGGCCGCTGCGGCGGCGGGACTGCCGCGGCAGGGCGTGGCCTTCCTCGGCGGCTATGCCTTCGGCGCGGTGATGGGCACCGGGCTTGGGCTGGCGGCGCAGCTGCTGGGCGCGGCCATCGCCTTCGCCTGGGCCCGGCTGGTCGGGCGGGACTGGGCGGAACGCCGCCTGGCTGGACGCTTCGGCCGGCGGCTGCGGCCGCTGCGCGACGCGCTGGCGGAGAACCCCTTCGACACCACCCTGGCGCTGCGGCTGCTGCCGGTGGGGAACAACCTGGCGCTGAACCTGCTGGCCGGGATGGCGGGGATCGCCGCGGCGCCGTTCCTGGCGGCCTCCGCCATCGGGTATCTGCCGCAGACGCTGGTCTTCGCGCTGCTGGGCAAGGGCGTGCGGGTGGATGGCGGGTGGCAGATCGGGCTGGCGGCGGCGATGCTGCTGGGATCGGTGCTGCTGGGGCTCAGGCTGCTGCGGCGGCATCGGGCCGGGCGGGCGCTGGAGGAGGATTAGGCGAGGAAGGTTGGGGCCAGGGAGGATGCTTCCTCCCTGGCCTTTTGCCTTCCGTCAGCCAGCCGCCGCGGGCTTCGGCGCCACCACCGCCGCCTCCGTCACCGCCGCGGCGCCCAGCGCCTCGCCCGCGGCGAATTTCGTGCAGTTCCCCAGGGTGATCGCGGCGATCGCCCCCAGCGCCTCCCGCGTGAAGAAGGCCTGGTGGCCGGTGACCAGCACGTTGGGGAAGGTCAGCAGCCGGGCGAAGACGTCGTCGGACAGGATCTCGTTCGACAGGTCCTCGAAGAAGAGGTCGGCTTCCTGTTCGTAGACATCGATCGCCAGGCCGCCGAGCCGGCCGGCCTTCAGCGCTTCGATCGCCGCTTCCGCGTCGATCAGCCCGCCGCGGCTGGTGTTCACCAGCACCAGGCCGGGCTTGGCCAGGGCGAGCGTTTCGGCCCGTACCAGGTGCCGGGTCTCCGGCGTCAGCGGGCAGTGCAGGGTGAGGATGTCGGCCGCGGCCATGATGGTCGGCAGGTCGGTGTAGGTGACGCCGATCGCGGCGAGGGCAGGGTCGGGGAACAGGTCCTGCGCCAGCACCCGGCAGCCGAAGCCGAGCGCCAGGCTGCGCGCCACCAGCGCGCCGATCTTGCCGGTGCCGATGACGCCGACGGTCCGGCCGTGCAGGTCGAAGCCGAGCAGCCCGTCGAGCGCGAAATTGCCGTCCCGGGTGCGCTGGTAGGCGCGGTGGATGCCGCGCACCAGGGACAGCAGCAGGCCGATGGTGAACTCCGCCACCGCATGCGGCGAATAGGCCGGGACGCGCGCGACCGCGATGCCGAGCCGTGCCGCCGCCTTCAGGTCGACGTTGTTGAAGCCGGCGCAGCGCAGCGCGACCAGCCGCGTGCCGCCGGCGGCCAGCGCTTCCAGCACCGGGGCCGAGAGGTCGTCGTTGACGAAGGGGCAGACCGCCGCGGCGCCCTGCGCCAGCACCGCGGTATCAATGGTCAGCCGCGGTTCCAGGAAGACGAGATCGTGCCCCGCGCCGTTCGCCGCCTCGAAGGAGCGGCGGTCATAGGGCTTGGTGCTGTACATCGCGACTTTCATCGGCGGTCCCCTGGTGCGGCAGCCCGGCACGGCGATGGTCATGGCCGTGCCGAGGATGGCACGGCGGATGGCCGCCGGTCGCCCCGGGGCTGCATGCGCGATGCCTGCCGCGCTACCGCGCCGCGGCGCCGAGGAAGCGGCCGATCTCCCGGTCGAGGAATTCCACGTCCGCCGGGAAGACCCCGCCGGCCGATGCGTGGCCGGTCACCGTGCCCGGGCTGATGGTCACGAGCTGCGCGCCGCGAATCAGCTTCGCCGCCGCGGCCGGTTCGTATTCCGGGTTCAGCAGGTCCTTGGTGCCGGTCAGGATCAGCGTCCTCGCCTGGATGGACCCCAGCGCCTTGGCCATGTCGCCGCCCATGCCGGGCGTTGCGCCCACATCGTGCCTTTCATAAGCCCAGGTCTGGTACAGCCAATCGTTGGCGTCGAAGATGGTGAGCTGCGCGTCCTCCTGGGCCTTCAGCCAGGGCAGCACGGCCAGCGGGTCGGCGGCGAATTGCGTCCCGTACATGTCGGGTGTCCGCGCCGACAGGAAGGACAGGATGTCGCGCCACAGCCGGATGCCGGCCAGTGGCGGCGCGGTGTAGTTGCCGCCCTGCCAGGCTGGGTCGAGCATGATCGCCTTGCGGCTGGCCTCCAGCACCGCGACCGTCCAGGCCGGCGTCCGGGCCAGCGGCACCATGGCGACCAGGCTGTCCATGAAGCCGGGCTGGCTGACGCCCCATTGCAGCACCTGCATCCCGCCCATGGACGGCCCGACCACGCTGACGACGTGGTTGATGCCCAGGTGGTCGACCAGCAGCCGGCGCTGCGATTCCACCATGTCGCGGATGGCGAAGCGCGGGAACTGCATGCGCGGCTGCGCGGTGCTGTTGGACGGCGAGGTGGTGAGCCCGTTGCCGATCGCGTCGGTGGCGACGATGAAGTAGCGGTCGGTGTCGAGCGCCTTGCCCGGGCCGATCAGGAAGTCGATCCGGTGGTGGTTGCCGCCGATCGCGGTGACCATGAGGATGGCGTTCGACTTCGCCGCGTTCAGCGTGCCGTGGGTGACATAGGAGATGCCGAAGTCGCGGATCACCTCGCCGCTTTCCAGCCTGAAGTCGCCCAGCTTGAACATCTGGTGCGGCGGCTGGGCCGGCGTGTGCGCGGCGGCCGGGTGCAGCAGCAGCGCGAGGCCGAGTGCGGCCAGCGCGAATGTTCTGCGGATCATGAATCCCACCCCCCTGTGTTGCTTTGCTTCAGGCTAGGGGTGGGGTGCGGAGGAGGGCAAGTTTGGGGAGGAAAGCATTTCCTCCCTGGCCTGCGCTTCAGGCCGCGGCCAGTTGCTCGGCATACTCGATCGCCTCGACCAGGCTGCGCTCGCTGGCGATCCCCTGGCCGGCGATGTCGAAGGCGGTGCCATGGTCCACGCTGGTGCGGATCACCGGCAGGCCCAGCGTGATGTTCACCCCCGACAGCGCATCCCACTTCCCCGTCGCCGGGTCGACATGGAAGCCCAGCAGCTTCACCGGGATATGCCCCTGGTCGTGGTACATCGCCACCACCGCGTCGAACTGCCCGGCGCGCAGCTTCACGAAGACCGTGTCGCCCGGCACCGGGCCGGTGACGCGCAGCCCGTCGCGCACCGCCTCCGCGATGGTCGGCGCCACCACGTCGATATCCTGCCGGCCGAACAGCCCGCCCTCGCCGGCATGCGGGTTCAGCGCGGCGACGGCGATGTGCGGCGCGGCGATGCCGAGGTCGCGCAGCGCCTTGTGCGTCAGGTCCAGCACCAGGCGGATGCGGGCCGGGGTGACGCGCCGGGGTACGTCCTCCAGCGCGCAATGGGTGGTGACGTGGCTGACCCGCATGTTGCCGTGCGCCAGCAGCATCACGCTGCCCTTCACGCCGGTGAGGTCGGCCAGCATCTCGGTATGCCCGGCATAGTGGTGGCCGGCGTTGTTCAGCGCCTCCTTGTTCAGTGGCGCGGTCACCAGCCCGCCGACCCGGCCGGCCTGGGCCAGGCGGACGCCGTGCTCGATGGCCAGGTAGGCGAAGCGCCCGGCCTCCGAGGACAAGACGCCGGCCTCGATCGGCGCCGCCTCCTCGCCGGCCTGCAGGAAGGCGAGCGCCGGCCAGTCGTTGCCCAGCGCGACGGCGGGGATGGACAGCTCCGGCGCGAAGGCGGCGCGGGCACGTTCCAGGGCGCTGCCATGGCCGATCACCAGCAGCTTCAGCGTCCCGTCCGCCAGGCGCGGCGCCAGCGCCCGGCAGGCCTTGACGATGATCTCGGGGCCGATCCCGGCCGGGTCGCCCATGGTGATGGCCAGATGCCGCGTCATGCGTCGATGCTCCCGAGGGAAAGGCCGTTGCCGGCGAGAAGGTCGCGCCACAGCGCGTCCGGGCCGAAGGCGCCGGATTTGGAGACGACGGCGAGGCCGTCCCAGCCGCCGCCCAGCAGCCGGGACCGCGGCACCCCGGGCGTCACCAGCCCGGTCGCCAGCAGGCCCCGGGCGCCGAGCCCGTCGCAGAGCGCGCGCAGCGTCTCCCCGCCGGCGACGATCAGCGTGCCGGGGCGGGGCAGGGATCGGGCGAGCGCGGCGAAGCCGGCGGCGATCCGCCCCGCTGCGGTGGCGCGGTCGAGGCCGGGCGGCAGGTCGAGGCTGACCAGCGCCAGCCCCGCCGCCAGCCGGCGCGCGACCGGCGCCGCGTCGCCTTCCGGCACGCGCAGCCAGGTCTCGCCGCAGGCCGCCAGTTGCCGCGCGGTGACCGCATGGTCGGAGCCGAACAGGCCGAGCACCGGGCGGGCGAGCCGCGTGTCGGGCGGCAGCACCGCATCGCCGGCCAGGGCGCGGGCCAGGCCGCCGCTGCCGCACCACAGCACCGGCCCCGGCGCGGCACGGCCGAGCGCGACGATGCAAGCGAGGTCGGCCTCGGTCTCGGCATCGAACAGGCTGATGCCCGGCGGCAGCGGCCGGTCCAGGCACCCTGGCTGCGCATCCAGTCCTTCCGCCGCCAGCGCCGCCACGGGGTCGACTGGCGCGGTGTCCCAGCCGCCCTCCGGCCGGCCGACCAGCACCCTTCCGCCGCGGGTGATGCGGCGCTGCGCCGGGAAGGCCGGGGCCAGCACGCAATGCGCCCAGGCGCCGCTGGCAAGGCAGGCGGCCAGTTCCGCCGCCGGCTGGCCGCGCCAGAGGCTGTCGAGCTTCTTGTAGGCGATGTCGGCGCCGGCGAGCGCCGGGGCCAGGGCGGCGACCCGGGCGAAGGCCGAGTCCCGCCCGGCTTCCCGCGTGCCGCTGTCGATCGCCAGGCTGCCCGCAGCCGGGCCCGCATCCTGCCAGGCCACCGGCATCGGGCCGCAGCGCCCGGCCAGCTCGGCGGCGCTGTCGAGCGCCCCGGTCAGGTCGTCGGCCAGCAGGCGGAGGCGTGGGGGGCCGAAGCCGTGCGGCTGCATCCGGGTCCTCGGGGGCTCATCCGGCCGATGCCGCCGCGGGCCGGCAGTGTCAAGCCGCGCCGGGCTTCCCGGCCCGGCCGGTGCCGCCCATCATCCGGCGCGGAACCGTCCAGGGCAGGAACCCGCGCCATGAGCCGCTTCGACAGCTATGCGACCAAGTATGCCTGCCTGCGGATGCGGCGGGAGAACGGCATCCTCGAGATGCGGCTGCACACCAATGACGGGCCGCTGCGCTGGGGCCTCGGCCCACATGGCGAGCTGCCGGACGCCTTCGCCGATGTGGCGCGCGACCGCGACAACCGGGTGGTGATCCTGACCGGGACGGGGGAGGAATTCTCCGGCATCCGGGCGACGCCGGGGACGCGCTCGCTCGCCCAGGGGCTGACGGCGGATGCCTATGACCGGGTGCACTGGGAAGGCCGCGCCCTGCTGATGAACCTGCTGAACATCGAGGTGCCGGTGATCAGCGCGGTGAACGGCCCGGCCTGGCGGCATTGCGAGATCCCGCTGCTGTCCGACATCGTCCTGGCCGCGGACACCGCCGCCTTCCAGGATTCCGGGCATTTCCAGGCGGGGATGCTGCCGGGCGACGGCATGCATATCGTCATGCCGATGCTGATGGGGATGAATCGCGGCCGCTACTTCCTGCTGACCGGGCAGACGCTCTCGGCGCAGGAGGCCAAGGAACTCGGCCTGGTGAACGAGGTGCTGCCGCCCGGCCGACTGCTGGCCCGGGCCTGGGAACATGCCGAGCGGCTGGCGGCGCAGCCGACGCTGCTGCTGCGCTACACCAGGCTGATGTTCACCGAGGTGCTGAAGCGGCGGATGCAGGAGCTGCTGGGCTATGGGCTGGCGATGGAGGGGCTGGCGCTGATGGAGAAGGCCGAGGCGCCGCAATAGCGCCCTATCGCCCCCGCGCGCGTTCCCACAGCATCAGCGCCGCGTCGTAGGGCATCGCCGGCATCTCCCGCAGCCGCCAGTACCAGCGCTGCAACAGGCCGACATTGCCGGAGGCGCCGATCGGCACCGGCCGCGCCGGCAGCCCGCCCAGGCGCAGCAGCAGCAGGCAGCGCGGCAGGTGGTAGCGGCTGGTCGCGGCGAAGACCGGGCCGGCATGGCCGAGGCCGCGCAGCAGCACCCGGCAGGCGAGGACGGAGGAGAAGGTATCCGTCCCGGTCGGCTCCTCGAGGATCGCCGCGGCCGGCACCCCGGCCTGCCGCAATTGCGTGGCCATCACGGCGCACTCGGCCTCGCCGAACCGGCCCTGGGCGCCGGTCGGGATGTAGAAGGCGTCCGGCCGCCGGGCGCCGAAGCGCAAGGCGGCCTCGACCCGGCGGCGCAGCGCCGGGCTCGGGCTGCCGTCCGGGCGGACTGCGGCGCCGAAGATGATGATCGGGGTCATGCGGGCGTCGCCGGGGCGGGCGGGTGCCGGTCGCCGCGCCCATCGGGCCGCCTCACGCCCGCGGCGCCGCGATCAGCAGCCGGTTCATCGCCTCCATCGACCGCCGCAAGGCCGGCAACTCGCGCCAGACCTGCTCGCGCGGCACGCTGTTCGCCGCCAATTCGTCGGCGATGGCGCCGAAGCTGCGGCGCCCATCGACCCGCTGCAGGATGGCGTTCGCCAGCCGCGGCAGCGGCAGGCTCACCCGCAGCCCGTCGAAGGAGCAGGGCAGGGTGCCATCCTTCGGCAGGCCCTTCGCCAGGGTCGGCCCGTCCATCTCGCGCAGCACCGGCACCGCCTCCGGGTCGGTCCAGGGCTGTTCCGCCACCGGGTCCCCGGCTCGGACGCAGTAGACGATGTGGATGCCCATGTTGCCGGTGATCGCCTCGGCCAGGGCGGCGCGCTGCACCGGGTCGAGCCCGGCGGTGCGGGCCCGCAGCTTCGGGTCGGGCAGGTAGACGTCCGGGTCGTAGCGGACGGGCTCCACCCAGCAGGCGATCCGCAGCCCGGCGGCGCGGACCAGCGCATCCAGCGCCGGGACGCTGAAGGCGACGTCGCGCGGGTTCAGCAGCAGGTCGTACAGGCCGGCATCGCCGCCCGAGACATGGTCGGTCAGCCAGGGGTTGCGCTTCAGCCAGGCGGTCTCCGGCACCTGGCGCCACAGCCGCCGCGCGGCATCCACCCGCGCGGCCGGGGCTTCCTCCGCCGGGGCCAGCAGCCGCAGCGCGTCCTGCAGCATGTAGACCCCGGTGCGGCCATGCGGCGCATAGACCATCAGCCCGAGGCCGCCACCCGGCGCCAGGACGGAGACCAGCGACCGCAGCCCCGCCAGCGGGTCCGGCAGATGGTGCAGCACGCCGCAGCAGTCGATGTAGTCGAAGGGGCCGAGGCCGGAGCCGGCGAGTTCCAGCAGCGAGCCCTCCGCGAAGCGGATGTTGTCCAGCTTGCGGGCCGCCGCCCTTGCCTCGGCTATTCCCTTCGCCGCGCCGCTGCGGTCCAGCCAGGTGACGCTGCCCGGCCGCCCGGCCCAGGCCATCTGCTGCGCCAGCATGATGGTGCCGTCGCCGGTCCCGCCGCCGGCGACCAGGGCGCGCAATGGCGTGGTCGCGGGCCGTCTGCTCCCGAAGATCCAGTGGTCGATCTCGCGCAGGTGGCTCGGGCTGCCGACGATCAGGCGCCTCGACTCCTCGCGCGGGTCGCGGGCGGGGTAGGGGTAGGCCTCGTACTGGGCGGCGAGCTGGCGGTCGGCGGCATCGGTCATGGCTGGGGTGCATAAAGCGGGGCAGGCCGGGCGGCCAGACCGGTTGCTGGCGGGGCTGCGGCCCCGTATCTAGCGGGGATGCGTATGCAATGCCGCCTTGCCCTGCTCGCCGCCCTTGTTGCCGCCCCGATCGTTGCGGAGGCGCAGCCGCGCCCGCAGAAGCTGGGCGAGTTCCAGTCCTGGACCGCGGCCAGCTTTTCCGAGGGCGGGCAAAAGACCTGTTACGCCTTCGCCCGGCCGAGCAAGTCGGAGCCCGCCCGGCAGGGCGTGTTGCTGACCGTCACCCACCGCCAGGCGGCGCGCGACACCGTGACCGTCTCCGCCGGCTATGCCTTTCCGCGCAATGCGGAGGCGACGGTGACGGTGGGCGGCACCGACCTGAACTTCTATACCGCCGGCTCCACCGCCGCGGCGCGCGACGGGGCGGCGGCGGTGCGTGCCTTCCGCAACGGCCGCGACGCGGTGATGAAGGCGCCCGGCGCCAACGGCAAGGGAACGGTGGCCGACAGCTTCCCGCTGGCCGGCTTCAGCGCGGCCTATGACGCCATCTCGAAGGAATGCCCGGCCGCGGGGGGCAAGCGATGAACGCCATCACCCCCGCCACGGCCGAGCTGACGGCGGCCGAGCGCGACCGGATCCTCGCCAAGACCGCCATCTTCAACCCGCCGCCGATCACCACCGCGGACGGCCGGCGCGAGCTGGTCGGCCTGTCGCGCGAGGAGCTCGCCGCCGAGCTGGCGGCGATGGGCGAGAAGGCCTTCCGCGCCAAGCAGCTCTGGCACTGGATCTACCACCAGGGCGTCACCGACTTCGCCGCGATGACCTCGATCGCCGGGCCGCTGCGCGCAGCACTTGCCGAGCGCTTCGTCATCGGCCGGCCGGCGGCGACGACGGTGCAGACCAGCGCCGACGAGACCCGCAAATGGCTGTTCCGCTGGCGCGACGGGCAGGAGGTGGAGACGGTCTACATCCCCGACCGCCACGCCGACCGCGGCGCGGTCTGCATCTCGACCCAGGTCGGCTGCACCCTGTCCTGCCGGTTCTGCCACACCGGCACGCAGAAACTGGTGCGCAACCTGGGCGCCGCCGAGATCGTCGGCCAGTTCATGGCCGCCCGCGACAGCTACGGCGAATGGCCCAGCCCGAAGGACGACCAGCCGCGGCTGCTGTCCACCATCGTGGTGATGGGCATGGGCGAGCCGCTGTACAATTACGAGAACACCGCGAAGGCGCTGCGCATCATCATGGACGGCGAGGGCATCGGCCTGTCCCGCCGCCGCATCACGCTGAGCACCTCGGGCGTCGTGCCGATGATGGACCGCTGCGGCGAGGAGTTGGGCGTCAACCTGGCCGTGTCGCTGCATGCTGTGACCGACGAGCTGCGCAACGAGATCGTGCCGCTGAACCGCAAGTATCCGATCAAGGAGCTGCTGGATGCCTGCCGCCGCTATCCCGGCGCCAGCAACGCCCGGCGGATCACCTTCGAATATGTCATGCTGCGGGGCGTGAACGACAGTGAGGCCGAGGCGCGCGAGCTGGTGCGGCTGCTGGCCGGGCTGCCGGCCAAGATCAACCTGATCCCCTTCAACCCCTGGCCGGGCTCGCCCTACCAGACCAGCAGCTACGAGCAGACCGGCCGCTTCGCCGCCATCCTGAACGATGCCGGCTATTCCAGCCCGATCCGCCGGCCGCGCGGGCGGGACATCCAGGCGGCCTGCGGGCAGCTGAAGACGGAGAGCGAGCGCGAGCGTAAGTCGGCCGAGTAGCATACCCTCCCGGCCTGGGCGTATAAGGCGAATATCGGGTCGCATTACGCTACCCTGGGTCGCGGCCTTGCCGGGGGAATGCCGATGCCGTTCAAGTTCCTGCGCCACGCGGTGCTGCTGGCCGCGCTCTGGGCCGCGCCCGCGCTTGCCGAGCCTGCCGGCGCCGCCTTCTACCTGCCGCCGGACCCGCTGCCGCCCGGGGCGCGTGGCGCGGTCATCCGGTCCCGGCCGCTGGCGGCCGAGGCGGCGCTGCCCTCTGCGGCGCGCAACCTGCTGGTGCTGTACCGCTCCACCGATGCCCAAGGGAAACCCGCGGCCGTGTCCGGCACCGTGGCGATCCCGCCCGGCACGCCGCCCGCCGGCGGCTGGCCGGTGATCACCTGGGCGCATGGCACCACCGGCCTGGCCTCCGCCTGCGCGCCGTCGCTCGACACGCCTGAGGGGCCAGAGCATCCCTACCTCGCCGGGCTGCGCCGGCTGCTGGATGGCTTCGTCCGGCGCGGCTATGCGGTGGTGGCGACCGACTACATCGGCCTCGGCACGCCCGGGCCGCACCCTTTCCTGCAGGGCGGCCCGACCGGGCGCAACACGCTCGACATGCTGCGCGCGGCGCGGCGGATCGAGCCGGCGATCGGTACCCGCTACGCGGTGATGGGGCATTCCCAGGGCGGTCAGGTGGCGCTGTTCGCCGGCGCGCTGGGGCCGGAGGTGGTGCCGGAGCTGACCCAGGTCGGCACGCTGGCCTTTGCGCCGGGCTCGCAGATCATGGACCGGCTGGCGCTGGTGCGGCAGGCGGCCGACGTGCAGCTCTCGGTGCCCTACGTGCTGTACGCGCTGCAATCCTTCGCCGCGACCTATCGGGACATCGACCTGCGACGGCTGCTGACGCCGACGGCGCTGGTGCACCTGCCGGACCTGCAGCAGGGCTGCATGACCCATGCGCTGACCAGCGGCTACTGGGCCGGCGCCATCGCCCGTGACCAATTCCTGGCCGATGCCGACGACACCGCGCTGGCCCGGGCGGCGGCGGCGAACGAGCCGGGCGGCCTGCGCCTGCCGGCGCCGGTGCTGATCCTGCAGGGCACCGCGGACGTCACCGTGATGCCGGCGGCGACCGACATCCTCGCCGGCCAGCTTTGCGCCCGGGGGACACGGCTGGCCTATAGCCCGGTGGCCGGGGCGGACCACAACGGCTCGATGGTCGCCGGGGAGGGCGAGGCCGCGGCCTGGATCGACGCGCGCTTCGCCGGCGCGGCGGCGGCGGAGCAGTGCGGGGCGCTGCCGAAGGCGGGGAAGTAAGGGAAGCTTGGGGGGGGAAAGGTATTCCCTCCCCGTTGGACGCACGCGTCCAACCCCACTCCTCCTTTTTCTGGGTTTGGCACCTGCCGCGCGACAAGTATCGACTCAGAAAAACAGATGAGGGGTCCGGGGAGAATACCTTCTCCCCGGCCTTGCTTACTCCGCCGTCGCCCCGCTCTCCTGCACCACCCGGGTCCAGAGCGCGATCTCGGCGGCGAGGAATTTCGCATAATCCTCCGCCGTGCCGCCGGTCGCCCAGGCGCCCATTCCGGCCAGCCGCGCCGTCACCTCCTCGTCCCGCAGCGCGGCGTTCACCGCGGCGTTGAGCCGGGCGATCGCCGCCGGCGGGGTGCGGGCCGGCGCCAGGATGCCCTGCCAGATCCCGGTGTCGCTGCCCGGCGGCAGCAGGCCGCTCTCGGCCATGGTGGGCACGTCCGGCAGCTGCGCCGCGCGCTTCAGGGTGGAGACGGCGATCGGCCGCACCAGCCCTTCGCGCGCCAGCGGCAGGGCGGTGTTGAAGGCATCCGACATGAACTGCACGTTGCCCGAGGCGGTGTCGGTCAGCGCCGCGGCGGTGCCGCGATAGGGCACGTGCACCGCCTCCACGCCGAGGTGCCGCATCACCATGAAGGCCTGCAGGTGGGAGACGTTGCCGACCCCGCCGGAGCCGTAGCTGATCTTACCCGAATTGGCCCGCGCCCAGGCAGCGAATTCGGCCGGGCTGCGCACCGGCAGGGCCGGGTTCACCACCAGCAGCGACGGCGCCGAGGCGGTGAGCGCCACCGGCACCAGGTCGCGCAGCAGGTCGTAGCCGAGCTTGCGGTAGAGCGCCCGGCTGATGGCGATGGAGGAGGTGTTGTAGAGCAGCACGCTGCCATCGGCATCCGCCTTGGCCACCGCATCGGCGGCGATGTTGCCGTTGGCGCCGCCGCGGTTCTCGATCACCACGGTCTGGCCGAGGGCGCGGCCCATCTTCTCCCCCACCAGGCGGCCGATGACGTCGGTCGGGCCGCCGGCGGGGAAGGCGATGACCAGGCGGATCGGCCTGCTGTCCTGGGCGCGGGCGAGGCCAGGGGCGGCGAGCGCCGCGCCCAGCAGCATGCGGCGGCGCATCAGGGCCGGCCCGCCAGCAGGCGCTTCACCGTGTAGTCCATCACCGTTTCTCCCCTCTGGTTCCTGATCGTGATCTCGCTCGTCACCACGGCGCGGTTGCCGGTGGAGGTCGGGCGCAGGCCGGTGAGCACCACCTCCGCCCCGATCGTGTCGCCGACCCGGACCGGCGCGCGCGCCCGGATATGGGTCTCCAGCAGGGCGAGGCCGGTGCCATGCGCCATGCCGGAAAGGACGATGCCCTCGATCAGGGCATGGGTCAGCGCCGCCGGCACCGGCCGGGCGCCGAGCGCGCCGGCCAGCGTGGCATCGACGAAGAGCGGTTCCTGCATGCCGGTGAGGCCGACGAAGCCGATCAGGTCGGCCTCCGTCACGGTGCGGCGGAAGGTGCGGAAGCGCTGGCCCTCCGCCAGGTCCTGCCAGTGGAAGCCCTGGCCGAGCAGGGGCGGCGTTTCGTCCATGCGGCAGGCTCCCCGGCCGGTGCCGCGCTGTCAACGCGGCGGCGGAACCGGCCGCCCCCGCCGGGGTTGATGGCCGGCGCCGCCACACGGAGAAAACGCATGCCGGATGCCGCCACCATCGTCGGCGGGATTGCCACGCTGTGCTCGGCGACCAGTTTCCTGCCGCAGGCCTGGAAGGTGATCAAGACGCGGGACACCGAGGCGATCTCGGCCGGCATGTATGCGGTGACCGTCGTCGGGTTCTCGCTCTGGCTGGCCTATGGGGTGCTGCTCTGGCAATGGCCGCTGATGATCACCAACGGCGTCTGCCTGGTGCTGTCTGCCTTCATCCTGCTGATGAAGGTGCTGCCGCGGCCGCAGAAGGAGAAGGTGGCGGAGGTGCTGGACCCCGCCGCCGGCTGACGCGGCCGGCTTGACGCGGCGCGGCGGGGGCCGCCCTATCCGCCGGGCATGCCACCCGCCATCCCCATCGCCCTGTTCGCCCTGGCCGGCTTCACCACCGGCGCCGGGATGCGGATGCTGGACCCGCTGCTGCCGCTCGTCGCCGCCGATTTCGGCGTGCGGGTGGCGCAGGCGACGATCCTTGTTGCCGCCTTCGTGCTGCCCTACGGGCTGGTGCAGCTGGTTGCCGGGCCGCTCGGCGACCGGTTGGGCAAGGTGCGGATCGCGGTCTTCGCGGTGCTGCTCTTCGGGCTGGGGCTGGTCGCCAGCTACTTCACCACGCGCTTCGCCGGGCTGGTCGGGCTGCGCGCCTGGTGCGGGTTGTTCGCCGGCGCGGTGATCCCGCTGCTGATGGCCCATGTCGCCGACAGCGTCCCCTATGCCGAAAGGCAGGTGACGATCAGCCGGTTCCTGACCGGCATGGTCATGGCGCAACTGCTGGCCGGGCCGGTCTCCGGCGTGCTGGCCGAATTCGCCGGCTGGCGGGCGCCCTTCCTGGTGCTCGGGCTGCTGGCGATCGGCGTCGGGCTGGTCCTGGCATCCCGCCTGGGGCCCGGGCTGTGGCGGGCCGATGAGGGGCGCGCGGGCGGGCGGGGGATGGCGGCCTATCTGGACCTGCTGCGCCGGCCGTCGGGACGCTGGCTGATGGCGGTGGCCTTCCTCGACGGCTTCCTGCTGTTCGGTGGCGCCTTCCCCTTCACCGGGTCCTTCCTGATCGAGGTCTTCGGCCGCAACGCCGCCGAGGCCGGGCTGGTGGTGGCCGGCTTCGGCCTCGGCGCCTTCGCCTATACCCGCGGCGCGCGGCCGCTGCTGACGCGCTTCGGCGAATCGGGGCTGCTGACGGTGGGCGGCATCGGCCTGGCAGGGCTGCTGGCGGTCCTCGCCTTCGCCCCGTCCTGGCCGGTGGTGGCGCTGGTGCAGGTGGCCTTGGGCCTGGCCTTCTACATGTTCCACGGCGTGCTGCAGACCATGGCGACCGAGGCGCTGCCGGAGGCGCGCGGCACCGCGGTGGGCGCCTTCGCGCTGGCCTTGTTCCTGGGTCAGAGCGGCGGGTCGCTGGCCTTCGGGCTGGGGCTGACCGTCGTCGGCTACCGCGGCGGCTTCCTGGCGGCGGCGGTGGGCGTCTTCGCCTTGGCGCTTTGGGCGCGGCGCGGGGCGAAGGTAGGCTGAGCGGGTGAGCGAGGGAGGGCCGCGCCGATGGACCGCATGTACCTGGAGGATTTCGCCGCGGGGCAGGTTTTCCGCTCCCCCGCCTACACGGTGACCGAGGCCGAGATCCTGGCCTATGCGGCGCAGTACGACCCGCAGCCCTTCCACCTGGATGCCGAGGCGGCCAAGGCGACGTTGTTCGGCGGCCTGGCGGCGAGCGGCTGGCACACGGCGTCGATCACCATGCGGCTGATCGTCGACAGCGACTTCCGCCCGGCCTGGGGGGTGATCGGCGGGCGGATGGAAAGCGTCGAATGGCCGCGGCCGACCCGGCCGGGCGACGTGCTGCGGGTGGAGTCCGAGGTGCTGGAGGTGAAGCCGAGCCGCAGCAAGCCGGAGCAGGGGATGCTGCGGGTGCGGTGCACGACCTTCAACCAGCAGGACCAGCCGGTGCAGGTGATCGTGCCGAACATCATCGTCCCGCGCAGGCCCGCCCAGCGCACGACATCGGGCTGATGTTTCCCGCAGCAGGCGGGCCGTGTCGGGTGCAGCGCAGGCCTCAGGCGCCGGTCCGCAGGATGTAGCGCTTGCTGACGCGATCGACGGGGGTGCCGTCGCGGAGCGGCACCGCACGACGGATCGCATGATCCGTGAAGCCCAGCCGGCTGTAGAAGGCGAGACCGCCCGCATTGTCGGCGCGGATGGTCGCGTTGATCGCGGCCAGTCCTTGCTGTCTGGCCGCCTCTCGTGTCGCCGCGAAAAGTCGGGAGCCCGTGCCCTGCTGCACCCATCCGACGCGGCTGAAGGTGGCGATGTCGCCGATGCCGTCCGGCAAGCCTTCGACCCGAACGAGCGACTGGAAACCCGCCGGGCTGCCGCCGTCATCCTGCGCCACGAAGCAGCAGATCACGTCGGGACCCGTCAGCATGGCGTCGGCCAGGGCCCGCGGGGTGAAAGGCTCCTCCAACGCGGTCGTCCCGCCACGAGCGATGATCTCGTTGAGCAGATCGGCAAGGGCGGGGGCGTCCAGATCCTGCACCGGCCTGATGTCCATGTCGTGTCCTCGCTGAACCCCGGGGATTGGCCACGGGCGGCGCGATGCCCGGTGCCATGGAACAGCGCCACCTCCGCCCTGGGTCGGGAGCGGCGATGGCGCCCTGGGTACCAGGCGCCAGGTTCCGGCCGCTCAGGTCTTTGCCTCGTCCTCCGCCGGCTTCCGCACCGGCGGCCCGACCAGCCGCCGCACCGCCGCCAGCATCGCCGGCGCATCCCAGGCCGCCGCGCCTTCCAGCCGCGCCGTCTCCCGCCCCTGCCGGTCCACCACCACCGTGGTCGGCAGGCCGCGCACGCCCATCGCCCGCCCGGCCGCGCCGCGCGGGTCGAGCCAGAGGCCCAGCCGGGCGATCTTCTTGTCGCGCAGGAAGGGCTCCACCACCGCCTTCCCGCCGCGGTCGGAGGACAGGGCCAGCACCTGGATGCCGTCCGGCAGCAGCGCCGCCTGGGCCCGGTCCAGCGCCGGCATCTCCTCGACGCAAGGCGCGCACCAGGTGGCCCAGAGGTTGATCAGCAGCCCGGTCCCGGCGAAATCCGCCACCCGCCGCTCCTGCCCCTCGGCATCCAGGAAGACGAATTCCGGCAGCGGCTTCGGCCCGTCCTCGGCCAGCTTGCCCATCGCCCCCGCCGCCCGGGCTTTGCGCCCTCCCGGTGCGGCGGCTAGGGTCGCGCCCGCCGCCAGCAGCAGGCCCCGGCGGGGCATATCGAGACCGGAAAGCATCGTGACCAGCAACTCCCAATGGGGCGGCCGCTTCGCCGCCGGGCCGTCCGCCATCATGCAGGCGATCAACGCCTCGATCGGCTTCGACCGCAAGATGTGGCGGCAGGACATCGCCGGCAGCCTCGCCCATGCCGCCATGCTGGCCCATGTAGGGATCATCGAGGCGGCTGACGAGGCCGCCATCCGCGAGGGGCTGGGCGCCATCGCCGCCCGGATCGAGGCCGGGGACTTCGCCTGGGACGAGGGCCTCGAGGACATCCACATGAACATCGAGGCCCGGCTGACCCAGGCGATCGGCGAGGCGGGCAAGCGGCTGCACACCGGGCGCAGCCGCAACGACCAGGTGGCGCTCGACGTGCGGCTCTGGGTGCGGGACGCGATCGACGGCCTGTCCGGCCAGGTCGAGGACGTGATGCGCGCCCTGGTGGCCCGGGCCGAGGAGCACGCGGCCACCGTGATGCCCGGCTTCACCCACCTGCAGCCGGCCCAGCCCGTCACCTTCGGCCACCATCTGCTGGCCTATGTCGAGATGCTCTCGCGCGACCTGTCCCGCCTGCGCGACTGCCGCGCGCGAATGAACGAGAGCCCGCTCGGCGCCGCGGCACTCGCCGGCACCGGCTTCCCGATCGACCGGCACATGACGGCGGCCGCGCTCGGCTTCGATGGGCCGACGCGCAACAGCCTCGACAGCGTGGCGTCGCGCGACTTCGCCGCCGAATTCCTGTTCGCCTGCGCCATGTGCGCCACGCATCTCTCCCGCTTCGCCGAGGAGATCGTGATCTGGACCAACCCCTATTTCGGCTTCGTCAAGCTGTCGGACGCCTTCACCACCGGCTCCTCCATCATGCCGCAGAAGCGGAATCCTGACGCTGCCGAGCTGGTCCGCGGCAAGACCGGCCGCATCACCGGCGCGCTGGTCGGGCTGCTGACCGTGCTGAAGGGCCTGGCGCTGACCTATTTCAAGGACATGCAGGAGGACAAGGAAGGCATCTTCGACGCCGCCGAGAACCTCACCCTCTCGCTCGCTGCCGTCGCCGGCATGGTGCGCGACATGCAGCCGAACGTGGCGCGGCTCGAACAGGCCGCCGGCGCCGGCTTCTCCACCGCGACCGACCTGGCCGACTGGCTGGTGCGGGAGCTGCACATGCCGTTCCGCGACGCCCACCACGTCACCGGCCGGCTGGTCGCCAGGGCCGAGGCCAAAGGCAGCGACCTCGCCGGCCTGACGCTGGCCGAGATGCAGGCCGAGGAGCCGCGCATCGGGGAGGCCATCTACGGCGTGCTGACGGTGCAGGCCTCGGTCGCCTCCCGCCGGTCCTATGGCGGCACGGCGCCGGCCAATGTCGCCCGCATGGCGGCCGAGTGGCGGGAGCGGTTGGTATGACCGCCGGCATGACCCGGCCGCTGCTCGCCCTGTTGGCCCTGGCGGTGCTCGCCGGCTGCGGCCGCGCCGGGCCGCCGCGGGTGCCGGGCCCGAAGGAGGCGGTCACCTTTCCCCGCAGCTATCCGCGTTACGACGCGCTGCCGAAGCCGGACCCGGCCACCGGCATGGCACCGGCCTCCCAGCCGCGGTAGGGGCTTGCCAGCGACCCGGGTTTTCGTGACACCTTGGCAGTGATGCCCGGCACCAAGCCGGCACGTCGAGGGAATGTCGGGATGGATCGGTTGACGCGCCGCAATGCGATTGCAGCGGGACTGGCGGCGCTGGCGGCGCCCGCCGTGGCGCAGGGCATCTGGCCGAACGGGCCGATCCGCTTCATCGGCATCTTCCCGCCCGGCGGCGGCACCGACATCCTCTCGCGCATCTGGTGCCAGCGCATGGCGGAGATCACCGGCGAGCAATTCATCGTCGAGAACCGCAGCGGCTCGGCCGGCAACATCGGCACCGAGGCCATCGCCCGCGCCACGCCCGATGGCCGCAGCATCGGCCTGGCCTCGGTCGCCCCGCTGGCCATCGGGCCGACGCTCTACAAGCGGCTGCCCTTCGACGTGAACAAGGACTTCATCTATCTCGGCGGGCTCTGGCAACTGCCGAACCTGCTGGTGGTGCATCCGTCCGTGCCGGCGAAGACGGTGCCGGAGCTGATCGCGCTGGTGAAGGCCAACCCGGGCAAGCACTCCTATGCCTCCTCCGGGTCGGGCACGACGGTGCATCTCTCGGGCGCGATGTTCGCGGCCATGGCGGGGCTGGAGATGATCCACGTGCCCTACCGGGGCGGCGCGCCGGCGCATATCGACCTGATCGCCGGCCGGGTCGACATGATCTTCGACAACATCCCGCAGGCCCTGCAGGAGGCGAAGGAAGGCCGCGTGCGGGCGCTGGCCGTCACCGGCGCGATGCGCAGCCCGCAGGCGCCCGAGATCCCGGCCATGGCGGAATTCCTGCCCGGCTTCGAGATCACCTCCTGGGGCGGCGTCATGGCCCCGGCCGGCCTGCCGCCGGCGATGGCCGAGCGCATCACGGCACTGACCCGCCAGGCCGTGCAGAGCCCCGAGGTGGCGGGTCGCTATGCCGAGAACGGCGCCATCGTCTGGCCGGTCACCGGGGCGGAGCTGGTCCGCTTCCGCGCCGCCAACGAGCAGGTCTTCGCGCCGATCATCCGGGCCTCGGGCGCTCAGGTGGATTGAGCCTCGACCGCCGGCGCCGCTGCGCTACCCTGTACCATCACCCGGACGCAGAGCCGGGAGGGAGGAATGCCATGCCGAACAGCCGACCCCGTCCGGGCCTGCCGCGCCGCGCCCTGTTGGCCGCCGCGCTGGCCGCCCCCGCCCTGGCGCGTGCCCAGGCCCCGGGCGCCGACTGGCCGAACCAGGCGATCCGTTACATCAACCCCTACCCGCCGGGCGGGTCCACCGACACGCTCTCGCGGCTGTGGTGCCAGAAGATGACGGAGATCACCGGCCAGCAATTCGTCGTCGAGAACCGCGGCGGCTCCGGGGGCGACATCGGCGTGGAGGCGGTGGCGCGGTCGCGGCCGGACGGGCTGACCATCGGGCTCGGCGGCATCGCCTCGCATGCCATCTCGCCGACCTTGAAGGCCAGCCTGCCCTTCGACCCGGCCAAGGACTTCACCTTCGCCACCGGGCTGTGGAAGCTGCCCAACCTGCTGATCGTCAACAACGACCTGCCGGTGCGGACGGTGCCGGAGCTGATCGCGCTGCTGCGCGCGAACCCCGGCAAGTATTCGTACGGCTCGGCCGGGCCGGGGACGACGCTGCACCTCTCGGGCGCCATGCTGGGCCAGCTCGCGGGGCTCGATATCCAGCACGTGCCCTATCGCGGTGCGGCGCCGGCGATGATCGACCTGCTGGCCGGACGGGTACAGTTCATGCTGGACAACATCCCTGGCGCCATCGCCCAGGCGCGCCAGGGCAAGGTGCGCGCCCTGGCGGTGACCAGCGCGAAGCGCAGCCCGGTGGCGCCCGAACTGCCGAGCCTGTCGGAATTCCTGCCCGGCTTCGACATCGTCTCCTGGACCTGCCTGATCGCGCCGGCCGGCCTGCCGCCGGCGATGGTGGCGCGGATGAACGCGCTGTCGAAGCGGGCGCTGGAGAGCGAGGACCTGAAGAAGGCCTATTTCGACCAGGGCGCCGAGACCTGGTGGGCGACGCCGGAGCAGGTCGCCGACTACCGCGTGCAGCAGTACGAGAAGCTCCGCCCATTGATCATCGCCTCCGGCGCGCAGCAGGGCTGAGCGGGCCGGCTTCGGCCGGTCGGCCTCGCCGGCCCGCCCTTGATGCGCGGCGCTGGCGCCCGGGGCGGGTTCGTCTCCGCCGGCGGCAGCCGATCGAAGGCGTTGCCCTCCCCTTGCAGCGGAAGGCTTCGCAGCCGTCATCCCCCCGCATCCACCGGTAAACCGGCGACGCCTCCCGGTAGGTCGGAAAGACCCGGGTCACGGTCGATCCAGAGAAAAAACACTGGCCAAGCAATGAAAGCCGCCGGCCCGAAATCTGCGCGCCACCGACCGTGGCGCGCTTGCACGGATCCGGGAAAGACCGGTTCTGCTCGCCGGACCGGACGTGCAATACTCGCGTCATGCGGAGGACAGGCAGACCCCGGAGATGACATCGCGCATCCTCGTCGCTGCTGGTGCGATCACGGCTCTCGGTGTCCTTCTCATCGCCGCCGGGGTGGCTCGGGACGCCCTGGTCAACCCGGCTGGCTATGTCCATCCCAGGCCCCGGGGCTTCCGCTACCATGACGATCCCTGGACCAGGCATCGGCTGGCTTTCGACGACGTCACACTGACGGATAACGGCCGCGGGGCACTCCGCGGCTGGTTGGTCCCCGGGGCTGCCGATGCGACCCGGGCCGTCGTATGGCTCCATGGTACGGGCAGCGACAGGACGCATGCATTGCCCTTCCTGCCGGCGCTGCACGAAGCCGGCGCCGCGGTCCTCGCCGTCGACCTGCGGGAGAACGGCCTGAGCGACGGAGCCGGCCGCGGCTCAGGCCTGGGGATGCGGGAAGCCGAGGATGCCGATCGCGCAGTCGCCGAGCTATGGCGCCGGGGCTACCGGACCATGGTGTTGATGGGCGTCTCGCTGGGTGCCACGGCGGCGATCATCGCAGGCGCGCAAAATCCGCGGGTGGCAGCGGTGATCGCGGAGGATCCGGTGGCCAGCTTCCTTGCATTCCGCGCAGCCATTCTGCGGCGTCGGTTCGGACGCCTGGGGCTCGATCCGCCCGCGGCGTTGGTGAACTGGTGGGGCGACGCGGTGGTCAGGCTAGCCATGGCGCACCAGGGTATGCAGACCCTGGTCGATGCGGAGGCGGCGGCAGGGCATCTCGGGCCGCGCCCTCTCCTGATCATCAACGGCGCGGCGGATACGGTGGTGCCGCCGGAGCATTCGACGCGCATCTTCCTGGCCGCGGCGGGACCGAGGGACCTCCTGCGCATCCCCGGCGCGGATCACGGACAATCCATTGTCGTCGCGCCGCAACTGGTCACCGACAGAATCGTAGCGTTCATTCGCTCGCTGCCCGAAGGAAGGCCCGTCATGTCGGTTGCCGATTAGAGCGCGATGGCCTTGGGGCGGACTCGCCGAAACGCTTGAATCGCACGATCCAACAGAGGCCAGCGCACTGGTTCCGATGCCTTGCGTCGTCCCCGAAGCCGGCGGGGCGGCCTGGGTTGCGACGGCCGGACAGGCGCTGCGGTCCGCGCCGGGACGATGGCTGCCACCCGCCAGGTTTTGCCCACCGGCATCCTGGCCCCCTCCCCAAGCGTGCCCCCAACTGCGATGCTCCAGCCTGGCGCCGAGACGCCGGGAGGAACGCATGCCTGTCACGCACCACGCCGAGGCTGGCGTGGACAGCCGTTATGCCTGGATGCGGCTCGCCGCCTCCGTCCTGCTCAGCACGCTGGGCGGTGTCGGGCTCTGGTCCATCGTGGTGGCGCTGCCGGCGGTGCAGGCGGAGTTCGGTACCGCGCGGGCCGATGCGGCGCTGCCCTATACCCTGACCACGCTCGGCTTCGCCGTGGGCGGCATCCTGATGGGCAAGCTGTCCGACCGCTTCGGCGTGCGGGTGCCGGTGCTGATCGGGATCTTCGCGCTCGCGGCCGGCTACGTGCTCGCGGCGCAGGCGACCAGCATGACACAATTCGCCATCCTGCACGGCGGGCTGATCGGCCTGCTCGGCAGTTGCGCGACCTTCGGGCCGCTGGTCGCCGATACCTCGCTGTGGTTCCGCCAGCGGCGTGGCTTCGCCGTCTCGCTGGCCGCCAGCGGCAACTACTTCGCCGGTGCCGTCTGGCCGCCCCTGGTGCAGGCCGGCATTGCCGAATACGGCTGGCGGCACACACATGTGGTGATCGGCATCGCCTGCCTCGTGCTGATGCTGCCGCTGGTCCTCGTCCTGCGCCGGCCGCCGCCGCGGCAGGCGCCGGTGCGGGTCGTGGCCGATGCGGCGGCGGCCAGCCCGCTCGGCCTCAAGCCCAACACGCTGCAGGCGATGCTGGGCATCGCCGGCATCGCCTGCTGCATCGCCATGGCCATGCCGCAGGTCCATATCGTCGCCTATTGCGTCGACCTCGGCTACGGCCCGGCGCGGGGGGCGGAGATGCTCTCGGTCATGCTGGCCTGCGGCGTGGTCAGCCGGCTCGGCTTCGGCGTCATCCTCGACCGCATCGGCAGCACGGCCACGCTGCTGCTCTCGGCCTCCCTGCAGGCGGTGGCGCTGGCGCTGTTCCTGCCCTTCGACGGGCTGGTGTCGCTGTACATCGTGTCCGGCATCTTCGGCCTGTTCCAGGGCGGGATCGTGTCCACCTACGCGGTGATCGTGCGGGAGAACGTGCCGGCGAGCCAGGTCGGCGTCCGGGTCGGCATCGCGCTGTCGGCGACGCTGGTCGGCATGGCGATCGGCGGCTGGATGTCGGGGCTGGCCTTCGACCTGACCGGGTCCTACCGCGCGGCGGTGGCGAACGGGATCGCCTGGAACATGGTGACGATCGTCATCGCCGGGCTGCTGGTGCTGCGGCGGCGCGGCCGGGAGCGGCCGGCCTACGCCTGATCGAGGGCGGGATGCGGTCGGTGCTCACGCGCCGCTTGTCCCGCCCCCCTCCCGCGCCGCACAATGGGGCATGGCCGCCCCGCTCCCGCTCCCCTCCGCCGACCCCGATCCCAGCTTCGCCGAGCTTCTCGCCGCGCGGCCGCACCTCTCCATGCACGCGATGGATGGGCTGGTGGTGGAGGGCGTGCCGCTCGCCCGCATCGCCGCCGTCGCCGGCTCCCCTACCTGGGTCTATTCAGCCGGCGCGCTCCGCCGCCGCGCCCGCGCGCTCAAGGCCGCGTTGACCGGCGCCGGGCTGCAGGCCGGCATCCACTATGCGGTCAAGGCCAATACCAGCCTCGCGGTGCTGCGGGTCCTCGCCGCCGAGGGATTGGGCGCCGACGTCGTCTCGGAGGGCGAGCTGCGGGCCGCCCGCGCCGCCGGCATCCCCGCCGCGGCCATCGTCTTCTCGGGCGTCGGCAAGACCGAGCGGGAGCTGCGCCTGGCGCTCGCCGAGGACATCGCCCAGATCAACATCGAATCCGCCGAGGAAGCCGCGATGCTCTCGGCGCTGGCTGCCTCGCTCGGCCGCACCGCCCGTGTCGCGCTGCGGGTCAACCCCGACGTCGATGCCCGGACCCACGCCAAGATCACCACCGGCCGGTCGGAGAACAAATTCGGCGTCGCCATCGACGACGCCCCCGCCCTCTATGCCCGGATCGCCGCACTCCCCGGGCTCGAGCCGGTCGGCGTCGCCACCCATATCGGCAGCCAGATCACGAGCGGCATGGCCGCCTACCGCGCCGCCTATGCAAGGCTGGCCGAGCTGGTCGAGACGCTCTGGGCCGCCGGGCTGCCGGTGAAGCATGTCGACTGCGGCGGCGGCCTGGGCATCCCCTACCGCGACGAGCCGGCGCCTTCGCCCGAGGCCCTGGCCGGCGCCATCAAGGCCAGCCTCGGCCACCTCGACCTGCCGGTAATGCTGGAGCCGGGCCGCTGGATCGCCGGCCCCCCGGGCCTGCTGCTGGCCTCGGTCATCCTGCAGAAGCAGGGGGCGGACCGCCGCTTCCTGGTGCTGGACGCCGCCATGAACGACCTCATCCGCCCGGCGATGTACGAGGCCTGGCACGGCATCCTGCCGGTCGGCCCGGTCGATTTCGTCGCCCCGGTCTCGCCGGCGGACGTGGTCGGCCCGGTCTGCGAGACCGGCGACACCTTTGCGCGCGGCCGGGCGTTGCCATCTATGACCCCGGGCGCACTGGTCGCCTTCCTCGATGCGGGAGCCTATGGCGCGGCGATGAGCAGCACCTACAACATGCGGCCCCTGGCGGCCGAGGTCCTGGTGGACGGCACCCGCTTCGCCGTCACCCGCGACCGGCAATCCTACGAAGCCCTGCTCGCCGGGAACCGGATCCCGGCCTGGCTCGAGGAGAGCTCCCCCTGAGCCCCGCCGGGCCGGCAGCCCCGGGGGGCAACACCCCCGAAGGGCTCGCCGCGGCGCTCCGGCGCCGGCGCCGCCTCGCGCGGCTCGCCCTGTTCTGGGAGGCCGTATGGCCAAGGGCTTGGCCGGTCCTCGGCATCATCGGCCTGTTCCTCGTCGTCGCCCTGCTCGACCTGCCGCAGCAGCTTCCCGGCATGGTCCACATCCTGTTCCTGCTGGGCGTCGCCGGGCTGCTCGGCTGGGCCGGCCGGCAGGCCTTCCGCGGCTTCCGCCTGCCCGACGACAGCGGCGCGGAGCGGCGGCTGGAGCAGATGTCGGGGCTGCGGCACCGGCCGCTGGCGGCGCTGTCCGATCGGCCTTCGGGCAATGACCCGTCCGGCCTCGCGCTCTGGCAGGTGCACCAGCAGCGTGCCGCGGCGCAGATCCGGCGGCTGCGGATCGGCACCCCGCGCCCCGGCCTGCCCACCCGCGACCCACGCGCGCTGCGCGCCGCCGTGGTGCTCGGCATGATCGCCGCCCTGACCGTCGCCGGCGCCGAGGCGCCGGAGCGCCTGCGCCGCGCGGTCACCCCGGCCTTCGCCGGCCCGGCGCCGACCCCCGTCCTGAAACTGGAAGCCTGGGTGACGCCGCCGGCCTATACCGGCGCCGCGCCGATCTTCCTCGACCCCGCCGGCGGCGCCGCCACCGCGCCGGTCGGCAGCAAGCTGCAGGTCAGCGTCTCCGGCGGCCAGGGCGCGGCGCCCGACCTGCTGCTGGATGCCGGCGCCACGCCGTTCCGTGCGCTGGATGCCGCCAGCTTCACCGCCGAGGCGGTGCTGGAGCGCGGCGGCCGCCTCGCGGTCCGCCGCCAGGGGGCCGAGCTCGCCCATTGGGCACTGACCGTGCAGGCCGACGCGCCGCCGACCATCGCCTTCACCGAGCCGCCCGGCCGCGCCGCCCGCGGCCTCGGCACGCGGCTGCCCTGGAAGGCGGAGGACGACTGGGGCCTCGCCGCGCTGCGCGCCGAACTCCGGCTGAAGGCGCGGCCGGAAGCGCCGCCGCTGCTGGTCGACCTGCCCTTGCCCTCGGGCCAGGCGAAGCAGGCCAAGGGCGCGGCGACGCCCGACCTGTCCTCCCATCCCTGGGCCGGGCTGGACGTGCAGGCGCGGCTCTTCGCCAAGGACGGCGCAGGACAGGAGGGCGCCTCCGGGGTGGCCGGGCTGACCCTGCCGGAGCGCAGCTTCAACCACCCGGTGGCGAAGCGGCTCATCGCGCTGCGCAAGGAGCTGTCGATCGAGCCCGAGCGCCGCGCCCCGGCCCGGCGCGAGTTGGAAGCGGTGGCCGCGGCGCCCGAGGCCTTCGAGCACGACACTACCACCTACCTGGCGCTGCGCACCGCCCGGACCAGGCTGATCGTCGACCGCCGGCCCACTGCGGTGCCGGAGGTGCAGGAGATCCTCTGGCAGGTCGCCATCGCGCTGGAGGAAGGCCGCGACGGCCGCACCGCCCGCGCCCTGCAGCAGGCGCGCGAAGCCCTGCGCCAGGCGCTCGATCAGGCCGAGCAGAACAAGGCGCAGGACCAGCCGGCGACGACGCCGGAGGAGCAGCAGAAACAGGGCGAGGAACGCGCCGAGCTGCAGCGCCGCATCCAGGAGCTGCGCGACGCCATCCGCCAGCACCTTGAGGCGCTCGCCGAAAAGCTGCAGCGCGAGAATGCCGAGGCCATCCCCTTCGACCCGCAGTCGCGGATGCTCGACCAGAAGGAGATGGACCGGAAGACCAAACGGATGGAACAGGCCGCCAAGGAAGGTCGCCCCGAGGACGCCAAGAAGGAGCTGGCCGAGCTGGAGGAGATGCTGAAGGCGCTGGAGGAGGGCCGGGTTGCCCGGGCCGAGAGCCCGGAGCGGCAGCAGAAGCGCGAGAAGGGCCAGCAGCAGATGGGCGTGGTCCAGGACATGGTGAAGCGCGAGTCGGACATGCTCGACCGCAGCCACCAGCGGGCCGAGGGCGCCGAGCGCGACCGGGCCGCGCAGACCCGCCAGCAGCGGCTGAACCCGCAGAGTTTCCGCTGGCCGCCGGATGCCCAGCAGGGCCAGCAGCCGGGCCAGCCCAACGCGCAGGACCAGGCTCAGCGCGATCAGGACGCGCGCCTCCAGCGGGCGCTCCGCCGGGCGCTGGGCGAGCTGATGCAGCAGTTCGGCGACCTGACCGGGGAGGTGCCGGAAGGCCTCGGCCGCGCCGACCAGGCGATGCGGGAGGCGCAGGAGGCGCTCGGCCAGGGCGGCGATGCGCGGGACGCGCAGCAGCGCGCACTGAAGGCCCTGCAGGAGGGCGGCAAGCAGATGGCCCAATCCATGCAGCGCCAGTTCGGCCAGCAGGGCCAGGAGGGCGAGGGCGAGGGCGACCCGCAGGACATGGCAGGCGAAAACCAGCCCGGCGGCAACGGCCAGGACCAGGCGCAGGGCCAGGGCGAAGGGCGCGACCCGCTCGGCCGGCGCTCGCGCGACGTGAACGGCAATGCCGACAACGGCGCGGATACTCGGGTGCCGGAGGAGGCGGAGCTGCTGCGGACGCGGCGGCTGCAGGAGGAACTGCGCAAGCGGGGCGGGGAGCGCGAGCGGCCGGCGGAGGAGCTGGAATACATCGACCGGTTGCTGAAGCGGTTCTGAGGCGCACCGTCTTCACCCTTCCGCAAGCCTGCATCGCCTAACCCTGTGGCCAGCGGGCCATCCTCCGGCCCGCGGCTGGAGGGACATGGCGACGTTGCTCGGCACCGCGGAGAGCGACCTGCTGGAAGGCGGCGACGGCGCGGATACCCTGCTTGGCGGGGGCGGCGCCGATACGCTGGTCGGCGGCCCGGGCGCCGACGTCTTCGTCCTGCAGGGCATCGCCGGGGTCGAATCCAGCCTCGGCGCGCCCGACCGCATCCTCGATTTCAACCTTGCCGCGGGCGACCGCCTGGTGCTGCGCGCCCAGCCGGTCGGCGCCGATCTCTGGCCGATCGCCACCGGCACCTGGGGCCTGCCCGGCCAAGCGCCGCTGCCGGTCGGCTGGGGCGGCGTGCTGGCGCCGGCCGCGGCGCCCGTCGCCAGGCTCGCCCTGCCGGATGTGACCGGCGGCCTTGGCGTCCTGTTGCGCTGGCTGCCCGGCCTGGCCGGCGGCGGCTGGCTGCTGCTGGATGCCGACCGCGACGGGCTGCTCGGCGCTGCCGACCTGGTGGTGCGGCTCAAGGTTGCGATCGGCCCGGCCGCCTTTTTTCCTGGCGGCCTGGCGACGCTCGGCACCACCGGCGCCGACAGCCTGGACGGCACCATCGCCGACGACCGGCTGCACGGCTTCGCCGGCAATGACAGCTTGGCCGGCGCGGAGGGCGCCGACACGCTGGCGGGCGGCGCGGGCGCCGACAGCCTCTCGGGCGGCGCCGGCTTCGACAGTATCGACGGCGGCGAGGGCAGCGACGCGCTGGACGGCGGCGCCGGGCCGGATGCGTTGGTCGGCGGGGCGGGGAACGACACGCTGCTGGGCGGCACCGGCGACGACCTGCTGCAGGGCGGCCTCGGCAACGACAGCCTCGCGGGTGGCGAGGGCAACGACAGCCTGGAGGGCGGCCTCGGCGCCGATACCATGCTGGGCGGCGCCGGCGCCGACGGCTTCCTGTTGCAGGCGATGGGGGAGGCGGCCTGGTCCACCCAGCCCGGCATGGACCTGCTGCTCGGTTTCTCCCGTGCCGAGGGCGACCGGCTGCGGCTCAGCGACGCCTTATTGGATATCGATGCCGGGACCTATGCCGGGGCCGACGGCATTGCCCGCGCCCTGCTGTGGGGCGGCACCACGCGGCCGCTGTCGTCCCTGCCGCTCGGCACCCTGCTGCCGGCGCAGCCGACCGGGGTGACCGGCGCCTATCAGGTCTTCTGGGTCCCGGCCTTGGCGGGCGGCACCGTGCCGGCCGGCGGCTGGCTGGTGCTCGACCTCGACCGCAACGGGCGGGTGGATGCCGCGGATGCGGTCTGGCGCATCGGCTCCTCGACCCAGCCGGTAGCGATCGGGCCGGAGGATTTCGCGGCCGGCACCTTCCTCTCGATCCTCCGCCCCGGTGTCGAGCGCGCCGGCACCGGGGGCGACGACACCCTGACCGGCGGCAGCGTGATGGAGGCCTTCCAGGCGAGCGCCGGCAGCGACCGCATCGCCGGCGGCGCCGGGGCGGGCAATGCGCTGAGCTACGCCGGGATCGGCGGCAGCGTCGTGCTGGTGCTGACCGGGCCTGGCACCGGCACCGTGGCGAAGTCGGCCGGCGGCACGGATACCGTCAGCGGCATCCAGGCCTTCATCGGCACCGGCGGGGCCGACCGGCTGGACGCCGCCGCGGCCGGCATCGGCTTGTTCACCACGAGCCTCGAAGGCCGCGCCGGCGACGACACCCTGGCCGGCGTCAACGGCGCAGGCGTCCAGGCCAGCTACGCCACGAGCCCGGCGGCGGCGCGGATCGACCTCGCCGCCGGCACCGCGCAGGACGGCTGGGGCGGCACCGATACGCTCGTCTCGATCCGCCGGGTCGCCGTCACCTCCGCCTTCGCCGATACCGTGCTGGGCTCGATCGGCGACGACATCTTCCTGTCGGGCGCCGCCGGCGACAAGGTCTTCGACGGCCGGGCCGGCACCGACGAATGGCGCTATGCCGGCAGCGGCACGGTCGTGATCGACCTCGGCGCCGGCACGGTCACGAAGCCGCTCGGCACCGACAGCCTGACCGCGATCGAGGCCGTGGTGGGCGGCGCTGGCGACGACAGCATCCGCGGCGGGGCGGGGAACGACCGGCTGGCCGGGGCCGCCGGCAACGACACGCTGGATGGCGGCGCCGGCAAGGACATTGCCGCCTATGACGCCATCGCCCCGGGCTCCGACCTGCCGCTGCGTGGTGCGGTGGTGGACCTGACCGCCGGCGTCGCCACCGACCCTTGGGGTGGCCAGGACCTGCTGCGCGCCATCGAGGGCGCCTGGGGCTCGCGGTTGGGCGATGACCTGACCGGCCTCGCCTTGGCCGGAATCTACACCCTGCTGCGCGGCCTGGCCGGGGACGACACGCTGCGCGGCCCCGGCCCTGGGACCAAGGTCATGGCGGACTATGGTGGCGACCCGGCCGGAGTGGCGCTGGATTTGCTGGCCGGCTCGGCGCGGGACGGCTGGGGCGGCACCGACCGGCTGCTCTTCATGGACCACGCCCGCGGCACGCCCTTCGCCGACAGCCTCGCCGGCCACAACGGCGCCAACCTGCTGCAGGCGGGCGCCGGCAACGACACGCTCGCGGGCGGCGGCGGCAACGACACCCTGCAGCCGGGGCTGGGGGCCGACCTGGTGCAGGGCGGTGCCGGCGACGACCTGGTCTCGCCCGATGCGGATGGCCGTTTCAGCGGCAGCCTGGTGCTCGACCTCGGCGACGGCAGCCAGCACAGCCTGGCCCTGGCCAACGTGGCCAGCTTCACCGACCGCCTCGACGGCGGCGGCGGGCTGGACCGCTGGGTGGCACCGGCCGGGCCCAACCTGCTCGACCTGCGGACGCACGCGCCGGTGGCGATGGAGCGCTTCGAGGGTGCCGCCGGCGCCGATGCCCTGCTGCTGCCCGCCGGCCTGGCCACGGCCGCGACCCTGCTGGGCGCCGGCGGCGACGACACGCTGTCCGGCGGCGCGGCCGGCGACGTGCTGGAGGGCGGCGACGGCCGGGACCTGCTGGCCGGGCAGGCGGGCAACGACACGCTGCGCGGCGGCGCCGGCGACGACACGCTGGCCGGCGGCGCCGGCAACGACGCGATGGACGGCCATGCCGGGCTCGACGCGCTGTACGGCGGCGCCGGCAACGACACGCTGATCTCCTCCGACCGGGGGGTGCTGCTGGATGGCGGGCCGGGGGAGGATTTCGCCTCGGTCAGCCGGGCGGCCGCGACGGTGCCGCTGCGGCTGGATTCCAACGGGGCGGAATTCGTCCTGTCGGGCGGCGGCCTGACCACCCTGCTGCGCGGGTTCGAACGCGAATCGATCGTCGGCGGGGCAGCCGGTGACTGGCTGCTCGGCCTGAACGGCGCGGATACGCTGCGCGGTGGCGGAGGGGCGGACACGCTGTTCGGCGCCGGCGGCAATGATCTGCTGGATGGCGGCGCCGGGGCGGATCTGGCGGTGCTCGGCGGGGCGCGGGCCGCAACGGTGCTGGTGCGGCAGTCGGACGGCAACTGGCTGGCGGTGGGGCCGGCGGGGACGGACCGGCTGGTGGGCATCGAACTGGTACGGTTCACCGACCAGGATGTGGTGCTGCGCTGAGGGCCGGGATCGGGTGTCCCGCCGGACTTCCCGCCGGGCGAGCTTGGCGGGGAAGCAGCATTTCCTCCCCCGATCCTGCCTACTCGCCCGGCTTCGGCGCCGTGCCGGCGGCCGGTGGTGGTGGCGTCGGCTCGGGCCGGCCGCCGGCGTTCCGGTAAGCGTCCAGTTCGCGCTCCGTCGGCAAGGTCGCGGTCCGCCCGGCGCCGTCGCGGAATTCCAGCACCACCAGCCCAAGCGCCGGATCCAACCGCAGCGACGGGTTCGGCAGGCCAGGCGAGGCAGCCGGCGTGGAGTCGCTGGACGCACGCGCCGCGGCCTGCGGCGGGACTGCTTCGCTCGGGGGGGCCGCCGCGCGGGGCGGCGGAAGGGGGGTGAGGGGGGTCATGGCTGCTCCGTCCCGATTTTCTGGACAAAGCATGAAGGAAGCCTGAAGCGGCGGCGGTTTGACGGATCGGGGCGCCGGCGCGAAGGTCGGCGGACCTTGCGGACCCTCCCGACCCAACTCCTCACCACCGCGATCGCCGCGCTCGGCGGCGGGCTGCTGGCGCTGCTGCACGTGCCGCTGGCCTGGATGATCGGCGCGATGCTGGCGACGGCGACGCTCGCCTGGCACCGGCCGGTGGCGGTGATCGGCTGGGCGCGGCCGACCGGCCTGGTCTTCCTCGGCCTCGGGCTCGGCGCCACCTTCTCCGGCCCGGTGCTGGCCGCGGTCAGCGGCGCGTTGCCGGTGCTGCTGCTGGGCGGAATCGTTGCCATCGCCACCGGCTTCGTCGTGGCCCGGCTGTTCACCCGGCTGGCGGGGACGGATTCGCAGACCGGCTTCTTCTGCGCCGTGCCCGGCGGGGTGATCGTCATGGCGATGCTGGCGCAGGACGCCAAGGCCTCCGTCGCCACGGTGACCCTGGCGCAGACCATGCGGGTGCTGGTCGTGGTGCTGACCTTTCCGCCGCTGCTCGGCTGGCTGGCGCCGCATGGCGCCTTCGGCGAATTCATGGCACCGCGGCAGCCCTTCTGGTGGCCGGGGCTGCTGGCTATGGCGGCCGGCGGGCTTGCCCTGGCCTGGCCGCTGCGCCGCGCGGGGCTGGCCAATCCCTGGATGCTGGGGCCATGCGGCATGGCGATCGGGCTGGCGGCGACCGGGCACCTGCCGTCGGGTGTGCCCATCGTCCTGCTCAACGCGGCGCAGGTGGCGATGGGCGCCTCCCTGGGGACGCGGCTGACCAAGAGCTTCCTGCTGTCCTCGCGCCGGCTGGCGGTGGCCGCGGTGATCTCCTCGGTGGTGCTGTCGCTGCTGCTGACGGTGATCGCCTGGGGCATGGCGGTTGCGGCCGGGCTGCCGGTGCCGGCGCTGATCCTCGGGATGGCGCCGGGTGGGATGCCGGAGATGGCGCTGACCGCCAAGGCGCTGGAACTGGCGGTGCCGCTGGTGCTCGGCTTCCATTTGACCCGCACGGTGCTGTGCAACCTGCTGGTTGGGCCGCTCCACCGCCTGGGGCTGAAATTCGGCCTGCTGTAGGGCAGGCCTGCCGCGGCCGAGGCAGCCTCCGGGCGCTGCTGCCCTGCGGCGATCCGCCGCCGCTATTCCCGCCGCAGGATCCCGTCCAGCAGCCGGTCGGCCCAAGGCTGCGAGGTGAAGTCGCGCTTCAGCGCCGCCTCGTCGTAATCCTCCCGCAGCCAGTCCAGGAAGGGCTTCGGCGCCTCCCGCGTCGCCGAAGCGTAGCGCGCGAAGAAGGCATCAAGGATGCCGGTCTTGCCCTGGCGGATATGGCCATGCCGCAAAGTGAGCTGCGCCATCGCCTGGTCGACCGGCCGGCCTTGCAGCAGCAGCCACAGGCCGGCCGCCAGGCCGGTGCGGTCGGCGCCGGATTTGCAATGGATCAGCACCGGCTCCGGGACAGTCGCGAAGATCTCGGCAAGGCGGAGGATGCGGTCCTTGTGCGGCGCGCCGCGGCTCTCGAAGGGCGCATCCACATGCACCAGGCCGGCGGCGGCGGCGGCGGCGCGGCCGAGCCGGTCGGAGCCGCAATCGACCCGCTCGCCGCGCAGGTTGATCACGGTCCGCAGCCCCAACCGGTGCTGCGCGTCGCGCAGTTGCCAGGGCAGCGGGTGATTGGACCGGTAGAGCCGGCCAGGCTCGACCACGCCCCAATTGCGCCAGGACACCCGCAGCAGGGCGTGATCGACGAACAGGCTGTTCAGCCAGGCGCGGCCGCCGGGCATCGGGGCGCCCATGGTGGGGGTGGCGGACATGCCGCCGGTATGGGGTGCGGGACGGTGGAAAGCCAGGGGACAAATACCTTGGGAACAGCCCGCGGTAGGGGGGCGTTCGGGCCAGGTCAGACGCCAGCACGGAGAACGTCCATGTCGAAGGCCCCATTGCCGCCGGTCTCGCCCGCCGGCATCAGCCCGAAAGGGCCCGGTCCGCACCAGGACCATGCGGGCGACCACCAGGCGGCCACGGCAGAGGCCGGCAAGGCGGCGCAGGACCGCATCCTCGCCGAGCAGGACGCCACCCGTCAGGGCCAAAAGCCGGACCGCTGAGACGAAGCAGCGGCGCGGTCGGAGCGAAGCGCGACGCGGGCGGACCCGGTACAGCCGCCAGGGCGGCGGGCACGGCCACGTCCTTCGTGCCCAGACGGCGCTGCACCACGCGGCCGGGCCCGATCGATGCCGGGTGCGGGGCGACGGCGGGACGCGCATCTGGGCGAACAGGTCTCGGCGCCGCCGGGGCGGCCAAGCCTCGTCGCGGAGCCTTGAACATGCCTCCGCAGGAGCCGGTGCAAGCTGCGCCGGCATGCAAGGGAGGCAGCCATGGCCCATGAGGCATTCCGCGACACCAACCGCATCTTCGAGGAGGATGCGATGGGCAAGGGTGACTTCGCCGCCCTGGCCCGGGTCTATACCGCGGGCGCGCGGCTGTTCTCGCCCGGCGTGCCCGCCATCACCGGCATCCCCGGGATCATCGACTACTGGAAGGGTGCCGCGGGCGCACTCGGCGTCACCGGCGCGAAACTCACCAGCCTGGAGCTGACCGTCGCCGGCGATCGCGCGACCGAGCTCGGCCGCGGCGAGATCTTCACCAAGCCCGGGGCACCGCCGGTCACGGTCAAGTACGTGGTGCTGTGGAAGCAGGAAGGCGGTGCGTGGAAGTGGGATGTCGATTGCTGGAACCTCGACGCCTAGCGAGGCGGGGGAGGCGCTGACTCCCCGTTGGACGCATGCGTCCAGCCTTCCTCTGCCTTCCCGCGTCGGCACGCGCCGCGCGGCGGTCGGGGAGGGAATGCTCTCCCTCCCCAGGCCTCAGCGCCCGCTGAACACCGGCGGGCGCTTCTCGGCGAAGGCCTTCAGTGCCTCGCGGTGGTCTTCGGTGTCGCGGCAGCGGGTCATGCCGAAGGCCTCGACATCCAGCGCGTCCGACAGCGTGCCCTGCTCGGCGACCTGCATGTTGCGCTTCATGTGGTGCCAGGCGACGCGCGGGCCGGCGGCGAGCTGCTTCGCCAGGGCCATGGTCGTCGTCGCCAGCTCGGCATCGGCGACCAGCCTGTTCAGCAGGCCGAGCCGATGCATCTCGGCGGCGTCGATCACCTCGGCGGTGAAGTAGAGCTCGCGCGCCTTGGCCGGCCCGACCAGGCGGTTGAGGAACCAGTGGCCGCCGAAGTCGCCGGAAAAGCCCATCTTGCCGAAGGCGGTGCCCATTCGCGCGCTGGCGCCGCCGATGCGCATGTCGCAGGCCAGCATCAGGGACATCCCGGCGCCGGCCGCCACGCCGTTCACCATGGCGATGGTGGGCTTCGGCATCTCGTGCAGGATGCGCGACGCCTCCATGCGGACGCGCAGGCGCATCTGCGCTTCCTCCCGCGTGCCGTCCAGGATCGGCACGGCGCCGGTCGCGCGCGACTTCATGTCGCCGCCGGCCGAGAAGCCGCGGCCGGCACCGGTCAGCACCACGCAGCCGACCGACATGTCGCCGGCGATCCGCGTCAGCGCCTCCAGCATCTCGGTCAGCATGTCGCCGCCGAGCGCGTTCAGGCTGTCCGGCCGGTTCATGGTGAGGGTGGCGACACCGGCTTCCTCGGTCACCAGAAGATCGGGCATTGGTTTCCTCCTGCATCTGCCTTCTGGCGCAGCCTATACCGCCGGCGCAGAATGGCGCGCTACCCGTCGCGCGAAGGCAATGACGCGGCCGGAGGAGGAGAGGGCATCCCATGAAGGCAGCGGTCCTGCACGCGGCGAACGAGCCGCTGACGATCGAGGAGGTCACCCTGCAGAAGCCCCGGGCACGGGAGGTGCTGGTGCGCACCGCCTTCGCCGGGCTCTGCCATTCCGACCTGCATTTCATCGAGGGCCTCTACCCCCACCCGATGCCGACCGTGCCGGGGCATGAGGTCGCCGGCGTGGTCGAGGCCGTGGGGTCCGACGTCACCTACCTCTCGCCCGGCGACCACGTGATCGGCTGCCTGTCGGTCTTCTGCGGCGCCTGCCAGCAATGCACCTCGGGCCGCACCGTGCTGTGCGAGGACACCACGGTGAAGATGGTCCCGGGCCAGTCGCGCCGGCTGTCCTGGAAGGGCGGGGAGGTGATGCACCAGTTCCTCAACCTCTCGGCCTTCGCCGAGCAGATGGTGGTGCACGAGAATGCCCTGGTGAAGATCGACCGCGACATCCCGCTCGACCGCGCGACGCTGGTCGGCTGCGGCGTCATCACCGGGGTCGGCGCGGTGATCAACACCGCCCGCGTCCCGGCCGGCTCGACGGTCGCCGTGATCGGCTGCGGCGGCGTCGGGCTCTCGGCGGTGAACGGCGCGGCGCTGGCAGGCGCCTCCCGCATCATCGCGCTCGACACCCTGCCGGAGAAGCTGGAACTGGCGAAGGTCATGGGCGCCACCGACACCGTGCTGGTGGGGAACGACGACCCGGTGCAGGCGGTGAAGGACCTGACAGGCGGCGGCGTCGAGTACAGCTTCGAGGCGCTGGGCCTGAAGAAGACCGCCGAGCAGGCCTTCGCCATGCTGCGGCCGGGCGGCACGGCCACCATCGTCGGCATGGTCCCCTTCGGCCAGAAGATCGAGCTGCATGGCTTCGACTTCCTGCGCGAGCGGAAGATTCAGGGCTCCTCCATGGGGTCCAACCACTTCCGCACCGACATGCCGCGGCTGCTGACCATGTGGCAGCAGGGTCGGCTGAAGCTGGACCACCTGATCAGCAGCACGCTGAAGCTCGACGAGATCAACGACGGCTTCGCGCGGTTGAAGGGCGGCCATGTGGTGCGGCAGCTGATCGCCTTCTGAGGCGAAGGGCGGGCTGCCGCCCGCGCCTAGGGCGCGATGGCTTTGGGCGGAATCGCCGCGGAGCCTCAATCGCGCGGCCTAGCAGGCGGTAAGGCATGCTGCGTGAGCGAAGCCGAACGCCTCATGCACTACCGCCGCCGGTCGAGCCGGTCGAAGTCCGAGGCCACCATCCCGGCCGCCGCCACCGTCTGCGGCAGCCGCGGCATGGCGCCCAGCTTCGCCAGCACCGCCTGCGGCCCGGCCGGGAAGGCCGGGCCGCTCAACGCCGCCTCCGCCCCGGCCTGGTTGCCGGCGCGCAGCGCGGCGCCGGCCCGGCGCATCGCCTCGATCACCGCCTGCGGGTCGGCGCTGGCCGGGATGCCCAGATAGTCGCGCATCTCGGCGCGACCCTGCTGCAGGGTCTGCAGCACCGCCGGGTTGAGCACCGGCGCGTAGCGCGGATCGGTTGCCAACTCGCTGGCAAGGAACTCCTGCTGCTCCACCGCCACCGTAGCGTTGGCCGGATTGTCGGCCCAGCGGCTTGGCTCGCCGAAATTGCGCGGCGCCCGCAGCGCCGCGCCGCGCACCGGGTCGCCGATGCCCCACAGGTAAGGCGCGTTCGGATCGGTCTCGCAGCCTGCCAGGGCCAGGGCCAAGGCGGGGCCAACCCCGCCGAAAAGGGCGAGGGCCCCACGTCTCGTCCGCATCCGCGCCTCCATCCTATGGGACAGGCATATTCACGAAGCATGGAGCCGGCAAGCCGGGAAGCGCCGGCCCGGGAGCGTCGGGGCGGGGACCGCGTTGGTGCCGCATCGGAACGCAACGGAAGGTCACCATGCGCGGCATTCTCCTCTGGCTCCTCGGCATCCCGATCCCGATCCTGATCCTGCTCTATCTGTTCAACGTGCTTTGAGGCGGGTTCGCATCCGGACATGAAAAAGGGGCGCCTCGCGGCGCCCCTTCCCAATTCCGCCCCCCGATGTCCCGTCCAAGCCAAGGGCGTCCCGGGTATCCCGACCCGGGACGCCTGCGGCTTAGCGCAGGACGATTTCGACGCGGCGGTTCTGCGGCTCGCGCACGCCGTCGGCGGTCGGCACCAGCGGCCGGCTCTCGCCATAGGCGCTGACGCTGATGTCGCTGCGCGAGATGCCCCTCGCCACCAGCTCGGCCGCGACCGCATCGGCGCGGCGCTGCGACAGGCGCTGGTTGTAGGCGGGCGAGCCCGAGCGGTCGGCGTGGCCGGCCACTTCGATCCGCGTCGCCTGCACCCGGCCGGCATTGGAGGCCGCCTCGGCGATGATCTCGCGGGCGCGGGCGGTCAGGTCGGCGCGATCCCAGTCGAAGAAGACCAGGTAGGTGCGCGCCGGGGCCGGCGCCACGGCCGGGGCCGCGACGGCAACCGGCGGCGGCGGCGGCGGCGGCTGGAACAGCGCGTAGCGCAGGCCGAGCATGACCGAGTGGTTGTAGTTGTCGGCTTCCACCTTGCCGGCCGCACCGATCTGGTTGTTGGTCGGGCTGCGGATGGTGGTGAACATCTCGGGCTGCAGGGTGCCCATGAAGCGGTATTCCGCCGTCAGGGTCAGGCCGGTGACGCCCAGCCAGGTCAGCGGGGTGCCGACGCCGACGATGCCCTGATAGGCGAACTGCGCATCGGTGTCGTTGGCGTAGAGCACGGCGCCGCCCTGGCCCGGAGCACCGCTCTGGCCGCGGATGTTGCGCCAATCGGTCCAGGCATAGCCGGCGCCGACACCGACATAGGGCTGGAAGATCGACTGGCCGAGGCCGAAGTTGGCGAAGTCGAAGTCATAGAGGACATTCGCCATCACGCCGTAGGTGCGCTGGAAGCCACCGGTCCGGGCGATCGGGGCCAGGTTGAAGCCGCGGATGCTGTCGACTTCGTTCTCGCGGAAGTTGCCTTCCACTTCGGCCCGGAAGCCGTTGCCGAAGCCCCAGCCGATGCTGGCGACGCCGCCATAGCCGGCCTTGAAGTTCGCCTTGCCCGCGTTGTTGATGGTGGTGTTGCTGGGCAGGCCGAAATTGCCCGGCGTGCTGTCGCCGCTCAGGTCGAACTTGGACGGGTTGTTGATCCAGTTGGCACCGGCGCCGAGGCCGATATACAGGCCGGTCACCGGCTGGGCGCTGGCCGCGAGCGGCGCGACCAGGGGAGCCGCCAGGATGGTCGCTGTCAGCAGCGCCCTTTTCAGAGTCATTGTCAGCATCTCCGTGTTCGTGGCGCCTGTCGCGGGGACCGGGGGGTCGGTTCGCGGGCGACATGCGCTCATTCGCCTAAAGAAATCCGGGACCAGAGGTTCATCGAGCCCGTTGCAAGCCCTGGCGCTGTTGCATCTGAGCCACAGGCCCGGTGGGGGCTGGGCCGGCGATGCGGGGCGCGTCAGTTCGCCGGGGAGGTAGAGCAGATTAGCCGAGGCAGGTGGCCCCACGGCTGCGCGAGCAGCCCTGTCCAAGCCGCAGCAGAATCGCGCTGTGTCCAAGAAGACACGCCTTATGTCCTGCCCGAAACGCCAAGTAACCGCGTCCCGCTCAAACTGTATCGGAATGTACGCCTGTGCCGATAGGCGGCTGCGATGGCCACATAGTTCCTGGTCTGATCGCCGTTGCGTGAGGCGGTGGACGAGCTGATGTCTCGATCAGCTCATTTTTTTCACCGGTGGCGAAGTTTGGGACATATGGGCCCCTGCCGAGGCCACAGGTCAGCGCAGGACGATCTCGACTCGGCGATTCTGCGGCTCGCGCACCCCGTCGGCGGTTGGCACCAGCGGCCGGCTCTCGCCATAGGCGCTGACCGCGATCTCGTCCCGGGCGATGCCGCGGGCGACCAGCTCGCCGGCCACCGCATCGGCGCGGCGCTGCGACAGGCGCTGGTTGTAGGCCGGGCTGCCGGAGCGGTCGGCATGGCCAGCCACCTCGATCCGCGTCACCGCGGCGCGGCGGGCATTCTGCGCGGCCTCGCCGATGATCTCGCGGGCGCGGCCGGTCAGGTCGGCGCGGTCCCAGTCGAAGAACACCAGGAAGGTCCGCGCCGGGGCCGGGGCCTGGATGGCCGGCGCCACCACCGGGGCGGGCGGCGGGGGCGGCTGGAACAGCGCATAGCGCAGCCCGACCAGGACGGCGTGGTTGTAGTTGTCCGGCTCCACCTTGCCGCGGTCGGCGACGCTGTTGTCCGGCCGGCGCAACTCGGTCTGGATCTTCGGCGTGAGGGTGCCGAGGAAGCGGTATTCCGCCGTCACTGACAAGCCCCGCAGGCCGTATTGCCCGAGCGGCAGGGCGACACCTGCGATGGCCTGGTAGGCAAACTGCCCGTCCGAATCATCGGCGGTCAGGCTCAGCCGGCTGAAGCTCGGCACGCTGGCGGCGCGGACGCCCTGCCATTCGGTCCAGACATAGCCGGCCCCCAAGCCCAGATAGGGGATCACCGGGCTGCCGGCGACGCCGAGCCGTGCCAAGTCGATGTCGTAGAGCACATTGCCCATGGCGCCGTAGCTGCGCTGCTTGCCCTTGGTGCCGATGAAGGGCGACAGGTCGAAGCCGCCGATCGCGTTGACGTCGTTCTCCCGGTAGTTGCCCTCGACCTCCGCCCGAAGGCCGTTGCCGAAGCCCCAGCCGAGCGAGGCGAGGCCGACGAAGCCGGCATCGAACCGCGCGGTCCCGGCATTGTCGATATCGGCAGGCAATTGGTAGCCGCCGCGGCGCAGCGCGATATCGGCGTCCTGCACCTGGTTCCAGCCGCCGCCGCCGGCGATGTAGAGACCGCTGACCGGCTGGGCCAGGGCTCCCCCCCATGGCGCCGCCGATGCCGCGAGGCTGGTCGCTGCCAGCAGGGCCTGTCGAAATCTGCTCATTCCCGCTCCGTCCCCTGAGATGCCACGGCGTCGCAACCGAAGAACGGTTCCCCTGCGGGCCGCGTGCGGTAGGTGAATGATCGGGCCTCGTCGCGGGTTCGCCGCGCCGGCGGCATGGCAGCCCGTTGTGGCCGCCGGGGCACAGCTGTGTCTGGCGCGCAGGCCACGAAACGCAGAAAGGGGCGCCTCGCGGCGCCCCTTCCCAGCAGCCCGGTGGAAATCGGCCGGATTACTTCAGGACGATCTCGACCCGACGGTTCTGCGGCTCGCGGACGCCGTCGGCGGTCGGCACCAGCGGCCGGCTCTCGCCGTAGGCGCTGACCGCGATCTCGTTGCGGGAGATGCCCTGGCGGACCAGCTCGGCCGCGACCGCATCGGCGCGGCGCTGCGACAGGCGCTGGTTGTAGGCCGGCGAGCCGGAGCGGTCGGCGTGGCCGGCCACCTCGATCCGCGTGGTCTGCACCTTGCGCGAGGCATCAGCCGCCTCGGTGATGATCTGCCGGGCGCGGTCGGTCAGGTTGTACTTGTCCCAGTCGAAGAAGACGAGGTAGGTGCGGGCCAGGGCCGGGGCGGCGACCGGCGCGACCACCGGCACCGGCGGCGGGGCCGGGGTATAGAGCGCGTAGCGCAGGCCGATCAGGGCGGAGACATTCTCGTTCGCAGGCTTCCAGTTGACCTGCTGGGACACGGTGGGCGAAACGCGGCTGGCATCCTTGAAGCTGGGGTCGAGCGTCGCGTAGTAGCGGCCCTCGAGGGTGATCGCCAAGCCCGGCACCATCGGACCGAGTTCATAGGCCAGGCCGACGATGCCCTGATAGGCGAACTCGCCCTTGGTCTGGGTCGAGGGGAAGCCGATGGTGGTGCCCTTCTCGATCTCGTTCCAGCCATAGCCGACGCCGGCGCCGATGTAGGGCACCACAGGCCAGCCCATGCGGAAGTCGTACAGCACGTTGACCATTGCGCCGTAGGTGTTCAGCCAGGGGCTGCTGCTGCTCGCGGGGCGGCCCGGGACGGTGGCACTGTCGACCTGGTTGGTGCGGTAGTTGCCTTCGAGTTCGGCGCGCAGGCCGTTGCCGAAGCCCCAGCCGACCGAGAGCACACCCATGATGTTGGGCTCGGTGCTCATCTTGGCCGTGCCGCTGGCGGTGTTGGTCGGCGCGCCGAGCGTCGAGATCAGCGAGCGGGAATAGTCGCCGTCCGGATCCAGCCGGAAATTGGCGCCGACACCGGCGCCGACATAAAGCCCGGTGACGGGCTGGGCCTGAGCAGCCAGGGGCAGCGACAGGATCGTCGCGGCCAGAAGGCCCTTCCTGAGGGTCATCCTCGTCTCTCCTCGATCTTGAATCGACCAACTGTCACGCCGTCGAACGTATAAGGTATGCGAACACGACGGTGTGGGGACGAGACCTATCATCGCCCGCCGGGCAATGGCAGACGGTATGGACCATTTCCGCATCGATGTGACGATAAAGCCACAGGCTGGCATGGCAAAATCGTCACAGCCCTGGAGGACGCGGTCCGGGAGGGCCGGGGCCGCTGCGGGTGGACCACAGGAAGGCTCCGGCCTACGGTTGGCGATCGCCGCCCCGAACACGAAAAAAGGGGCGCCTTGCGGCGCCCCTTTCCGTCAGCTTGGTGAAGGTCGGCCTGATTACTTCAGGACGATCTCGACGCGACGATTCTGCGGCTCACGCACGCCGTCGGCGGTCGGGACCAGCGGACGGCTCTCGCCGAAGTAGCTGACCGCGATCTCGTTCTTGGCGATACCCTGACGCACCAGCTCGGCAGCCACCGCGTCCGCGCGCCGACGGGAGAGCCCCATGTTGTAGGCCGGCGTGCCCGAACGGTCGGCATGACCGGCCACTTCGATGCGCGTCGTCTGGGTCTTGCGGGCGGCGCCGGCGGCCTCGGTGATGATCTGCTTGGCGCGCTCGGTCAGGTTGTACTTGTCCCAGTCGAAGAAGACGAGGTAGGTGCGGGCCAGGGCCGGGGCGGCCACCGGCGCAACCACCGGGGCGGCGGCAACCGGCGCGGCGTTGAAGGCGTAGCGCAGGCCGACTAGGACGGAGTGGTTGTAGTTGCTCGGCTTGACTTCGCCGGAGCGCAGCACCGTACCGGCCGGGCCGGCGCCGGAGCGGACCTCGCCGTCGATCTTCGGATCGACCGTGCCGTAGAAGCGATACTCGGTCGTCAGGGTCAGACCCGCGCCGAGGTTGTAGCCGAGGCCGGCGATGGCCTGGTAGGCGAAGGCACCGGCGGAGTCGTCGGAGGTCGCCGAGAGGCCCAGGGCGGGGGAGCTGGCGCGGTACTTGCTGGTCTCGAGCCAACCATAGCCGGCGCCGACGCCGACATACGGCGTGAACGGCGTCCCGGTCTGGATGTCATAGAGGACGTTCGCCATCACGCCGTAGTTGGCCAGCGAGCCACGGCCGCCGACGGTGCCGCCGCCGTTGACCTTGCTCTTCTCGACGTCGTTGGTGCGGTAGTTGCCCTCGACCTCGGCCCGGAGGCCGTTGCCGAAGCCCCAGCCGAGCGCGCCGACCGCGGCCCAGCCCGGCTTGGTCTCGATCTTCGCGCCGTAGCCGAGAGCGTTGAACTTGCTCTCCTGCATGAAGTTCACGCCGGCGCCGGCGCCGACATAGAGGCCCGACACGGGCTGCGCCTGCGCGGCCACCGGCAGCGCCAGAATCGTCGCGGCCAGAAGGGCCTTCTTGAGGGTCATCCTCGTCTCTCCTCGTTCAGATCAGGCAAAGATTTCGCGTCGCCAGCCGCGCCCAAGGGGCGAATCCGTCGATGCGTGAGAAGACCCTACCATCGCTTTACGCGCATTGGCAGGCGTTACGAACCAGAAAAGCGATAATGTGGCGCGACGGCCACAGGGTCGCATGGCAATTCGGTCACAGCCCCGACAGGGCTGCCGAATCATCCATCGCTGCCAGGCTGCCAAGCGGCAGCAGCCGGTTCGCGTGGCCCAGCTTGCGGCCCGGCCGTGCCTCCGACTTGCCGTAGAGATGCGGCACCACCCCGGCCTGCCGCAGCAGTGCGGGCCAGCGCGCCATGCCGTCCGGCCCGACCAGGTTGCGCATGACCACGTCGTGGTGGCGGTCGGGCGCGGCCAGCGGCAGGCCGGCCACCGCGCGGATATGCTGCTCGAACTGGCTGGCGGCGCAGCCGTCCATGGTCCAGTGGCCGGAATTGTGTGGCCGCGGCGCGATCTCGTTGCCCAGCAGTGCGCCGTCCGGCAGCAGGAACAGCTCGAGCGCCAGGACGCCGACCAGGTCCAGCGCCCGGGCCACGGCGGCTGCATGCGCCCGGGCCGCCGCCGCCACCGCGGCGGGCAGCCGGGCCGGGGCGAAGCTCAGGTCGAGGATGTGGTCGCGATGGCGGTTCTCCACCGCGTCGTAGACCGCCGCGGCGCCATCCGCGCCGCGCGCCGCGATCGCGGAAAGCTCGGCCACGAAGGGCACGAAGGCCTCCAGGATCAGTGGCTTCGGCGCCAGCCGGGCGTAGGCGGGCGCCGCGTCCCCGGGCGCCCGCAGCACCGCCTGGCCGCGGCCGTCATAGCCCATGCGGGTGGTCTTCAGCACCGCCGGGAGGCCGATCGCGGCGATCGCCGCGGCAAGGTCCGCTTCGCTGTGCACTGCCCGCCAGGGTGCCACCGGCACCCCGGCGCGGGTCAGGAATTCCTTTTCCCGCAGCCGGTCCTGGCAGATCCGCAGCACCTCGACCCCGGGCCGGCAGGGCACCAGCGGCTCGATCGCCGCCAGGGTCTCGGCCGGGACATTCTCGAATTCGAAGGTGACGACATCGACGGCGGCGGCGAACTCGGCCAGCGCCTCGGCGTCCTCGTAGGGCGCGACGGTCGCCGCGGCGGCCACCTGCATGCCCGGCCCGTCCTGTTCGGGGGAGAAGACATGGCAGCGATAGCCCAGCCGCGCCGCGGCCAGGGCGGACATCCGGCCGAGCTGGCCGCCGCCGAGGATGCCGATGGTGGCGCCGGGGGGCAGCGGGAAGCGGCCGGTGAAGGCATCGGTCATGGCAAGGGAGCGTCGAAGGCTGCCTCGGGCACGCCGGCGGTCTGCGCCGCCCGCCAGGCATCCAGCCGCCCGGCCAGCGCGGCATCCGACAGCGCCAGGATCGCGGCCGCCAGCAGCGCCGCGTTGATCGCGCCAGCGCGGCCGATGGCCAGCGTGCCGACCGGGATGCCGCCAGGCATCTGGACGATGGACAGCAGGCTGTCCATGCCCTTCAGCGCATGGCTTTCCACCGGCACGCCGAGCACCGGCAGCGGCGTCATCGCCGCCGCCATCCCCGGCAGATGCGCCGCCCCGCCGGCCCCGGCGATGATGACCTTAAGGCCCCGGCCGCGCGCGGCCTCGGCGTAGTCGACCAGCCGGCCGGGAGTGCGGTGGGCGGAGACCACCCGGGTCTCGTGCGGCACGCCGAGCATCTCCAGCATCTCGGCGGCGTGGCGCATCGTCTCCCAGTCGGAGCGGCTGCCCATGATGATGCCGACCAGCGGCAGCGGGGTCTTGGCGGTCATGGCGGCGCTCAGGCGCTGATGTCGGGCAGCAGCCGGCTTTCCAGCCAGGCGATCTCGTCCTTCAGCTTCAGCTTGCGCTTCTTCAGCCGCTGGACCTGGAGCTGATCGGTGATGCTGTCCGAGAGCCTGGCGATCACGGTGTCGAGGTCGCGATGCTCGCTCCGCATCTCATGCAGGCGGCGCAGCAGGGAATCGCGGTCATCCAGCATCGGGGCATGCGCTCGGCAAAGGGAGGGCGGCAAAGAGGGGGCGGCGGTGAACGGCGGGGCAGTGAAAGGGGATGCATTCGCTGCCCCGCCGCCCTTACCATGCCCCGGCGCGGGCGCAAAAGCACGGCGCTGTCCGGGCCCAGCCACCGCGCCTCACGGACGCAGGGAGATGCCGAATGAATACTTCGCCGAGGATCCGGTCCCTTGAGGAGCGGCACGCGGTGCTTGACCGGCAGATCGGCGAGGAGGACGGGCGGCCAAAGCCCAACGATACGGAGCTCAACCGGCTGAAGCGCGAGAAACTGCGGCTGAAGGAGGAGATCGAGAAGCTGCGGCGGCAGAACTGAGGCTGCGCCAGAAGGGCCGCCGCACCGCCTAAGGTGCGGCGGCGCCGATCAGGCCATGCTCTCTTCGGCATCCATCGACGGCAACGGCGTGCCCGGCGGCCGTTCCCCGGCAGCGGCCACCGCGGCGTTCAGGTCACCCTGGCTGCAAAGCCCGAGGATGACCGGGTCGCGCGGCTTGATGTTGGGGCTGTTCCAATGGGTCTTGTCGCGCACCTTGGCGATCGTCTCCTTGGTGGTGCCGAGCAGCTTGCCCACCGCCACGTCGGTCAGATGCGGGTAGTGCCGCAGCACCCAGGCGATGGCATCCGGCCGGTCGTTGCGCTTGGACACGGGGGTATACTTGGCGCCCTTGCCGCGCGGCTTCGGGATCGGCAGCGAGTTGGCCGAGATCTGCAGCCGGGCGCCGGAATCGCCTTCGCAGCGCGCGATCTCCTGCCGACTGAGCTGCCCGTTCAACACCGGGTCGTAGCCGATGATGCCCTGCGCCACCTCGCCATCGGCGATCGCCTGGACTTCCAACGGATGCATGCCGACGAAATCCGCGACCTGCTCGAAGGTCAGGGAGGTCTTCTCGATCAGCCACACGGCGGTGGCCTTCGGCATCAGGGGCTGGGTCATGGAAGCGGAACCTTCTGGGCGGCGCCGGGGAGGGCCGGGCATCCCCGACACGGCAATGGCTGGCATATAGAGGCGCCCCCCCGCAGGGTCAAAGCCCGGCAGGCAAAGGAGAATGCGATGATGGAAGAAGACCCGCCACGGCGCATCCAAGGCTTCGTGCCGCCCGTCCTCGATGGCTGGGACGTTGAGGAACTGAAGGATTACATCGGCCGTCTGCGGGCGGAGATCGACCGGGTGGAAGCGGCCATCGCCAGGAAGCAGGTGCATCGGGGCGCGGCGGATGCCTTCTTCCGACGTCCGAAGGAATAGTCAGGCCGGGTGGTAGGTCTCGATCCGCAACTCGCGCAGCGTCAGATCCTGGGCGGTGCCCAGGGTGGCGATCGTGGTCAGGAAGCGGGTCGGCCCCGGCATCTCGACCGGCACGATCAGGGGCGCCGCCGCGCCGGGCGGGCGCTGGCGCAGCAGCGCGGCGACGCCGGGCTGCGCCAGGGCTTCCTCGATCGGCGGTCGCCGTGCGGGGTCGGCGCTCGGCAGCCGGGCCTCCCGCTGGACCCGGTCGAGCAGGGCGCGCGCCACCTCCGGCCAGTTGCCGATGAAGCGGCGGGCGCCGGCCGGGTGGCAGAGCAGCCGCAGCAGGTTCGGCCGTGGCGCCGGCAGCAGCGCCAGGCGGGGCAGCGGGGCCGTGCCCACGGCCGGCTCCACCCCGGCGGCGAGGCAGGCATCCAGCGCGCCGCCATAGGCCTGGTTGAACATCACGATGTCCCAGGCCGCGTCGAAGGCCACCGCCGGCAGCGGGTCGTGCCGCGCCAGGATCAGCCGCAGCGCCGCCAGCACCTCGGCCATCGCCGGGGCCTCCAGCGGCGTCTCGCGATGCGCCGGGGCGTGGCCGGCGGCCAGCAACACGCCATCGGCCTCGCGCGGCGGCACCTCCAGCACCTCGCACAGGCGCAGCACAAGGCCGGGGCTCGGGCGCGACCGGCCAGTCTCGACGAAGCTGAGGTGGCGGGTGGAGATGCCGGTCTCCAGCGCCAGGTCCAACTGGCTCAGCCGCCGGGCGCGGCGGGCCTGGGCCAGCAGGGCGCCGGCGGATGGGCTGGTCTGGTATCCGTCCATGGATCGCAGCCTGCCGGAGCCGGCGCGCGGATTCCATGACCTGCCAAGTAAAGCCCGCACGAAAAGGGCCGGCGGGTTGCCCCGCCGGCCCGCAAGATCCCTGTCCCGATCGCCTACGCGGCGCGGGCCTGGGCGTCCTGCTCGTTCGCCGTGATCTGCGGCTGCGGCTGCGGCCGGCCGGCCTGGACCGGGATCTGCCGCGGCTTCAGCGCATCCGGCACCACCCGCTTCAGCGCGAGCTGCAGCAGGCCGTTCTCCAGCGTCGCGCCCTCGACCACGATGTGGTCGGCGAGAACGAAACGACGCTCGAAGGCGCGGCCGGCGATGCCACGATGCAGGAAGCGGCCGGTCTCCGGCGCCTGCGGTGCGCGGCCGGCGACGGTCAGCACGTTATCCTGGGCCACCACATCGATGTCGCCCGGGCCGAAGCCGGCGACGGCCATGGTCAGCACATAGCTGTCCTCGGCGGTCTTCTCGATGTTGTAGGGGGGATAACCCTGGGCCTCGCCGGCGCTGCGGGCGGTCTCCAGCTGGCGGGCCAGCCGATCGAAGCCGATGGCGGTACGGAACAGCGGAGAGAAATCGAGTGTGTTCATAGCCAGAACCCCCTGAAAGCAAGGTCTGTTGATGCCTGTGGCCACCCACCCCATGCAGCCCCTATCGGGCACCGCGAGGGAAGCAACCACGTCCGAGACCCCATCAGGGCGCCCCGTGACGAGCCTAGAATTGGCAAACGCCGCCCCCCGGTCAAGGGGGCGGCGCTGACGATTTTAAAAGTCCCGGCCGCGGCCGGGGGCAGCCTACTTGACGCGCGTGCCGATGCTGGCGAAGCGCTTGTTGAACTTGGCGACCTGGCCGCCGGTGTCCATCACGCGCTGGATGCCGGTCCAGGCCGGGTGCGACTTCGGGTCGATGTCGAGCCGCAGCGTGTCGCCTTCCTTGCCCATGCAGGACCGCGTCTTGTAGGCGGTCCCGTCGGTCATGATGACGTTGATCTCGTGGTACTCGGGATGGATGTCGGACTTCATGGCGCGCTCATGAACTGGGGCGCAGCCGATACCGACCGGCCGCGGGAAGCGGAGGGCTATAGGGGAAGGGAAGGGGGGGCGCAACCGTCGTCGCCGACGCGGGCCGTGGGCCGGCCTGCCCCCTTGTCCCGCCCGCCCATTTCCGCACTGGACGCCATCACCCCGCCCGCCTAGGTTGCACCAGCCATGCAGCACAGCGCCGCCCTTGCCGACCGGACTCGCGGCTTCCCCGCCGACGGTCCGGCGCGCGCGCTCCTCGCCCTCCTTCTCCTTCGACTTAGCCGCCCCTGGGCGTGACGGCCGGCTGACCGCCGGTTATCGCTCAGGGGGAACCTGGGGCGCTGCCATGCGCCCGCGCGGCTGAACGAAACGAAGACCAAGGAACGCCCCAATGGCCATCACCCATCCCAGCTTCGGCACGCTGGACGACGACCGCATCATCTTCTTCGACACCACGCTGCGTGACGGCGAACAGTCTCCCGGCTTCTCGATGAACCTCGAGGAGAAGCTGCGCATGGCCGAGGAACTGTCCGAGCTCGGCGTCGACGTGATCGAGGCCGGCTTCGCCATCGCCTCCCCCGGCGACTTCGAGAGCGTGCAGTCGATCGCGCAGAAATTCTCGAAGGACGGCCCGGTCATCGCCAGCCTCGGCCGCGCCAACCCGGCCGACATCCTGCGCAGCGCCGAGGCCTTGAAGCCCGCCGCCCGCAAGCGCATCCACATCGTCCTGGCGACCTCGGAACTCCACATGCGGGTCAAGCTGCGGCTGACGCCGGAGGAGGTGCTGGACCTGACGACCTCCAGCGTCACGCTGGGCCGGCAGCATTCCGACGACGTCGAGTGGTCGGCCGAGGACGGCAGCCGCTCCGACCCCGACTTCCTCTGCCGCTGCGTCGAGGCCGCCATCAAGGCGGGTGCGACCACCATCAACATCCCCGACACCGTCGGCTATTCGATGCCGGAGGACATGGCGCGGATCTTCCGCGACCTGCGCAACCGGGTCCCGGGCATCGAGAAGGTCGTGCTTTCTGCCCATAACCACAACGACCTGGGCATGGCGGTGGCGAACACCCTGGCCGCCATCCAGGCCGGCGTCCGGCAGATCGAGAGCACGATCAACGGCATCGGCGAGCGGGCCGGCAATGCCAGCCTCGAGGAAGTCGCCATGGCGCTGCGCACCCGGCGCGACGCTCTGCCCTTCAAGAACAACATCCAGACGCCGCGCATCCTGCGGACCTCGAAGCTGCTGGCGACCATCACCGGCTTCGACGTGCAGCCGAACAAGGCCGTCGTCGGCCGCAACGCCTTCGCGCACGAATCGGGGATCCACCAGGACGGCGTGCTGAAGGACGCCTCGACCTACGAGATCATGACGCCCGAGAGCGTCGGCTGGACCACCAATTCGCTGGTGCTCGGCAAGCATTCCGGCCGGGCCGCCTTCCGCGACAAGCTGAAGACCCTGGGCTATGGCGAGATGGGCGACAACGCCCTGAACGACGCCTTCCGCCGCTTCAAGGACATCGCCGACCGCAAGAAGGTGGTCTACGACGAGGACGTGGCGGCGCTGGTGGACGACGAGGTGGTCCGCGGCAACGACCGGGTGAAGCTGGTCGGCCTGACGGTGGCCACCGGCCTCGGCGTCCGGCCGATGGCGACGCTGGCTCTCGAAGTGGACGGCGAGCGGCGCGACGGCATGGCGACCGGCGACGGCGCGGTGGACGCGACCTTCATCGCCATCCGCCAAGCCTTCCCGCACGACGTTTCGCTGAAGCTGTTCGCGGTGCAAAGCGTCACCGGCGGCACCGACGCGCAGGCCCGCGTCACCGTGCGGCTGGAGGAAAACGGCAAGCTGGTGGACGGTCAGGGGTCGGATACCGACACCATCGTCGCATCGGCCCGGGCCTATGTGCATGCGCTGAACAAGCTGCTGGCGAAGCGCGAGCGGACCAAGCCGCCGGAATTCCAGGCCGCGCTGACCGCCTGAGGACGCAGGGGCGCGGCACCGGTCCTGCCCGGTGCCGCCCGCCTCATTCCTTTTTGGCTCGTTGGTCTTCCTCGATCATCCGGAGCAGCTCGTCCGGGATCGGCTCCTTCGCGACCGTGTCATAAAGCTGATGCAGCCCGCGACGGAGCCACAGGTCGAAGGCGTTGTCCACCTCCCCATCCTCCTGCTCCGCGCCGGCCTTGGCCGGATCGCCTGGTTTCTTTTGGTTCGTCTTGCCCATCGCCGCTGCCAGGAAGGACGGGCTGGCGGCGGCCCGGTCGAGGACCGCCACCCCACTCCGCATCATCGCAGCCTAGACTCCGGCGCGGTATTCGCCAATGCCGATGACATCGGAACGCTCCGTGCGCGGCAACTGCCGCTCGGACCGCTCCTCGCCTGCCAGCCAGGTCTGTAGCTGGCGCCGGGCGCGGAACACGCGGCTCTTGGCGGTGCCCACCGCGCAGCCCGTCGCCTGCGCCACTTCCTCGTAGGAAAGTCCTTGCAGAACAACCATGAACAGGGCTTCGCGCTGGTCGCTCGGCAGCCGCCCGAGCGCCCGGCTGAGCTCCTTCAGCACCATCCGGTCGTCATGCGCACCGCTGACCGCGAAGGCCGACATCGGCAGGTCGTCGATGTCCGTGGTCTCGCGCTGCTTGCGCAGAGTTGAAATAAAGCGGTTGCGCAGGATGCGGTGCATCCAGGCGGCGAAGTTGGTCCCGGGAGTGAAGCTCTCCTGCGCGGCGAGGGCATTCGCCACCGCATCCTGCACCAGATCCTCGGCCGCGGCGCGGTTTCGGGTCAAGGCCAGCGCCTGCACCCGCAGCTTGGGCAACAGGGTGACGAGCTGCTTGTGGAACTCCGCGCTGGCCGGGCCGCCGCGCCGTGGCTTCGCCTGTACCGTCTCCGTATCCTGGTTCGTGTTCAGGTCCTGCGGCTGGGTCTTGGTCATGCCGTCCATCGGTCGATCCCCTGCGAGCTTCTGATGACAGGTGATCGCCGATGGGGAAGGGTTGCATCGCGGTTCCGTTATGAATTCACACGGCCGAGAGCGACGGCGAGTTGGGTTCGCGCCCGCGACACCCGTGCCTTCATGGTGCCGACAGGCACGCCACAGATCGCCGCGGCCTCCACGTGGGAGAGTCCCTGCGGGCCGACCAGGATCACCGCCTCCCGCAGCAGTGGCGGCAGCGAGGCGATCGCCCGTGCCAGGTCGCGGATCTGGCCCGGCGATTCCTGCAGGGGTGGCGCCGCATCCTCGGGCGGCGCGTCGTGCAGCCGCGCCGCTTCGCGCTTCCGCGCGCGCAGCTGCTCATGGAAGATGTTGCGCACGGTGGCCAGGCACCAGGCGCGCAGATCCTCCACGGGCTCCTCGCGCGCGTCGAGGCTGCGCAGGCTGCGCGCCAACGCTTCCTGCACCAGGTCGTCCGCCTCGGCGCGCGAACCGCAGAGAAATCGGGCGAAGGCGCGTAGTTCGGGCAACAATCCCGCGAGCGCGGTCCGCAGTCCCGTATCCGTGGCTTGTTCGGTCACCGGACGCTCAATATCAACCAGACCATATTGCAGCGAGGACGTCGGGCTTGTGCCAAAGATGACAACCCGAAGAGCGGTCGAGGCCTGACCGCAATGAGTGCAATGGACCGTGGCGCGTTGATCCGGGCGCTGCCCTATGCGCGGCGCTATGCGCGCGCGCTCACCGGCAGCCAGTCGCGCGGCGACGAGGTGGTGGCGGAGGCGCTGAAGCAGGTGCTGGCGGCGCCGCCGGCGAGCCTCGCCGTCGACCCCGGAGCGCGCGCCGCACTCTATGGCGCGATCGGCGACCGGCTGCGTGACATGCACCTGCCGGCGACGCTCGACCTCTCCGACATGTCGCTGCTGCAGCGCATGCTGCTGCTGCTGACGGCGCTGGAGGAACAGCCGCTGACCGCCGCCGCGGCCGCCTGCCGGATCCTGCCGGCGACGGCCGAACTGGAACTGCGCCTGGCCCGCGATAGCCTGCGCACCGGCGTCGCCACCCGCGTGCTGATCATCGAGGACGAGCCGATCATCGCGCTCGACATCCAGGAGCTGGTGGAGCGCTGCGGCCACAGCGTCGTCGGCATCGCCGCGACCGAGGCTGAGGCGGTGGCGATCGCCGAGGCCGAGCGGCCCGGCCTGGTGCTGGCCGATATCAACCTCGGCGCAGGTGGTGACGGTGCCAGCGCGGTCGCCCGCATCCTGAAGCACCTGACCGCACCGGTGATCTTCGTCACTGCCTACCCCGAACGGCTGTTGACCGGGGAGGCGGTGGAGCCCGCCTTCGTCATCACCAAGCCCTTCGACCCCACCACCCTGGCGGTGGCGACCTTCCAGGCGGTGACGCGGGGTGTCCGGCCGGTTTGAGCGCGGATTTGACCGGCGGCGGCGCGACCTTCCCGGTTCGTTGAGCATCGGCAACCGCGGCGTTAGGGCAGCGTTCTCCGGCCGTACACGCAACGGAGGACGCGCATGCTCTACTGGACCCTCATCTTTCTCGTCGTCGCGCTGGTCGCCGGGTTGTTCGGCTTCGGCGGCATCGCCTCGGCCTCCGCCGGGATCGCCAAGATCCTGTTTGCGATCTTCATCGTGCTGTTCCTCCTGTCGCTGGTTTTCGGCGTGGTACGCGGAGCCTAAGGGCGAGGGGCGTCGCGGCTTTCTCTCCGCCGTCGCGGCGCCCATGCCGGCCGGGGGGGCGTTTCAATCCACCGCCGAACCGGTCCTTCGCCGGGCCGATGACCAGCTTTGACCCGGCATGCCCGCCACATCGTCGCCCAAAGCCAGCCGGTCGGCTAGCTTGAGTTCAGCGTGTGCAAGTTGGACAGCGGGACCTGGGCCACTTGGCGGGTGGCCAGCGATGGCTATGCCGCGCTCTCGATCTTCGGCCAGTTCTGTACGCCGTGGTGAGCCCTGCAGGTGGACGGCGACTGTATCGATGCCCATGCCGTCTCCGTCCGGGCTTTTTCGGCGGCGGCATGCTCCGCTGATCGCCAGCCAGGTGCCCGGCACTGTACCTTCGTACCCGGAGCTGTCCTGAAGCCGGGTGTCCATCTGTCGGCGAACCGGCCGACCGTACTCTCCGGTCAGCGCCAGGCGGGTCGGCCCAGGTTGACGTCCCGCCCGCTGGTCAACGCCCCGCCGGCCGCCCCGGCGGCACCGCCGATCAGCGCCCCGGTGCCGGCACTGCCGCCGGTCAGCGCGCCGATGCCGGCGCCGGCGCCGGCCCCGAGCAACCCGCCCGACACTGCCCGGTCGCCCGTCGAATAGCCGCAACCGCCTAGCCCGAGCGCACCAAGGGCCAGCAGGCCGAGTGCGAACTTGCGCATCCGTCGTCTCCTTGTCGTTGGGTCGGGAGAACGCTGCCCGTTACGCTGCGGTTGCGCCGGGTCCCGACCACGCCGGCGTGCGCGGCACCGGTTTCTGTGAAGAAGCGCACAGAAGGCTTGAGCGCCGGACAGCGGGCAGGTAAGCCAGCCCCGCAGCCCGACCCCCCGCAATCGTGAACGCGGGCCCCGGGGGCGTCCCGCCCGGGCCGCCCCGGGACCGACGATCCGGCACGGCGGGTCACGCCATCTGAGTGGAAGGTTTCCTTCGCATGTTCTCTCGCCTGTTCGGCTTCCTCTCGGCCGACATGGCCATCGACCTCGGGACCGCCAACACGCTGGTCTACGTGAAGGGTCGGGGCATCGTGCTGAACGAGCCGTCCGTGGTCGCCATCGCCGACCATCGCGGCCGCAAGCAGGTGCTGGCGGTGGGGGAGGAGGCCAAGCAGATGCTCGGCCGCACCCCGGGCAACATCGCCGCCATCCGGCCGCTGCGTGACGGCGTGATCGCCGATTTCGAGGTGGCGGAGGAGATGATCAAGCACTTCATCCGCAAGGTGCACAACCGCCGCCGCTTCGCCTCGCCGCTGATCATTGTCTGCGTGCCCAGCGGCTCCACCGCGGTCGAGCGCCGCGCCATCCAGGAATCGGCCGAGAGCGCCGGGGCGCGGAAGGTGCTGCTGATCGAGGAGCCGATGGCCGCCGCCATCGGCGCCGGCCTGCCGGTGACCGAGCCCAGCGGCTCGATGGTGGTCGACATCGGCGGCGGCACGACGGAGGTCGCCGTCATCTCGCTCGGCGGCATCGTCTATGCCCGCAGCGTCCGGGTCGGCGGCGACAAGATGGACGAGGCCATCATCTCCTACATCCGCCGGCAGTTCAATTTGCTGATCGGCGAGAGCAGCGCCGAGCGGATCAAGATGGCGGTCGGCGCCGCCGCCATTCCCGACGACGGCGAGGAAGGGCCGGTCATCGAGGTCAAGGGCCGCGACCTGATGCATGGCGTGCCGCGCGAGGTCATCGTCAGCCAGCGGCAGATCGCCGAGAGCCTGGCCGAGCCGGTCAGCGCCATCGTCGAGGCGGTGAAGGTCGCGCTCGAGAACACCCCGCCCGAACTCGCCGCCGACATCGTCGACAAGGGCATCGTGCTGACCGGCGGCGGTGCCTTGCTGCACCGGCTGGACGAGGTGCTGCGCGCCTCCACGGGTTTGCCTGTCGTGGTGGCGGAGGAGCCGCTGTCCTGCGTGGCGCTCGGCACCGGGCGGGCGCTGGAGGAGATGAAACGGCTTCGCCAGGTGCTCACCTCGATGTATTGATGGGATCGTGATGTGAGGCCTCCCATGCGGCCCGAGCCCACCCCGTGATCCGCCTGAGCGTCCCGCTGCGCCAGGCGCTCGCGCGCCTCTCGCTGCCGCTGCTGGTCGCCCTGGCGTTCGGCACGATGCTGCTCGGCAAGGCGGATGCGCTGCTGGCGGAGCGGGCCCGGATGGTGCTGGCCGATGCCCTGACGCCCATTTGGGCGGTGTTGCAGGAGCCGGTCGGCGCGGTCCGCGACGGCATCCGCGAAGCCGGCACGCTGCTGGCGATGCGCGGCGAGAACGCCCGGCTGCGCGAGGAGAACGCCCGCCTGCATCGCTGGCAGGCCGCGGCGCTGGCGCTGGAAGCCGAGAACGCCCTGCTGCGCCGTCAGCTCGCCTTCGTGCCGGAAGCCGCCCCGGCCTATACCACCGCCCGGGTCGTCGCCGATGGCGGCGGCACCTATGCCCGCGCCGTGCTGCTGGCCGCCGGGCCGAACCATGCGGTCCGCAAGGGCCAGGTGGCGCTGGACGAGCGCGGCCTGGCCGGGCGGGTCACCGAGGTCGGCACCCGCTCGGCCCGCGTCGTCCTGGCGACCGACATCAACAGCCGTATCCCGGTGGTGCTGGAAGGCAGCCGGGCGCGGGCCATGATGGTCGGCACCAACGGCGCCCGGCCGCGGCTGCAATACTGGCCCGCCGGCACCCAGCCGCAGGAGGGCGACCGCCTCGTCACCAGCGCCGAGGCCAATGCCTTCCCCGCCGGCCTGCCGGTCGGCGTGGTGCGCTGGACGGAATCCGGTGCGGCGGAGATCGAGCTTTTCGCCCAGCTCGACCGGCTCGACGTGCTGCGGCTGTTCGATTACGGCATGGGCGGCATCCTGCCGCCCGAGGCCGTGGCGCGGCCCGAGCCGCGGGCGAAGCGGTAGCCGGGCGATGAAGCGCGGTCGGCCCGCCCCGGCGTCCGGCCTGTTGTGGCAGATCGACGCGCTGGCCCGCGCCATCTTGCCCGGCGGGTTGACCGCCGTGCTGCTGGTGCTGGCCGCCGCGCCGGTCGGCGTCCCCGGCCTGGTCCCGGCGGCGGCACTGCCCTGCGTCTTCTTCTGGTCGGTCTTTCGTCCCGCCGCCCTGCCGCCGCCGGCGGTCTTCGGGCTTGGCCTGCTGCAGGACCTGCTGACCGCGGCGCCGCTCGGCATCGGGGTGCTGGTGCTGCTGGTGGTGCATGGGCTGGCGGCGCGCTGGCGGCGCTTCCTGGTGACGCAGTCCTTCCTGCTGGTCTGGCTGGCCTTCTGCGGCTTCACCGCCGGCGCCGCGGCCATGGGCGGGGCGCTGCAGGCCTTGCTTGCCTGGCATGTCCTGCCGGTGCAGCCGGGTTTCTGGCAGGCGCTGATCACCGCCGGCCTCTACCCCGCCTTGGCTTGGCTGCTGACGCAGGCGCACGAATCGATGATGCGAGCGGAGGCGGCGCCGTGAGCTGTCGCGCGGGGCGCGTGCCATGAGTCTGGGCAAGGGCGTGCGGAAGGAGGAGGAGCAGCGCCGCGGCGTCTTCACCCGCCGGGCGCTGGCACTCGGCATCGGCCAGCTGGCGCTGTTCGGCTTCCTCGGCAGCCGGCTGTACCGGTTGCAATCCGAGGAGGGCGAGCGCTACCGGACGCTGGCCGAGGAGAACCGGCTGTCCGCCCGTCTGCTGCCGCCGCCGCGCGGCCAGGTGCTGGACCGCCAGGGCCGCGTGGTCGCCGGCAACAAGCTGAACTGGCGCGCCCTGCTGGTCGCCGAGCAGACCCAGGATGTCGGCGCCAGCATCGAGACCTTCTCCCGCATCGTGCCGCTGCAGGACCACGAGAAGGCGCGGATCGAGCGCGAGGTGCGCCGCCGCCGCCGCTTCGTCCCCGTCATCGTCCGCGAATTCCTGACCTGGGAGGAGATGGCCAGGATCGAGGTCAATGCCCCCGACCTGCCCGGCATACTGATCGATGTCGGCACCACACGGCTGTACCCCGAGACCGAGCACCTCTCGCACATCGTCGGCTATGTCGCCCCGCCGGCCGAGCGCGACATGGACGGCGACCCGCTGCTGGAGCTGCCCGGCATCCGGGTCGGCCGGGCCGGGATCGAGCGCTTCCATGAGCTGCCGCTGCGCGGCCGCGCCGGCGCGGTGCAGCTGGAGGTCAATGTGGTCGGCCGGGTGATCCGTGAGCTCGACCGGCGCGAGGGCCAGCCCGGCCAGGACGTGCAGATCTCGGTCGATGCCGAGCTGCAGAAGACGCTGCGCGGCAAGATCGGGGAGGGCACCAGCATCGTCGTGCTGGACGCGCGCAACGGCGAGCTTCTGGCGATGGCCTCGCAGCCCTCCTTCGACCCCAACGTCTTCAATGCCGGGGTGTCGAATACGCAATGGCGCGAATGGACCCGCAACCGGGCGACGCCGCTGATCAACAAGGCGACCAACGGGCTCTATGCGCCGGGCTCGACCTTCAAGATGATCGTGGCACTGGCTGGCCTGGAGGCGAAGGTGGTGACGCCGGGCGACCGGGTCTTCTGCCCCGGCCATCTCGACCTCGGCGATACCCGCTTCCATTGCTGGCAGAAGCGCGGCCATGGCAGTCTCGACATGCGCACCGGGCTGAAGCTGTCCTGCGACGTCTACTTCTATGAGGTCGCCAAGCGTACCGGCATCGACCGCATCGCCGCCATGGCCAACCGCTTCGGCCTTGGCGTCGACCTCGAGATCGAGCTGCCGGGCACGAAGAAGGGCCTCGTGCCGACGCGGGCCTGGCGGCAGGCGCAGGGCAAGCCGTGGAACCTCGGCGACACCGTCGTGCACGGCATCGGCCAGGGCTTCTATCAGCTCACTCCACTGGCCTTGGCGACCATGGCGGCAAGGCTGGCGACCGGGCGGGCGGTGCAGCCGCATTTGACCCGCAGCCTCGGCGGGAAGCCGGTGCGCGGCGGCCGGGCGGAGGACTGGCCGAGCCTCGGCATTCCCGAGCGCGACCTGAAACTGGTGCGGGACGGCATGTGGGCGGTGGTGAACGAGCCGGGCGGCACCGCGCTTGCCAGCCGCCTGCCCGGCAATATCGGCGTCATGGCGGGCAAGACCGGCTCGGTCCAGGTGCGGCGGGTGAGCCGGGAGCAGCGCGAGCGCGGCTACAAGGCGGAGAACCAGCCGCGGGAATGGCGGCCGCATGCGCTCTTCGTCGCCTTCGCCCCTTACGACAACCCGCTCTACGCCCTCAGCGTGGTGGTGGAGCACGGGGTCAGCGGCTCCGGCGCCGCGGCGCCGCTGGCCCGCGACGCGCTGGTCGAGGTGTTCAACCGCTTCCGCACCCCGCCGGCGCCGCCCGTCGCCCCCGGCCAGAAGGTCGCCGAGGCGCTACGATGAGCGGCACCGCCCCCTTCGAGCGCCGGCTGCTGACGCGGGACCGCGGCGACGGGCTGCTGCAGAAATTCTGGCGCATCCCCTGGCTCTTCGTGCTGCTGCTGAGCGCGGTGGCGGCCGTCGGCTATGTCGCGCTCTATTCCGCCGGCAACGGGCCGGATGCCTATGCCGCCAAGCATGCGCTGCGCTTCGGCTTCGGCCTGGTGCTGATGCTGTCGATCGCGGTGGTCGACATCCGCCTGATCGCCCGCTTCGCCTGGGTCGGCTACGCGCTGGGTGTCCTGCTGCTGGTGCTGGTGCTGCTGCACGGCAATGTCGGCAAGGGGGCGCAGCGCTGGATCGATATCGGCCCGCTGCAATTGCAGCCATCGGAGCTGATGAAGATCATGCTGGCACTGGGCCTGGCCGCCTGGTTCCAGCGGGCGAGCTGGGAGCGGGTCGGCAACCTGCTGTTCCTGATCCCGCCGGCGATCATGGTGCTGGTCCCCGTCGGCCTGATCCTGAAGCAGCCGAACCTCGGCACCGGGCTGATCACCGCGATGATCGGCGGCGCGATCTTCTTCGCCGCCGGCGTCCGGTTGTGGAAATTCGCGCTGATCCTGGCGGCCGTCGGCACCGCGGCGCCGATCGCCTACGACCACCTGCGGGACTACCAGAAGGCGCGGATCACCACCTTCCTCGACCCCGAGAGCGACCCGCTCGGCGCCGGCTACAACATCATCCAGTCGAAGATCGCCCTCGGGTCGGGCGGGATGTGGGGCAAGGGCTTCCTGCAGGGCACGCAGGGCCACCTGAATTTCCTGCCGGAGAAGCAGACCGACTTCATCTTCACCATGATCGCCGAGGAATTCGGCCTGGTCGGCGCGCTGGGGACGCTCGGGCTGCTGAGCCTGGTGGTGCTGTTCTGCTACCTGGTCGCCTTCCGCTGCCGGCACCAGTTCGGCCGGCTGCTGGCGGTCGGGCTGGGGACCAACATCTTCCTCTATGTCTTCGTCAACATCGCCATGGTGACGGGGGCCATCCCGGTGGGCGGGGTGCCGCTGCCGCTGATCTCGCATGGCGGGTCGGCGATGCTGACGACGATGCTGGGGTTCGGGTTGCTGATCTCGGTGCATGTGCACCGGGATGCGGAATTCGGGCCGGCCAGGGAGTGAAGGCTGGGGGGAGAAGGTATTCTCCCCCAGACCCCCTCATCTATTTCTGTGAGTCTGGCATTCGCCGCGCGGCGAATGCCAGACTCACAGAAAGGAAGGGTGGGGCTTGGGGAGGGAATACTTTTCCCTCCCCAACCTTACCTGCCTCTCAAAGGTACCGCTGGATATCCAGCGTGCTCTCCCGCCCGATGGTGTCGAAATGCTCGGCCAGGAACTTGTCCGCGGCTTCCCAGCCATAGCGGCGGATGGTCTGCAGGAATTCCCAATCGCCGTTCAGCTTGGTCGACAGCTTGAACTTCCGCATCCGCTCCTCGTCCTCGACGCAATGCAGGAAGATGCGGCGGTAGCGCGGCTGTTCCAGCCGGCCGCCATCCAGCAGCCGCTGGACGAAGTCGATCGCCCGCATCTCCGCCATCAGGGACGCATTGAAGCTGATCTCGTTCAGCCGGTTCATGATGTCGGACGGCGTCTGCGGCACCTCGTTCCGCATGATGGCGTTGATCTGCACCAGCAGGATGTCGGGCGCGCCGCGCTCGTAGTACAGCGGCCAGATCGCCGGGTTGCCCAGGTAGCCGCCGTCCCAATAGGCCTCCCCGTCGATCTCCACCGCCTTGAACACGTTGGGCAGGCAGGCGGAGGCGAGGATGACGTCGGTCGTCACCTCGGTCCGGCTGAACACCCGCGGCTTGCCGGTGCGCACGTTGGTGGCGCTGATGAACAGCCGGATCGCCTTCGGGTCGCGCTTCAGCCGCGCCTCGTCGAGGTTGTCGGCGATCACCTGCCGCAGCGGGTTGAACTCCGCCATGAAGGGGTTGAGCTGGTAGGGCGACATGACGCGGGTCAGCGTCTCGAAGGTCTGGTAGGCGAAGGAATGGGTCAGGTCGTAGCCCCAGAGCGCCTTCTCCAGCGGGGTGTTCTGCAAGGGGCTCATCGCCAGCCGCCCGGCCACGTCGCGCCACATCCGGTCGAGCGCCGATCTGGCGCCCTCGCGGCCGCCCTCGGCCAGGCCCTGGACGAAGATCGCCGCGTTGATGCCGCCGGCGGAGGTCCCGGAGACGCCGTCGAAGACGATCCGCTCGTCCTCCAGCAGCCGGTCGAGCGCACCCCAGGTGAAGGCGCCATGCGTCCCGCCGCCCTGCAAGGCGAGGTTCAGCCGCTTGGTGGCGATGGGCTTCGCCACCGCCGGCTGGGCCAGGCCCTGGTCATGCGCGGCGGCGGCCACCGGGCCGCCGCCCTGCTTGTCGGTCATCAATTCGCCAGCCAGCCACCGTCGATGGACAGCGCCGCGCCGGTCACGCCGCCGCTGCCGGGGCCGCACAGGTACAGCGCCATCTGCGCCACCTCATCGACCTCGATCCAGCGCTTGGACGGCTGGTGCTCCAGCAGATGCTGCTTCAGCGCCACCTCTTCCGAGACGCCGTACTGTTTGGCCAGGGCCGGCAGCTGCGCCTCGGCCAGCGGGGTGCGGACGAAGCCGGGGCAGATGGCGTTGCAGGTGATCGGCGTCTGCGCGACCTCGATCGCCACCGTCTTGGTCAGGCCCACGACCGCATGCTTGGCCGAGACATAGGCCGACTTGTTGGGCGAGGCGACCAGCCCGTGCGCCGAGGCGACGTTGATGATGCGGCCCCAGTTGCGCGCCTTCATGCCCGGCAGCGCCGCCTTGATGGCATACCAGTTGGAGGCGAAGTTGATCGCCATGATCGCCTCGAACCTGGCGTCGGGGAATTCGTCGATCGGCGCGACGAACTGGATCCCGGCATTGTTCACCAGGATGTCGACCGACCCGAGCGCCGCCTCGGCCTCGGCGATCATCTGCTTCACCGCGTCGGCCTTCGACAGGTCGGCGGCGGAATAGGGGGCCTCCGCCACGCCCATCGCGGCACCCACCTCGGCGCGGGCGCGGGCGATCTCCTCCGGCTTGCCGAAGCCGTTCAGCATGACCTTCGCCCCGGCCTCGGCGAACAACTGGGCGATGCCGAGGCCGATGCCGCTGGTGCTGCCGGTGACCAGGGCGGTCCGGCCGGTGAGGGTCTTGTCCATGGGTGGGCGGCTCCTTCGCAGGTGCGGCATGAAGGCTCAGGGCAGGCGTTTGAGCAAGCCGATAAGCCGCTTCGTGAAGGGCGACAATAATTTCGGTGTGTAGAATTCGCCCGCGGCGCGCTTGCCGCCCTCGGACAGCGTCGGATAGGGCAGCGCCATCCCGGCCAACGCCGATAGCGGCAGCTTGCGGCCGATCATCAGCCCGTACAGCCCGGCCATCTCGCCCGCCCGCGGCGCCAGGATGCCGGCACCGAGCAACCGGCCCTTGGATGTGACCACCAGCTTGACCAGGCCTTCCGGCCGGCCCTCGGCGATGGCGCGGTCGTTCTCCGCCAGCGGCCAGCGGTGGAGCCGCAGGTCGTCATGCCCCGCCGCGCGCGCCTCGGCCTCGGTCATCCCGACCTGGGCGATCTCCGGGTCGGTATAGGTGACGCGGGGCAGGGCCGCGTAGTCCAGCTTCGTCCCCGGCAGGCGGAACAGCATCGACCGCACCAGGATGCCGGCATGCTGGCCGGCGACATGGGTGAAGGCGCGCGGGCCGATCCCGTCAGGGTCGGCGATGTCGCCCACCGCCCAGACCCGCTTGTTGGAAACGGACCGCAGGTTCGCCCCGGTCTTCACGCCGCGCGGTCCGGCAGCGACATTGCCGGCGGTGAGGTCCAGCCCGGCCAGCCGCGGCGCCCGGCCGACCGCCAGCAGCAGGTGGGTGCCCTCGATCCGCGTGCCGTCGGCCAGCACGGCGACGACGCCGGCGGTGGCGACGGGGCTGTCGGGCGCCAATTGCTCCAGCCGGGACACCGGCTGCCCCTCCGCCAGGGCTACGCCATCGGCCAGCAGGGCAGCGCGGACGCCCTCGGCCAGCTCCTCGTCCTCCCGCGCGAGGATGCGCGGCGCCGATTCGATCACTGTCACCAGGCAGCCGAGCCGGGCATGCGCCTGCGCCATCTCCACCCCGATCGGCCCGCCGCCAAGGATCAGCAGGTGGCCGGGCGGCTCCTCCAGGTCGAACAGCATCTCGTTGGTCAGCCAGGGCACGCCGTCCAACCCCGGCAGGTCGGGGATCACCGCGCTGCTGCCGGCGGCGATCACCGCGCGGCGGAAGGTCAGCCGCCGGCCGCCGGCCTCGATCTCGTCCGGCGCGGTGAAATGAGCCGAGGCCTCGATCACCTCGACCCCCATGCCGCGGTAGCGCGCCGCGCTGTCGTTCGGCGCGATCCGGGCGATGGCGCCCTGGACATGGGCGCGGACCCCGGCCCAGTCGATCTCGGGCGGTGGCAGCCGGATGCCGAAGCGGCCGGCGGCGCGGGCCTCGGCAGCCGCGTGCCCCGCCGCCAGCATCGCCTTCGACGGCACGCAGCCGTAGTTCAGGCAGTCGCCGCCCATCTTCCCGCGCTCGATCAGCGCGACCTTCAGGCCGAGGCCGGCGCCGATGGCGGCCACCGAAAGCCCGGCGGCGCCGGCACCGATCACCACCACGTCGAAGTCAGGCATCCCGCGATTCCCCCTTGCTGCGCCGCGATCTTCCGCGCCACCAGGCACCGGCCAGCGACAGGGCGGCGAGGCCGAGCAGCGGCAGCAGGATGCCCGGCGAGAAGATGATGGAAAGGTCCGGCCGCCCGCCGGCATCGAAGACCTGGCCCAGCCCGGCGCCGATCCCGGCGAAGACCGCGGTGCCCGGGATGATCCCAAGGAAGGTCGCCGCCGCATAGGGCGCCAGCCGCATCCCGGCCAGCGCCGGGGCCAGGTTGAGCAGCCAGAAGGGCACCACCGGCAGCAGCCGCAGCGAGAGCAGGTACCAGAACCCGTCGCGCTCCAGCCCCGCCCGCAGCTTGCCCAGCAGCGGCCCGGCGCGCCGCGCCAGCGTCTCGGCCAGCGCATGGCGGGCGGCGAGGAACAGCGCGCAGGCCCCCAGCGTCGCGCCGACCACTGCCGCCGCGGTGCCGAGCCAGGGCCCGAACAGGAAGCCGCCCGCCAGGGTCATCACCGCCCCGCCGGGCAGCGAGAAGGCGACGACCGCGACATAGGCGAGCATGTAGAGCAGGGGGGCCGCGACCGGATGTGCGGCGACGAACCCAGCCAGCGCTGCCCGGTGCGCCGCCAAAGCCTCGAAGGACAGGCTGCGCTGCAGGCCGAGCGCATAGGCCAGGACCAGCGCGCCGAGGATCAGCGCCAGGGGCCAGAGCCTGGTCCAGCCGGGCCTCGTGGGGGTATGCTCGGTCATGTGGTGTTGCGGTCTCGTCGCGGTCTCCGCCCGCCCTACGCCAGCGGCGGGTTTCGCGCCAGCGGGCCATGGCGACGATTGATGAGCACGATTGACGAAGCCCCCCCCGCCTCCCTATAGGTGCGCCCCTTCGCCGGGGCCCACACGGAAGGGCCGCCGGCCGTCGTTGCAGCGCGTCCCGGGACCATCCCACGGGCGCCGCGCCGGCGCCTATCCTGACGGAGACCACACCCGTGAAGCGTACCTACCAGCCCTCCAAGCTCGTCCGGAAGCGCCGGCACGGGTTCCGGCACCGGATGTCGACGGTGGGCGGCCGCAAGATCCTGGCCAACCGCCGCACCAAGGGCCGCGCCAAGCTCAGCGCCTGAACCGGGCGGGGCGGGGCTTGCCATGCCGGGACGCCTGACTCGGCTGACCCGGCGCGGCGAATTCCTCAAGGTCGCCAGTCGGGGCCGGAAGGCCGCGCGGCCGGGCCTGGTGCTCCAGGCCATGCCGCAACCGGCAGGTGGGCTGCGGCTCGGTTTTACCGCGACCAAGAAGATCGGCAACGCCGTCGCCCGCAACCGTGCCAAGCGCCGGCTGCGGGAAGCGGCGCGGCTCATGCTGGGCGCGGCCCCGCCGGAAGGCTGGGACCTGGTCCTGGTCGCCCGCGACGCCACCGGCGCGCGGGACTGGCAGAAGCTGCTCGGCGACCTGCGCGGCGCGCTGCGCCAGGCAGGCGTGCCCGAGCCTGGCGCACCTCATGTGGACCCGCCGGCATGAGCGCACCGGCCCAGGCCCTGCGCGGCGCCGTCATCGCCTATCAATGGACGCTCCGCCCTTTCATCGGGGCGCATTGCCGCTTTCATCCCAGCTGCAGCCACTATGCGCTGGAGGCGCTGGAGACCCACGGTGCCCTGCGCGGCACCTGGCTCGCCGGCCGCCGTATCCTGCGCTGCAACCCCTGGCACCCCGGCGGCGTGGACCCCGTCCCCGCGCGGGATGCCGGACATTTCCAGCCCGTCCCGAAAGGCTGACCCCGTTCCATGGACCAGAAGCGCCTCCTCGCGGCGATCGCCATCTCGATCGGCATCCTGCTCACCTTCGACCTGCTGAACCGTCCTGCGCGCGAGGCGCAGCGGGCCCAGCAGGCGGCCGAGCAGCAGGCCCAGGTGCAACAGCCGGCCCCGGCGCCGGGGCCGGTCGGCCCGCTCGGCGCGCCGACCGATGCCTCGCCCGCCGCCGGCGCGCCGCGCGTCCCCGGCGCCCGGATCCCGGTCGACGGCCCGCGCATGCAGGGCACGCTCAGCCTGCGCGGCGCGCGGCTCGATGACGTGGTGCTGAAGGACTACCATGAGACGGTGGACCGGAGCTCTCCGCTGGTGCGCCTGCTGGCGCCGCGCGAGGGCGCCGCGCCCTATTACGGGCAATGGGGCTGGACCGCGGCCGATGGCCGCACCCCGGTGCCCGGCAACGACACAGACTGGACCGCCGATGGCGAGGCGCTGGCCCCCGGCAAGCCGGTGACGCTGCGCTGGGACAACGGCCAGGGCCAGGTCTTCGAGATCGGGCTCTCGCTCGACGAGAACTACATGCTCACCGCCGACCAGCGGGTGAAGAACACCGGCGCGGATGCGGCGCAGCTGCTGCCCTGGGCCCGTATCCGCCGCGAATACACCCCGCCGACCCAGGGCTTCTACATCCTGCACGAGGGCTTCGTCGGCGTGCTCGACGGCCGGCTGCGCGAGGAGACCTATGCCAACGCCAAGTCGGAAGGCGCCAAGCGCGGCGGCGTGGCGTTCGAGCAGGAGGCTGCCGGCGGCTGGGCCGGCTTCACCGACAAGTACTGGCTGACGGCGCTGGCCCCGGTCGACCAGGCGGCGCGCTTCCGGGCAACCTACCGGGCGATCCCGGAAGCTGGGCAGGACCGCTGGCAGGTCGATTTCGCCCAGCCGGCGCCATCCACCGTCGCGCCCGGCACGACCGGCGCCGGCCAGGCCCTGCGGCTGTTCACCGGCGCCAAGGAGGTGCGGCTGCTGGACAGCTACCGCGACCGACTGGGCATCCCGGATTTCGACAAGGCGATCGACTTCGGCTGGTTCTACTTCCTGACCAAGCCGTTCTTCTACGCTATCGACTGGATCTTCACGCTGGTCGGCAACTTCGGCGTCGCCATCCTGATCTTCACCCTGGCGCTTAAGGCCGCCTTCTTCCCGCTGGCCAGCAAGGCCTACAAGTCGATGGGGAAGATGAAGGTGCTCGGGCCGAAGATGTCCGAGATCAAGGAACGCTATAAGGACGACCCGGCCAAGGCGCAGGCCGAGATGATGGCGCTGTACCGGACCGAGAAGATCAACCCGGCCTCCGGCTGCCTGCCGATCCTGATCCAGATCCCGGTCTTCTTCGCGCTCTACAAGGTGCTGTTCGTCACCATCGAGATGCGGCACGCGCCCTTCTTCGGCTGGATCCGCGACCTGTCGGCACCCGACCCGACCAATCTTTTCAACCTCTTTGGCCTGCTGCCCTTCGACCCGACGGAGCTGTCGCACTACCTGCACATGCCGGTCTGGGCGCTCATCATGGGCGTGACCATGTTCCTGCAGCAGAAGCTGAACCCGGCGCCGCCCGACCCGATCCAGGCCAAGCTGTTCCAGTACATGCCGATCATCTTCACCTTCATGCTGGCCAGCTTCCCGGCCGGGCTGGTGATCTACTGGTCCTGGAACAACCTGCTGTCGATCGCCCAGCAGTGGTACATCCAGCGCAGCGCCACGGTGTCGAAGTCGAACAGTGCTGCGGTCGCTGCTGCCCTGCCGGCTGCGGCGAAGCCGAAGAAGGGGTGATCACCCTCCCGTACCTGCCGCCGCACCTCCCCGCAGGCGGCCTGTCCGAGGCGAAGACGCCCGAGGACCGCGCGGCGCTGATCGAGGCCGGGCGGGTGCTGTTCGCGCAGCCCTGCACCTTCTTCTACGCCTCGCAGAAGATCGACCAGCTGCCGCCGGTGGGCGGGCCGGAGATCGCCTTCTGCGGCCGCTCCAACGTCGGCAAGTCCAGCCTGGTCAATGCCCTCACCGGGCAGAAGGCGCTGGCCCGGGTGTCCAACACGCCGGGCCGGACCAAGCAGCTGAACTTCTTCAACCTCGGTGACCGGCTGACCCTGGTGGACATGCCGGGCTATGGCTACGCCCAGGCGTCGAAGAGCGTGAAGGAGGACTGGCAGGGGCTGATGTTCGACTTCCTGCGCGGCCGCCCGACCCTGCGCCGGGTGATCCTGCTGCTGGATGCGCGGATCGAGACCAAGGCCTCCGACCGCATGGCGATGAAGCTGCTGAGCGACGCCGCGGTGTCGTTCCAGATCGTCCTGACCAAGGCCGACGACGCCAAACCCTGGTGGCTCGAGCAGCGGACGCGGGAGGCCGAGACGCTGGCCCGCAGCTATACCGCCGGCCACCCGCTGGTGATCGTGACGAGCGCCGAGACCGGGTCCGGGATCCCGGAATTGCGGGCGGAGCTGACGGCCCTCGCGCTCTGAGCCGTGGGGTGCGAAGGGGACCGGGCGACGCGTGCCGGTGCCACGGGTCCAGCGTCCCCTGGGGCTCGCATCGCCCTGACATCAGCCGGCCGCCCGACGGCCGGAGCAACCGGAGGTCTTCCGTGAGCCGACATCGCCTTGGCCTGGTCGGACTTCTCCTCGCCGGCCTCGCCTTGGCCGGGCCGGCCGCGGCCGAGCCCGCCGTCACCCCGATCCGCTTCGCCCCCGGCACCTCGTCCGGCGAGGTCTCGGGCGGCATCGAGCGGGGCGGGAGGGCGATCTACGCGCTTGGCGCCCGGGCCGGGCAGACCCTGCGGCTCCGGGTGACGGCGGTCGAGCAGAATGCCGCGGTGCAGATCTGGCTGCCCGGCGCCGTCCTGCCGGCGGAGGATCCGATGGGCGACATCACCGGCGAGACCCTGCCCGGCGCGGGCGAGGGCCAGGATGCGAGCGCCTGGTCCGGCCGGCTGCCGCGCAGCGGCCGCTACCTGGTCGTGGTCGGCTCGACACGCGGCGGGGCGGCCTACACGCTGCGGGTGGAGATCCACTGACGCAGCCGCGTCGGGAGGTTTGCCCCCGCGGCAAACTGCTTTACAGCGGGGCGCCAGCATTCCGGAACACCGGCCGATGACCGACGCCACGCCCGACCCGATGAAGATCCTCGCCGGCGCGCTGCCCTTCCTGAAGCGCTACGACGACCAGATCGTCGTGGTGAAGTATGGCGGCCACGCCATGGGCGAGGAGGAGACCGCGCTGCGGTTCGGCCGCGACATCGCGCTGCTGGAACAGGTCGGCGTCAATCCGGTGGTGGTCCATGGCGGTGGGCCGCAGATCAACGCCATGCTCAAGCGGCTGAACGTGCAGTCCACCTTCGTCCAGGGCCTGCGCGTGACGGACGAGGCGATGCTCGACGTGGTTGAGATGGTTCTCGCCGGCCCGGTGAACAAGCAGGTGGCCGAGGCGATCACCCGCGCTGGCGCCATGGCGGTCGGCATTTCCGGCAAGGATGGCGGCCTGGTGCGCGCCCGCCGCGTGACGCGCACCGTGCGCGACCCGGGCTCGAACCTCGAGCAGGTTCTCGACCTCGGCTTCGTCGGCGAGCCGGAGGCGATCAACACCAAGGTGCTGCAGCTGATGATCGGCGCCGACATCGTGCCGGTGATCGCGCCTGTCGGCGTCGGCGGCGACGGCCAGACCTACAACATCAATGCCGATACGGTGGCCGGCGCGATCGCCGGCGCGCTGGGGGCGGAACGCCTGCTGGTGCTGACCGACGTCGCCGGCGTGAAGGGCCCGGACGGCGTCTTCATCCCGGAGATGACGGTGGCGCAGGTCAAGGCCGGCATCGCCGAGGGCTGGATCAATGCCGGCATGATCCCGAAGGTCGAGACCTGCATCTACGCCATCGAGCGCGGGGTGAAGGGCGCGGTCATCCTCGACGGCCGGGTACCGCATGCGGTGCTGCGCGAGCTGTTCACCGATGGCGGGGCGGGGACTCTGATCAAACCGTAACACGGCTGGGGCGGAAGCTTCCTCCCCAGGCCCCCACTTTGTTCCCAGGCCGGACCCGGTCGCGGATGATGCCGACCGGCCTGGCCGGCAGGTACCGGCGCCCATCGGGGTGTGGGCCTTCCCCGCGCGCTGGAGCCGGCCGACGACCACTGCCCTGCAGGCCGGGCGGCGATGGCCTCGCGCAGCGTGTGGTGGAACGGCATCGCCCTGTGCCGATGGCAGCCGTCCGGTTCGGCTGCGCCTCGGGCCATACCGCCGCCTGCAAAACAATCCAGCAGGAGCCGCCGGCTACGTGCCGGCAAGCGGCCGTGACGACGAGGCGGAGCCATACGATCAATCAGCCCTATTTCGGCTCATCTGGGCCGGTCTCTACGCTCCCCCCCTCTTTGCGCGCTACCGCGCCTCCACCGGCTCGGCCAGCAACTCGATCTGCCAGCGCATCTCGGCCTCGGTCAGCGGCCAGCCCTCGCCGGGCGATAGCGGCATCACGGCGGCGGGCGCGATCCGGCCCAGCACGCCCTGCGCCGGCAGCGCACAGCGCGCCGGGAAGCCGGCCTTCCAGCAGAGGCTGACCAGCGCCTTGCCGCTGCGCAACTGCGCCGCATGTTCGACTGCCCGGGCCGGCACGCCGGTATGCTCCGCCAGCAGCCGCAACATGGCCAGCGTGTCACCGCGCAGTCCCGCATCCTCGAAGGCCAGCTCAGGCGGCAGCGCAGCCCCGGCGCGGCGGTCCAGCCGCAGATCGACCCGCGCCCGCAACACCCGGGCCAAGGTCGGGTCGAGGTCGGTGCGTGCCGCCAGCGGTTCCAGCAGATGGTCGGCGACCACCGCGGCCAGGGCGAGCGTCGCCTGCGGCGGCAGGCCGGCGCGGCGTACCAGGGTTTCCTGCCAGTGCTGGTGCGTCGCCGCCACGGCGATCAGGGTGTCGAGTGTCTTCTCCCGGATCGAGGCGCTGTCGTTCGCCAGCAGCGCCGCGACCGCGCCGTTGTCGGCCCGGGCCACCACCGCATCCGACAGCCGTTCGCTGAGCAGCGGCCGGCGGGCGACCGCGGTCACCGTCTCCGGCACCGGCGGCGCCGCGATCAGGGCGAGCAGGTCGTCCTCGGTCAGCAAAGGCGAGAAGCGGATGACCGGGGCAGCGACCTCCATCGCCGCGTCCCGCGCCAGGCGCAGGATCAGGTCGCGCGGCGCGTCGGGCATCGCCTGCAATTCCTCGGCGATCACCGCGCGCACCATGACCGCGGCATCCGCCGCGAGCTCGCACAGCGTGCTCCAGGCCAGGGTCTGCAGCCGGTCCTTCGCCCCGGCCAGGACCGGCGCGCGTGGCGCCAGCTTGCGGCCGACGACGGCGCGCACCCGCGGGTCGCCGTCGCCGGCCAGCATGCTGTCCGCCTGGGCCGGCGTCGCCGCATTGGCGGCGACCGCCGCACGCACCGTCAGCTTGCCGTCGGCGGCGAGGAAATAGAGGATCTCCGGCGCCGCATCGGGGCGGGAGGCGAGCGCGATACGCTCCGCCTCGGTGCCCTCGGCGACGATGCGCTTCGCCGCGTCGTAGGAGGGGGCGGGCCTCACGAGGCGAGACGCCGCGGCACGTCATCGGGCGCCGCCAGGATCCAGCGGTTCCGCCCCCCACGCTTGGCTTCGTACATCGCGGCGTCGGCGCGGGCGAGCAGGGCTTCCGGGGATTCCGCGGGGCTTGGCTGGCGGATGGCACAGCCCATGCTGAAGGTGATCGGCGGCGTGCCGTCGCGCAGCCCGCCGTCGATCCGCGCGGCGCCGGCGCAGAGCGCGGTGGCCCGCACCGCCGCGGCCTCGGCATCCGCCGCCTCGAGCCACAGGGCGAATTCGTCGCCGCCGAGCCTTGCCGCCATGTCGGTCGGGCGAACCGAGTCCCGCAGCAGCTGGGCGACCGCGATCAGCGCGGCATCGCCGGCCTCGTGCCCCAGGCGGTCGTTGATCGGCTTCAGGTTGTCGAGGTCGAGGAAGACCAGCGCGCCTTCCGCCAGCCCGGCCCGTGCCGGGTCCATGGCCTGGCGGCGCAGCCGGCGGGCGAGGTCCTCGAGGAAGGCGCGGCGGTTCAGCAGGCCGGTCAGCGCATCGGTCCGCGCCTGGCGTTCCAGCCGGTGCTGCAGCGCCTGGTTGCCGAGCACGACGAAGAGCAGGTCGGACAGCGCCACCAGCATGTGGCGGTCATCTGCGTCGAAGGCGCGCTGCCCGGCCTCGCGCCAGGCCAGCAGCGCCTGCTGCGGCCCGCCCGGCGCGGCCTGCGTGACCAGGGCCAGGGCCTCACCGCCCGGCCCGTCGAGGAAGGCGGGGCCGCGGCTGCCGAGGTGGGGCGCCAGCCCCGCCAGCAGCGCGGCCGGGTCCGCCCCGCGCCGGTGGGTGACCTCGGGCACGCCGCCCTCCGGCCATTCCAGCACCGCGGCGCCGCCGCAGCCGAGCGCGGACTGCAGGGCTTCGAGCGTCGCGGTCAGCATGCGCGGCGCCAGCACTTCCCGCCGCACCCGGCTGACCAGGCCCTGCAGCGCCTCCGCCCGGCGCAGCGCCGCGGCCTGGGTGGCGGCCTCGGCCATCTCGGCGGTGATGTCGCGGCCGCAGCCGCGCAACCCGACGAACCGGCCGGCGGAATCGTGCAGCGGGGCGAGGTCGAGGCTGAGGCAGGCGCTGCCGCCATCCGGCCGTCGCAGCCAGGCGCGCAGGCCGCGCGCCGGGCCGTGCAGGAGGAAGGGGTCGGGTTCCGGCACCGCCAGCAGTTCCTGGCCCGGACGGCCGAGCAGGGCGTCCGCCGCCCAGCCGAGCGGGGCGTCGGGCGCGACGAAGCTGAAGCGGCCGGCGGCGTCGGTTTCGAAGACCAGGTCGGCGGCCAGGGTGGCGAAGTCCCGCCAGCGCTGCCGCGAATCGAGCAGCGCCCCGCAAAGCCCGGGATCGGGCGATGCGTTCGGCACGCCGCCGATGGGGGCGCCGCCGGCGCAGGCCTGTTCTGCCATGGGGTCCGTGGGGAGCATGGGCGAAGGATCGTCGGATCGGATGAAGGACGCGTTATCGGCAGGGCCGCGGCGCGTTGACAGGCGCGTGTCGGCGTCGGCATGGTCCGCCGCTTCCGCGCCGGGCCTCCGGCGCGCCGGATCTCGCCGCGGGACAACGACCATGGACGCCAGCAGCCTGCAATCGCGCATCGAAGCCCTGTGGGAGCGGCGCGACACGCTCTCCTCCGCCACCGGCGGTGACGACCGCGCGGTGGTCGAGGCGGCGCTGGAGGCGCTCGATTCCGGCAAGGCGCGGGTCGCCGAGCCGCTCGGCGCGCCCGGCGAGTGGCGGGTGAACCAGTGGCTGAAGCAGGCGGTGCTGCTGTCCTTCCGGTTGACCGATTCGGCGCCGATGGAGGTCGGCACCGGCGCCTACGACAAGGTGCCGCTGAAATTCGCCGATTGGGGTCCGAACCGCTTCAAGGAGGCCGGTTTCCGCGCCGTGCCGGGCGCCGTGGTGCGGCGCTCGGCCTATATCGCGCCCGGCGTGGTGCTGATGCCGTCCTTCGTGAACCTCGGCGCCCATGTGGACCGCAACACCATGGTGGATACTTGGGCGACGGTCGGGTCCTGCGCGCAGATCGGCAAGAACGTGCATATCTCCGGCGGCGTCGGCATCGGCGGGGTGCTGGAGCCGCTGCAGGCCAATCCGGTGATCATCGAGGACGACTGCTTCGTCGGTGCCCGGTCCGAGGTAGCCGAGGGCGTCGTGGTCGAGCGTGGCGCGGTGCTGTCGATGGGCGTCTTCCTCGGCGCCTCCACCAAGATCATCGATCGCGCGACCGGCCAGGTCTACATGGGCCGGGTGCCGTCCTATTCGGTGGTGGTGCCGGGCAGCCTGCCGGGCAAGCCGCTGCCGGACGGCACGCCGGGGCCGAGCCTCTATTGCGCGGTGATCGTCAAGCGGGTGGACGCGCAGACCCGGGCCAAGACCAGCATCAACGAGCTGCTGCGCGATTGATGCGGTGCGCTCGCGGAACTCCGGAACGAAGTGAGGAGCGGAGCGTGAAGCGCACCGCCCAACGACGGTGCGCTCGCGGAGCCCCGGAACGAAGTGAGGAGCGGAGCGTGAAGCGCACCGTCCAGCAATGAAGAACACCCCGACCGACCCGGTGCCGCTGGCCCAGGCGCTGATCCGCTGCCCGAGCGTGACCCCGGCCGATGCCGGGGCACTCGGCGTGCTGGAAGCGGCGCTGGCGGCGCTGGGCTTCACCTGCCACCGGCTGACCTTCGGCGAGACGCCCAACCTCTATGCCCGCCGCGGCACCGAAGGCCCGCATTTCTGCTATGCCGGCCATACCGACGTGGTGCCGACCGGCCCGGCCGAGGCCTGGACCGATGGCCCCTTCGACGCGGTGGTCAAGGACGGCGTGCTCTATGGCCGCGGCGCCTGCGACATGAAGGGCGGCATCAGCGCCTTCGTCGCCGGGCTGACCGACTACCTGGCCGCCAATCCGCATGCGCCCGGCAGCATCAGCCTGCTGATCACCGGCGACGAGGAGGGGCCGGCCAAGGACGGCACCACCAAGGTGCTCGACTGGCTGGCCGCGCGGGGCGAGATCCCCGACATGGCGCTGGTCGGCGAGCCGACCTCCCGCGCAGCGCTCGGCGACCTGATCAAGGTCGGCCGCCGCGGCAGCATGACGGCCTACATCACCCTGTTCGGCACCCAGGGTCACAGCGCCTATCCGCAGCGGGCCGACAACCCGATCCACCGGCTGGTCCGCGTGCTGCACCGGCTGACCGCCCAGCCGATCGACCAGGGCAGCCAGTTCTTCGAGGCGACAACCCTGCAGGTCACCGGCTTCGACGTCGGCAACGCCGCCAACAACGTCATCCCCGGCGAGGCCCGGGCGATGCTGAACATCCGCTTCAACGACCTGCACACCAGCGCGTCCTTGACGGAACACCTGCATGCCGCGCTGCGGGCCGAGGAGGCGCGCTACGAGATGCGGGTCGATTGCTCCGGCGAGAGCTTCCTGACCCAGCCAGGCCCCTTCGTCGACGCGCTGCGCCGCGCCGTGGTGCGGGCGACCGGCGCCGAGCCGGCGCTGGATACCGGCGGCGGGACCTCGGACGCCCGCTTCATCGCGCGGTTCTGCCCGGTGGCGGAGCTCGGCGCGGTGGGCTCCACCATGCACAAGGTGGATGAGGCGGCCCCGGTGGCGGAACTGAGGGAGCTGGCCGCGCTGTACCGGATGGTGCTCGAGGAGGCCTTCGCCTGAGCGGATCCCCGCCGACCCCCCGCGGCAGCATCGCCGCCGGGCTGCGCGGCGCCTTCCGCCTGGCCCAGGGCAAGCCGGACGGGCTGCTGCTGGTCGAGGCCTCGCCGGAGGGCGTCGCCCGCAGCTTCTGGGCGGCGGCGCTCTGCCTGCCGGGCTTCCTCGCGCTCAAGCTGCTGGCCTGGGCCGGCGTCGGGATGCCGGAGGCGGGCTTCGCGCGCGGCATGACGGCCGAGCTCATCGGCTATGCGGCGGCCTGGGCGGGCTTCGCCCTGGCCTCCCTGCCGCTGGCGGAGATGCAGGGACGCAAGGCCGAGTGGCCGCGCTTCATTGCCGCATGGAACTGGGCCAATGTGGTGCAGTACCTGGTGCTGATCGCCCTCACCGTGCCGGCCGCCCTCGGCCTGCCGGATTCGGTCGCCCAGGGGTTGGGGCTGGCGGCGCTGGGTTATGCGCTGTGGCTGGAGTGGTTCGTGGCCAAGTCGGCGCTCCGGCTGGCCGGGGGGGCGGCAGTGATGTTCGTGGTGCTGGACCTGCTGCTGGGCATCTTCATCGGCGGGCTGGTGGGGCGGCTTTCGGCCGGGTGACCGCGGCCGAAGCCACCCTGGCCGCGCTGCGCCGCGGCGACCTCGCCGGCACCCGGGTGCTGCGCCTGGCCGGCCTCGGCCTGCGGGAAGTCCCGGCCGAGATTCTCGGCCTCGCCGAGAGCCTCGAATTGCTCGACCTCAGCGGCAATGCGCTGGAGGCGCTGCCGCCCGGCCTGGCCCGCTGCCGCCGGCTGCGGGTTTTCTTCGGCTCCGGCAACCGCTTCGGGCGGCTGCCGCCGGTGCTGGGGGATTGCCCGGCGCTCGGCCAGGTCGGCTGCCGCGGAAGTGCGCTCGTGGAGGTCCCGGCCGAGGCCCTGGCGCCGGGGCTGCGCTGGCTGACCCTGACCGACAACCACCTGACCGCGCTGCCGCCGGCAGTGGGAGAGCGCCCGGCGCTGCAGAAGCTGATGCTCTCCGGCAACCGGCTGGAGCGGCTGCCGCCGGGGCTGGCCGGCGCCGGCAGGCTCGAACTGCTGCGCATCGCCGCCAACCGATTCGAGTCCCTGCCGCCCTGGCTCGCCGATCTGCCCCGGCTCGCCTGGCTGGCCATGGCGGGCAACCCCTGCGAGGACGCCGGGCCGGCCCCGGCCGGCCCGCTGGTGGACTGGTCCGCCCTGACCCCGGGCGCGCTGCTGGGGGAGGGGGCCTCGGGCCGCATCCATGCCGCGTCCTGGGCGGGCCGCCCGGTCGCGCTCAAGCTTTTCAAAGGCAGCATGACCAGCGATGGCCTGCCGGAGCGCGAGATGGCCGCCTGCCTCGCCGCCGGCGCGCATCCGCATCTGGTCGGCGCGCTAGGCCGGCTGGCGGGGCACCCGGAGGCGCTGCAGGGGCTGGTGATGCCGCTGCTGCCGCCGGATTGGCGGCCCCTCGCCGGCCCGCCCAGCCTGGAGAGCTGCAGCCGCGATATCTACGACCCGGCGCTGCGGCTGGCGCCGGCCGTCGCGCTGCGCATCGCCCGGGGCATCGGCGCGGCGGCGGCGCATCTGCATGCCCAGGCACTGCTGCATGGCGACCTCTATGCCCATAACGTGCTCTGGGACGGCGCGGCGGGGGCGGCGGTGCTCAGCGACCTCGGCGCCGCAGCCTGCCTGCCGTCCGGGGCCATGGGCATGACGCTGCAAAGGCTGGAGGTGCGCGCCTGGGGCCTGCTGCTGGGCGAGCTGCTGGACCGCTGCGACGAACCCTTGCCGGCGGCAGCCCGGGCGGTGGAGCGGGCCTGCGTGCAGCCGGCGGTGGCGGCCCGGCCGCTCCTTGCGGAGGCCCTCGCAATGCTGCCCGCATAGCGCGGATCGCATGATCCCGGTCCGGTGCATGCCGCCTGCTTTCCGACCGGGACGCTTGTTCGGTCAGCCAGGCTGACAGGCAAGATTGGGAAGGAGGAAGCATCGCCACCGCCAACCCCACCTTGGGCACCTTCTGCGTTGGCACCCGTCGCGCGGCGAGTGCCAGGCTCCCGCGATGAATGAGAAACAAAGACGTCTCGGACCTCGACCTAGACCCAGTCCGGCTCCTGCGCATAGCGCACGAAGCTGAAGCAAAGCCCCTCCGCCGGCGCCGTCTGCCCCGCCCGGGTCCGGTCCGCCCCGTCCAGCACCCGCCGCGGCCAGTCCACGCCACGCTTGCCCTGGCCAACCTCCAGCAGGGTGCCCGCCAGGTTGCGGATCTGGTGGTGCAGAAAGCTGCGCGCCTCCGCCACGATCACCACCTCGTCGCCCTGCCGGCTGACATCCAGCCGGTCCAGGGTCCGCAGCGCGCTCTTTGCCTGGCACGCGGCGGCGCGGAAGGCGGAGAAATCATGCCGTCCCAGCAGCCCCTGTGCCGCCGCATGCATCGCCGCCGTATCCAGCCGCTGCGGCACGTGCCAGACCCGGCCCTCCGCCAGCGCCGGCCGGGCCCGCCGGTTGAGGATGCGGTAGCGGTAGCCCCGGTGGATCGCCGAGAAGCGGGCATTCCAGCCTTCCGGTGCCCGCGCGGCGGTCACCACCGCCACCGGGTATGGCTTGGTGTGGAAATTCAACGCCTCCCGCAGCCGGTCGGGCGGCAGGTCGCGGTCGATCTCGACCTGCGCCACCTGGCCCTCGGCATGGACCCCGGCATCGGTCCGTCCGGCGGCGACGGAGGTCGGCACCACCCCGCCGTTCAGCCTGGCCGCGGCGTCCTCCAGCACCTGCTGGACCGAAATCCCGTTCTCCTGCCGCTGCCAGCCGACGAAGGGGCCGCCGTCGTATTCCAGGGTCAGGGCATAGAGCGGCATCTGACCTCCGAGCGCCGCTGCGCCCGCAGGCGCGGAGGCGTGAACCGGCGGGCCTGCATCAGCCCAGGACGGTGCCGGGGAGCAGCGGGAACCCCCGCAGGAAATCCGCCGCCGGCAGCGGGCCACGGCTAGGACGCTGCAGACGCAGCAGGCGCAACGCGCCCGACCCGCAGGCGATGGTCGCCGCCTCGTCCAGCACGGTGCCGGGTGGCCCGGCCCCGGGCGCCGGCTCGGCCGCCAGGACGCGGACCTGTTCCCCGGCATGGCCGAAGAAGGTACCCGGCCAGGGGTTCAGCGCCCGCACCCGGCGATCGAGCGCCGCGGCATCCTGCGCCCAGTCCAGCACGCCGTCCGCCTTGGTGAGCTTGGCGGCATAGGTCACGCCGGCCTCGGGCTGCGGCAGCGGCGCGGACGGCGCGGCCAGCACCCGCAGGATGAGGTCGGCGCCGATTGCGGCCAGCGCGTCGTGCAACTCGGGCGTGGTGGTGCGCGGGCCGATCGGCACCGTGCCCTTCAGCAGCATCGGGCCGGTGTCGAGGCCTGCCTCCATCTGCATGATGGTGACGCCGCTTGTCGCATCGCCGGCCAGGATCGCCGCCTGGATCGGCGCCGCGCCGCGCCAGCGCGGCAGCAGCGAGGCATGGATGTTCAGGCACCCCAGCCGCGGCGCATCCAGCATGGCCTGCGGCAGGATCAGCCCATAGGCGGCGACGATGGCGGCATCGAGCCCGAACGCGGCGAAGGCGGCATGCTCTGCCGCGTCCTTCCGCACCCGCGCCGGAGCGCGCACCTCCAGGCCCAGCGCGAGTGCGGCCTTGTGAACGGGGCAGGGCGTTTCCTTCTGCCCGCGCCCGGCCGGCCGCGGCGGCTGGCAATAGACCGCGGCGATCTCGTGCCCCGCCGCGTGCAGCGCCTTGAGGGCCGGGACCGCGAAGTCCGGGCTGCCCATGAAGGCGAGCCGCATCCCGGCTACTCCCGCGCCTTGTGCTTCAGGTCCTTGGCCAGCTTGCGCAGCAGCATGTTGCGCTTCAGCGTGCTGATGTGGTCGACGAACAGCACGCCATCCAGGTGGTCGTATTCATGCTGCAGGCAGGTCGCCAGCAGCCCGTCCGCCTCGATCTCCCGCTTCGCGCCGGTGAGGTCGTGGTAGCGCAGCTTGACGCGCGCGGGCCGGGTCACGTCGGCATATTGCCCGGGCAGGGAAAGGCAGCCTTCCTCGCGCTCGGCCAGTTCCTCGCTGACCGCGACGATCTCGGGATTCACCAGGACCATCGGGTCGGGCTTGTCGCCCTTCTGGATGTCGACCACGAAGAGCCGCAGCAGAGAGCCCACCTGCGGCGCCGCCAGGCCGATGCCGGGCGCCTTGTACATGGCGTCCAGCATCCGCGGCGCGAGCGCCCGGACGGTATCGGCATCGGCGGGGCCGACCGGCTTCGCCTTGGCGCGCAGCCGCGGGTCGGGCACCAGGAGGATGGCCAGGGGATCGTTGTGAAGATCGTCGTCGGGCATGATCGCCCGGGAGTAGCCCCCGCCGGACCCCCTTGCAACGGCCTGCCAGGCTGACGACATTCCCATCCGAGACCGGGTGCTTCGGGCCCGGCCCACCGCTTCGCTCCCGTGAGGAGGCTACAATGTCCCGCCCATCGGTCTTCGGATCGCCCCTGTTCCTCGGCTTCGACCATCTCGAGCAGATGCTCGACCGGGTCGCCAAGAATGCCGACGGCTATCCGCCCTACAATATCGAGCAGACCGGCGACAACCGGCTGCGCATCACCCTGGCCGTCGCCGGTTTCGCGATGGAGGACCTGCAGATCACGCAGGAGGATAACCAGCTGGTCATCCGCGGCCGGCAGAAGGATGACTCGGACGGCCGGATCTTCCTGCATCGCGGCATCGCCGCCCGGCAGTTCCAGCGCGCCTTCGTCCTTGCCGAGGGCATCGACGTGGAAGGTGCCTGGCTCGACAACGGCCTGCTGCATGTCGACCTGCGCCGGCCGCAGCCGGAGGTCCGGGTGAAGACCATCCCGATCGGCGGCGCGACCGCCAACGGGTCCGGGATCAGCCCCGGCCCGAAGGTTAACGGGTCCGCCCGCCCCATCGTCGAAGGGCGCGTGACCCGGGGCTGAAACACCATCGGGGCATCCGGGTGAACCCGGCGCGCGCCAAGGCGCTAGGGTCCTGGAAGCTCCAGGCCGCATGGGCTTCGGCCATGCCGGAAGGAGAATGCAAGATGAACAGCAGCAATCATGACAATGGCCCGCAGCAGGCCTCCACCGTCGCCCTGTCGCTGCGCCAGCTTTCGGGCGCCGACTGGCAGCGCTTCGGCGCGCAGGAGATCGCCTATATCCGGCCGGTGCTGGTGAACGGCGTGCAGGGCATGGCGATCCACGCCGCGGACGGCACCCCGATTGGCGCCGCGCCGAACGCCGAGATGGCGATCGCCGCCATCCTGCAGCACGAGATGGCGCCGGCGCTGGTGCACTGAGAAGGTAGGGCCAGGGAGGAGGTTTCCTCCCTGGCCCCCTCAATTTTGGGGGTTGGCACTGCCGCGTGGCGGGCGCCGACCGAGCACCTGACCTAGGCCGCCGGTGCGTCGATCCAGCCGACGCAGCCATCGGCGCGGCGATAGACCACGTTCAGCGCGCCCGACCCGCTGTTGCGGAACATCATCGCCGTCTGGTGCGTGAGGTCGAGCCGCATCACCGCCTCGCCCACCGTCAGCCGGGCGATCTCGGTCACCTGCTCGGCGACGATCAGGCTGTGGTCGATCCGCTTGCCGTCGGCCATGGCCTCTGCAGGCGCCTCATCGGCCTCCGGTGCCTCGTCGTCGTGCTGCAGGACATATTGCGTCGCGGTCTCGACTTCCGCCGTGCCGTCGGGCACCCGCGCCTCGGCCATGCTGCGGGCATGCTCGTTCACCCGTCGCCGGTAGCGTCGCAACCGCTTGGCCACGTGCTGCGCCGCCACCTCGAAGGCGCGGTGCGCATCCACCCCTTCGCCCTCGGCCCGCATGAACAGGTTGCGCCCGGCCTTGAGGTTGATGTCGCAGGCGAAGACGCCGCCTTTCCCCTTCACGTCGCGCCGGAAGGTGACATTCGCCTCCAGCGCATGGTCGAAGTATTTCTGCGTGATGGAGGCCAGGCCTTCCCGGACATGGGTCTGCAGCGCTTCCCCGGTCTCGACCTGCTTGCCGGCAACGGTGACATGCATGGGGGCAATCCCTCCTGTCCCAGGTTGGGGGGAGGGCCGCCCGGCAGGGCCCAGGGTGGCGCGGTGGCCTGCGCCCCGTGTGCGTGCCGCCCGGCCAGGGAGACCCGGGCCGGACGGCAGGATCAGGCCGGGACGGCCTTCTCCCGTTTGCGTTGCACCGACGATGGAATGCGCAACGCCTCGCGGTATTTGGCCACCGTTCGGCGGGCGATGTCCACGCCTTCCTGACGCAATTTCTCAACTATCGCGTCGTCGGACAGTACGGCTTCGACGTCTTCCGCGGCGATCATGCCGCGGATGCGCCAGCGCACGGCCTCGGCGCTGTGCTGTTCGCCGCCATGGGTGCCGGCGATCGCCGTGGTGAAGAAATACTTCAGTTCGAAGGTACCGCGCGGCGTTGCGATGTACTTGTTGGCGGTGACCCGGCTGACCGTGCTCTCGTGCATCTGCACTTCCTCGGCGATGTCGCGGAGGATGAGCGGCCGCAGGTATTCGACACCGTGGCGGAAGAAGCCGTCCTGCCGGCGGACGATCTCCTGCGCCACCTTGATGATGGTGCTGGCGCGCTGTTCCAGGCTTTTGAGCAGCCAATTGGCGCTCTGCAGCTTTTCCGCCAGGAAGACCTTGTCGTCGCGGGTCCGGCTGCCGACCTGGCAGCGGGCGTAGAAGCCGCGGTTGACCAGCACGCGGGGCAGGGTCTCGGGGTTCAGCTCCAGCAGCCAGCCGCCATCCTCGGCCCGGCGCATCAGGACGTCGGGCACCACGGCAGGGGCCGGTAGCTGGTCGAAGCTGGCACCGGGCTTGGGGTCTAGCCGGCGAAGCTCGGCGATCATGTCGGTCAGGTCCTCGGCATCGACGCCGCAGGCCGCCATCAGCCCGGCACGGTCGCGCCGCGCCAGCAGCTCCAGGTTGTCGAGCAGCGCTTGCATCGCCGGGTCCAGCCGGTTGAGCTCGGCCAGCTGGATGGCGAGGCATTCGCTCAGGTTGCGGGCGAACATGCCGGGCGGATCGAACCGCTGCATGCGGGCGCGCACCGCCTGCACCTTCTCCGGTGCGCAGCCCATCGCCTCCGCGATTGCCGCATCCTCGACCGGCAGCCGGCCGGCGGCGTCCACCATGGCGAGGATCTGCGCCGCGATCAGCCGGTCCCGCGCGTCGTGGAAGGTCAGCCGGACCTGCTCGCCCAGGTGTTCCCGCAGCGTGTTGCCGGCCGCGGCCAGGTCCTCGACGCCCGAGAGGTCGTCGGCGAAGTCGGCGCGGCCGCCGCGGCCATAGGGCGATTCATAGCCGCCGCCGGCGTCGTAGACATTGCTCCAATCGGCATCGAGCGGCCCGGCGGCATCGAGCGGCAGCGAATCCGACACCGCCGCGCTGTGGCTGTCGGGCGAGGCCGCGGCGGCGGGCAGCGGATCGACCCGGTGGCCGTCATCCGGCCCGGCCAGGTTGCGCTCGTCGCGCTCGAGCAGCGGATTGCGCTCCAGCTCCTCCTCGACGAAGGCGGCGACTTCCAGGTTGCTCGACTGCAGCAGCTTGATCGCCTGCCGCAGCTGCGGCGTCATCACCAGCGACTGCGACTGCCGCATGTCGAGGCGCGGCGCCATGCTCATGTGTTCGACGCCCGCTCCGCCGTTGCCACGCCAACCGCTCCGCGCGCCGGCAGGGTCACAGACTGAATCTCTCGCCCAGATAGACCCGGCGCACGCCCTCATGCGCGACGATGTCGCGCGGCGCTCCTTCCATCAGCACCTGCCCGTCATGCAGGATATAGGCGCGGTCGATGATCTCCAGGGTCTCGCGGACGTTGTGGTCGGTGATCAGCACGCCGATGCCGCGGTCCTTCAGGTGCTTGACGAGATCACGGATCTCGCCGACCGCGATCGGGTCGATGCCGGCCAGCGGCTCGTCCAGCAGGATGTAGGACGGGTGCGTCGCCAGGGCGCGTGCGATCTCGCAGCGCCGCCGCTCGCCGCCCGACAGCGCCAGCGCGGGGGCACGGCGCAGATGGGCGATGCCGAATTCGGCCAGCAGGCTGTCGAGCATCTGCTCGCGCCGGTCGCGCACCGGCTCGACCACCTCGAGCGCCGCGCGGATATTGTCCTCGACCGACAGGCCGCGGAAGATAGAGGCCTCCTGCGGCAGATACCCCAGGCCGAGCCGGGCGCGGCGGTACATCGGCAGGTTGGTGACGTCGTGGCCGTCCATCACCACGCGGCCCTCGTCCGGCTGCACCAGGCCGGTGATCATGTAGAAGGTCGTGGTCTTGCCGGCGCCGTTGGGGCCGAGCAGGCCGACCGCCTCGCCGCGCTTCAGGTTGATCGAGACGTTCCGCACCACCGGCCGCTTGCGGTAGCGCTTGCCGAGGCCGAAGGCGGCCAGGCCGCCCTCTCCGGGCAGGGATTTCAGCATCGGCGCGTGCAGGGTCTCGCTCACCGGCCGATCCTCACCGAGCCCGCGCCGGGCGCCGGCTGCGGCGCCGGCTTTTCCGCCGCGCCTTCCTGCTGGTTCGGCACGATCAGCCCCTGCACCCGGGCGCCGGGCGAGGAGACCAGCCGGGCTACCCCGGTCCGCATGTTCACGATGGCTTCCCGCCCGTTGATCTGGTTGTCGCCGCGGGTGATGCGGACATCGCCGAGCAGCCGCGCCATGCCGGTCTGCGCGTTGTAGACGCCACGGTCGCCGCGCACGACCTCGGTCGCGGTGCGGATCTCGACATTGCCGTAGGCCTCGACCCGGTCCATCCGGCCGGCGCCGGGCGGCTCCCGCTCCCCGGGCGCCAGGGCCGGGCGGGGCGCGGGCGGCGGGGCGCCGGGGCCGCCGGCGCCTTCCAGGAAATAGGCCACCAGCGTGTCGCCGGCGACGCGGCGGTTCTCCGCCGGCTCCGTCACCACGGCGCCGCCGCGGGCCACCGCCATGCGCTTCTGCGACCAGTATTCCAGGCTGTCCTTGGCGGTGATGACCTGCTGCGCCGTGGTCAGCGACAGATCGCGCCCGGTCAGCACCAGCACCGCCTGGTCGATGTCGTACACCGCGCGGTCGCCGCGGGCGACATCGGTCGCGGTCGATATCTTCACCCGGCCCTCGGCCTCCAGCCGCCAGATCTCGTTGTTGCCGCCCGGCGCCGCATCCATCGGCGCGGCGGCCGGCTGGGTGGTGGGACGCGCACCGGCCGGCTGGCCGGCGGGGCGGTAGCGCGCCAGCAGCCGGTCGGCATCGACCGTCACCCCGGCGCGGACGGCGCGGGCATTGCCGCGGGCGATCACCACCTGCTCGGCCTGTCGCCACTCGATGCCATCGTTGGCGGTGACGTCGACCGGGCCGCCCTGCGACATGTCGATGTTCTGCGCGGCCGCCAGCAGCGGGAAACCGGCCAGGGCGGCGAGGAGCAAGGCGCGGCGCATCAGCGGCCGCCCTCCAGCACCGCATGCGACTTGCCGGTGAAGACCACCACGGCGCCGCGGTCGAGGATGCGGAAGCCCTCGGCGGTCAGGGTGCCGAAGCCACCCTGGGCGGCGACCGGCGCATCACCCTCGGCGGTGCCGCCCTCCATCGCCACCTTGGCCTGGTCGGTCAGCAGCATGGTGCCGTTGTCGTGGTAGATGGTGACCTCCCCCGCCAGGTCGAGCTTGCCCGCCGGCTTGTCGTAGCGCCCGGTGCGGGACTGCACGTAGATCCAGGCCCCGTCGCTCATGGTGATGTCGCCACGCGGTTCCTCAAGGTTGAGGATCTCGGCGGCGCCCTCCTGTTGGCCGACCCGGGCGGTGATGGTGAAGGGACGGTTCAGCTCGTCCACCCCCTGATAGCGCGGGTTGACCACCCGCAGCGCCTCGGCCCGCGGCTGGATGGTGCGGCGGAAGGAGACGCGGGAGCGGTCCTCGTTGCCCTCGATCTCAGGCCAGAACACCACGGCGCCGAGCAGCACGAGGGCCAGGGCCGGCAGCAGCCGCTTGGTCCAGGCGACCGTGAAGCGGCGGCGGGCCATCTGGCCCGGGGTCGGCGCGGCCCGGGCGCGGGATGGTGACAGCATGTGCCGCGGCACCACCACGGCGCGGGGCGGCATCGGGCGCGGGGGTGGGGTCTGGTCCGGCATCACCGGCGGTACACCGCCCGATGCCGGGCAGGATGCCCGGCGCGGTGGTCACGGGTTGGCAATAGGGCGCGAAAGGTCAGGTCCACGGCCCGATGTATGGGCCGCGGCGGGGCAGGGGTCAATGAGCCGTCCCCGCATCGGACAAGAATCGTGCCAAGGTGTTGCCGTCGGGTTAAGCATGGCGCCTGCGGTCAATGCGCGAAGATGTCCGGATCGGCATAGCCCAGCAGGTCCAGCGCCCCGCGCACGGGCAGGAAGCGGAAGCAGTCCTTGGCCAGGTCCAGCCTGCCCTCGCGCCGCAGCAGGCCTTCCAGCCTGGACCAGAGCGCGTGCAGGTGCAGCACGTCGGAGGCCGCATAGGCCATCTGCTCCGCGGTCAGCTCCGGCGCGCCCCAGTCGGAGCTCTGCTGTTGCTTCGACAGGTCGACGCCGAGCAATTCCTTGCAGAGGTCCTTCAGCCCGTGCCGGTCGGTGAAGGTCCGCACCAGCTTCGAGGCGACCTTGGTGCAGACCACCGGGGCCACCGTGACGCCGAGGTTGTGCTGCAGGGCGGCGCAGTCGAAGCGGGCGAAATGGAACAGCTTGGTGGTCGCCGGGTCGGTCAGCAGGCGCTTCAGGTTGGGGCAATCGGGGCCGCGGCCGCCGAGGCCGGGCGGGACGATCTGCACCAGATGCGCGTCGCCGTCGCCCGCCGACAGCTGCACGAGACACAGCCGGTCGCGGTGCGGCTGCAGGCCCATCGTCTCGGTGTCGATCGCCACCATGGGCCCGAGCGCGAGGCCGTCTGGCAGGTCATGCCGGTGCAGGGTGATCACGGGACGGCTCCTCGGACGGGGGCCGCGCGGGAAGAGGAATGTGCGCACGGGTCCCGATGACAGGTTCAGCGGCGCTGGCCCCGGAAGGGGAGGTGTTGGCGACGGGAGGGGAGTGGTGCCCAGGAAAGGACTCGAACCTTCACGACCTTGCGGTCACTGGCACCTGAAGCCAGCGCGTCTACCAATTCCACCACCTGGGCACAGGGTGCGGCGCCAGCGGGGTGTTCTCCGCCGGGAGCGCGGAAATAGAGCGGGGGCCGAAGGCCGTCAAGCGCCCCGAGGGCGGGTTTTTGCCGCGACCCGCGATGGCCGCCGCGGCCGCCGGTTGGCGCCGCCGGCCGGCGCGCCATATCGTCCGGCTGCCTCGACAGGAGCCCACAGAATGCGCGGAACCACGGTACGCAAGGTCGCCACGGTCTTCGGCGGCACCGGCTTCATCGGCCGCTACGTGGTACAGCGGCTGGCCAGCCTGGACTATGTCGTCCGCATCGCCACCAGCCACCCGAGCGCCGGGGGCTTCCTGCAGACGCAGGGGCGGGTCGGGCAGATCGTGCCGCTGGCGGCCAGCCTGACCGAACCCGGGGCGGTGGCGCGGGCGGTGGCGGGCGCCGACCTGGTGGTGAACCTGGTCGGCATCCTGCATGAGCGGAAGCCGGGCGACTTCCAGCGACTGCAGGCCGAGGGCGCCGGCACCGTCGCGCGGATCGCCGCCGAGGCGGGGGTGGAGCGGCTGGTGCAGGTCTCGGCGATCGGCGCCGACCTGGAGAGCCCCAGCCAGTACGGGCGGACCAAGGCGGCTGGCGAGGCAGCGGTGCGGGCGGCCTTTCCCGGGGCGGTGATCCTGCGGCCCTCCATCGTCTTCGGGCCGGAGGACCAGTTCTTCAACCGTTTCGCCGGTATGGCACGGCTGCTGCCCTTCATGCCGGTGGTAGCGGGCGCGACGCGCTTCCAGCCGGTCTATGTCGGCGACGTGGCCGATGCGGTGGTGGCGGCGGCGACCCGCGACGACGTGGCGGGGCAGACCTACGAGCTCGGCGGGCCGCGGGTGATCAGCTTCCGCGAGCTGCTGCGTTTCATCCTGGACACCACCGGGCACCGCCGGCCGATGGTCGACATGCCGGACGGCCTGGTGCGGCTGCAGGCGCGGCTGTCGGAATACCTGCCCAACCCGCCGCTGACCCGCGACCAGCTGGTCATGCTGCAGAAGGACAATGTGGTGGCGGCGGGCATGCCGGGGCTGGCGGCGCTGGGGATTTCACCGAAGTCGGTGGAGGCGGTGGTGCCGGGCTACCTGGCGCGCTTCCGGAGCGGCGGGGGCCGACGACCAGCGACGGCCAATTGAAAGGTCCGAATCGGACCTACAAAGCGGCGGCGGTCGGGTTGTAGCAACTGCCGACGACCCGTTCGAGATTATATAGGACAGCTTTGCTGTCCTTATGTTGAAAAAACACTGGTCTCGCCCGGCGGCCAGTCGTATTGCTGCGCACAACGCCCCAACGGGCGGCCGGATGCGCGTGCCGGGGCGAAGGTCCCGACCCGCCGCGGATAGCCGTGCCGCCCTCTGTGCATGCAAGGACCGCGCCATGGCCGAACGGATGCTGCAATTCGTGCGTCTTTCCCAGGCCCAGCCGGAGAAACGCGACGTCGCCGCGCGCAGGTCCGATTTCGGCGAGATCTACCGCGAATTCGCCGCCGGCGAGGCGGCCCAGCAGTCCAGCCGCTGCAGCCAGTGCGGCGTGCCCTTCTGTTCGGTGCATTGCCCGCTGAACAACAACATCCCCGACTGGCTGAAGCTGACCGCCGAAGGCCGGCTGGAGGAGGCCTACGAGGTCTCCGCCGCGACCAACACCTTCCCCGAGATCTGCGGCCGCATCTGCCCGCAGGACCGGCTGTGCGAGGGCAACTGCGTCATCGAGAAGGGGTTCGAGAGCGTCACCATCGGCGCGGTCGAGAAATACATCACCGACACCGCCTGGGAGAAGGGCTGGGTCAAGCCGCCGATCCCGCGCGCCGAGCTGCCGTACAGCGTCGGCATCATCGGCGCCGGCCCGGGCGGGCTGGCGGCGGCCGAGAAGCTGCGGCTGCGCGGCTACCAGGTGCATGTCTACGATCGCTACGACCGGGTCGGCGGGCTGATGATCTACGGCATCCCCAACTTCAAGCTGGAGAAGGAGGTCGTCCTCCGCCGCTGGGAACAGTACGAGGCGGGCGGCATCCACTTCCACCTGAACTGCGCCGTGGGGCAGGACGTGACGCTGGCCGAGCTGCGCGAGCGGCACGATGCCGTCTTCATCGCCACCGGCGTCTACAAGGCGCGGGACATCGAGGGCATCGGCAGCGGCCTCGGCGGCATCGTCCCGGCGCTCGACTACCTGACCGCGTCCAACCGCGACAACCTCGGCGATGCGGTACCCGAATTCGCCTCCGGCGCGCTGAACGCGCAGGGCAAGCGGGTGGTCGTGGTCGGCGGCGGCGACACCGCCATGGACTGCGTCCGCACCGCGGTGCGCCAGGGCGCGGCGGCGGTCACCTGCCTCTACCGGCGGGACAAGGCAAACATGCCCGGCTCGATGCGCGAGGTGAAGAACGCCGAGGAGGAGGGCGTGGAATTCGTCTGGCTTGCCGGCCCCGAGGCCTTCGTCGGCGACGAGAGCATCACCGGCGTCCGCGCCGTGCGCATGCATCTCGGCCTGCCGGACGCGACCGGCCGGCAGCAGGTGGCGCCGATTGCCGGCAGCGGCTTCACCATCCCCTGCGACCTGGCGATCAAGGCGCTGGGATTCGACCCGGAGGACCTGCCGAAGGCCTTCGACGAACCGGCCCTGCCGGTCACCAGGTGGGGCACGCTGAAGGTGCACCACCGCACCATGATGACCGACCTGCCCGGCGTCTTCGCCGGCGGCGACATCGTCCGCGGCGCGTCGCTCGTGGTCTGGGCGATCCGCGACGGCCGCGATGCGGCCGAGCACATCGATGCCTATGTCAAGGCAAAGGCCGGCGCGACGCTGGCCGTGGCGGCGGAGTGACGAGCATGGACGACATCAACGAGACCGGCGCGGCCTTCGTCGAAGGCTTCCTGGCCGACCAGGCCCGGCTGGAAGCGGTGGGGATCGACACCACCGAGCACGACGCCTGCGGCGTCGGCCTCGTCGCCTCGTTGGATGGCAAGGCCCACCGCCGCGTCGTGCAGGCCGGCATCGATGCGCTGAAGGCGGTCTGGCACCGCGGCGCGGTCGATGCCGACGGCAAGACCGGCGACGGCGCCGGAATCCATATTGAGGTGCCGCAGGACTTCTTCGCCGAAGTCGTGCAGCGCGGCGGCGACCGCATGCGCCCGGGCCGCATCTCGGTCGGCATGGTCTTCCTGCCGAAGACCGACCTGGGCGCGCAGGAACGCTGCCGGCAGATCGTCGAGACCGAGATCCTCGCCGCCGGCTACGGGATCTATTCCTGGCGCCAGGTGCCGATCAACACCGCCTGCATCGGCGAGAAGGCCAATGCGACGCGGCCGGAGATCGAGCAGATCCTGGCCTACGACCCGGAGCAGCGCGAGGAGGCAATCGTCGAGCGGGACATGTATGTCATCCGCCGGCGGATCGAGAAGCAGGCCATCGCCTCGCAGATCCCCGAACTGTACCTGTGCTCGCTGTCCAGCCGCTCGCTCATCTACAAGGGCATGTTCCTGGCCGAGAGCCTGACCGAATTCTACCCCGACCTGCTCGATGCCCGCTTCGTCTCGCGCTTCGCCGTCTACCACCAGCGCTACAGCACCAACACATTCCCGACCTGGCGGCTGGCGCAGCCCTTCCGGATGATCGCCCACAACGGCGAGATCAACACCGTCCACGGCAACGCCAATTGGATGAAGAGCCACGAGACGCGGCTGAGCCACGCGCTGCTCGACCCCTATCTGGACGACATCAAGCCGGTGGTGCAGGCCGGCGGGTCCGACACCGCGACGCTCGACAACGTCTTCGAGCTGCTGGTGCGCGGCGGCCGCGACGCGCCGATGGCAAAGGCCATGCTGATCCCCGAAAGCATCGGCAACAACGCCACGATGCCGGATGCGCACCGCGACTTCTTCCTCTATTGCAACGCCGTGATGGAGCCCTGGGACGGACCGGCGGCGATCTGCGGCACCGACGGCCGCTGGATGATCGCCGGGCTCGACCGCAACGGGCTGCGGCCGCTGCGCTACACCCAGACCGCGGATGGGCTGCTGATCGTCGGCTCCGAGACCGGCATGGTGAAGATCGCCGAGGAGGCGATCGTCGCAAAGGGCCGCGTCGGGCCGGGGCAATGCATCGGCGTCGACCTCGCCGAGGGCAAGTTCTACACTGACGCCGCGCTGAAGGACATGATGGCGGCGCGCCGGCCCTATGGCCAGTGGACCGACCGCACCATCCGCATCGACGGCATCGTCAAGGCCGAGCAGAGTGAGCCGGTGACCTATACCGGGGAGGCGCTGCGCCGCCGCCAGCTCGCGGTCGGCTACACGCTGGAGGAGCTTGAAAGCATCCTGCACCCGATGGTGGAGGACAGCGCCGAGGCCATCGGCTCGATGGGCGACGACACGCCGATCGCGGTGCTGTCCAGCCAGTACCGCGGCCTGCACCATTATTTCCGCCAGACCTTCAGCCAGGTCACCAACCCGCCGATCGACAGCCTGCGCGAGACGCGGGTGATGACCCTGAAGACGCGGCTGGGCAATCTCGGGAACATCCTCGACGAGGACCCGACCCAGTGCGACATGCTGATGCTGGACAGCCCGGTGCTGTCCAACGCCGAATTCGCGGCGATGCGCGACTACATGGGCGCCACCGCCTGCGAGGTGGACTGCACCTTCGCGGTGGCGGATGGCGAGCCCGGCCTGCGCCGCGCGATGGAGCGCATCCGCCGCGAGGCGGAGGAGGGCGTCCGCAGCGGCTGCGCCCACATCATCCTGACCGATGAGCGCCAGGGCCCGGACCGCGCGCCGATCCCGATGATCCTGGCCGTTGCCGGGGTGCATGCGCATCTGGTGAAGACCTCGCTGCGCACCTTCACCTCGCTGAACGTCCGCAGCGCGGAATGCGTCGACGTCCACTACTTCGCCGTGCTGATCGGCGCCGGCGCCACCACGGTGAACGCCTACCTGGCGCAGGAGAGCATCGCCGACCGCCACCGCCGCGGCCTGTTCGGCGAAGCCTCGCTGAAGGACTGCGTCGCCCACTACAAGAAGGCGGTCGACAAGGGCCTGCTGAAGGTGATGTCGAAGATCGGCATCTCGGTCATCAGCAGCTACCGCGGGGGCATGAATTTCGAGGCCATCGGCCTGTCCCGCGCCCTGGTCGCCGAATTCCTGCCCGGCATCCCGTCCCGTATCTCGGGTATCGGCCTTTCCGGCATCGCCCGGCGCGTGCTGGCGCTGCACCGCACCGCCTGGGATGCCGACGTGGTGACCCTGCCGATCGGTGGCCTCTACAAGCTGCGCAAGCGGGGCGAAAGCCATGCCTTCGACGGCGGCCTGATCCACACCCTGCAGCGGGCGGTGGAGACCGACAGCTACACCACCTTCAAGCGCTACTCCGATGCGGTGCGCAAGCTCCCGCCCGTGGCGCTGCGCGACCTGCTCGACTTCCGCACCGAGAGCGCCAGGCCGATCGCGCTGGAGGAGGTCGAGAGCATCACCGAGATCCGCAAGCGCCTCGTCGCGCCCGGCATCTCGCTCGGTGCGCTGAGCCCCGAGGCGCATGAGACGCTGTCGATCGCGATGAACCGCATCGGTGCCCGCAGCGATTCGGGCGAGGGCGGCGAGGACCCGGCCCGCGCCCGGCCACGCGCCAACGGCGACAACGCCAACAGCTCGATCAAGCAGATCGCCTCGGGCCGCTTCGGCGTCACCGCCGAATACCTGAATGCCTGCAAGGAGATCGAGATCAAGGTCGCGCAGGGCGCCAAGCCCGGCGAGGGCGGCCAGCTGCCCGGCTTCAAGGTGACCGGGCTGATCGCTAAGCTGCGCCACTCGACCCCGGGCGTGACGCTGATCTCGCCGCCGCCGCACCATGACATCTACTCGATCGAGGACCTGGCGCAGCTCATCTACGACCTGAAGCAGATCAACCCGGATGCGACGGTCTGCGTGAAGCTGGTCTCGCGCTCGGGGATCGGCACCATCGCCGCCGGCGTCGCCAAGGCCAAGGCGGATGCCATCCTGGTTTCCGGCCACTCGGGGGGCACCGGCGCCTCGCCGCAGTCCAGCATCAAGTATGCCGGCCTGCCCTGGGAGCTGGGGCTGAGCGAGACCCATCAGGTCCTGCAGCTCAACCGCCTGCGCCACCGGGTACGGCTGCGCACCGATGGCGGGCTGAAGACCGGCCGCGACGTGGTCATCGCCGCCATGCTTGGCGCCGAGGAGTTCGGCATCGGCACCGCCTCGCTGGTCGCCATGGGCTGCATCATGGTGCGGCAGTGCCACAGCAACACCTGCCCGGTCGGCGTCTGCAGCCAGGACGAGACGCTGCGGCAGAAATTCGCCGGTACCCCGGAGAAGGTGATCAACCTGTTCAGCTTCGTGGCGGAGGAGGTGCGGGAGATCCTGGCCTCGCTCGGCTACAGCAAGCTCACCGACGTGATCGGCCGCACCGACCTGCTGAAGCAGGTCAGCCGCGGGTCGGAAGACCTCGACGACCTCGACCTCAACCCGCTGCTGGTCCAGGCGGATGCGGGGCCGCATGCCCGCTACTGCACCCAGGAAGGCCGCACCGAGGTGCCGGAGACCCTGGATGCGGACATGATCCGCGACGCCGCATCCCTGTTCGAGCGCGGCGAGAAGATGCAGCTGCAGTACAACATCCGGAACACCCACCGGGCGATCGGCACCAAGATCAGCAGCAAGATCACCCGGAAATTCGGCATGACCGGGCTGCAGCCGGGGCACCTGACCGTTCGCCTGCGCGGCACCGCCGGCCAGTCGCTCGGCGCCTTCGCGGTGCAGGGGCTGAAGCTGGAAGTCTTCGGCGACGCCAACGACTATGTCGGCAAGGGCCTGTCGGGCGCCAGCATCGTGGTGCGGCCGGCGCCCTCCTCGGCACTGGTCTGGAACGAGAACAGCATCATCGGCAACACCTGTCTCTATGGCGCGACCGCGGGCGAGCTGTTTGCCGGCGGCCTGGCCGGCGAACGCTTCGCGGTGCGCAACTCCGGCGCCACGGCGGTGGTCGAGGGCTGCGGGGCCAATGGCTGCGAATACATGACCGGCGGAACCGTGGTGGTTCTTGGCCCGGTGGGCGACAATTTCGGCGCCGGCTTCACCGGCGGCATGGCCTTCGTCTACGACCTCGAGGCGACCTTCGAGAAGCGCGTCAACCCGGACACGCTGCTCTGGTCGCGGCTGGCCTCCGCGCATTGGGACGGCGTGCTGAAGGGGCTGGTCGAGCGCCATGTGCAGGAGACGGGCTCGCGTCTTGCCGCCCGGCTGCTGAACAACTGGGCGCAGGAGCGGGCGCATTTCTGGCACGTCGTGCCGAAGGAATATGCCCGCTACTTGGCCCAGCCGATGGCCGAATCGGCGGCCGTCGCCGCGGAATAAATCAGGGAAAGGGAAGGCGCCGGGCCGCTGGCGCTTTTCCCGACCCGGCGCGGATGGCATAAGCCATGCCGTGCGAACCTTGTATCACCTGCCGCTCTCGCCCTTCGCCCGCAAGGTTCGCCTTGCGCTGGCGGAAAAGCGCATCCCGTTCGAGCTCCGCGTCGAGCGGGTCTGGGAGCGGCGGGCGGAATTCCTCGAGATGAACGCCGCCTGCACCGTCCCGGTGCTGCAGGAGGCCAACGGCCTGGCGATCGCCGACAGCTACGCCATCTGCGAATATCTGGACGAGGCCTATCCGGACACCGGCCTATTCGGACGAACCCTGGCCGAACGCGCCGAGACGCGCCGTCTGGTCGCCTGGTTCGACGGCAAGTTCGCCACCGAGGTCACCCGCAACCTGCTGTTCGAGAAGCAGATGAAGCGGCTGCTCGGCCGCGGCAACCCGGATGCCTCGGCGATCCGCGCCGGTTACCAGAACCTTAAGCCGCATCTTGAATATATTGGCTGGCTGGCGGAGACGCGGGCTTGGCTGGCCGGGCCGCAGATCAGCTTGGCGGATTTCGCCGCCGCCGCGCAGCTCTCGACGCTGGACTATATCGGTGACATCGACTGGTCGATGAACGAGGCGGCGAAGGACTGGTACGCCCGCTGCAAGTCGCGGCCCTGCTTCCGCGCGCTGCTGGCCGAGCGGGTCAGCGGCATCACTCCGCCGGCGCATTACGCCGACCTGGATTTTTGAGGCTCCGGCAAGCAGGAAGATTGGGGGAGACGGCATTCTCCCGTTCGACGCATGCGTTCAACGGGGAGGAAATGCCTTTTCCTCGCCAAATCTGCTTTTCTGTCCTCCTGCAAGGTCTAGCGCCGCTTCGGCCCCGCCTCGTTCAGCGCCAGGTTCTGCTGCGCCAAGTCGGCCGCGGCGCTGTCCGGCGCCACCTCGATCACCCGTTCCCAGTCCGCCCGGGCGCCGCGCGCGTCTCCGCGCAGCTGGCGGATGATCCCGCGTTCCAGCAGCGCCTCGGCATTCTCCGGCGCCAGGCGCAGCGCCTGGTCCACCGCGGTCGAGGCCTGGTCCACCTTGTCCAGGCGCCGCAGCGAGGCGGCGCGGAAGACCCAGGCCTCGGCCCGGTCGGGCGCTGCCTCCAGCACCCGCGCCAGGTCCTCCAGCGCCTCGTTGAAGCGGCCGAGCGTGCCGAGTGCCACCGCCCGGTCAAGCATCAGGTCGAGATCGCCCGGCACGATGGTCAGCCCCATGGTTGCCGCGGCGAAGGCGCGGCCGGACTGGTTGTCCAGCATCCAGGCCTGCACCGCCTGGGAGAAGATCGCCGCCCGCGCCGTGGCGCTGCCGGTGCTGTCGCGGGCGAGCAATTCCAGCCGCTCCGCCGCCTGTTCCGTCTCCCCCAGGCCGAGCAGGGCGAGCGCGCCGCAATGCCGGGCGCCCTCGCCACCCTGGGCCGCCTGCCAGCTTTCGGCGAAGGCCAGGGCCCCGTCGGGGTCCTGCCGCAGCAGGCCAAGGCATTCCTCGTATTGCGGGCCGGCGGCGATGCGCGGGATGTCGGGCGGCAAGGGCAGGGGCCCACCCGCGGCCTCGGCTTCCGGGCCGTGCAGCAGGAACAGCGCCGCTCCCGCCGCGATGGCGAGGCAGGCGCCGGCGGCGCCGAGCAGGACGGGGCGGATGCGCGTCACGTCGTGGGTCTAGCCGAGTGCGCGATTCTGCGCCAGATCGGCGGGATGGTGGAGCAAGGCATGAGCAGGCTGGTGATCGCCGGCCTCGGCTACAGCGGCAGCGCGGTGGCCCGCGCGGCGGTCGCGGCGGGCTGGGCGGTGCAGGGCACGGTGCGAAACCCGGCGCGGGCCGCGGCGCCGCCCGGCGTCGGGGTGGTGCGGTTCGACGAGGCCGGCTCGGCGATCGTCGCCGCCACGCATCTGCTGGTCACCGCGGCGCCGGGGGAGGCGGGCGATCCGGTGCTGGCCGCACACGAAGCGGTGATCCGCGCCGCGCCAGGGCTGCGCTGGGTGGGCTACCTGTCCACCACCGGCGTCTACGGCGACCGCGGCGGCGCCGAGGTGGACGAGGCGACCCCGCCCGCGCCCGGCCAACCGCGCAGCCAAAGGCGGCTGGAGGCGGAACGGCAATGGGAGGCCGCCGCCGGCTACGCGCTCGACATCTTCCGCACGGGCGGCATCTACGGGCCCGGCCGCAGCGCCTTCGACGACCTGCGCGAAGGCACCGCCCGGCGCACGCTGAAGCCCGGGCATTTGTTCGGCCGCATCCACCGCGACGACATCGCGCTGGCCGTGCTGGCGGCCATGCGCCAGGAGCGGCCGCCGGGGCCGCGGGTGCTGCACCTGGTGGACGACGAACCGGCCGAGAGCGCGGCGGTGGTCGAGGAGGCCGCCCGGCTGCTCGGCCTCGCGCCGCCGCCGGCCGTGGCCTTCGAGCAGGCGCTGCCCGGCCTGTCGCCGATGGCGCGCAGCTTCTGGGCGGAGAACCGCCGGGTGGCGAATGCCGTGACCAAATCGGCGCTCGGGATCGCGTGGCGGTATCCGAGCTACCGCGAAGGGCTACGCGCCATCCTCGCCGAGGAGCGCGGCCAGGGTCCGGCGTAGCAGCGCCAGGTCCTGCGGCCGCGACAGCCTGTGGTCGCCATCCTTGATGAGCGTCACCTGCACGTCCGGTCCTTCGATCGCGGCGGCGATGTGCAGCGCCGTCTCCCAGGGCACGTCCGGGTCCTGCTGGCCCTGCAGCAGCCGCACGGGGGCGGCGATCGGCAGCGGGGCCTGCAGCAGCAGGTGGTCGCGGCCATCCTGTAGCAGCGCGCGGGTGATGGGGTAGGGGTCGCCATAGGCGCTCGGCCGGTGCCAGACGCCGTCGCGCTCCATCACGGCGCGGATCTCGGGCGGCAGGGCGGCCTCGATCCGGGTGGTGAAGTCGGGTGCCGCGGCGATGCCGATGAAGCCCGCGACGCGCTCCGGTCGCTGCCGGGCGAGCAGCAGGGAGATCCAGCCGCCCATGGAGGAGCCGACGAGGATCTGCGGTCCCTCGGTCAGCGCGTCCAGCACGGCGGCGGCATCCGCCGCCCAGCGGCCGATGGTGCCGTCGACGAAGCGGCCGCCGCTGGTCCCGTGCCCGCTGTAGTCGAAGCGCAGGAAGGCCTGGCCGCGCCCGGCGCAGAAGGCGGACAGGTCTTCCGCCTTGCTGCCGGTCATGTCGCTGTTGAAGCCGCCGAGGAAGACGACGCCGGGACCACGGCCGGCGCGGCGGCGCCAGGCGAGCCCGACGCCGTCGCCGCGGTCGAGCTTGCCGGCGTCCTCAGCGGCTTCCTGGCGCGGCCGATCCGGACCTGCGCGCCGGTCGGCGCTGCGGTCCTCGGACGCGCTCACCGCCGCGGCAGCCCGCGCTGCGCCAGGTTGGCGAACAACGCGCCGGTGCCGAAGGTCCAGGGCGGGCAGGCATCGGTCCGCGCCACCTCGTTCACCAGCGCGCCTAGCCGCGGCGTGGCGATGCGGACGATGTCGCCCGGCTTGTGGGTGAAGCCCTGGCCCGGCGCGCCGCGGTCCTTGGACGGCGAGAAGGGCGTGCCGAGGAACAGCACCGCGCCGTCCGGGTATTGGTGGTGCGGCCCGATCAACTGGCCGACGATGTCGCGCAGGCCCCGGCTGATGGCGCCGATCGGCCCGGTCTCCTCCAGCCGGAAGCCGTCGGCGCCGTCGATCGAGAGCGACAATTCGGCGTCCCGCACATCCTCCAGCGCGAAGTCCGGCTCGAACAGCCGCAGCACAGGGCCGAGCGCGCAGGACGCGTTGTTGTCCTTGGCGCGTCCGAGCAGGAGGGCCGAGCGTCCCTCCACGTCGCGCAGGTTGACGTCGTTGCCCAGCATGGCGCCGAGGATCTCGCCGCGGGCATTCACCGCCAGCACCGCCTCCGGCTCCGGGTTGCTCCAGTGGCTGATCGGATGCACGCCGATCAGCGCGCCAGGGCCGACGGAGGCCATCGGCGGGCATTTGGAGAAGATCTCCGCATCCGGGCCGATGCCGACTTCCAGGTACTGGCTCCACCAGCCCTTGGCGACCAGCGCCGCCTTCAGCCGCGTCGCCTCCGCGCTGCCCGGCTGCACCGCGGAAAGGTCGTCGCCGATGATGCCGCGGACCTCGTCGCGCACCGCCTCGGCTTGGCTGGCATCGCCGCGGCAGCGTTCCTCGATCACCCGCTCCAGCATCGAGCGCACATAGGTCACGCCGCAGGCCTTCACCGCCTGCAGGTCGACCGGCGCCAGCAGCCAGGGCTTCTCCGCGTTGCGGCGGTGGTGCGCGCTGTTGGCCAGGGCGGCCGCCAGGTCGAGCGGCAGCGGCACGCCGCGGGCGCGGATGGCGGCGACCGGGTCGGCCTCGTTCAGCCAGGCGCTGACCGTGCCGAAGGCCGGCGTCATGTCGAAGGCGGCGCCGCGCAGCACCGCGACGGCCGAGGGGCCTTCCTTCGTCATCACCCGCGCGGCGAAGCAGCCGTCCCGCCAATCCTCCGGCAGTGCCATCCCATCGAGCCGCGGCATGCGCCTGATCCTCCCGTGCTTTCTGCCGCGTAGCCTAGCCGAGCCGCGCCCGGCGGGAACCCCCCGGGCCGGCTTCGGAACGGGCTTGCCGGCGGGGCGGCTTTCGGCCGACCATCCGGCGATACAGGCGGCGGGCATGCATCCGCGCCGGGAATGGGGGAGAGGTCCATGGTTGGCATGACGCGCCGTCGGGCGTTGCAGGCGGGTGCTGCGGCCTTGGCCGCCCCCGCCCTGGTCGAGCAGGCGCTTGCGCAATCCGGCTTCGACTGGCGCCGCTTCCGCGGCGAGCGGATCGAGGTGACGGTGCAGCTTTCGCCGCGCGGCCAGCTGCTGCAGAGGAACGCCGCGGAATTCGAGGCGCTGACCGGAATCAAGCTCGGGCTTGAGGTGGTGCCGGAACAGCAGCACCGGCAGAAGATCATCGTCGAATATGCCTCCGGCCGGCCCTCCTTCGACGTCACCGAGATCAGCCTGCACGTGAACAAGCGCCAGGTCGGCAAGGCGCGCTGGAACACCGACATCAAGGCGCTGATCGCCGACCCGGCGCTGACCGCGCCCGATTTCGACTTCGCCGATTTCGGCGCCGGCATGGTGCAGTACGCCACCCAGGGGGATGGCCGGATGGACAGCCTGCCGGCCTTCGCCGACTATTTCATCCTCTACTACAACAAGGAATTGCTGGCGGCCCGCAACGTCGCCGTGCCGACCACCTGGGACGAGATGTTCGAGGCGTCGAAGCGGTTGGCCGACCCGTCGAAGCAGATCCACGGCCATGTCGGCCGCGGCCTGAAGAATGCCAACGTGGTGCTGTGGTCGAGCTACCTGCTCGGCACCGGGCAGCGCGACATGATCGATGCCAACCGCCAGCTGATCACCGACACGCCGGACGCCATCTGGGCCGGCGAGATGTACAAGAAATTCCTGCGCGACGTCTCGCCGCCCGGCTCGATCGGCTTCAACTGGAACGAGTGCCAGACCACCTTCATGCAGGGCCGCGCCGCGATGTGGGTGGACGGCATCGGCTTCGCCGCCCCCTTGGAGGACAAGACCCGGTCCCGCGTCGCCGGCAAGGTCGGCTATGCGCTGGTCCCGAAGGGGCCGGGGCCGAACCACCATTGCGCGCTGTTCGGCGCCGGCTACGGCATCCCCGAGGCGTCGAAGAAGAAGGGCCCGGCCTGGTTCTGGATCCAGTGGGCGCTGAGCAAGCAGAACCAGCTGAAATTCCTCACCACCGGCGCCGGCGTCCCCGCCCGCAGCAGCCCCTTCGGCAACGAGGAGGCGGTCAGCCAGAGCCACTTCCCGCGCGACTTCTTCCAGACGCTTTCGGGCAGCGCCAAGATCGCCCGCGCCGGCCTGCCGGAGATCGTCCCCGTCACCCAGTTCCGCGACGTGATCGGCTCGGCGCTGACCAACACGCTGGGCGGCGCCGACGTGGCGACGGAGCTGAAGCGGGCGACGGCGGAATTCCGCCCCGTCCTCGAACAGTCCGAGCGGGAGAGCTGATGCCCGAGCTCCATGCCGGCGGTTGCCTCTGCGGCCGGGTGCGCTTCCAGGTCAGCGGCGCGCCGATCCGCACCTCGGTCTGCCATTGCGCCTTCTGCCAGCGGCGCAGCGGCAGCGCCTTCGCCGTGCTGCCCTTCTTCAAGGCCGAGGCGGTGGAGCTGACCGGCGCGCCGCCCGCCACCTACCGGCACATCTCGGACGAGAGCGGCCGCTGGCTGGAGATCGAGTTCTGCCCGCGCTGCGGCACCAATACCGGCCTGCGGGTGGAGCGCGCGCCGCAGGGCCGCATCCTGGCAGGCGGCTGCTTCGACGATCCCGGCTGGTTCACCGTGGATCGACACATCTGGACCCGGTCGAAGCGGGACTGGGTGGCGCTGCCCGCGGATTGCGTGCTGGAGGAGAAGGGCTGATGCCGCGCGACGCCGCGGCCTTCGAAGGCCCAGCCGCGGCGGCGGTGCCGCGCCGGCGCAACTATGCCCGCCGCTATGCCTGGTTCGTGGTGCCGGCGGCGGTGGTCGTCGTGGCCGTCATCGTCTTTCCCTGGGCCTTCACTTTGTATGTCTCCGCCTTCGACTGGCGGCTGGGCGGGGAGCGGCACTGGGTGGGCCTGGGCAACTACCAGACGCTCTTCACCGATGCCCGCTTCGGCTGGGCGGTGGCGCGCACGCTGTTCTACACCGCGCTCGCGGTGGTGCTGCCGATGCTGTTCGGCCTCGCTGCGGCGTTGTGCTTCCACCGCCGCTTCCCGCTGCGCGGCCTGGCGCGCACCATCTTCATCCTGCCGATGATGGCGACGCCCGTCGCCGTCGCCCTGGTCTGGACCATGATGTTCCACCCGCAGCTCGGCGTGCTGAACTGGCTGCTGGCGCAGGTCGGGCTGCCGCCCAGCCTCTGGGTCTATTCCGCCGATACCGTGATCCCGACGCTGGTGCTGGTCGAGGTCTGGCACTGGACGCCGCTGGTGATGCTGCTGATCCTCGGCGGCCTGGCCTCGCTGCCGATCGACCCCTACGAGGCGGCGAAGATCGACGGCGCCTCGCCCTGGCAGGCCTTTCGCCACATCACCCTGCCGCTGCTGGCGCCCTTCATCGTGGTGGCGCTGATCATCCGCACCATCGATGCGCTGAAGGCCTTCGACACGATCTACGTCATCACCCAGGGCGGCCCTGGCCAGGCCAGCGAGACCATCAACATCTTCCTCTACCTCCAGGCCTTCGCCTTCTACAATGTCGGCTATGCCAGCGCGGTGGTGGTGGTGTTCTTCGCCATCATCATGCTGCTGGCCGCCCTGTTGCTCTGGACCCGGCAGCGGGTGCGCGTCACGTGAGGCGCCTGCTCGAACGCCTCGGCTTCGGCTTGGCGGTGCTGGTGCTGATCTCGCCGGCGATCCTCGTCTTCCTCTGGATGCTCTCGCTGTCGCTGAAGAACGAGCTGGACAACACCGCCTGGCCGCCGGTGTTCATCCCCGACCCGCCAACCCTCGACAACTACCGCGACGTCTTCGCCCGCAACGATTTCCTGTTGTACGCCTGGAACAGCGTCGTGGTGTCCTTCTCCGCCACCGGCTTCGCCCTGCTGGTTGGCGTCCCCGCCGGCTACGGCATCGCCCGGATGCGGGCCATGCGCGCCGCGGCGCTGATCCTGATCGCCCGCATCACGCCCGGCCTGTCCTACCTCATCCCGATGTTCCTGCTGTTCCAGTGGCTGGAGCTGACCGGCTCGCTCCTGCCGATCGTCATCTCCCACCTGGTCATCACGGTGCCGATCGTGGTCTGGGTGATGATCTCCTTCTTCGAAGGCCTGCCGGGCGAGCTGGAGGAGGCCGCGCTGGTGGACGGCGCCACGCTCTGGCAGGCCTTCCGCCACGTGGCGCTGCCCCTGGCGCGGCCGGGGATCACGGTGGCGACCATCCTCGCCTTCATCTTCTCCTGGAACAACTTCGTCTTCGCCATGGTGCTGGCGGGCCGGGAGACGCGGACCCTGCCGGTCGCCGTCAACAACATGCTGACCTTCGAGCAGATCTCCTGGGGCCCGCTTTCCGCCGCGGCGCTGCTGGTCACCCTGCCGGTGCTGCTGCTGACCCTGCTGGCGCAGAAGCAGATCGTCACCGGCCTCACCGCGGGTGGGGTGAAGGGCGGTTAGCGCCGCGATCGGTGTCCGCCGTCCCGGCGGGCGTCGCATCCTGGACGCGGAAGGGGGGATGCGTCGCCGACCTCCCGGCCGACCTGGTCGTCCCGGTGCCGCCGGCGCGGCTCGCCTCCCGCAGCATGGTGCCGAAGCCGCCGGGCGGGCTGGTGGTTGACGAATCCTTCCCCGCCCGTGAGGAGAACGGCCTCACCATTGTCGACGCCACGCCGGAGGATATGACCCTGCGAGACTTCACTTGGCGGCATGCCGCGCCCGAGGCCATCGATCCCCTGGCGCCGGTCCGCATCATCAGGCTGGCCCGCGCGTGAGCCTGCACGCTGACCGGACCGCGGGCCCGCGGTACGACGCGGCGTCGCTCCGCAGCTTCGCCGCCGCCCTGTTCGAGGCCGGCGGGATGGCGGAGGAGAAGGCCGCGACCGTCGCCGAGATCCTCGTCGAGGGCGACCTGATGGGGCACGACACCCACGGCCTCAACCTGCTGGCGCCCTACCTGGATGGCCTCGCCTCGGGCGACATGCAGGGCGACGGCCGCCCCACCGTGCTCTCCTCCACCCCCGTGGCCGAGACCTGGGAGGGCGACAAGCTGCCCGGCCCCTGGCTGGTCCGCACCGCCGCCGACCTGGCCTCGGAGCGCGCGGCGATCTTCGGCCTCGCCGCCGTGTCGATCCGCCGGGCGCACCATATCGGCTGCCTCGCCGCCTACCTGCCGCGGGTGGTGGAACGCGGCCAGGTGATGCAGCTGCTCTGCTCCGATCCCGGCACCGCCTCGGTCGCGCCCTGGGGCGGCACGCGGCGGGTGATCACCCCGAACCCGCTCGCCGCCGGCTGGCCGAGCCCGGAAGGACCGGTGATGATCGACGTGTCCATGTCCATCACCACCAACGGCATGACCGGCCGCCGCCGCGCCGAAGGCACGCACTTCCCCTACGAGGCGCTGCTCGATGCCGAGGGCCGGCCAACCACCGACCCCGAGGCCTTCTTCACCGAGCCCGCCGGCACCCTGCTGCCGCTCGGCGGCATGGTGGCCGGGCACAAGGGCTTCGGGCTCGGCCTGATGGTCGAGGCCTTGACCTCGGCGCTGGGCGGTTACGGCCGGGCCGATCCGCCGGCCGGCTGGGGCGCCTCGGTGCTGGTGCTGGTGATCGACCCCGCCCGCTTCGGCGGGACGGACGCTTTCCTGCGCGAGACCGGCTGGATGGCCGATGCGGTCCACGCCAACCCGCCCGTCGCCGGTGGCCCGGCGCCGCGCCTGCCGGGCGAGCGCGGCTGGCAGCGCCGCCGGCAGGCCCTGGCGGAAGGCGTGGTGCTGCACCCGTCCATCCCGCCGATGCTGGCGGCCCGCGCCGCCAAGGCCGGGATCGCCGCGCCCGTGCCGCTCGGCCAGGGGTGACGCCCGGCGGCCCGGCGGCTACCACGCTGGCCATGCCCATGCCGCTCACCGTCCTGCAGGTCCTGCCCGCGCTCATCTCCGGCGGGGTGGAGCGCGGCACGCTGGAGATTGCCGGTGCGGTGGTCCGCGCCGGCGGCCGCGCGCTCGTCGCCTCCGCCGGCGGACCGCTGGTCGGGCCGCTGGAGCGGCTCGGCGCGCGGCACGTGACGCTGCCCCTGGCGACCAAGAACCCGCTGGCGATCCTGCGCAATGCCGGCCGCCTGGCGGCGCTGATCCGGGCGGAGGGGGTGCGGATCATCCATGCCCGCTCGCGCGCCCCGGCCTGGTCGGCGCTGCTGGCGGCGCGGCGCACGGGGGCGCATTTCGTCACCACCTACCATGGCACCTACAACGAGAATGTCCCCGGCAAGCGCCGCTACAACGCCGTCATGGCGCAGGGCGAGCGGGTCATCGCCATCAGCAGCTTCATCGCCGGCCATATCCGCGAACGCCACGGCACCGAGCCCGGCCGCATCCGCGTCATCCCGCGCGGCGTCGACACCGCGCTGTTCGACCCGGCTTTGGTCTCCCCGGCCCGGCTGGCGGCGCTGCGCGGCGCCTGGAACCTGCCCGCCAGCCGCCCCGTCATCATGCTGCCCGGGCGCCTCACCCGCTGGAAGGGCCAGGGCGTGCTGGTCGAGGCCATGGCCCGGCTGCCCGATGCCACAGCCGTGCTGGTCGGCGGCGGCGCCCGCTACCAGGCGGTGCTGGAAGCCCGTATCGCCGAACTCGGCCTGGCCGACCGGGTGCGGCTGGTCGGCCATGCCGAGGACATGCCGGCGGCGCTGCTGCTGGCCGATATCGTGGTGCATGCCTCGACCGACCCGGAGGCCTTCGGCCGCACCGTGATCGAGGCCCAGGCCATGGCCCGGCCGGTGATCGCCGCCGATCTGGGTGCCCCCCGGGAGACGGTGCAGCAGGGTATCACCGGCTGGCGGGTGACCCCGGGCGACCCTGCCGCGCTGGCCGCCCTGCTGCGCCAGGTGCTCGACCTGCCGGCAGCGGCGCGCGCCGCGGTCGGCGCCGCGGCGCGGGCGCATGTGCTGCAGGCCTACACCACCGCGGCGATGCAGGCGGCGACGCTCGACGTCTACCGGGAACTGGCATGAGCGAGCGGGTGCTCGTCATCAAGCTCGCCGCGCTGGGCGACTTCGTCCAGGCGTTCGGCCCCTTCGCGGCGATCCGAGCGCATCATCCGGGCGCCGAGATCACCCTGCTGACCACGCCGCCCTATGCCGAGCTGGCGCGGCTTTCCCCCTGGTTCGACGCGGTCTGGACCGATGGCCGGCCGTCCTGGTCCGACCCGGCGGCGATCTGGCGTCTGGCGCGGCGGCTGCGCGGCGCCGGCTTCGCCCGGGTCTACGACCTGCAGACCTCCGCGCGCTCCTCGCGCTACCGCTGGCTGGTCGGGCGCGGCGTGGAGTGGTCCGGCATCGCCCGCGGCGCCAGCCATCCGCACGCCAACCCGCGGCGCGACCTGATGCACACGGTGGAACGGCAGCGCGAGCAGCTGGAGATGGCCGGCATCCGCGAATTTCCCGCGCCCGACCTCGGTTGGCTGGATGGCGACGTCGCCGGCCTCGGCCTGCCGCCGCGCTTCGCCCTGCTGGTCCCCGGCGCCTCCCCGGCGCGGCCGGGCAAGCGCTGGCCGGTCGGGCATTTCGCAGCACTTGCCGCCGGGCTGGACCTGCCGGTGGCGGTGGTCGGCGGCCCGGCCGAGGCGCCGCTGGCGGCCGCGATCCTCGCCGCCGCGCCGGGCGGCGTCGACCTCACCGGCCGCACCGGCTATGCCGCGCTCGGCGCCGTCGCCCGGCGGGCGGAATTCGCGCTCGGCAACGATACTGGTCCGACCCACCTGATCGCCGCCACCGGCTGCCCGACGCTGGCGCTGTTCGGGCCGGAGAGCGAGCCGGCCCTTTGTGCGCCGCGCGGCCGGGCGGTGGCGGTGCTGCAGCGCGACAGCCTGGCCGGGCTGACGGTGGCCGAGGCACGCGTGGCGCTGTCCGGGCTGGTCGCCGCCTGAAGCCCGGCGCTATTTCGGCCGGACATTCGCCAGCGGCAGGTCGGCTTCCAGCAGCAGCCCGGCCGGCCGCCAGTCCCGGCTGAGGCGGCCACCGAGCTGGCGTTCCAGCGATGCCTCCACCACCCGGGTGCCGAAGCCGTTGGCCGGCGGCGGTGCGGCGATCGGCGGCCCGCCCACTTCCTCCCAGCGCAGGCGCAGCCGGCCGACCGCTTCGTCCACCCGCCAGCCCAGCAGCACCCGCCCGCCGGCGGCGGACAGCGCGCCGTATTTCGCCGCGTTGGTCGCCATCTCGTGCAGCGCCATGCCGATCGCCTGCGCCGCATGCGGCGCCACCACCAGCGCCGGGCCCTCCACCACGATCCGCGGCGCCGTCGCGGCGGTGCCGGCCTCGGGCAGGAAGGCGCCCAATTCGGCCTGCATCAGGCTGCCGAGATCGGCCCCGGTCCATTGGTTGGCCGCCAGCAGGCTATGCGCCCGGGCCAGCGCCGCGACCCGTCCCTCCACCATGCGGGCATAGGCGGCCGGGTCGTGCCGCGGCGTCAGCCGCAGCGCCGCCTGCACCACCGCCAGCACGTTCTTGGCGCGGTGGTCCACCTCCCGCACCAGCAGGGCCTGGTGTTCCTCGGCCCGCTTGCGGTCGGTGATGTCGGCGGCGACGCCGGCCATGCGCGGGCTGCCCGGCCCGCCGGGCGGCAGCATCCGGCCCCAGCTCTGCAGCCAGCGTTCCGTCCCGTCCGGGCGGCGGACACGGAATTCGGCGGCATAGTCGCCGCCGGCCGCCACTGCCGCGTGGTAGGCGGCCATGACGCGCGGGCGGTCGTCCGGGTGCATGCAGGCCTCGACCTCGGCCAGCGCGACCTCGTACTCCGCGGGGTCGTGGCCGAGGATGGTGGCGAGCCGCGCGTCCCAGCGGGTGCGGCCTCCCTCGGTCTCGGTCTCCCAGGCGCCGAGCCGGCCGGCGGTCATCGCCACCCGCAGATTTTCCTCGCTGCGGCGCAGTTCGGATTCCGCCGCCTTGCGCGCGGTGATGTCCAGGTGGGCGCCATAGGTGACCCGGCCATGCCCCAGGTCGACGCCCTGCACGCGGACCAGGACGTCGCGCAGCTCGCCGTCGCGGGTGCGGTGCTGCGCCTCGAATTCCTGGGCGCCGGGGCTGGTCCGGTGCGCCCGGCCGCGGCGCAGCATCGCCTCCCGGTCGCCCAGCGCGTCGATGTCGGCGATCGTGAGCTGGAGGAATTCCTCCCGCCCATAGCCGTAATCGGTGCAGGCCTGCGCATTGACGTCGAGGATGCGGTAGCTCGCCGGGTCGATGACGATGATGGCGAAGGGCGCGGTGTCGAACAGCACGCGGTAGCGGGTCTCGGCCTCCCGCCGCGCGGTGATGTCGTAGGTGACGCCGGCGGCGCGCAGCGCCCGGCCGGTCAGCGGGTCGCGTTCGGTCACCCGGCCCTGCGAGCGCAGCCAGCGCGCCCTGCCGCACGGGTCGGACACGCGGAACTCGACCGCATCGAATTCGTCGGTCCCCGGCTGGCGGCTCATGGCATGCAGGATGGTCGCGGCGCAGCGTTCCCGGTCCTCCGGATGCACCGCGTCGAGCACCTGCTGCGTGGTGCTCAGCATCCCGGTAGGGCGGCCATAGAGCGCCTCCCGCCCCTCCGAGCCGGTGACGTGGTCGCCGATCGTGTCCCATTCCCAGTGCGCCATGCGGGCGGCATCGAGCGCCAGGCGCAGCCGGGCCTCGCTGGCGGCCAGGGCGGCACGGCTAGCGCGCAGTTCCGCATTGGCCTGGCGCAACGCCTCGTTCGCCGATTCCGCGCTGCGCAGGTCGGCGGTGCGGGCAGCGAGGTCCTGCTGCGCCTGGCTCAGCGCCGTGGTGTCGGCGTCCTGGGTGCTCATGCGGCGGTGGTGCCGACGGCCCGGGAGGTCGCCATGTCCATGCCAATCCCTCCGATCGCCCATGGGCTGTCGAGCATAGACGTGTAGGCGTCGGGGTGACAGTGCGGACCCACCGGGAGGTTCAGGCGTCCAGCGTCGGCATCGCCACCTGCCCGCTCCCGCCGACCGGCGCCTCGGCGACCGGCTCCGGGGTGGCCGGGCCGGGGTCGCGGCGGGCGCCGAGGCCGATCCAGTCGCGCAGCGCCCCCAGCGTGTCGGGCGGCAGCCGCGCCCCGGCGGCGGCGGCGGCCCGGGTGAGCTCGGCGAAGAGCGCGCGGCCGAAGCGGCCGGGCGTCTCCTCGTCCGGGCTGGCGCGCCAGTCCACCCGGGCGCGTTGCAGCCAGGCGACCAGCGCCTCCAGCGACCGGGCCGGCAGGTCGAGCCCGGCGGCCATCGCCTCGGCGACCAGCGCGGCGCGCGGCTCCGGCCCCGGTGCCGCCTCCAGCGGCAACATGCCGGCGAGGCGGCGGAGGGCGAAGTCCAGCGCCTCCGGCCCCAGCTGCGGCAGGTCCTGGCCGGGGCCGATGGCGTCGCGCAATGCGGCCATCAGCCGCGCCAGCGGGTCGTCCGGCAGGTTGGAGGGCAGGCCGGGCTGTTCCAGCGAGGGGCGTTCATGCCGCGCCGGGTCGTACAGCCAGCCGCCGCCCGGCCCGGCTTCCAGCGCCAGGCCCTCGGCACCCTCAATCAGCTTGGCCAGGGTTCCGGCGCCGCCGAAGCGCGACTGCCGGACCCAGGCGCCGCCCAGCACATGGATGCGCTTGCCGAGCGCCGGCAGGTGCAGCGGATCGGCCGAGCCGGCCACCAGCCGCCGCAGCAGGGCGAGGATGGCGGCGCGCTGGGCCGGCGGGTCGCCGGGGTCGGGCGTGGCGTCGGCCAGCGGCTCGGGCGGCACGGCGGCGGGACGGGACGGGGCGGCGGTGGCCGGGGCCTCGCCGGGCGCCGCCTCGGCCAGCGCGGCGTCGGCGAATTCCTCGAAGGGGATGACCGCATCGGCGGAGGCCCGGAAGGCCTGGGCCGAGAGCGGGTGGGTGACCACCAGGCTGCGCCGGTCATGCGCCCGCAGCCGGTGCAGCAGCGGGGTGAAGTCGCTGTCGCCGGACAGGATGAGGAATTCCTCGAACCGGGTCGGGTGGCTCAGCGCGTCCAGGATATCCAGCGCCATCTCCATGTCGGCGCCGTTCTTCAGCCGCGACAGGCGCGGGCAGTCGACCACCTGGATGCCGGCGCGGACCAGGGCCGGGCGGAAGCGGCTGAAATAGACCCGCGGCTGCTGCAGCCAGGCGGCCAGGCTGCCGCCGTGCTCGGGTTCCGCCCAGCCGGCCGGGTTCAGGTAGCAGCGGCGGACCAGCAGCCGGCGCGGCTCGCCGCCGGCCCCGGCCTCCAGCCAGGAGAGCCAGCGGGCGGGCTCTGAGCCGAAGCTCCAGGCCGCCCATTCGTCGATCGCCGCCAGGCTGGAATAGACATTGTCGAAATCGATGTAGAGCGCGGCGCGCAACGGGGTGCCGGCGGCAGACATGCTGGGGGCCATCGTGGAGGCCATGTCGTCTCCTGGTATGTTGCGCACTGTCTATTCCGGTGGCGGGCCTTGTCCAGGCCTTGTTGCGGTGCGGCGTGCTTGACGCAGGGGAGGCCGCCTGCCCATGGTCCGCCCCCCGCGACCCCTCGACCGAATGAGCCCGCCCATGCCCGCGATCACCCTGCCCGACGGATCCGTGCGCCAGTTCGACGCGCCGGTCACGGGCACCGAGATCGCCGCGGCGATCGGGCCTGGCCTGGCCAAGGCAGCGCTGGCGATGCAGGTCGACGGGGTGACGCGCGACCTGTCGATGCGGGTCGGGTCGGACGCCACGGTGCGCTTCATCACCCGGCGCGATCCCGAGGCGCTGGAGATGATCCGGCACGACGCCGCGCATGTGCTGGCGGAGGCCGTGCAGGCGCTCTACCCGGGCACCCAGGTGACCATCGGCCCGTCGATCGAGAACGGCTTCTACTATGACTTTGCCCGCAACGAGCCCTTCTCGCCGGAGGATTTCGGCGCGATCGAGGCGAAGATGCGGGAGATCGTCGCGCGGAACGCGCCCTTCGTCCGCAGCGTGCTGCCGCGCGACGAGGCGATCGAGTTCTTCAAGGACAAGGGCGAGAAGTACAAGGCGGAGCTGATCCAGGACCTGCCGAAGAGCGAGGAGATCAGCCTCTACAGCCAGGGCGACTGGATCGACCTGTGCCGCGGCCCGCACATGCGCGGCACCGGCGATGTCGGCACCGCTTTCAAGCTGACCAAGGTGGCCGGCGCCTATTGGCGCGGCGACCACCGCAACGCGATGCTGTCCCGCATCTACGGCACCGCCTGGCGCGACCAGAAGGAGCTCGACGCCTACCTGCTGCAGGTCGAGGAGGCGGAGAAGCGCGACCACCGCAAGATCGGCAAGGAAATGCACCTTTTCCACCTGCAGGAGGAAGCGGCGGGCAGCGTCTTCTGGCACCCCAAGGGCTGGAAGCTGTACCGGGTGCTGGAGGACTACCTGCGCCGCCGGCTGGATGCGACGCGCTACCAGGAGGTCAAGACCCCGCAGCTGCTGGACCGCAAGTTCTGGGAGCAGTCCGGCCACTGGGAGAAATTCCGCCACGCCATGTTCATCGCCCGGGTCGAGGACGAGGCCGAGCAGGACCGGGTGCTGGCGCTGAAGCCGATGAACTGCCCCTGCCACGTGCAGATCTTCAACCAGGGGCTGCGTTCCTACCGCGAGCTGCCGCTGCGCATGGCCGAGTTCGGGTCGTGCCACCGCTACGAGCCCTCGGGTGCGCTGCACGGCATCATGCGGGTGCGGCAGTTCACCCAGGACGACGCGCATATCTTCTGCACCGAGGACCAGATCGCCGCCGAGACGGTGGAATTCGTGGCCCTGCTGTCCTCGATCTACCGCGACCTGGGCTTCCCCGAATTCCGGGTGAAGTTCAGCGACCGCCCGCCGACCCGGGCCGGCACCGACGCGGTCTGGGACCAGGCCGAGGGCGCGCTGCGCGAGGCCTGCAAGGTGGCCGGGGTCGAGTACACGCTGAACCCGGGGGAGGGGGCCTTCTACGGCCCGAAGCTGGAATTCGTCCTGCGCGACGCCATCGGCCGCGACTGGCAATGCGGCACGCTGCAGGTCGATTTCGTGCTGCCGGAGCGGCTGGATGCGGAATACGTGGCGGAGGACGGCAGCCGCAGGCGCCCCGTCATGCTCCACCGCGCCATCTTCGGCAGCTTCGAGCGCTTCCTCGGCATCCTGATCGAGCAATATGCCGGGCGCTTCCCGCTGTGGCTGGCGCCGGTGCAGGTGGTGGTGACCACCATCGTCTCCGATGCCGACGATTTCGCGCGGGAGGCCGCGGCGGCGCTGCAGAAGGCCGGGCTGCGCGTCGACCTTGATCTGCGGAACGAGAAGATCAACCGTAAGGTCGTTGACCACATCGACCAGCGCATCCCCGTGCTGGCCGTGGTAGGACGCCGTGAAGCAGAGGAGCGCAGCCTGGTGCTGCGCCGCCTGCCGGGCCGCGAGCAGGTGACGCTGCCGCTGGCCGAGGCGGTGGCGCTGCTGGCCGGAGAGGCGGTGCCGCCGGACCTGAAGGCCGACCGCATGGTTGCAGTCGGATAAGTCAAGCCCCATAACAGACCGCCAAGCCGTTCCCACAGCGACAGGAGCCGACCATAGCAAGAGGACCCATTTCCAATCAGCCGCCGACGCGCGATGGCCCAAGGGTCAACGAGGATATCCGCGTCCCGCAGGTGCGGCTGATCGACCAGGACGGCGAGATGATTGGCGTCATGACCGCGCGCGAGGCGATGCAACGCGCCTATGACGTCGGGCTGGACCTGCTCGAGATCAGCCCGAATGCCGTGCCGCCGGTCTGCAAGATCACCGACTACGGCAAATTCAAGTACGAGGCGCAGAAGAAGGCCAACGAGGCCCGCAAGAAGCAGAAGGTCGTCGAGATCAAGGAAGTCAAGGTTCGTCCGAACATCGACGACCACGACTACGACGTGAAGATGCGGCAGATGAAGGGATTCATCGGCGAGGGCGACAAGGTCAAGGTCACCCTGCGGTTCCGCGGGCGCGAGATGGCGCACCAGGACTTGGGCATCAAGGTGCTGGAACGCATCCGCGTGGAGCTGGGCGAGACCATCAAGGTCGAGCAGATGCCGCGGCTGGAGAACCGGCAGATGATCATGGTGCTGGCGCCCAAATAGGCGCCGGCCGACCACGCGGGCCCGGGGCGCCGCCCCGGTCCTGCCCGCTTTCCCTTGACGCGGCGCCCGACCGGGCGTAGCAGCCTCCTCCCCCGGGTTTCCCGGGTTGCGGTCCCCTGCCGGGCAGGGGGCTCCGTCGCTCCGCGAAGACTCGCGCAGCGGCGCGTTTTCCTTTGGGGGCATGCCGGCCCCCGCCGCGCGAAGGGTGACCCAGGCCGCATGTTCGAGGCCCTGTCCAGCAAGCTGAACGGCGTCTTCGACCGTCTGCGGCGGCGCGGCGCGCTGTCCGAGGCCGATGTCCAGGAGGCGCTGCGCGAGGTCCGCGTGGCGCTGCTGGAAGCCGACGTCGCCCTGCCCGTGGTCAAGGACCTGACCAACCGGGTGCGCGAGCGCGCGGTGGGCGTCGAGGTGCTGAAGAGCGTCTCCCCTGCCCAGCAGGTCATCAAGATCGTCAACGACGCGCTGGTCGAGGCGCTGGGCGGCGGCGAGGGCGACACCGGGGCGCGGGGCATCGACCTCAACGCGCCCTCGCCGGTGCCGATCCTGATGGTCGGCCTGCAGGGCTCGGGCAAGACCACGACCTCGGGCAAGCTCGCGCTGCGGCTGAAGAACCGCGACAAGAAGAAAGTGCTGCTGGCGTCCTTGGACGTGCACCGCCCGGCGGCCCAGCTGCAGCTGGAGATGCTGGCCAAGCAGGTGGGCGTCGCCTCGCTGTCCATCGTCGCCGGCCAGACGCCGCTGCAGATCGCCGAGCGCGCCATGGATCTCGGCCGGCGCGAGCTGTTCGACGTGGTCATCCTGGACACCGCCGGGCGCCTGGCGATCGACATGGTCCTGATGGCCGAGGTCGCCGCGGTGAAGGCGGTGACCAGGCCGCACGAAGTGCTGCTGGTGGTCGATGCGATGACCGGCCAGGACGCGGTGAACACGGCGCGGGCCTTCCAGGACCAGGTCGGCGTCACCGGCATCGTCATGACCCGGATCGACGGCGATGCCCGCGGCGGCGCCGCGCTGTCGATGCGCGCCGTCACCGGCGCGCCGATCAAGCTGCTTGGCGCCGGCGAGAAGCTCGACGCGCTGGAGGACTTCCACCCCGACCGCATCGCCGGCCGCATCCTCGGCATGGGCGACATCGTCTCGCTCGTCGAGCGCGCGGCCGAGACCATCGACCAGGCGGAAGCCGAGAAGATGGCGGCCCGCATGCAGAAGGGCCAGTTCAGCCTCGAGGACTATGCGAGCCAGCTGAAGCAGATCGGCAAGATGGGTTCGCTCTCCGGCATCCTCGGCATGCTGCCGGGGATGGGGAAGATGAAGCAGCAGATCGAGGGCGCCAACCTCGACAACACCATGCTGAAGCGGCAGGCGGCGATCATCGGCTCGATGACGCCGAAGGAACGGCGCGTGCCGGACCTGATCAAGGCCAGCCGCAAGAAGCGCATCGCCGCCGGCAGCGGGACCTCGGTGCAGGAGGTCAACAAGCTGCTGAAGAATTTCGACGACATGTCCGCGATGATGAAGCGGATGAACAAGCTCGGCCAGAAGGGGCTGATGCGCGGCGGACTAGGCGCGCTGATGCCCAAGGGGATGCAGCTCCCCGGTGGCCGGAAACCCTTCTGAACAATTCCACACGGAGCGACCCGATACCATGGCCCTGAAGATCCGCCTCGCGCGCGCCGGCGCCAAGAAGCGCCCCTACTACCACATCGTGGTGGCCGACAGCCGCAGCCCGCGCGACGGCCGCTTCATCGAGAAGGTGGGCAGCTACAACCCGATGCTGCCGAGCGAGCACGCCGACCGCGTCAAGCTGGAAGCCGAGCGCATCGCCCATTGGCTCGGCAACGGCGCCCAGGCGACCGACCGCGTGGCGAAGTTCCTCGGCCATGCCGGCCTGGCGCCGATGCCGGTCTTCCCGGAGCAGCCGAAGCAGTCGGCGCCGAAGAAGAAGGCGCAGGAACGCGCCGCCGCCGCGGCCGCCTGATCGGCCGCTGACGACGGGTCATAGGCGATGGGTGCCAACCGCATTCTGGTGGGGGAGATCGGCAGGCCGCACGGGGTGCGCGGCCTGGTGAAGCTGCGCAGCTTCACCGCCGATCCCGCCGCGCTCGGCACCTATGGCCCGCTGACGGACGAGGCCGGCACGCGGCGCATCGCGCTCATCATCCTGGCCGAGGGGCTGGGGCGGATCGAGGGCTGCGCCGACCGCGACGCCGCGCAGCGGCTGACCGGCACGAAGCTCTACGTGGACCGCGACCGGCTGCCGCCGCCGGAGGAGGACGAGTTCTACCTCGCCGACCTGGTCGGGCTTTCGGCCGCGACGGACACGGGGCAGGGGCTCGGCGTGGTGCGCGAAGTGGCGGACCACGGCGCCGGCCCCTTCCTTGTGCTGAGCGGCCCGCCCGAGCGGCTGCTGCCCTTCACCCGCGCCGTGGTGCCGGTGGTGGACATCGCCGGCGGGCGGCTGGTCGTGGTGCTGCCGGACGAGGTGGTTGTGCAGCCCCGGCCGGGCGATGCGGAGGATGCGGCATGAGCTGGCACGCCTCCGTCCTCACCCTGTTCCCGGAGATGTTCCCGGGGCCGCTCGGCCAGTCCCTCGCCGGCCGCGCCTTGCGCGACGGGCGCTGGGCGATCGACAGCTTCGACATCCGCAGCTTCGCCACCGACCGGCACCGCACGGTCGACGACACGCCCTTCGGCGGCGGGGCGGGGATGGTGATGCGGCCGGACGTGCTGGATGCGGCGCTCGCCGCCGCTTTGGCGACTAATCCCGATCGTCCCGCAGTCTACCTCACGCCGCGCGGGCGCCGCTTGGACCAGGCCATGGTGCGCGATTTCGTCGCCGGCCCCGGGCTGGTGCTGCTCTGCGGCCGCTACGAAGGGGTCGATGAGCGCGTCGTCGCGGCGCGCGGCCTGCAGGAGGTCTCCATCGGCGACTACGTCCTCTCGGGCGGGGAGCCGGCGGCGCTGGTGCTGCTCGATGCCTGCGTGCGGCTGCTGCCCGGCGTCATGGGCGCGGCCGAGAGCGGCGTCGAGGAAAGCTTCTCGAGCGGGTTGCTGGAATACCCCCACTATACGCGGCCGGCCGAATGGCAGGGCCGCACGGTGCCGCCGGTGCTGCTCTCCGGCCACCACGCCGAGGTGGCGCGCTGGCGCCAGGCCGAGGCGGAACGGATCACGCGCGAACGGCGCCCCGATCTGTGGGCGCGATACACCGAAAACGCCGGCCGGGACCGGGTGCCTTCGGCACCCTGCGTCACGGCGACCGAAAACGCCGCGGCGCCGGGGGCCATGGACGGCCGCCCGGCCGCCGCCTAGATATTCTGGAAAGGACTGAGACGATGAACCTGCTGCAGCAGTTCGAGACCGAGCAGATGGCTCGCCTCCTCGCCGCCCGCGCCGTGCCGGCCTTCTCGCCGGGCGACACCGTCCGCGTGATGGTGAAGGTCGTGGAAGGCGAGCGGACCCGCACCCAGGCCTATGAAGGCGTCTGCATCGCCCGCAGCAACAAGGGCGTGAACAGCAACTTCACCGTCCGCAAGCTGTCCTACGGCGAGGGCGTCGAGCGCGTCTTCCCGCTGTACAGCCCCTCGATCGCCGAGATCGCCGTGGTCCGCCGCGGCAAGGTGCGCCGTGCCAAGCTGTATTACCTGCGTGGCCGCACCGGCAAGCGCGCCCGCATCGCCGAGCTGAAGGTCAACCGCGACCTGCCGGCCGCTGCCGCTGCGGCCCCGGCCGCCGCGCCGGCGGAAGCCGCGCAGGGTTGATTGGGTACCGCCCCGCGCCGCAGGGCGCGGGGTGCTGGAATGGGTGGGGAAAAACGATGTCAGGGCAGAAGCCGCGCACGCTATTCGACAAGATCTGGGACGCCCATGTGGTGGATACCCTCCCGGACGGCACGGCGCTGCTCTACATCGACCTCCACCTGACGCATGAGGTGACGACGCCGCAGGCCTTCGCCGGCCTGCGCGCCGCGGGGCGCAAGCTGCGCCGGCCGGATGCGACGCTCGGCGTCATCGACCACAACATCGCCACCGACAGCTCCCGCTACACCGGCATCGTTGATCCCGAAAGCCGCTTGCAGGTCGAGACGCTGGAGAAGAACGCCGCCGAATTCGGCATGCCGCTGATCCCGCTGCTCGATGAGCGGCAGGGCATCGTGCATGTCATCGGCCCGGAACTCGGCCGATCGCTGCCGGGCATGACCATCGTCTGCGGCGACAGCCATACCAGTACGCACGGCGCCATGGGCGCGCTGGCCTTCGGCATCGGCACCTCGGAGGTCGAGCACGTGCTGGCCACCCAGACGCTGCTGCAGCGGCCGGCGAAGAACATGCTGGTCCAGGTGGACGGCACGCTGCCGGTCGGCTGTTCCGCCAAGGACATCACCCTCGCCGTCATCGGCAAGATCGGCACCGCCGGCGGCACCGGCCATGTGATCGAATATGCCGGCGAGGCGATCCGCGCGCTCGGCATGGCGGGGCGGATGACGCTCTGCAACATGGCGATCGAGGGTGGCGCCCGGGCCGGCATGGTGGCCCCGGACGAAACCACCTTCGAATACATCCGCAACACCCCGAACGGCCCCAAGGGCGAGGCCTTCGAGCAGGCGCTGCGCTGGTGGAAGACCCTGCCTTCGGACCCCGGCGCGCATTTCGACACCGTCGTCACCCTGCGCGCCGAGGACATCATCCCGCAGGTCACCTGGGGCACCAGTCCCGAGGACGTGCTGCCGATCACCGGCGTGGTGCCCGATCCGGCCGCGGCGACGGACGAGGCGCGCCGCGCCCAGCTGCAGCGCATGGTCGAGTACATGGGCCTGACGCCCGGCCAGAAGCTGCAGGACCTGAAGATCGACGTCGCCTTCATCGGCAGCTGCACCAACAGCCGGATCGAGGACATCCGCGCCGCCGCGGCGATCGCCCGCGGCCGCCGCGTGGCTGACCACGTGCGCGCGCTGGTGGTGCCTGGCTCCGGCCTGGTGAAGAAGCAGGCGGAGGCCGAGGGGCTCGACCGCATCCTGACCGAGGCCGGCTTCGAGTGGCGCGAGGCGGGGTGCTCCATGTGCCTCGGCATGAACCCGGACAAGCTGACGCCGGGCCAGCGCAGCGCCTCCACCTCCAACCGCAATTTCGAGGGCCGCCAGGGCCCGGGTGGCCGCACCCATCTGCTGTCCCCCGCCATGGCGGCGGCGGCGGCGATCGCCGGCCATCTCGCAGACGTTCGTGACTACCAGCCGAAGGAAGCGCTGTGATGCAGGCCTTCACCACCCTGACCGGGATCGCCGCGCCGCTGCCCAAGGCGAATGTCGACACCGACCAGATCATCCCGGCGCGCTTCCTGAAATCCATCGAGCGGACCGGCTTCGGCAAGAACCTCTTCGCCAATTTCCGCTACAATCCGGACGGGTCGGAGAATCCCGACTTCGTCCTGAACCAGGAACCCTATCGCCGCGCCGAGGTGCTGGTCGCCTTCGAGAATTTCGGCTGCGGCTCGTCGCGCGAGCATGCGCCCTGGGCGCTGCTGGATTTCGGCATCCGCTGCGTCATCGCCCCCGACTTCGCCGACATCTTCCACAACAACAGCTTCAAGAACGGCGTGCTGCCGGTGAAGCTGCCGCGCGCGGTCTGCGAGCAGCTGATTGAGGATGCGCGCATGGGCGAGAATGCCCGCATCACCGTGGACCTCGAGCGCGAGGTGGTGGTCCGCCCGAACGGCGAGGAGATCCCGTTCAAGGTCGACCCGCTGCGCCGGCACCTGCTTCTGAACGGGCTCGACGACATCGGCCAGACCCTGCAGCACGCGCCTGCCATCGACGCCTACGAAGCCAAGCAGAAGACCGCCCAGCCCTGGCTCAACGCCGGCTGAGCCGCGCCTGAGGAAACCGTCCATGCCCGCGAACAAGAAGCTGCTGGTCCTGCCGGGCGACGGCATCGGCCCGGAGGTGATGCATGAGATCCGCCGCGTCATCGACTGGATGCAGCACCGCCGCAGCCTGACCTTCGAGATCGAGGAAGGCCTGGTCGGCGGCGCCGCCATCGATGCGGTCGGCTCGCCCTGCCCGGACGAGACGGTGGCCAAGGCGCGCGCGGCCGATGCCGTGCTGTTCGGCAGCGTCGGCGGCCCGAAATGGGACAGCCTGCCCTTCGACCAGCGGCCGGAGCTCGGCATCCTGCGGCTGCGGAAGGACCTTGGCCTCTTCGCCAACCTCCGCCCCGCGGTGGTGCTGGAGCCGCTGGTGGATGCGTCGTCGCTGAAGCCCGAGATCGTCCGCGGCGTCGACATCATGGTGGTGCGCGAATCCACCGGCGGCGTGTACTTCGGCGAGCCGCGCGGCACCGAGACGCTGGCCGACGGCCGCCGCCGCGCCTTCGACACCGACGTCTACCACGAGGACGAGATCGCCCGCGTCGCCCGCGTCGCCTTCGACCTGGCGCGCAAGCGCCGCAACAAGGTGACCTCGGTCGAGAAGGCCAATGTCATGCAGTCCGGCCGGCTGTGGCGCGCCGTGGTCGGCGAGGTCCACAAGGCGGAATTCGCCGATGTCGAGCTGGAGAACATGTACGCCGACAACTGCGCCATGCAGTTGTGCAGCCGGCCGAAGCAGTTCGACGTCATCCTCGGCAGCAATCTGTTCGGCGACGTGCTGTCCGACCTGGCGGCGGCGCTGACCGGCTCGCTCGGCATGCTGCCCTCCGCCACGCTCGGGGCGGTCGATCCGGCCAGCGGCAAGCGCTACGCGCTGTACGAGCCGATCCACGGCTCGGCGCCCGACATCGCCGGCCGCGGCATTGCCAACCCCTGCGCCCAGATGCTCTCCTTCGCCATGCTGCTGCGCTGGTCCTTCGGTCTGGAGGAAGACGCCAAGCTAGTGGAGACGGCGATCGAGAATGTGCTGGCCGGCGGCCTGCGCACCGCCGACATCATGCAGACCGGTCGCGCCCGCGTCGGCACCTCGGTGATGGGGGAGGCCGTGGTGCGCGAGCTGGAGAAGCTTTCCGCATAACTTCGATGTCGGGCGAGAGAAGGGGGTTGCGCGGTCCCGCCGCCTCCGCTATTTCGCCCGCCTCGCCGCAAGGCGGCATGCGCGCCCGTAGCTCAGCTGGATAGAGCACCAGACTACGAATCTGGGGGTCAGGAGTTCGAATCTCTTCGGGCGCGCCACTTTCTCTTCTAACCTTTGCACTCCGGGGCGCCCGTAGCTCAACCGGATAGAGCACCAGACTTCGGATCTGGGGGTTAGGGGTTCAAATCCCTTCGGGCGCGCCATGTCCTCTCGCCGGCTTTACCGTCTCGGGTAGGCGGTGAAGACATAGTCCTTCGCCTGCACCAGCGTATGGCAGGCCGCGCCGCAGGCGGCGCCGGTGCCTTCGGGCATGAAGCGGTCAGTCGCCGGGTCGTAGTTGAACTGGGCATAGCCCCAACCGCCGCTGTCGCGGAACCGCGTGCTGTCCTTCACCATGAAGTCGATGTCCTTCAGCGCGCCCGGTACGGTGGTCGGGGCGGGCGCCTCGGCGCTTGTTGCCGTCTTCCAATGGATCTTCGCCATCTTCGCGCCATCGGGGACCGGCTTGCCGTTGCCGGGGAAGCCGGCTCGGTAGGCCTCGATCATCGCCGGATTGCCAAGGATGGCGGCCATCACCTCCCCGGCCTGACTGACGGCGATCGTCTGCCAGTCCTCGTATCCCTTGAATTCGGCGAAGGCGAGGCCGTCCGGCACCTTCAGGCTGTATCGGTCCTGCGCGAACAGGGCACTGCCGCCAAGGCTGGCGAAGACCACCACGGCGAAGGGCGTGAGCGTAGGCGGAATTTTCAGCATTGATCATTCCTCCGTCGCAATATGGCCAAGGCTAACGGTGCGTCAAAGTCATGATTGCTCTATGCGTTTGATCGAAATGGCATGGCGCCGTCAGGCAGGCAGATGCGCGGTTACTATCTTGCCGCGACGAAGGCCGGGCAAGAGACTGCTCAGGCGAACAAACCGCGTGCCGATACTTGCTGCGGTTTATCCGGGCCCGCTGGCCTTGGCCTGGTCCAGCACCGCGGCCAGGCTGATCGCTCCGCCGCCGGCCAGCGGCACCGCCGCCGTCCCCCGCGCCACCATCGCTGCCAGCGCATCCCGCAGCGAGGCCTCGGTGGGCAGCGGTTCGCCCGCGGCCGCAGCCCCCGCCACCGCCACCGCCGGGATCAGCGCCAACCGCTGCAAGGCGCGGTCGCGGCCGAGGAATTCCGCCACGAACCCATCCGCCGGCCGTGCCAGCAACTCGGCCGGCGGGGCGTGCTGCGCCAGCCGACCGTCACGCAGCATGGCGACCGTGTCGCCGAGGCGGACCGCCTCGTCCAGGTCATGCGTCACGATCAGCACGGTCTTGCGCAGCGTCTTCAGCAGCCGCAGCACCTCCTCCTGCAGCCGGCCGCGCACCACCGGGTCGACCGCGCCGAAGGGCTCGTCCATCAGCAGCACCGGCGGGTCGCCGGCGAGCGCCCGGGCGACGCCGACCCGCTGGCGTTCGCCGCCCGAGAGCTGGTGCGGCCGCCGCGCGGCGAAGCGGGCGGGCTCGAGCCCGGTCAGCGCCAGCACCTCCTCGACCCTTGCTGCGATCCGCGCCGCCGGCCAGCCCAGCAGCTTCGGCACCGTCGCCACATTCTTGGCGATGCTCCAATGCGGGAAGAGCCCGACCTCCTGGATGACGTAGCCGATGCTTCGGCGCAGCGTGACGGCGTCCATGCGCAGCGCATCCTGCCCGGCGATGCGCAGTGCCCCGCCGCTCGGCTCGATCAGCCGGTTGACCATGCGCAGCGTGGTGGTCTTGCCGGAGCCGGAGGGGCCGATGAGGGCGCAGCTCGTGCCCTCCGGCACCGTCAGGGTCAGGTCGTGCACGGAATCCGCGATGGCGCCGGGCCAGCGCTTGGTCAGCCCCTCCAGCTCGATCATGCGCCCTGCACCCTCGCCGCGAGGCGCCTTTCCAGCAATCCGAACCCCGCTTCCGTCCCCAGCGCCAGCAGGGCGATGGCGACGGCGCCGACCAGCATCCGCCCGGTGTCCAGCAGCGCCAGCCCCTGGGTCACCAGGTCGCCGAGGCCCCCGCCGCCGATGAAGGTCGCCAGCGCCGCGGCCGAAACCACCTGCACGGCGGCGATCCGCAGCCCGGCAAAGACCAGCGGCGCGGCCAAGGGCAGTTCCACCCGCAGCGCCCGCTGCAGCGGCGTCATGCCGAGTCCGCGCGCCGCCTCCAGCGCCGCCGGGTCGGCGCCGCGCAGGCCGGTGACGGTGTTCACCAGCACCGGCGGCAGCGCCAGCAGGGCCAGCGCGATGACCGAAGGCGTGAAGCCGACGCCGAGCAGCGGCAGCAGCGCCGCCAGCACGGCCAGGCTCGGGATGGTGCGCAGCGCGCCGGCCACGGCGATCGCCGCCTCCGCCGGCCGTGGCCGCTGCGCGACCGCGATGCCCACCGGCAGGGCGATGGCGATGCCGATCGCCAGCCCCACCAGCGACAGCAGCAGGTGGTCGCCGACCGCGGCGAGGAAGGTCCCGGGATGGGCGCCGAGCCAGGCCGCGGCGCCCGCCAGCGTCTCCATCAGGCCAGCACCGGCAGCCGGCGCTGCACCGCGCCGAGGGCCGCATCCAGCAGCAGCGCCATCGCCGTCACCAGCCCGGCGCCGACCAGGATCTTTTCCGTATGCCCCTGGTCCAGCCCGGTGAGGATCAGCGTGCCCAGGCCCCCGGCGCTGATATAGGCCGCGACGGTCGCCGCCGAGATCAGCGTGACGGAGGCCACCCGCAGCCCGCCCAGCAGCGCCGGGAGCGAGAGCGGCAGCTCGACCCGCCAGAGCCTCTGCCACGGCGTCAGCCCCATGCCCGTGGCTGCCTCCAGCACCGCCGGCGGCAGCGAGGCGAGGCCGGCGACCAGCGCGCGCAGCAGGATCGGCACCGCGTAGCTGACCAGCGCCACCAGCGCCGGCCAGAAACCCAGCCCCAGCACCGGCACCAGCAGGGCGAAGACCGCCAAGGTCGGCAGGCTGTAGAGCACCGAGGCCGTTCCCAGCACCGCGCCACGCGCCGCCGGCCGCCGCGCCACCAGCAGGCCGAGCGGCAGCGCCAGCAGCAGCGCCAGGGCCAGGGCGGCGGCGACCAAGCCCAGATGGGTCAGCGTGGCGGTGCCGATGGTGTCGAGGTTGCGCGCGGTCCAGCGCATCAGCCGAGGCCCTGGCGTGTCAGGAAGCGGGCGGCGACCTCGCGCGGCTCCTCGCCATCCTGGTCGACCTGGCGGTTCAGCTCCTGCATCACCGGGTTGTCGAGCTTCGCGCCGATGGCGAGCAGCGGCGCCGCGAGGCCCGGCCAGTCCCGCAGCGCCTGGTCGCGCACCACGGCGGCGAGCTGGTAGGGCGGCCAGAGCCGCTTGTCGTCGGCCATCACCGTGTAGCCGCCGACCGCGATCTGCCAGTCGGTCGCATAGGCATTCACCACATCGGCCTGGCCGTGCTGCAGGGCGGCGTAGCGCAGGCCGAGTGCGGCGAATTGCCGGAAGCGGCGGAATTCCATGCCGTAGACACGCTTCAGGCCGGGCAGCCCGTCCGCCCGGTCGGCGAATTCGTTCCCCGCCGCCAGCGTCAGCTGCGGCGCGGCGCGGGCGAGGTCCGAGAGGGTCACGAGGCCGAGCCGCTGCGCCGTCCGCGGCAGCAGCAGCAGGGCATTGCCGTTGTCGATGCCCGAAGGATCGAGCCAGGTGAGGTCGAACTGCGCCTGGTAGCCGGCGCGGACCTTGGCCAGCACCTCCTCGGCGGTGCCGACGGGCGGCTGCTTCAGCACCACGCCGAGCCCGGTGCCGGTATATTCGGGGTAGAGGTCGATCTCGCCGGCCAGCAGCGCGGCCTGGGCGATGGCGGTGCCGCCGAGGTTGACCCGGCGCTCGACGCGGGCGCCGGCCTTCTCCAGCCCCTGGGCGAAGAGCTCGGCGACGACGAGCTGTTCGGTGAAGTTCTTCGAGCCGATGCGCAGCAGGGGGGCGGCGCGGGCCGGGCCGGCCAGCAGCGCCGGCAGGGCCAGCGCGCCGCGTCGTCCGAACGTCCTGCCGAAGGGGGCCGCTTGCGTCATCCCCGGAAGCTAGCGCAGCCGGAGCGGAAAGGCGCAAGCCGGCCACGCGGTCGTGCCGCCCCGCTTCCACCCCGCCCGCCCCGGCCCTACCTTCCCGCCATGTGCGAACTCCTCGGCATGAGCGCCAATGTCCCCACCGACATCGTCTTCAGCTTCTCCGGATTGATGCGCCGCGGCGGCGAGACCGGGCCGCATGCCGATGGCTGGGGCATCGCCTTCTACGAGGACAAGGGCTGCCGGTCCTTCCACGACCCGCGCCCTTCCGCCCAATCCGAGGTCGCCCGCTTCGTCCGCACCCACCCCATCAAGTCCCGCATCGTCATCAGCCATATCCGCCGCGCCAACCGCGGCCGCATCGCGCTCGAGAACACCCATCCCTTCCAGCGCGAGCTCTGGGGCCGGCCCTGGACCTTCGCCCATAACGGCCAGCTCAAGGGGGTGAAGCGCTGGCGGCTCGGCGCCTTCGCCCCCATCGGCAGCACGGATTCCGAACATGCCTTCTGCTGGCTGCTCGACGCGCTGCGCACCCGCTTCCCCGTCGCGCCGTCGGACCGCGACCTGGCCGCGGCGGTCGAGGAACTGGCCCGGCGGCTCGCGGCGACCGGCGTCTTCAACATGCTGCTGTCGGACGGCCGCAGCCTGTTCTGCCATTGCTCCACCAGGCTGGCCTGGCTGACCCGCCGCGCGCCCTTCGGCCCGGCGACCCTGGTCGATGCCGACCTGGTGGCGGATTTCGAGCAGGAGACCACCCCCGACGACGTGGTCACCGTGGTCGCCACCCGGCCGCTGACCCGCGACGAGGCCTGGACCGTCATGGACCCCGGCACCACCGTGGTGTTCCGCCAGGGCAACCCGGTCCCCCTGCCGAAGCGGCGGGCCGGCCCCAGCACCAGAAGGAAAGCGGCATGAGCGAGACCCTGGCCGGCCGGCGCGTGATGGTGCCGGAGACGCGGGAACTGGAAGTCCTGGCGAGGATGCTGGAACGCCACGGCGCGGTGGCGCTGCGCTGCCCGCTGGTCGCCATCGTCGACGCCGCCGACCCGGCCCCCATCGAGGCCTGGCTGCGCCGCTTCATCGCCACCCCGCCCGACGACCTGATCCTGCTGACCGGGGAGGGGCTGTCCCGTCTGCTCGGCGTGGCGCAGCGGGGCGGGATCGAGGCCGAATTCCGCGCAGCACTCGCCGGCGTGCGGCGGATCGTCCGCGGCCCGAAGCCGCAGGCCAGGCTGCGCGCGATCGGCCTCTCGGCCGACATCTCGGCCGCGGAGCCGACCACGGCCGGCGTCATCGCCACCCTCTCGGCGCAGGACCTCACCGGCCGGCGGGTCGCGGTGCAACTCTATCCGGACAACCCGAACGACGCGCTGCTGGATTTCCTGGCCCGCGCCGGCGCCACCCCGGACGCCATCCTGCCCTACGCCTATGCCACCAAGGAGGACGACGCCCGGGTCGAGGCCATGCTGGCGGAGCTGGAGGCCGGGCGGATCGACCTGGCGGTCTTCACCTCCACCCCGCAGGTCAAGCGCCTGGCCGCGCTGGCCGGGGCGGAGCGGCTGCGCGCGGCACTCGGCCGCACCCGGATCGCCGCGGTCGGGCCGCTGGTCGGCCAGGCGCTGGAGGCCGCCGGCGGCGTCGTCTCGGTGATGCCGGAGGACAGCTTCCACATGAAGCCGATGGTGAATGCCATCCTGGCGGCGATGGGCGCAGCGGAAGCGGGGGATCCGGCATAATCGCTTCGGATCGTCGTTAAATCCATTGACCTGCGTATTTCGGGCGTGGATTATCCGCCGGCGGGCCGGGCCCGCTGACGGAGACCATGTGACATGCTTGCGCTCGATGCCGCCCTGGCCCTTCCCGCTGCCCTGCCGGCCGAGGCAGGGCTGCTGCTGGCCCTGGCAGCGGGCCTCGCCGCCATGGTGACGCTTGGCCCGGCCGAGGCGCCGCCCTCGGAAGAAGTCACCGCGGCTGCCATCTTCGCGCTGCATGGCCATGTCTGAGGGCGGGGCGGGCAAGCAAGCTTGGGGAGGGAAACGTATACCCTCCCCAGGCCCCACCCTTCCTATCTCTGGGTCGAGGCCTGCCGCGCGGCAGGTCTCGACCCAGAGAAATAGAGGCTACCGCCTCCCCGGCCTTCCCCGCCGGGGTCTGCTCGCCGCCGCGGTCGCCCTGGCCAGCCCGGCCCGCGCCCAGCCCTGGCCCGACCGGCCGATCCGCTTCGTCGTCCCGGTCTCCCCCGGCGGCAGCGTCGACCCGCTGGCCCGGCTGATCGGCCGGCACCTCGGCGACGCGCTGGGCCAGCCGGTGGTGGTGGAGAACCATGCCGGGGCCGGCGGCAACATCGCCTTCGAGCTCGTCGCCCGGGCCCGGCCGGACGGCAACACGCTGCTGGTCGGCTGGGACAGCCTGGCGATCAACCCGGCGATCTTCCCGCGAGTGGACTACGACCCGATCCGCGACTTCGCCCCTGTCATCCAGACGGTGCGGACGGCGCAACTTCTGGTGGTGCGGGACGGGCGCGGGGTCGCCAGCCTGGCGGAATTCCTGGACCTCGCGCGGCGGCGGAGCTTGACCCTGGGCTCGCCGGGCAACGGCAGCATCGGCCACCTGGCCGCGGCGCTGCTGCGGTCCCGCGCCGGGGTGGAATGGACCCATGTGCCCTATCGCGGCGGCGGGCCGGCGATGGCCGACCTGATCGCCGGGCATATCGACGCGGTCAGCCTGACCCTGCCGGCGGCGACCGAGCATGTCCGGGCCGGGCGGCTGCGGGCGATCGCGGTGACCACCGCCGCCCGGTCGCCGGCGCTGCCCGCGGTGCCGACCCTGGCCGAGAGCGGCTTCCCCGGCTTCGAGGTCACCTCCTGGCAAGGGCTGCTGGCACCAGCCGGGACCGACCCCGCGGTGCTGCGGCGGCTGAATGCCGAGGTGGCGCGGATCCTGGCGCTGCCGGAGGTCGTGGCGCAGCTTGCGGCGCAGGGCTTCGAGCCGGTGGGCGGGGCGCCGGCGGTGCTGGCGGCCCGCCTGGCCGAGGACGTGCCGCGCTGGCCGGGGGTGGTGGCGCTGGCCGGGGCCCGGGTGGACTGAGGCGCGCCGCTTGTATTTCGGCGCCCAGCGTGCGATAGGAATATTGTCAACGGCAGCGCCTTGCCCGGCTTGGCTTGCCGACGCCGCTTCAAATCCTCAAATCCGGAATTGCAAAAGCGGCGCCGGCGCAAGGCCAGGTTCGATCTGGCCTCGCGCCGGATGGGGCCGTTGCGGCCTCAAGGACCTTGAGGCGAGTCGGGCGGAATTGCCGGGTTTTGCCGCTTCAATAACCCCGGCTCAGACGCCGCCATGTTTGTGGATCGGGTCGATCCAGAGGACGTGCTCCGGCTTCTCCACCGGCTCGATGTCGAGGTTCACCACCACCGCCTCGTTGTCCGAGCGGACCAGGACGCAGGACAGCGTCTCGTCCGTGCTCGCGTTGATCTCCTGGTGCGGGACATAGGGCGGGATGAAGATGAAGTCGCCCGGGCCGGCCTCGGCGGTGAATTCCAGCCGCTCGCCCCAGCGCATGCGGGCGCGGCCGGAGACGATGTAGATCACGCTTTCCAGCGCGCCGTGGTGGTGGGCGCCGGTCTTGGCATCGGGGTGGATATGCACGGTGCCGGCCCAGATCTTCTGCGCGCCGACGCGGGCGGCGTTGATGGCGGCGGCGCGGTTCATCCCCGGAGTCTGCGCCGTGTTGGCGTCCAGGCTGTCGCCCGGGATGACCTTGACGCCCGAGGTCTTCCAGCCGTCGGGCGGGACGTCGTGGCTATGGTGCCCATCATGCGGCATGGCTGCGATCCTTCTGGAGTCACGATAATGGATGGGGCACGGAGGTTGACCGTCCCCCGGCCCCGGCTTCCTACAACCCGGCAAAAAGCTCGGTGGAGAGATAGCGTTCCGCGAAGGACGGCGCGATCCCGACGACCAGCCCCCCCGGCATCTCGCACGCCACCTGCAGCGCGGCATGCAGCATGGCGCCGGAGGAGATGCCGACCGGCAGGCCTTCCACCTGGGCACAGCGGCGGGCGGCGGCGATCGCCTCCCGCTCGCCGACGCGCATGATGGTGTCGATCGCCCCGAGGTCGAGCACCGCCGGCTTGAAGCCCGCGCCGATGCCCTGGATGCCGTGCGGACCGGGCTCGTCGCCCGACAGCACGGCGGATTCGGCCGGCTCCACGCCGATGATCCGCAGCCCCGGCTTGCGCGGCTTGAGCGCCCGGGCGATGCCGGTCAGGGTCCCGCCGGTGCCGAGGCCGCCGATGACCACATCGACCTGGCCGGCGGTATCGGCCCAGATCTCCTCGGCCGTGGTGGCGGCGTGGATGTCGGGGTTGGCGGGGTTGTCGAACTGCTTCGGCATCCAGGCATCGGGGGTTGCGGCGACGATCGCCTCGGCCCGGCCGATCGCGCCGGCCATGCCGCGGCGGGCGGGGGTCAGCTCCACCTCGCCGCCCATCAGGCGGATCATCTTGCGGCGTTCGATGCTGGCGCCGTCGGGCATGACGACGATCAGCCGGTAGCCCTTGGCCGCAGCGACGAAGGCCAGCGCGATGCCGGTATTGCCCGAGGTGGGCTCGACCAGTGTCGAGCGACCGGGGGCGATGAGGCCCTCGCGCTCGGCGGCCTCGACCATGGCCAGGCCGATGCGGTCCTTCACCGACCCCAGCGGGTTGAAGAATTCCAGCTTGATGGCGAGGTCGGCCGCGAAGCCATCGGCCGCCTTCAGCCGCTGCAGGCGGACCAGCGGGGTGGAGCCGACGATGTCCAGCACGCTGTCGTAGATGCGGCCATGCGCGGGCAGGGGTTCGGCCCCGTGCGGGTCGGGGATCGGGCGGGGGGCACGGCGGGGCAGGTGGGCGATTTCCGACATGCGACTGCAATATCACCGTTCGCTGCCGTAGATCAGGGGGCAGGCGCGGGAAAATGAAGCGCCGGCGCGGAAAATACCGCCGGGGCTGGGCGGCGGCCGGCGCCGCGTGCCAAGCTTGCCGCCGAGGGAACGACCAAAGCCATGCCAGAGACGCCGCCGGACCGGATTCCGCTTGCGCAGATCGTGAACCCGCGTTCGGTCGCCGTCATCGGCGCCTCGGACGATGCCGGGAAATTCGGTGGGCGGGTGATCCACTACCTGATCAAGCATGGTTTCCCCGGCCGGCTGCTGCCGATCAACCCGGTGCGCGCGACGATCCGCGGCCTGCCCGCCTATCCCGGCATCGGCGCGGCGCCCGGGCCGGTGGATGTCGCGGTGCTGGCGGTGCCGGCCGCGGCGCTGCTGCGGGAGATTGAGGCCTGCGCCGCGGCCGGGGTCGGCGCCTGCGTCGTCATCACCGGCAAGCTGGCCGATGCGGGGGAAGCCGGCGCGGCGCTGGAGGCGCAGGTCGTGGCGGTGGCGCGGGCGGCGGGGATGCGGCTGGTCGGGCCGAATTGCCTCGGCCTGTTCAATGTCACCGATGCGGCGATGCTGTCGTCGTCGCTGGCGCTGGAGGTCGAGCGGCTGAAGCCGGGCGGGATCGGCATGGTCAGCCAGTCCGGCGCGCTGATGGGCGCGCTGGTGTCCTTGGGGCACCGGCACGGGGCGGGGTTCAGCCGCTGCGTCTCGGTCGGCAACCAGGCGGACCTGGAGCTTTGCGACTTCCTCGCCTACCTGATCGAGGACCCGGCGACTCGGGTGATCGCCCTCTATGTCGAGGGGCTGAAGGACCCGGCGCGCTTCGCCCCGCTGCTGCGCCGGGCGCGGGCCGCGGGGAAGCCGGTGCTCTGCGTCAAGGCGGGGCGGAGCGAGGCGGGGGCGCAGGCGGCGCGCAGCCATACCGCGAGCCTGGCCGGCAGCCACGCCGCCTTCGCCGCGCTCTGCCGCGATGCGGGCGCGGTGCTGCTCGACGATCCGGCGGCGATGGTGCTGGCGGCCGACGTGCTGGACCGGCTGGGCGGGCTGCCGCGGGCCGGGCTGGGAGTGGCGGTGGTCGCCTCCTCCGGCGGCAGCACGGTGACGACGACCGACATGCTTGCGGCCCATGGCCTGCGCACCGCCGCCATGTCGGACGCGACCCGGGCGGAGATGGCGCGCTGGATGCCGGCGAGCCATGTGCATTTGCCGCTCGATACCGGCAGCTTCCACGACAATACCAGCGAGGCTGCGCTGGCCGGGTGCCTGCGTGCCTTCATGGCCGACCCCGACACCGGCGCCATTCTGGTGCCGATGACGACGCAGCCGGCCATGGCGAAGCGTGCCGCGATGCTGCCGCCCTTGGCGCGCGAGGGCAGCCGGCCCTTGCTGTACGTGATGATGGCGGGCGAGGTGGGCGATCCGGCGCGGGCGGCGATGCGCGCCGCCGACTTCCCCTATTTCGACCATGTCGCCCAGGCGCTGGCGGTGCTGCGGGCGCTGGAGGCGGAGGCCGCGGGCCGCGACCGCGTCGGGCGGCCGGCGCCCGCACGCCCGGCCGGGATGGCGCTGCCGGAGGCGCTGCCCACCGGCGCGCTGCTGGAGGCGGAGGCGAAGCGCCTCGCCGCGGCCTATGGCATCCCGGTGACGCGGGAGGCCTTCGCCGCCACCGAAGCGGAAGCGGTGGCGGCGGCCGAGGCGATCGGCTTCCCCGTGGTGCTGAAGGGCGTCAGCCGCGCCGTGGTGCACAAGAGCGACCTTGGCCTGGTGACGCTGAACCTGCGCGACGCCACGGCGGTGCGCGCCGCGCATGGGTCGCTGCTGGCCCTGCCGGTGCCGCTGGAGGGCGTGCTGGTGCAGGAGATGGCGCGGGGCGAGGCGGAACTGATCCTGGGCGCGCGGCACGAACCCGGCCTCGGCGCCTTCGTCCTCGCCGGCACCGGCGGCGTGCTGGTGGAGGTGCTGCGCGACGTGCGACTCGCGCCCGCGCCGCTGCGGCCTGACGATGCGCGGGCGATGCTGCAGGGCCTGGCCTTGTGGCCGGTGCTGGAAGGCGTGCGCGGCCGGCCGGCGCTGGACGTGGCTGCGGCGGTGGATGCGCTGGTGCGGCTGTCCTGGCTGGCGGCCGATCTCGGGGAAGGGCTGGTGGAGATGGACCTCAATCCGATCCTGCTGCGCGCCGCGGGCGCGGGCTGCATCGCGGTCGATGCGCGGGCGGTGCTGCGATGATCCCGCGGCGCGTGCTGCTGGGCGCGCTGGCAGCGCCGGCCATCGCCCGGGCGCAGGGCGCATGGCCACAGCGGCCGGTCACCCTGATCGTCCCCTACCCGCCGGGCGGCAGCACCGACAACGTCTCCCGCCCCATCCAGCAGCCGCTCTCGGCGCTGCTGGGGCAGAACGTGCTGATCGAGAACCGCGGCGGCGCCGGCGGGTCGATCGGCGCCGCGGCAGTCGCCCAGGCCAGGCCCGATGGCTATACGCTGCTGGTCTTCCCGACCGCGATCATGACCATCAGCCCGCACATGATGCGGCTGCCCTACGACCCGGCGCAGGATTTCACCCCGATCAGCCTGCTCGGCATCTCGGACGGCGCGGTGGCGATGCATCCTTCCGTCCCGGTGCGGACGATCCAGGAACTGGTCGCCTATGCCAGGGCCAATCCCGGCAGGCTGCGCTTCAGCAGCGCCGGCAACGGCACTATCACCCAGATGACCGGCGAGATCTTTGCCAGCGCCGTCGGCATCCGGCTGGAACACGTGCCCTATCGCGGCTCGGCCCCGGCGCTGACCGCGGTGATGGCGGGCGACGTCGAACTGCAATTCGACCCGATCGCCATCCCGGCGATCAAGGACGGCCGGCTGATCGGCCTGGCCACCACCGGCGAGACCCGCAGCCCGGAACTGCCCGACCTGCCGACCTTGCGCGAACTCGGCATGTACGGCGCCGGCGGCCTGTCCTTCTTCGGCCTGGCCGGCCCGGCCGGCCTGCCGCCCGAGATCGTCGCCCGGCTGGCCGCGGCGCTGCGCCAGGTGCTGGCGATGCCGGAAGTGGCGCGTGCCATGGCGCCGGTCGGCCTGCGGCCGCAATTCGAGACCGGCGCGGCCTTCGCCGGCCGCATAGTGCAGGATCGCGCGATCTTCGCCGAGGCCGTGCGCAAGACGGGAGCCCGCGTCGAATGAGCTACGAGCATATCAAGGTCTGGCAGGACGGCCCTGTCACGGTGGTCGCGCTGAACCGGCCGGACAAGGGCAATGCCATCTCGAAGCGGATGGCGGAGGAGATCCAGGCGGCGATGACCGCCTTCGCCGCATCCGAACAGAAATGCGCCGTGCTGACCGCGATGGGCACCAAGGCCTTCTCCTTCGGCGCCGACGTCACCGAGCCGCCGGAGCTCTGGCGCGCCGTGCCCAATGTGGGCTGGCAGACCGACAAGCCGCTGATCGCGGCGCTGGAGGGCTGGTGCATCGGCGGCGCGCTGGTCCTCGCCATGATGGCCGACCTGGCGATCTGCGGCGCCAAGGCGAAGCTGTACTACCCCGAGGCCAAGATCGGCCTCACGGGCGGGATGATCGCCGCCCTACCGTCCCGCATCCCGCACAAGATCGCCATGGAGCTGATGCTGCTCTGCCGTGTCTTCGACGCCGAGCGGTCGGAGCGCGTCGGCCTGGTGAACGAGGTGGTGCCGGAGGGCGAGGCGCTGGCCCGTGCCATCGAGTGGGGCAAGGAGATGGCCGGCTATGCGCCGATGGTGCTGGGCGGCATCAAGCGCATGGTGCTGGACGACATCCTGCCGCGCGGCCCCTCCGAGCAATGGGCCTTGCAGCACCAGCGCCTCTCGGCGATCCGCGAGTCGGAGGATTTCCAGGAAGGTGGCAAGGCCTTCCGGGAAAAGCGGCCGCCGGTGTTCAAGGGCCGCTGATCTTGCGCAACGGGTAGGCAGCGGCGGCGCGATGCTGGGCAGCGCAGCGCCTTCCGGTGCGGTGCCCTGCGCCGCGTCGCCGAGGCACGCGGCTTGCTGGACAGCCCATGACGGAGCCTTCACACGGAGACGAAGCAATGCTGATCCGCCCGACACGGCGCGCCCTGCTGGGCGGCGCCACCCTGCTCGCCACGCCCGCCATCCTGCGCGCCCAGACGCCGGAGATCTTCGTCGGCGGCCCGGCCTCGCCCGGTCTGACCGACATCCTGTTCCCGCGCATCGAGAAGAAGCACGGCTTCAAGATCCTGTTCGAGGGCACCAACAGCCTCATCAACCTCGAGAAGATCCGCAGCAACCGCGCCCGCCCCACCATGACGGTGACGATGATGGACGATCCCGTCCTCATCCTCGGCGAACGCGAGGGCGTGCTGGAGCCGCTGCGTGGCAAGGCCATTCCCAACATGGCCGACCTGCAGCCGGAAGCCCGGCCGCGCGACGCCATGTGAGCAAATTGGTGCTTCCCCGCCGCCTCGATCAGCTACCAGACGCAGAACGTGAAGCCTGCGCCCACCAGCTATGCCGAGGTCTGGGACCGGAAGTACCGCGACAAGGTCATCCTGATCTCGATGCGCATCACCCAGGCGGTGGTGCCGCTGCTGGCGGCGACCAGCCTGGCCACCGGCAAGCCCATGGCGGAATGCCTGAAGCTGGCCGACGAGGGCTTCGGCAAGCTGCGCGAGCTGAAGCCGAACATCCTGCAGATCACCACCAACCCGCCGCAGGCGCAGCAGCTGCACGAGAGCGGCGAGGTGGACCTGTATTTGTCGCCCGACAGCCGCACCACGCTGTTCCGCAAGAGCCAGAAGGCCCCGGTCGACCTGGCCTTCCCGAAGGAGGGCACGGTCGCCATGCCGGCCGGCGTCGCGCTGGTGAAGGGCGGGCCGAACCAGGCCCTGGGCGAGAAATTCATCAACGAGCTGCTGGACCCCGAGACCCAGGCGCTGATCGCCGGCACCTTCTATTCCAAGCCGACCAACACCAAGGCCGTGGCCCCGGCCGGGCTGAACCTGCCCGAGCTGGTGGTGCTGGACTGGGAGTATTTCGCCGACAACCGCAACCGCTGGATCGAGCGGTTCGAGCGGGAGATCAGCGCGCGTTGATGCGGGGCCACCTGACCGTCGCCGGCGTCACCCGGCGCTTCGGCGCCGCGGTGGTGCTGGACGACCTCTCGATCGCGGTGGCGCAGGGGGAATTCGTCTCCCTGCTCGGGCCTTCGGGCTGCGGCAAGACCACGCTGCTGCGCTGCGTCGCCGGGCTGCTGCAACCGGATGCCGGGCGCATCAGCGTGGCGGGGACGGAGATCACCCGGCTGCCGGCGCATAAGCGCAACGTTGGCGTGGTGTTCCAGAACTATGCGCTGTTCCCCCATCTGACGGTCGCCGAGAATATCGGCTTCGGGCTGCGCGCGCAGGGCGTGGGCCGCGCCGAGGCGGCGCCGCGGGTGGCCGAGGCGCTGGCGCTGGTGCGGATGACGGAGCATGCGGCCAAGCCGGTGACGGCGCTGTCCGGCGGCCAGCAGCAGCGCGTCGCCGTGGCGCGGGCGCTGGTGGTGCGGCCGTCCCTGCTGCTGCTGGACGAGCCGTTCAGCGCGCTCGACCGCAAGCTGCGGGAGATCATGCAGGTCGAGCTCAAGCACCTGCTGCGCGAGGTCGGCATCACCGCGATCTTCGTGACGCACGACCAGGAGGAGGCGCTGGTCGTCTCCGACCGCATCGCGGTGATGAATGCCGGGCGGATCGAGCAGCTTGCCGATCCGGCGACGCTCTATTCCCGGCCGGAGACCTTGTACGTGCTGGACTTCGTCGGCCAGTCGACGCGGCTGGCCGGGCGGGTGACCGCGGCCTCGGCCGGGGCGGTCGAGGTGCGGACCGCGCTCGGCGCGGTGCGCGCGTCCGGCCATTTCGCGCCGGGTAGCGCCGTGGTGGTGGCGGTGCGGCCGGAGGCGGTGACCCTGGGCCACGGCGAGAACACGCTGGAGGCACGGGTGCGGGAGATCTCCTTCCTCGGCTCCCGCACGCAGCTGCACCTCGGCCTGGCCGATGAGGGCGACCGCGGCATGGTGGAATTGCCGCGGCTGCCGGAGGGTGTCGGGCCGGGGAGCGCGGTGACGCTCGGCTTCCGCGCCGCCGATGCCATGGTCTTCCCCGCGTCATGAGTGCGCGCCGCATCGACCCGCTGGCGCTGCTGGCCCTGCCGGGCGTCGTCTTCCTCGGCGTGGTCTTCCTGCTGCCGCTCGGGCTGCTGCTCTGGTCCTCGGTCCGCGGGGCGGAGGGATTCACCCTGGCCGGCTACTGGCGCGTGCTGGGGGACGACTACTATCGCGGCGTCATCCTCGCCTCCTTGCAACTCGGCCTGGTGACGACGTTCGGCGCGCTGCTGCTGGGCTACCCGGCCGCCTTCGCGCTGGCGCGCGCCCGCGGCACGGCGCAGGTGGTGCTGTTCGCGCTGGTCTTCCTGCCGCTCACCGTCTCGATCATCGTCAAGTCCTTCGGCTGGGGGATCGTGCTGCGGCGCGACGGCATCCTGAACTGGGCCATGCTGAACCTCGGCCTGATCGAACGGCCGGTGCGGATGATCTTCACCGAGGGCGCGCTCTATGCCGGCATGATCAACGTCTTCCTGCCCTTCATGGTGCTGCCGATCTTCTCCGTCGTGCGGATGATGGACCCGCGGCTGCCGGATGCGGCGGCGACGCTCGGCGCCTCGCCCTGGTTCCGCTTCACCCGGGTGACGCTGCCGCTGTCGCTGCCGGGGGTGGTGGCCGGCGTCTCGCTGGTTTTCTCGCTGGCGGTCGCCGCCTATGTCACGCCATCCCTGCTGATGGGCGACCGCTACATGACGATGTCGATGGTCATGGCGAAGGCCTTCCTCAACCTGCGCGACTGGCAATTGGGCGCGGCGATGGCCGCCGTGCTGCTGGCGGTTGCCGCCGCGGTGGTGGTCGGCGCCTCGGTGCTGCAACGCCGGCTGGGGGGCGGGCGCTGATGGAACGCCTTGGCATCGGGCTGGCCTGGACCGCGCTGGTCGCGGTCATCCTGTTCCTGCTGCTGCCGATCGTCGTCGTCATCCCGGTCTCCTTCACCGAATCGACGGTCTTCCGCTTCCCGCCGGAAGGCTTTTCCCTACAGTGGTATGCCAAGATCCGCAGCGTGGACGGGCTGCTCGGCGCGCTCTGGCTCTCGGCACGGATTGCCGCCCTGGCGACCGCGGTCTCGCTGCTGCTGGGCACGCTCTGCGCCATCGCCTTGGTGCGCGGCGCGGTGCCGGGGGCGGGGGCGATCACCACCTTCATGGTCTCCCCACTCATGCTGCCGGGCCTGGTGCTCGGCATCGCCCTGCTGCAGGCGATGCGGGAGGTGGGGCTGCGCGACGCCTGGTGGTCGCTGCTGCTGGCGCATGTGGTCATCACCATGCCCTTCGTGATGCGCACGGTGCTGGCGAGCCTGTCGCTGTTCGACTTCGCCATGGTGGATGCGGCGAGGACGCTGGGATGCAGCTACCCGGTCGCGCTGTGGCGGGTGCTGGTGCCGAACATCCTGCCGGGCTTCGTGTCCGGCGCGCTGTTCGCTTTCATCGCCAGCTTCGACAACTACCCGGTGTCGATGTTCCTGGTCGACGTGCGCACCAAGACGCTGCCGATCCAGCTGCTGAACTACCTGGAGATCAGCCCCGACCCGACCTTGGCCGCCGTCAGCACCGGGTTGATCGGGCTGACGGTGCTGGTGCTGGTGTTGTGCGACCGGCTGGTCGGGCTGCGGCGGATGGCGTCGATCTAGCGCAGATCGCCGCGGGGCGGCATCGCCTGACGGCGTGAATCCGCGCGGAAAACGACAGGCTAGACGGCGACGCCATCGACCGGGTTGAAATAGCCGGGAAAGACGCCGCGCGGCTTGATCAGGTCGTAAGGGCCGCGCGGCAGGAACCGGCCATGGCCGGCTGCACCCACCACGCGGCCGTCCTGCACCACGGCGATGCCGCGTACCAGCGTGGTTTCCGGCCAGCCGGTGACCTCGAAGCCCTCATAGGGCGTGTGGTCGTTGGCGTCCTGCACCAGCGCCTGGGTGATGGTCACCCGCTTCGCCGGGTCCCAGATCGCGATGTCGGCGTCGCACCCGAGCGCGATGCTGCCCTTGCGCGGATGCAGGCCGAACAGCTTCGCCGCATTGGTCGCGGTGATGGCGACGAAGGTCGGCAGGTCGATGCGGCCCTTGGCCACGCCTTCCGAGAACAGGATCGGCATCCGCACCGCCAGTCCCGGCACGCCGTTGGGGATCTGGGTGAAGGGCGCGTCGAGTCCGACCGCTGTCTTGCCGTCCGGCCCCTCGTAGCGCGAGGGCGCATGGTCCGAGGTGACGTTGCCGATGACGCCGCGGCGGATCATCTCCCACAGAGCCGCCTGGTCGGCGCGCGACCGCGGCGCCGGGCTGCAGACATACTTCGCGCCCTCGAAGCCCGGCCGGTCGAGATCGTCCGCGGTCAGCACCAGGTATTGCGTGCAGGTCTCGCCCCAGACCTTCAGGCCACGCTGCTGCGCCCGCTCGATCTCCTCGGCGCTTTCGCCGCCGCTGACATGGAAGACCTGGATGGGGACATCGAGCGCCTCGGCCATGGCGCAGACGCGATGGACGCATTCGCGCTCCACCACCATCGGCTTGGCCCAGGCATGGTGCTTCGGCCGCGTGAAGCCGGCGGCCAGCAGCGCCCTGGTATGGAACTCGATCAGCTCGTGGTGCTCGGCATGGATGCAGACCAGGGCGCCGAGCCGCCGTGCCGCGGCCATCACCTCCAGCGCCTGGCCGTCGGTGACGCGGGCGCCGGCGTAGGTGAGGAAGATCTTGAAGCTGCGGTGGCCCTCGGCGACCAGCTTCGGCAGTTCCTCCGCCAGGATCTCCGGCGTGGGATCGGTCAGGATCATGTGGAAGCCGTAGTCGATGCGGCTCTGCTGCGCGCGTGCCATGTGCTCCGCCACGCCTTGCGCGATGGAGCCGCCGCGTTCCTGGCGGGCGAAGCCGATGACGGTGGTGGTGCCGCCGACCGCGGCCGAGGCGCTGCCGCTGGCGAAACTATCGGCGTTGACGGTCGGGCCGCCGCGTGGCTCCTCGATATGGGTGTGGCTGTCGATGCCGCCGGGCAGCACCAGCTTGCCCGTCGCGTCGAGCTCCCGCGCGCCGGCGCCGAGCCCGCGGCCGAGCGCCACCACCTGGCCGCCGGTGATGCCGACATCGCCGGAAAACACGTCGCTTGCCGTGGCGATGGTGCCGTGGCGGATGACGAGGTCGAAATCGGGCATCTATGGCTCTCCGGTGCGTCGTGATGTTGCGGCGCATTGCAGCCGATCGGACCCCGCGCCACAAGGGCGGCGGCAAGGCGACGGGGGCGACATGGACGGCGATGCGGCGGTGCGGATGGCGGGGCTGGTCTTTGCGGCGCTGCGCGAGGCCTCGCTCGATGCGCCCGGCGTCAGCCGCGCCAGCTACGGCCCGGGCGAGCGGGCGGCGCATGCCATCCTGCGCGCGGCGGCGGAGGAGGTCGGGCTCGAGGTCGAGACCGACCCGGTCGGCACGCTGTCGATGACGCTGGCCGGGGCCGATCGCGGCGCCTCGCCGGTCGTCATCGGCTCGCATCTCGATGCCGTGCCGCATGGCGGCAATTACGACGGCGCGGCGGGTGTGGTGATGGGGCTCGCCTTGGCGGCGCGGCTGCGGCAGTCGGGGCAGGTGCTGCCGCGGGACCTGGTGGTCCTCGGCATCCGGGCGGAGGAGATGTGCTGGTTCCCGATGCTCTATCTTGGCAGCCGCGCCGCCTTCGGACTGCTGGCGCCGGATGCGCCCGACACGCTGCGGCGGACCGACAGCGGCCGTACCCTGGCCGAGCACATGCTGGAGGAAGGCTTCGACCCGGACTTCATCCGCCAGGGCCGCAGCTCGCTCGACCCCGCCTATATCCACGCCTTCGTCGAGCCGCATATCGAGCAGGGGCCGGTGCTGGTCGAGGCCGGGCTGCCGGCGGCGGTGGTCACCGGCATCCGCGGCAGCCTCCGCTACCGCGCCTGCACCGCGACCGGCGCCTGGGCGCATGCCGGCGCGGTGCCGCGGCAGGGCCGGCGGGATGCGGTTCTGGCGGTCACGGCGTTGGCGCAGCGCCTCGAGGAATTCTGGAAGGTTGCCGAATCCGGCGGGCGCGACCTGGTATTGACCATGGGCGAGTTCTCGACCGACCCGGTGATGCACGGCCCGACCAAGATCCCCGGCGCGGTGACCTTCAGCCTCGACATCCGCAGCGAGGATCCGGCGGTGCTGCTGGCGGCCGAGGCGCTGCTGCACGACCAGGCGGCGCGCATCGGGGCGGAGCGCGGCGTGGCGATCGATTACGGCACGCCGCTGCCGGTGCCGCCGGCGCCGATGGACCTGCGCATCCGGGCGGCGCTGATGCGGGGCGCCGAGGCGGCCGGCGTGCCGGTGCTGGAGATGGCCTCCGGCGCCGGGCATGACGCGCTGACCTTTGCCGGGCTCGGCGTGCCGACGGCGATGCTGTTCATCCGCAACCAGCACGGCAGCCACAACCCGGAGGAGGCGATGGACCTGGCCGATTTCGCCGCGGCGCTCGATGTGCTGGCGGCGGCGATCATGGAGATCGCCGCCTGACGCCAACTACGGGATGGTGTAGCCGCGTGTTGCGCCCACCGTGCGGTTCCAGACCGCGGCGCATTCCGCCCAGATGCGGTTGCAGCCGTCACGGAAGCTCGGCAGCACCACGCTGCTGACGGCGTCGCGCACCTTGGCATCGTCCTCCGGCGGCACGGCGGAGATCACCGCGCCGAATTTGCGCCCCTCGCACTCAGCCTTGCCGGCGAGGCAGGCGAGGGATTGCTGGTCGCTGACCTGGGCGAAGTCCCACATCTGCTTCTCCAGCCCCTGATAGGCCTTGACCAGCGCCGCCTGCTGGTCAGGGGTGAAGCGCTTCCAGGCGGCGAGGCTCATGAAGTGCCCCTGCACGCCGCCGGCGACCGAAAGCGGCAGGACATGCGTCGTCACCTCGCCCCAATTGCCGGCATAGGCGGAGACGGCGGAGGTGATGCCGCAGGTGACCAGGCCGCGCTGCAGCGCCGGGTAGACTTCCGAGAATTGCAGCGTCACCGGGATGGCGCCGAAATGCTGCACCAGCGCGGTCATGCTCGGCGTGTAGCTGCGGACCTTGAGGCCCTTGAGGTCGCCCACGCCCTTCACCGGCGCGTTGCAGAAGAAGTATTGCGGGCCGAAGGGCCACAAGGCCATGACCTTGGCGTTGAAGCGCTCCTGCAACCGCTTGTCGAAGGCGTCTCGCCCCGCATCCACCGCCTTGGCCAGGTCGGTGACGTTGGTCGAGACGCCGATCAGGTCCAGCCCGTCGAAGAAGGGTTCGTCGCGCGCGACCTGGCCGATCAGCACCGCCATGACGTCGAAGGCGCTGGTCCGCAGGTGGCGCAGCGCATCGGCGGCCTGCAGGCCGATCTGGTCCATCGGGTTGAAGCTGACCTGGAAATTCACCCCGGTCTGCGCGGGAAGCGCGGCGTAGAAGGCCTTCTCGATCTCGATTTGCTTGGTGTTCTGGCTGAAATGGCCGACCGCCCGCAGCGGCACGGGGGCCTGCTGGGCGAGGGCCGGGGCCGCGGCCAGCAGCAGGCTGGCGGCGAGGGCAAGCGGGCGGAACATGGCGTCTCCCGGGGCTGGCGAAGATGGCCGGGTCTTTGCAAGATCAATGCCGATACGCAGGAGAGCACCGATGCGCCGCGACCTGATGGGCTATGGCCTGAACCCGCCACGCATCGAATGGCCGGGCGGGGCGAAGCTCGCCGTCTCCATTGTGGTCAACTACGAGGAGGGCGCCGAGATGGCGCTCGAGGCCGGCGACGCCGAGAACGAGCGGATCGGCGAGGTGATCAGTGTCGTCCCGCCCGGACGGCGCGATTTCGGGCAGGAGGGCATCTTCTCCTACGGCACGCGGGCCGGGGTCGGCCGCTTCCTCGAAGCCTTCGACCGGCATGGGGTGAAGGTCACCTGGTTCATGTGCGGCCGCGCGGTGGAACGCACGCCGGACCTCGCACGGGAATGCATCGCGCGCGGGCATGAGGCGGCCAATCATGGCTGGGTCTGGCGGCCGCATGCCGATTTTACGTCGCGCGAGGAGGAGGAGGCGTCGCTGCTGCGCGCCACCGCGGCGATCGAGGCGGCGACCGGCGAGCGCCCGGTCGGCTTCTTCTGCCGCGGCAGCCCGAGCGCCTGGACCCGCGAATTGCTGGCTGCGCATGGGTACCTGTATGACAGCAACGCCTTCGACGACGACCTGCCGTACTGGGACCGCGACGTCGCCGGCGGGCCGCTGCTGGTTGTTCCTTACGCGCTCGACTGCAACGACATGAAATTCTTCCACCCCAACGGCTTCGTCGTGCCGCAGCAGTTCGTCGATTACGCCGAGGCGGCGATCGACCAGCTGATCGAGGAGGGCGAGCGCGGCACGCCGAAGCTGCTCAATATCGGCCTGCATTTGCGCATCTGCGGCAGGCCGGCGCGGTTCCGCGCGGTGGAGGGGATCCTTCGCGTGCTGGCGGCGCGCGGCGGGAAGGTGTGGGTGGCGCGGCGGAAGGACATCGCCGCGCATGCCTGCGCCGCGCTACCCGTAGGCTAGCCGCGCCAGCCAGGTCGCCATGCCCGGGAAGGCGATCAGCAGACCGGTCATCACCACCATGGCGATGAAGAAGGGCACCGTCCCGGCGAAGACCTGGGCGATCGTCCCCTCCTTGCGCACCGCCTGGATGACATAGAGCGTCATCCCCACTGGCGGGCTGATCAGCGAGATCTCGCACATCAGCACGATGAAGACGCCGAACCAGACCGGGTCGATCCCCGCTGCGACGATCACCGGGAAGACCACCGGCACGGTGCCGACCAGCATCGGCAGGGTCTCGAAGAACACGCCGAGCAGCAAATAGAAGACCGTCAGCGCCAGGATCAGCATGAGCTGCGTCGCACCCAGGCTGGTGACGAAGGCGCCCAGCGCCGGGGTCACGCCGAGCAGGCCAAGCACGAAGTTCAGGTAGAAGGCGACGGAGAGGATCAGCAGGCTCATCGCCGTCAGGCTGGCCGTCGCCACGAAGCAGTCGTGCAGCATGCGGATGCTGAGCCGGCCATACATCGCGGCGATGGGCAAGGCAGCGACGCAGGCCAGCGCCGCGCTTTCCGTCACCGTCGCCCAGCCGGAATAGATGCTGCCCATGATGATGGCGAAGATCACCAGCGGCGGCAGCAGGTCGACCAGCCGCCGCAGCCGCAGGCCCAAGCGGTCCAGCTCCTCGTGCTGGCGGACCCAGCCGGGCTTCAGCCAGGCCATCAGCACGATGGTCGCCATGAACAGCACCGTCATCAGGATGCCGGGGATGACGGCGGCGGCGTAGAGCTGCCCGACCGAGGTATTGGTCATTGCGCCATAGACGATCAGCGCGATCCCCGGCGGGATCAGGTTGCCGAGCGAGGCGCCGGCGGCGATCGAGCCCAGCACCAGCCGGTCGTCGTACTTGCGGATGCGGAAGCTCGGCAGCGCCACGGTGGCGACCGTCGCCGCGGTGGCGACGGAGGACCCGGAGACGGCGGAGAAGATGGCCGAGGCGGCGATGTTGGTGTGCAGCAGCCCGCCCGGCAAAATGTTCAGCCAGTCGGCCAGACTCCGGTACAGCTTGTCGGTGCTGCCGCTGCGCACCAGGATCTCACCCAGCAGGATGTACAGCGGGATCGACAGCAGGACGTAGTCCTCCATCGAGGCCCACAACTGCGTCCCCAGCGCATCCACCAGCGCCGGCGACAGGTACAGCGAGGCGCCGAGCACGCTGACCAGGAACATCGCGGTCGCCACATGCAGGCCGAGGAACAGCAGCCCCACCAATACGCCGAAGCCGATCGCCGCTTCCCCGACGCCGATCACCGGACGATCTCCTTGTCGGCGCCGCGGGCGAGGATGGCGCTGGCCTCGGTCGCCACCTCCTCCTCCAGCGTCATCGGCCCGTACCAGCGGTTCACTTTGCGCCAGTCGGTCAGCAGCAGCAGCAGCGCATGCGCGCCGAACATCCCGGCGGCGATGGCGAAGGCGACGAGGCCTGCCAGCCAGGCCGATTGCGGCAGCCACATCGGGGTGTTCAGCGGCGAATTGGCATGCGCCTGGAACAGCAGGCTTTCCTCCAGCACTGCCCAGCCGCGCCAGGCGGCGAAGATCGCCAGGCCCGCCAGCAGCACGAAGGCCAGCGTGTTCAGCACTGCCCGCGGATAGGGCGGCAGGTGCCCCAGCAGGAAGTCGACCCTTGTATGCGACTTCGCCACCAGCGCATGCGCGAAGCTGAGCGTCGAGAAGACCGCCAGCGTATAGGCGCCGATCTCGTCGACGCCGAGCAGCGAGAAGGCGAAGAACTTCCGCCCGAAGATCTCGACGCATGTGAGGAAGGCGAGGCCGAGCAGCCACCAGCCGCCGATGATGGCGACCACCCGCGCCGGCGTCTCCAGCCAGCGCGCCACCGGGTTGTCCTGGCTCACGCCGGCAATCCCGACAGCGCCCGCCAATGCCGCGCGATGTCCGCCCGACGGGCGATCCAGACGCCGGGCTGGCGCGTCACGTGTTCCAGCAGCAGCTCCAGGCCACGGATGCGCCCGGGCCGGCCGATGGTGCGCAGGTGCAGCCCGACTGACATCATCTTCGCGCCCTCCCGCATCAGCTGGTCGAAGGCGCCGATGCAGTACCGCGAGAAATCCTCGGCCTGGACGAAGCCCTGGCCGGGGGCGAAGCGCATGTCGTTGGTGTCGAAGGCATAGGGCAGGATCACGTGCGGCGCGCCGCCGACCTGCACCAGCCGCGGCAGGTCGTCGTCATAGGCATCCGAATCATAGAGGAACCCGCCTTCCTCGCGCAGCAGCCGCCGGGTGTTGACCGAGGGCGCGGATTTCGTGTGCCAGCCGACCGGGCGCGTGCCGGCGGCCTCGCCCAGCACCGCGACGGTGCGCGCGATCACCGCGCGCTCGGTGGCCTCCGGCATGTTGGCATGCATCTCCCAGCGCCAGCCATGCGCGCTGACCTCGTGCCCCGAAGCGGCCGGCGCCGCGGCCAGCGCCGGCGTCGCCGCGACGGCGCGGCCGCAGCAGGAAAACGTCGCCTTCACGCCGAAGCGCTCGAGCAGGTCCAGCACCCGCCACAACGCGACGCGCGAGCCATAGGCGAAATGCGTCTCCATGCAGGGATCGGCGGCGCCCTCGACCAGTTGCTTCGTCTCCGGCACCGCCTCGTTGCGCTCGTCGCCGCTGCCGATCGACAGCTCGGCGCCCTCCTCCACGTTGACGACGAAGGACAGCGCGAGGCGCGCCCCGTCCGGCCAGCGCGGATCGGGCGGGTTGCGGCCATAGCCGGCGAGGTCGCGGTCGGCGGGCGGCATGCCGCCGGGCAATGGGGTCATCTGGCGCCTCCGCTGGCCGAGGCCCCGAGGGCAGCAATCGCCATGCCATGCCGGACGCGCCACCCGTCCTCAAGCAGCGCGTCGGCGCTGGCGCGTCGGTGCGCAGCCTGCCCCGCCCGCGGGCAGGGCTCAGCCGGCCACCGCCACCGCGGCCCCACCATCCGGCGTGGCCTCGGGCGGGACGTCGAGGGCCTGCACCGTCTCGGCCGCGATCTCCAGCAGGACCCGCCGCAGCCGTAGCATCGTCTCCGGCGGCAGCCGCCGCGCGTCGCCCTGGAACTGCCGTGCCGCGGTCGCCAGCCGGGTCGCACCGAGCGTCGCCGCGGCGCCGGCCAGCCGATGCGCCGCCGGCACCATGCGGTCCGGCATTGCGGCGTCGATGCCGCGCAGCTGCTCGGCCGCCTCGCGCATCTCGCGCAGGAACTCGCCGGCCAGGCTGCGCGCCGCTTCCGGGTCCAGCCCCGGCACCACCAGCGCCGCGCCGGCCCGACGGCTCAGCAGCGGGATGCGCGCGAAGCTCTCCGGCTCAGGCCGCGCCGCAGGCTCCGCCGCCGGCGGCGCCTCGCCGGTCAGGCGGCCCAGCGCGGCGATCAGCGCCTCGCGCTCGATCGGCTTGGCCAGATGCGCGTCCATCCCGGCCTCGCGACAGGCATCGATATCCTCGGCGAAGGCGCTGGCGGTCACCGCCAGGATCGGCACCCGGGCGACCGGGCCGGGCAGGGCGCGGATCTGGCGCGTCGCCTCCATGCCGTCGAGGTTCGGCATCATGACGTCCATCAGCACCACATCGAAGGGCCGGTCGGTGGGTGCCTCGCACAGCGCGCGGACCGCGAGCGCCCCGTCGGCGACGCATCGCACTTGGTGGCCGGCGGATTCCAGCAGCGCCCGCGCCACTGCCAGGTTGGCCGGGACGTCGTCCGCCACCAGCACGTTCAGCGACCGCCGCGGTGCCATCGCCGGTGCCAGCCTGGCCGCGACGACGGCGACCGCCGGGCGCAGCCCCAGTTCCACCCAGAAGGTGGCGCCCTGGCCGGTCGGCGAGCGGGCATGGGCCTCGCAGCCGATGCGACCGCCCATCTGCTCGGCGATGCCGGCGGCGATCGCCAGGCCGAGCCCGGTGCCGCCCGCCTTGCCGTGGTCGAGCTGGACGAAGTCGCCGAAGATGGCGTGGCGCTCGGCCTCCGGCACGCCGGGGCCGGTATCCCGTACCTCGAGCCGCAGCGGCAACAGGCCCGTGGCGTCGGGCGGCCCGAGCGGCCGTGCGGCCAGCGCCACCCGGCCGCCTTCGGGGGTGAATTTCACCGCATTGGACAGCAGGTTGAGCACCAGCTGGCGCATCCGGGTCTGGTCGGTTTCCAGCGTCCGCGGCAGGTCGGGGGCGAATTCCAGCACCACCTCCACCCGCTTGCCGTCGGCCGCCGGCCGCACCAGGGTCGCGCAGTCGCCCAGCAGGGCCGGCAGGTCGACCGGGGTGAGGCGCAGCTCCAGCCGCCCGGCCTCCACCTTCGCCAGGTCGAGCACGTCGTTGGCGACCGCGACCAGGTGCCGGCCGGCGGCTTCCAGCGTCTCCGCCTGGGTCCGCTGCACGCCGGACAGCGCCGGGTCGCGCGCCAGCACCTGGGCCAGCCCGAGCACCCCGTTCAGCGGCGTGCGCAGCTCGTGCGACATCCGCGCCAGGAAGCGCGACTTCGCCTCGGTCGCCGCCGCCGCCGCGTCGCGCGCCTGCGCCAGGTCGGCCATGGCGGCCTTGAGCGCGCTGATATCGGTGCGGATCCCGACGGTGCCGCCATCCGGCGTGCTGCGTTCCGTCACCAGCACCCAGCGGCCATCGGGCAGCAGCCGCTCCATGCTCGGGTTGTCGCCGCGGTGCCAAGCCTTGATCTCGGCGACGAAGGCCTCGATATCGGCGCCCGCCTGCGGATACTGGCCGCGTTTCGCGCCCTCGCGGATGATGTCCTCGAACCGTGCGCCGGGCACGATGAAGGGCGCGCTGACCGCATAGAAGTCGCGGTAGCGCTGGTTGCAGATCACCAGCCGGTCCGCGGCGTCGAACATGACGAAGCCGTCGGGCAGGCTCTCGATCGCGCTTTCCAGCAGGCCGCGGGCGGCGGCCCGCTCGGCCTCGACCCGCTCGCGCTGGCGCAACGCGGCATTCAGCGCCAGGCCGAGCGCGCCGATCAGGCCGGCGGAGCCGAGTGCCACGAAGAGCAGGCGGCTGCGGTCCTGCGCGTAGGCGGCATAGGCGGCGCCGGTCTCGAGGCTCGCCACCACCAGGATGTCGCGGTAGAGCAGCGGCCGCGTCGCGGCGATGACCGATCCGGGGGCCAGCCGGCCGTCGATCTCGGACGCCGTCCCGTCCTGCGGCAAGGTGGTCGCGCTGCGGCTCAAGGGCCGGCCGATCCGCGTCTCGTCATGCGGCAGGCTGGCCAGCAACCGGCCGTCCGACCGCTCGACCGAGATGCGCAGGCCGGGCACCTCGCCGACCGGGGCGAGCATGGTGGCGAGCACCGAGACGGGCACTTCCGCCGCCACCACGGCCGCTTCGCCGCCGGGCAGGGCGAGGCCGCGCAGGAAGAACAACGTCCATTCGCCGGTCAGGGTGTTGCGCACCGGGCCGCTGATCACCGCCGAGCCGTTGCGGCGGGCTTCCGCCAGGCGGTCGGGATCGATCGGCGGCGGCCGGCTGCGCGACCCGGCCAGGGCGCTGGCCCAGGGGAGGCCATCGGCGCGGATGATGATGATGTCGCGGAAATTGAGATTCTGGAAGTTCAGGTCGCGCAGCATCCGGCTGGCGGCGCCGCGGTCGACCGTGCCGTCGCGCGCGATCTGGGCGAGCACCGGGGTCAGCCCCGCCAGCGTCCCGTCCACCGACAGGAAATGGCGGTTGACCGTGCCTTCGGCCACCCGGGCGACACGCTGCACCAGCTGCACGGCGGTGGTGCGCGCGGTGTCCTGCAGCCGGGCCAGAAGCAGGGTGGTGCCTACCGCGATCGTCAGCAGGACCAGCCCGCAGGCGAAGGCGACGGCCAGGCGGAGCCAGCGGGCCTGCATGGGTCAGTCCGCCTTGGCCTGGATGCCCCGGGCCTGCACCATGATCCCGTTCCAGGTCTCGGCGCATTCGCCGCCGCAGCGCTGCACCCAGGCGGGCAGCACGGAATCCGTGAGCAATTGCTGGCGCCGGGCGCGGTCCTGTGGCCGATCCTCGACGATGGTCATGCGGCCGCGGGTGCCGACGGCGCAATCCGGTTTGCCGGCATTGCAGTTCAGGCCGTCCTCGGTCTCCTGCTCGGCGCCGCGCCAGATATCCTCCTGCAGGGTGGCCAGGCCGGCGGTCAGCGCTTTGCGCGCCGTTTCCGGCAAGGCCGCCCAGGCCCGCTCGTTCGCGCCGAAGATGGACACGCCCCAGCTGATCGCCACGCGGGAGACATGCGTCGTCACCTCATGCAGGCCGATGGCGTTGCCGGACAGCGTTCCGGTGACGGCGCATTGCACGACATCGTCACGCACCGCCTGGACGATCTCGGCGAAGGGGGTGACCACCGGGGTGGCGTCCAGCGCCTCGATCAGCTCGCCCTGGCCGACGGAGGAGACCCTGACCCGCCGCCCCGCCAGGTCGCCGAGGCCGGCGAAGGCCTGGCGGCAGAACACAACCTGGGACGGGTAGGTATAAACCGCCAGCAACCTGATCCCGTAACGCTCGTGCAGCAGGGTCTCGAGCCGCGGGCGCCAGAGCGCCACGGTCTGCCGCAGCGTGGCGATGTCGGGGTTGAGCATCGGCAGGTCGATGGCGTTCAGCTCCGGCTCGTCGGCCGAGGCGAGGGCCAGCAGCACGGTGCCGAAGGGCACCACGCCGAGCCGCATCAGTTGCAGCATTTCCTGGCCACGGATGCCGCTGCGGTCGAAGGGGGCGACCTCCGCCTTGATCCGGCCATTGGTCAGGCCGGGGACTCGCTCGGTCCAGAATGGCGCCTCGTAACGGACATACTGGCTGATCGAGGCGAGGCCGCCGACCACCTTGATCTGGATCGGCGCCGGACCCTCGGCCACGGCGGGCCGAGGGGCGGCCAGCGTGATGGCCAGGCCGGCGGCCAACAGCGCCGCGCCGCGCCGGGCGCGGTGCGGAAGCCTGCGGAAAAGCGGTGGCAGGAGGTGAGCGAGCATGCCAGTCATCCGATGGGCTGGGGCGATGGGGTGGACAGCGCTCACCGTCCAGGAGTCGAACTGGGTAGATTATAAACTTACAGTTTGGTGCGCGTCACGATAACATAAAAATTCTTCCGAATTCGGAGCGGTCCTGCGATCCGCGCCGGGTCGCCGCCTGGCACCCGGCGCTCCGGCCCCCCATGGCCGGCGGCAATCAGGCGCCCTGCAGCGCCACCCCGGCCGCTGCCTGGCCGCGCTGGCCGTAATTGGCTCCCGAATACTCGCCCATGAATTCCGGATAGGTGAAGGGCGGGTAGCGCGGCGGGTTGTCCGGCGTGACGCAGGTCGGGATCGGCGCCATCACCGCGTCGTAGGAGCAATCCATGAAGAAGGGGATGGCGTAGCGTTCCTGGCCGGACCGGTTGGTCACCCGGTGGGGCGTCGCCAGGAAGACATGGTTGGTCCAGCGCCGCAGCATCATCCCGCCATTGACCAGGAAATGCCCATCCAGCGCCGGCGCGTCGATCCAGCGCGTGTCCGGCAGGCGGATCGACAGGCCCGGCACCTTGTTCTGCGCCAGGATGGTCATGAAGGAGGTATCGGCATGCGGCGCCAGGCCCCATTCGTCGGCCGGCGCGGTCGGCGCCTGCTGCGGGTAGTGGGTCATCCGCAGGGTGAACATCGGCTCGCGGAATTTGTCGGCGAACCAGTCATGCGGCAGGCCGAGGGCGGCGGCATAGACCGGCACCAGGCGGCGGCCGAGATCCTCCATCGCCGCGGCATAGTCGAGCGCCGCCTCGCGGAAACCCGGCAGGTCGGCCGGCCAGCGGTTCACCCCGCGGAAGCGGCGGCCGGCCAGCACATCCGGGTGGTCCGCCGGCAGGTCGCGCTTGAAGAACACCGCCGCGTTCGCATTCGGCGGCTTGATGCCGTCCACCGCGTTCATCCGCGTGGTGTTGCCGCGGAAGGGCAGGTAGCCCTGGTTGTTGGTGTCGAAGGGCAGCGCCAGCTTGGCCTCCAGCGGCTGGGCGTGGAAGCGCGCGGCGGCCGCGAAGGCGGCCTGCACCAGGGCCTCCGGCACGCCGGTATTGCGGACGAAGTAGAAGCCCACCTCGGTGAAGGCGCGGCGCAGTTGCGCGCCGAGCTCGTCCAGCGCGCCGGGCCTGCCCTCCCGCAGCGGGGCGAGGTCGAGGACGGGGATCTCGTCGGCCATGATGGGGCTCCCTGACGGTGCGGATGCGAAGGCTAGGCAAGGATCGCGCCGGGGCCAACCACCGTGTCGCGGCGCACAGGCCGGATCCGCTGCCCGGCGATGTGACCGCCGTCGTGCCGCCGGGCGCCTAGCCTCCGGCCGCCGCGTTGCCGCGGCTGCGGAGGACCTGTCCATGACCGTCGATCCCTTCCCGACTTCCGCCGTGCCGCTCGGCTTCGTCACCAACGATGCGGCGCTGACCTCCGGCATGGCGGCGCTGGCGGACCTGCCAGGCTTCATGGTGCTCTGCGCCGGGCTGGTCGACCTGACCGGCGATCCGGACCAGCCGCCCTATGCCGGACTGGCGGATGGCGAGATGCTCTATGCCGGCAGCCTGCTGAAGGTCTGCGCCCTCTATGCCGCCTTCGAACTGCGGGCGCGGGTGCGGCAGCATGTGGCCGAGGCGATCGATGCCGGCACCGCAACCGACATGCCGGGCTGGGAGAAGCCGGTCTTTGCCGCGCTGCTGCGCGCCTGGCAGCCGGCGCTGGCTGAGGTCATGCCGAAGCTGCCAGCGACGCCGCCGAACCTCGGCCGGCTTTTCGCCGTGACCCCGGATGGCGACGTCGACTTCACCGCCGCCGACCCGGCCCTGACCGATGCCGAGATCGACGCCGTGGGCGAGTTCGGCACGCCGCGCGGCGGCTACCGCGACTGGCTGCGGTCCATGCTGCGCTGGTCGAACAACGCCGCCGCCAGTCGCTGCATCCTCGGCCTCGGCTATCCCTTCATCGCCGGGACGCTGCGCGGGGCGGCGCTGATCGATGCCGACATGGCGAACGGCCTCTGGCTGTCCGGCGACTACCTTGGGCATGACTGGGTGCCGAACGCCGCCGCCGGGGCGCAGGCCAATGCCGCCGGCCGTCCGCTCAGCCCACGCTGGGCCACGGCGCAGAAGCGCCAGCGCAGCAATTTCACCGCGACCGCGGCGCAGGTCGCCACGCTGATGACGCTTCTGGCCAAGGACCTGCTGGTCGACCAGGCCGCCAGCCAGGAGATGCGCGACCTGATGACCGGCGCCGAGGGGATCGGCAGCTATATCGGCGGCACGCTGGCGCAAGACGGCCGAGCCACCGACCTCGTCGTCTCCAAGATCGGCTACGGCGACGACACCCGCAGCCATGACTGCGCCATCGTCGAGCGCACGGTCGACGGCAGGCCGATCCGCTACGTGGTGGTCGGGCTGGGCTCGCAGGCGGGGAACCGGCGCAGCCTGGGCGACCTTTTCATCCAGCTCGACCAGCTCATCCTCGACCGCAACGCCTGACCGGCGGTTGCCGGGCGGACCGCCGCCGGTCCAGTGTGGCGGCGGGCGGGACGGGGGCTATCGGCGTGGCAGTGGCGACGGAGACACCAGGTACGCTCCCCCGGCTTGCCGCGCTGCGCCAGTTGCTGCCCTATCTCCGGCCCTATCGCGGCCGGGTCGCGCTGGCGGCCATCGCCCTGCTGCTGGCGGCGGGGCTGGTGCTCGGCATCGGCCAGGGACTGCGGCATCTGGTGGACGAGGGCTTCGCCACCGGCAATGCGACGGCGCTGGACGGCACCGCGCTCGCCCTGTTCGGGGTGGTCGCGGCCCTGGCGGTGGCGACCGGCGGACGGTTCTGGCTGGTCTCCTGGCTGGGCGAGCGGGTCGCCGGCGACCTGCGGCGCGACGTCTTCGACCATGTGCTACGGCTGTCGCCGGCCTGGTTCGAGACGGCGCGGACCGGCGACATCCTGTCCCGCCTGACCGCCGACGTGACCCTGCTGCAGTCGCTGATCGGCTCCGCCATCTCCATGGGGCTGCGCAACATCCTGACCGGGGCCGGCGCCTTCGGCATGCTGCTGGTGACCAGCCCGAAGCTGGCCGGCATCGTTCTGCTGGTGGTGCCGCTGGTGGTGGTGCCGCTGGTGCTGTTCGGCCGGCGGGAGAAGCGGCTGTCGCGGGTGGCGCAGGAGCGCATCGCCGATCTGGGCGACCTGGCGGAGGAGACGCTGGCCGGCCTGCGCACCGTGCAGGCCTACACGCACGAGCCGATCGACCGCATGCGCTTCGCCGGGCGGGTGGAGGAGTCGGTCGCCGCCGCGGTGCGGCGGATCGCCAGCCGGTCGCTGCTGATCCTGATGGTGATCCTGCTCGGCTTCGGCGCCGTCACCTTCAGCCTCTGGGTCGGCGGGCGGGACGTGGTGACGGGACGGATGACCGGGGGCGAGCTCTCGGCCTTCGTGCTCTATGCCATCCTGATGGCCTCCTCCGGTGCGTCCCTCAGCGAGGTCTGGGGCGAGATCCAGCGCGCCGCCGGCGCCGCCGAGCGGATCTTCGACCTGATGGCGGTGCGGCCGGCGATCGCCGCACCGGCGGCCCCGGCGCTGCTGCCGAGCCCGGCGCGCGGCCGGATCGCCTTCGAGGCCGTGCGGTTCGAATACCCGACGCGGCCGGGGCAGCCGGCGCTGGAGGATTTCTCGCTGGTGGTGGAGCCGGGCGAGACGGTGGCCCTCGTCGGGCCGTCGGGGGCCGGCAAGACCACGGTGCTGCAATTGCTGCTGCGCTTCTACGACCCGCAGGCCGGGCGGGTGACGCTGGACGGGGTCGACATCGGCGCAGTGGACCCGGCCGAGCTGCGGGCGCGGCTGGGGCTGGTGCCGCAGGACCCGATCGTCTTCTCGGCGGATGCCGCCGAGAATATCCGCTTCGGCCGGCCCGGCGCGAGCCAGGCGGAGATACGCGCCGCGGCCGAGGCGGCGGCGGCGGACCGCTTCCTCGATGCCCTGCCGCAGGGCTTCGCCACCTTCCTCGGCACCAAGGGGGTGATGCTGTCGGGCGGCCAGCGGCAGCGCCTGGCGATCGCCCGGGCCATCCTGCGCGATCCGGCGGTGCTGCTGCTGGACGAGGCGACCAGCGCGCTGGATGCCGAGAGCGAGCAGGCGGTGCAGCAGGCGCTGGCCGTGGCCTCGGCCGGGCGGACCACGCTGGTGGTGGCACACCGTCTGGCGACGGTGCGGCGGGCCGACCGCATCGTGGTGATGGAAGCGGGGCGGATCGTCGCCACCGGCACCCATGCGGCGCTGGTGCGGGAGGGCGGGCTCTACGGCCGGCTGGCGGCGCTGCAATTCGGCGTCGAGGCCTGAGCGGTTTGCCCGCGCCGGCCGGCTGCCGTTAGTCTGGCGACCGTCCAGGACAAGCAACAGGCCCGATGACCACAGACATGCTCGCCACCCAGGATCTCGATCCCGGCCGCATCACTGCCGATTGGCTCGCCCGCTTCGCCGCGGCGCTGGAGGCGCGTGACGCGGCGCGGCTCGGCGCGCTGTTCCGCCCGGACGGGCATTGGCGCGACATCATCGGCCTGCGCTGGACCATCGCCACCACCAGCGGCCGCGAGGCGGTGGCGCCGGCCCTGCTGGCGGCGGCGCTCGCCGGCGGCGCGCGTGACTTCGCCGTCGACCCCGACCGCTGGCCGCCGCGGCTGGTGGAGCGCGCCGGGGAGCCGTGCATCGAAGCGATCCTGATGTTCCGCACCGAAGTGGGCCAAGGCGCCGGGCTGCTGCGCATCCAATGCGCCGACGCCGCGAATGGCTCGCCCCAGGCCTGGACCCTGCTGACCGCGCTGCAGAGCATCGCCGGGCATGACGAGGCGACCATCCGCGACGGGCGCGAGGAGCCGGCCTTCGAGCGCGACTTCGAGGGCCCCAATTGGCTCGACCGCCGCCAGGAATCCGCCCGCTATGCCGACCGCGACCCGGCGGTGCTGATCGTCGGCGGCGGCCATGCCGGCGTCACCGCCGCGGCGGCGCTGGGTGCGCTCGGGGTGGAGGCGCTGGTCGTCGACCGCATGGCCCGGATCGGCGACAACTGGCGGCTGCGCTACCGCGGGCTGAAGCTGCACAACCAGGTGCACAGCAACCACTTCCCCTACCTGCCCTTTCCGAAGACCTGGCCGCACTACATCCCGAAGGACAAGATCGCCAATTGGATCGAGTTCTACGTCGAGGCGATGGAGATCGACTTCTGGACCCGGACGTCGTTCGAGGGCGCCAGCTACGACGCCGCCGCCGGCTGCTGGGATGCGCGGCTGCGGCTGGCCGACGGCAGCGAACGCGTCATGCGGCCGCGCCACATCGTCATGGCGACCAGCGTCAGCGGCACGCCGAACCTGCCGGAGATCCCGACGCTCGACCGCTTCGCCGGCCCGGTGGTGCATTCCAGCGGCTTCAAGGACGGCGCCGCCTGGCGCGGCAAGCCCGTGCTGGTCTTCGGCACCGGCACCAGCGCGCACGACATCGCCCAGGACCTGCACGGCAACGGCGCGCAGGTCACCATGGTCCAGCGCAGCCCGACGCTGATCGTCAATGTCGAGCCCAGCGCGCAGCTCTATGACGGGGTCTATTACGGGAAGGGCCCGACCCTCGACGACCGCGACCTGATCAACACCTCCTTCCCAGTGCCGGTGATGAAGCGGGCGCACAAGCTGCTGACCGACAAGACGCGGGAATACGACGCGCCGCTGCTGGCGGGGCTGGAGAAGGTCGGCTTCCGGCTCGACTTCGGCGAGGACGGCACCGGCTGGCCGCTGAAGTACCGCACCCGCGGCGGCGGCTACTACTTCAACGTCGGCTGTTCCGACCTGGTCGCCAGCGGCGCGATCGGCCTGGCGCAGTACCAGGACATCGAGGAATTCACCGCCGCCGGCCCACGCATGAAGGATGGCCGGGTACTGGAAGCCGGGCTGATCGTGCTGGCGACCGGCTACAAGGGCCAGGACCACCTGGTCGGCACCTTGTTCGGGCCGGAGGTCGCGGCCCGCGTCGGCAAGGTCTGGGGGTTCGATGACGCGCAGGAGCTGCGCAACATGTGGATGCGCACGCCGCAGCCTGGCCTGTGGTTCACCGGCGGGTCCTTCGCGCAGTGCCGGATGTACTCGAAATACCTGGCGATGCAGGTCAAGGCCGTGGAACTCGGGCTGGCCTGAGGGCCGGTGCAATAGGCAGCAAGCTTGGGGAGGGAGAAATATTCCCTCCCCAAGCCCCACCGTTCCTTCTTGGGGAGTTGACACCTGCCGCGCGGCGAGTGCCGACCCATGGGGATAGATCAGGGGTTCCGGAGAAAATCTCCTGCCCGGCCTTGCGTTCGACGAACGGCTACTCCCGCACGACATAGGTGTGGAAGCGGATGCTTCCGTCCGCCGCCTTCTCCCGGTAGAGGCCCTGGATCTCGTTCTCGAAGCCGGGGAAGGCGTTGCCGGCGCGCTCGAAGGCCTTGAGGTAGGCGATCATCGGCCGTGACCGCTGGCCGAGCCGCTCGCCGGGAATGACCGTGGCGATGCCGGGCGGGTAGACCAGCCAGAGCGTCGCCGCGATGCGGCCATCAGCCTCCTCCAGCGGCACGTAGTCGACCTTGTTGCGCACCAGCATGCGCACCGCCTCGTGCGGCGGCATCACCATCTCGGGGAAATGCTCCGCGCGGAATTGCGCCGCCTGCAGCCGGCTGACATCCTCGGCCCGGTAGAAGGCGTGCATGGCGGCGCAGAGGTCGCGCAGCCTGGCGCGGCGGTAGCGCTCCGGGCGCTTGGCCACGAAGTCGGGGATCACGTCCTCCAGCAGCGCGTTCTCGTCGTGCAGCTTCTTGAAGGTGACGAGGTGCGACAGCAAGGTGCCGGCCTTGCTGCTCTCGCTGCCCGGGGTCAGCAGGAACAGCAGGCTGTTGAGATCGTTCTTCTCCGGCACGATGCGGTTCTGCCGCAGGTATTCGGCGACCACCGGGGCAGGAATGCCGTGTTCGTCGTAGCGGCCGGCGTGGAAGCCGGGGGTCAGCAGGGTCAGCTTGTTCGGGTCGGTCATTGCCCAGCCGGGGGCGACCTCGCCGAAGCCATGCCAGTCGGCCTCCGGCTGCAGCGCCCAATGCGCCGGGTCGCTGGCCAGAAGGTCGGTCGGCGCATCCTCCCAGCGTGTGGTGCTGCCATCGGGCAGCCGCACCTGCTTCGGCACGAAGGGCTCGAAGAACCAGCGGCGCGCCGGGTCGGACTCCTTCTCCTCGAACTCGTGGTGCAGCATGCGGATCTTCTTCCGCATCTCGATGCCGAGCCGGATGGTGTCGTCCCAGAGGATCTCGCCCTGCCGGCCCTTCATCATCTGCGCGCCCACGTCGAGCGAGGCGAAGAGCGGGTAGAAAGGGCTGGTCGAGGCGTGCAGCAGGAAGAACTCGTTGAAGCGCCGGTGATGCACCTGCCGCCGCTGGCCAGCGAGATGCGCGTCGCGCACATGGATCTGGCTGGCCTGGGAGAAGCTGGCGAGCTGCTTGTGGGTGGACTGGGTGACGAAGACGCCGGGGCTGTCGGGGCCGAGCTTTTCCAGCCCCATGCCGAACCGCCCCTTGTAGAGCGGGTGGAACTTCATGAAGCCGGCCCAGGCCTCGTCGAACAGGATGTAGTCGCAAAGGTGGCCGATCTTCGCCAGCACCGTCTCGGCGGAATAGATCGTGCCGTCATAGGTGCATTGCTCGACCACGGCGCAGCGGAAGGGGCGGGGGCGCTGCCAGGCCGCCTTGTCCTTCACCAGCGGGTTGTCGCGGATCGCCTGGCGCAGCCGGTCCTCGTCCAGCGCCGCCAGGTCCATCGGGCCGATCAGCCCATGCGGGTTGCGCGCCGTCTCGACGAAGATCGGCACCGCGCCGCCGAGGATGAGGGCGCCGTGATGCGCCGCCTTGTGGTTGTTGCGGTCGAACAGCACCAAGTCGTCCTCCGCCAGCAGGGCGGAGAGCACCACCTTGTTGGAGGTGCTGGTGCCGTTCAGCACGAAGTAGGTGCGCTCGGCGCCGAAGATCTCGGCGGCTTCCTGCTGCGCCTTCAGCGCCGGTCCCTCATGCGTCAGCAGGTCGCCGAGCTGCAGGACCGAATTGTCGAGGTCGTCGCGGAACACCGCCTCGCCCAGGTGTTCGACGAAGATGCGGCCGATCGGGCTTCGGCTGTAGAACATGCCGCCGTTGTGGCCCGGGCAGGTCCACAGCATGTTGCCTTGCTCGGCATAGTCGACCAGCGCGCCGAAGAACGGCGTCTTCAGCGTCTCGGCATACTGGCGCAGCCGGGAGACCAGGGTCTTGGCGATGAATTCCGGCGTCTCCTCGGCCAGGAAGACGAAGCCGTCGACATCGTCCAGCACCTGGACGGGGATGTCCTCCAGCCGGTGGCGGCGGACCAGGAGGATGATCGGCACGTCGAGGCCGCGCTTGCGCACCAGGCTGATCAGCGCCGCCGACTTGCCCTGCAGCCCCTTCTTGCCCCAGTCGACGATGATGCAGCCCAGCGCGCTGTCGGTGCGGATCACCAGCTCGGCATCGTCGTCGCGGCGGGCGCGGGTCACCGCATAGCCCATGCCCTCGACCTGGGTGAGGATCTCCCGCAGCCGCGCACCTTCCAGGTCGGACTCGTCGAAGGCGGGGGCGCAGACCAGCAGCTTGAAGCGGCGCGCGTATTCCATGGGTCACTCCAGGGGGCAGGTGCGGCGGTTCGACCCGGGCCGCCGCCGCTGCAAGGGTGGATCGGTGACGTCCCAGGCCGGGGTCAGGCCGTGCCGGCGACCGGCAGCAGGCCGCGGATCAGCCCGGCCAGTTCCGGCTCGTCGACCAGCAAGGCGGCCTCGTCCCGCGTCGCCCAGCGGGTCTGCCGCTGGCCCTGTTCCGGCCAGGCCGCAGCGAAGCCCTCGACACGCAGGGCGAAGACATCTACCTGGCAGAGCTGGCGGCGGCCGTTCGGCATGCGCTTGCTGTAGCTGTAGGCACCGATCGAGGTTTCCAGGGCGACGCCAAGGATGCCGGCTTCCTCGTAGGCTTCCCGGGCGGCCAGGGCATGCGGCGGCAATTCCGGCTCGGCCCAGCCTTTGGGTATCACCCAACGGCCGGTGCCGCGGGTGGTCACCAGCAGCACCAGCGGCTGGTCCGCGCCATCCGACAGCGGCAGGGCGGCGCATTGGCGCAGATGCTTGCGGCCCCAGGCCGCCCCGCGGGGTTTCGCCAAGCCTGCCTCCCAGCACCTCGAATCCCGGTTGAAGACACAGGGGTAGAGGCTTGCCTGGGAAGGGTCACCGCGTCCAGGCGGATCATGTGACGATTGCGTTGCGTTGCCGCGGAATCACCCGTGCGGCGGGGCGAGGGCCCGGGACAGCACGGCATTCTGGTAGCGCGCATCGTCGGTGACCTCGGCGCCGACCCAGTCCGGCCGGGCGAAGGGCTGGTCGGCGGAGGCCAATTCGACCTCCGCCATCACCAGCCCGGCCAGATGGCCGGCGAAGACATCCACCTCCCAGACCAGGCCGCCATGCGCGACGCGGGTGCGGGACTTCTCCAGCACCGGCGGGGTGCAGAGCGTCGCCAGCATCGCCTCGGCGTCCGCCGCAGGGATGGGGTATTCGAATTCGGCCCGGCTCAGCAGGCCGGGGCCCTTGATGGTGAGGAAGCCGTCCTCGCCCGCCAGCCGCACCCGCACCACCGGCGCGGTGGGCGCCCCGCCATTCGGCAGGTAGCCCTGGCGCAGCCGCAGGCCGGGGGCGAGCGCCGCCGCGCGCCAGCCTTCGCCGGTGACCAGGAATTTGCGTTCGATCTCGGTGGCCATGCCGCGGGGCCTCCCGGTCAGGCGCGGATCCAGGTCTCGGAGAAGGCCAGCATCGCCGTGCTGATCCGGTGCCCCGCGACCTCCCGCGGCACCGGCTTGCCGGGCAGGGCGCGGCCGTCGATCTCGATCGTCGCGGCCTCGCAGCCGAGGAAGACGCTCGGCATGTAATGCCGGCCGGTGGAGGACCGCTCCGGCGGATGGGCGAAGCAGAAGGGCGCACCCAGCCCAGTCCAGCCCAGCCGCACGGTGGTGCTGCCGGCGCGGATCACCTCGGCATAGGACGTGACCGCATCGCCCTCGGGGGTGACGCTGTCGATCGGCTGGAAGCGCAGCCCGGCCAGCCCCGGCAGGCCGCGCCAGGCGGCGAAATGGGAGACGTATTCGGCGATCAGCCAGCGTGCCAGCGGTTCGTTGTCGGTCAGGCAGATGTTGCCCGGCGCGTCCGCCTGCTGCGGCGAGTCCAGCAGCACCAGCGCATGGCCGCGGCCGTGCGGGGACAGCACGACGCGGAAGAAGCTGGCCAGCGCGGTGAAGGGGCCATCCGGGTCGGTCTTCAGGGAGATACCTGGATTCTCGCCCGACCACTCGACCAGCCCGGGAAACAGCATCGTCTCGGCCATGGAAGCCTCCTGCCCAATGGACCGCTATCCTGCCACGAAATCGAGGATCGCGCCGAATAGCCGGTCCGGCGCGTCAACCCGGATGGAGTGGCTCGACTCCTCGACCACCATCAGGTGCGAGCCGGGGATCAAGGCATGGATTTCGGCCGAGAATTCCGGCGGGCAGATCCAGTCCTTGCGGCCGGCCAGGATCAGCGTCGGCGCGGTGATGCGGGAGAGTTCCGGCCGCAGGTCGAAGCGGCGCAGGAAGCCGTCCGGCCGGAAGGCGCGGTTCAACGCCTCCGGGCTGTGGATGGCCCGCGCGAGCCCATCCTCGGCCCGCGCCGGGTCGTGCCTCGCCGCATAGAGCGGGCCCATGACGCGGTAATACTGCTTCAATTCGGCCTCGCTCTCGAAGCCGCCCGACCAGACCTTGGCGCAGAGCGCCTGCTGCTCCGCCGTGCCGCGCTCGGCCAGGATCTGCTGCGCGCGCGGGATGAAGCCGCCATGCGACGCGGTGACCACCAGCACCAGGTGCGAGACGCTGTCCGGGTAGCGGGCCGCATGCGCCATGGCGACCATGCCGCCATAGCTGGTGCCGATCGAGACGATTGGGCCGCAGCCAAGATGCCGGCGCAGCCCCTCCATGTCCTCGACGTTCTCGTCGAGGGTCCAGCGGCCTGGGTTGCCGCGCGCCGAGCGCCCCTGGCCGCGATGGTCGAAATAGACCACCTGCATCGCCGTCGTCAGCGCCGCATAGCCCGGCTTGAAGCCGCTGTGGTCGCCGCCAGGGCCGCCATGGATGGCGAAGGCGACGGGGCGTTCGCGCATTACCAGCCCGTCCGGGACCAAGCCGGGGCCGTCGATGTCGAAATAGATCTCGGTGTCACGGATCGCGGCGCGCATGGCTCTGGGCCCTCCATCGGCATGGTTCACGCGCCGCCGCGGCTGGGCAAGACTGCCAGCGATGGGGAGGGGAAGCGCCATGGACAAGCTGGTGGGGGTCATCGGCCTCGGCATCATGGGCGGCGCGATGGCGCGCAACCTGGCGGAAGCCGGCTGGCGGGTGGTGGGGTTCGATACGGATGCCGCCCGCTGTGCCGCGCTGGCCGAGTCCGGCATCGAGATCGCCGCAGACGCCGCCGCGGTGGCGGAGGCGGCACCGCTGCTGCTCTGCAGCCTGCCGAAGCCGGCGGCGCTGGCGGCCACCGCGGCGGCGATCGCCGGCGCCGGCCTGACGCCGCGCATTCTGGTCGAGACCAGCACCTTCACCCTCGCGGACAAGCAGGCGGCCGAGGCCGTGCTGCGCGCCGCCGGCCACACCCTGCTCGATTGCCCGCTCTCGGGCACCGGGGCACAGGCGGTGACGCGCGACATCGTCGTCTATGCCAGCGGTGATGCCGCGGCGATCGAGATGCTCGGGCCGTTCTTCGCCGACTTCGCCCGGGCCGCGCACAATGTCGGACTTTTCGGCAACGGCACGCGGATGAAATTCGTCGCCAACCTGCTGGTCGCCATCCACAACCTGGCCGCGGCCGAGGCGATGGTCCTGGCGGAGAAGGCCGGGCTGGACCCGGCGCAGGTGGTCGGCCTGGTCGCCAGCGGTGTCGGCACCTCCCGCGTCTTCGAATTGCGGGCGCCGATGATGGCGGCGAAGCAGTACGAACCACCCACGATGCGCAACGCCATGTGGTCGAAGGACCTGGCGGTCATCGGCGAATTCGCCGCGGCGCTGGAATGCCCGACTCCCTTGTTCAGCGCGGTGCTGCCGCTGCATGCGGCGACGTTGGCCGCGGGCCTGGGCGGCGAGGACACCGCGGCCATCCATGCCGTGCTGGCGCGGATGGCCGGGCTGCCGGGGAAGTAGCAAGGCCAGGAAGGAAGTATCCTTCCCTGGACCCTCCTCTCTTTCTGGGAGTCGGCACTCGCTGCGCGGCAGGTACCAACTCACAAAAAGGAAGGATGGGGTTTGGGGAAGGAATGCTTTTCCTTCCCCAACCTTGCTGCCCCGCCCACCGCGGCACCATTCAGTCCGTCGTGGCCCCGGACGCCCGGATGATCGGTATCCACAGCGCCAGCTGCTGGTCCCAGAAGGCGCCGAGCGCGGCCGAGCCCTCCGGCCGCGGCTCCACCCCGGCCGCCGCCAGCCGGGCGGATTGCGCCTGCACCGCGGCGATGGTCGCCGCCTCCAGCCGCGCCAGCACCGGTGCCGGCGTCGCCGCATGGGCGAAGACGGCGTGCCAGTTGTAGGTCTCGTAGCCCGGCAGCCCCCCTTCGGCGGCGGTCGGGATCTCCGGCAGGGCGGCGCTGCGCGTGGTGGTGGTGACCGCGAGCGCCCGGACCTGCCCGCCGCGGATGGCGGGGATGACGCTCGCCATGGTGTCCACCATCATGTCCACCGTTCCCGCCAGCAGGTCGGCGAAAGCGGGGCCGGAGCCGCGATAGGGCACATGCGTCGCCTCGGCGCCGGCCATGCTGGCCAGCAGATGTGCCGACAGATGCGTGATCGTCCCGGGGCCGGAGGAGGCATAGGTGATCCGTCCCGGCCGCGCCTTCATCAGCGCCAGCAGCTCCGCCAGCGTCCGTGCCGGCAGCTTCGGGTTGACCAGGACCACGTTCGGCAGGGTGCCGATCAGCGCCACCGGGGCGAAGGCCCGCCGCACGTCGAAGGACAGGCTGCGGTAGAGCCCGGCATTCAGCACCGCGGAGGACAGGGTGTGGAAGGCGAGGGTCGCGCCATCCGCCGGCGCCGCCAGCACGGCCTCGGAGCCGATGACGCCGCCGGAGCCGCCGCGATTCTCCACCACCACCGGCTGGCCCAGCGCCTCGGTCAGCCCCTGCGCGGTGATCCGGGCGACCACGTCGGCCGAGCCGCCGGCGGCGAAGGGGACCACCATGCGGATAGGCCGTCCGGGCTCCCCCTGCGCCAGCGTGCGGCGGCTCGGCAGCAACAGCGGGACGGCACCGAGGACGGCGCGGCGGGGCAGCGGCATGGACGGTCTCCCATTGTCCGGCTTGCAGGCGCCGGCGCTTGATACGCCGATGCTCCCATTCCCGCCGGCGCGCGGCCAGTCCGGATCGGCGCTGCAACCACGTCAGCTGATTCGTTGCAAGGGCATGAATCGGCCCTGCCACGGATCCGTGGAAGACCGGCAACGGTTGCCGCAGCCGCGTCGCCAACCCGCGCCAGAACTGGATTTTTTGCCCGTTCGGGTGTCACGCCCGAGCCACGCGCGCGATTGTTTCGCGACTACGGGCTGTGCCGGGCAGCGCGGGATTTGGCCCGGGCGCCGCCGGATGTATGATGGTCGTTCGATGCAGGAGACCCGTATGGGAGAGGCGCGGGCCCAGCCCGGCGGTACAGGAGACGGCATGGCGGTGCAGCGCGAGCTGGGCAGCCTGTCCTTCGAGGACGCGCTGCAGGAGCTGGAAGAGATCGTACGGTCGTTGGAGGCGGGCAAGGGCAGCCTCGCCCAGGCCATCGGGGATTATGAACGCGGCGCCGCCCTGCGGCAGCATTGCGAGCGCAAGCTGGCCGAGGCCGAGGCGAAGGTGCAGGCCATCGTCGAAGGGTCCGGCGGCCCGACGCTCCGCGATGTCGAATGAGGTTGCCTGAATGACCAGGACCACCGAGGCGCCGTCCCTCGCGCACGCCATGGCGGAGGCCGCCGCCGAGATCGACCAGGCCCTCGACATCCTGCTGCCGCCCGAGGAAGGGCCGGAAGCGCCGTTGTTCGCCGCGATGCGCTATGCCGTGATCGGCGGCGGCAAGCGGCTGCGCGGTTTCCTGGTGCTGGAAGGGGCGCGGCAATTCGGCGTCTCCCGCCAGGCGGCGCTGCGCGTCGCCGCGGCGATCGAGATGGTGCATGCCTATTCCCTGGTGCATGACGACCTGCCGGCGATGGACGACGACGACCTTCGTCGCGGCAAGCCCACCGTGCACAAGGCCTGGGACGAGGCGACCGCGATCCTTGCCGGCGACGCGCTGCAGTCCCATGCGTTCACCGTCCTGGCCGAGGAGGACACCCATGCCGATCCGGCGGTGCGGGTGGAGCTCATCCGCTGCCTGTCGAAGGCGGCGGGGCCGCGCGGCATGTGCGGCGGCCAGATGATCGACATGCTGGCCGAGCAATCGGGCGGCCAGATGGACGAGATGGAGGTCGGCCGGTTGCAGACCCTGAAGACCGGCAAGCTGATCGAATTCTCGGCCGAGGCCGGTGCGGTGCTCGGCAAGGCGGCTTTGCCCCAGCGCCATGCGCTGCTCGGCTATGGCCGCGACCTCGGGGCCGCCTTCCAGATCGCCGACGACCTCCTGGACGCCACCGCCTCGGCCGAGGAGACCGGCAAGGCGACCGGCAAGGATGCCGCCGCCGGCAAGGCCACCCTGGTCAGCCTGCTGGGCCTCGAGCGCGCCCGGCTGCAGGCCGAACGCCTGGTGGCCCAGGCCAAGACCCATCTTGACGGCTTCGGGGAGAGGGGTGACCTCTTGCGGATGCTTGCAGATTTCACGATCGAACGGAGGAAGTAGATGTCGGCCGCCCCCTCCACTCCGTTCCTCGACCGGGTACGCGTCCCGGCCGACATGCGCAATTTCTCGACCGACCAGCTGAAGCATCTGGCCGACGAGTTGCGGGCCGAGACCATCCATGCGGTCAGCCAGACCGGCGGGCATCTCGGCGCCTCGCTCGGCGTGGTCGAGCTGACGGTGGCGATCCATGCGGTGTTCGAGACGCCGCGCGACCGGCTGATCTGGGACGTCGGCCACCAGGCCTATCCGCACAAGATCCTCACTGGCCGGCGCGACCGCATCCGCACGCTCCGCACCGGCGGCGGGCTGTCGGGCTTCACCCGGCGGTCCGAGAGCGAATACGACCCCTTCGGCGCGGCGCATTCCAGCACCTCGATCTCCGCCGGCCTGGGCATGGCGGTGGCCAGCGACCTGAAGGGCGATACGCGGAACGTGATCGCCGTCATCGGCGACGGCGCGATGAGCGCCGGGATGGCCTACGAGGCGATGAACAACGCCGGCGCCGAGAAGTCCCGGCTGATCGTCGTGCTCAACGACAACGACATGTCGATCGCCCCGCCGGTCGGCGCGATGAGCGCCTATTTGTCGAAGGTCGTCTCTTCCCGCCCCTTCCTGTCGCTGCGCGACATGATGGCGAAATTGGCGCGGCGCTTCCCGGCACCGCTCGAACGTGCCGCCAAGCGGGCCGACGAATATGCCCGCGGCCTGCTGACCGGCGGCACCCTGTTCGAGGAATTGGGCTTCTACTATGTCGGCCCGATCGACGGGCACGACCTGGAGCATCTGCTGCCGGTGCTGCGCAACCTGCGCGACACCGAGCTGCACGAGCCGATCCTGCTGCATGTGGTGACCAAGAAGGGCAAGGGCTACGCCCCGGCCGAGGCCAGCGCCGACAAGTACCATGGCGTGGTCAAGTTCAACGTCATCACCGGGGAGCAGGTGAAGGCTCCGCCCGGTCCGCCGAGCTACACCAAGGTCTTCTCCAACGCGCTGATCGCCGAGGCCGAGGCGGACGACCGCATCGTCGCGATCAACGCGGCGATGCCGTCGGGCACCGGGCTCGACGCCTTCGCCAAGAAATTCCCCAAGCGCAGCTTCGATGTCGGCATCGCCGAGCAGCATGCCGTCACCTTCGCCGCCGGCATGGCGACGGAAGGCATGAAGCCCTTCTGCGCGATCTACTCGACCTTCCTGCAGCGCGGCTACGACCAGGTCGTGCATGACGTGGTGCTGCAGAAGCTGCCCGTGCGCTTCGCCATCGACCGTGCCGGGCTGGTCGGCGCCGATGGCGCGACCCATGCCGGCAGTTTCGACATCGCCTATCTCGGCTGCCTGCCGGACATCGTGCTGATGGCCGCCAGTGACGAGCTCGAGCTCATGCACATGGTGGCCACCTCGGCCGCCATCGACGACCGGCCGAGCGCTTTCCGCTACCCGCGCGGCGAGGGGCTCGGGCTCGAGCTGCCGAAGCGCGGCACGCCGCTCGAGATCGGCCGCGGCCGGGTCATCAGGGAAGGCAGCTCGGTCGCCATCCTGTCCTACGGCACGCGGCTGCAGGAATGCCTGAAGGCGGCCGAGGAGCTCGGCGCCCGTGGGCTGTCCACGACGGTTGCCGATGCCCGCTTCGCCAAGCCGCTGGACACCGCCCTGGTCGAGCGCCTGGCACGCGAGCACGAGGTGCTGATCACCATCGAGGAAGGCTCGGTGGGCGGCTTCGGCAGTCTCGTGCTGCACCATCTGGCGCTGCGCGGGATGCTGGATGCCGGGCTGAAGGTGCGGCCGATGTGCCTGCCGGACCGCTTCCTCGACCACGACAATCCGAAGAAGCAGTATGACGAGGCCGGGCTGAACGCGGCGCAGATCGTCGCCATGGCGGTCGCGGCGCTGGGTGCCGGCGCGGCGGCGGCGCCGGCGCGGGCGTAGCAGGGCAAGTCCAGGGAGGAAGTATCCTCCCTGGCCTCTCCTCTGTTTTTTAAAGTCTGGCACTCGCCGCGCGGCGGGTCCTGACTCACAAAAGGGAAGGGTGGGGCTTGGGGAGGGAATACCCATTTCCCTCCCCAACCTTGCTTACGGCTGCACCAGTTCTGCCCGCAGCGTCCGCGCGGCCTGGACAAGGTTGGCGATGGCGGGCTTCACCTCGGCCCAGCCCCGCGTCTTGCAGCCGCAATCCGGGTTCAGCCAAAGCCGGTCCGCCGGCAGGTGCCGCATCGCCCGGCGGAACAGCCCGGCCATCTCCTTGGCCGGTGGCACCCGTGGGCTGTGGATGTCCCAGACCCCCGGGCCGATGCCGTTCGGGTAGGCGAAGCCCTCGAAGGCGGCCAGCAGTTCCATCCGGCTCCGCGTCGTCTCGATCGAGATGACATCGGCATCCATCGCGGCGATCGCCTCGATGATGTCGCCGAATTCGGCGTAGCACATGTGGGTATGGATCTGCGTCTCGTCGCGCACCCCCGCGGCGGCGAGGCGAAAGCACCCCACCGCCCAGCGCAGGTAGTCGGCCCACCCGGCCCGGCGCAGCGGCAGGCCCTCGCGGAAGGCCGGCTCGTCGATCTGGATGATGGCGATCCCCGCCGCCTCCAGGTCCCGCACCTCGTCGCGGATCGCCAGGGCGAGCTGCCGGCAGGCGGTCTCGCGCGGGATGTCCTCCCGCACGAAGGACCATTGCAGCATGGTGACCGGCCCGGTCAGCATGCCCTTCACCGGGCGCGCGGTCAGCGACTGCGCATAGGTCGTCCAGTCCAGCGTCATCGGCGCCGGGCGGGAGACGTCGCGCCACAGGATCGGCGGCGCGACGCAGCGGCTGCCATAGGACTGCACCCAGCCATGCCTGGTGAAGGCATAGCCCGGCAGCTGTTCGGCGAAATACTTGACCATGTCGTTGCGCTCGAACTCGCCATGCACGGGCACGTCGACCCCGGCCTCCTCCTGCCAGCGCACCGCCTCGGCGATCAGCCGGCGCATGGTCGCGGCATAGTCCGCCGCCCCGGTCTCGCCGCGGACGAGGCGGGCGCGGGCCGCCCGCACCTCGGCGGTCTGCGGCAGGGAGCCGATGGTCGTGACCGGCAGCAGCGGCAGGCCGAGCCGCGCCTGCTGCCGGGCGCCGCGTTCCGGATAGGGGCTGGCGCGCTGCTCCATCGCCGGCGTCGCCGCGGCGAGCCGCGCCGCGACCGCGGGGTCGGCGCCGTCGGCGCGCAGGGCGTCCAGGGCCGCGGCGCTTTCGGCGAAGGCGCCACGCGCCACCGCCTCGCCCTCGTCCAGCGCGCGGGCCAGCAGCGCCACCTCGGCCAGCTTCTCCTCGGCGAAGGCGAGCGCGTTGCGCAGCACGCGCGGCAACGCGGTCTCGTCCCGCAGGCTGTGCGGCACGTGCAGCAGCGAGCATGACGGGGCGACCATCAGCCGCTGGGCACCGCCGGGCCGGGCGGCTGCCTGCTGTGCCAGGGCAAAGGCGGCGCGCAGGTCGCGGCGCCAGACATTGCGGCCATCGACCAGGCCGAGCGAGAGCCATTGCTCCGGCCGCATCGCCGCGAGGACCGGCGCCAGTTGTTCCGGTGCGCGGACCAGGTCGAGATGCAGCCCGTCGACCGGCAGGCGGCAGGCCAGGCCGAGATTGTCGCCGAGCCCGCCGAAATAGGTTGCGACCAGCAGGCGTAGCCCCGGCGCGGCCTCGGCCAGGCAGCGATAGGCGAGTTCGAAGGCCGCGGCCCCACCGGCGGGCAGGTCGGTCACCAGGCAGGGTTCGTCGAGCTGCACCCAGCAGCCGCCCGCTTCGGCGATGCCGCGGAGTGCCTCGGCATAGGCCGGCAGCAGCGCCGGAAGCTGGGCGAGCGGGTCGCCGCCCTCCGCCGGCTTCGCCAGCAACAAGAAGGAGACCGGTCCCAGCAGCACCGGCCGGGTACGGCAGCCTGTCACCAGACCTTCCCGGACCGCCTCGGCCCAGGGATTCTCGGTCAGGTGGAAGCGGGTGCCGGGCGCGATCGGCGGGACGAGGTAGTGGTAGTTGGTGTCGAACCACTTCGTCATCTCGAGCGCCGGCGCATCCGCAGCGATGCCGGCCGCCTGCTCGGCCGCCGTGCCGCGGGCGCCGCGCGCCAGGGCGAAGCGGGTCGCGAGCGAGGCCGGGCCCTCGCCGGACCAGCCATAGCCGGGCGGGATGGCGCCGAAGGCGCAGGCGGTGTCCAGCACATGGTCATAGAGCGCGAAGTCGCCCGCCGGGATATGCGAGATGCCGGCGCCCTGCTGCAGCCGGCGGCTGGCGGCGCGCAGGCCTGCGGCGGTGCGGCGGAGGTCGTCCTCCGTGCTGCGCCCGGCCCAGAAGGCTTCGAGGGCGGTCTTGAGCTCGCGGCGTGGCCCGATGCGTGGGAAGCCGAGATTGGCGGCGATGGTCATGCGTCGGCACTCCGCCCCCGGTGCGCCCAGCCCGGGGGTAGGGTTGCGGCGCCCGGTGCGGGTCGCCGATGCCGGCAGGTCTCCTGGCTCGCGGGTCGCCGCCGCCGGCCCGGCCTTCCCACGCGGTCACCCGCGCAGTGGCCTGCCCCCGAGGTTTGGCCTCACGGGCATTGGACCGGCGGCTCGCCGCCGACAGTTGCTGGGGCAGCCACCGACTGGGCGCAGCGCGCCGCACGGTGTTCCCTTTTCACCCGTTCGCACGGGACCGGCATGCCATAAGGATATGTGCATATCCAAATGGCGACAACTTGCATCTGGTCACGCTACCGCGAGACCAACTGGCCGTTGCCGGCCACCGCGGCCGCGATTTCCTGCTGGGCCGGGTTGCGCTAGAAGCCCACCCATGCCGGATCACAAGCAACCACGGGCAGTTGGCCGGGTCCGTGCCGATCAGCTGCTGGTCGATCGCGGCCTTGTCGAAAGCCGGACCCGTGCGCAGGCGCTGATCATGGCGGGCAAGGTGTTCTCCGACACGCGGCGGATCGAGAAGGCGGGCCAGGTGCTGGAAGCCGGTGCGCCGCTCGAGCTGCGTGGCCAGGACCACCCCTGGGTCTCCCGCGGCGGGGTGAAGCTGGCGCACGCGATCGCGCATTTCGGCCTTTCGTCCGAGGGCCGCATCTGCATCGATGTCGGCGCCTCGACCGGCGGCTTCACCGACGTGCTGCTGCAGCATGGCGCAACCAAGGTCTTCGCCGTCGATGTCGGGCATGGCCAGCTCGCCTGGAAGCTGCGGAACGACCCGCGGGTGGTGGTGATGGAGCGGGTGAATGCCCGCTACTTGGAACACCTGCCGGACGCGCCTTCGGTGCTGGTCTGCGATGCCAGCTTCATCGGCCTTGGCACCGTGCTGCCGGCGCCGCTGGCGCTGGTAGCGCCCGGCGGCTGGGCGGTGGCATTGATCAAGCCGCAATTCGAGGTCGGGCCGGCCGTTGCCAAGGGCGGCGTGGTGCGGGACGCGAACGTGCACCGCCAAGTCTGCCACCGCATCGCCGACTGGTGGGCCGCACTGCCCGGCTGGCGGGTGCTGGGGGTCGAGGCCAGCCCGCTGCTGGGACCGGAGGGCAATCGCGAGTTCCTCATTGCGGCGCACAAGGCCGCCTGACGGCCGGCGCGGCTGCCGCTATATCGAGGGCATGAACGAGATCGCGCCCCCCGAACGCCGCTTCCCCGACCTGAAAGCCGAACAGGCCATCGCCCCAGACCTCAAGGCCGCCGGCTGGAAGGCGGTGCCGGCCCGGGACTATCCGGCGATGATCGGCCCCTTCCTCGCCCGCCGCGCCGGCGAGGGCTGGGAGTACGGCTTCCTGCCGGAACAGCGCCACCTCAACATCGGCGGCGTCGTGCATGGCGGCATGCTGATGAGCTTCGTCGACGACGTGCTCGGCATGACGGTCTGGGAAGCCGCCGGGCGCAAGCCGGTGACGACCGTGCAGCTCAACAACCACTTCATCGCGCCGGGCAAGCTGGGCGAGCTCATCATCGGCCGCGGCGAGGTGCTGCGGGCGACCCGCAGCGTGGTCTTCATCCGTGGCATGCTGATGCAGGGCGACAAGGTCCTGACGCATGCCGATGGGGTCTGGAAGATCCTCGGCAGCAACTAAGGAAGGCTGGGGGAGAAGGTATTCTTCCCCAAGCCCCCGCATCTATGTTTCCGAGCCGGCACTGGCCACGCGGCAGGTGCCGACCCACAGAAAGCAAAGGTGGGGTCTGGGGAGGAAATGCTTTCTCCTCCCCGGCCTTCACCCCAAGGGAGGACACAACCAATGCGCACCGCCGTCATCGTCTCCACTGCGCGCAGCCCGATCGGCCGCGCCTATCGCGGCGCCTTCAACGACACCCAGGCCCAGGCGCTCGGCGGCCACGCCATCGCCGCCGCGGTGCAGCGGGCGGGCATCGAGCCCGGCGAGGTCGAGGACGTCATCCTCGGCGCCGCCCTGCAGCAGGGCAGCCAGGGCAGCAATTTCGCCCGGCAATGCGCGCTGCGCGCCGGGCTGCCGCACAGCGTCCCCGGCATGTCGCTCGACCGGCAATGTTCCTCCGGCCTGATGGCCATCGCCACCGCGGCGAAGCAGGTGATCGTGGACGGCATGCAGGTCGCGGTCGGCGGCGGGCTCGAATCCATCTCGCTCGTGCAGAACGACAAGATGAACCGCCACCGCACCCGCGACCCCTGGCTGGAGCAGCACGTCCCGCAACTGTACATGTCGATGCTGGAGACGGCGGAGATCGTCGCCGACCGCTACGGCATCCCGCGCGACGCGCAGGACGAATACGCCCTGCAATCGCAGCAGCGCACCGCCGCAGCCCAGGCCGCCGGCCGGTTCGAGGCCGAGATCGTCCCCATGACCACCATGATGGCGGTGCAGGACAAGGCGACCGGCGAGATCAGCCACAAGCAGGTCACCCTGGCCAAGGACGAGGGCAACCGGGCCGACACCACGTTGGAAGGCCTGAACGCGCTGAAGCCGGTGTTCAAGGATGGCCAACGGGTCAAGGAAGGCCGCTTCATCACCGCCGGCAATGCGTCGCAGCTCTCGGACGGCGCCAGCGCCTGCGTGCTGATGGAGGAGGTCGAGGCTTCCCGCCGCGGCCTGCACCCGCTCGGCATCTACCGCGGCATGGCGGTGGCCGGCACCGACCCGGACGAGATGGGCATCGGCCCGGTCTTCGCCATCCCGAAGCTGCTGAAGCAGCATGGGTTGAAGGTCGGCGATATCGGTCTCTGGGAGCTGAACGAGGCCTTCGCCTGCCAGGTGATCTATTGCCGCGACAAGCTCGGCATCCCGGGCGAGCTACTGAATGTCGATGGCGGCGCCATCGCGGTCGGCCATCCCTATGGCATGAGCGGTGCGCGGATGACCGGCCATGCCCTGATCGAGGGCAAGCGGCGCGGCGCGAAATATGTGGTGATCACGATGTGCATCGGTGGCGGCCAAGGCGCCGCGGGCCTGTTCGAAGTCGCCTGAAACGCGGGCGTGGGCAGGGAGAAATAGTCCCTGCCCAGCCACACGGCGGGTGCCAACCCACAGAAACAGGTGAAGGATCTGGGGAGAATACCTTCTCTCCGGCCTTTTCGTCAGGCGCGGGCGGTCGCGCCCAATTCTTGCGCGCTCAACTCGGCCAACAGGGCCCAGACCCGGTCCGGGTCCATGCGGATTTCCGGGTCGTTCAGCAGCCGGTCCAGTTCGGCAAGCTTGGCCTGGAACTCACGCTCAGTCATGCAACCCCGTCCTCCCGGTTTGGCCGCGGCGTCAGCGGCAGCGTCCATCGAAGCTGCGGAGAAACGTGGCTGAAACACGCCGGTTGCCTTGCGCAACGCGGCGTGTCCCGTGTCACACGGAGGAGAGAATCGCGGGCGCCAGGCCTGGATGCTTGGCTGCGGCATGGTTCTGGTTGCGGAAGCGAAGCTCGCCTTCCACCACCGCCTCCGGCGACCCGAACATCTCGAAGCGCGAGGTGCAGGACACCGCCACGACCCGGCGCGCCGGCGGGGTCGTGAGGAAGCGGCGCACCGCGCCTTCCAGCTCCAACTGCTCGCCGCGCAGCGCGCGCCAGTCCAGCCGGTCGAGGTCGTCGAGGAAGACCGCCAGGATGCCCGGATGCTGTCCGGTCAGGCGCGTCTCGGCGGCCAGCGCGGCACGGCGGCACACCGCGGCGGCGATCGCATTCTCCCGGCCCGCCCGCGCCGCCATGGCGAAGACGCTGCCGCTGCCCGGCTGGGTGGTCACGGCCAGATGGGCTTCCGGCCCGAACTGTGCGCGCAGGCGGGCCGGCAGGCCGCCGCCGGCCCGGTCCTGCGCCTGGGCGCCGGCCAGCATCAGAGGGTCGAGCTTGAGCACCGCCTGGGCGCCGCTGTCCTGGCGCTTCTCGGCGACCAGCATGGCGCTGATCCGCTGCTGCAACTCGGCCAGCTGGTCGGGGCCGGAGATGCCGTCCGGCAGCGTCATCTTCAGCAGATACCGGCCGGGATGGGCGGCCAGCCAGGTCTGCAATTCAGGGTTGATCGCATCAACCAGCGCCCACCAGTCGCCGCGGTTGACCGGACGGCCTTCCTCGGCCGAGACGCTCTCGCACACCACCTCGGCGGTCGCGCCACCGCGTTCGGCCAGCAGGTCGTAGGGAGCCTCGTCGGCCAGCCCGTCGAAGCGGACGGTGAAGCCGCGTGCCCGCAGCAGCGACGCGGTGCGCAGCAGGTGGAAGAAGGGGATCAGCGTGGCGGGACCGGTCAGGCCCTGCATGATGCAATCCTGCAGCCGGGCGCGGCCGGCCGGTGGCAGGCCGGCGGCCAGCGCCACGGCATCCTGCGCCAGGGCGCAGAAGCGGCGTTCCGCCAGGCCGGCCTTGGCCATTGCCCGAGGATCCGACAGGCGCGACAGCGCCAGTTCCAGCCCATGCCGCTGCTGCGCGGCGCGGCCGCTGAGAGAGCCGGGCTGCATGCGCAGGCCGAGTTCCGCCACGCGCGATTGCCAGGGGCCCTCGCCGCACAGGGCGAAGAAGGCATCCAGCGGCGGGTGGTCGGACCGGGGATCGGCGAAGGGCATGGCTGCGTCTCACACTCCGCGTGCGGTTCACCTTTCCCGACCTTCTTGACGGGCGTCAAGGGCACGTCGTTAGCCGGAACACTCGACTTCAGCATACGTTGTCGTGGTGCGGCCGCCCGGCCGCTGGGGATAGGGCGTTTCATGGCGGGTATGACGGCGCTGTTGCGGGTGGGAGAGCCCGGCGGCCTGGCGGCGCGGTGGAACTTCCCGGCCGCCGCCGGCAGCCTAGCCGCCGCGCCGGCCGGCATCGGCGATCCGGTGAGCGTAACCTACAGCTTCATGCAGGCGTTGCCGGGCTACGAACAGGCGGCCGACCATCCCGGCTTCCTTGCCTTCGATCCGGCCATGCAGGCCGCCACGGCGGAGGCGCTGGCCGCCTGGGCCGAGGTCTGCGGCATCGACTTCGCCGCGGTCGCCGATGCGGGGGAGGGCGGGGCGATCCGCTTCGGCCGCAGCGACATGGGCTATGGCGGCTTCACCTGGTTCCCTGACCATGCCTATGCGGTCGATGCCGATGGCCGAATCGTCGCCCCGGCCCCCTATGCGCGCGGCGGCGATGTCTGGCTCTCGACCGATGCCGGGCTCGATGCGCAGGCAGCAGGTGGCTATGGCCGCTACGCCCTGACGCATGAGATCGGCCACGCGATCGGCCTGAAGCATCCCTTCGAGGGCGCCGACACGCTGCCGGCCGGGGAAGCCACCATGGCGTACAGCATCCTGGCCTATGCCTCGCCGGCCAATGCCGGCGTGGTGACGGTGACGGGCACGCCGGAGGCCTATCAGTGGACCGTCGCCAGCCTCTACCCCGCCAGCCCGATGACGATCGACATCGCCGCGGCGCAGTATCTCTATGGTCCCAACCTGACGACTCGTGCCGGCGACAGCCACTATGCCTGGGCGCCGGGGGCGCGCTTCCTGCAGACGATCTGGGATGCCGGCGGCACCGATGCGATCGATGCCGGCAACCAGCCGCTGGCCTGCATCATCGACCTGAACGAGGGGCATGCCAGCAGCATCGGCATCCGTGCGACCGAGGCGGCGCGGCGGGCCGAACTGCCCGACTGGGCGGAGGCGGCGCCGACGCCGAGCTATGACGGGCGCGACAACCTCTGGATCGCCTGGGGCGTGACGATCGAGGGCGCGATCGGCGGCGCCGGCGACGACCTGCTGGTCGGCAACGCCGTCGACAACGGCCTGACCGGGGGGGCAGGCAACGACATCCTGGTCGGCGGTGCCGGCTGGGACACCGCGGTGCTGCCGGGGATGCGGACGGAGACGCTGCTGCTGCCCCAGGCGAATGGGGGCTGGTGCGCCTTCGGCCCGGGTGGCGACGACGTGCTGCTGCAGGTCGAGGCCGTGCTGTTCGACGACGGCGCGGTGGCGATCGCGCCGCCCGACTGGGTGGCGTGACGCACCCGAAGGGTCAGGCCGGATCCGCGGCGTGGACCTGATGCACCTCGACGATATTGCCTTCGGGATCGTGGAAGAAGACCTGCTCCCAGCCGTTCATGGCCCAGGTCCCGTAATCCGAGAAGGGAATGCCGCGCTCTGTCAGGCGCCGCTTGAAGGCTGCGATGTCGTCGGTACGGAATGCGATATGGCCGCGCTCGAGCGGGTTGATCGCGTTCCCCGTACGGAATCCGACCCCAAGGTCCCGCTCCGCCAGGTGCAGTTGCGTCGTGCCGTCAGTGACAAACGCGACATTGCCGGCATAGCCGGAGGTGGAGACCCGGGCGGTCGCAAGGGAGGGCTCCGGTCCGAGGTCGAGCACGGAGCGGTAAAACTCCTCCATCGCCGGTACCTGGGTGGAGCAGAAATTCACATGATGCAGCTTGATCTTCATCGGCGTTCTCCTCCGCGCCGGATCGGCGGTTCCGCCCCGGAGCCTGCCGGGCGGAGCGCCTCCCGACCCGGCTGAGCTTAGCGGGCCTGGTCGCCGGCCGGCCAGCAATCCGCACGGCCGCCCGAGGCGCCTTCAGTTCCGCGGCAGCCGCGCCGTGCCCGGCGCATCCGGGTTCTGCGCCCGGTGCCGTAGCAGGTGGTCGGCGAGCACCAGGGCCACCATCGCCTCCCCCACCGGCACGGCACGGATGCCGACGCAGGGGTCGTGCCGGCCCTTGGTTAGCACCTCCACCTCCTGCCCGAAGCGGTCCACCGAGCGGCGGGGCGTGAGGATGGAGGAGGTGGGCTTCACCGCGAAGCGGGCCACCACCGGCTGACCGGTCGAGATCCCGCCGAGGATGCCGCCGGCGTGGTTGTCGCCGAAGACCACCCGGCCATCGGGGCCCATGCGCATCTCGTCGGCATTGGCCTCCCCGGTCAGGGTGGCGGCGGCGAAGCCCTCGCCGATCTCGACGCCCTTGACCGCATTGATGCCCATCAGCGCCGCGGCGATCTCGGCATCGAGCTTGCCGTAGATCGGCGCGCCGAGGCCGGGCGGGATGCCCTCGGCCACCACCTCGATGATCGCACCCAGCGAGGAGCCGGATTTGCGCGCCTCGGTCAGCATGGCTTCCCAGCGGAGGGCAGCGGCGCGGTCGGGGCAGAAGAAGGCGTTGTCGTCCACCGCCGCCCAGTCCCAGGCGGCGCGGTCGATGCGGTCGGGACCCATCTGCACCAGGGCGCCGCGGACCGTCACCTCGGGCCCGAGGACCTTGCGGGCGACGGCACCGGCGGCGACCCGCATCGCGGTCTCCCGCGCGCTGGACCGGCCGCCGCCGCGGTAGTCGCGGATGCCGTATTTCAGGTCGTAGGTCAGGTCCGCGTGGCCGGGGCGGTAGCGGTCCCTGATCTCGCCGTAATCCTTGCTGCGCTGGTCGGTGTTCTCGATCACCAGGGCGATCGGGGTGCCGGTGGTGACGCCCTCGAAGGTGCCGGACAGGATGCGGACCTCGTCGGCTTCTTGCCGTTGCGTCACGAATTTGGACTGGCCGGGGCGGCGGCGGTCGAGGAAGGGCTGGATGTCTGCCTCGGTCAGCGCCAGCCGGGGCGGGCAGCCATCGACGACGCAACCGATGGCCTGGCCATGCGACTCGCCCCAGGTGGTGACGCGGAAGAGGTGGCCGAAACTGTTATGGGACATGGTGGGGCCTCAGCCTGCGCGGCGCTCAGACCGTGCTGATATCCGGCGCGTCCACTGCCTTCATCCCCACCACGTGGAAGCCGCTGTCCACATGGTGCACCTCCCCGGTCACGCCCGCCGAGAGGTCACTCAGCAGATAAAGGCCCGCCCCGCCGACCTCCTCGATGGTCACGTTGCGCTTCAGCGGCGCGTTGTACTGGTTCCACTTGAGGATGTAGCGGAAGTCGCCGATGCCGCTGGCCGCGAGTGTCCGGATCGGCCCGGCCGAGATCGCATTGACCCGGATGCCGATGCCACCGAGATCGACCGCGAGGTAGCGGACGCTGGCTTCCAGCGCCGCCTTGGCGACACCCATCACGTTGTAATGAGGCGTGACGCGCTCCGCGCCGAGGTAGCTCATGGTCAGCAGCGACCCGCCCGGCTTCATCAGCGGCACCGCCCGCTGGCAGACCGAGACGAAGGAATAGGCCGAGATGTCGAGTGCCTGCAGGAAGGCCTCGCGCGGCGTGTCGAGGTAGCGGCCGCGCAGATATTCCTTGTTGGCGAAGCCGATGGCATGGACCAGGAAGTCCATCCCACCCCAGGCTTCCTTCACCGCGGCGAAGGCGGCATCGACGCTGGCATCGTCGGTCACGTCGCAGGGCAGCACCAGGGTCGAGCCCAGGCTTTCGGCGAGCGGGCGGACCCGCTTCTCCAGTGCCTCGCCCTGGTAGGTGAAGGCGACCTCCGCACCCTGTGCCGCCAGGGCCCGGGCGATGCCCCAGGCGATGGAGCGGTCATTGGCGACGCCCATGATGAGGCCCCGCTTTCCGGCCATCAACGTGCCGGTGGGGGCTTCGGCGAGGGGCGCGTCTGACATGCGGAGGAGTGACCAGCTTGTTGCGGATGGGCAGGCGTGGTGGCACACCCCCGAACGCCGGGCAAGGGATTCCGGCCGCACGCTTCGTGACCCGGAGTTACCGCCATGCCCAGCAGCACCCTCGACCCGATCGCCCATTTCGAGTCGTGGATGGCGGAGGCGACGCGATCCGAGCCGAACGACCCGAACGCCGTCTGCCTGGCGACCGCCACGCCGGAGGGGCGGCCTTCCGCCCGCATGGTGCTGCTGAAGGGCGTCGATCCGAAAGGGTTCGTCTTCTACACCAACCTCGAAAGCCGCAAGGGCGGCGAGCTCGCGGGCAATCCCTTCGCCGCGCTCTGCTTCCACTGGAAGTCGCTGCAGCGCAGCGTCCGGGTGGAGGGGCCGGTCGAGCCGGTCTCGGCGGCGGAGGCGGATGACTATTATGCCTCCCGCGCGCGGGGATCGCGGATCGGAGCCTGGGCAAGCCGGCAGTCCCGGCCGCTGGAGGGGCGCTACGCGTTGGAGAAGGCGGTGGCGGAATACACCATGAAATTCGGCATCGGCGAGATTCCCCGGCCGGAATTCTGGTCCGGCTTCCGGGTGCTGCCGGAACGCATCGAATTCTGGCGCGACATGCCCTTCCGCCTGCACGAGCGGCAGGTGTTCCATAAGGATGGTACGGGCTGGCGGATCGAAGCGCTGTATCCGTGACCGTCCCGCCGGGGCAGGCCGAGGTCGCGGCGCTGCTCCAGCGCCTGGCGGGCGTGCCGCCGGTGGAGACGCATATCTCCGCCGTCTTCGTCGGACCCGATGCGGTCTGGAAGCTGAAGAAGGCGGTCGCCCTCGGTTTCCTCGACTTCTCGGCACTCGCCGCGCGGGAGCATTTCCTGCGCCGCGAATTGGCGCTCAACCAGCCGGTGGCACCGGCGCTCTACCGCGACGTGGTGCCGGTCGTGCGCACGTCGGAAGGCGGCCTGGCGCTGGGTGGGGCGGGCACGCCGGTGGATTGGGTGCTGCGCATGGCGCCGGTGCCGGCCGGCGACTTCCTCGATGCCGTCGCCGCCCGGGGCGGGCTGGACGACCGGCTGCTGGACGCCATCGCCGACGCCGCCTTCGCCCTGCATGCCGTGCTGCCGCCGGTGCCGGGGGTGGATGTGCCGGCGGCGCTGCACCGGGTTCTGGAGGGCAATGCCGCCGCCGCGCTGGCCGCCGGCCTGCCCGCGCCGCGGGTCGGCGCCCTGGCCGCGGCGACGCGCGGCTGGATCGCCCGGCTCGCCCCCATCCTGGCGGCGCGGGCCGCGGCCGGCCGGGTGCGGCGCTGCCATGGCGACCTGCACCTGGGCAACCTTTGCCTGCTGGAGGGGCGCGTCACGCCCTTCGACGCGCTGGAATTCGACGAGGCGCTGGCCACCGTCGATACCGGTTACGACCTGGCCTTCCTGCTGATGGACCTCGACCACCGGGTCGGCCGGGCGGCGGCGAACCGAGTGCTGAACCGCTACGTGGCGCGCGGCGGCGATGCCGGGCTGGTCGCCGGCCTGCCGCTCTGGCTCTCCCTGCGGGCGATGATCCGGGCGCATGTGCTGGCCAAGGCGAAGGGCGCGGCACAGGGCCAACCCTATCTCGACCGGGCCGAGGCGATGCTGGCGCCGCCGCCGGCACGGCTGGTGGCGGTGGGCGGGCTGCAGGGCACCGGCAAGTCGCGCCTGGCCCGCGCCCTGGCGCCGGCGATGGGGGCGGCACCCGGCGCGCTGGTGCTGCGCAGCGACGAGATCAGGAAACGTTTGGCCGGGCTGGCGCCCGAGGAACGGCTGCCGCCGGCGGCCTATACGCCGGAGGCCAGCGCTGCGGTCCTCGCCGCGCTCATCGATTCGGCCGCCACGGCACTGCGCGGCGGCCATGCCGTGATCGCCGACGCCGCCTTCCTGCGCCCGGCGGAACGTGCGGCGATCGAGGCGGCGCGCGGCGCGGCGCCATTCCAGGGCTTCTGGCTGGAGGCGCCGCTGGACGTGCTGCGTGCCCGGGTCACGGCGCGGCGCGGCGACGCGTCCGATGCCGATGCGGCGGTGCTGGACGCCGCCGCGGCGCGCGACCCCGGCCCGATCGGCTGGCTGCGGCTGGATGCCGCCGGGGACCCGAATCCGGCGGCGCGAATCGCACTGGGCTTGAACCCGGACGATCCGTGATAGACATGTCTGAAATGCGCCTTTGGGGAGATGCGCCATGGCCTACAGACGCCTGCTTCTGCCGCTGACCGGCACCGCTGCCGGGGAAGCCGCGCTTGCCACCGCGCTGGGCGTGGCGCGCATCTGGAACGCCCACGTCCACTGCCTGCATGTGCGGGTGGATGCGCGGGACGTGGCGCCGCTGGCCGGCGAGGGCCTGTCGGGCGCCATGATCGAGGAGATGATGGCGGCGACCGAGCGCGAGAGCGGCGAGCGCGCCAACCGCGTCCGCGCGCTGTTCGAGCGCTTCACCGGCCATGCCGGCGGCGTCGCCCTGGCCAACAGCGCCGAGACCGCGCTGAAGACCGACGGGCCGACCCTGTCCTTCGAGTCCATCGCCGGGCGGGAGGAGGACGTCGTGGCGCAACAGTCGCGCCTCTACGACATGGCGGTGGTGCCGCATCCGGAGGCGGACGAGGATGTCTCGTCCTCCGACGCGCTGCATGCCGTGCTGTTCGATTCCGGCCGGCCGGTGCTCATCGCCCCGCGCGAGGCGCCGGCGACCATCGGCACGCGGGTGTGCTGCGCCTGGAACGGCTCGGCCGAGAGCGCCGCCGCGGTCGCCGCGGCGCTACCCTGGCTGCACCGGGCCAATGCGGTGCAGTTGCTCTACGCCGACGAATATCAGCGGCGCGGGCCGACGGTGGAGGGCATCCGCAGCTACCTGCGCTGGCACGAGATCGAGGCCGAGCCGAAGCTGTTCAAGCCGCAGACCAAGGATGTCGGCGCCGGGCTGCTGGGTGCCGCGCGCGACTTCCGCGCCGATCTGCTGTGCATGGGGGCCTACAGCCATTCGCGGCTGCGGCAGCTGATCCTGGGCGGGGTGACGCGGCATATCCTGGAGAACAGCGACATGCCGGTGCTGATGTGCCGTTGAGGCCGCGCCATAGGCGTCCCTGATGATGGCGATCACCGCCGCCCCATGGCGGCGGCGGTCGGGCTGGACCATCTTCCGGCTCAACGGACGACAAACCCGTCCGGCATGAGGAACTGATGATCGATGTCCGCCCTTTCGGCACGCTCGGTGGTGCCAACCACGGCTGGTTGAAGGCCAAGCACCATTTCTCCTTCGCCAGCTACCATGACGACGCAAGGATGAACTGGGGGCGCCTCCGTGTCTGGAACGACGACGAGATCGCCGCCGGCACCGGGTTCGACCCGCATCCGCACCGCGACATGGAGATCATCACCTATGTCCGGGACGGCGCCATCACGCACAAGGACAGCCTGGGCAATATCGGCCGGACCGAAGCGGGCGACGTGCAGATCATGTCCGCCGGCACCGGGGTGGTGCACAGCGAGTACAACCTGGAGTCCGAGACGACCCGGATCTTCCAGATCTGGATCATCCCCGACCGCCGCGGCGCCAAGCCGAACTGGGGCGCCAAGGAATTCCCGAAGGCGACCCGCGAGGCCGGCTTCGAGGTGCTGGCCAGCGGCCGGCCGCAGGACGAGGCGAGCGGCGCGCTGCCGCTGAACGTCAACGGCGCGGTGCTCGCCGCCACGCTGAAGGCCGGCCAGACCCTGCGCCAGCCATTGGCCGAGGGCCGCGCCGCCTATCTGGTGCCGGCCAAGGGTGCGGTCACGGTGAACGGCCGGGCGCTCTGCGCCCGCGACGGCGCCGGCATCGTCGACGAGCCGGTGATCGAGATCACCGCCTCCGAGGATGCCGAGCTGGTGCTGGTCGAGGTCGCCAAGGAATAGCGGGGAGGGGGCGGGCGACCGCCCCCTTTCGCTGGCCGCGCTTTGGCGCGAACCTGCCTCCCAACACGACACGGGAGGACACCATGCCGAAGATCCAGGCCGAGAGGCTGCGCGTGCTGGGCCGCGCGCTGCTGGTGGCGAATGGCGTGCCGGAATCCGAGGCCGCCACGGTCGCGCGGCACGTGGTCAACGCCAACCTGGCCGGCCACGACAGCCACGGCATGATCATGCTGCCGAACTACATAGAGCGGGTGAAGGCCGGGCACATCGTCCCCGGCGCGCCCTTCACCATCGTCCAGGAAAGCCCGACCACCACCGTCGTCGACGGCAATTGGGGCTTCGGCTACGTCATCAACGAACAGGCGATGGCGCTGACCATCGAGAAGGCCGAGACCAACAACATCGCCGCCACCACGGTGTTCCGCCAGGGCCATGTCGGCCGCCTGGCGAGCTACCCGCTGATGGCGGCCCGCGCCGGGATGATCGGCATGGCCTGGGCCGACAGCGGACGGTCCCCCAAGGGCGTCGCCCCCTTCGGCGGGCGGGAGCCGCGGCTCGGCACCAACCCTTGGGCGATCGCCGTGCCGTCCGACCTCGACGGGCCCTTCTGCATGGACTTCGCCACCTCCGCCGTCGCCATGGGCAAGATCAAGCTGGCCGAGGCGCGCGGCCAGGAGATCCCGCTCGGCTGGGTCGTGGACAAGGACGGCGACCTGACCACCGACCCGGCGAAGATCAAGGGCGGCGCGCTGATGCCGCTTGGCGGGTCGGAGGGCTACAAGGGCACCGCCTTGGCCGCGATGGGCGAGATCTTCTGCGGCATCCTGACGGGCCTGGGCTTCGGCGTGGAGCCCACGGGCCGTCACAACGACGGCTGCTTCCTGATCGCCATCAAGGTCGAGGCCTTCCGGCCGCTGCTGACCTTCCGGAAGGATGTGGCGGAGTTTGCCCACTACCTGAAGGACACGCCCCCGGCCAAGGGCAGCCAGGGCGTGCTCTATCCGGGCGAGGTCGAGCACCGCGCCGAGCAGGCGCGCGGCACGGCGGGGATCGAGATCGAGGATGCCACCTGGCAGAAGCTCGGCGCGCTCGCCGTGGCGGGCGGAGTGCCGATGCCAGCCTAGGCAAGGCTGGCGAGGGGAAATATTTTCTCCCCTCGACCCGCGCGGCAGAGGCCAACTCGGAAGAATAGATGAGGGGTCCGGGGAGAATACTTTCTTTCCAGTCTTTCTACCCTGCCTTCCGCGGCAGCGCGGCGATCGCCCCGGCGAAGGCCCGCAGCGTCTGCTCCAGGTCTTCCGCGGTATGCGCCAGCGAGATGTAGTACTTGCTGTCGCCTTTCAGGATGCCGGCCGCCCGCAACTGGGTGTTGAAATGCTTCTGCAGTCCGGCATCGGCCCGCAGCGTGCTGCGGTAGTCGCGCACCTCCTCGGCGCTGAAGACCACATCGAACAGGGGTGGCTCGCCCACCACCTGGGCCGGCAGCCCGGCCTTCTTCAGCATTGCGTCGATGCCGTCCATCAGTGTCCGGCCAGTGGCGAAGACCTGTTCGTAGGCGCCGGGACGGCGCAGCACCCCCAGCGTCGCCAGGCCGGCGACCGCGGCGACCGGGTTGCCCGACAGCGTCCCCACCTGCATCAGGAAGCCGTCCTCGCCGACGATCCCCTTGTCGAAATGCGCCATGATGTCGGACCGGCCGGCGATCGCCGCCAGCGGGAAGCCGCCGCCGATGATCTTCCCGAGCGTGCAGAGGTCGGGCGTCACGCCATAGTAGGACTGCGCGCCGCCATAGGCGAAGCGGAAGCCGGTGACGACCTCGTCGAAGATCAGCGGGATGCCGTATTGCGCGGTGATGTCGCGGATGCCCTGCAGGAAGCCGGGCGCCGGCGGGATCAGCCGCTGGAAGGGCTCGAGGATCACCCCGCCGAGCTCGTCGTGATGGGCCGCGATCAGGGCGCGGGCGGCGTCGAGGTCGTTGAAGGGGGCGACCAGCACCTCCTCCCGCGCGCTTTTCGGGATGCCGGCCGAATCGGGGACGGCGACGGGGAAGTTGGCCAGCCGCCTGGGCGCCAGGCTCATCAATCCCCAGTCGGACATGCCGTGGTAGCCGCCCTCGAATTTCAGGATGCGGTCGCGGCCGCGGAAGGCGCGGGCCACGCGCATCGCATACATGTCGGCCTCGGAGCCGCTGCTGACGAAGCGCACCTGCTCGGCGCAGGGCATGGCGTCGACGATCACCTCGGCCAGGCGGATGCCGTGCTCGTTGTTGGCGAAGAAGGTGGTGCCGCGCGGCACCTGGGCCAGCACCGCCTCGGTCACCTCCGGATGCGCATGGCCGATGAACATCGGGCCGGAGCCGAGCAGGTAGTCCACGTACTCGTTGCCGGAGACATCCCAGACCCGGCCGCCGCGGCCTTCCCGGATGACGATGTCCGAGGCGAAATTGCCGAAGCCGCCGGCCGGCAGCACCCGGTGCGCCGTCCGCACCAGCGCCTGTTCGTCCAGGCTGCGCGTGATCCCGTCCATCGGCCCCACCCCGTTGCTGCGTCGGCTGCAGGCTAGAACAGGTTCATGCGGCCGTCATACCCGGTGCGGGTCGTCCCGCGGCAGGATGTCGCGGATGTAGTCGCGGCCCTTCCATTCCGGCGGCAGCTGGCTGCCGTCCGGCCGCGGCAGGTAGGCCGAGGGCGCATCGCCGCCGAGGTCCGGAACGTAGCGCGGGCAATTCGGGAAGATGTCGGTGACCGCCACCCGCACCAGGCGGCGCGCGCCGGGGATGGCGGCGATCCGTGCCGGGTCATCGACCAGGCTGGCCTGGCCGCGCAGGCGGACTCGCAGGGATTTCCCATCGAAGGCGATGAACAGCATGCCGACCGAAGGGCTGCACAGGATGTTGCCCAGCGAGAGATACATCGAATTGCCGTCGTAGTCCGGCCATTCCAGCTCGGCCGGGCCGGTGATGCGGACGAAGCCGGGTGGGCCGCCCTTGAAGCTGCAATCGACCGCGCCCTTCGCCGCGGTGGCCAGGAAAAAGAAGGGTGCCGCCTCGATCAGCCCCACATGGGCCGGCTCGAAGGTCGCGGCCCGGCGGCGCGCCTCCAGCGTGTCGGCGACGCGGCGGCCGTCATGGCGGTCCTGCAAGGCGCGGTTGCCGGCATGGAACAGGCGCGAGGGGTCTGGGCTGGGCATAAGGCATCTCCTCCGGTGCGGCATCCTGCGCCGGCGCGGGTCAGGCCAGCAATTCGCCGCGCAGGAAGGCCGCCGCCTCGGGTGCCCTGGATCCGGCGAAGAAATCCGCGGCCGGCGCGCGGTCCAGCAGCCGGCCCCGATGCAGGAAGGCGACCTCCCCGGCCAGCCGCCGTGCCTGGGCGAGGTCATGCGTGGTCATGACGATCTTGCAACCGCGTGCGGCGATGCCGGCGATCGCCGCCTCCACCGCCCGGGTCGCCGCCGGGTCCAGGCTGGCGCAGGGCTCGTCGAGGAACAGCACCTCCGGCGCCAGGGCGGCGGCGCGGGCCAGGGCCAGGCGCTGCTGCTCGCCGCCCGAGAGCCGCCGCGCCGGCCGCCCGGCCAGCGCCGCCAGCCCGGCCTCCGCCAGCGCCGCCTCGGCCCGCGCCCGCCTTGCCGCCCGCGGCAGCCCGGCCAGGGCCAGCGGATACTCCAGGTTTGCCAGCACGCTCCGCCGCAGCATCACCGGGCGCTGGAAGACCATGGCGTCGTGCCGCCCGCCCGCCCCCGCCCAGCGGATCCGGCCGGAGGTCGGCGCCAGCAGCCCGTGCAGCAAGCGCAGCAGGACGGACTTGCCAGCGCCGTTCGGGCCGATGACCAGCAGCGGCGGCCCGGCCTCGATCGCCAGCGAGACGTCGCACAGGATCGCCACCCCACCGGCGGCATAGCCCAGCCGCTCGGCCAGCAGGGGCAGGGCGGCATCCGGTGCCCGCATCAGTGGCCCGCCCGGGCGGCGCCGTCGCGCAGCGCCTGGGCGGCGACATTCACCGCCAGCACCATCGCCATCAGGATGCCGCCCAGCGCCAGGGCCAGCGGCAGGTCGCCCTTGCTGGTCTCCAGCGCGATGGCGGTGGTCATCACCCGGGTGAAGCCCTCGATGTTGCCGCCGACCACCATCACCGCGCCGACCTCGGCGCTGGCCCGGCCGAAGCCGGCCAGCAGCACGGTCAGCAGGGCGAAGCGGCCGTCCCACAGCAAGGTGGGCACCGCCCGCCAGGGCCCGGCGCCGAAGGAGCGCAGCTGCTCGGCGTAATCCTCCCACAGGGTCTCCATCGCCTGGCGCGACAGGGCGGCCAGGATCGGCGCGATCAGCAGGGTCTGGGCGATCACCATGGCCCAGGGGGTGAACAGCAGGCCGAGCCCGCCGAGCGGCCCGCTGCGCGACAGCGCCAGGTAGATCAGCAGCCCCGCCACCACCGGCGGCAGGCCCATCAGCGCGTTCAACCCGACGATGATCGCCCGCCGCCCGGGAAAGCGCGCCACCGCCAGCAGGGCGCCGAGCGGCAGGCCGACCAGCGCGGCGCAGAGCGTCGCGGCCAGGCTGATGCGCAGGGACAGGCCGACGATCCGCAGCACCGTCGGGTCGCCCGTGGCGACCAGGTGCAGCGCGGTGGCAAGGGCGGCGCCCAGATCGGTCAACGGAATCCTCGTGGCAGGCCATGCCGTGGGGCGCAGCTTGGCCCCGATATGCCGCAACCTGCCGCCTGGTTGCCCATGGGCAAGCGCACCGGTGACGAAATTGCATCGCGGCACGCAGATTTCCACGATGGGCTGGCGCGCGAAGCAGGAAGCCTTATGCTAGATGCTTGGCGAATGCCATTCGCTGTCCAAGGGGGCAGATGAAGGCAGGCCGTGTCCTGGTGCCGGAGTTCCGGTACCGGGCGTGGCCAGTGGAGCACCGAAGAGTCCGAGCGATGGCCAAAAACGAAAGCTGGCGCCCCCGTAAGCCCCGCAAGCGCGGGTTTGACGACGATACCCCCGAGTTTGGCGGTGGTGGTGGTGGCTGGGGAGCCCCACCCTCTTTCCCGATCCCGAGCGGCCCCCCGGCCTCTCGTGGTCCCTCGGTCTTTGCCACGGGTCCCGAGGTCGAGGCCACGGTCAAGTGGTTCAACCCGGAGAAGGGCTTCGGCTTCGTGGAGCTCGGCAACGGCTCCGGCGACGCCTTCCTGCATGTCTCCGTGCTGCAGCGCTCGGGCAGCGAGGCGGTGAACCCCGGCGCCGGCCTGAAGGTCCGCGTCGGACCCGGGCAGAAAGGCCAGCAGGTCACTGAGGTGGTCGAGATCACCAGCCCCGGTGAGCCTGGCGGCGGCGGTCCCGGCGCGGGTGCCGGCGGCCCGCGTGGCGGCTTCGGCGACCGGCCCCCGCGTCCGGCGGGCGGCTTCGGCGACCGGCCGCCGCGGGCTGGCGGCTTCGGTGCCGGTGGCGGCGGCTTCGCCCCCGCCGGCCCGGCCGAGGAGATGCGCGGCACCGTGAAGTGGTACAGCGCGGAGAAGGGCTTCGGCTTCGTCTCCCCGGACGGCGGCGGGCGCGATGTCTTCGTGCATGCCACGGCGCTGGAACGCAGCGGCGTGCCGCCCCTGGCCGAAGGCCAGGCGGTGGTCATGCAGGTCGTGCAGGGCAAGAAGGGCCCGGAGGCCTCGACCCTCACCCGCGGCTGAGCGGGCGAGGACAAGGCTGATAGGGAAGGGGCGGCGCCCAGGCGCCGCCCGAGGGCTTTCACGCCCTTGGGGGGAAACACGCATGCTGCTGCGCCGGGAACGGGCGATGACCGCGGTGGCGATCATGCTGGACGTGGCCTTCCATGCCGGCCGCAGCGAGGCGGTCAGCGCCGCCGACATCGCCGAACGGCTTGGCCAAGCGCGCCGGGGCATCGAACCCGTGCTGCAGGCGCTGTCGCGCGCCGGGCTGCTCGACAGCATCCGCGGGCCTAAGGGCGGCTACCGGCTGGGCCGGCCGCCGCGCGACCTGCGGGTGGCGGAGATCGTCTCCACCGCGCTGGACGAGGATGCCGGGGCCGAAGTGCCCGCCGGGCGGCTGCAGGCGGCAGTGGTGCAGCCGCTCTGGACCGAGATGGAGGCGCTGTGCCGCGACCACCTCTCGCGTCTCACGGTGGCCGACCTGATCAAGCGCGCCGCCGCGGCCGGCGTGAAGCGGCCGACGGTGGAGCCGTTGAATTTCGTCATCTGACATGGCGCGCTAGGCTGCGCCCCTGCACCCAGGGGAGAACGCCATGGCCCGCGTCCGCGACATCGACAGCGCCGAATTGCCGCCTGAGCTGGCGGAGATCTACGAGCGCTTCGCCGGCAGCTACGGACCCTTCCGCAACCAGGTCGCGGTCTTCGCCCATGTGCCGGCGGCGCTGCGGCACCTCTTCCCCATGCTGATGGAATTGCGCGCGGCGGCGACCCTGCCGAAGCGGGCGCTGGAGATCGCCATCGTCGTGGTCTCCAACCTCAACGCCTGCCATTACTGCGTAGCGCACCACAAGCCGTTCCTGGAGGTCGAGGGCATCTCCTCGGCCGGCATCGACCGCATCATGGACTGGCAGGACCACCCGGAACTGGATGCGACGGACAAGCTGGTGGTGCAGTACGCCATCGCCGCCTGGGAGACGCCGAACCGCATCCCGCAGCCCTTGTTCCGCGCGGTGCGGGAGGTGTTCTCGGAGGCGCAGGTGGTCGAGCTGACGCTGCGGATCACGCTGTGCGGGTTCTTCAACCGGTTCAACGATGCCTTGCAGATCGAGGAAGAACAGTAAGGAAGGTTGGGGAGAAAAAAGCATGTCCTCTCCAACCTTCCTTTGCTTTATGCGAGTCGGGAGCTGCCGCGCAGCGAGTGCCTAGCTTACAAAAACAGAGGAGGGTCCAGGGAGGATACTTCCTCCCTGGCCTTCAGTTGGCGTCGCGCATCGCCCGCCACACGCTCTCCGCCGTCGCCGGCATCTGCAAGGCCGTCACGCCCAGCGGCCGCAGCGCGTCCAGCACCGCGTGCATGACGGTCTGCGGCGCGCCGATCGCGCCGGCCTGGCCCACCCCCTTGACGCCGAGCGGGTTGGACTGGGTCGGCGCCTCGCCGAAGGTGATGGCCAGGTCCGGCAGGTCGGCGGCGCGCGGCAGGGCGTAGTCCATGAAGGACGCGCTCAGCAGCTGCCCCGTCTCCGGGTCGTAGGCGATGCGTTCCTGCAGGGCTTGGCCGATCCCCTGCGCCAGGCCGCCCTGCACCTGCCCACGGGTCAGCATCGGGTTCACCAGCGCGCCGTAGTCGTCGACCGCCTGGTAACGCGCCAGCGTCACCGCACCGGTCTCGCGGTCGATCTCCACCTCGGCGCAATGCGCACCGGACGGGAAGGTGACGAGCTCCGAGAGGTTCATCGCCTCGGCATCCAGGCCGAGCTCCATCCCCTCCGGCACGTCCTCCGGGTCGCGCGAGGCCTCGACCAGCGCATCCAGGGTGAAGGCCTGGCCGGTGGCGGTGCAGGTGAAGCAGCCCTCGGCGAACTCCACCGATTCCGGCGCGACCTGCAGCAGGTGGCCGGCGAGACGACGGGCCTTCTCGATCACCTTGTCCATCGCCAGGACCAGCGCCGTGGCGCCGACATGCAGGGACCGCGCGCCGCCATGGCCATTGCCGAAGGCGACCAGGTCGGTATCGGCCTGGACCAGGCGGAAGCGGGACTCCTCCAGCCCCAGCCAGGCCGAGGCGATCTGGGCGAAGCTGGTCTCCAACCCCTGGCCGTTGCTCTGCGTGCCGATGGCCAGGTCGACCATGCCGTCGGCCGCAAAGCGCACCGCCGCCCATTCCCGCGGCGCGCCGCGGGACGTTTCCAGGAAGCAGGCGACCCCTTGGCCGCGCAGCATGCCGCGCGCTTCGCTCTCGGCCCGCCGCGCGGCGAAGCCCTCGCGGTCCAGCAGCGCCTCCAGGTCGCCGAGGTTGTCGCGGAAGCGGCCGGTATCCATCAGCATCCCCGTCGCACTCCGGTAGGGGAAGGCGGCGATGGCGTTGCGCCGGCGGATCTCGACGGCATCGATCCCGGTGGCGCGGGCGGCGGCCTCGACCAGGCGCTCGGTCAGGTAGTTCGCCTCCGGCTTGCCGGCGCCGCGATAGGCATCCACGGGCAGTGAATTGGTGAAGGCGCCCTCGACCTCGAGCAGGATGGCGGGGATGGCATAGACGCCGCCGATCGCGGTCGAGACCGAGTTGGTCGGCACCGCCGGGCCGAAGGCCGAGCAATAGGCGCCCATGTCGCCCGCCATTTGCGCATGCAGCGCGAGGAACCGGCCCTCGGCATCGAGCGCCAGCCGCGCCTTGCCCTGGAAGTCGCGGGCATGCACGGCGCCCTGGAATTCCTCCGTATGCTCGGCGATCCAGGCGACGGGGTGGCCGAGCCGGCGCGCCGCGGCGAGCAGGGCGACATGTTCGGGGAAGAGGAAGTTCTTCATGCCGAAGCCGCCGCCGACATCGGGGCAGCGCAGGTGGAAGGCGGCCTCGTCCAGGCCGAAGACGGTGGCCAATTGCGCGCGGATGCCGTGCACGCCCATGCCGGAGAAGAGCAGGTCGAATCGGCTGCCGTCCCAGGATGCCACCGCCCCGCGCGGCTCGATCGGCGCGGCATGGACGCGGTGGTTGACCAGGTCGAGCTCGACGACGCGGGCGGCGGCGGCGAAGCCGGCCTGCATCGCCGCGCGGTCGCCGCGTTCGAAGCGGAAGGCGCGGTTGCCGGGCGCCTCCGGCCAGAGCTGCGGCGCGCCGGGGGCCAGCGCGGCGCGGCTGTCGACCACCGCGGGCAGCGGGTCGTAATCGACCAGGATCGCCTCGGCCGCGTCGCGCGCCTGGGCCGGCGTGGCGGCGACGACGAAGGCGACCGGCTCGCCGACATGCTTCACCTCGTCGCGCGCCAACGCCGGCCGATCCGGGATGATCAGCGGGCCGATGGTCGCCACCACGGCGGGGCAGGGCAGCGGGCCGATGCCCTCGTCCGCCAGGTCGGCGCCGGTCAGCACCAGAGCGACGCCCGGCAGGGCACGGGCCGCGGCGGCATCGACCGCCGTGATCCGCGCATGCGCATGCGGCGAGCGCAGCACCGCGCCATGCAGCGCGCCTGAGGGGATCAGGTCCGCGACATAACGGCCCTCGCCGAGGAGGAAGCGCGCATCTTCGATGCGGCGGCGGTTCTCGCCGATCATGCCGGGCCGCCGGGGCTGGGATGTCGCATCACTCGCTCCTGCACTGTCGGCGGCGAGTGTAGCGAGCCTCCCCTACCCCTTGGCCAGTCGCTTGGCGACGAATTCCAGCCGGTCCTGGCCCCAGAAGATGTCCTCGCCGATGACATAGCTCGGCGCGCCGAAGACGCCGCGGGCCAGGGCGGCGGCGGTGTCGGCCTCGCGCATTGCCGCCCAGCGCGGGTCGTCGCCCAAGCCCAGCACGGCCTTGGGATCGAGGCCGCATTCACCGATCAGCCCGGCCAGCACGTCGCGGTCGGCGGGGTTCAGCTCGTCCTCCCAGACCGCCTTCAGCACCCGGTGGGCGAGCCGGATGGCCGGGGCGTCGCCCTGGGTCTCGCGCAGGCCGATGACGCAGGCGCTGCTCAGCGCCTCCGAGCTGGGGAAGAATTTCGGGTGGGTCTTGATCGAGATACCGGTCGCCTCCCGCCAGCGGGCCAGCTCCTGCAGCCGGTAGGCCTGGCGCTGCGGGCTGCGCTTGGGCAACGGCAGCCCGCCGGAGCCGGCGAAGATGGTGCCGAAATCCACCGGGAAGATGCGCATGCTGGCGCCGTGCTGCGCCGCCAGCGCCTCGATCCGCGCCGCGCCCAGATGGGTCCAGGGCGAGTTCAGCGAGGCGTAGTAGTCGATGTGCAGGGCCATCTCAGCGTCCTTGTGTCAGTGGTGCACCGGTGGCGGCCTGGGCCGCCTCGAAGCTGATCCCGGGCGCCAGTTCGCGCACCGCGAAGCCCTCGCCGGTCGGCGCGAACAGGCCGTAATTCGTGGCGACGAGCGTCACCACCCCGCGCGCCGTCACCGGCAGCGCGCAATGCGGCACCAGCCGCGGCTCGCCCTTGCGGGTGGTATGTTCCAGGATGATGAAGACCCGCTTCGCGCAGGCGGCGAGGTCCATTGCCCCGCCGATGCCGCCGCCCTTGGCCCGCCCCACCTTCCAATTGGCGAAGTCGCCGCCCGCCGAGACCTCGTAGGCGCCCATCACCGTCACGTCGATCCGGCCGCTGCGGATGATGCCGAAGCTGTCGGCATGGTGGACGATGGCGGCCCCCGGCCGTAGCGAGACATTCTGCCCGCCGGCATTGACCAGGTGCAGGTCCTCCGCGCCCGCCGGCAGCACCGGGCCGTAGCCGATCACGCCGTTCTCGGCGTGATAGAGGATGTCGCGGTCGCCAATGTCGGTGTTGCTGCAGAGCGTCGGGATGCCGACGCCGAGGTTGACGATCCAGCCGTCCTGGAATTCTTGGGCGAGGCGATCGGCCATCTGCTGGCGATCCCAGCCCTTCGCGTCCGTGCCGCTCATTTCGCGCGCTCCTGCCGGCGGACCGTCCACAACCCCTCTGGCGCCGGCGGCACCTGCACCAGGCGTTGCACGAAGATGCCGGAGAGATGGATCTGGTCGGGGTCGAGCGCGCCGGCCGGCAGGATCGGCTCCTCCACCTCGACGATCGTGAGCTTCGCCGCCATCCCCATCAGCGGGCAGAAATTGCGCTGGGCCAAGCGGAATTGCAGGTTGCCGGCGGTATCGGCCCGCCAGGCGCGGATGAAGGCGACGTCGCAGGGCAGCGCATGTTCCAGCAGATACTCGCGGCCGTCGATGATGCGGGTCTCGCGCCCCTCGGCCAATTCCGTGCCGACCGCGGTCGGGGTGTAGAAAGCGGGAATGCCAGCGCCGGCGGCGCGCAGCCGCTCGGCCAGCGTCCCCTGCGGCACCAATTCGGCCTCGACCTCGCCGGCCTCGTAGTACCTGGTGAAGGGCAGCACGTCGGTCGGGCGGGTGGCGGCAGTGAAGCTGCAGATCACCTTGGCCACCTGCCCGGCCTCGACCAGCATGCCGATATCGGGCAACCGCGGCTGGTGCGCCCCGCCGGTGGTGTTGGCGATGCAGGTCAGCCGCTTCGCGCCCTGCGCCAGCAGCGCCTTCGTCAGGTTGTAGGGCGTGCCCGGCCCGGCGAAGCCGCCGATGGCGACCACCGCGCCATCCGGGATATCCGCCACCGCGGCGGCGAAACTTGCCACCACCTTGCCTGGTCGCGCCATGCGCTGCCCTCCCCCGATCGTCTTGGCGGGAAGCTTAGGCCGCGATCGCCCGGGGTGGAAACATCGGCAATCGCCGGCGCGATGGCGATTGCATTCCGGAACAGGCAAATGCCCGCGCTTTGGGCAGTCGTCGGCCGCTTCCTGCAACCCTCATGCCCAGGATCATCATGCCGCGCATGGCGCCGGTTTTGCTGTAAACCGGGCCGACTCATCGCAGGCTCACCGATCATGCCGCTCCACGTCGCCTTGAACCACCGGACCAGCTACCGCTACGACCGGGCCATACAGCTCGGCCCGCAGACGATCCGGCTGCGACCGGCGCCGCATGCCCGCACGCCCATCGTCAGCTACGCGCTGAAGATCGAGCCCAAGCCGCATTTCCTCAACTGGATGCAGGACCCGCAGGGCAACCACCTGGCCCGCGTTGTCTTCCCCGACCGCGTCACGCATTTCAGCGTGGAAGTGGACCTCGTCGCCGACATGGCGACGATCAACCCCTTCGATTTCTTCCTCGAGCCCGAGGCCGAGACCTACCCCTTCACCTACGACGCGGTGCTCGAGCAGGAGCTCGCCCCCTTCCGCCGGCTGGAGGAGCCCGGGCCGCTGCTCAAGCAATTTCTCGCCGAGATCCCGCGCGAGGAGAAGCGCACCATCGACATGCTTGTCGACCTGAACCGCCGGGTCCAGGAGCGCACCGCCTATGTCGTGCGCATGGAGCCCGGCGTCTGGACGCCTGAGGAGACGCTGGGCAATGCCAAGGGCTCCTGCCGCGACAGCGCCTGGCTGCTGGTGCAGGCGCTGCGGCATCTCGGCCTCGCCGCGCGCTTCGTCTCCGGCTACCTGATCCAGCTGGTCGCCGACCAGAAGGTGCTGGTCGGCCCGTCCGGCCCGACCGAGGACTTCACCGACCTGCACGCCTGGGCCGAGGTCTACCTGCCGGGCGCCGGCTGGGTCGGGCTCGACGCAACCTCGGGCCTGATGACCGGGGAGGGCCATATTGCGCTCGCGGCGACGCCGGAACCGGCCTCGGCCGCGGCGATCAGCGGCATGGCGGAGAAGGCCGAGACCGAATTCGACTTCGCCATGGGCGTCACCCGGGTGCGCGAGACGCCGCGGGTCACCAAGCCCTACACGGACAAGCAGTGGCAGGGGATCCTGGCCGGCGGCCGGGCGGTGGATGCGGCGCTCGCGGCCGGCGACGTGCGGCTGACCATGGGCGGCGAGCCGACCTTCATCGCCACCGACGACATGGACGCGCCGGAATGGAACACCGCGGCGCTGGGGCCCACCAAGCGCCGCTATGCCGGCCGCCTGCTGCGCCGGCTGGTGCCGCTGTGGTCGCCCGGTGCGGCGCTGCAATACGCCATGGGCAAGCACTATCCCGGTGAGCAGCTGCCGCGCTGGGCGCTGTACTCGCACTGGCGGAAGGATGGCGTGCCGGTCTGGAACGACCCGGCGCTGCTGGCCTCCGACGACGACACCGACGACGCGACGGCGGCGGACGCCGACCGCTTCGCCCGCATCCTGGCCGAGCGGCTGCAGCTCGACCCCGGCCTGGTCACCCCGGCCCATGAGGACATCCACTATTTTCTCTGGCGCGAGAAGCGGCTGCCGGCGAACGTCATCGTCGAGGACGCGAAACTCAAGGACCCGCTGGAACGGGCGCGACTGGCCAAGGTCTTCGGCCAGGGGCTGACCGCGCAGGTCGGCTCGGTGCTGCCGATCCGCCGGGTGATTGAGGATGGCGCGCGGCGCTGGCAGTCCGGCCGCTGGTTCTTCCGCGGCGACCACATGTTCCTGGTGCCCGGCGACAGCCCGGTCGGCTTCCGCCTGCCGCTGGAGAGCCTGCCCTGGATGTCGGAGGAGGACGCGGCGCGGATCTTCGAGAGCGATGCCGATCCCTTCGCCCCGGTCGGCCCGCTGCCGCCGCGCCAGGCCTTCGAGCGCCAGGGCTTCGAGCGGGTCGGCGCGGCTGCCGGCGGCGGCCCGGCCGGGATGACGCCCAATGCCTGGCGGCTGGTGCCGCAGCAGGACCCGCGCGCCGCGCGCCCCGGTGCCCCGGGTGGTGGCGATGGTGGCGGCCGCGGCGATGGGCATGGCCCCGGCATGGGCGCCGAGGGCTTCCGCCCGGTGCCGCAGGACCTGCCGGTGGTCGGCCGCTCCGACCCCGGCGTGGTCCGCACCGCGATGGCGGTCGAGGCGCGCGGCGGGCTGATCCATGTCTTCTTCCCGCCGCTGCATGCCGCCGAGGACTGGCTGGACCTGGCCGCGGCGATCGAGGCCACCGCCACCGAGCTGGGCCGCAAGGTGGTGCTGGAAGGCTATCTGCCGCCGCGCGACGAGCGGCTGCTCAACTTCTCCGTCACCCCCGATCCGGGCGTAATCGAGGTGAACATCCACCCCGCCACCGCCTGGCCGGAGATGATCGAGCGCACCGAGCAGTTGTACGAGGAGGCCCGGCAGACCGGGCTCTCGGCCGAGAAGTTCATGCTCGACGGCCGCCATGTCGGCACGGGGGGCGGCAACCACGTGGTCATGGGCGCGGCCAGCCCGAAGGACAGCCCCTTCCTGCGCCGGCCCGACCTGCTGAAGTCGATGCTCGGTTTCTGGCACAACCACCCGAGCCTGTCCTACCTGTTCAGCGGACTGTTCATCGGCCCGACCAGCCAGCATCCTCGCGTCGACGAGGCGCGGCAGGACAGCCTGGCCGAGCTCGAGATCGCCTTCTCCCGCATCACGGCGGGGGAGGAGATGCCGCCCTGGATGGTTGACCGGCTGTTCCGCAACATCCTGGCCGACATGACCGGCAATACCCATCGAACCGAGTTCTGCATCGACAAGATGTACGCGCCGGAGAGCAGCACCGGCCGGCTCGGCCTGGTCGAGTACCGCGCGTTGGAGATGCCGCCCCATCCGCAGATGGCGGCGGCGCAGATGCTGCTGATGCGCAGCGCCGTTGCCGCCTTCTGGAAGACCCCCTACGACCGCCGCCTGGTCCGCTGGGGGACGCGGCTGCACGACGAGTTCATGCTGCCGCACTACGTGGCGCAGGATTTCGGCGACGTGCTGCGGGAGCTGGGCGATCTCGGCTTCCCGCTGGAGGCCGAGTGGTTCGCGCCGCACCTCGAATTCCGCTTCCCGCTGGTCGGCGAGGTGACGCTGCGCGGCGCCAAGGTCGAGCTCCGCCATGCGCTGGAACCCTGGCACGTGCTGGGCGAGGAGCCCGGCAGCGGCGGCGCGGTGCGCTACGTCGACAGCAGCACGGAACGGCTGCAGGCCAAGGTCGCCGGCTGGGTCGAGGAACGCTACGCGCTGGCCTGCAACGGCCACGAGGTGCCGCTGACCCGGACCGAGACCGAAGGCGAATACGTCGCCGGCATCCGCTTCAAGGCCTGGGACCCGCCGAGCGCGCTGCACCCGACCCTCAAGGCGCAGACGCCGCTGACCTTCGACGTCTACGACCGCTGGACCGGGCGGAGTCTCGGCGGGCTGACCCATCATGTCTCCCACCCCGGCGGCCTCAGCTACGAGACGCTTCCGGTCAATGCCAACGAGGCCGAGGCGCGGCGCCGGGTGCGGTTCCAGCCCTTCGGCCATACGCCGGGGCCGATGCCGGCGCCGCGGCCGCTGCCGGCCAAGGAGTCGCCGCGCTCGCTCGACCTGCGGCGCGCGGGGTGACCCTGGCGGAATGGCCGCGTGCGGAGGGCCGCGGTCCGGCCTGCCGGGCGGCACTACGCGCCTGGTTTGCGCCATCTGGGCTGCGTGTCGATGCGCAGCCCCCTCGCCGTGGGCCGCCGATCATGGCATCACGGCAGGCACATGCCTGATTCCGCCCCGCTCGATGAAATGGTCGACGGCGCCGGCGGCTTCCGCCCGCACTGGGGCGGGCTGCTGGGCGCCCTCTCCTCGCTCGGCCGGGGCGAACTGGCCGAGCGCGCCAGGCTGCTCGACCAGCATTTCCTGGACGAAGGCGCCACCAGCCTGCTGCCGGGCGGCTCCAATCTCCCGGCCTGGCGCTGCGACCCGGTTCCGCTGATCCTGCCGCCGGGCGAATTCGATGCGCTGGCCGGCGGCCTTGCCCAGCGTGCCACGCTGCTCGAAGCGATCCTGCAGGATGTCTACGGGCCGCAACAATTGCTGGCGGAAGGCCTGCTGCCGCCGGCCCTGGTCTTTGCCAACCCGGCCTTCCTGCGCTCCTGCCGGGACTCGGCGGGGCACCGCCCGGGGCCGCTGCTGCATCTGTATGCTGCCGACCTGCTGCGTGCCCCCGACGGCACCTGGCGGGTGCTGTCGGACCGCACCGCCGGCCCGACCGGCCTGGCCCATGTGCTGGAGAACCGCCGCGCCCTGTCGCGCTACGTGCCGGAATTGGTCCGGGCGCGCGACCTCAGGCGGCACGGCCCCTTCTTCGACATCTGGCAGGATGCGCTGCAGCGCCTGGCGCCGCCCACGGCGGATGGCCGCAACCCCGGCGTCGCCATGCTCACCGCCGGGCATTCCAGCCCGCACTGGTACGAGCACGTCATCCTCTCCCGCCGGCTGTCCTGCGCCCTGGTCGAGGGCGGCGACCTGACGGTGCGGGACGGCGCGCTGTACCTGAAGACCCTGCGCGGGCTGCAGCCCGTCGACGTGCTGCTGCGCCGGGTCGACGGGCGGCAGATGGACCCGCTGGAGGGCGACCAGAGCCCGGTGCATGGCGTCGCCGGCCTGCTGGACGCGGTGCGGTCGGGGACCGTCCGCATCGTCAACGATCCCGGCGCCGGCTTCGCCGAGGCCCCGGGGCTGGCCGCTTTCCTGCCCGCCCTTGCCCAGCGGCTGCTGGGGGAGCCGCTGCGGTTGGGCGCCGCCCGCACCCTCTGGCTCGGCGACCCGGCGGCGCGCGCTGTGGTCGGCGCCGACCTGGACCGCTGGATGGTCCGCCGCGCGGTGGACGGCACGGTGCGCTCGATCACCGCCGCGGCGCTGCCCGACCCGGCGCGGGCCGAGCTGGTTCAGCGAATCCTCGCAGCACCCGAGGAATACGCCGTTTCCGCCCGCATGCCGGCCTCGGTCGCGCCCTGCTCGGGGTCGGAGGGGCTGGAGCCGCTGCCGGTGATCCTGCGGCTCTTCCTGGTGCATGACGGCAGCCGCTGGCAGGCCCTGCAGGGCGGCCTGGCGCGGGCCTTCCCGGCGCCCGACCCGGGCACCGGCGCGCGGCCCGGCATGCGCTTCAGCAAGGATGTCTGGGTCCCCTTCGAGGACATGACGGAGGTCCAGGGCGGGCCGCAGCTGCTCACCCTGCCGTCGCTGCCGATCCGCCGCGGCAGCGGCGACCTGCCGAGCCGCGTCGCCGACAATTTCTTCTGGCTGGGCCGCTACCTCGAGCGGTTGGAAAGCGCCGCCCGGCTGCTGCGCGCGAGCGCCGCCCGCCTCGCCACGACCAGCGCCAGCCCACGCGAGCTGGCAGAATTGAAAAGCCTGGCCGCCTGCCTGGTGCGGGCCGAGCTGCTGGACGCCGAGACGGCGCAGGAGATCGGCACCGTGCCGGTGACCCGCGCCCTGCTGCGTGCGGTGCGGGAGAAGGGGCGGATGCAGTCCCTGCTGAACCAGGTCGCCCGCCTCGCCGGCCTGCTGCGGGACCGGCTGACCGGGGAGATGCACCTGGCGCTGAACCGCGGCCTCCGCCAGCTGGCCGAGGAGTTCAACGCGGTGCCGCTGGGCCGTGAGGAGACGCGCGGGTTGGAGGCCCTGGGGAATGCCAGCGCCGGCGTGCTCGGCTTCGCCGCCACCGTCGCGGGGCTGGCCGCCGAGAACATGGTGCGCGGCGGCGGGCGGTTGTTCCTCGACCTCGGCCGGCGGGTCGAGCGCGCCCAGGCGATCGTCGCCGAGTTGACCCGGGCGCTGGACCAGCCGGGCGCCGCCACCCAGCCGGCCCGGCTGGAGCCGGGTCTGCGGCTGGTACTGGAGCTGCGCGATTCGGTCATCACCTATCGCAGCCGCTACCTGACCGTGCTGCAGGCCGCGCCCGTGCTGGACCTGGTGCTGGCCGACGAGGGCAATCCGCGCGGCCTCGCCTTCCAGCTGGCCGCAGCGCGCGACATGCTGGTGGACCTGGAGGGCGAGCCTGGGTCACCCTTGGCGCAGGTGGCGGAATCGCTGATCGAGGAAGCGCGAGGGATGGTGCGGCAGGTGGCGGAGGCGCCTTCCCAGGCGGAGGCGGCGGTCAGGCTACGGCCCCGGCTGATCGCGATGGAGGGCGCGATCGCCGCGCTGTCCAACCGCATCACCCGGCGCTGGTTCGCCCTGCTGCCGGCGCCGCACAGCCTGGGACCCGCGCCCGCGGTCCGCCTGCGCGGCGCCGCGTGATCTACCGGGTCCGGCACACCACCCGCTATGCCTATGGCAGCACGGTGGACCTGGCGGCGCATATGCTGCACTTGCGGCCGCGCGACCTGCCCTATCAACGGGTGGTCTCGGCCGGGATCTCCACACTGCCCGAGGCCTCGCGCCGGCAGGACCGGGTGGACCATTTCGGCAATGCCGTCACCTGGCTGTTCATCGACGCGCCGCACGACGTCTTCGAGGTGACGGCCGAGGCCGAGATCGAGGTGCGCTACCCCGACCCGCCCGCGGCCGAGGCGACCCTGCCCTGGGAACAGGTCGCGGCCCTGGCCCGGGCCGGCGGGCCGGGCGCCTGGCAGGCGGCGGAATACCGCTTCGACAGCCCGATGTGCCCCGCGGTCGCCGCGGCCGGGGCCTACGCCGCGGAGAGCTTTCCGGCCGGCCGGCCGGTGCTGGCCGGGCTGGTCGAGCTCAACCGCCGCATCCGCACCGATTTCCGCTTCCGCGCCGGGGTGACCGACCTGCACACCCCGGTGGCCGAGATCCTGCGGCGGCGGGAGGGGGTCTGCCAGGACTTCACCAACCTGATGATCAGCGGGCTGCGCGCCATCGGCCTGCCGGCGCGCTATATGTCCGGCTACATCCGTACCCGCCCGCCACCCGGCCAGCCGCGCCGCCGCGGCGCCGACCAGAGCCATGCCTGGGTCGGCGCCTGGCTGGGGCCGGAGGACCAGTGGGTCGAGCTCGATCCGACCAACGACGTGGTGGTGCGGGACGAGCACGTGGTGCTGGGCTGGGGCCGCGACTACGGCGACATCAGCCCAGTGCGCGGGGTGATGCTGGGCGGCGGCGACCATGGGTTGGAGATCGGGGTGGATCTGGAGCCGATCGAGGAGGAGGAGACGGCGGCGGGCGGCTGACCCTGTCGGCCTTCAGGCCTGACCCTTCGCAACCCGCGGCTTCCCCTTGGCCAGCAGCACGAAGAGGATGGCGATCGCCGAGGCCGCCATGTAGAGGCCGAAGGCGTTGAGGTAGCCGATCATCGCCGCCTGCCGCTCGATCTCCTTCGCCAGCCGCGCCAGGCCCTGCGGCGTCTCGGTGCTCCAGCCGCCCATGATGTTGGGCGCGGCCAGCGACCGGTTGTAGGGCGAGACCAGCTCGGTCATCCGGCTGTAATTCATCGTGGTGGACCGGACGATCTCGGCCACGCTGAGCGAGATGAACAGGCTGGAGCCCAGGTTGCGCAGCAGGTGGAACAGTGACATCGCCTCGGCGGTGTAGCGGCTGTCGAGCGTGCGGAAGGTCAGCACCGTCAGCGGCACCCAGATGATCCCGACCGCGACGCCCTGCAGCACCGCGTTCCACAGCAGCGTATCGACATCGACGTTGAGGTCGAGGCACATGAGCCACAACCCCGAGACCACCAGCAGGCCGAAGCCGATGCTCATGCCGAGCCGCGGGTCCCAGCGGCCGATCAATAATGTGCTTCCAAAGCCGATGACGCCGCCGATGCCGCGGTAGCCGACGATCTGGCCGATGATGCTGTCGGGGTAGCCGGCATAGGATTGCAGCAGGGTCGGCAGCAGCACGATGGGGGTGAAATTCACCATCCCGTAGATCAGCACCAGCGCCAGCCCCAGGGCGTAGTTGCGGTCCAGCAGCAGCCGCAGGTTCAGGAAGGGCCTGTCCGTGGTCAGCGAATGCGCCAGGAAGACATAGAAGGCGAGGGCGGCGATGCCGATCTCGGCGATGATCTCCGGGCTCTCCAGCCAGTCCAGCCGCTGGCCGCGGGAGAAGACCAGCTGCAGGCAGGCGATGGCGGTGGCCAGCGCCAGGAAGCCGAGCCAGTCCATCGGCACCTGCTGGCCGGGCCGGTCGGGCGGCAGGATGACGGCGACCGCGGCGGCCGCCAGGGCACCCGCCGGGACGATCATGTAGAAGGCCCATCGCCAATTGTAGGTCTCGGCCAGCATGCCGCCGAAGACCGGGCCGATCACCGGCCCCAGCACCACCGTCATGCCGAAGATCGAGCTGACCAGGCCCGCCTGTCTTCTCGGGAAACTGTCCAGCACGATCGCATTGGCCAGCGGCACCACCGGCGCGCCGATGCCGCCCTGCAGGATACGCCAGAGCACCAGCGTCTCCAGGCTCTCGGCCTGGCCACACAGCCAGGTCGCCACGGTCGAGCCGATGACCGCCACCAGCAGCACCCGCTTGCGGCCGAACCGGGCCGCCAGGAAGCCGCTGGTCGGGGTGGCGATGGCGGTGGCCAGGATGTTGAAGGTGGTGGTCCAGGCGATCTCGTCCGGCGTCGCCGCCATGCTGCCCTGCATCTGCGGCAGCAGGGTGGAGGCGACCAGCAGGGTGGTGGCGTAGAGCGTCGAGCACAGCACCACCGCCGCCAGGATCAGCACCCGGCGGATGACGGGAAGCTCCAGGCTTTCCGGCGAATCCGACATTTTCCGCGACGACCACCTCGTAACCTTGACGAAAGTGTGCCGGGCGATGATGACTTAGGCAACAAACCACGGCCAGCCCCTCATGCCCCGCCCAGGACCCGCCCGTGCCGCCCCCGGATGACCGTCGCCATATCGGCTTTCTCATCGCCGACGTGGCGCGACTGATGCGGTCCTCCTTCGACCGGCGGGTGAGACGGATGGGGCTGACCCGGGCGCAATGGCTCGTGCTCAGCCGGCTCGACCGCCACCCGGGCATCAGCCAATCCGAACTGGCCGAGATGCTGGAGGTGGAGCGCGCCACCGCCGGGCGGATGATCGACCGGATGGAGCGCCGCAACTGGCTGGTCCGCCGCCCCGATCCCGCCGACCGCCGCATCAACCGGCTGTTCCTGACCGCCGAGGCCCATGCGGTGCAGGTCGAGATGGGGCTGATCGCCGAGGGGCTGCTCGACGACGCCATGGCCTCGCTCGACGAGAGCGAGCGCGAGGCGCTCACCGACATGATGGAGCGGGTGAAGGGCCAGCTGCTGAGCATGGGCGCGCGCCGCCCCGAGGCACGCCCCGAAGACCGTCCCGGGGCGGCGCCATGAGCGCGCCGCTCCGCCGCCGCCTCCTCCGCTTCACCTTGCTGGTCGGCGTGCCGCTGCTGGCCCTGGCCGGGGCCGCGTTGATCTGGCAGCGCGGCGGCCGCTACATCACCACCGAGAATGCCTATGTCCGGGCCGACATCGTCCAGGTCGCACCCGAGGTCGCCGGCCGCATCCTGGAGGTCGCGGTGCGCGACCATACCCGCGTCGCCGCCGGCGACGTGCTGCTGCGGCTCGACCCCGAGCCCTTCCGCCTGGCGGTCGAGCGCGCCGAGGCCGAGCTGGACACCGCCCGTACCCTGGTCGAGACCGCCCGCGCCACCTACCGAGAGACCCAGAGCGAGATCGGTGAGTTGCAGTCCCGCGCCGACTACCTGCTGCGCCAGGCCCGCCGCCAGCAGGACCTGCACGCCCGCGGCGTGGCGGCGCCGAGCAAGATGGAGGAGACGCAGAACGAGGCCGACGTGGCGCGCGAACGCATCAACGTGGTCCGCCAGCGCCTGGTGCGGCTGCTGGCCACGCTGAAAGGCGACCCCGACCTGCCGATCGACGACCACCCGACGGTGCGCGAACGTCTGGCCGAGCGCGACCAAGCCTTGCTCGACCTGCGCCGCACCACCATCGCCGCGCCGGTCGGCGGCACCATCGTCAACATGCGGCTGCAGCGCGGCGAGCAGGTTAAGGCGGCGACGCCGATCTTCTCCCTCGTGTCCGAACGCCGGCCCTGGGTCGAGGCCAACCTGAAGGAGACCACCCTGACCCATGTCAGCGTCGGCCAGGCGGTGGACGTGGTGCTGGACCTCTACCCGGAGGTGACCTGGGTGGGCGTGGTCGAGAGTATCAGCCCGGCGACGGGCGCGGAATTCGCCATCCTGCCGCCGCAGAATGCCTCGGGGAACTGGGTGAAGGTGGTGCAGCGGCTGCCGGTGAAGATTCAGCTGCAACCCTTCGCCGGGGAGCCGCCGCTGCGCGCCGGCATCACCGCGACGGTGGCGATCGACACCGGGCGGCAAAGGCGGCTGGAGGACATCGCCGCCGCGGTGACGGGCTGGATACGGGGCAGCGCCAGTGCGGCGGCGGTGGCCAGCAAGTAAGGCAAGGTCAGGGAAGAAGTATCCTCCCTGACCCTCCTCTGTTTTTGGGCGTCGGCACCTGCCGCGCGGCGGGTGCCGGATTTCCAAGAAGGAAGGGTGGGGCTTGGCGAGGGAATACGTTTCCCTCCCCAACCTTGCTTGTCCGGCCATGGCCTTTCGCAGGTGCGAAACCCACGGCCCTTTGGCGCGTCCTGCCTCTGCCCGCGACTGCCGCCGGGCGCGTCCCGGAGGCCCGCCATGCGACTCTTCCGCTGCCAGCACTGCGATCAAGTGCTGTATTTCGAGAACACCAAATGTGAGCGCTGCGGCCATCGACTCGGCTTCCTGCCCGAGGTGACGCGGCTCTCGGCGCTGGAGCCCGGCGAGAACAACGAATGGCAGCCGCTGGCCAAGCCCGGCCAGCGCCGGTTGTTCTGCACCAACGCGCAATACGACGCCTGCAACTGGCTGGTGCCGGAGGGCACGACGGATGCCTACTGCGTCGCCTGCCGGCACAACCGCACCGTCCCCGACCTGACCGTCACGGCCTATCTCGCACCGTGGCGGAAGATCCAGGATTCCGAGCGGCGGCTGGTCTATGCCCTGCTGCGGCTTGGCCTACCGCTGCAGGACCGGGTCGAGGATCCGCAGCATGGCCTGGCCTTCGACGTGCTGGCCGACCCGCCGCAGGGCGGCACCTCCCGCGTCATGACCGGGCATGATGAGGGACTGATCACCATCGCCCTCGTCGAGGCCGACGACGCCGAGCGCGAGAAGCGCCGCACTGCGATGGGAGAGCCCTACCGCACCCTGCTCGGGCATTTCCGGCACGAGAGCGGGCACCACTACTGGGACCTGCTGGTGCGCGACGGCAACCGGCTGGAGGCATGTCGCGCGGTCTTCGGCGACGACAGCCAGGACTACAACGCGGCGTTGCAGCGCCACTACCAGTCGGGTCCGCCGGCGGACTGGCAGACCTCCTTCGTCAGCGCCTATGCGACGACGCACCCGTGGGAGGACTTCGCCGAGACCTGGGCGCACTACCTGCACATCATCGACACGCTGGAGATGGCCGACGCCTTCGGCCTGCAGGTCTCGCCCAAGGTGGCGAAGACCGACGACCTGGATACGTCGATCAACTTCGACCCCTATGCGCAGGAGTCCATCCAGCCGCTGGTCGAGGCCTGGTTGCCACTGACTTTCGCGGTGAACAGCCTGAACCGCTGCATGGGCACGGCGGATCTGTACCCGTTTCTGCTGTCGCCACCGGCGATCGATAAACTGGACTTCGTCCATCGCCTGGTGCGGGAGGTCAGCCGGGACCGGGCGAAGCCGTAAGGCCGGGGGAGAAGGTATTCTGCCCCGAACCGCGCGGCGAATACCAAGCCCGCACACAGGAAGGGTGGGGTTGGGGAGGGAATGCCTTTCCCTCCCCAACCTTGCCTTCAGTCGACCTTCACCACCAGCTTGCCGAAATTCTTGCCTTCCAGCAGCCCGATGAAGGCCTGCGGTGCATTGCGCAGCCCTTCCGCCACGTCCTCCCGCCAGGCCATCCGGCCATCCGCCATCCAGCCGAGCATCTCCTTGCGGAACTGGCCGTAGCGCGGCCAGCCCTTGTCGCTGACGATGAAGCCCTGGATGTGCAGACGCTTGCGCACCACGGCGCCGAGGTTGGGGCCCGGCGCGCCGCCGAAGCTGTCGGCGCCCTCGACCGAATTGTACTGGCTGATGACGCCGCACATCACCATGCGGCCGAAATCGCGGAAGCGCGGGAAGACTGCCGCCTGCACCGGGCCGCCGACATTCTCCCAATAGACGTCGATGCCCTCGGGGCAGGCCGCGTCGAGCTGCGCGTCGAGGTCGCCTCTGTGGTCGATGCAGGCATCGAAGCCCAGCTCCTCCGTCACGTACTGGCACTTCTGCGGCCCGCCGGCGATGCCGATGACCTTGCAGCCGCGGATCTTCGCGATCTGCCCGACCACCTGGCCGACCGCGCCCGAGGCGGCCGAGACCACCACCGTCTCGCCGGCCTTGGGCTGGCCGATATCCTCGAGGCCGACCCAGGCGGTCAGGCCCGGCATGCCGAGCACGCCGAGATTGGCCGAGAGCGGCGCCTCCTTGGGGTCCACCTTGATCAGCCCGGCGGCCTTCACGCAGGAGTAGCGCTGCCAGCCATAGCCGCCCGCGACGATGTCGCCTGGCGCGAAGCCCGGCGCCTTGGAAGCGACCACCTCGCCGGCGGTGCGGCCTTCCATCACGGCGCCGAGCTCGACCGGCTTGGCGTAGCTCTTCGCCTCGGCCATGCGGCCGCGCATGTAGGGGTCGAGCGAGAGGTACTGGTGGCGGATCAGCACCTCGCCCTCCTGCGGCTCCGGCACCGCCGTCTCGACGATCTCGAAATCCTCGGCGACCGGGGCGCCCTTGGGGCGGCGGCGCAGCAGCACCTGCAGGTTGGCGTTGGTCATGGCATTCCTCCTCGTTGAGCAAAGGCCGGCCGGGTGGTCTCAATCCGGCCGCGTGATTTGCTCGCTTGATCAAGCCTGGACCGGCCGTGCCCAAGCAGGGCCGGTCCAGCTGGGCGCAACATCGCCCCGGTTGCGGCCCGGGGGAAGGGGGCCACCTGCTGCGCATGACCCAACGCCCCACCGAACGCGTCGCCGACTACCCCCGCCCGCCGCGGCTGGAACGTAGCGACCGCCTGGTCCGCATCATGCTCGGCGGCGAGACCATCGCCGAGACGCGCGAGGCCATGCGCGTGCTGGAGACCTTCCACCCGCCGAGCTGGTACCTGCCGCCCGAGGCCTTCCGCCCCGGCGTGCTGCGCCCGGCCTCCGGCGGCAGCTACTGCGAATGGAAGGGGAAGGCGCGCTACTGGACGCTGGCCGCCGGGGGCGTTGTGGCGGAGGCCGCCGGCTGGTCCTACCCGGACCCGACCCCGGCCTTCGCCGACCTGCAGGATCATGTCGCCGTCTATGCTGGCCGGATGGATGCCTGCTTCGTCGATGGGGAGCGGGTGGTGCCGCAACCCGGCAGGTTCTACGGCGGCTGGATCACCGCCGAGCTGGTCGGTCCCTTCAAGGGCGGGCCCGGAACGCTGGGGTGGTAGCGCCACGCGCTCAAAATCGTGAACTGGATGAGCGCGACATTGCCCCGTCGGCAAGCCGTTGTGATCCGCGTTCCAACGCCAATCCGGCGAGGGTGGCGGCGGAACCTTCTGGGGATGACACTGCATGCGAATCCACACTCTCACGCTTGCCCTCGTCGCCGCGGTGGCATTGACGGCCTGCGCCGACGTGAAGACGACCAGCGGCCCGCCGGTCGCCGGCACCGCGGCCGGCCCGGGCTCGGCGCCGCTGACGCAACAGGCGCGTGACACCATGGGCGCCAACAGTGCGAATGCCTCAAGCGGCACCGCCACCATCACCGGCACCCGCTCCGGTGGCGACGGCGGCGCCAAGCCGCAGATCGGCTATACCGGCGCTGCGCCGAGCGGCGGCGCCGGCAGCCCGACCCCCGTGCCGCTGCCGACCGGTGGCCGCCGCGAGGGCAACAAGGGCAGCTGAACCGGCTGTCCGGCGGGGCTCAGCCGAGCCCCGCCATCGCCCGCCACTCCGCTTCGGTCAGGACCTTGACGCCGAGCTCGGCGGCCTTCGCCGCCTTGCTGCCGGCATCCGCGCCGACCACCACGAAATCCGTCTTCTTCGACACGCTCTTGGTCACCTTGGCGCCGAGCGTCTCGGCCCGCGCCTCGGCCTCGGGCCGGGTCATGGTCTCCAGCGTGCCGGTGAAGACCAGCACCTTCCCGGCGAAGGCCGAATCCGCGGCGCTGGTGAAAGCGACCGGTGCGGGCGTGACCTGGCCGGCGAGGTCGTCGAGCGCCGCGATGTTGTGCGGCTCATCGAAGAAGTCGACAAGCTCCTGCGCGATCGCCGGGCCGATACCCTGGATCGAGCCCAATTCCTCCCGTGCCTCCGACCCGATGATGCGTGCGGCCAGCATCCTCTCCCGCCATTCGGGCAGCGAATGATAGTGCCGCGCCAGCAGCTTCGCGTTCGCCTCGCCGATCCGACGGATGCCGAGGGCGAAGATGAAGCGGTCGAAGGGCGGTGTCCGCCGTGCCTCGATGGCGCGGACCAGGTTGCGGGCCGAGAGCGCGCCCCAGCCTTCCAGCGCGGCGATCGTCTCCTCGTGCGCCGGCAGGCGGAAGATGTCGGCAGGCGAGGCCAGCAGGCCGGCATCGCGCAACTGGACGATCCGCTCCTCGCCGAAGCCGTCGATGTCGAGCGTGTTGCGGGCGACGAAATGCTTGAGGCGCTCGATCGTCTGGGCCGGGCAGATCAGCCCGCCGGTGCAGCGCTTCACCACCTCGCCCGGCGGGCGCACCGCATGGCTGCCGCAGAAGGGGCAGGTGTCGGGGAAGGCGAAGGGGGTGCTGTCGGCCGGGCGCTTCTCCGGCACGACGGAGACGACCTGCGGGATGACGTCGCCGGCGCGCTGCAGCACCACCGTATCGCCGACGCGGATGTCCTTGCGGGCGATCTCGTCCTCGTTGTGCAGGGTGGCGTGCTGTACCATGACGCCGCCGACATTCACCGGCTCCATCACCGCGCGCGGCGTCAGCGCCCCGGTGCGGCCGACCTGGATCTCGATTCGCAGCAGCGTCGTCGTCGCCTGCTCGGCGGGGAACTTCCAGGCGATGGCCCAGCGCGGCGCCCGGCCGACGAAGCCGAGCCGGGTCTGCCAGTCCAGCCGGTCCAGCTTGTAGACCACGCCGTCGATGTCGTAGGCGAGGCCGGCGCGCTGATCGGCCATCCGCGCCTGGAAGGCCTCGGCCGCCTGCTCGTCGGGCAAGGGCTCCGATAGCGGGTTGACCTGGAAGCCCCAGCGCTTCAGCTGGTCCAGGTAGCCGGAATGGGTCTCCGCCACCGGCGCGCTGGAGACCCCCTGGGCATAGGCGAAGAGCTTCAGCGGCCGCCGCGCGGTGATCCCGGGGTCGAGCTGGCGCAGCGACCCGGCTGCGGCGTTGCGCGGATTGGCCGGGATGCGGATGGCCTCGCCGACCTTCTCCCCGGCTTCGCGGCGCGCCTCGCGCTCGGTGAAACGCCGGGTCTGCTCGGCCTGGAAGGTCAGGAAATCCGCCTTGGTCATGAAGACCTCGCCGCGGATCTCGATCCGGTCGGGGAAGGGCGCCGGGAGACGACGTGGCAGATCGGCCAGCGTGAGCAGGTTGGCGGTGATGTCCTCGCCCTCGCTGCCGTCGCCGCGCGTAGCGCCGCGGACGAAGACGCCCTGCTCGTAGGTCAGGTTCACCGAAAGTCCGTCGATCTTCGGCTCGGCGACGAAGGCAAGCACCTCCGTTTCGGCCAGGCCGAGGAAGCGGCGGATGCTGCGGGCGAATTCGAGGAAATCCTCGGCCGCGAAGGCATTGCCGAGGCTGAGCATCGGCGTGCCGTGCCGCGCCTTGGCGAAGCCGGCGGCCGGCGGCGCGCCGGGCGCCGCGTCGGTCGGGCTGTCGGCGCGCTTCAACTGCGGGAAGCGCACCTCGATCGCCGCGTTGCGGCGGCGCAGCGCGTCGTATGCGGCATCGGTGACCTCGGGCGCATCCTGCTGGTGGTAGGCCCGGTCGTGATGCGCGATCTCGGCGGCCAGGGCGGCGAGCTCGGCGGCAGCCTCGGCCTCGTCCAGCGCCTCGGGCGGCCGGGCACGGCGTGCGGCGCTCATGGCAGGCTCTCCCCGGCCAGCCGGTCGAAGGTCTCACCGGCGAGCAGGAAATCGGTCACCATCGCCTCCTCGGCGCCGAGCGTGGCATGGAAGCCGAGCGCCAGGTCGTCCCCCGCATCGGCATTCCACCAGACGAAGCGGCCGCCGTCGCGGCGCGCCGCCGCGGCGACCGCGCCGACCAGGGCCCGGCCGATGCCGCGCCGCCGCGCCCCGGGCGCGACGTACAGATCGTTCAGGAACATCCCCCAGCGGCTGTGCCCGCTGTCGTAATGGGGATGCGCGGTGGCGAAGCCGACCGCCTCGCCGGCCTGGACCGCCAGCAACACCAGCGCGCGCGGATCGCCGATCAGGTCGCGCGCCACGCTCGCCGTCGAGATCAGGTCCGGCCGCAGCCCAGGCTCGTCGTTGATCGCGCGCAGCATGGCGGCCAGCGCTGCCGCATCCGCAACGGTCGCCGGCCGGATCACAGCAGCCCGCCGGTCAGCAGGCTGTCGGCCGCCGCCCGCGCCGCATCGGTTACGCGTTCGCCAGCCAGCATCCGGGCGATCTCCTCCCGCCGCTCGCGCTTGCCCAGCGGCTCGACCGTGGTCGCCGCGCGGTCGCCCTTCACCGACTTGGCCACCCGAAGCTGCTGCGCCCCGCGCGCCGCGACCTGCGGGCTATGAGTCACCACCAGTACCTGCAGCCGTTCCGCGACGCGGGCCAGACGGTCGCCGACCGCCGCCGCGGTGGCGCCGCCGATGCCGGCATCGACCTCGTCGAAGACCAGGGTCGGCACCGGCGAGCCCCGCGCCAGCACCACCTTCAATGCCAGCATCAGCCGCGACAGCTCGCCGCCCGAGGCGATCTTCTGCAGGTGCCCGGGCGTCTGACCGGGATTCGTCGAGACCAGGAAGGTAACCCGGTCCATCCCGTCCGCCGCCCAGCCGCTTTCCTCGCGCGGCGCCACCTCGACCACGAAGCGGGCGCGGTCGAGCTTGAGCGGCGGCAATTCCTTCGCCAGGGCGGATTCCAGTCGCTTCGCCGCGGCCGTCCGCGCTTCGGTCAATGCCCGTCCGGCGGCCAGGTAGGCGATGCGCGCCTTGGCGGCGGCGGCTTCCAGCCCGGCGACGCGCTCGGTGCCCGCATCCAGCGCGCCGAGCCGGTCCTTCAGCTGCGCCAGGTGCGCCGGCAGCTCGACCACCGGCACGGCATGCTTGCGGGCGGCGGCGCGGAGGCCGAACAGCCGGTCCTCCAGCACCTCCAGCCGGCGCGGGTCGGGCCCGCCGTCATGCATCATCCGTTGCAGCGCCATCTCCGCCTCGGCCAGCGCATCCTGCGCCTGGGCGAGGAAGCCGAGGATCGGCTGCGCTTCCTCGTTCGGTGCCGGCAGGCGTTCCAGCGCGCGGGACGCGCCGCGCAGCGCATCGCCCGGCCCGCCGCCGCGGCGACGGTCGCGCGGCTGCAGTTCCGCCAGCGCCGCGGCGATGCTCTCGGTGCGCCGTTCGCTTTGCTGCAGGCGCTGGCGCTCCTTGGACAGTTCCTCCTCCTCGCCCTCCTCCGGGGCGAGGTCGGACAGTTCCTGGACCGCGTGGCGAAGGAATTCCTCGTCGCGCTGGGCGGCGGCAATCGCCTCCCGCGCCGTGGCCAGCGCGCGGGCCGCCTCCCGCCAGCCGCGATGCGCCGCGGCGGTGGCGTTGCGGCGGCCTTCCAGCCCGCCAAAGGCGTCGAGCAGCGCGGCATGGGTCGCCGGATCCGCCAGGCCGACCTGGTCGTGCTGGCCCTGGACCTCGACCAGCGTCGCCGCCAGCCGGCGCAGCAGGGTAACGCCGACCGGCTGGTCGTTGACGAAGGCGCGGCTGCGGCCGTCAGCCTGCACCACGCGGCGCAGCACCAGCGTGTCCTCGCGCTCGATCCCCTGTTCGGCCAGCACTGCCAGGGCCGGGTGCCCGTCCGGCGGGGCGAAGGCGGCGGTGACCGAACATTGCGCCTGGCCGCTGCGGACCATTCCCGACTCGGCACGGATGCCGCAGGCCAGGCCGAGGCTGTCCAGCAGGATCGATTTGCCCGCGCCGGTCTCGCCGGTCAGCACCGTCAGCCCGGGGCCGAAGGCGAGGTCGAGCCGCTCGATCAGGACGACGTCGCGGATGGCAAGGGAGGTCAGCATCGGCGGGGCGCGACCGGCCCTGGCCTCAGAACACCCAGTTCCAGGCTCGTCGCGCGAAGCCCGGCCGGTCCTGCGCGGAGGCCTCGGCGCCCGCCACCAACAGGGCGTAGCTGTCCTGGTACCAGGGGCTGCCGGGGAAGTTGTGGCCGAGCACCGAGGCGGTCTTCCTCGCTTCCTCCGTCAAACCCAGGGTCAGGTAGACCTCGGTCAGCCGGTGCAGCGCCTCCGGCACGTGATTGGTGGTCTGGTATTCCTCCACCACCCGCTTGAACCGGCCGATCGCCGCGGCATAGAGACGTTGGCGCTGGTAGTAGCGGCCGATATTCATCTCCTTGCCCGCCAGGTGGTCGCGGCCGAGGTCGATCTTAAGCCGGGCGTCGCGGGCATAGGCGGTTTCGGGGAAGCGGTTCACCACGTCCTGCAGCGCCGCCATGGCCTGTTCCGTGGTGCGCTGGTCGCGCTGCGCATCGGCGATCTGCTCATAGTACGACAAGGCGCGCAGATAAAAGGCATAGGCGATGTCACGGTGCGCCGGATGCAGCTGGATGAAGCGGTCGAGCGCGCCGATCGCCTCGGCATAGCGGTTGCGCTGATACTCGGCATAGGCCGACATCAGCTTGGCGTTGGTTGCCCATGTCGAATAGGGGTGGTCGCGCTCGATCTGGTCGAAGTAGTCGGCCGCCGCGGCATAGCGCTTGGCCTGCAATGCCTCGACGCCGGCCGCATAGAGGCCCTCCGGCGAGGGATCGACCGTGGCATTCGCCGTGATCCGGCGCTCGCCATCCAGGGTAGCCTGCTTGCCATCCCAGCTGTCGAACCAGGACGAACAACCCGGCAGCGCAGCCAGGCCGAGGCAGAGAACGAGCAGGGTGGGGAGGCGTCTGGTCATCATGGCCCGGTCGCTGGAGTGCCGTGGCGCTGGGGCGGCTTCACGCTGCCGAGGCAGCATGCCGGCGCCCGAGGCCGCTGATCGATGCGCGGAATCCCGCGGCCGGGCAAGCCCGTCCCGCGGCGCCCCGCTCTATAGCACAGCGACGCGCCCGCCGACAGGACGGGCCGGCAACCCGGGTTCAGGCGACGGCGGCCGCCGCGGCGGCCGAGAACGGCATGCGGGCGCCGCCATCGAGGCTCGCGCCACCCGACAGGGCGCGCCAGTTGGCCCGGTCGGCGAAGAGCGCCCGCAGCAGCCGGTTGTTGAGCGCATGGCCGGAGCGATGGCCGGTGAAGCGGCCGCGAATCGGCGCCCCCGCCAGGGCCAAGTCGCCCACCACGTCCAGCATCTTATGGCGGACGAATTCGTCGGGCCGGCGCAACCCGCCAGGGTTCAATATCTCGGGCCCGTCCACCACCACAGCGTTGGCCAGGCTGCCGCCCAGCGCCAGGCCCGCAGCGCGCAGCCGCGCCACGTCCTCGGCCAGGGTGAAGGTGCGGGCATCGGCCAGGCCGGTGCGGAAGGTCTGCGGGGTGACCCGCAGGGAAACCGACTGCCGGCCGATGGCGGTGTTGGGGAAGTCGATGCTCAGCGAGGCGTCGAAGCGATCGCCACTGCCGGGGGCGAGCTCGGCCCAGGCGGCATTGGCGCCTTCACCCTCCTGCACCCGGACCGGGCGCAGGACCTCGATCGCCTCGGCCACGCCGGCGCCGATGCCGCCATGCGCGCTGAGGCCCACGCAGTCGATCAGGAAGACGAAGGGCGCAGCCGAGCCGTCGAGAATGGGGACTTCCGGCCCGTCCAGCTCGATCACCGCGTCGTCGACGCCGCAGCCGGCCAGCGCCGCCATGACATGTTCGACGGTGCCGATGCGGTGCTGCGGCGCTTCGGTGGCGCCGAGCGCAGTGCAGAGCCGGGTATCCACCACCTGATCAAACGACGCCGGGATCTCCAGGCCGATATCGGTCCGATGGAAGACGATGCCGGTGCCCGGGGCGGCCGGCCGCAGCATGAGCTGAGCACGGCGTCCGCTGTGCAGGCCGATGCCGACGCAGCCGATGGCGGCTTTCAGCGTCCGGCGGCGACCTGTCTCAAGCGCGATGTAACCGTCCATTCCAACCCCTGCGAGCCCTGGACCACGCGCCAAGGCGCTCGTCCCATCGCATAGGTGCCACGCTTGATGCGCTGCGGCGAATAAAGCCTTGTTTCGTCATATTACGCTGTAAGTCACTGATCTAAATAAATTATTGCACTGCAAAATACTTCGCTGCGTTAACGATGTGGGCAGAGATGGGAAAGGCCGCCGCGGTCACCCGCAGCGGCCCCCGAAGTCGGCCCGGGCCGGGACGGCCCGCCGGATCAGTTCGACTGGCGGCGCAGGAAGCTCGGGATCTCAAGCGCCATGTCATCCTGCTGCGGCGCCCGCGTGGCCGGGCGCGGTGCCGGCGGCTCCGACAGGAGCCGGTCCGCCACCGGGGCGGGCGCCGGCTCGGGCAGGTTGCGACGCATCAGGCCGCCGCCGGTGACGTTGCGAAACAGGTTGCGGAAGCCGCCGCCGCTCGGCGGCGGGGCCGGGCGGACCTCGACCGGGCTGACCACCGGGGCCGGACGGCCGGCGGGCACGGAGTTCGGCGCCGGTGCCGGGGTGCTCAGCATAGGCTCCGGCTCCTCGACCAGCACCGGGCCCAGGGCATGCGGCTCGGCGGCCGGCACCGGGCCGGCGGTCACCGCGGGACGGAGGAAGGAACCGGGCATGCCCACGGCGCGGCGGGTGGCAGGGCCGGGCTGCTGCACGCCGGCGACCGGTGAGGCGGCGCGGGCCGGGGCCATCGCCGGCGCCGCCGCCGGGGCGGCGGGGCGGCCACCTGGGACCAGGGTCAGCGCTTCCGGCTTCGGCGCCGGCACCGCGGCCTGCTGGCCCTGCACCGCGTCGATGCCGGTGGCAACGACGGAGACGCGCAGCCGGCCGTTCAGGTCGTCCTCGACCGAGGTGCCGAAGATGATGTTGGCGTCCTCATCGACTTCCTTGCGGATGCGGCTGGCGGCTTCCTCGACCTCGTACAGGGTCATGTCGTAGCCGCCGGTGATGTTGATCAGCACGCCGCGCGCGCCGCGCAGCGAGGCATCGTCCAGCAGCGGGTTGCTGATCGCCTTCTCGGCCGCCTTCACCGCGCGGTCGTCGCCCTCGGCCTCGCCGGTGCCCATCATCGCCTTGCCCATCTCCGCCATGACGGTGCGGATGTCGGCGAAGTCGAGGTTCACCAAGCCGGGCTTGATCATCAGGTCGGTGACGCCGCGGACGCCGTCATACAACACCGCATCGGCCATCTTGAAGGCCTCGGCGAAGGTGGTGCGCTCGTTCGCCATCCTGAAGAGGTTCTGGTTCGGGATGATGATGAGCGTGTCGACGACCGACTGCAGCTCCTCGATGCCCAGCTCGGCGGCCCGCTTGCGCTTGCCGCCCTCGAAATCGAAGGGCTTGGTGACGACGCCGACGGTCAGCACGCCGCGCTCGCGCGCCATGCGGGCGATGACCGGCGCCGCGCCGGTGCCGGTGCCGCCGCCCATGCCGGCGGTGACGAAGACCATGTGCACGCCGTCGAGGTGCTTCTGCAGCTCCTCGGTCGCTTCCTCCGCGGCGGCGCGGCCGATCTCCGGCTTGGCGCCGGCGCCGAGCCCCTGCGTGAGATGCGGGCCGAGCTGCACACGGCGTTCCGCCTTGCTGTGCACCAGCGACTGCGCATCGGTATTGGCAACGACGAACTCGACGCCTTCCAGCCCCATGGCGATCATGGTGTTGACCGCGTTGGTGCCGCCGCCACCGACGCCGATCACCGTGATGCGCGGGCTGAAATCGGTGTGCTGGGCGACAGGCAAGGTGAGGTTGAGCGTCATGCGGGCATCTCCTCAGGCAATCCTAATGAGGTCAATCGATTCGCGTCCTGCGGGTGATGCCGGGATCGGCGATTCATCCACAGGAATTTTCGGGGCGGTGTGGCGTGCTGGCTGCATCACGCGCGATCCCGCAGCCAGTTGACCAGGCGCCGGAATACGCCCGGCGGCTGCTCCAGCCCCGGCAGCAGGTCGAGCAGCGGCCGGCCTTCGCCAGCGCACCAGCCGAGCAGGCCGAGCGGCGCGGCGAAGGCCGGGCCCTGCGCGGTTTCCGGCAGGCCGCGCACCGCATGCGGCCGGCCGAGCCGGACCTGACGATCGAGCACGCGCGCGGCGAGTTCGCGCGCGCCGACCAACTGGCTCGCGCCGCCGGTCAGCACCACGCGGCGACCCATCTCCTGGCTCAGCCCGGCGGCGTCGAGCCGGTCGCGGATCAGCTCGAATGTCTCCTCCAGCCGCGGACGGATGATGCCGACCACCATGGCGCGCGGGATGCGGGCGATCTGGTCGTCCTCCTCCCCCACCAGCGGCACCGGCAGCCATTCGCGCTCGTCGTCCGGCGCGCCGAGCACGCCGCCATGCAGCGTCTTCAGCCGCTCGGCATGCGCGACTGGCGTGGAGAGCAGCCGGGCAAGGTCGTTGGTCACGTGCCAACCGCCGACCGGCAACTGCGCGGTGTGCAGCAGGTGGCCCTCGGCGAAGACCGCGAAGCTGGTGGTGCCGCCGCCCATGTCGATGACGGTGGAGCCGAGCTGCTTCTCGTCCTCGACCAGCGTCGCCAGGCCGGCGGCGAAGGGGGCGGAGACCAGTTCCTCGACCTCGAGGTCGCAGCGCATCAAACAGGAGCCGAGGTTGCGCAACGACGCCTGCGCCGCATCCACCATATGCAGCCGCGCGGTGAGCTGGTCGCAGATCATCCCGCGCGGGTCGTTGGCGCCGGGCGTCGCATCCACCGTGAAGCCCAGCGGGAAGGCATGCACCGTCTCCCGCCCGTCCTCGGCGCCGCGGCGGCGGCCTTCGGCCAGGATGGCGCGCAGGTCGGCCTCGGTCACCGCGCGGCCGCCGATCTGCCACTGGATATTGTGGTGGCGTGATTCCGGCTGGCCGCCGGAGAGGTTGACGACGACGCTGCGCAGCCTGGTGTCGGCCATCTCCTCGGCCTGACCGACCGCAGCGCGGATCGCGGCCTCGGCCTCCTCCAGGTCGATGATGCTGCCGGCCTTGATGCCGCGCGCCCGCTGCCAGCCGAAGCCGAGCGCGCGCGGCTCGCCGTCATTCTCGATGCGGGCGATGATGCAGACGATCTTGGTGGTGCCGATGTCGAGCACCGCGAAGACGCCGGACTTGGCGCCGCGGCGCCGGCGGGTCGGCGCCGGCGGGTCGATGGCGGGGGGCAGGCGGGACAGCTGGTTCATCCGCGGCCGCTCCTCGACTTCTGCTGCTCGGCCGCCGGGATGCCGGGCGGCGCCGGCGGCAGCCGCAGCACCAGCTTGTCCGGCAGCCGCAGGTCGATGGCGACCAGCGGCCGGTCCATCAGTCCCTGCTTCGCCTGCAGCTCGGCCAGCCGGGTGATCGCCGCGATCTCCTGGCCCTCCGGCAGCAGCACGTCGGTGCCGTTGCGCAGGCGTAGGTTCCAGCGCCGCTCGGAGACGCGGACCAGGGCATGGACGCGTTCCTGCACCTCAGCCGCGCTGCGCAGCGCATCGACCATCGGCGCCGCGGCACGGTCGGCGCCAAGGCCTACGATCAGCGGCAGCCGGCCGAAGGCGCCGACATTCTCGGTCGCCACCACGCGGCCCGCGCGGTCGATGACCGAGAATTTGCCGTCGCGCTGCCAGATCGCGAAGGGCTGGCGTTCCTGCAGCCGCACCTTGATGGTGCCGGGCAGCAAGCGCTCGACATGGGCCTGTTCGACCCAGGCAATCTGTTCCAGCTGCTCGCGCGCCCAATGCGGATCGAACCCCAGCATCGGGTCGCCGCGGCGGACGCCGAGCGCCTCGCGCACCAGCGCCGGCGCGGTGTGGTGCATGCCCTCGACCTGCACGTCCTGCACCTGCAGGCCGCCGGCGGCGGCGATCTCGGCCGCACCGTCCCAGATGGCGGTCATCCGGCCATAGGGATCGGCCGCCATGACCGCGAAGGCGGCCACGGCCAGCCCGCCGGCGGCCAGCACGCCGAGGCCCGCCGGGCGCAGCAAACCACGGCGGCGGCGCAGCCAGAGGCGCAGCGAAGTCGGCCGGCTCGGCGCGCTGCTGAGCGAGGCACGGCTGCGGGCAGGGGAGGGATTACGTGCCATGGCGCGCCTGCTCGACCATCCAGGCGCAGAGCGCGGGAAAGGGGATGCCGACATGCGCGGCCTGTTCCGGCACCAGCGAGGTGCGGGTCATGCCGGGCTGGGTATTGACCTCGAGCAGGAACAGCCGGCCGGGCTCGCCCGCCGTGTCGTCGTAGCGGAAATCGGCGCGGCTGACGCCGCGGCAGCCGAGCGCGCGATGCGCCGCGACCGCGGCCTCCATGGCCTGGCGCGCGGCGTCGGGGTGGATCGGTGCGGGGATGGCGTGGCGGCTGCCGCCCTCGGCGTATTTTGCCTCGTAGTCGTAGAACTGCAGGTGGGTGGCGATCTCGGTCACCGCCAGGGCGCGGTCGCCCATGACGGCGACGGTCAGCTCGCGGCCGGGGATGTACGGCTCGACCATGATCTCCGGCCCGAAGCGCCATTCGCGGGCGATGGCGGCGCGGCGGTTGTCGCCGTCCCGCAGGATGGTGACGCCGACCGAGGAGCCCTCGTTCGGCGGCTTCACCACGAAGGGCCGCGGCATCGGGTCGGCGGCTTCCAGCGCTTCCGGCGTCACCATCACATGCGCGCAGACCGGCAGCCTGGCCGCGGCGAGCAGCGCCTTGGCGGCCGGCTTGTCCATCGCCACGGCCGAGGCGCGGACGCCCGACCCCGTATAGGGCAGCTGCAGCCAGTCGAGCACGCCCTGGATGCAGCCATCCTCGCCGAAGCGGCCATGCAGGGTGTTGAAGACGACGTCGGGCTTCGCCGCGGCGAGGGCCGCGATGACGCCGGCAAGGTCGGCCGAGACATCGACCGGCGTCACCTCGAAGCCCGCCTCGCGCAGCGCCGCGATGCACTGCGTGCCGGAGGCGAGGCTGACCTCCCGCTCCGCCGAGATGCCGCCATAGAGGACCGCGACTCGGGTCGTCATGCGGGCTCTCCCAATCGCTTGATTTCCCATTCGAGCGTGATGCCGCTGTTGGCCAGGACACGGGCGCGCACCGTCTCGCCCAGTGCTTCCAGCTCGGCCGCGCTGGCGCCGCCGGTATTGAGCAGGAAGTTGCAGTGCTTCTCGCTGACCTGCGCCGCGCCCTGGGTCAGGCCGCGGCAGCCGGCGGCGTCGATCAGCTCCCAGGCCTTGCGGCCGGGCGGGTTCTTGAAGGTGGAGCCGCCGGTGCGGGCGCGGACCGGCTGGGTCGCCTCGCGCGCCGCGCGGATCTCGTCCATGCGCGCGGCGATCGACACCGCATCGCCGGGCCGCGCATGGAAGCGGGCTCGGGTGACGACGGCGCCGGCCGGCAGCGTCGCGTGGCGATACGCGAAGGCGAGTTCGGCCGCGACCAGGCGGCGGATGCCATCCGCGGTGGCGATCTCGGCCCAGTCCAGCACGTCCTTCACCTCGGCCCCGTAGGCGCCGGCATTCATCGCCACCGCGCCACCAATGCTGCCCGGGATGCCGGAGAGGAATTCCAGTCCCGTCAGCCCCGCCGCCGCGGCGTGCTGCGCCACGGTGACGTCGAGCGCCGCGGCGCCGGCGACGATCCCATCCGCCTCGACCCGGACCTGCCCGAAGGCGCCACCCAGCCGCAGCACCATGCCGGGCAGCCCGCCATCGCGGATGATGAGATTGGACGCCGCACCGAGCACGGTCAGCGGCATGCCCGCGGGCAGGCCCGCCAGCAGCGCCACCAGGTCGGCGTCGTCGGCGGGCCGCACCAGCCATTCCGCCGGGCCGCCGACGCGGAACCAGGTGAAGGGCGCCAGCGGCGCCGCAGCCTGGACGCGGCCGCGGAGGACGGGGATGGCGCGGTCGCCCCCGATGACCGCAGGGCCGCTTGGCCCGGAGGTCTCAATCGGCGGGCGCTTCATGACCATCCTGCGCGCGCTCATGCGCGCCTCATCGGCGTGACGCGCCCGCCCGGCTGAAGCGCGGTCAGTTGTTCCGGCAGGGCATGCGCCCAGGTGGTGATGCTGCCGGCGCCGAGGCAGACGACGAAGTCGCCCGGCTTGGCGATGGCGTTCACCATCTCGGCCAGGCTGTCCGGCCCCGGCAGCGGCACCACGCTGCGATGCCCGCGCGCGCGCAGGCCCTCGACCAGCCCGTCCTTGTCGATGCCCTCGATCGGCGCCTCACCGGCGGCATAGACATCCGCCACGATCACCGTCCCGGCGTCGTTCATGCAGGTGCAGAAATCCTCGAACAGGGTGGCGAGGCGCGAGTAGCGGTGCGGCTGGACCACCGCGATCACGTCCCGCGCCCCGGCCTGCCGCGCCGCCTTCAGGACGGCCGCGATCTCCACCGGGTGGTGGCCATAGTCGTCGATCACCGTGATGCCGCCGGCCTCGCCCACATGGGTGAAGCGGCGCTTGACCCCCTTGAAGCCGGCCAGCGCGCTGCGGATGGTGTCCTCGTCGATCTCCATCTCGACGCCGACCGCGATCGCCGCCAACGCGTTCTGCACGTTGTGCTGGCCGAGCATCGGCAGCCGCATCGGCTTCATCGTCCGCGTGCGGCCGGTGGTGCGGTCCTGGACGGAGACCGTGAAGGTGGCGCCCTTGCGGTCGGTCAGCAGCTTCTCCGCCCGCACGTCGGCCTGCGGCGAGAAGCCGTAGGTGACGATGCGGCGGTCGAGCTTCGGGATCATCGCCTGGACTTCCGGGTGGTCGAGGCAGAGCACCGCGAAGCCGTAGAAGGGGATGTTGGAGACGAACTGGGCGTAGCCCTCCTTCATCGCCTCGGCCGTGCCCCAGTGGTCCAGGTGCTCGGCATCCATGTTCGTCACGATGGTGACCACGGAGGGCAGCCGGAGGAAGGAGCCGTCGCTCTCGTCGGCCTCGACCACCATCCATTCCCCGGCGCCGAGCCGCGTGTTGGTGCCATAGGCGTTGATGATGCCGCCGTTGATCACGGTCGGGTCGATCTTGGCGGCTTCCAGCACGCAGGCGACCAGGCTGGTGGTGGTGGTCTTGCCATGCGTGCCGCCGACCGCGATCGACCATTTCAGCCGCATCAGCTCGGCCAGCATCTCGGCCCGCCGCACCACCGGGATCAGCTTGGCGCGGGCCGCCTGGACCTCCGGGTTGTCCTTCTTCACGGCGGTCGAGACGACGACGACCTGCGCCGCGCCCAGGTTTTCCGCCGCATGGCCCACCGTCACGGCGATGCCGGCGGCGCGCAGCCGGGCGACGTTGTAGCCCTCGGCGATGTCGCTGCCCTGGACCTGGTAGCCGAGGTTGTGCAGCACCTCGGCGATGCCGGACATGCCGATGCCGCCGATGCCGACGAAGTGGATGGGGCCGATGGTGAGGGGCAGGGCGCGCATTCAGTGGGAATCCTGCCGGGCGCGGGCCCGCACGAGGGAAAGGATGAGGTCGGCGAGCCGCCGCGCCGCATCCGGCTGGGCGAGCTTCGCCGCGGAGGCGGCGGCGCGGGCCAGGCCGCGGTCATCCGCCAGCAGCGCGCCGAGCTGGCTGGCCAAAGTCGCCGGGGTCAGGCTGGCCTGCGGCATGACGATGGCCGCGCCGGCTTCGGCCAGGGCGCGGGCATTGGCCTGCTGGTGGTCGTCGATCGCATGCGGCAGCGGCACCAGGATGGCCGGGCGGCCGGCGCAGGCGAGCTCGGCGATGGTGCCGGCGCCGGCCCGCGCCACCGCCAGATGCGCGGTGGCCAGCCGCCCGGCAACATCGGGGAAGAAGGCGGAGAGCTCGGCCGGCACGCCGGCCGCGTCGTAGGCGGTGCGGACCCGGGCCAGGTCCTCCGGCCGGCACTGCTGCGCGACCACCAGGCGCTTCCGCAGCGGCTCCGGCAGCGCGGCGACGGCGGCGGGGACGATATCGGCGAAGATCCGGGCGCCGAGCGAGCCGCCGAGTACCAGCAGCCGCAGCGCGCCCTCGGTCCCCGGATAGCCGGCGCCGACCAGCGCGGCCAGCGCCGGGCGAACCGGGTTGCCCACCACCTCGGCCTTCGCGCCGGCCGGCACCCGCGCGGTGCTGCCATGCGACAGGGCGAGCAGGTCGGCGCGCGGCGCCAGCAGCCGGTTGGCACGGCCGAGCACGGCGTTCTGCTCGTGCAGCACGGTCACCGGGCCACGGCCGAACATGGTCATGGCGGCGAGCAGCGGCGGCACGCTGGGATAGCCGCCGAAGCCGACCACGGCGGCGGCGTGCAGGTCGCGCAGCAGGCCGCGCGCCTGCATGGTCCCAGCAGCCAGCGCCACCGCGCCCTTGGCCGCCCGCAGCGCGCCGCGGCCGGCGAGGCCGGAGCCCTTGACCACGAAGCGTTCGGCATTGGCGAAGGCCGGGCTGTCGAAGGCCGCCGACCGTGCATCGGTCATCAGCGCGATACGCTCGCCGCGCGCCAGCAACTCGGCGGCCAGCGCCTCGGCGGGGAACAGGTGCCCGCCGGTGCCGCCGGCGGCGATGACGATGGGATGCACCGCGGGGCCTCTCACTCTCCCCTCCGATCGTCGGAGGGCGCAGCCCGGAGGCGTGAATCGGCGGGGGTCATTCGCGGCCTTCCAGCCGCGGACCGCGGCGGCGCGTCAGCGCGAGCAGCATCCCCATCCCCAGCGCGATCGCCAGCACCGACGACCCGCCATAGGAGACGAAGGGCAGGGTCATGCCCTTGGTCGGGATCAGGTGCAGGGTCGAGGCCATGTTGACGAAGGCCTGCAAGCCGAACTGCGCCAGCAGCCCGGTCGCGGCGAGCACCACGAACATGTCGCTCTCGGCCATCAGCCGCCACAGCCCGCGCACCACGATGAAGCCGAACAGCAGCAGGATAACGGTGCAGATGACGAAGCCGAATTCCTCCCCCGCCACGGCGAAGACGAAGTCGGCATGCGCGTCGGGCAGGGCATTCTTGACCCGGCCCTCGCCGGGGCCGCGGCCGAACAGCCCGCCATAGCCGAAGGCCTCCATCGACTTGGTGATCTGGAAGGTGTCGCCCGCGGCGGGGTCGAGAAAGCGGTCCACCCGGCTGCGCACATGCGGCAGGACGAAATAGGCGCCGATCGCCAGGCCGACGCCGCCGGCGGCGCAGACGCCGACCAGCAGCAGGTTCAGCCCGGCGACGAAGAACTGCGCCAGGAAGACCGCGACGACGACCATCAGCATGCCGAAATCCGGCTGCGACTTCAGGATGACGGCGATCACTGCCAGCAGCAGCAGCGCGAGGCCCGGCCACAAGACCTGGGGGTGCAGCAGGCCGATGCCCTGCGGGCGGCCCTCCGCCAGCCGCGCCGCGGCGGCATCCTTGCCCAGCGCCATCAGCCAGGCCGTCACCACGGCGAAGCAGGGCTTGAGGAATTCTGAAGGCTGCATGGTGCCGAGCAGCGGGATGATCAGCCAGCGCCGGGCGCCCTTGGTCTCGAACCCGATCACCAGCGTCGCCGCGGTCAGCACCAGGGCGCCAAGGCAGCCCAGCAGGGCGAAGCGCCGCACGCCCTTCGGCGAGAGCAGCGAGACGATCACCATCAGCGACGCGGCCAGCCCGAGGAAGACCACCTGCTTGGCCAGCAGCAGCGAGCGGGACGAGGTGCCGATGACGCGCTCCGCGACCGCCGGCGAAGCCGCCAGCATCATCACGTAGCCGAAGCCGATCAGCGCCAGCAGCGCCGCCAGCGTCCAGCGGTCGATGGTCCACCACCAACGGCCGATGGTGGAATTGTCGGCCCGGCTGATCGCCATCAGGCGGCCCTCCCCTGCGTCAGGGCGGTGACGAGGTCACGGAAGCGGTCGCCACGCGCGTCGTAGCCGGTGAACTGGTCCCAGGAGGCGCAGGCGGGCGAGAGCAGCACCACCGGCGCGCCGCCGGCGAAGGCGGCGGCGGCGGCGGCGGGCAGCGCGGCGTCGAGCGTCCCGGCGATCTCGTGCGGCACGCCATGCGCGGCCAGGGTTGCGGCCAGGGCCGGTGCGTCGCGACCGATCAGCACGGCGCGGGCGATGCGGGGGAAGAAGGGGGCGAGGCTCTCGATCCCGCCCTCCTTGGCCTCGCCGCCGGCGATCCAGACGACGCGGTCGTAGCTGGCCAGGGCACGCGCCGCGCTGTCGGCATTCGTCGCCTTGCTGTCGTTGACGAAGGCGACGCCGCGGATCGTGCCGACCCGCTCCTGCCTGTGCGGCAGGCCGGGGTAGCTCCGCAGGGCTTCGGCCACCGCCGCGCGCGTGAGACCAAGGTCGAGCGCGCAGGCCGCGGCAGCGGCGGCATTCTGCGCATTGTGGCTGCCAGGCAGGCTGGTGGCCTCGCCCAGGTCGAGCAGCGGGCCGGACTCGTCCTGCAGCAGCGGCCCCACGGCCCAGACGCCGCCTGGCTGGAACGATTCGCCCGAGATCGGCACCAGCCGGCCGCACGCGGCGCTGCGCAGCGCGCGGCTGCCCGCGTCGTCCATGCCGAGCACGGCGAGGTCCGCCGGCCGCTGCCCCGCGAAGACCCGAGCCTTCGCGGCGGCATAGCCGGCCATGTCGCCATGCCGGTCCAGATGGTCCGGCGATAAATTCAACATTACCGCCGTATTGAAGCGAACCGTTACGAGTCTCTCCAACATGTAAGACGACATTTCGAGGGTGTAGAGACCGCCATCACACAACATGTTGAGCGAAAGGGCCGCAGGGCCCAGGTTTCCGCCGACCTCGGACGCAATGTTCCCATGTCGAAGCATATGGTGCAGCAGCGCCGTGGTGGTCGACTTGCCGTTGGTGCCGGTGATGCCGACGAAACGGGCAGCCGAGCCTGCCGCCCGGACGGCGCGGTACAGATATTCGACGTCGCAGAGGATCGGGCGGCCCGCGGCCCGCGCGGCAGCCGCCGCCGGATGTACGCGGGGCAGGAGATGCGGGATGCCGGGGGAGAGCAACAGCGCGTCCCAGCGGAAGGCGCCCTCCGCCGGATTCGCCACCGCCAGTCCCGCGGCTTCCGCTGCGGCGCGGCCTTCCGGCCGGTCGTCCCAGCAGGTGACCTCGGCGCCCCAGTCGGCCAGCCGGCGCGCTGCGGGCAGGCCGGCGCGGCCGAGGCCGACCAGGGCGATGCGTTCGCCGCAGAAGGGTTGGAAATTGCTCATCGGATCTTCAGCGTCGACAGGCCGACAAGCGCCAGCACCATGGCGATAATCCAGAACCGGATCACGATGGTCGGCTCCGCCCAGCCCTTCTTCTCGAAGTGGTGGTGCAGCGGCGCCATCAGGAAGACGCGCCGTCCGGTTCGCTTGTACCAGAAGACCTGGATGATGACGCTGACGGTTTCGACCACGAACAACCCGCCGACGATCGCCAGCACGATCTCATGCTTGGTCGCCACCGCGACGCCGCCGAGCGCGCCGCCCAGCGCCAGCGACCCGGTATCGCCCATGAAGACGGCGGCCGGCGGCGCGTTGAACCAGAGGAATCCGAGCCCCGCGCCGACCAGCGCGGCGAGGAAGACCGCGAGCTCGTTGGCGCCGGGGACGGCGTGCAGCTGCAGGTAATCCGCCAGCACCCGGTTGCCGACGAGGTAGGCGATGAGGGCAAAGACGCCGGCGGCAATCATCGCCGGCACGATCGCCAGCCCGTCCAGCCCGTCGGTCAGGTTCACCGCGTTGGAGGCGCCCATCATCACCACCATCCCGACCAGCGGGAAGGCGAAGCCGAAGGGGATCAGAACCTCCTTGAATACGGGCACCGACAAGCCACCGGCGATCGCGGGCGGATGCAGCCACCAGACCCAGATGGCGGCGACCAGGCCGATGCCGGCCTGCACCGCCAGCTTCATCCGGCCGGAGACGCCCTTGGTATTGCGCTTGGTCACTTTCAGCCAGTCATCGGCGAAGCCCAGCAACCCATAGCTGACCGTCACCAGCAGCACCGCCCAGACCAGGCCGCTGCGCAGATCGACCCAGAGCAGCGTGGACAGCACCAGGGCCAGCAGGATCAGCACGCCGCCCATCGTGGGCGTGCCCTTCTTGGTCACCAAGTGGCTCTGCGGCCCATCGTCCCGGATCGGCTGGCCGCCGCGTTGGAAGCCGCGCAGCCAGCGGATCACCGCCGGGCCCAGCACCAGGGAGAAAACCAGCGCCGTCAGGCAGGCGGCACCCGCGCGGAAGGTCGTGTACCGCACCAGGTTGAACAGTGCGAACTCGTCCGCATAGGGCGCGAGCAGGTTGAAGATCACGTCACAGTCTCCGTCAGCGCCCGCACCACCAGCGCCATACGGCTGCCCAGCGCACCCTTCACCAGCACCACGTCCCCTGGACGCAGCGCCTCCCGCACGATCGGCCCCAGCGCAGCGCTGTCCGCCGCATGCGCGCCCCGCTTCGCCGCCGGCAGCAGCGCATAGAGCCGCGCCATCTCCGGCCCGCAGCAGAAAACCACGTCCGCCTTGCCAGCTTCCGAAGCGAGACCCGCATGCAGCGCGGCGGAGAACTCGCCCAACTCGCGCATGTCGCCCAGCACCGCCACGCGTCGTGCGCCGGGCCGCTGCGCCAGGGTCCGCAGCGCCGCCCGCATCGCCGGCGGCGCGGCGTTGTAGCTCTCGTCCACCAGCAGGGCGGTACCGCCCGGCACTGCGATCTCGCGCGGCGCGCCACGGCCGGCACCCGGCGCATAGGCCAGCAGCGCCGGCGCGACACGCCCGGCGTCGTGCCCCAGCGCCTCGACCAGGGCCAGCGCGCAGCAGGCATTCTCGGCATGGTGCAGGCCCATGGCCGGCATGGTGACCTCGACCAGCCGGCCGCGGATGCCGACCAGCAGGCGGGTGCGGCCGTCGCGCAGGATGCTGGCCTCGGCCAGGCGGACCTCGGCGCCGGGGTCGCGGCCGAAGCCGATGATGCGGCCTGCCCCGGCGGCCCGTGCCATGGCGGCGAGCCGGCCGAAGAACTCCGAATCGCGCGGCAGCACCGCGGTGCCGCCCGGCACCAGCCCGGCGGCGATGCTGCCCTTCTCGTCGGCCACCGCCTCAAGGCTGCCCATGTGGCCGATATGTGCCTCCCCGATCATCGTCACCGCGGCGGCATGCGGGCGGGCGAGGCGGGCGAGGGGCAGGATCTCGCCCGGATTGTTCATGCCGATCTCGATGACGGCGAAGGCGGCGCTGGCCGGCATCCGGGCGAGGGTGAGCGGCACGCCCCAGTGGTTGTTGTAGGACGCGGCGGCGGCGTGGGTCGCACCGATCGCGCCCAGCAGCAGCCGCAGCATCTCCTTGGTCCCGGTCTTGCCGACGCTGCCGGTGACGGCGGCGACCTGGCCGGCGCAGCGGGCGCGGCCGGCGACGCCGAGCGCGGTCAGCCCGGCCAGCGTATCCGCCACCCGCAGCAGCGGCGCCTCGGCCGGCAGGCCGGGCATGTCGCGGTCCACCATGGCCGCCGCCGCGCCGGCGGCCAGCGCATCGGCGACGAAGTCGTGCCCATCGCGCAGGTCGCGCAGCGCGACGAAGAGGTCGCCGGGCGCCAGGGTCCGCGTGTCGATCGAGATGCCGGTGACGGGGGCGGCGGGGGCAAGGTTCCCCCCGGTCGCGGCGCGCAGGGCCTCGGCGGTCCAGAGGCTCATGCCAGCCCCCCGACCAGGTCGCGGACCACCGCCGCGTCGTCGAAGGGCGTCGTCACGCCATGGATGGTCTGGCCGCTCTCATGCCCCTTGCCGGCGACCGCCAGCACGTCGCCCGGGCGCAGCGCGGCGAGGGCCGCGGCGATCGCCGCGCGGCGGTCGCCGGCATCGATGCCGCCCGGGCAGCCGGCCAGCACCGCGGCGCGGATCGTCGCCGGGTCCTCGGAGCGCGGGTTGTCGTCGGTCACCCAGGCGCGGTCGGCATGCGCGGCGCAGGCGGCGCCCATCAGCGGCCGCTTGCCGGGATCGCGGTCGCCGCCGGCGCCGAAGACCACGTGCAGCGCGGCGCCGGGCGCCACATGCGGGCGCAGCGCCGCCAGCAGCCGCTCCAGCGCGTCGGGCGTATGGGCGTAGTCCACATAAGCGGCGGCGCCGTTGGGCAGCCGGGCGGCCAGCTCCATGCGGCCGCGCACGCCGGCGAGGCGCGGCAGATGGGCGAGGGCCCGCGCCGCCGGCATCCCGGCGGCGATGGCCAGGGCCAACGCCATCAGCGCGTTGTCGGCCTGAAAGCGGCCGGGCAGGGCCAGCCGCACCACCTGGCGGGTGCCGAAGGCGTCCAGTTCGATATCCTGGCCGTCCGGCAGCGGCCGCTGCGCCTGCAGCCGGATGTCCGCGCCGGCTTCGCCGACCGTGACCAGCCGCAGCCCGCGCGCCGCGGCGACGGCGCGGATCGCCGCCAGCGTCGCCGCATCCATGTCGGCATTGGCCACCGCGGTGGCGCCCGGCGGCAGCAGCGCCGCGAACAGCCGCAGCTTGGCCGCCCGGTAGGCCTCCATGCCGCCGTGGTAGTCGAGGTGGTCGCGGGTCAGGTTGCTGAAGCCGGCCGCGGCCAGCCGCACCCCGTCCAGCCGACGCTGCTCGATCCCGTGCGAGGAGGCCTCCAGCGCCGCATGGGTGATGCCACCGCGGGCCAGCGCCGCCAGCTGGCCCTGCAGCGCCACCGGGTCGGGCGTGGTCAGCGAGGGGCCGGGCGGGAAGCCTTCCGCCAGCAGTCCCAGCGTGCCGAGCGAGGCGGCCCGCGCGCCGTCCAGCGTCCAGAGCTGGCGGAGGAAATCCACCATGCTGGTCTTGCCGTTGGTCCCGGTGACGGCGACCACCGTCTCCGGCTGCGCCCCGGCCTCGGCCGCCGCCAGCAAGGCCAGCGCCCGGCGCGGGTCGGCCACGGCGAGCAGCGGCCGCGCCGGGACCCCGGCCGGCCAGGCGGTGCCCTCCGGCGCCAGCACCGCCGCGGCGCCCTGCGCCACCGCCTGGCCGATGAAGCCGCGGCCATCGGCCTGCGTGCCCGGCAGGGCGGCGAACAGGAAGCCGGGCCGTACCGCCCGGCTGTCGGCCGTCAGCCCGGCGATCTCCACCGCGGCGCCCGCGGCGGCATCGAGCCCGGCGCGGCGGAGGAGGTCATCGAGGCGCAAGGCCGGCCTCGTCCGACGGGGCCGGGAAGGCGACGAGCCGGAAGGCGGCCGGCAATTCGGTGCGGCGCAGCGCCGGCGGCGGTGGCACGGCCGGCACCGCCGGAACCGGCCGCATCGGCGCGGCCGGCGGGCTGTTGGCCTGCGCGTTGGCGCGCGGCGCGGCCGGCGGCCGGGTCGGGGTGCCGGCCGGGCGGCCCGGCTGCAGCGGGATGGCGATGGTCTGCTGGATCTGCGGGATGCGGTCGGTCTCCGGCACCATGCCGAGGATCGGCGCGACCCGGCGGATCACCGCGCCCGCCGCCGGCGCCGCGACCCAGCCGGCGGTCGCATAGCCGTGGCTCTGCGCATTCGGCTTGGGCTCGTCCACCATGACGTAGATGGCGTAGCGCGGCTGGTTCATCGGGAATGCGCCGACGAAGGCAGCGACCCGCCGGTCCTTCAGGTAGCCGCCGCGCGCCGCCGACTTCTCCGCCGTGCCGGTCTTGCCGCCGACGAAGTAGCCGGCGACCTCGGCACCCTTGCCGGAGCCGTCGGTCACCACCAGCCGCATCAGCTTGCGCATGGTGTCGGAGGTCTTCTCCGACAACACCCGCGTGCCGTCCCGCGCCACGCCGTCGGGCTGCGCCACGATGGTCGGCTGGCGCAGGATGCCGCCATTGGCGATGGCCGAGACGGCGTTGACGACGTGCAAGGGCGTCACCGAGATGCCGTGGCCGAAGGCGACGGTCATGGTGTTGATGTCGCGCCAGGCATTGGCCGAGGGCGCCAGCGGCCGGGCGGTTTCCGGCACTTCGAGGCCGAGCCGGTTCAGCATGCCCATCCGCGCCATGAATTCGCGGTGCCGGGCCGGCCCGACGCCCATCGCCATGTGCGCGGCGCCGAGGTTGGAGGAATAGGCGAGCACTTCCGGCAGCACCAGGGCGCGGTGCTTGCCCTTGTAGTCGCTGATGGTGAAGCGGCCGTAGCGGATCGGCTTGGAGGCGTCGAAGCTGCTCCAGATATTCGCCGTGCCGGCATCGAGCGCCATCGCCGCGGTCAGCAGCTTGAAGGTCGAGCCTGGCTCATACAGGCCGACGGTCGCGCGGTTGAAATGCGGGTCTTGGTCCGGCCGTGCCGTGACTGGCGTCGGGGCGCGGGCGGCGACCTGGCGGATCGGCGATTCCGCGTCCGCCCGCTGCTGCAGCCCGCCGGGGTCGGAGGCGTCGTAGTCGGGCAGGCTGACCATCGCCAGCACTTCGGCGGTGTTGATGTCGAGCACAACGCCGGCGCCGCCGACGCCGTTGAAATCGGCGATCGCCTTGTCCACCGCCTCCCGCAGCGCGACCTGGACGCGAACATCGACCGACAGGCGCAGCGCCGCATGGTCGGCGCGCAGCCGCTCGTCGAAATGCTTCTCGACCCCGGCGATGCCGTGGCCATCGACATCGACCTGGCCGAGCACGTGCGCCGCGGCGCGGCCCTGCGGGTAGAAGCGGCGCTCGGCGGCACGGAAATGGAAGCCGGGGATGCCGAGGTCGTTGATCGCCTGCTGCTGCCGCGGCGGCAGGTTGCGGGCGATATAGGCGAACTGCACCGGGCGGTCGCTGTCGCCCACGGTGCGCTGGCTGATCCGGGCGATCAGCCTTTCGCGGTCGAGCCCGGGTAGCACGCGGCGCAGTTTGTCGGCGGCGGCGGCCGGGTCGTTGATCTCCTGCGGGTTGGCGTAGAGTTCGGTCACCTGCAGGGAGACCGCCAGCACTTCGCCGTTGCGGTCGGTGATCGGGGCACGGCCGATGGTCGGCGAGCCGTCCGGCACCCGCGCGGCGGCGCGCAGCTTCGGCTGCAGCGGGTCGATCACGGTGGCGACCGCCAGCTTCAGGCCGACCGCGCCGAACAGCAAAGCGAAGCCGCTGGCGGCGATGACCAGCCGCCCGCGCGTGGTGTCGAGCTGGGCGCGGCGGGCGAGGTCGGGTCCGCTGACCCGCACCAGCGTGCGCGAGGCCGAATGGGCCGGGCCGCTGCCCATGGGCAAGGGCCGCCCGGCTGGCGCGGCATGCGGGGAGGGCGGTGGGCGCAGGTCCTCGCGGTCGAATTCGAGGTTCACCGCAGGCCACCCCCCAGGCTGGCGGCATTGGCGGACCCGAAGGGCACCGGCGGCGCCAGCAACGGCCGGCTGCTGCCGAGCGCGGAGCCGAGCGAGATGGCCGGCGCCTCGGACAGGCGCGGGGCCGGGGCGGTGGCGACCTGGGTGACGGCCGGGCGCGGGGTCGGGGCCGGTGGCGGCGCGGCGCGCGCGACCAGCGCGGGCGCGGCCATGGCGGGGCGCGGCGCGGCGACGGATGGCAGCGCCGCCACCTCCGGCGCCTGGCGCGGCGCCGGGCGGGCCACGACGAAGCGGGCGGGCGGCGCGATGCGCGCAGGCTCGACCGGCGCCGGCCTGGCTTCACGCACCGGCTCGCGCCCGATGTCACGTGCCGGCTCCCGGACGACGAGCACCGGCGGTGGGGCGGGGCGGGGTTCGGCGACGGGCTTCGGCGGTGCGTCCGGCAGCGCCAGGATGACCGGGGCACTGACGGCCGGCGGGGCTATGGGCGCGGCGACCGGCGTCGGCGGGGCGGGCGGCGGCGGCACGGCACGCGCCAGCTGGACCGGGTCCGGCACCCGCGGCAGCAGGGCGAGGGCGACGGGGCCTTCGGGCGCCACCGGCAGGCGTTCGGCGAACAGCGCCGTCGGGCCGTCATAGGCGGCGAGCATCGGCAGTCGCCGCTCGGCCTCGTTCAGCCGGAGGAATTGCGTCGGCTGCATGGGTTCCAGCTGCAGGTGCCGCTGCGCCACGCCGCGCAGCCGCTCCGGCTCGTTCAGCCAGGCCCATTCGGCCTGCAGCGCCTGGCTGCGGTCGTTCGCCTCGTCGATCTGCCGGGCGATGCCGCGCAGTTCGCGGTCGAGCAGCGCGACCTCGTGCTTGCTCTGATAGAGGTGCAGCCCGGCGAAGGCGGCGGCGAGGAAGGTGCAAAGGCTGAGCGGGCGGAAGATCATGCGGCGTCCCGTGGCTCAAGGCGTTCGATGGCGCGCAGCCGGCTGCTGCGGGCGCGTGGATTGGCATGGGTCTCGGCCTCGCCGGGGCGCAGCGGCCGCGGCGTCAGCAGGCGGAAATCGGCGGCCGGGCCCTTCGACATCAGCGCGCCGGGATCGTGGCGGGAAGCGCCGCCGGCCCGGCCGGTGCGGCCCGCCATGAAGCGCTTGACGATGCGGTCCTCCAGCGAGTGGAAGGCGACGACCACGAGCCTGCCGCCCGGGGCGAGCAGCGTCGCCGCGGCGTCGAGCCCGCGCTCGACCTCGCCCAGCTCGTCGTTCACCGCGAGGCGCAGCGCCTGGAAGCTGCGCGTCGCGCGGTCCATGCCGGAGGGATCGCGTGGGGTGACGCTGCGGATGATGGAGGCGAGCCGGCCGGTCGTGACGATCGGCGCCTCGGCGCGCGCGGCGACGATGGCACGCGCGATGCGGCGCGAATGGCGCTCCTCGCCGAGGGTGAAGAGGATATCGGCCAGGTCCGAATCGTCCAATGTATTCACGAGATCGGCGGCGGACTTGCCGGCCTTCTCCATGCGCATGTCAAGCGGCCCGTCGCCGCGAAAGGAGAAACCGCGTTCCATCTCGTCGATCTGGAATGAGGAGACGCCGAGATCGAGCACGACGCCGTCGAGCGCTGCGACGCCTGCGGCCGCGAGCAGGTCGAGCATTTCGCCGAAGCGCCCTTCCAGTAAATGAAGGCGCCCGGCGTAGCGGGCGGCCAGCGCGGCGCCGCGGGCGATCGCATCGGGGTCGCGGTCGATGGCGTAGAGCGTGCAGCGCGCCGCTTCGAGGATCGCGGTCGCGTAGCCGCCGCCGCCGAAGGTGCCGTCGCAATAGGTGGCGCCGTCGCGCGGCGCCAGCGTCGCCAGCACCTCGGCCAGCAGGACCGGGACGTGGCCGCCAGTGGGGGTGTCGGGGTGCGTGTCGGTCATACGTCGCCCCCCTCGTCCTCGGCTTCGAGCCGGGCTTCTTCCTCGGCCAGCCGGGCGGCGGACCAGATCTGGAAATAGGCGCCGAGGCCGGTGAACTGGATCTCGCCGTCGAGCCCGGCCTTCTCGGCCAGCTCCTTCGGCATGACGATCCGGCCCTCGCCGTCCGGGCGCAGCGTGTGGATGCGGGCGACCAGCTTGCGCATGATCGACTGGTATTCGGCGGAGAGTTGGCTGAGGCCTTCGACGCGGCGTTCTACCTCGGCCATGTAGGCCGGCTCCGGCCAGACATCGATGCACGGGGCATGGCGGGACGGCCGGAGGATGATCTCCTCCGCGCCGAGGCGGGCCAGGCTGGCGCGGAAGTTGGCCGGCACCGAGATGCGGCCCTTCTTCGCGTCAAACGTCCCACCAAATGTCCCCGCAAATCCGGACATCGCCCAGTGACCGCCCCCCCGGGCCAACGGCGCCCCCGCCGGATCAGCGGCCGGCGGGGCCCCCCGACCCCGCCGACTCGCCCGACCACCCCGTTCCGGACCACTCGCCCCCCCGAGCGTCTGGGTCCTTCACGGGATGCCATGGGATAGCACGCCATAGCCTGGGACGACAAGGGAGAATGCCGTTGCGAGTCACTAAGCTTTCTTGGTGAAGGCTCGGATTCTTAGAGGTTTAGCTTGAAGACTCGCCACAGGTTCAGGAAAGGGTCACTTGTCAATGGTATCCGATCAAAGTTGCCAGGTTGTTCTTTGAGCGGCTCAAACATGCCGCGGCAATCATGCCGCGGCCATGCTCGGAAAAGTGCGCCAGGTGGCCGGTAAGCCGGGTTCTGTCCATCTCCGGCAAGCCGGATATGGGACGACCATTCCTCTGGGGCATGCCTCGCGGCGTGCCTCACGCGGCCAACCCGGGTGGTGGGGCGGGAAGGCCCTCGCGTCACGCTCCCGAAGGAACGCCGCCGACCACCCCTATTCGGCCTTGCTCCCGGTGGGGTTTACCATGCCGCCCCCGTTGCCGGGGGTGCGGTGCGCTCTTGCCGCACCCTTTCACCCTTACCCGTGGACCTTGCGATGCACGGGCGGTCTGCTCTCTGTGGCACTGTCCCTGAGGTCGCCCTCGCCGGCCGTTAGCCGGCACCGTTTTCCCGTGGAGCCCGGACTTTCCTCCAGCCCCGCCTTGCAGCGGGGACCAGCGGTCGTCTGGCCACCTGACGCGGCGGTGTCATGCGCAGGGCCAGCGCGCCGCGTCAACGCCGCAGGGGCCGCGAATCGCGCCGTTACGCGCCTGTTGCCGCGGCGACGGCAGCGAGACGGGCCAGCGTGCCGGCATCGGCCACGCCATCCACCCGCGCCGGCCGCCAATGCCGCTGGAAGGCGGCGAGCAGGACATCGAGCGGCAGGTCCGTCCGGTAGCCGATCGCGGCGAGCAGCGCCGCCGCCTCGCCGGCCGGCGCCGCGGCCTCGGCCGGCCACAGGCCGACGCCGTTCGCCGCCAGGCCCTCCCAGTCGAACAGCTCGCCCGGGTCCTGCTTGCGGTCGGGGGCGATGTCGCTGTGCGCGACCACGTTGATCGCGGGGATCGGGTGGCGCGTCAGGATATCGAGGCATAGGTCGCAGACCGCGGCCATCTGCAGGGCGGGGAAGGGGCGGTAGCCCCAGTCGTGCCCTGGATTGACGATCTCGATACCGATGCTGCGGCCGTTCAGCGCGTCCATGCCGCGCCAGTGGGAGACGCCGGCATGCCAGGCCCGCCGCATCTCCGGCACCAGGCGGAAGACGGCGCCATCCTCCTCCACCACATAGTGTGCGGAGACCCTGGCCGCCGGGTCGCGCAGCCGGGCGATCGCCTCGACCCCTGTGCGCATGCCGGTGTAATGCAGCACCAGCACGTCGATCGGCAGGCCGTCCTCGCGGTCGTCGTGGTTCGGGCTTGGCGTATCCCGGACGCGAAGGCTCACAGCTTGCGCTCGCGCTTGACCCTGTCCCAGGCGGCGTTGATCTCGGCCACCTTGTCGGTGGCCCGCTTGACGAATTCCGGCGGCACGCCGCGCGCCGCCAGGCTGTCCGGGTGATTCTCCCGCATCAATTGCCGCCAGGCCTGGCGCAGCGCGTCGTCGCTGGCGTCGCGCCCGACGCCGAGGACCGCATAGGGGTCGGGGCCCGACTGCGGCGCCGCCGCGGCCGAGGAGTACTGCTGGGTCCGCCCGTCCCGCGCCCGTTCCCAGGCCGGCGCATCCAGGCCGAAGCCCAATTGCACCTGCTGCAGGAAGGCCACCTCCGACTTGGTCAGCGGCCCGTCGGCGCGGGCGATCTGGAACAGCGCCGCCAGCACGTCCTCCAGCATTCCCTTGTTGTCCTGGAAGGACTCGCCGAGCCGCTTGGCGAAGGGCCGGTGGTCGTCCGCCGAGTCGCGCGCCTGGTCGAACAGCTCGCCGACCTCGCGCAGGCTTTCCGGCGGGATGCGGAACAACCGCTTGAAGGTGTCGATCTCCGGCCGCTTCACCGGCCCGTCGCATTTGGCCAGCTTGGCGGCCAGCACCACGACCGAGATCGCGAAGACCTGCTCCTTCGAGCCCAGCATGGCGGCGACATCGGCGGCCTGCCGCGCCGAGGGGCGGCCGAACACGCCACCCATGGCACGCCCACCGCCCGCATCCGCGGCATGGCCCAGCGCCGCGCCCATGACGGCGCCCAGCGGCCCGCCGGTCACGAAGCCCGCCACGCCGCCGATGATCTTGCCCCAGAGGCTCAATGCGTGAATCCCTTGCTGGCTTGGGCTTACCACGCCGGGCGCCCGGCGGGGGAGGGGGCACGCGCCCGGGCGTTCACGCCGGGCCGCGATCGGCTCTAACCTCCCGGGCAGAAAAGAAGGGGAACCGCCATGACGCTGTCCTTGCGCCCGCTGCATCCGGTCTTCGCCGCCGAGGCTTCGGGTATCGACCTGCGGCGGCCGCTGGGCCCGGCGGAGATCGATGCGGTGGTCGCGGCGATGGATCGCCATGCCGTCCTGTTGTTCCGCAACCAACCGATGTCGGAGGACCAGCAGGTCGCCTTCGCCACTCAATTCGGCCCGCTCAACCCCGGCCTGAAGCAGATCGGCCGGCAGCATGAAAGGATGTCGCAGCACGCGCTGATCGACATCTCCAACCTCGGCTCGGACGGCAAGCCGCTGGCGCGCGACGCCAAGAAGATCGTCAGCGGCCTGGCCAACCAGCTCTGGCACTCGGACAGCAGCTTCCAGGCGCCGGCGGTGTCCTATTCCATGCTCTCGGCGGTGCGGCTGCCCTCCTGGGGCGGGGAGACCGAATTCGCCGACCTGCGCGCCGCCTGGGACGCGCTGCCGCAGCGGCTGAAGGACCGGGTGCGGGGGCTGCAGGCGGAACACTTCGCCCTGCATTCGCGGATGACGCTGCTGGGCGACACCGACTACACGGCGGAACAGCAGGCCGCCTTGCCGCCGGTGGTCTGGCCGCTGGCCCGGGTGCATCCGGGCAGCGGGCGGACGGCGCTGTTCGCCGGCATCCATGCGCGGCGCATCCTCGGGATGGGGGTGGCGGAGGGGAAGATGCTTCTGCTCGACCTGCTGGAGCACGCGACCGACAAGGCCTGGCGCTGGCGGCACGAATGGCAGCCCGGCGACCTGCTGATCTGGGACAACCGCTGCACCCTGCATCGGGGGCGGGCCTATGACCTGGACGAGCCGCGGGAGCTGCGGCGGACGACGAACGACGAGGTGCCGCGGGCGGCGTAGGAAAAGGGAATCTGGGAAGACGTCCTTCTCCCCGTTGGACGCATGCGTCCGACCCCGCATCCATTTTTCCGGGTTTGCCGGCTGCCAAGCCCACAAAAGCAGGAAGGCGGAGGAGGTCTGTCCCCCCGTCTTGCTTCCTACAGCGTCGCTGCAGCGCGCGATGCCGCGTCGTAGAAGCCCGACAGCGTCCGCAGCAGCGCCGCCACCGCCGACAATTCCGCCGCCCCCGGCCCGCCCTGGCCGACCGGCGCCGCCACCAGCCGCTCGCGCAGCGCGGTGTAGCGGGCGCACAGCGCCGCGCCTTCCGGGGTGATCGCCACCAGCTTCACCTTGCCTGCGCGGCCGGTCTTCACCAGCCCGGCCGCGGCCAGCTTGCGGATCGCGTAAGTGGCGATGTGGGTGTCCTCAATCGCCAGGGCGAGCAGGATCTCCGCCTGGCGCTTCGGCCGGTCGCGGTGCTGCACGGTGTGCAGGATCAGGACCTCGGTCGGCGACAGGCCGGGCTGCCCGGCCGCCGCGGCGCACAGCACCATCCAGCGCTGGAAGGCGTGGCCGGCCAGGATCAGCCCGTACTCGACCTCGGACAGGCCAGGGGAGGCGCCGGCGGCGAGATGGGCGGAGGATACGATGGGACCAGGGGGCGTCCGGGACTTCGGCATGCGGGGATCTCCTGCACCGCGACGTTGACAAGATACCGATAAATCGTCAACGAATTACCGGCGATGCAGCCCCGGCCTTGCGCCCGCGGCCCGGCATTGCGATGACGCGAGCGGGCGGAGGGTGCGATGAGCGGTTCCTGGCAGTTCTGGATCGATCGCGGCGGCACCTTCACCGATATCGTCGCGCGCGACCCCGCGGGGCGGCTGACCACCGCCAAGCTGCTGAGCGAGAATCCCGGGCGCTACCGCGATGCGGCCGTGGCCGGCATCCGGCAGATCCTCGGCTTGGCCCCCGGCGCCGCCATCCCGCCCGGCACGATCGAGGCGGTGAAGATGGGCACGACGGTGGCCACCAACGCGCTCCTGGAACGCAAGGGCGAGCGCGTGCTGCTGCTGGTCAACCGCGGCTTTGCCGACCTGCTGCGGATCGGCAACCAGGCCCGCCCGCGGCTGTTCGACCTGAATGTCCGGCTGCCCGACCTGCTGCACGAACGCGTCGCCGAGATCGGCGGCCGCGTCGCGGTGGACGGGGAGGAGATCGAGCCGCTCGACGAGGCCGCGGCCCGCGCCGCGCTGCAGGAAGGCTTCGACGCCGGCATCCGCGCCGTCGCCATCGCCCTGATGCATGCCTGGGCGCATCCCGGCCATGAGCTCCGCCTGGGCGAGATCGCCCGGGAGCTGGGCTTCCCGCAGGTCAGCCTCTCCCACCAGGCCAGTCCGCTGCCGCGCATCGTCCCGCGCGGGGATACCACGGTGGTGGATGCCTACCTCTCGCCGATCCTGCGCCGCTACGTGGAACAGGTCGCCGGCGAATTGCCCGGCGTGCGGCTCTATTTCATGCAGTCCAATGGCGGCCTGGCCGAGGCCGGGTCCTTCCACGGCAAGGACGCCATCCTGTCCGGCCCGGCCGGCGGCATCGTCGGCGCCGCCCGCACCGCCGGGATGGCGGGCCTGACGAAGATCATCGGCTTCGACATGGGCGGCACCAGCACCGATGTCGCGCTCTATGCCGGCGAGTTCGAGCGGGCCTTCGAGACCCTGGTCGCCGGGGTGCGGATGCGGGCGCCGATGATGGCGATCAATACCGTCGCCGCCGGCGGCGGCTCCATCCTGCATTTCGACGGGGCGCGCTACCGGGTCAGGCCGGACAGTGCCGGGGCGGTGCCGGGCCCGGCCTGCTACCGCCGCGGCGGGCCGCTGACAGTGACGGATGCGAACGTCATGGTCGGCAAGATCCAGCCCCGGCACTTCCCGAGCCTGTTCGGGCCCCAGGGCGACGCGCCGCTGGATGGCGAGGTGGTGCGGGAGAAGTTCGCGGCGCTCGCGGCCGAGATCGCGGCCGCCACCGGCATGCAGCAGGACCCGCGCGCGGTGGCCGAGGGCTTCCTCCGCGTCGCCGTCGCCAACATGGCGAATGCCATCAAGCAGGTCTCCATCCAGAAGGGCCACGACGTCACCCGCCACGCCCTGCAATGCTTCGGCGGCGCCGGCGGCCAGCACGCCTGCCTGGTGGCGGACGAGCTGGGCATGGAGACCGTATTCATCCACCCCTTCGCCGGCGTGCTGAGCGCCTATGGCATGGGCTTGGCCGACCAGACCGCGATCCGTGAGGGCGCCGTGGAGGCGCCCTTCACCGCCGGGTCGATCGAGGGCCTCGCCGCAAGGCTCGACGCCCTGGCGGCCGAGGGTCGCGCCGAGCTGCTGAAGCAGGGCGCGCCGGCCGACCGCATCGCCGCTGCCCGGCGCCTCCATCTGCGCTATGCCGGCACCGACAGCTTTCTGCCCGTCCCCTTCGGCGACCACGCATCGGTGCTGGAGGCCTTCACCGCCGCCCACCGCCAGCGCTTCGGCTTCGCCACGCCGGAACGCCAGGTGGTGGTCGAGGCCTGCATCGCCGAAGTCACCGCCGCCGGCGAGGCGGTGGCGGAAGCGAGGCTGGCCGCCCGCCCTGCCGGCCAGGCGCCCGCCATCATCGATACCGTCCCGCTGTTCACCGCCGGCGCGGCGGCCGAGGCCCCGGTCTTCGACCGCGACGCCCTGCTGGCCGGCGACCGGCTGCCCGGCCCCGCCCTGATCCGCGAGGCCAATGCCACCACCGTGGTCGAGCCCGGCTGGACCGCCGAGGTGACGCCGCTGAACCACCTCATCCTCCGCCGCACCACGCCACGCGCGGCGACGCGGGTGGACGCGACCGGGCGCCCCGACCCGGTGATGCTGGAGCTGTTCAACAACCTGTTCATGAGCATCGCAGAGCAGACCGGCGCGGTGCTGCAGAACACCAGCCTGTCCGTCAACATCAAGGAGCGCCTCGACTTCTCCTGCGCCGTCTTCGACGCGACCGGCGCGCTGGTGGCCAATGCCCCGCATGTCCCGGTGCATCTGGGCGCCATGGGCGAGAGCGTCCGCACCGTGATCCGCGAGCGCGGCAAGACCTTGCGGCCGGGCGACGTGGTGGCGTTGAACAACCCCTACAACGGCGGCACCCACCTGCCGGACGTCACCGTCATCACGCCCGTCTTCGACGCCGCCGGGGCGGAGATCCTGTTCTTCCTCGGCAGCCGCGGCCACCATGCCGATATCGGCGGCCTGACCCCCGGCTCCACCCCGCCGGTCTCCCGCACGCTGGAGGAGGAGGGGGTCGTCATCGACAACTTCCTGCTGGTCGAGCAGGGCCACCTGCGCGAGGCCGAGTTCCGCGCCCTGCTGGCCTCGGCGACCTACCCCGCCCGCAGCCCGGACGTGAACGTCGCCGACATCAAGGCCCAGGTCGCGGCCAACGAGAAGGGCGTGCAGGAACTCCAGCGCGCGGTCCGCGACTACGGGCTGGAGACCGTCCGCGCCTACATGCGCCACGTCATGGACAATGCCGAGGAGAGCGTCCGCCGCATCCTCGACCGGTTGCAGGACGGCGCCTTCGAGACCACCATCGACGACGGCACGCCGCTCAAGGTCGCGGTCCGCGTCGACCGGCCGAACCGCCGCGCGATGATCGACTTCACCGGCACCGGCCCCCAGCGCCCGACCAATTTCAACGCCCCCGCTGCGGTCTGCCGCGCCGTGGTGCTCTATTGCTTCCGCGCTTTGGTGGGGGAGGAAATCCCGCTCAACGACGGCTGCCTGAAGCCGCTCGAGATCGTGGTGCCCGAAGGCACCTTCCTCTCGCCGCGCCCCGGCGCCGCGGTGGTCGCCGGCAATACCGAGGTCAGCCAGATGACCTGCAACGCCCTGCTCGCCGCGCTCGGCGCCTGCGCCTCGGCCCAGGCCACCATGAACAACCTGCTGTTCGGCGACGCGATCTACCAATATTACGAAACGGTCTGCGGTGGCGTCGGCGCCGGCCCCGGCTTCGACGGCTGGGGCCCGGTGCAGACCCACATGACCAATACCCGCATGACCGACCCGGAGATCCTGGAACTGCGCTACCCCGTCCGCCTGGAAGAATTCTCCATCCGCCGCGGCTCCGGCGGCGCCGGGCAGTGGTGCGGCGGCGACGGCGCCCGGCGGCGGATCCGCTTCCTCCACCCGATGCAGGCCGTGGTCGTCGCCTCTCGCCGCAACGTCGCGCCGCACGGGCTGCGCGGCGGCGCCGATGGCGCGCCCGGCCGGCAATGGGTGGAGCGCGCCGACGGCAGCATCACCCCCATCCCCGGCAATACCGGCAGCGCCCATCTCGCCGTCGGCGATACCCTGGTGCTGGAGACGCCCGGCGGTGGCGGCTGGGGCTCCCCTGGCTGACGCAGCGCCCGCACCCGGGGTGACCGGGCCGCCGGCCCCGTCCTGGACGCGCCGGCTGCTGCTCGGCCTCGGCGGCCTCGCCGGGCTGCTGGCCGCGGCGCTGTGGATCGTCCCCCGGCTGCTGGACTGGGAATCCTGGCGCCCGCAACTGGCCGAGCTCGCCACCGACCGGCTCGGCCGCCCGGTCCATCTCGATGGCCCGATCACCCTCGTCCTGCTGCCGCAGCCGCGGATCGAGGCGCAGGACGTCTCGGTCGGCGCCGCCGACGACGGGCTCAGCATCACCGCCCGTGGCCTGCGGCTGCGGCTCGACCTCGGCGCGCTGCTGGCCGGCCGGCTCGAGCCGCGCGAGCTGGTCCTGGTCGGCGGCGACATCGCGCTGCCCTGGCCGCCCGTGGCGCTGCCCGGCTTCCGCGCCCCGCCCTGGCTCGGCCCGCTCGACGCCCGGCTGGAGGATTGCCGGCTCCGCATCGGCGGCCTGCAGGCCGATGCGGTCAACGCAAGGCTGCTGACCGGCGGCGCCACGGACGCCGTGGTGGCCGAGGGCAGCCTCGCCTGGCGCGGCTATGCCGCCCGCTTCAACGTCCAGCTCGGCCGCGCCGGCTTTGACGGCGTGGCGCCGCTCGACCTCAGCCTCGCGGCCGTCGGCTCCACCTTCTCGGCCCGCGGCGCACTCGCCGCCGAGGGCGGCTTCGAGGGCCGCATGGAGGCCGGCGGCAGCGACCTTGCCCTGCTGCTGCCGGCGCCGGCCGGGCCCTGGCGCGCCACCGGGCGGCTGACCGCCGCGGCCGACCTGATCGCGGCTGACGACCTGAATTTCGACCTCAACGGCCAGCCCGCCCGCGGCGCCGCCACCTTCCGCCTGGCGCCCGATGCGCGGCTCGACATCGCCCTCGCGGCCGGCCGGCTCGACCTCGACGCCTGGGTCGCGGCGCTGCGCCAGAGCCGGGGGTACACCCTGCCCAGCACGGTGCCGGTCAGCATCGACCTGTCGGCCGAATCGACCGGCTTCGCCGGCCTACCGCTGCGCCGGCTCCGCGGCGCCTTCTTTCTTGAAGGAGAGCGCCTCTCGCTGTCGGACGTCTCCGCCGTGCTGCCGGGCGAGACCACGATCGAGGTCGCCGGCGCCACCGCCGGGCCGCGCCTCGACCTTGCCGTCCAGTTCAGCGCGAAGACCCTGCGGGAGACGCTCGCGGCGCTCGGCCTGCCGCTGGCCGGCACCGACCCGGCCCGGCTGCGCAGCGCCGAGGGCCGCTTCAAGCTGGCGCTGGAGGGGACCGAGGCCGCCGTCTCCGACCTCGCCGCCACGCTGGACGGGGCGAAGCTCGCCGGCAACGCGGTCTGGCGGCCGGCGGTGGCCCAGGCGGCGCGGCCCAGCCTCGGCCTCGGCCTCACCATCGACCGTCTCGACCTCAACGGGCTGCTGCCGCCGCTGCCCGAGGCCGCGGCGCTGAATGCCCGGCTGGCCGGCTTCGACCTCAACCTCCGCCTCGCCGCCGACCGCGTGCTCTGGCGCGACCTGGCGGCCGAGCGCGCCACCCTCGACGCCGCGCTGGAGAATGGCCGGGTCACACTGCGCCGGCTGTCGCTGCGGACCGGGGAACTGGACGCCGCCGCCTCCGGCGCCGCCCAGCTCGGCGCGCCGCTGCGCTTCTCCGATGCCAGCCTGGAACTGGCCGGCGCCGGCGCCGCGCTGCTGCCGCTGCTGCCGGCCGGCTGGGCCGGGCTCGCCCCCCTGCTCGCCCAGCCGCTGGCGCTGCGGCTGTCCGGCAGCGGCGCGCCGGAAGCCCTCGCCTTGCGCGGCGAGGGCGATCTCGGCGCGTTGCGCGCCGAGGCGACCGCGACGCTCGACACCACGCAAGCGCGCGGCAACGGCACCCTGACGCTCCGCCACCCCGGCACGCCGCGGCTGCTCGCGCCGCTGCTGGGGGCGGAGGCGGTGGGCTGGCTCGGCCAGGGGTCCTTTTCCGTCATCGCCGGCCTGTCCGGCCAGGGCCGCACCCTGACCGCCGAGCACCTGGACCTGGTCGCCGGCAGCTTCCGCGGCCGCGGCCAGATGACCCTGGCGCTGGACGGCGCCCGGCCACGGCTGACCGGGCGCTTCGCCGCCGACGTGCTGCCGCTGCCGCTGCTGCCGCTGCGTGGGGCGGACCCGCTCGGGCTCGACCGGCTGGGCACGCTGGAAGCCGACCTGGCGCTGGAGGCGGCCCGGGTGGAGGCGGCCGGCGGGCTGGTGCTGGAGTCTGCCGGCACGGCGCTGAAGCTGGCCGGCGGCACGCTGCGGCTGGAGGGTCTGCAGGCCCGGCTCGGCGGCGGCGGGCTGAAGGCGGCGTTGGTGGTGGAAGGGGCGGCGGTACCGCCGCGCCTGGCGCTGGAGGCCGCGCTGGCGGATGCCATCATCTCCGGCCCGCTGTTCGACCTGCCGCTCGACCTCGGCGCCGGACGGGTGGAGGGGACGGCCAGGCTGGCGGCGCAGGGCCACAGCGCGGCAGCGATCCTGGCGACCCTGGGCGGGGAGGCGAGCGTGCTGGTGCGCGACGGCGTGCTGGTCGGCTTCGACCTGGCGGCGCTGCAGGCGGCCGGCGGCATCACCGACCTCAAGGCGGCGGAGGCGGCGCTGCGCCAGGCCCTGGCCGGCGGGGCGACAGCCTTCGAGCGGCTGGAGGGCGCGGCGCGGCTGGAGGCCGGCCGGGCGGTGCTGGAGGCGATGCGGCTGACCACCGAAGGCGGCGGCGAGGCGATGGCAAGCGGGGCGATCGACCTCGGCCGCGGCGCGCTGGACCTGCGGCTGGCGGCGAAGCCGATGGCGGAGGCGGCGGAGGTCGGGCTACGGCTGACCGGGCCGGTGGGGGCGCCGCGGCGGCTGCCGGAAGTGGCCGGGTACCTGCAATGGCGGGCGGGGCGGTGAGGCGATGGCCGGGAAGGGCGCTGCCCTCCCCGGACCCGTCCCGCCAGGCCAGGACCTGGCCTGGACCGGTTTGTGGGTCCGCCGGTTTCGGACAAAACGCCTGGGGCGGGGCGTCCGGGCGGTTGGGACGGACCGAATTTTACGTCGCCTAAAGCCGCGGGAATGCGGTTTTCGGACAAAGGGTGCTGACGGGATGCGGCAGCGCTTGCAAGCGTCGCGGCGATGCGTGGAAGGGCACCCTCGGGTGCCGGGAACGGGGCGCGCCTGCCCATCCGGTAGCCTCCAAACAGGCGGCCTGAATAGGAAATATTTACTATTATTTCAAGCGAAATCGGCGATGGGTCAGGGTCCGGCGCGGTCCATGCTCGGCCGCAGGCCCAGATGGCGAGCACCCGTGCCACCGTCGCCAGACCGGGGTCCCCGTCCTCGGCCCGGGCACGGCAGGGCGTCGGCCGCGCTGGCGATCTGGCTCATGCCGGTGGCACGGGCAACGGCGCCGAGCCCTTGCGCGATATCCCCCGGGTCGCCGCTGGCGGAGAATTGGCGGAGGCATTCGAGGCGGCTTTCCTCGTCGGTCAGCATCCCGGCGGAGTCGAAGGGCGTGGTCTCGAGCGGCGTGGTCATTGCCTGTCCTGACGTGCGATCACCTTGGCCGTCGCGATGTCCCGGCTTTGCGAGCCCTCGTCGCCACCGCACGACGACACGACGGCGATTCGATCGCGCCGCTTTTCGTATCCTATGGAAGACAGGCCGGGACGCGAACACGGCTCGGCCGTCTCGTTGGCGGGGTGAACGCACGCCCCGCCCGCCATGGACCGCCGGCCCCGCCTTCGCCATGCTCCGCGGCCCACCCCCATCTGCCCGGGACCCATCATGCCCACACGCCAAGGCGCCATCGCCCGCGCCGCGACCTTCTTCGACGACGGCGCCTACAAGGCCCTGCTGACTAGACTGGTCGAAATCCCCTCCACCGCCCAGGACCCCGCCTTCGCGGCCGAGCTGCACCGCTACCTCGACCAGGCCATCCGCCCCTGGGTCGAGTCGATGGGCTTCACGGTCACCATCCATCCCAACCCGCTGGACGGCTTCGGCCCCATCCTCACCGCCGCGCGGATCGAGGACCCGTCCCTGCCGACCGTGCTGTTGTATGGCCACGGCGACACCGTGCGCGGCCTGGACGAGCAATGGCGCCCCGGCCTGCTGCCCTGGACGGTGACCGAGGAGGGCGACCGCTGGTACGGCCGCGGCACCGCCGACAACAAGGGCCAGCACGCCATCAATCTGGCGGCGCTGGAGGCGGTGATCGCCGAGCGCGGCGGCCGGCTCGGCTTCAACGTCAAGCTGCTGCTGGAGATGGCGGAGGAGCGCGGCTCGCGCGGCCTGCAGGAATTCGCCGACGCGCACAAGGACACGCTGGCGGCCGACGTGCTGATCGCCTCCGACGGCCCGCGGGTGGAGCCGGGCCTGCCGACCATCGCCACCGGCAATCGCGGCATCTTCCAGTTCGACCTGGTGCTCAGGCTGCGCGAGGGCGGGGTGCATTCCGGCCATTGGGGCGGGCTGACCACCGACCCGGCGATCCGCCTGAGCCACGCGATCGGCGCCATCATGGACCCGCGCGGCAAGATCCTGGTGCGCGACTGGCTGCCCCGCAACGGCATCCCCGCCGAGGTGCGCGCGGCGCTGGCGGGATGCCCGGTCGGCGCCGGCGACGGCGCGGCCTCGGCCACCATCGATTCCGACTGGGGCGAGCCCGGCCTGACTCCGGCCGAGAAGATCTACGGCTGGAACGGCTTCATCGTGCTGGCGATGGTCAGCGGCCAGCCAAAGAACCCGATGAACGCCGTGGCGCCCTCGGCCCGCGCCACCTGCCATATCCGCTACACCGCGGACACCGACCCGGCGACCTTCGAGGCCGCGCTGCGCAAGCACCTGGACGGGGAAGGCTTCGCCGACATCGCCATCGAGAATGCCGGCATGCGGATGGCCGCGGCGCGCACCGCGCCGAACCACCCCTGGGTGCTCTGGGCGCAGGACAGCATGCAGCGCACACTGGACATGCGGGTGCAGGTGATCCCGAACAGCTCGGGCGGCCTGCCGGGCGACGTCTTCGCCGACCAGCTCGGCCTGCCGATGGTCTGGGTGCCGCACAGCTACAACGGCTGCAAGCAGCACGGGCCCGACGAGCACCTGCTGATGGGCCCGGCGCGGGAGGGGATGCTCGCCTTCGCCGGCCTGTGGTGGGATCTCGGGGAAGCGGGGACGCCGAAGCGCTGATGGGCACGGCTTGGTTCGTCACCCATCCGGAGGTCGAGATCGACCCCGCGGTGCCGGTGCCGGACTGGGGCCTCTCGGCGGAGGGGCGCCGCCGCGCCGGCCTGCTCGCCGGCCGCCCCTGGGTGTCCGGCCTCGTCGCGGTCTTCAGCAGCGCCGAGCGCAAGGCGCGGGAGACTGCCGCGGTGCTCGGCCTGCCGGTGCTGGTGCGGGCGGCGCTCGGGGAGAACGACCGCAGCGCCACCGGCTACCTGGCGAAGGCCGCCTTCGAGGCGACGGCCGACCGCTTCTTCGCCGAGCCCGAGGCCAGCATCCGCGGCTGGGAACGCGCGGTGGATGCGCAGGCCCGCATCCTCGCCGCGGTCGCCGCCGCCCTGGCCGAGGCACCGCCGGGCGATCTGGCGATCGTCGCCCATGGCGGCGTCGGCGCCCTGCTGCGCTGCCACCTGGCCAGTGTGGCGATCACCCGGGCCGAGGACCAGCCGCCCGGCGGCGGCGGCCATGTCTTCGGCTTCGACCGGGCGACGCGCCGCCTGCTGACCCCCTGGCGGCGGATCGAGGATTGAACAACCCCCGTTACGAAACCTCACTCCATTGCGCTGCCGCTGTCATGCGCCCGTTACATGGGCGGCGCATCTCTTTACGGCATGGCCCGTTGGGTCCGCACAGGAGGACTTGCCGATGAAGAATTTCCGCATGGCGCTGCTGGGCACAGCCTTGCTCGCCGCAGCCCCCGCCCTGGCGCAGCCCGCGCCGCCGGCCGGCGCGCCGGCCCCCGGTGGTCCGGCCCCGGCCGCTCCGGCCCCCGCCGCCCGCCCGCGCGCCGATCGCGGTCCAGGCGTGATGTTCAACCAGGTCGACGCCAACAAGGACGGCAAGGTGACCTGGGAGGAAGGCTGGGCCTATGTCCAGCAGCGCTTCGCCGCCGCCGACCCGGACAAGGACGGCAGCCTGACCCAGAAGGAGATGGAGGCCGCCCGCCTCGGCCCCGGCGCCGGCCGGCCCGAGGGCGGCCCCCCGGGTCCGCAGCGCGAGCGCATGGTCGGCATGATGTTCCGCGGGCTGGATGCCAACCGCGACGGCGTGGTGACGCTGGAAGAGATCAAGCCGATGGCCGAGGCCCGCTTCCGCAGCCTCGACGCCAATGCCGACGGCGTGGTGACCAAGGATGAACTGCCCAGCCCGCGGCGGCAGCATCACCCGCACCGCGGCCAGGGCGGCCCTTCGCCGACCTGACCGGCGCGGGCTGCTGCCCGCCATGGAGACGCGATGAGGCGTAGCCCGCGACGGGACATCCCGCCGCGGGCCGACCACCACGGTCGGCATCATGGGCATGGTCCGGAGCCGCAGAAAGAAGATCGGGTCTCGCCGCCGCCCGGGCGACGCTTCGGGCGAGTGGCAAGCCTGGACAGGATCGAAGGAGAAAATGGTGGGCGCGACAGGGATTGAACCTGTGACCCTTCGCGTGTGAAGCGAATGCTCTACCGCTGAGCTACGCGCCCGTCCTGCGGGAGGCGGGGAGATACGGAAACCGGTCCCGGGTGTCAAGCCGTGTGGCCGGCTCGGGCGAACCGCGCTTGCTGCGCCGTGGCAGCGGCCCATATGGTCGGGCATGGCATCATCCCGGCTGCTCCAGATCGCTGCCTGCCTGCTGGCCCTGGCCCCCATCCGGGCGGGCGCCGAAACACTTCTCGCCCGCTACGAGGTCCGCGCCGCCGGCGTGCGGATCATGGAGGTCGAGGCGCAATTCGCCCTCGACGGCCCCCGCTACCGCCTGCGCACCCATGTCCGCACCAGCGGCGTCGTCAACGTCCTCGGCCGCGGCGACCAGGTGACCAGCACCGAGGGCGCCTGGCGCGGCGCCGACCCCATCCCCGCCCGCTACCGGACGGAGGGAACCTGGCGCGGCGCCCGGCGCGTGGTCGCGCTGGACTGGCCCAGCCCAGGCCAGCCCGTGCTGGGCGAGCTGGAACCGCCGATGGAGGAAGACCGCCAGCCGGTGTCGGCGGCGCTGCGCCTCGGCACCATGGATTCCCTCTCCGCGCTGGCGAAGCTGACCCGCACGGTGGCGCAGACCGGCCGCTGCGACGCCGCGGCGGCGGTCTACGACGGACGCCGCCGGGCCGACTACACGGTGCAGACCGAGGGCATGCAGGTGCTGCCGCAGGAAGGCGGCTTTGGCGGCGAGGCGCTGCGCTGCGGCTTCGAGAGCCGGCTGGTGGCCGGCTGGCGCAGCGACCGGGAGGCGGAATGGGCGCGCACGTCGCAGCCCGCCACCGCCTGGCTCGGCCGGCCCTTGCCCGGCCGCCTGGCCATCCCGGTCAGGATCGAGCTGCCGAGCCGCTGGCTGGGCACCATCCGCGTGGTGCTGCTGGGCGTGGAGGCGCTGCCCTCAGGGCAGGAGGTCGCGCAGCACCGGCAGTAGCGCGGCCGGCGTCGCCGCGGTGGCCGCGGCGCCTGCCGCCATCGCCGGGGTGCCGTAGCCCCAGCCGGCGAAGACGCAGGCCAGGCCGGCGCCCCGGGCCGCCATCACGTCGTTGCGGTGGTCGCCGATCATCACCGCCCGGGCCGGGTCGCCCTTCGCCTGGGTGATGGTGCCGAGCAGGTGGCCCGGATCGGGCTTGCGCACGGGGAAGCTGTCGCCGCCGCCGACCGCGGCGAAGCGGCCGGCCAGGCCCAGCGCGCCCAGCAGCGCCGCGGTCGCCGCCGCCGGCTTGTTGGTGCAGACCGCCAGTGCCCAGCCATCGGCCGCCAGGACGTCCAGCGTCCCGGCAATGCCGGGGAACAGCGCCGTCGCCTCGGCTGCGCGGGCGGTGTAGTCGGTGGTGAATTCCGCCAGCAGGGGGTCGGTGAAGGCCAGGCCGCGGGCCGCCGCGGCGCGTTCGACCAGGACGCGGACGCCGTCGCCGATCATCGCGGTGACCTCCGGCCGGGTGAAGGCCGCCCGGCCCTGGCCCGCCATCAGGCGGTCGAGGGCGGCGTGGATGTCGGGCGCGCTGTCGACCAGCGTGCCATCGAGATCGAAGACGGCGAGGCGGGGCATGACCCGGCCTACCGCGTGCCGCCGCACTCTGCAATGCGGCGTGCGGTCCGCCGCGACGCGGCGCTTGCCTAGATCAGGCTACGCCGGTCACAACCAGCATGCGATATTGCAGCCGCGTGGGCTATCCTGCGCGCCGAGTCCGATGTCCGGAGATGCCATGCCCGCCGCCGCCATCATCCTTGCCGCCGGTCTCGGCACCCGCATGCGGAGCGCGCTGCCCAAGGCGATGCACCCGGTCGCCGGGCGGCCGATGATCAATCATCTGGTCAGTGCCTGCGAGCAGGTCTTCGACCGGATCGTGGTGGTGGTGGGGCCGGACATGCCGGCGATGGAGCGCGCGGTGGCACCGCATGCGACGGTGGTGCAGGCGGATCGCCTGGGCACCGGCCATGCGGCGCGGATGGCGGCGCCCTTGCTGCGGGATTTCGCCGGCGACGTGGCGGTGCTCTATGCCGACAACCCGCTGATCACCGTGCCGACCATCCGGAAACTGGTCACGACGCGGGCCGCGGCCGGGCTGGCGCTGCTGGCCATGCGGCCGGCGGATCCGGGCCGCTACGGCCGGCTGGTGACGGCTGCCTCCGGCGAGGTCGAGCGGATCGTCGAATGGGCCGATGCGACCGAGGCCGAGCGCGGCATCGGGCTGTGCAACGCCGGCGTGGTCTGTGCGCCCGCGGCCGACCTGTTCCGCTGGCTGGACGCGGTCGGCAACGCCAACAGCAAGGGCGAATACTACCTGACCGACATCGTCGGCCTGGCGGTGGCCGACGGCCGCCGGGTGGTGGCCGAGGAGGCCTCGGAGGCCGAGCTGGCCGGGGCCAACAGCCGGGCGGAGCTTGCCCTGCTGGAAGCCGGCATGCAGGCGCGGCTGCGCGATGCCGCGATGGCCGGCGGCGCGACGCTGACCGCGCCGGAGACGGTGTTCTTCGCCTGGGACACGACGCTCGGCCAGGATGTCAGCGTCGGCCCCAACGTGGTCTTCGGGCCGGGCGTCACGGTGGAGGACGGGGTCGAGATCCGCGCCTTCAGCCACCTGGAAGGCTGCCTGGTGCGGCGCGGCGCCGTCATCGGCCCCTTCGCCAGGCTGCGGCCGGGGACCGAGGTGGGGCGCGAGGCGCATGTCGGGAATTTCGTGGAACTCAAGGCGGCGCATTTGGCCGAGGGCGCCAAGGCCAACCACCTGAGCTACCTGGGCGACGTGACGGTGGGGGCGCGGGCCAATATCGGCGCCGGCACCATCACCTGCAATTATGATGGCGTGAACAAGCACCGCACCGAGATCGGCGCCGGCGCCTTCGTCGGCAGCGACACCGCGCTGGTGGCGCCGGTGCGGGTCGGTGCCCGGGCGCTGGTGGCGGCCGGCAGCGTGATCACCGAGGATGTGCCGGACGACGCGCTGGCGATCGCGCGCGGGCGGCAGGCGACGAAGCCCGGGCGCGGGTTCAAGGGCAAGAAGGGTCAAGTCTGATGTGCGGCATCGTGGGCGTTGTCGGCAAGGCGGATGCGGCGCCGCTGCTGCTGGAGGCGCTGCGGCGCCTGGAATACCGCGGCTATGACAGCGCCGGCATCGCCACGCTGGTCGGGGGCCATGTCGACCGTCGCCGCGCCGAGGGCAAGCTCGGCAACCTGACCGCGGTGCTGGAACGCGACCCGCTGAGCGGCACCACCGGCATCGGCCATACCCGCTGGGCGACGCATGGCGCGCCGACCGAGCGCAACGCCCATCCGCACAGCACCGCCCGCGTCAGCGTCGTGCACAACGGCATCATCGAGAACCATGCCGAACTGCGCGCCGAGCTCGAGGCCAAGGGCGCGGTCTTCGAGACCGAGACCGATACCGAGACCTTCGTCCGGCTGCTCGACGATATCCTGGCGCAGGGCCTGGCGCCGCAGGCGGCCTTCGCCGCGGCGCTGAAGCGGGTGCACGGCGCCTTCGCCCTGGCCGCCATCTTCGCCGGCCATCCGAAGCTGCTGATGGCCGCGCGCCAAGGCGCGCCGCTGGCGATCGGCTTCGGCGAGGGCGAGATGTTCGTCGGCTCCGACGCGCTGGCGCTGGCCCCGCTGACCCGGCGCATCGCCTATCTGGACGAGGGCGACTGGGCGGTGCTCGACACCGACGGCGCCGCCTTCTTCGATGCGAAGGACGCTGCGGTCGAGCGCAAGGTCGTCGTCACCGCCGTCTCCGGTGCGGCGGTCGGCAAGGGCAACTACCGCCACTTCATGGAGAAGGAGCTGCACGAGCACCCGGCGGTGCTGGGCGACACGCTGCGGCAATACCTCGACCCCAAGACGCTGGAGGTGCGGCTGCCGAAGCTGCCCTTCGACCCGGCCAAGGTGCCGCGGCTGACGATTTCCGCCTGCGGCAGCGCCTTCCTGGCGGGTGCGGTCGGCCGCTACTGGATCGAGCAACTGGCGCGGCTGCCGGTGGATGCCGACGTCGCCTCTGAACTCCGCTACCGCAACCCGCCGCTGATGGAGGGCGGCGCCGCCATCCTGGTAAGCCAGTCGGGCGAGACCGCCGACACCATGGCCGCGCTCAAGCTGCTGAAGGAGGGCGGGCAGAAGGTGCTGTCGGTCGTCAACGTGCCCGAATCCTCGATGGCGCGGGAGAGCGACGGCGCGGTGCTGACGGTGGCGGGACCGGAGATCGGCGTCGCCTCGACCAAGGCCTTCACCGCGCAGCTGGCGGTCATGGCCTGCCTGGCGATCGGGTTCGGGCGGGCGCGGCGGGAGCTGTCCACGCTGGACGAGGGCAGGCTGACCCAGGCGCTGCTGGAGGTGCCGGGCAATGCTGCGCTGGTGCTGGAGAAGGACGCGCAGATCCGCGAACTGGCGGCCGAGGTCGCCAAGGCGCGCGACGTGCTCTTCCTCGGCCGCGGCAGCCTCTACCCGATCGCGCTCGAGGGCGCGCTGAAGCTGAAGGAGATCAGCTACATCCATGCCGAGGGCTATGCCGCCGGCGAGATGAAGCACGGGCCGATCGCGCTGATCGACAACCTGGTGCCGGTGATCGCGCTGTGCCCCACCGGGCCGCTCTTCGAGAAGACCGCGTCCAACCTGCAGGAGGCGGCGGCGCGCGGCGGGCGCATCCTCGCCTTCACCGATGCCGATGGCATCGGCCCGCTGTCGCGCTTCGCCGAGCGGGTGATCGAGCTGCCGAAGGTCGGCGCCTTCTCGACCCCCATCCTCTATGCCATCGCGGTGCAGCTGCTGGCCTACCACGTGGCGGTGCTGAAGGGCACCGACGTGGACCAGCCGCGCAACCTGGCGAAGAGCGTGACGGTGGAGTAGGGCGGCGGTGCGGGGAGGTGTGGGCTCAAAATCGAGCCGTGCACTTTCGAACGAACCCGTTCCAACCCGAAGCCCGTTTGATTCCTGGCGAAGGACAAAGCCTTTCCGACCGGGCGCTACGCCTTTGGCAGGACAACGTCGGGCTAGGCTGCGGCGGGCAAGGAGCTCCGGGCGTGTAGTCTCCATGCACGCCTCAATTATCGGCAGGTCGCCAGCGGTCGGGCCCTCGGCCCGCATCGCGCGGCAGGGCGGCATCGCGTCGTCGGATCTCGAACGCGGCCCTGCGCCGCTTGCACGCCCCGGCAATCCCGACGGCGCCTTCGACGAAATCGATCGTTCGAAGCAGGCGGCGCGACCTTGCGCGAATCCACCCCGTCCGGCCTGAAGCCGCTTGCTTGATCGCGGTGCAGGTCGGCCCGGGGGGGCGGCTCCGACTTCATCGGCACCGCCGCGGCGTGTCTGCATCTGCCGCGCGACGCGCAGCCGGTGTCCGACGCCGTGCCCCTGGCACTGACCGGAGGCATCGCCCGCTCTGGCCCCGGGACAGACCGTCGTCGGTTCCGGCGGCGGTCGGCTTCATCGCGCTCTCGGTGTCGCGGTGCCCCACGGTCCGGCCATGCTGGACCACATCAAGCAGCTGCGTGCCGAGGGGTTGGGCAGGCCGGAGGAGAAATCCCAATCCGGCGGCCGGGGCGACTTGAGCATACGGCCGGAGCGGCTGCAGCGCTCGCCTGGGAACAAGCGCGGTACGGGAAGCCCGCCGAACGTCGGCAGCGACGGCGCTGAAGGCCTCGACCAGGACGTGCCCTTTGGTGACGCTGCCGTCCGCCCGGCAGCGCCTGCGGCTTCGCCGCCGCGCGAAACCCGGCGGGATGACCGACACCGGGGCCGGGTATGACCGGGCGGTCGCACCGCCCGACCCATGATGCACCGCAAACCGCCACGGAGGATGGTCAGCCGGAGGCGCTTGCCGCCGCGGAGGGACGACTATAACCTCAGCCTGACCGATCGGTCAGTCAAGGATCGAGCTGACATGGGGCCACAGCCTCCGACGCGAAGGATGCGATGTGACAGGCCTCGGCGCAGCTCGTTCCGCGCCATGCTCGCCGGCGTTGCCGGCGCTTCGGCGTGCAGTCGCCGGGCAAGGCTTTCGGCCAGCCCGTTGCCGATGGCGAACGTGCCCCACGACCCGGGCCGGGAGGTCATGCCGATGAGCCTGCTGGTCCGTTCGGCCTATGCGCCGGTGCTGCATCGGCCGCCAGCGGCGCGCTGCGTCGTGGACCTGGTCGCGCGGGCCAGGGCGCGGCCGGCGCAGCCGGCCTTCCCGAGTGCCGGCATCGGCCTGACGCATATCCCCTTTGGCGGCACCGGCTCCTCGATGCAGGGCACCGTGGCAGGCCCGGGTGCCGAAGACCATCGACAGCCTGGGCGTGCTGATCCGCGCCGACCGGCTGCGCGCACCGGGCGTCACGCCGTCCAGCCGTGGGCGGGAACTTCCCGATGTGCCGAGCATCGCCGAGACACTGCCGGGTTTCCAAGTCACGGTGATCAATCGGCTCATGGCCCGCACAGGCACGCCCGAACCGATTGTTGCGCGGCTTGGCAAGGCGTTGATGCGGGCCATGGCCGGCCCCGCCGCCGCCGCGCGCTACGCCGATACCGGAGCCCGGCCCGAGGGCAGCACGCCCGCGGCCCTGGGCGCCATGCTGGATGACGGAGGACGGAAGCGGCGCGGTGTCATCCGCCATGCCGGCATCCGGTTGAATCAGGGAGAAGGCGGAATGAGCGAAGACACGGTGACGCTGGAGGTGAAGGACTACGTGGCGGTGGCCACCCTGAACCGCCCACCGGTGAACGCGGTGAACTGGGCGATGCGCGACCGCATCATCGAGATCATGGACCAGGCAACCGACCGCGAGGATATCCGCGTGGTGCTGCTGACCGCGCAGGGCAGCGTGTTCTGTGCCGGCGCCGACCTGAAGCAGCGGCCAGACCCCGGCAAGCACGGCGAGTACTGGTGGCACAACCGGCTGACGCGGGAGACCGGCAACAGCATCAAGGAATGCGCCAAACCGGTGATCGCGGCGGTCAACGGCGCGGCGCTCGGCGCCGGCTTCGGCCTGGCGGCCGCCTGCGACTTCATGCTGGCCAGCGACAACGCGGTCTTCGGCATGCCGGAGATCAATGTCGGCCTGGCCGGCGGGGCGGCGATGCTGTCGCGGCTCTTCCCGCCGTCCAAGGTGCGGCGGATGATGTTCACCGGCCAGCGGCTGCCGGCCAGCGAGCTGTACCGTCTGGGCCTGCTGGAAGCCTGCGTGCCGCAGGACAGGTTGTTCGACGAAGCCTATGCGCTGGCCGCCGAGATCGCCGCCAAGGCGCCGCTCGGCATCAAATACGCCAAGCTGAGCTGCAACATGGTGGAGCTGATGCCGGCGAAGGACGCCTACCGCTTCGAGCAGAATTTCACCTACGAGCTCAGCAAGACCGAAGATGCCGCCGAGGCACGTCGCGCGACGCTGGAAAAGCGTCCGCCGGTCTACAAGGGCCGCTGAGCCATGTTGCGGCGCACGCTGCTGGGCTCGCTGCTTGCCACGCCGGCGCTGGCCCAGGGCGGCTGGCCGCAGCGCGGCGTCGAGATCGTGGTGCCCTACGCCGCCGGCGGCCCGACCGACCGCTACGCCCGCGAATTCGCCCCGCGCCTGAGCGAGTTGTGGGGCCAGCCGGCGGTGGTGGCGAACAAGCCGGGCGGGGCGACGGCGATCGGCACCGCGGCGGCGGCGCATGCGCCGCCGGATGGCCACACGCTGCTGCTCGCCAGCTTCGGCATCGTGACCAACCCGCTGATGCTGCGGAACCTGCCCTACGATCCCGCCGCGCTGGCGCCGCTCTGCCGCTTCGCGCTGGGCGGCGCGGTGCTGTACCTCCACCCATCGGTGCCGGCCCGCACGCTGACCGAACTGGTCGCCTGGGCGAAGGCCAATCCCGGCGCGCTGCGCTTCGGCTCCTCCGGCATGGGCTCCTCGCCGCATATCTCGGCCGAGCTCTTCGCCTGGGCGACCGGCATCGAGATGCTCCACACGCCCTATCGCGGCAGCGCGCCGGCGCTGACCGACCTGCTCGCCGGTCATGTCAACGCGCTGTTCGACAGCGTCACCACCATGCGCTTCGCCCGCGACGGCCGGCTGCGGGCGATGGCGATCGCCCAGCCGCGGCGCAACGCCAATGCGCCGGAGGTGCCGACCATGGCCGAACAGGGCCTGCCGCAGGTGGTGGCGCGCACCTTCTACGGCTTCTTCTGCCCGGCCGCGGTGCCGGCGCCGCTGCGCGAGCGCATCGCCGGTGACCTGCGCGACATCGCCGCCAGCGAGCCGATCCAGCGCGCGATCCGCGACGACGGCCTGGAAGCGATGGCCGAGACCCCCGCCGAGTTCGCCGCCTTCCTGGCCGAGCAGCACGCGCTGTGGAGCCGCGTGGTACGCGAGCGCAACCTTTCCCTGTGACGAGGCCGATGATGGACGAGACCGCCGAGCTGGCCGCCTTTCGGGCCGAGGTGCGCGACTTCGCGTCGACCCGCTGCCCGCCGGAGATCCGTGCAGTGGTCGCCGCCAACGGCAAGCTCGGCCGCAAGCACTGGGCGCCCTGGCAGCGCATCCTGCACGCGCATGGCTGGGGCGCGCCGAGCTGGCCGGTCGAGTATGGCGGCACCGGCTGGGACCAGCGCCGCCGCCACATCTTCGACGAGGTGCTGGCGGAATGCGACTGCCCGCCGCAATACCACCACGGGCTGCGCCATATCGGGCCGGTACTGATCGCCTTCGGCAGCGAGGCACAGAAGGCCCGCTTCCTGCCGGGCATCCTGAATGGCGAGGATTGGTGGTGCCAGGGCTATTCGGAGCCCGGCGCCGGCTCAGACCTCGCCAGCCTGAAGACCCGCGCGGTGCGGGACGGCGACGACTATGTCGTCACCGGCCAGAAGCTCTGGACCAGCCACGCGCAGGAAGCCGACTGGATGTACACGCTGGTCCGCACCAATGCCGAGGTGAAGCGCCAGGAGGGCATCACCATGCTGCTCATCCCGCTGGACTCGCCCGGCATCCAGGTGCGGGAGGTGCGGACGATCGACGGCTGGCACCACGTGAACGAGGTGTTCCTCGACGCCGTGCGGGTGCCGGCGGCGAACCGCATCGGCGAGGAGAACAAGGGCTGGACCTACGGCAAGTTCCTGCTCGACCGCGAAAGGCTGGGCGGCGCCAACGTCGCGCCGGCCTTCCGCTTCCTCGAGCGCTGCCGGGCGCTTGTGGCGCGTGAGCTGGCCGGGCCGGCGAACACCCTGAAGCGGGAGCAGCTGGAATACCGCCTGCTGCTGGCCGAGGCCGAGCTGCGCGGCGCGCGCGAGCTCGGCAAGGCCGCGGTGGACGCGGTCATGGCCGGCCGGCCGCTCGGGCTGATGCCGTCGGAACTCAAGCTTTCCACCGCGGACACGGTGCAGCGCATCGGCGCCGTCGCGCTGGATGCGGTAGGGGACCGCGTCGCCTCGCGCTTCCGCCCGGTCGATGGCTCGGGGCCGAATGCGGCGGTCGAGGATATCGAATGGGTGCAGAACTTCATGTACCTGCGCGCCAAGACCATCTTCGGCGGCTCCAACGAGGTGCAGAAGAACGTGGTCGCCAAGCAGCTTTTCGGGATGTGAGCGCCATGGCTTTCGAACCCACGCCGATGCTGCCCGGTGATGCCTACGATGCGGCCCGCCGCTTCGCCGAGGCCGCCACGCAGAAATTGGCGCCGCTGCATGATCCGGCGGCGCGCGCGGCGGAGCTGGCGGCGCAGTGGTCGTCGCTGCTCGACCTCGGTTGGGCCGGCCTGCTGGTGCCGGAGGAATGTGGCGGCGCCGGCGGCACGCTGCTGGACCTCGCCGCGCTGGCCGAGGGTGCCGGCAGCGCCGCGCTGCCGCTGCCGCTGGCCATGACCTGCGCCGTGGCGCCGGCCTTGCTGTCCGGGCAGGACGCGCTTCTGACGGATCTGGCAGCCGGGCGGCTGCGGCCCTGCGTGGTGCTGGCGGGCGGCATCACCGCCGAAGCCGGCCGGCTGACCGGCCAGGCGCTGGGCATCGAGACGCCGCCGGCGCCGAGCCATGCGTTGGTGGCGGCGGCGGATGCGGTTTACCTGCTGGACCTGACCGATGTCGGCCTGGTCCGGCATGAACGGATCGACGGCAGGCTGACGCTCGACCTCGACCTGCAGGGTGCCGCGGCGACGCTGCTGGTGGCCGATGCCGCGGCGCGGATCGACCGGGCCCGCGACCTCGGCGCGCTGCTGACCTGCGTCGAGTCGGTGGCGGCCATGGGAACGCTGATCCGGCAGACCATCGACTACCTGCTGCAGCGCCAGCAATTCGGCGCGGCGCTCGCCAGCTTCCAGGCGCTGCGGCACCGTGTCGCGGAGATGTACGTCGCCTGGCGCAACCTCACCGGCCTGGTCCAGGCGGCATTGCGCGAGCCGGCCTGGCAACACATCGCCTTCGCCAAGCTGCGGCTGGGCGAGGCCGGGCGTTTCGTCGCCGAGCAGGCGATCCAGGTGCATGGCGGCATGGGCATGACCGAGGAACTGCCGGCGACGCGGCTGGCGCGGCGCATCCTGATGGCAGAATTCGAATGGGGTGATCGCCACGTGCAGGCCGCCCGCCTGCTCGCGGCGGCATAGGGGGATCCGGCACATGCCCAGCGCAGCGAAGCCCGCCACCGCCGCCACCGCCGCTGCCAACCAGGCGGTGCTGGCGGAACTGCCCTTTCACGACACCGCGGACTTCGCCGAGGCCTGGCGCGGCCATGTCGCGCCGCTGCCCGACGGTGTCGTGCGCGGCACCGGCGGCCGGCTGGTCTGGGACCTCGGCGAGTACCGCTTCCTCAAGGCCGAGCAGGCACCACCCGAGGTCAACCCGAGCCTCTGGCGGCTGGCGCGGCTGAACATGGCGAATGGGTTGTTCGAGGTCTGTCCCGGAATCTACCAGATCCGCGGCCTCGACCTGGCCAACATGACCATCGTCGAGGGCGCGCGTGGCATCATCGTCATCGATGCGCTGACCAATGCCGAGGCCGCCGCCACCGGCCTGGCGCTCTATCGCGCGCATCGCGGCGAAAGGCCGGTCAGCGCGCTGATCTACACCCACAGCCATGCCGACCATTTCGGCGGTGCCTTCGGTGTCGCCAGCCTGGACGAGGTGCGCGGGGGCCGGGTGCCGGTGATCGCGCCGGATGGCTTCATGGAGGAACTGGGCGCGGAATCCGTGCTTGCCGGCATCCCGATGGCGCGGCGGGCGAATTTCCAATTCGGCGGGGCGCTGCATCGCGGGGTGCGTGGCCAGGTCGATGCCGGGCTCGGCAAGCGCATGGGCCTTGCTGTCTCCACCCTGCTGCCGCCGACCGACCTGATCGTCGAGGCGGTGGAAAGCCGGACGATCGATGGCATCGAGTTGGTCTTCCAGATGGCGCCGCAGACCGAGGCGCCGGCGGAGATGCATATCTGGCTGCCGCGGCATCGCGTGCTCAACATGGCGGAGAACACCACGCGCCACTTGCACAACTTCATCCCGCTGCGCGGCGCCCAGGCGCGCGATACCCGGGTCTGGTCGAACGCCATCGCCACCAGCATGGCGCTGTTCGGCGACCAAGCGGAGATCCTGGTGGCGCAGCATCATTGGCCGATCTGGGGGCAGGAGAAGCTGCTCGGCTATCTCGGCCGCCAGCGTGACCTCTACAAGCATATTCACGACCAGGCGCTGCGCCTGGCGGCGCATGGGCTGCGGCCGGCGGAGATCTCGGAGCGGCTCCGGCTGCCCGACAGCCTGGCGCAGGACTGGGCCTGCCGCGGCTACTACGGCACGGTCAGCCACAATGCCAAGGCGGTCTACCAGCGCTACCTCAGCTGGTATGACGGCAATCCGGCCAACCTCGATCCGCTGCCGCCGAGCGAGGCGGCGCGCAAGCTGGTCGAGTATCTCGGGCCGCTCGACGCCGTCATCGCGCGGGCGCGGGAGGACTTCGTCCGCGGCGAATACCGCTGGGTGGCGCAGCTAATGAACCAGCTGGTCTTCGCCGACCCGGACAATGCCGCGGCGCGCGAGCTTTGCGCCGATGCGCATGAGCAGCTCGGCTATCAGGCGGAAAGCGCCACCTGGCGCAACGCCTATCTGCTGGCGGCGCAGGAACTGCGCGGCGGCACCGGCGGCAGCCGCGCGGTCGGCTTCCTCCGCCCCGACATGCTGCCGGCCCTGTCGACCGGGGTGGTCTTCGACTGGCTCGGCGTGCGGCTGAAGGCGGAGCAGGCCGCCGGGCTGCGCTGGCGGATCGACTGGCACTTCACCGACCGCGGGGAGATGGTGGCGCAGAATCTCGAGAATGCGACCCTGACGCAGCGGCTCGGCAGCACCTCCGCGGCGCCGGACACGCGGGTGACGACGACGCGCGCCGCCTTCGACCGGCTGGTGGCGGGCAGCGCCGGCTTCGAGGCCCTGCTGGCGGAAGGCGCCGCCACGGTGGCGGGCGATGCCACGCTGCCGGCAAGGCTCTTCGCGCTGCTGGACGTCTTCGAGACGATTTTCCCGGTCGTCACCCCGCGTTGAGGCTCGTGCTGGTGATCCCGCCATCGACCACCAGCACCTGCCCGGTGACGAAGCCGGCCTGGCCGGAGGCGAGGAAGCCGATGGCGCGGGCGATGTCCTCCACCGCGCCGAGCCGGCCGAGCGGCGTGCGCGCGACGCGCCGCGCATCGCGTTCGGCGTTGCGGTTGCGCTGGGTGCCCTCGGTCGGGATCGCGGAAGGCGCGATGGCATTGACGCGGATGCCGCGCGGGCCGAGCTCGGCCGCTGCGGCACGGGTGATGCCGGTGACGCCGGCCTTGATGCCACAATAGACCAGGCCGTTCTGCAGCCCCTGCAGCGCCGCCGTGGAGGCGATGTTGACGATGCTGCCGCCCCGCTCGCCCATCGCCTCGGCCGCCGCCTGGATGCCCCAGATCACCGCCTTGAAGCCGACATCCAGCATGCGGTCCGTGGTGTCCGGCGCGATGTCCGGCACCGCTTGGTAGCGCACCCAGGCGGCATTGTTCACCAGCACGTCGAGCCGCCCGGCCTGCTCGGCGAGCCCCAGCACGGCCGCGCGCATGCCGTCCCGCGTGCTGATGTTCTGCGTCACGCCGATCGCCCGGCCACCTGCAGCCTCGATCTCGGCGACCACTCGGTCGACGAATTCGGGCTTCAGGTCGTTGACGCCGACGGTGGCTCCCATGCCGGCCAGGTGCAGCGCCGCGGCGCGGCCGATGCCGTTGCCGGCGCCGGTCACCAGCGCGACGCGCCCGGCGAGGGAAAACACTTCGGTCACGGCCTGTCCTCCACCGGGATGATCAGCGCATCCAGTGCCACCGCACCCTCGCCCTCGGCGCGGACCAGCAGCGGATTGATGTCCACCTCTGCCACCGCCGCCGCCTGCTGCGCGGCGAAGCGGGACAGTGCCGCCACCGCGCGGGCCGCTGCGGCGATGTCGGCCTTCGGCCGGCCGCGCGCGCCATCCAGCACCGGGAAGGCCTTCAGGCTGCGCAACATCTCCAGCGCCTCGGCCTCATCGACCGGCGCAGGGCGGACGGCCACGTCCTGCAGCACCTCGGCGAAGATGCCGCCGAGCCCGATCAGAACCACCGGGCCGAAGACCGGGTCGCGCTTCGTCCCGAGGATCAGCTCGACACCGCCGCGGACCATCGGCGCGACCAGCACGCCGTCGAGGCGCGCCTGCGGCGCCGCGGTCCGCACCTGCGCCAGCATCGTGTCATGCGCGGCGGCGACAGCGGCCGCATCGGCCAGGTCGAGCACCACGCCGCCGACCTCGGTCTTGTGCGGCAGGTCCGCCGAGACGATCTTCAGCACCACGGGGAAGCCCAGCCTGGTGGCGGCCGCGGCGGCTTCCGCGGCGCTGTGGACCACGCATTCCGGCAGGATCGGCACACCGGCGGCTGCCAGCGCCTGCTTGGCGGCGGCCTCCGTCCGCAGCGCCGCGGTGTCAAGCGGGGCGCCCGGCGGCATCGTCACGGCAGGCCGCAGCGGCACGCGGCGCGCCTCGGCCAGCGCGCAGAGCCCGGCCAGGGTCGCGGTGCTGGCATTGACGCCATCCACCACCGGCATGCCGAGCGCGGTGAGTTCCGCCACCGCATCGGCCGGGCCATGCACCGAGAGCATCAGCACCTTCCCGGGGTGCTTTTCGCGCATCGCCTTGAGCGCCGGCAGGAAGACGCCGCGCAGCCGCGGCACATAGAGCGAGGCGGCAAGCTGCAGCAGCAGCACATCGCAGTTCGGGTCGTCCAGGATGGCGGCCAGAATCTCCACCAGGACCTCGGGCCGCGCGCCCATCTGCGCCGTGGCATCGACCGGGTTGCGCGGCGAGGCGAAGGGCACCACCGACAGGATGCGCCGCTGCGTCGCCGGCTCAGGCGCCGGCAGGTCCAGCCCCACCGCGGTCGCGGCATCGGCCAGCAGCACGCCGAACCCGCCTGAGGCGGTCAGCAGCATGGTGCGCCGGCCGCGCGGCAGAGCCTCCCCGCAGACCGCTGCCGCGTGGCCGAGGTCGAGCAGTGCCTCGACGCTGCCGACCCGGACCGCGCCGGTGCGGGCGAAGACCGCGTCGAACACCGCGTCCGACCCCGCCAGCGCCCCGGTGTGGGAGGCGGCGGCGGCCTGGCCGGCCGCGGTCGCGCCGATCTTCAGCACCACCACCGGCTTGCCCGCGCCGCGTGCCATCTCCAGCGCTTGGATCAGCCGTGGCGCGTCGCGGCAGGTCTCCAGCACGGCCAGCACCACCCTGGTCGCGTCGTCCTGCGCCAGCCAGGCGATGGCATCGGCGATGTCGACGTCGCATTCGTTGCCGGTGGTCAGGAAGCGGCTGACGCCGATGCCGCGTTCCCGCGCCAGCAGCATGGTGTAGCTACCGAGGTTGCCGCTCTGCGAGGCGATGCCGAGCGGCCCGGGCGGCGGCAGCGCGCCTTCCAGCACGATCGAGAAGGTGGCGATGCTGCGTTCCGCGACGCTGACCGCGCCGAGGCAGTTGGGGCCGAGGATGCGCATGCCGGTGCGCGCGGCGATGGCGCCGAGCGCCGCCTGCGCCGCCTCGCCCTCCGCGCCGAGTTCGGCGAAGCCGGAGGAAAACACCACGGTGGCCCGGCAGCCGCGCGCGGCGCACTCCTCCAGCGCCGTGGCGGCGTGTTCGGCGGCGACTGCGATGATCGCCAGGTCGGGGGCTTCCGGCAGCGCGGCGACGGAGGCGAAGGCGGGCAGGCCCTGCACTTCGGCCGCGCGCGGATTGACCGGGTAGATCGCGCCGGGGAAGCCGAAGCGCTGCAGCAGCTGCACCGGCCGGCCGCCGATCTTCGTGGCATCCTGTGAGGCGCCGATGACGGCGATGGAGCGCGGCCGGAGGATGGCATCCAGCCCGGCCCCGGGCGCGGGCCGCTGCGGGGAGGTCATGGGGGGTTCTCCTGCGTCCATCCCGGGGTGCTGACCGATCGGTCAGTGGCACCCTATCCCTGAGGCGGGGCGGGCGGCAAGCCCGGTGCCGCGGCGTGCAGGCCATGGAAGATCATGTCGAAATAGGCCTCGGCGACCTGTGGCGCGGGCATGCCCTGGTCCGGCTTGTGCCAGCGATGCATCCAGTTGAGCGCGGAGAGCACCAGCCGGCCGGCCAGCGGCACGTCCAGCGGGCGCATCTCGCCGGCATCGATGGCGTCCTGGATCAGCCGGCGGAGCAACCCCTCGTAGCGGTCGCGCCACAGCATGCGTTCGGTCTGCCGGTGGTGCTGCGGGTCGTTCCAGAAGGCGGTGGTGGAGGCGATCCAGGCCCAGCGGTAACGCTGGAAATACTCGCCGGTGGCGGCCATGAAGGCGCGGATGCGCAGCGCCGGGGACGCCGCCGCCTGCAGCCGGGCCTCGACGAAATGGAACAGCTCCCGGGTCGAGCCGAGGGTGATGCGGGCGAAGATCTCGTCCTTGTCGGCAAAGTGGTGATAGAGCAGCGACTTGGAGATGCCGCAGGCCAGCGCGATGTCGCGCATCGAGGTGCCGTCGTAGCCCGTGGTGGCGAAGAGCCTGGCCGAGGTCGAGAGGATCTGCAGCACGCGGTCGGTCGCTTCGCCGCCCGCGGGCTCTGGCGGCATCGCCTGCTGATCCGGCATCCCCGCACCCCTTCGTTGACCGAGCGGTCAGCGTCCGGCAATTTGGCGGCGGAGGCAACGCATGGCCATCGCCATCGACCGCATCGGCGACAGCCGCGACCAGCTGGGCGAAAGTCCGGTCTGGAGCACGCGCGAACAAGCCCTCTACTGGGTCGATTCCCTGGCCGGCAGGCTGCACCGGCTGCAGTGGGGCAGCGGCCGGCGGGAGGATTGGGCGGTGCCGGCGCCGGTCGGCAGCTTCGGCCTGTGCCGGGATGGCGGCGTGGTGCTGGCGCTGGCCGATGGCTTCCACCGGTACGACCCTGCCACCCGCGCCACCACGTTGCTGGCGAAGTCGCCGGTGCAGCACCCGGACGTGCGGCTCAACGACGGCAAGGTGGACCGCCAGGGGCGCTTCCTGGCCGGCAGCATGCACATGAACCTTGCCCCTGGCGCGGCGTCGCGCGGCGCGCTGTACCGGCTGGAGGCGGATGGCGGCGTCACCACCCTGGCCGAAGACATCGTCACCGCCAACGGGCCCTGCTTCAGCCCGGATGGTGCGACGCTGTTCCTGGCGGACAGCCCGCGCCGGGTGATCTGGCGGCTCGACTACCGCGACGGGCAGGCGCGCGGACGGGCGCCCTTCATCGACCTCGCGGCGCTGGACAGCGCGCCGGACGGCGCCACGGTGGATGCGGCGGGGCATCTTTGGGTCGCGCTGGTCCGCAGCGGCGAGATCGGCCGGTTCGATGCCATCGGGCGGCTGGTGCAGCGCATCGCCATGCCGGTGCGCCACCCGACCAGCGTGAATTTCGGCGGGCCGGGCCTGGATGTGCTGTTCGTCACCTCGATCTCGGCCAGCCACCGGCTGCAGGATCCGGCGCCCGAGGCCGGCGGGGTCTTCGCCATTACCGGCCTTGACGCGCAGGGCATCGCCGAGCCGTTGATCAGCCGCTGACCGCCCCGGGCAGCGCCTCCACCAGGAAATCGAGGAAGGCGCGGGTCTTGGCCGGCAGCAGCGCGGCCTGGCGAAACACCGCGTGGATGCCCTGGTCGAATTCGGAGTTGGTCACCCGCCAGTCCGGCAGCAGCCGCAGCAGCCGGCCGGCGGCGAGTTCGTCACGCACCGTGTAGTCGTCCAGCAGCGCGATGCCATGCCCGGCCAGGGCCAACTGGCGGAGCACTTCCCCGTTATTGGCGGTCAGCCGGGCGGCGATGCGGAGTTCCTGCAACCCGCCGGCGCCGAGGAACCGCCAGGTCACCTCGTCCGGGCCGAGCCAATAGGTCAGGCACTCCTGCGCCAGCAGGTCGCGCGGCTGCCGCACCGCCGGGCGCCCATCCAGGTAGCCGGGGCTGGCCACCAGGATGCGCTCGCTCCGCAGCAGCAGGCGCTGCATCAGCGGTCCGGCGGGCGGCGCGCCGATCCGCAGCTCGATATCGATCTCCTCCTCCGCCAGCCGGGCCGGCCGTTCGGCGAGGCGGAGTTCGACGCGCAATTCCGGGTAGCGGGCCTGGAAGGCGGGCAGCAGCGGCGTCACCAGCCGCAGGCCGAACATGGTGCGCGAATGCAGCCGCAGCGTGCCGCGCGGCGTGGCCTGCAAGGCGGCGGCGGCGGCCTCGGCGGCGGCGATGTCCTGCAGGATCGGCTCCAGCCGGGCGAGGTATTCCCGCCCGGCCTCGGTCAGCACCAGGCTGCGGCTGGTCCGGTTGAGCAACTGCGTGCCCAGCCCGGCTTCGAGGGCTGCCACCTGGCGGGAGACCGAGGCGGGCGACAGCCCGGCGCGGCGGCCTGCGGCGGAAAAGCTGCCCTCCCGTACCGCGGCCGCGAAGAGTTCCATCGCCTGCAACCGGCTCATGGTCCGCCTTTACGCAAATCGCAAAGATGCCTCTCGATCATAGCATATTGTTGCGTGGAAGGCCCAGCCGCTAGGGTCAGAGCCTCCGGCAAGGACCAGGCGGCATGGAATTCGGCATCTTCATCCTCATGCAGCAGCGCGGTTACCATCAGAGCTCGGCCGAGGTGCTGAACTATGCGGTGGAACAGACCGTGCTGGCCGACCAGGCCGGGTTCGACAATGCCTGGTACGCCGAGCATCATTTCTCCAACTATGGGCTCGGCGCCTCGCCGCTGATGATGATCGCGCATGTGGCGGGGCTGACGAAGCGGATCCGGCTGGGCAGCGGGGTCTGCATCCTGCCGATGTACAGCCCGGCCCGGCTGCTGTCGGAGATCGGCTTCGCCGATACGCTGACCAAGGGGCGGCTCGACCTCGGCATCGGCTCCGGCTACCAGAAATTCGAGTTCGACCGCTTCGGCGTCGATATCGCCGACGCCCCGGCTATCTTCCACGAATTCCTCGACATCCTGACGCTGGGGCTGACCGAGCGTGCCTTCAGCTATGCCGGCAAGCACCTGCAGATGCCGCTGACCTCGATCAGCATGCGCACGCTGCAGACGCCCATGCCGCCGATCTGGATCACCTCGGCCAATGCGCAGACCCAGGCGCGGGCGATCCGCGAAGGGCACAACCTGTTCGTCACCGCCTTGCTGAACGGGCCGCAGCGACTGCGGGAGATCCGCGACCAGTTGGCCGGCGTGGCCGCCGGCGAGGGCCGCAGCATCGACGATTGCCGCTTCGCCTTGCTGCGCTGCGCCCATGCCAGCGACAACCCGGCGGAGATCGACAGCTACCTGGACAGCGCACGCTATTCGCGGCGCATCTCGGAGGCGTTGAAGTTCCGCCGGGCGCAGTCCGACGACGGCTTCCTGGTGCGCGAGGAGCCAAGCCCGAACGACCAGAGCTTCGAGCAGATGCGCGCCAACCTGCCGGTCGGCAGCGTCAACGAGGTCATCGACAAGATGCTGCACGAGATCAGCATCCTGAAGCCGAAGCACATCGCCATCCAGACCCAGATCGGCGACTTCGACCACCGCACCATGATGCGGCAGATCGAGCTGTGGGGCAGCCGCATCATCCCGGCCATCAACAAGGCGCTGGGGGTGACGGCGGCGCGCGCCGCGGCCTAAGGTCTGTTAGCTCCTGAGGTACATTCCTAACTGTTAGGGATGACGGAGAACCCTGGTATTCACGTTCTGAGCGACGCGCGGTGGGCGGCGTTGGAACCGCTGATCAACGAAGTCCGGCCGCAC
>NZ_JBHTDE010000005.1:0-340038 GCF_042666655.1 Dankookia sp. GCM10030260
GCACCTCCAGCGCTGGAGACGTGTCAGCGGGCCGGCTGAGCGATGCCAGTGGTCCCGCCAGACACAAGGGTGCCGTCGAGACGGATCCAGGCGGATTATCCGCGCTACGCTAAGGGCAAGAGCTTGGAGGGCGGCGAAAGCGATTTGTTTCGCTGCTTCGACCGATAAGGGATGGGCTTACTGAATGGAGGACCAGTACGCCGCCTGAAGATTGCTTTATTTCAACGCGTTAAAGCTTGAGGGTTAAATCAGGTTACCCTCAAGGTTCGGAGACTCCCCAGCGTTTTGGAGAGAAAACACGCCCTAATTCCGGATCAGCACCATCAAAGTAGCGGCTAAAATCGGCCGGAAACCTGCGCCTTAGCGCGGAGTCTAACTTAGAAGAGACAAGTTGTTGGGATAACGACTGGAGCGGGAGAAGGGATTCGAACCCTCGACCCCAACCTTGGCAAGGTTGTGCTCTACCCCTGAGCTACTCCCGCGCTCCGTCGTGGGAGCGCTTTCTAACAGACGTCGCTGGCTTTGCAAGCGCCTCGCCTGACAAAAAAGCCGCTACCGCTTAACATCGGCTACGATCACCATTTTTGGTACCCGACCCGGGTCAGCAGGTCCTGCAGCGCCACGACGCTGCAGGCAGTGTCCGGCTCACCCATTGCCACTCAGCAGGCTGCTTCCACTGACCACCGCCCCATCTACTCTGGCTGAGAAGCCACAGACACAACCACCCGGCGGCCTCCGAAACGCCACTGAATGCTCCTCAAAGCCTCGTCGTTCAGCAGTGCCGGGCCGTTCGGCATGATATTGACTGGGCAGGAAAATTCGCCAATGGCCGGCCACGATGGAAGTCTGTTTTCAGACGTTCCGCAGCTTTGTGACGATGGGCACCGGTCATCGATCCCCAGCGAAGCGGACAGCCTCCCCTCGCCGCGGATGCTGACCGTCTGCGGCACGCCGACCACCCGCGCCTCGACCAATTCCAGTTTCATCGCGGTCTCCATGCCGGCGGGCTCACCGGTTACGGTGATTGTGGCGGCCAGGAAACGCTGACATCGCCTTCGACGAAGGTCTGGCAGGCCATCCGCCACCCTTCGGCAAGTTCCGCCTCGGTCAGGTGCTTGCGCTCTTTCGGCTTGATGGCGTCGGCATGTTCTCTCCCCCGTTCGATTCGGCACTTGCAAATGCCGCAGATCCCACCGCCGCATTTGAAAGGGATGCCGCCATTTTCGCGCAACGATACACGCAACAGGTTGCTCGTCTCCGGCGCCTCCACAATCTTGCCGTCGTTCGAGACGAAGGTAACCGTGATCATGCGGTGGCCGGTACTGGCACTGGATGCAGCATGGCGCGGATGCTGCCGCAGGCCGTCAGATGGTCGCTCTCCTTTTGCACGGCCTCGATTGTCTCGCGGTGCGGCAGGGATTTGATCGGCACCAAATCCAGCATCGGCGGCTCGACCTCGTCCATGAGGCGGATCATGGTCGCGTTCTCCAGCTGGGCGATGACGAAGCATGGCTTATACATCGTGCCACGCCCATGGTCATTGGCCCTATGGCGCGAACACCTTCAACAGGCCCAGTCGGATCTGGCCGGGCTTGCTGGTCAGGGTGCTGGACATGCTGGCTCGTGCCTTCGGGGCGGCGCCGGGAAAGAGCGTTGAACACCAATCCCTCTGCGCTCTTCACCAAGTCCAGCGTCAACGACGTCCCGCAGGAACCGATGCGACTGCTGCGCGAGTGGACCAAGATGGTCGCCCGCCGCAAGGACACCAGACTGGCGGCGCGGCCGCCTGGCATGTGCGCCGATTGGCAATCAGCCACCGCTGGCGTCGGCGAGGCACGCCCCGCTGCGCGCGGGACTATCGCGGCCGCTAAAGCCGCGCCTCGCAGCCCAGGATGGACTCGTACACCTTCAGCATCGCCATGGTGTCGAGCGCGCCGTAGCCCATGCCACGCGCCATCCGCAGCAGCGCCAGGGCCTGCGGCGCGAGCAGCCCGGGCACGCCGTACTCGGCCTCCAAGTCCACCGCCAGGCCGAGATCCTTATAGGCCAGGTCCAACGCAAAGCTCGCCGTGAACTCGCCCTTCAGTGCCCGTCCTGCCATGTTGCGCAGGCCGGCGCTGTCGCCCGAGCCGTTCTGGATGATGGCGGTCAGCTTGCTTATGTCGATGCCGGCCTTGGCGCCGATCATCAGTCCCTCGGCGGCCGCGGCCGAGTTGCACAGCATCAGCATGTTGTTGATCAGCTTGGCGACCGAGGCGCTGCCAACCGGCCCGACATGCACCAGCTGGCCGCTGAAGGCGGCGAGGATGGAGCGGTGCTGCTCGAACACCGCCTCCTCGCCGCCAACCATGATGACCAGCGTGCCGTCGGTCGCTCGCACCACGCCGCCGGTCACCGGCGCATCCAGCAGCGCCACGCCCTTCTCCGCCAGCGTCGCATGCAGGCGCTTCACCACCGCCGGCGCATTGGTACTGAGGTCGAACATCGCAGTCCCCGACCGGATGCTTGGCGCCATGCCCTCCACGACAGCCTCGACCGCCTTCGGTGTCGGCAGGGAGGTGAAGATGAGGTCGCAGCTCGCCGCCAGTGCCGCCAGGCTCTCGGCCGCGGTGGCGCCGGCCTCGGTGCAGGCGCGCATGGCCTCGGGATTGAGGTCGTGCACCACCACCTCGTGGTTCACGCCCTTCATCATGTTGCGGCACATCGGGCCACCCATATTGCCCAGGCCGACGAATCCGATCCTCATGGCGTTCTCCCCCGCGGCCCCATGGGGCCTTGTCCTTCCAGGCAATGAGCCATCGGGCCGGCCGGCGTGCAAGACCCGGCGCACCCTTCCCACAGGCGGCCCGGCGGCCCTACCCTTCGCCGGGTGAGCGAGGAACGCCCGAAGCCGCCGTCCCGGGGTTGGGACACCATCACCCCCTACCACCGCGGGTTCGAGGAATTCGCCGAGGCCTACGAGGCCTTCGGCTTCGCCGAGATCCATGCCGGCGCCCTGCCCTTCCTGCCGGTCAGGCCCGGGCTGATGCTGGATGTCGGCGCCGGCAGCGGCCGCGACGCGGACTGGTTCGCGGCCCGCGGCTGGGAGGTGGTGGCGGTCGAGCCCGCCGCGGCGCTGCGCCAGGAAGCGGCACGCCTGCATCCCTCGCCCCGCATCCGCTGGGTGGACGACCGGCTGCCGGCGCTGGCGGCGCTGCACCGGCTCGGCCTCGGCTTCGACCTGGTCTGGCTCAGCGGCGTCTGGATGCACATCCCGCCGGAGGACAGGGCGCGCGCGATGCGTAAGCTGGCGACCCTGCTGAAGCCGGGCGGCCGGCTGGTGCTGACCCTGCGGCACGGCCCGGCGCCGGAAGGCCGGCCGATGTGGCCGGTCGATGCCAACGAGGTCGAGCGGCTCGGCCTCGACCACGGCTTGGCGCTGCGGGTGGCGACGGAGCGGGTGGAGGACCGCCAGGGGCGGCGCGACGTCCGCTGGCAGACCGTCATCCTCGACCTGCCGGATGACGGCGCCGGCGCGCTGCCGCTGCTGCGCGGCGTCATCCTGCGGCAGGAGAAGGCCGCGACCTACAAGCTGGCCCTGCTGCGCTGCATCGCCCGCATCGCCGACGGCTCGCCCAACATCGCGCGGGACGCGGGCGACCATGTCGAGCTGCCGCTCGGCCTCGTCGCGCTCTACTGGATCCGCATGTTCAAGCCGCTGGTGGAACGCGGCCTGCCGCAGCGGCCGGGCGAGGCGATGGGCTTTGTCACCCCGGCCTTCCGCGCGCTGGGGCCGCTCGCGCCCTACGACCTGCGGCCGGGCGCGCGCTTCGGCGGCACGCTCGCCACGGCGCTGCACCGCGCCTTGGCCGATGCGGCGCGGCTGATCGCCATCATGCCGGCGACCCACCTGACCTTCGCCGACAATGCCCCGGTCTTTCCCACCACGTCGCGCCGGCCGCCGCGCGCGAGGGACCCTCTCGTGGTCGGCACGGAATTGCTTTGGAGCTACGGTACCACGGCGGTGCCGCTGCCGGTCTGGCAGGCGCTGCGCCGCATGGCCGCCTGGATCGAGCCGATGCTGGTCGCCGAATGGGTGCGCCTGGTCCAGGCCTATGGCGCACGGGCCGGCCGCGCCCTCCCGGCCGACGAGGTCATGCACGCGCTGCAATGGACCGAGCCGCTGCGCGACACCGCGCTGGTGCGCGACCTGGTCGCCGGCCGCATCGCCCGCGGCGAGGAAGTCGCCTGCGTCTGGACCGGGGAGCCGCTGCGCCTGCGGGGGATCGAGATCGATCACTGCCTGCCCTGGTCCGCCTGGGCCTGCAACGACCTGTGGAACCTGCTGCCCGCCTCGCGCGCCGCCAATCAGCGAAAAAGCGGCCTGATCGTCGCCGCCGGGGCGCTGGCGGAAGCCCGGCCGCGCATCCTCACTTGGTGGGAGGAAGCCTATCGCGGCGCGGAACCCTCGCTGCGTGCCCGCTTCGCCGAGGAGGCGCGGACCACCCTGCCGCTGCCGCAGGAGCGCGAGCCGGCACTGGACGAGCTATTTGCCGCGCTCGATTTCCGCCGGCTGCGGCTGCGGCAGGAAACCCAACTGCCCGAATGGGCCGGCTACACGGCCGGGGCCGGCACCTTGTCCCGGTAATTGCAATGTGCCGCCGCGACGCAGCGCCAGCACTCCGGTACCCGCGCCTTGCAGACATAGCGCCCGTGCAGGATCAGCCAGTGATGCGCATCCCGCAGCAGCTCCGGCGGGCAGCGCCTGACCAGGCCGTCCTCGACCTCCCGTGGCGTCTTGCCCGGCGCCAGGCCGGTGCGGTTGCCGAGCCGGAAGATATGAGTGTCCACCGCCATGGTGTTCTCGCCGAAGGCGACGTTCAGCACGACATTGGCGGTCTTGCGGCCGACGCCCGGCAGGGCTTCCAGCGCCGCGCGGTCGCGCGGCACCACGCCGCCGTGCAGTTCGACCAGTTGCGCAGCCAGTGCCGCGACGTTGCGCGCCTTGCCCTGCCACAATCCGATGCGGCGGATATGCACGCCGATCCCCTCGGCCCCGAGCGCCGCCATCGCCGCTGGCGTCGGCGCCGCGGCGAACAACCCCGGCGTGCACTTGTTGACCGAGGCATCGGTCGCCTGCGCCGACAGCACCACCGCGACCAGCAGGGTGAACGGATCCTGGTACAGCAGCTCCGTCTCCGGCGCAGGGTTGGCGGTGGCCAGGGCGCGCACGAAGGCAGCGGCCTGGTCGCGCGACATCAGCCGGGCGCGGCGCGGCACCAAGGCGGTGCCGTGCAGCGGCGGGGCAGGTTGACGCGGCATCGGCTTGTCTCCGACGGTGGCAGGATGCTTCCCCCATCCCATGTCATGCGCACGATGTCAGCCCAGCCCGATCCCATCCTGTTCGAAGCGATCTGCACCCCGGCGCGCAGCCTGGGGCGACGCGGCATGATGATCGTCGCCTGCGGGGTGCTGGCCGCGTCGCTGACCATCGGCGGCGTCTTCACCCTGTTCGGCGCCTGGCCGGTGCTGGGCTTCAGCGGGCTCGAAGCCGCGCTGGTGCTCGGGCTGATGCTGCTGCACCGCCGCTGGGCGGCGCGCAGCATGGAGGTGCTGGTGCTGACCGAAGGCAGCCTGACCATCCGCCGTACCGACGCGCAGGGGCGGCAGCAGGCCCTGGCGCTCGACCCCTATTGGACCCGCCTGCGGCTGGAGGAACGGCCCGGCCGCGTCAGCCTGCTGCTGCTGCGGCAGCGCCAGCGCGACGTGGAGATCGGGAAATTGCTGGGAGATGCGCAGAAGCGCGACCTGGCGGCGGCGCTGGACGCGGCGCTGCGGCGCTGCCGCGAGCCTGTCTTCGACAACCCGCAGCTGCGCGAGGGCTGACGGCCGGCTATTCGGTCGGCGTCAGGCTCTTGATGAGCTCGAAGACCCGCTTGCGGACCGCGGGATCGTTGATGCGGTAATAGGCCCGCACCAGTTCCAGCGTCTCGCGCCGGTGCAGGGTCTCGTCGTCGAAGCTTTCCTGCTGCTCGGCCAGGCCGAAGCTGCGCCGCGCGGAATGCGAGCCGCCGGCGCCGCCCAGGGCGTCCGGCATGTCGTCGAAGAAGAAGCCGATCGGCACGTCGAGCACGCGCGACAGGTCGAACAGCCGGCTGGCGCCGATGCGGTTGACCCCGCGCTCGTATTTCTGCACCTGCTGGAAAGTGAGGCCGAGCGCGTCGCCCAGCTTCTCCTGGCTCATGCCGAGCAGGGTGCGCCGCAACCGCACCCGGCCGCCGACATGGACGTCGATTGGGCTCGGACGGTGTTCGCGTTCAGGGCGTTCGACGATCTCGTCGCTCGGCATTGACCGTATCTTCCTGCTCGCGGGCCGCGTCCGAATTTCAATACCACTCAACGCAACGGCGTCGGCCGCCCGCCAGCCACCCGCTATACGGGAGGGTTAACAAGGCGTCAATACTCACGAGATTTCTCAAAAAGGAGTTTCGTGCCGCTTTCGCTCAACCCGATCACCCGGCAGATGTTCGTCTGCGAATCGAAATCCATGGCACAAGCGCCAGGAGCATGCAAAGCAACGCGGCCAGGGTCGGCAAGGCCAAACCGAGCCGGGCGAACAGCGGCGCCGCATCGCGACCCGGCAGCGGCAGGGTCAGCGTCCCGGTTGCCCCGCTGGGCAGCAGTGCCAGGCGCCGGCCGCGCGCATCGAAGACGGCGGAGATGCCGGTTTGCGCCGCCCGGGCCAGCGGCAGGCCCTCCTCTACCGCGCGCAATCGCGCCGCCGCCAGGTGCTGCCAGGGGCCGGAGGATTCACCAAACCACGCATCGTTGGTGATGTTGACCAGCCATTCCGGGCGCGGTTCGGGCGTGACCGCAGCAGGGAAGATCACCTCGTAACAGATCAGCGCGCCAAAGGGCGGCAGGCCGGGCGGCGCCAGCAGCACCGGCCCGGGCCCGGCGGAGAAATCCATCCCCCCCGCTGCCAGCCGGATCGGAAGCAGACCGGACAGCGGCATGTATTCGCCGAAGGGGACAAGATGCGCCTTGTCGTAGACCCCCCGCACCGCGCCGCCGGCATCCAGCACCGCCAGGCTGTTCCAGACCTCGCGTGGCCGGCCGTCCTCGCCCCAGGCAACGCGCACCGTGCCGCCGAGCAGCGTGGCGCGCGCCGGCAGGACCTCGGCGACCAAGCGACGCGCCTCGGGGTCCTGGGTCAGGAGAAAGGGACTGGCCGTCTCCGGCCAAATCACAATAATTTTACTCTCGGGATGAGCCTCGGTGGCGGTGCGGGCAGCCGTCTCGGTCAGGCCCAGATAGCGCTGGAAGATTGGCATGCGCTGGTCCTGCCGCCACTTCACCTCCTGCGCCACGTTGCCCTGAACCAGCACTAGTTGCACCATCTGGTCCGGTGGGGCAGGCAGGGACAGGCGCCAAGCGCCGAAGCCGGCGAAGCCGACCAGCGCCAACGCCGCGACCATCCAGGGCATGCGGCCGCGCAGGCAAGGAACGCCGGCCACCAGCAGCGTTACCAGCGATAGCCCATGCACGCCGACCAGTGCGGCGCCCTGCACCGGCAGGGCGGCGAAGGCCCAGACCGTACCCATCAGGTTCCAGGGGAAACCGGTGAAGACCACGCCGCGGGCCAATTCGGCCAGCACCCAGGCGCCTGCGAAGCCGACCACCCGCGGCCAGCCCGCCGGCAGCAGCCGCGCCGCCAGCACCGGCGCCACCACGAAGGCCGCCAGCACCACAGCCAGGGCTGGCGCCGCGAGGGGCACCAGCCACCAGAAATTGGCGACATCCTTCAGGATCGCCTCGGTCACCCACCAGATGCCGGCGACGCCATGCCCCCAGCCCCAGGCGAAGCCGATCCAGGCCGTCCGGCGCCAGGTCGGCTGCGCCCCGGCCAGCGCCAGCAGGCCCGGGATCGCCAGCAGCAGCACCGGCACCGCATGCAGCGGCGGCAGCGCCAGGACCGAGAGCAGGCCGAGGCCGAGCGCGGCGAGGAGCTGCCGGCGCCAGGGCAGCGCCTCCAGCCAGGTGAGGGGAGCATGAAACACGCGCCCCCCTACCGCCGGCGCCCCGGCCGCGGCAAGCGAAGGACCCGTTGCGGTCCTTGCCGGCCGACCGCGAACAGCGGCAGCGAGGTCGGCATGTCGGTGGTCAGGGCAAAGAGCCGGCCAGGCACCATCAACAACCCTATGCTGGCGGTGCCGGGATGGTCGGGGACTGCGAACGCGCCGACGGCCGTCCCGTCGGTCGGTGCGCCGAGACACCGTCCGGATGGATGGGCAGCAAGCGTTCGCCATGCTGCCAAGCGGTGGAGACCCCGGGGCGAAGTGCAGTGGCAGGGCGTCGACATCGGCCAGGGCCAACGGCGCCAACTTCAGCGCCGGGCGGCGCATGCCGCAGCTGACCAAGCGTGCGACCAGCCGGGCGGCGAGGGGCGGCGGGCGCCCCCCCGGACTTTCAGGCTTCGCGATGGAGAAGTAGCAGCAGGCCCATCAGGACCAGGCAGGTGGGCCAGATCCAGTGCGCCACCCGGGCCAGCTCGGCCGGGCCGCGCAGTTCGGTGAAGCGGGCGGCGCCGCCGACCACCGCCAGCACCGCCAGCGGCAGGTGCGACAGTTCGACCAGCAGGGCGTCGCGGACATTGGAGGTGGTGTAGGTATGCGCCAGCAGCAGCACGCCGCCGGCCACCAAGGCACCGGGGAAGACGAAGCGCGCCCGGCCGGTGATTCGGCCGAGCCGGACCCACCATTCGACCAGCGCGAAGCCCATCAGCAGCAGCCCGGCCAGCTTGTGCCGCACCGCCTCCGGGTCGCGCAGGCTCTCCGCCAGGCCGATCCCGCCGAGCGGCCAGGCCTCGGGGTCGGAGCGCAGGACGATGAAACCGGCCAGGCCGATGAGGACCAGCGGCCAGTGCCGTGCCAGGGCGATCCGCCCGGTCGCGTCCAGCAGCGCCGCGAGGCCGACCAGCAGCACCATCACGCCGGACCAGTGATGGTTGTATTCGGACCAAGCGATGTCCTGGGCATTGCGCGGCGACGGCAGGCCCTCGCCGGGGATGTTGGCATCGGGCTTGCGTGCCTGGGCCGCCTGGCGCTGCTGCCATGCGCCATCCGGCTGCGCCGGGATGGCCGGGTCGGCATGGTCCGGGCTGTCGAAGCGCGGCACGGCCGGGGTGAAGCGCTCGACGATGTCGCTCCAACTCACCCGGTCGTCCGGCAGGTCTGCAGCGGGGGAGGCAGACGTGAGCGGGGCGGCCACGGCGAGCACGGCGATGCCGAGGATCATCTCCGCCTCGACGAAGCGGCGGACCCGCAGCAGGTCGGCGGCGGACCATGCCCGCCGGTGCAGCAGCAGCCAGTTGCTGCCGCCGAGCACAAGCAACATGCCGAGGAAGACCGCCTTGGTCGCCGACATGGCGCCATAGACAGTGCCGTAGACCGCCTCGACGGTGCCGATATAGCCGACCCAATAGCCGGCGACGCCGAGCAGGATCAGCCCCACGCCAGCGGCGGCGAAATGCGAGTAGCGCTTGCCGACCAGCCGGGCGGAGGCGGGCGTCAGGTGGAGGCTGGCCAGCAGCGCCGGCAGCCCGCCGATCCAGCAGGCGGCGCCGAGCTGATGCAGGCCGGTCGCGGCCAGCAGCATGGCTCGGCCCTCGGTCCGCGCCACGGCATGGCTGCCGGCTGTCGCCCCCAGCAGCAGCGCCAGCCCGGCCGACAGCAGCCCCCAGCACCGCACCGGGCCGGGCGCGGTCGGCCCCACGGCGAGCACCAGCAGCAGCAGCACGCCGGCCACCGCGACCGCCGCGGCGCGGACGAAATCCGCCCCCAGAAGGTCGAGGACGGGCGAATCGAGCATCGTTGACAGCGCCGCCACGTCCAGCCCGGTCAGGCCGAGCGTCGTGCCGAGCGTCGCCAGCGCCGCACCCACCACGGTCGCGCGGCCGATCGCCCGCAATCGGTCGGCATCTCCGGGCGGCAGCAAGCGGGCGAGGGGAACGGCGAGCAGGGTCCAGAAAATGACGCCGCCCAGCAGGGTCGTCCGCGCCACCAGCTCGGCCGCATGCAGCACCACGCTCACGAAGCCATGGAGGTCGCAGAGCTGCTCCACCGGGGTCGGCTCAGGGCACCGTCAAGGTGAAGGGAATGTCGCCCCGGGTGACGTGGCCGTCCATCGCCAACACCTGCCAGCGCAACCTCCAGGCGCCGGGGACAAGGATCCCGGCGCCGAGGGGCGCGGTCAGCACGGTCGGCTCGCCGTCCGGCACGGGATCGAGCGCGTGCTGCACGGCATCCGGCCCGACCAGGACCAAACGGCTTCGGCCATGGTCGATGCGGATATTGAAGCGGACGGTGACCTGCCGCGGCGGCGCCGCCAAGCTGGACCCAGCCGCGGGGTCGGAGGCAACGACCGCGGCATGCGCCGCAGCCTGTCCCGGCCAGACCAGGGAAGCCAGCAGGAGGATCGGCAGCAGCCGGCCGCCGGCCCGAACTAGGGAATGGAGAAAGGACAGGGAAATTCTCCTTTTAGAGGAAGATCATTCCTTCCCTGGTTGCAAAGGCGCCGCAACCTGCCGCAAAAAGCAGACACCGCAAGATGCGACGCTTCCGGACGCCGCGCGGTGTGGCATGACGAAGGCTGCGTCGAAAGCGGGGGCGAGGGGGAATGCGGATCATACTGGCGCAGCCCAGGGGATTCTGCGCCGGGGTCGTCCGGGCAGTGGACATCGTCGAGCGCGCCCTGGAGACCTATGGCCAGCCGGTCTATGTGCGGCACGAGATCGTCCACAACCGCCGCGTGGTGGAATCGCTGGAAGCCAAGGGCGCCCGCTTCGTCAAGGAGCTGGACGAGGTGCCATCCGGGGCGGTGACGGTCTTTTCCGCCCACGGCGTCTCCCGCGCGGTGGAGGCGGAGGCCGCCGGGCGCCGGCTGCCGGTGCTGGATGCGACCTGCCCGCTGGTGTCCAAGGTGCACAATGAGGGCCGGCGATATGTGGCGCTGGGACGCACCGTCATCCTCATCGGCCATGCCGGGCATCCGGAGGTGGAGGGGACGATCGGCCAGATTGGCGGCGAGGTGCACCTGGTCGCCAGCGCCGAGGCGGTGGACCGGCTGCCGATCCCGCCCGACCGGCCGGTCGCCTATGTGACTCAGACCACCCTGTCGGTGGACGACACACGCGCAACGATCGAGGCGCTGCGCCGCCGCTTCCATGATATCCAGGGCCCGGACACGCGGGATATCTGCTACGCGACCCAGAACCGCCAATCGGCGGTGCGTGAATTGGCCGAGCAGGTTGACGTGTTGCTGGTTGTCGGCGCCGCCAACAGTTCCAATTCCAACAGGCTGCGGGAGATCGGGACGGAGCAGGGGGTGCCCTGCTACATGATCCCCGACGCTACGGCGCTGCAGCCGCACTGGCTACGGGGTGCCGCAACGGTCGGGATAACGGCCGGGGCATCTGCCCCGGAGGCCCTGGTTCAGGAGGTCATCGCGGCGATCGCCGCGCTCGGCCCGGTCGAGATCTCGACAATGGCCGGTATCGTTGAGGATGTGCAGTTCAAGCTGCCGGCGGCGTTGCTGGGGCCGGGAGCGAGCGCGGCCTCGTGAGTGGCCACCGCAGGGCGCGGGTCTGATCCGCAGCGAATGGGTCTGGTTTATGCCAAGGATGCTGTGGCATCCGTGGCTTATCATCGCGGGCCGGCCGTGTCCCCCGAAAGGGACCCCGCCCGAGAAGGAGTGGATGGCGTATGGGTATCCCGCTGCGGCAGCAGATCAAGGTCGGCGCCTATATCATGAAACAGCATCTGGCGGGGCGGAAGCGCTACCCGCTGGTGCTGATGCTGGAGCCGCTTTTCCGCTGCAACCTGGCCTGCGCCGGCTGCGGCAAGATCGACTATCCGGACGCCATCCTCAATAAGCGCCTGTCGGTCGAGGAATGCCTGGACGCGGTCGACCAGTGCGGCGCCCCCGTGGTGGCGATCGCCGGCGGCGAGCCGCTGCTGCACAAGGAGATGCCGGAGATCGTCGAGAAGATCCTGGCGCGCGGCAAGATCATCATCCTCTGCACCAATGCCCTGCTGCTGGAGAAGCGGATCGAGCAGTACAAGCCGCATCCGCGCTTCACCTGGGACATCCACCTGGATGGCGACAAGGAACAGCACGACTGGGCGGTGAGCCAGGAAGGCGTCTACGACCGCGCCGTGGCCGCCCTGAAGCTGGCCAAGGCGAAGGGGTTCCGCACCGCCATCAACGCCACGCTGTTCAACAACGCCGAGCCCGAGCGCATGGCGAAGTTCTTCGACAGCGTCACCGAGATGGGCGTCGATGCCATCATGGTCTCGCCCGGCTATGCGTATGAGCGTGCGCCGGACCAGCAGCATTTCCTCAACCGCCGCAAGACCAAGGACCTGTTCCGCGGCATCTTCGCGCGCGGCAAGGGCAAGGGGTGGAAGCTGGGCAACAGCCCGTTGTTCCTCGACATGCTCGCCGGCAACCAGACCTACCACTGTACGCCCTGGGGCAATCCGACACGCAACGTCTTCGGCTGGCAGCGGCCCTGCTACCTGCTGGGGGAGGGCTACGCCAAGACCTTCGCCGAGCTGATGGACGAGACCGACTGGGACAAGTACGGCACCGGCAACTACGAGAAATGCGCCGATTGCATGGTGCATTCCGGGTTCGAGGCAACCGCCGTGGTCGACGCCGTGAAGCGCCCCTGGAAGGCCCTTGCGGTGCAGATGCGCGGCCCGCGGACCGAGGGCGAGATGGCCCCCGAGATCGACCTGACGAACCAGCGGCCGGCCGACTACGTCTTTTCCCGCCACGTCGAGAAGGCGATGGCCGAGATGAAGCACGAACCGAAACGCGGCGCCAAGCACGGCGGCACCGCCCAGCCCGCCCAAGCGGCGGAATAACCCGCAGGAATAGAGGGGGTGCAGGGGGATACCTCCCCCTGCCTCTTTTCTTGCTTTCCCCCGCCGGCCAGGATGCGCCGGGAGCGGGAGGAAAACGACATGCGGTTCCAGGATCGTGCGGTGCTGGTCACCGGCGGCGGCAGCGGCATCGGCCAGCAGGTCTGCTACGCCGCGGCGAAGGAGGGTGGCCGCGTCGCGGTCGGCGACCTCGACCTTGAACGGGCCGAGACGACCGCGGCCGAGATCCGCAAGCGGGGCGGGGAGGCGCAGGCCTTCCGGGTCGACGTCGCCCAGCCGGCTTCGGTGAACGAGTTCGTCGCAGCGGCGGAGACCACGCTCGGCCGGCTCGACGTGCTGGTGAACTCGGCCGGCATCCGTGAGATCGTCTCCGTCCTCGACTTGTCCTTCGAGGAATGGCAGCGGATCATCACCGTCAACCTGACCGGCACCTTCCTGCCGAGCCAAGCCTTCGCGCGCCGCTTGGTCGCGCAGGGCAAGCCGGGCTCGATCGTCAACCTGGCCTCGACTCTCGGCCTGATGGCGGCGCCGAACCGCGCGGCCTACACGGCGTCCAAGCACGGCGTCGTCGGGCTGACCAAGCAGATGGCGCTGGAACTGGGCGAGAAGGGCATCCGGGTCAACGCGGTGGCGCCCGGCGTGACACGCACCTCGATGACCGAACGCTACTTCCAGGACCCGGAATACTCCGCGGTGATCCGCGGCATCCACGCGCTCGGCCGCTGGGGGGAGGCTGACGAGATCGCTCGCGCCATCCTGTTCCTGGCGGCCGAGGAGAACGGTTTCGTCACCGGAAGCATCCTGACGATCGATGGCGGGTGGACGACGGGGAAGAAGATGTGAGGCAAGGCCAGGGAAGAGGAATCCTCCCTGCACCCTCCTCTATTGCTGTGGGCTTGGCATTCGCCGCGCGGCGGGTGCCGGGCTCAGCCGCCCGCCACGCCCTGGGTGTTGACATAAAGCGCGAACAGCGACTGTGCCGCCGACATGAACAGCCGGTTCCGGTGGCGGCCGCCGAAGCAGAGATTGGCGCAACGTTCCGGCAGATGGATATGCCCGATCGGCGTGCCGGCGCCGTTGATGACATGCACGCCGTCGTATTCGGCCGTCATGCCCCAGCCGCACCAGAGGTTGCCGTCGATGTCGACGCGGAAGCCGTCCGGCGTCTCGCCCGGCAGGCAGCGGTAGAAGACCCGACGCTTCGCCAGCTTGGTCCCGCCGACCACGTCGTAGGCCAGGATGTTGCGCGGGTCGCTGCGGCTCTCGATGACGTAGAGCAGGCTTTCGTCCGGACTGAAGGCCAGGCCGTTCGGATGGTCGATGTCGTCGGCAACCAGGGTTATCTCGAGCGTCCGGCCATCGACACGGTAGACGTTGGTATGCGGCAGTTCGGCCTGCAGCTTGATGCCCTCGTAGAAGGCGTAGGTGCCGAAGGGCGGGTCGGTGAACCAGATGCTGCCGTCGGACTTGCAGACGACGTCGTTCGGGCTGTTCAGCTTCTTGCCCTGGAAGCTCTCGGCGATGACGGTGATGCTGCCGTCGTACTCGAACCGCACCACGCGGCGGCCGGCATGCTCGCAGGCGATGATACGGCCCTGGCGATCCCGCGTATGCCCGTTGGCGTTGTTCGACGGCTTGCGCCATTCGGACACCGCGCCGGTGGTCTCGTCCCACTTGAGCACGCGGTTGTTGGGGATGTCCGACCACAGCAGGCAGCGCGCATCGCCCAGCCAGACCGGCCCCTCGCCCCAGCGGGACCCGGTCCAGAGCTTCTCCACCGCCGACAGTGCCAGATGGTATTTCCTGAAGGACGGGTCGAGCGCGACGATCGACGGGTCCGGGTAGCGCTCGCTCGGCTGCCAAGTCATGGCCGTTCTCCCCCTTGGATTGCGGCGCCGATCCTGCCGGGCAGGGGACGCCGCGCCAAGGGGGGGCCGCCCTCCCATCCTCGCCACCAGGTCGTTAGGATGCGCCGGCGGAGGGGGAAACGGTCATGACACATATCCGCATGGACGGCGCACTTTCGTCCCGTGCCGCGGCGACGCGCCAGCGCATCCTGGACGCAGCGGTGGCGGAGTTCGCGGAGAAGGGCCTGGCCGGGGCGCGCGTCGACGAGATCGCGGCGCGGGCCGGCGCCAACAAGCGGATGATCTACGCCCATTTCGGCAGCAAGGAGGCATTGTGGCTGGCGGTGCTGGAAGCCGCCTATGCCGCCAAACGCGCCGAGGAACGCGCCCTGGCGGTGGATGCGCTGCCCCCCGAGGACGCCATGGCCCGCCTCGTCGCCTTCAACCTCCGCTACACCGCGGCGCATCCGGAATTCGTCGCGCTGCTGAACCAGGAGAACATCCACCGCGCCGCCTATCTGGCGGCCAGCGGCCAAGTGCCGGCGATGTATTCGCCGCTGGTCGGGCAGATCGGCACGGTGCTGGCACGCGGTGCCGCGGCGGGCGTGTTCCGTGCCGGGGTCGATCCGGTGCAGCTCTACATCACGATCGTCGCGCTCGGGCATTTCTACGTGGCGAACCTGCACACGCTGTCCACCATCTTCCGCACCGATTTGGGTGAGGCCGCGGCGCTGGCGGCGCGGGAGGCGCATTGCATTGCGGTCGTGCGGGGCTACCTGCGGCCATGATGCTGCGACGGCTCCTGACCCAGACCTTCATCGTGCTGCTGGCGCAGGGCTGGTTGCTGTATCGCGGCGCCCGCACCACCGACTGGCCGGCATTCTGGGCCTTCCTGGCACTGTTCGGCCTCGGCAGCCTGGCGGTCGGGCTTTTCCTGCTGCGGCACGACCCGGCCTTGCTGCGCGAACGCATGACCCTGCCGGTGCACGGCAACCAGTCGCGGCGGGACAAGCTGCTGCTGCTCGGCGTCGGCCTGCTGTGGTGCTTCTGGCTGTTCGGAATGGGGCGGGACGCCGCCGGCCACGGCTTCGCCGGGCTGCCGGGCTGGCTGCAGGTGCTCGGCGCGCTGCTCTTTCTCGGCGGCTATGCGATGACCGCCTGGACCTTCGCCGCCAACAGCTTCGCCTCCCCCGCCGTGCGGATGCAGCCGGAACGCGGCCACCATGTCATCGACACCGGCCCCTACGCCCATGTTCGCCACCCGATGTATGCTGGCGCGCTGCTGCTCTTCCTCGGCATGCCGCTGCTGCTGGGCTCGCCGCTCGGCCTGCTGGGCTTTCCGATCGGCGCCGCGGTGCTGGCACTGCGCACGCGGTGGGAAGAGGCGGCGCTGCGGGCGGGCCTGCCCGGCTACGACGACTATACGCACCGCGTCCGCTGCCGCTTCGTGCCGGGCCTGTGGTGAGGCTTGACCGCCCGCAGCCGAGGGCGCCAAGGTAACCAGCCGGTTACCCGGGCCGGCCAGAGGGAGGGAAGCATGGCGGAACGCCGCATCGGCATCATCATGAACGGCGTCACCGGCCGCATGGGCACCAACCAGCACTTGGTGCGCTCCATTGCCGCGATCCGTGCCGATGGCGGCGTCAGGCTCGCCAATGGCGACCGGCTGATGCCCGACCCGATCCTGGTCGGCCGCAGCCGCGACAAGCTGGAGGCCCTGGCCCGGACGCACAACGTCGCACGCGTTTCCACCGACCTCGACGCCTGCCTGGCCGATCCGAACGACGAGCTGTTCTTTGATGCCGCGACCACGCAGCGCCGTGCCGGGCTGATCCGCCAGGCCATCGCCGCGGGCAAGCACATCTATGTCGAGAAGCCGACCGCCGACCGGCTGGAGGATGCGCTCGACGTCGCGGCGCGCGCCAAGGCGGCGGGCATCAAGCACGGCGTGGTGCAGGACAAGCTGTTCCTGCCCGGGCTGCGCAAGCTGAAGCTGGTGATCGACAGCGGCTTCCTCGGCCGCATCTGCAGCGTGAAGGGCGAGTTCGGCTACTGGGTCTTCGAAGGCGACCTGCAGCCGGCCCAGCGCCCGTCCTGGAATTACAAGGCGGCGGAAGGCGGCGGCATCATCCTCGATATGCTGTGCCATTGGCGCTACGTGCTGGACAACCTGTTCGGTGAGGTGGAGGCGGTGAGCTGCCTCGGCGCCACGCATATCCCCGAGCGGATCGGGGAGGATGGCAAGCCCTACCAGGCCGATGTGGACGATGCGGCCTATGCGACCTTCCAGCTGAAGGGCGGCGTCGTCGCCCATATCAACAGCAGCTGGGTGACGCGCGTCAGGCGCGACGACCTGGCGACCTTCCAGGTCGACGGCACGCATGGCAGCGCCATCGCCGGGCTGCAGAAATGCTGGACGCAGAGCCGCGTCAACACGCCGAAGCCGGTCTGGAATCCCGATATCCCGCAGCCGATCGACTTCTTCGCGGGATGGCAGGAGGTGCCGAACAGCCAGGACTATCCCAACGGCTTCCGCGTGCAGTGGGAGATGTTCCTGCGCTACCTGGCCGGCGAGACCAGCAGCTTCCCCTGGGACCTGATGGCGGGGGCGAAAGGTGTGCAGCTGGCGGAGGCGGGGCTGCGGAGCTGGCGCGAGCGGCGCTGGATCGATCTGGAGAAACTCGAAGCGTAAGACGGGGGGAAGGTATTCCCCCCGGTTGGACGCATGCGTCCAACCCCATCTATTTTTGTGAGTCTGGCACTCGCCGCGCGGCAGGTGCCAAGCCCACAGAAAAAAAGGGGGGTGCGGGGGTTCTCCCCCGCTCTTGCTTCCTTTGCGGGAGACCGACATGCCGACGCTCACCCTGCCCACGCCGGACGGCCTGAAGCCCTTCACCCTGAGCGCCCCGCGCGCCTTCCCGAAGGCCACGCCCCCCTTCCCGCGCCTAGCGCTCGCCGCCGCGCATGTCGTGGCCGATCCGCTGGCCGAGCAGGACCCCTGGCTCGACGCCAAGGTCGACTGGGACCGCACCATCGCCTTCCGCCGGCATCTCTGGTCGCTCGGCCTGGGCGTGGCCGAAGCCATGGACACCGCGCAGCGCGGCATGGGGTTGGACTGGACGGCGGCGCAGGAGCTGATCCGCCGCAGCCTCGATGCCATGCAGGACATGCCCGGCGCGGTGATGGCGAGCGGCGCCGGCACCGACCACCTCGCGCCCGGCCCGGACGTGACCATCGACGACGTCATCCGCGCCTACGAGGAGCAATGCGCCGCGATCGAACGCATGGGCGGCCGTATCATCCTCATGGCCTCCCGCGCCCTGGCCCGCGCGGCGCGCGGCCCGGCGGACTACGAGCGCGTCTATGCCCGCATCCTGTCGCAGGTGAAGCAGCCGGTCATCATCCACTGGCTGGGCGAGATGTTCGATCCGGCGCTGGATGGCTACTGGGGTGCGGCCGACCACTACAAGGCGATGGAGACGGCGCTGGCCGTCATCCGCGACAGCGCCGCCAAGGTGGATGGGGTGAAGATCAGCCTGCTCGACAAGGAGAAGGAGATCGCCATGCGCCGCCGCCTGCCCGGCGGCGTGCGCATGTACACCGGCGACGACTTCAACTACCCGGAACTCATCGCCGGCGATGCGGAGGGGTATTCGGATGCGCTGCTCGGCATCTTCGATCCGATCGCCCCGGCGGTGGGCGGCGCGCTGGCGGCGCTTTCGGCCAAGGACCTGCCCGGCTTCCACGCCATCCTGGCGCCGACCGTGCCGCTGTCGCGCCACATCTTCCAGGCGCCGACCCGCTTCTACAAGACCGGCGTGGTCTTCATGGCCTGGTTGAACGGGCACCAGGGGCATTTCACCATGGTCGGCGGCCAGCAATCCACGCGCAGCATCCGGCACCTGGCGGAGCTGTTCCGGCTGGCCGATGCGGCGGGGCTGCTGGCCGATCCGGACCTGGCGGCGGCGCGCATGCGGTCGCTGCTCGCGGTCCACGGCGTCGCATGAGCGCGCCTGGTCCGCTCAGCCTCAACACCGTGACGGTGAAGGAACGCTGGGGCCTCGCCGATTGCATCGAGGGCTGCGCCCGGCACGGCATCGCCGGCATCTCCCCCTGGCGGGACGTGCTGCAAGCGATGGGCGTCGCGGCCGCGGCGCGACAGATCCGCGACGCCGGACTGACCGTCACCGGCCTCTGCCGCGGCGGGATGTTCCCCGCGGCGGACGCCGCCGGCCGCGCCGCGGCGATCGAGGACAACCGCCGCGCCATCGCCGAGGCCCATGCGCTGGGCGCCGCCTGCCTGGTCATGGTCTGCGGCGGCCTGCCGCCGGGATCGAAGGACCTGCCCGGCGCGCGGGCGATGGTGGGGGACGGGCTGCACGCCATCCTGGCAGAGGCCCGCGCCGCCGGCGTCACTCTGGCGCTGGAGCCGCTGCACCCGATGACCTGCGCCGACCGCAGTGTGCTTTCAACACTCGGCCAAGCGCTCGACCTTTGCGACGAATTGGGCGCCGGCACCGGCGTGGCGCTGGATGTCTACCATGTCTGGTGGGATCCGGCCCTGGAGAGCGACATGGCCCGTGCCACCAGCCGCATCGCCGCCTTCCATGCCTGCGACTGGCTGGTACCGACCACCGACCTGGTCTTCGACCGCGGCATGATGGGCGACGGCTGCATCGACATCCCCGCCATCCGCGGGATGGCGGAGGCAGCGGGCTATCGCGGCTTCGTCGAAGTGGAACTGCTGTCGAAGCGCTGGTGGGCGGAAGACCCGGATGACGTACTGCGCCTCATCAAGGCGCGGCACGCGACGGCCTGCTGAAGGGCGGGGCTCAGCGCCCCGCCATCCGCTCCAGCACGGGCAGCAGATGCGGCCGCAACCCCGCGAAATCCTCGCTCATCGGGAAATGCCCGAGGCCCGGCATGATCACCGCCGTCGCGCCCGGAATCGCCGCCGCGGTCGCCCGCGTGTCCTCTGGCCGGCAGGAATAGTCGAATTCGCCGCACAGCAAGGCAACCGGGCAGCGCGCGGTGTCGATGCGGGCGAGCTTGCCGCGCAGGTCGCCTTCCTCGGCGTAGAAATGTAGGTCGCCGCGGAACACGCCGGGGCCGCCCTGCATGTAGTGCCACAGCGTCTCCCATTTCGCCGCCTCGGGTGCCGAGGGGCCGATCAGCCCCGACACCATCGCGCCGCAGACCTCGCCGCCATGGATGCGCGCATGGTGCAGGACGGAAAGGTCGTAGTAGCTGCCGGTGAAGGCGCTGCCCTGCAGGCCGACGACGCCGCGGAAGGCCTCCGGATGCTCCGCCGCCAGGTCCAGCACGATCCGCCCGCCGATGGAGCACCCCATGACGATCGGCCGGTCCAGCCTCAGGGCCCGCGCCACGGCCATCACCAGCCCGGTATAGCCGGCGGTGGTCAGCCGGTATTCCTCTCCCTCCCAGCCCGCGGGCGGGGAGGACTTGCCGTGCCAGGGCATGTCGAAGGCGATGCAGCGGAAGCGCTGCGTGATCTCCGCGTCGTTCAGCAGGTCGCGCCATTGCCGGCCGTCGCTGCCGGCGGTGTGCAGCAGCAGCAGCGGCGTGCCTTCGCCGGCCTGCTCGACATAGACGCGGTGCGGCCGGCCTTCGATATCCATCCGCAGGTAGCGGCCGGTCACCGGCTCGAAGGCGGGCTCGCCCCAGGGCGCCGGCGGCGGCACCGCCCTGGCCGGCACCGGCCCCTGCCGCAGCAGCGCCAGTGCGCCCTTGAACCAGGCGAGATGGGCGAAGAAGACCGCGGTATCGCCCTCGATCCGCAGCGCGCCCTGGCGGCGCAGCGCCAGCAGGTCGTTCCAGCCGGGCAGGGGCTGCGGCGCCAGGAAGCGGGCCATGCCCTCGGCGGTGATGCGCAACGCCAGGGTGAAGGACGGCAGGACGAAGGGCCCGTGCCGCAACTCCACCACCTGGCCGCGGCGGATCGCCGCCAGCCAGGCCTTGTCGCCGATCTCGATCAGCACGTCGGCATCCAGCGTGCGGCCTCGGCGTTCCAGCGCCGCCTCCGCCGCAACGCGCGCCGGCCATGCGGCCATGGCCTGGTCCATGGGCGTCCTCCTGTCCCTTTTGCGGCAGGCTAGCGCCGGGACCGCTCGCGGTCACGCGGCTTGCCGGCCGGCGCGGCACTCCGTTAGCGTTGCCCGGCGGGACAACCGCGGGAGGAAAAGATGCACGATCCCATAGGCCGGCGTGGGGCCATGGCGCTCGGGGCCGGGCTTTTGCTGGCAGGCGGCCAGTCTGCCCAGGCCATCACCGCCGCCGACGTGCCGCCGCCGGCCTTCCCGCTGGAACGCGGCGCCAGGCTGCGGGTCCTGCGCCCAGCCAAGTACATCGACCCCGACGAGGCGATCTTCAACGCCAACACGAAGCGCTTCACGGAGAAGACCGGCATCGAGGTCCGCGTCGACTACGTGAACTGGCCGGACATGCCGGTGCAGGTCGCGGTCGCCACCAACACGGGGCAGGGGGCCGACGTCATCATCGGCTTCAGCGCCGATCCCCATCTTTATGCCGACAAGCTGCTGGAGGTCACCGACCTCGCCGACTATCTCGGCGCGAAATACGGCGGCTGGTACGAGCTGGCGGAGACCTATGGCCGCCGCTGGAAGTCGAAGGCTTGGCTCGGCCTGCCGATGGGCGGCACCACCGGGCCGGTGGTCTACCGCAAGTCCTGGGTGAAGGAGGCCGGGTTCGACGCCATCCCGAACGACCTCGGCGAATTCCTCAAGCTCTGCCAGGGGCTGAAGCGGATCGGCCATCCCTGCGGCTTCGCGCTGAGCCACGCGCCGGGCGACGCGCCGGGCTACGCCAATTGGCTGCTGTGGTCGCATGGCGCATCGCTGGTGGACGAGGAGGGCAAGGTCACGCTGGACAGCCCGGCGACGGCCCGCGCACTGGATTACGCCCGCGCGATGCAGGAGACGATGGTCGCCGGGACCATGGCCTGGAACGGGGTCAGCAACAACCGCGCCTTCATCTCCGGGGATATCGGTCTGACCCAGAACGGCGTCTCGGTCTATTACTCGCTGAAGACCGCGACGGATGCGGCGCAGAACGCCATCGCCGCCGATACCGACCATGCGGAGATGCCGTATGGCGCCGCGAAGAAGGCGCCGGAGACGGCGCTGACGCTTTGCGCCATGGTGCCGAAATACACCCGCGTGCCGAATGCGGCAAAGGAGTACATCCGCTTCATGATGGAAGCGGAGCAGTACGACCCCTGGCTGACCGGATGCCTCGGCTACTGGTCACAGCCGCTCAAGGCCTATGCGCAGAGCGCGGTCTGGGCCTCCGACCCCAAGCTGAAGGTCTACAGCAACGCCATGGATACCCCTTTCTACGAGGGTTATCGTGGCCCGATCACCCCGGCCGCGGGCGCGGTCGGCGAGAATTGGGTGGTGGTCGACATGTTCGCCCGTGTGGTGACCGGCCAGCAGAAGCCGGCCGAAAGCATGCGGGAAGCCCAGCGCGCGGCGCAGCGTTGGTACAAATCGTAAGGGAGGGACGGCATATGCTCACCCAGGCCCAGAAGGACGAATACGACCGCGTCGGCGCCATCGTGGTGCCGGACGTGCTGAGCCCGGCCGAGGTCGCCGAGCTGCGCGCAGTGACCGACGGCTTCGTCGAGCGCGCCCGCGCCGTGACCGCGCATGACGCGATCTATGACCTCGAGGACAGCCACAGCCCGGCGCAGCCCCGCGTCCGCCGTATCAAGGCGCCGCACCTGCACGACGCGGCCTATGCGGCGCTGGTGCGGCACCCGAAGATCGTCGCGGTGCTTCAGGACCTGTGGGGGCCTGATATCCGCTTCGACACCGCGAAGCTGAACCTGAAATCGGCCGGCTTCGGCGCCGCCGTCGAATGGCACCAGGACTGGGCCTTCTACCCGCACACCAATGACGACCTCGCCGCCGTCGGCGTCATGATGGACGACATGGCGCTGGAGAACGGCCCCCTGCTGATCCTGCCGGGCAGCCACAAGGACCCGGTGGTGCACGACCACCATGGCGAGGATGGCCGCTTCTGCGGGGCGATGGATCCTGGGAAGCGGGAAGTGGACTATGCCGCCGCGGTGCCGCTGACCGGCCGGGCGGGGTCGATCACCGTCCACCATGTGCGGGCGGTGCATGGCTCGGCGCCCAATACCTCGAACCGTGATCGCCGACTGCTGCTGTTCCAATTCCGCGCCGCGGATGCCTGGCCGCTGCTCGGCTTCCCCGAGGGGATGGAGGCCTTCGACCGCCTGCTGGTGGCCGGCAATCCGACGCTGACGCCGCGGCTGACCGCAGTGCCGGTGAAGCTGCCGTTGCCGCCGGCGGAAAAGCAGGGCTCGATCTACGAGAACCAGAAGGGGCTGAAGAACCGCTTCTTCGCCGCCGCGGCGGAGTAGATGGCGGGGGTTTAACCCACAGGTACAAAACGAAACCCGGCCATGCGGCGTTTTCGCCGCATGGCAGAACAATCCCCCTTCGCCCGCGCCGCCCAATGGGCCTCCTGCCAGGCCGGCCGGTCCTGGGCCTTCGTCACGGCGGTGTCGGTGGTGGTGGTCTGGGCGGTGACCGGGCCGCTGTTTGGCTTCTCCGATACCTGGCAGCTGGTGATCAACACCGGGACGACCATCATCACCTTCCTGATGGTCTTCCTGATCCAGCACGCCCAGAACCGCGACACCCAGGCGATCCACGTGAAACTCGACGAGCTGATCCGGGCGACCAAGGGCGCCCACAACCGGCTCATCGCCCTCGAGGACCAGAGCGAGGAAGACTTGGCCGAGGCACGGCAGGAGTTGCGACGGGTGGCGGATGCCAGCACGGCCGCGGCCGAGCAGACGAAGCGGCTGGTCGAGGCGAAGCGTTAGCCATCGCCCCCTGACCATCGTGGCGTAAGGCGCTACATACAGGGCAGACAGGAGCTCGCCCGTGGTCGCCATCACCTCGCCCGCCTTCAAGGAGAACGCCGCCCGCGCCCTGGCCGATCCCGGCCTGCAGAAGGCGCTCGGCACCGCCAAGGGCGCCTTCCTGCAGCGCCGCGCCGCCGCGGTGGCCAACCTGCCGGAATTCGAGCGTCTCAGGGATATCGGCCGCGACATCAAGAACCACACCCTGGCCAACCTGGACTTCTACCTGGAGGCCTATGAGGCGAAGGTTCTGGCCGCCGGCGGCACCGTCCATTGGTGCTCCACCCCCGACGATGCCCGGGCCAAGGTGCTGGAAATATGCCGCAAGGCCGGCGCCCGGACCGTGACCAAGGGCAAGTCGATGATTTCCGAGGAACTCGGGATCAACGCCCATCTGGAAGCCCATGGCATCCGCCCGGTCGAGACCGATCTCGGGGAATACATCCTGCAGCTTCGCCAGGAACACCCCAGCCACATCATCGCCCCGGCGTTCCATTTGAACCGGGAAGACTGGGAGGCCGATTTCCGCCGCCTGCACACCGACCTGCCGCCCGACCGCGTCTTCGCCGAACGCCGCGACATCCTGGCCGAGGCCCGCACCAAGCTGCGGGAGAAGTTCCTCCAGGCCGATGTCGGCATCACCGGCGCCAATTTCCTCATCGCCGAGACCGGCAGCAGCGTCATCGTCACCAACGAGGGCAATGGCGACCTCACCCAGACCCTGCCGCGGGTCCACATCGCGCTGGCCAGCATCGAGAAGGTCGTCCCGACGCTGGAGGACGCGACCAGCCTGCTGCGGCTCCTGGCACGGTCGGCCACCGGACAGGATTTCTCGGTCTATACCACCTTCAGCACGGGCGCCCGGCGGGAGGCCGACCTGGACGGACCGGAGGAGTACCATGTGGTGCTCATCGATGGCGGCCGGTCCAACATGCTCGGCACCGACTTCCAGGAGATGCTGCGCTGCATCCGCTGCGCCGCCTGCATGAACCACTGCCCGGTCTATGGCGCGGTCGGCGGGCATGCTTATGGCTGGGTCTATCCCGGGCCGATGGGCTCCGTCCTGACGCCATCCCTGGTCGGCATCGACAAGACCGGGCTGCTGCCCAATGCCTCCACCTTCTGCGGCCGCTGCGAGAGCGTCTGCCCGGTGAAGATCCCGCTGCCCAAGCTGATGCGGCACTGGCGCGAGCGGGAGTTCGAGCGCCACCTGACCCCGGGCGCGCAGCGCAGCAACCTGAACCTCTGGGCCTGGTTCGCGCGCCGCCCCGCCGCCTATCGCTGGGCGACCAAGGCGGCGATCGGCGCACTTGGGCTGCTCGGTCGCGGCAAGGGCGCCTTCCGCTCCCTGCCGTTGGCCGGCGGCTGGACCGAAGGCCGCGACCTGCCGACGCCCGAGCCCGGCGGCACCTTCATGGCCCGCTATGCAAGGCAGCAGCGTGGGGCGCGGCGATGACCAAGGAGGCCATCCTCGGCGCCATCCGCCGTGGCCTGAAGCGCGGCCCGCTGCCGGCCGACCAGCAGGCCATGCTGGCCGGGCGGCTCGCGACGCATCCGCGCCACCTGATCCCGGCCCGGTCCCGCCTGCCGCGGCCGGACCAGGTCGCGCTGTTCATCCGCAACGTGGAAAAGGAATTCGGCACGGTCGAGCGCGTGCCCGATCTCGCCGGGGTGCCGGCGGCGCTGGCCGAATACCTGGCGGCGCAGAACCTGCCGTCGCGCTTCGTCATGGCGCCGCACCCGGAATTCGACGCCGTGCCCTGGGCCGACCGGCCGTTGCTGGAATTCGAACGCCGCCGGGCCGAGGCCACCGACCAGGTCAGCCTGCAGCATGGCTGGGCGGCGGTGGCCGAGACCGGCACGCTGATGCTCCCCTCCGCCCCCGGCCGTCCCACCACGCTGAACCTGCTGGCGGAAACCGAGGTGGTGGTGCTGCGCGCCAGCGCCATCGTCGGCGCCTACGAGGAAGCCTGGGACCGGCTGCGGACGGAAAGCCGGGACGCGCGCTCGGGCGGCTTCATGCCGCGCAACATCATGTTCGTCACCGGCCCGTCGCGCTCCGCCGATATCGAGCAGACGCTGGAACTCGGCGCGCATGGGCCACGCAGGTTGCACGTCATCCTGGTCGATGACGATGCCGCGGCGCTGCCGATGGGGGATGCCGCGGTGGCGCCGCCGGTGGCCGTCCCCGGCGGTCCCGCCGCGCCCGGCGACTGAAGCCGGCATGCCGCCCTGGCTGAAACCGGCGGCGGCGCCCGCGCGCCCGCGCGCGCGCCGCGGGCTGACCGAGGCGGAGCGTTCGCTCTGGCAACTCTATACCAGCCGCGCCCATGTGGCGCCGCTGCCGGGCAAGGCGCTGACCCCGCCGCCGGTGCCGCCGGCGGACCCGCCCATGGCACCCGTGCCGGCGCCGGCGGCCAGGCCGGCGGCAACCGCCCGCCCCGCCCTGCCGCATCGCGGGGTGGAACTGCAGATCGGCCATGCCCCGCCCGGGCTCGACAACAAGCGCTGGAAGGCGCTGCGGCGGGGGGAGACGCGGCCGGAGCGCACGCTCGACCTGCATGGAAGGCGGGTGCAGGACGCGCACGGCGCGGTCCGCCGCTTCCTGCACGAGGCGCAGACGGACGGCATTCGCTGCGTCGCCATCGTCACCGGCAAGGGTTCGGCGGGGCAGGAGATCGGCGTGCTGCGGCGGGAGCTGCCGCATTGGCTGAATGCGCCCGAACTGCGGCACCTGCTGCTGGGTGCGGCACATTATTCGGCGGGCAATCCGGGCGCGGTGGTCCTGCTGCTGCGGCGGGTGAAGGGACCAATCCGGTGACTCCTTTCGGCGCCCGGCTGCGTGCCCTGCGCGAGGCCCGCGGCGTCAGCCAGGCCGAGCTCGCCCAGGCCCTGCATGTCTCGCCGGCCTATCTCTCGGCGTTGGAGCACGGCCATCGCGGCCGGCCCTCGCCCGGACTGGTCCACCAGGTGAACGAGTATTTCGGCTTGATCTGGGACGATGCGGAGGAGATGGCACGGCTCGCCCGGGTCTCGCATCCGCGGGTGGTGGTGGACACCGCCGGGCTGAGCGCCGAGGCGACGGCGCTGGCCAACCGGCTGGCGCGCGACATCCGCCGGCTGCCGCCGGAAACCCTGGCGGCGCTGATGGCCGTGCTGGACGCGGTGCCGCCCGAAAGCTGAGCGGTCAGGCCCCGGCCAGCGGCCCGCCGAGCAGCCGCGTGGCATGCGTCACATGCCGCTGCCCATGCGTCCTCGCCGAGACCAGCACGCCGGTATGGCGGTTGTCGTGCAGCGTGGTCAGGCCGAAGCCGTGGCTGTGCAGCAGCAGGAAGTGGTCGGTGACCCGCACCAGGTACCAGCCCGGCGCCAGCCCTTCCCGTGCGAAGCGGAGCAGGCTGCGACGCGGTGCCGGCAGCGCAAGCGGTGCATGCGCGATGCCGGCCTGGTCGAGCGCGCCGAGCAGGTCGCGCCAGTAGGCGGTGACGATCGGACCCTCGGCCGGGTACCAGGTGGGGGCTATGCCACGCAGCAGCGTGGCGGCGTCCGCATAGCTGCGGCCGGTGGCCAGGGCGAGGCTGGCGGGGCCGCACCAGGGGGTCTCGCCCTGGTTCTCCTCGAGGAGCGCCAGATGGCCACGCAGCGCGGCGGGGGTTTCGGCACGACGGCCGGCCTCGGCCTGGGGTGCCGCGTCGATCGGCCGGTGCTGGAGACCCATGGAACATGCCTTGCCGGAGAGGGCGGCCGGGTAGCCGTCACACTCACAATATCGTGTACAATCACATTGTCGTCAATGAACGAATCGAAGGTATTGTTGCGGGTCCCTATCGCAGCAGCACGCCATGCTGGCGCAGGAAGCCCAGCAGGGGCAGCAGCGGCAGGCCAAGGATGGCACTGTGCTCGCCCTCGATCCGGTCGAACAGCTGGACCCCCAGCCCCTCCAGCCGGTAGGCGCCGACCGAGGTCAGCACCGCCTCGCCCTCGGCCGCCAGATAGGCTTCGAGATAGGCGTCGGAGAAATCCCGCATCGTCAGCCGCGGCCGGGCGAGATGCTGCCAGACCCGCGCCCCGCCCCGCCAGCACACCATGGCCGAGACCAGCTCATGCGTCCGGCCGCGCAACGCCCGCAGATGCGCGCGCGCCCCGTCCATCCCGACCGGCTTGTCGAACCAGCGGAGGCTTCCGTCATCCCCGGGGCAGACCAGCATCTGGTCGGCGCCGATCACCAGCGCCTCCGGATGCCGGCGGGCGACGCGCTCGGCCTTGGCCTCGGCCAGCAGCATCGCCGCGTCGCCGACCGGGATGCCCTCGGCCTGGGCGCTTTCCTTGATCGCGGCCTCGTCCACCGCCGCGGCCAGCGCGGTGAAGCGCAGCCCCGCCGCCGCCAGCACCGCCCGCCGGGCGCCGGAGGCGGTGGCCAGCACCAGCGCCGGGCTCGCCGCCTGGATCGGCGCGCTCACGCGCCCTGGCCCCGCGCCTCGGCCTCCGCCTGGTTGCGGCGGGCGTGCCAGGCCTCCATCAATTGCAGCACGGTCGCCGCCGTCTCCTCGATGCTGCGGCGGGTCACGTCGATCACCGGCCAGCCATGCGCGGTGCAGAGCCGCCGGGCCTGCAGGATCTCGGCCTTCACGCTTTCCGGGTCGATATAGTCGGAAGTGTCCTGCCGCACCCCGTCGGCGCCGATCAGCCGCAGCCGGTGCCGGCGGATCTCGATCAGCGCCGGCGTCTCGATGGTCAGCCCGACCACCGGGCAGCGGGGGTTGTCGAGTTCGGGCGGCAGCGTGGCATGCGGAACGATCGGCACGTTGGCCGCCTTGATGCCGCGGTTCGCCAGATAGAAGCAGGTCGGTGTCTTCGACGACCGCGACACGCCGACCAGGCAGACATCCGCCTCGGCGATCCCGGCGGTGCCCTGGCCGTCGTCATGCGCGAGCACATAGTGCATGGCATCGATCCGGCGGAAATAGTCGGCGTCCATCACGTGCTGCGCCGCCCGCTTCTCCTTCGCCGGCATGCCGATCTGGCCGGCCAGCAGCGCCATGGTCTGGTCGAGAACCGAGAGGCACGGCACGCCGAGCCTCTCGCAGATCTCCTCCAGCGCATGCCGCAGGCTGCGGTCCACCAGGGTGAACAGCACCGGGCCGGGCTCGTGCTGCAGCCCTTCCAGCACGCGGTCGAGCTGGAGGCGGGAGCGGATGAGGCTCCAGCGGTGGTGGACGACGTGGTGGTCCTCGAACCGGGCGAGGGTTGCCCGGGCAATCGAATTCAGCGTCTCCCCGGTGCTGTCGGAGACCAGATGCAGGTTGATGGAGCGGAGGGGCATGGCGGGGACAACACCGTGGGACAGCGGCGGGGAAGCCGGGGGGACAGCGGGGGATACTGGGGACAACCCTAACGCGTCGAGGTGCCGCGGGGGACAGCGTTGACGAGTCCTGACCGATCCGACCGACGGTATCGTCGCGAGGGGGGTCCGGCGGGGAATCCGGGTGGCACGGAATTATCCCCAGGATTCAACCGAGTCGGGCAGCGATCGTCCTGTGGACAGGGCTGTGGATGGTTCGCGAGGCAATTGGCTCCACATTGTCCACAGGCATCTACAGCCACTACCACCTTTCAAGAATCCTGTTTTCTTGCGAGAGAGTAGAGCGATGGAGACTGAACGTCCCGCGCCGGGCCAGGCGACCCAAGCACCGACACCTGCGTCGACTCACGGCGCGACGTCCCCGAAGCCCATGCTGCGCGCCCTGGCCGGCGATGCGGTCTGGCCGCCGCCGATGTGGCTGATGCGCCAGGCCGGCCGCTACCTGCCCGAGTACCGGGAGGTGCGCGCCCAGGCCGGCGACTTCATCGCGCTCTGCACCAATCCGGAGCTTGCGGCGGAGGTGACGCTGCAGCCGATCCGCCGCTACGGCATGGATGGCGCCATCCTGTTCTCGGACATCCTCATGGTCCCCTGGGCCATGGGCCAGCCGCTGCGCTTCGCCGAAGGGGAAGGGCCGCAGCTGGAGCCGGTCCGCACCGCCGCGGCGATCGACGCGCTCGACCCCACCGTCTGCGCCGGCAATGCCGCGCCCATCATGCAGACCGTGCGGCTGGTCCGCGGCGCGCTGGATGCGCATGCCCAGAAGACCACGCTGATCGGCTTCGCCGGTAGCCCCTGGACGGTGGCCTGCTACATGGTGGAAGGCCATGGCAGCCGAGACTTCGCCGCCGCCCGCGGCATGGCCTATGGCGACCCGCAGCTGTTCGCAAGGCTGATCCGCACCTTGGTCGAGGCGACCACCGACTACCTGCTGGCCCAGGCCGCAGCCGGGGCAGAGGCGCTGATGCTGTTCGACAGCTGGGCCGGGACGCTGTCGCCGTCCCAGTTCCGCCGCTGGGTAATCGAGCCGACCGGGCAGATCGTCCGGGCCATCCGCAAGGTGAACCCGGCCGTCCCGATCATCGGCTTCCCCCGCCTCGCCGGCCCGATGCTGTCCGAGTATGCCCAGCGTACAGGTGTGCAGTGCCTCGGCGTGGACACCACCATGGACCTGCGCTGGGCGGCGTCGGCGGTCGCGCCGAACCAGGCGTTGCAGGGCAACCTCGACCCGCTGGCGCTGGTCGCCGGCGGCATGGCTCTGGAGGCGGAGGCGCGCAGCATCCTCGGGACGATGCGCGGACGGCCCTATATCTTCAACCTCGGCCATGGGATCGAGAAGGTGACCCCGCCGGACCATGTCGCGGCACTGGTGCGGCTGGTCCGCACCGGCTGAGGCGGCCCGATGGTCGCGGCGCCGCAGGCACGGAGGCCCCCATCGGTCCGCTTCGACGGACGCGGCCCCCTGGTGGTCGCGTCGCAGCTGCCGAGGACTGAACCGGGCCTGCCACTCTCCCGGCCGCTTCCGGGCTTGACCTCGCTTGCCGGCATGTCATGTGCAGCGCCATGGACCTGACCGCGCCTGCCGGCTCGACCGCTTTGCCCGAGGACCGCCCGCAAGCGGCCCGCCGGCGGGTGGCCATCGTGCTGTTCAACCTGGGCGGCCCGGACCGGATCGAGAGCGTCCGGCCCTTCCTCGAGAACCTGTTCCGCGACCCTGCCATCCTGCGGGTGCCGGGATTCATCCGGCCCTGGCTGGGTAAGTTCATCGCCCGCCGGCGGACCAAGGCGGCGTCGGAGAACTACGCCATCCTCGGCGGCGGCTCGCCGCTGCTGCAACTGACCGAAGAGCAGGCGCGGGCGCTGGAAGGCGCCCTGGCCAGTCAGGCGGATGCCGAGTACCGCTGCTTCGTCGCCATGCGCTACTGGCATCCGATGAGCGACGCCTGCGCCGCCGACGTCGCCGCCTGGGGGGCGGAGGAGGTGCTGCTGCTGCCGCTCTATCCGCAGTATTCCACCACCACGACCGGCAGCAGCCTGGCAGAATGGAACCGGGCGGCCGGCAAGGCCGGCATCGACCTGCCGACCACCACGCTGTGCTGCTGGCATTCCGACCCGGCCTTCGCCGCGGCGACCGCCGCCATGGTGCGCGCCGCCTGGGACCGTGCCCGGGCCGAGCTGCCGCCCGAGGTCAAGCTGCGGATCCTGTTCTCCGCCCATGGGTTGCCCGAAAGCATCGTGAAGTCGGGCGACCCCTACCAGTGGCAGGTCGAGCGGGCCGTGGCGGCCGTGGTCGGGCAACTGGCGATGCCGGAGCTCGACCATATCGTCTGCTACCAGTCCCGGGTCACCCCGCAGAAATGGATCGGCCCCAGCACGGAACTCGAGCTGGAGCGGGCGGCGCATGACAAGGTCGCCGTCCTGGTCTGCCCGATCGCCTTCGTCTCCGAGCATTCCGAGACGCTGGTGGAGCTGGATGTCGAATACCGCGAGGAGGCCGAGCGCCTGGGCGTCCCCGGCTATTTCCGCGTGCCGGCGCAGAACAGCGACCCCGGCTTCATCGCCGCCCTGCGCGACCTGGCGCTGGCGGCGCGGGCCGGCAGCCGGCGGCTCTGCAGCTTCGCCGGCGGACGGCAATGCCCCAAGGCCTTCGGCGACTGCCCGCATGCCAGGGCCAAGCCGTCCGTGAAGGAACTGGCGTGATCCGGCCACGGGCGGTGCTGTTCGACTGCGACGGCGTGCTTGCGGACACCGAGGCCTTGGTGAACCGCATCGTCGCCGAGGACCTGACCAGCCGCGGCTGGCGGATCTCGGGCGAGCAGGCGCGGGAGACCTTCCTCGGCATGGCGCTGCCCGACATGCTGCCGATGATCGAGGCCCGGGTCGGGCCCTTGCCGGCGCGCTGGTCGCACGACCTCTCGCGCCGCATCTCGGTGGCCCTGCTGGCCGAGGCGCAGCCGGTCCCCGGCGCGGTCGAGGCGCTACGGGCGGTGGTGACCGCCGGGCTGGCGGTCGCCGTGGCGTCCAATTCCGGCCGGGACGAGCTGCATTCCAAGCTGGAACGGCTGGGCGTCGCCGCGTTGTTCGGCACCCGGGTCTTCAGCTTCGAGGATGTCGCCCGGCCCAAGCCCGCGCCCGACATGTACCGCGCCGCGGCCGCCGCCTGCGGCGTGCCGCCGGCCGATTGCGTGGTGGTCGAGGACAGCCTGCTCGGCGCCCGGGCCGGCATCGCCGCCGGCTGCCGGGTGATGGGCTTCACCCGGGAAACCGATGCGGCGGTCCTGGCCGCGGTCGGGGCGGTGCCCTTCGCCCAGATGCGGGACCTGCCCGGCCTGCTGGGGCTGCGGGAGCCGGTGGCGTGACGATCGACGCGCTGGCGCCAGCCTATCCTTGGGTGAAATCCGTCCACCTGATGGCGGTGATCGCCTGGATGGCCGGGCTGTTCTACCTGCCGCGGCTCTTCGTCTACCACCACCAGGTGGCGGTGGGCTCCGACCAGGACGCGCTGTTCAAGGTGATGGAGCGGCGGCTGTTCCGCGCCATCATGAACCCGGCGATGATCGTCGCCTGGCTGCTCGGCATAACCCTGATCCTGACCCCTGGCGTGGTCAGCTGGACTGCCGGCTGGTGGCACGTGAAATTCGCCTCCGTCGTCGTCATGTCCTGGTTCCACCACCATCTCAGCCTGGGGCGGAAGGCGCTGGAGCGCGGCGAGCGGCCGCGGACCGAGCGCTACTGGCGGGCGATGAACGAGGTGCCGACCCTGCTGATGATCGCCATCGTGCTGATGGTCATCGTCAAGCCGTTCTGAAAAGCCTTGACAGCAGCGACGTGTTTTCCCAACTGTCCGGTTGACGAGTGGCGGTGGCCTGCATAGGGTCGTCGCTGCTTCTCGGGTGGCACCCGCGTTTCCGCGTCGTGCCGTCCTTTCTCCCTCCTCTCCTCGGGACACCGCCGGCCGACGGCTCCGACCCCCATCCAATTCCTGGATCGGCGTCGTGTTCGTGGCACTGGCGAAACGGCCGGGGCATCGGCGCGGGCTTTCCACGTCACTGCCGGCCTTCTGGGAAGGGTTCCGCTTCCCCTCGCATCTGGACGCGCCGCGCCATGCATCTTTCCGAACTCAAGGCCAAGACCCCGGCTGACCTCCTCTCCTTCGCCGAGGAACTCCAGGTCGAGAACGCATCGTCCCTGCGCAAGCAGGACATGATGTTCGCGATCCTGAAACAACTGGCGGACAACGACCAGGCCATCTACGGCGAAGGCACGCTGGAGATCCTGCCGGACGGCTTCGGCTTCCTCCGCAGCCCGCAGGCGAATTTCCTGCCCGGGCCGGACGACATCTACATCTCGCCGGCCCAGGTCCGGCGCTTCGGCCTGCGGACCGGTGATACCGTCGAGGGCCAGATCCGCGCGCCGAAGGACGGTGAGCGTTACTTCGCTTTGCTGAAGGTCAACGCCATCAACTTCGAGCCGCCGGAGAACTTGCGGCACCGGATCAACTTCGACAACCTCACCCCGCTCTACCCCACGCGCCGGCTGAAGATGGAGAACGCCGAGGTCGAGAGCGTCGGCAAGGGCCCGACCAAGGACTACACGCATCGGGTCATCGACCTGATCGCGCCGATCGGCATGGGCCAGCGCGCCCTGATCGTGGCGCCGCCGCGCACCGGCAAGACGGTGATGCTGCAGAACATCGCCAAGTCGATCACCGCCAACCACCCCGACGTCTTCCTGATGGTGCTGCTGATCGACGAGCGGCCCGAGGAGGTCACCGACATGGCCCGCACCGTGCGCGGCGAGGTCGTGGCCTCCACCTTCGACGAACCGGCCACGCGCCACGTCCAGGTGACCGAGATGGTGCTGGAGAAGGCCAAGCGCCTGGTCGAGCACAAGCGCGACGTGGTGATCCTGCTCGACAGCATCACCCGCCTCGGCCGCGCCTACAACTCGGTCGTGCCGAGCAGCGGCAAGGTGCTGACCGGCGGCGTCGATGCCAATGCGCTGCAGCGGCCGAAGCGCTTCTTCGGCGCGGCGCGCAACATCGAGGAAGGCGGCTCGCTGACAATCATCGCCACCGCGCTGATCGATACCGGCAGCCGGATGGACGAGGTGATCTTCGAGGAGTTCAAGGGCACCGGCAACTCCGAGCTCATCCTCGACCGCAAGCTGTCCGACAAGCGCACCTTCCCGGCCATCGACATCACCAAGTCCGGCACCCGCAAGGAAGAGCTCCTGGTCGACCGTGGGACCCTGACCAAGATGTGGGTGCTGCGGCGCATCCTGAACCCGATGGGCACGCAGGACGCGATGGAGTTCCTGTTGGACAAGCTGAAGTACAGCAAGACCAACAACGACTTCTTCGAGGCGATGAATACCTGATCGTGGCGAGGCGGGCGCGTTGATGCGTCCGCCAAGCCAGAGGGACCATGACGATGCGGGCGACCGGTTGCAGCGCATGGCTGCTACCCGCCATGGTCACCAGGGCCCGCATTGGTGTTGTCCTGCGGCGTCGGTCTTTTCCTTGTTGCACCGTCCCACGATACTGCAGGCACCATGGACGCCATCAGCCAGATCGAATCCGAATCCCAAGGGATCCTCCGCGCCGCGGTCTTCGCAGCCCGCATCCACGCCGGCCATCGCCGCAAGGGCAGCGCCGCCGAGCCCTATGTGAACCACGTCCTGGAAGTGGCGGAGATCCTCGCCGCCCATGGCGCCCCCTCGGCCGCCATCATCGCTGCCCTGCTGCACGACACGGTCGAGGACAGTGACGAGGACCCGGAACCCTGCACCCTCGCGCAGATCGAGGCCGCCTTCGGCGCCGAGGTCGCCGGCCTGGTGGCCGAGGTCTCCGACGACAAGTCACTGCCGAAGGAGGTCCGCAAGGGCCTGCAGGTCCGTCACGCACCCCACGCCTCGGATGCGGCGAAGCAGCTCAAGCTGGCCGACAAGATTTCCAACCTGCGGGCCATCGCCGCCAGCCCGCCGAAGGGTTGGGACCATGCGCGGCGGCTGGAATATGTCGGCTGGGCCGGCCGCGTCGCCGCCGGCGCCAAGGGCGCCAACCCGGCGCTGGACGCGTTGTTCGAGGTGACCTACCGCGACGCCGTGCAGCGCCTGGCCGCCGAGGGCTGGCCGCATGGATAGCCCGGCCGACATCGCCGCGCTGGAACGCGCCTGCCTCACCGCCCTGCCCGCCCCGCGCCAGGCCTTCGACGGCCCCTTCGTGCTGAAGGCCTTCCTCGGCGGCACCGGCCGGGCCAATGCCTGTTGCTCGTTGGATCCGGCGCCGGACCCGGGCCTGGCCGACCGCATCGGCCGGATTGAGGCGACCTACCACCGCCTTGGCCTGGCCAGCCGCTTCCGCTCCACCCCGCTCGACCCGCCCGGGCTGGCGGTGCTGCTGCGCGACCGCGGCTATGCGCCGGACACGGAGGAAAGCGTGGTCTATGCCGGCCCGCTCGGCCCGGTCGCCCGCGCCGATGCCGCGGTGCGCGACGAAGCCGGGCCGAGCGAGGCCTGGATGGCGCTGGTCGCCACCGCCGAGTACCAGACCCCCACCCGCCGGGCCGAGAAGCTGCGCAACCCGGACCTGCTGGCTGCCCGCGGCGCCTGGCTGGTGTTGCGCGAGGACGGCGTCGACGCCGCCTGCCTCTTCGCCGTCGTCGATGGCCCACATTGCGGCGTCTTCGACCTGGCGACGCGGTCGGAATTCCGCCGCCGTGGCCTCGGCGCCCGGATCATCGGCGCCGCGGCACATTGGGCACGGGGGTTCGGGGCCGGCACGCTCTATGCGCAGGTGGCGGCGGGGAACACCGCCTCCCGCGCGCTGCAGGAACGCCTCGGCCTGCGGGAGGCCTATCGCTACCGCTATCATCTCAAGCCGCCCGGCTGGCCTTGAGGCAAGGCGGGCTGCGCCTGCGATGCCGGATAGCGGTCGCAAGCCTGCCGACGCTGCGCTTCCACGGCCGGCGCCGGCCGTCGCTGCGCTGATGCCGCATGGCAAGGAGGGTCGCGGTGGACGCCCTGGGGGCATCGCGCTGGCGGAAGTGGTAGCCGGCTGCTGACCCGCCCAGCCTATCGGGCCCGGAGCCGCGGCTCCGCCGCCGCCCGGTCCACCAGCAGGTCCAGCACGGCGCGGACCCGGCGCGACAACGCCCTGCCGCCGGGCCAGACCGCGTGGACCTCGCGCGGCTCGGCCCGCCAGCCGGGCAGCACCGGCACCAGCCGCCCGGTCGCCACCTGGCTTATGACCCCCCAGGGCGCCAGCAGGGCAAGGCCTAGCCCGGCTTCGGCCGCAATCTGGGTCGTCTCGATCGCATCCGCCGCGATCCGGCCCTGCATGGTGACCGAGGCCGTGGCGCCCTCGGGTCCTTCCAGCATCAATTGATCGCCCGGCCTGGCGCCGCGCAGGATGCAGAATTCATGGTGCGCCAATTCATCGGGCGTCTGCGGCATTCCGGCCCGTGCCAAGTAGGCCGGTGCGGCGAACAGCGCGAAATCCACCCGCCCCAGGCGCCGCGCGATCAGCGATTGCTGACGGATCGGGCCGATGCGGATGCCGATGTCGATTCCCTCCTCGACCAGGTCGACCGTCTTGGACTGCAGCCGCGCCTCGACCGACAGGCCGGGATGGGTCGCCAGGAAGGGCGCCAGCCAGGGCATCACCACGGCATTGTAGAAGGAGGCGACGCAGGAGATCCGCACCAGCCCGGTCGGGGCGCCCTGCAGGCCGCGCGCTGCCGCCTCGGCCTCCTCCAGCGCATCGAGGATGCGGACGGCGTCGAGGTGGAAAGCGGTGCCCGCCTCGGTCGCCGACAGGCCACGCGGCGACCGCAGCAGCAGCGGCACGCCGAGCCGCTGTTCAAGCTCGCCGACGATGCGGGAGACGCTGGGCTGGCTCATCGCCAGGTCGCGCGCGGCACGGGTGATGTTGCCGGTCTCCACCACGCGGCGGAAGACCTGGAGCTGCTGCAGCCTGTCCATGGCGCGGAATGCTACAGGAAATATTCCGGCCGGAATTCATCCGGCCGGAGTGCCCACAAAAACGTTTCCTACGGGATGAGCACGGTGCTGCCGGTGGTCTTCCGGGATTCCAGCGCGCGGTGTGCGTCTGCGGCGTCCTTCAGCGGGAAGGTCTGGTTCACCGCGATCTTCACCGCGCCGGACTTCACCACGGCGAAAAGGTCGGCCGCGGTGGCCACCAGGTCTTCCCGCTTGGCGGTGTAGGTGTTCAGCGTCGGCCGCGTCACGTAGAGCGAGCCCTTGGCCGCCAGCACGCCGAGATCGGTGGTGATGGGGCCGGAGGCATTGCCGTAGGTGATCATCAGGCCGCGCGGCGCCAGGCAGTCGAGCGAGGTGATGAAGGTATCCTTGCCGACGCTGTCATAGACCACCGGCAGCATGGCGCCCTGGGTGATCTCCTTGACCCTGGCCGGGATGTTGTCGGTGGTCAGCAGCGCATGGTCGGCGCCGAGGCTCTTGATCAGCGCCGCCTTCTCCGGCGTCGAGACCACGCCGATGACGGTGGCACCCAGGTGCTTGGCCCATTGCACCAGGATGCTGCCGACGCCGCCGGCCGCGGCATGAACGAGGATGGTCTCGCCCGGCTTGATCGCGTAGGTGCGCTTGACCAGGAACTGCGCCGTCATGCCCTGCAGCATCATCGCCGCGGCCTGCTCGAAGCTGATGCCCTCGGGCATCTTCACCAGCTTGTCGGCCGGGGCGCAGCGGTATTCGGCATAGGCGCCGAGCGCGCCGGCATAGGCGACGCGGTCACCGACCGCGAATTCGGTCACGCCGTCACCCACGGCTTCGACCACGCCGGCGCCTTCCATGCCGATCGTCACCGGCAGCGCCGGGGCCTTGTAGAGGCCGGTGCGAAAATAGACGTCGATGTAGTTCAGGCCGACGGCCTTCTGGGCGATGAGGACCTCGCCCGGCTTGGGCTCGGGCTTCGGGACTTCCTCCCAGACCAGCTTCTCGGGACCGCCGGTCTCGTGGACGCGGATGGCATGGTTCATCGGGGGATTCCTCGGCGTTGGCCGCCATCGGGCGGGAATAGGAAAAGCTCGCCCGACCCGGCGGCCGGGCGGGACCGGGCCTCGAGGGCGAGGAGATAACGCTTCGTAGCCGGACCCTCGCCGCCCGAATAGCCGCCGAGCGAGCCATCGGCGGCGACGACGCGGTGGCAGGGGATGAGGATCGGGATCGGGTTGCTGCCATTGGCCTGGCCGATGGCGCGCGCCGAGCGGCAGCCGACCTCGCGCGCGATGTCGATATAGCTGCGCGTCTCGCCGGGCGGAATACGACGCAGAGCATCCCAGACCTGTCGGCGGAAGAGGGTGCCCTGCGGCGCCAGCGGCAGGTCGAAGGCGGTGCGCGTGCCGTCGAAATAGTCCTGCAGCTGCGCCGCGGCTTCGCGCAGCAGCGTGCTGGGCGGCGCCAGGCCGGGCGGTGCATGGGCGCGACCGAAATCGAGGGCGACGATCGCGCCGTCCTCCTCGAAGACGGTGAGCTCGCCGAGCGGGGAATGGAGGGTCAGGTAGGACATGGGATGGAGGGATGGCACACCCGGGCCCGCCCGGCGTCAAGCCGATGCGACATCGGGAGACATTCATGCCTTTTCAATGAAATTCGGGGACTGACCCGGCCCGCCAGGGCCGCGACTTCGGGATACCCTGGCCGCGCCGGGGCGGGATGGCTACATGGGGGGGACCGGCTTCCCACCGGGCCCCCTGCGGAGAGATGCCTTGTCCGACGCCCCGCTTCCCGACGATCCGCCGGCCTATTTCCGCGCCCATGTCTTCGTCTGCTGCAACCGCAGGCCGGATGGCCACAAGCGCGGCTCCTGCGCCGCGCGCGGGTCGGAGAAGCTGCGGGACTACATGAAGGCGCGGGCGAAGGAGCTCGGGCTGGAGGGGGTGCGGATCAACCAGGCCGGGTGCCTCGACCGCTGCGAATTCGGCCCGACCCTGGTGATCTACCCAGAAAGCGTCTGGTACCGGCCGGAGACGCCGGCCGATGTGGACGAGATCCTGGCGGCGCATCTGCAAGCCGGCGGCCGAGTGCCGCGGCTGATGCTGACCGAGAAGGATGTCGTGCCGAAGGGCTGATCCATGCCCGACGCCACGATCTTCGCCTTGGGCTCGGGCGCCGGCCGCGCCGCGGTGGCGCTGCTGCGGATCTCCGGGCCGGGCACCGCCGATGTGGTCACGGCGCTTGCCGGCGCCCTGCCTCGGCCGCGCCATGCCTCCCTGCGGCGGCTGCGCGACCCGCGTACGGCGGAGGTGCTCGACCAGGCCCTGCTGCTCTGGTTCCCTGGTCCGGCCAGCTATACCGGAGAGGACAGCGCCGAGCTCCATTTGCACGGCGGCCCTGCCGTCATCGCCGGCGTGGCCGAGGCCTTGGTCGCCGCCGGCGCCCGCCCGGCCGAGCCTGGCGAATTCACCCGTCGTGCCTTCCTGCATGGCCGCATGGACCTGACGGAGGCCGAGGGCATCGCCGACCTCATCGCCGCCGAGACGGCCGCCCAGCGTCGGCAGGCCCTGCGCCAGGCCGGCGGCGCGCTGGCCACGCTGTATGGCGGCTGGACCACTCGCCTGACGGCCCTGCTGGCGCGGCAGGAGGCCTTCATCGAGTTCGAGGACGAGGACCTGCCCGCCGGCCTCGATGATGCCGTGGCCTTGGCCGGCGCGGCGCTGCGGGCCGAGATCGTGGCCCACTTGGCCGATGCCGGGCGTGGCGAGCGTTTGCGGGAGGGGCTGCTGGTCGCCATCCTCGGCGCGCCGAATGTCGGGAAATCCTCCCTGCTGAATGCCCTGGCGGGACGGGAGGCGGCGATCGTCTCGGCGCGCGCCGGCACCACGCGGGACGTGGTGGAGGTGCGGCTGAACCTGGCCGGCGTGCCGGTGACCCTGGCCGATACCGCCGGGCTACGCGCGGCCGCCGACGAGATTGAGGCCGAAGGCGTCCGCCGCGCCCACCGCCGGGCGGAGGAGGCAGACCTGGTGATCGCGGTCTTCGCCGCCGACGCAACTCCTGATGCGGAAACCCTGGCCTGGGTGCGGCCCGGCGTGCTGGTGCTGGCCAACAAGCTGGACCTGGCGCCGGCTCCGCCAGCGATCGGCGGCGTGATGCCGCTTGGCCTCTCCGTCCGTACCGGCGCCGGGCTGGACAAGCTGCGCGACCGGCTGGAGGAGGAGGCTGCGGCGCGGGCCGGTTTCGCCGGCGAGGTCATGCTCACCCGCCCGCGCCACCGCGCCGCCCTGGCGGAGGCCGCCGACTGGCTGGCCGAACTGGATACCGCCGCCTTGCCGGAACTGCGTGCCGAGGCGCTGCGGGCGGCGCTGCGGGCGATCGGCCGCATCACCGGACGCGTTGGGGTGGAGGTGGTGCTGGACGCGGTCTTCGGCGAATTCTGCATCGGGAAATGACGCCATGGCGCTGAGCGCAGACGAACTCCGCGAATTCTTCGGCCGCTGCGCCAAGGCGCGGCAGCGCTTCCAGGAACTGGCCGTGCAGGCGGTGCCGCGGCCGAAGCTGCTGGAACATGCTCAGCGGCTCGGCATCGCGGTGGAGGACGAGATGGCGCAGCCCTCGGACGAGGACTTGGCCTTCGCCTTCGACCTGGCGATCTACACCGCACCACCGGGCCGCTCGCGCGCCATCGATCGGGTGGTCAAGCAGCACGCAAGGCTGCCGGGCGAGGCGGTGCTGGTGCTGAACGGGCTGAGCCGGTCCTGGCTCTCGGTCTTCCAGGTCCTCGGGCCGCATCCCGAAGCCGGCTTTATCCTGGAGGACGCCATGCTGGGCGGCGAGGCCTGGGTGGTGGACGAGGTGCTGGCCGAGCAGGCCGAGCCGGGCACGGTGCTGGTGACGCGGCTGGCCCGGGTCTGCGGCTTCGCCATCACCTGCGGCGTGGTCGCCGTGCTGGACGAGGCGATGCTGGCCCGCTTCCGCAGAGTGGTGGCCGACGGCGAGGTGGACCCGCTGGACTTGGTCGAGTCACCGCGCTTCGCGCAGAACATGTGGCTGCACGCGCTGGGATCCCGCGTCGGGTAGCTTCGTCGCGGCGGCGGGGTCGGCTATACCCGCGGCATGTACGATGCGATCTTCGATGTGGTGGTGGTGGGCGGCGGCCATGCCGGCTGCGAGGCGGCGGCCGCGGCGGCCCGCTGCGGCGCCCGCACCCTGCTGCTGACCCACAAGGTCGAGACCCTGGGCGAGATGTCCTGCAACCCGGCCATCGGCGGGGTCGGCAAGGGCCACCTCGTGCGGGAGGTCGATGCGCTGGACGGGCTGATGGCCCGCGCCGCCGACGCTGCCGGCATCCACTTCAAGCTGCTCAACCGCAGCAAGGGCCCGGCGGTGCGCGGGCCGCGGGCGCAGGCCGACCGCAAGCTGTACCGTCAGGCCGTGCAGGCGCTGCTGCGAGCGACAGAGGGGCTGCACATCGAGGCCGACGCAGCCGAGGACCTGATCCTTGGTGCCGGCCGGTGCGTTTCCGGGGTGATGACTGCGACCGGCCGGCTGATCGGCGCCGGCGCGGTGGTGATCACCACCGGCACCTTCCTGCGCGGCATGATCCATATCGGCGAGACCCGCATCCCGGCCGGACGGGTCGGCGAGGCGCCTTCGGTTGGCCTTTCCGATACGCTGCGCCGCCTCGGCCTGCCGCTCGCGCGGCTGAAGACCGGCACCCCGCCACGGCTGGATGGCAGGACGATCGACTGGGCAGTGTTGGAAGCCCAGCCGGGCGACGACCCGCCCGAGCCGCTGTCCTGGATGACCGAGCGGATCGGCAACCGCCAAGTACCCTGCGCCATCACCGCGACGACGCCGGCGACGCATGACCTGATCCGCGCCAACCTGCATCTGACCGCGGTCTATGGCGGGCGGATCGAGGGTGTCGGGCCGCGCTACTGCCCTTCGATCGAAGATAAGGTGGTCCGCTTCGCCGACCGCCAGCAGCACCAGATCTTCCTGGAGCCCGAGGGGCTGGACGACGACACGGTCTACCCGAACGGCATCTCCACCAGCCTGCCGGAAGCGGTGCAGGCGGCGCTGATCGCCTCCATCCCCGGACTGGAGCGGGCGCGGATCATCCGGCCCGGCTACGCCATCGAATATGACCATGTCGACCCGCGCGCGCTGACCCCGGCGCTGGAGGTTCGGGTGGCGCCGGGCCTGTTCCTGGCCGGCCAGATCAACGGCACCACGGGCTACGAGGAGGCGGCCGCCCAAGGACTGATGGCCGGGCTGAATGCCGCCCGGCGCGCCGGTGGCGCCGCCCCTGACCGGGTGCTGACCCGTGGCGAGGCCTATACGGGCGTGCTGATCGACGACCTGGTGTTGCAGGGGGTAACCGAGCCCTACCGCATGCTGACTGCACGGTCGGAATTTCGACTGGCGCTGCGGGCCGACAATGCAGGCCTCCGCCTGACCGAAAGGGGCATCGCCTGGGGCGTCGTCGGCGCCGACCGCGCCCAGGCCCACCGCGCCTTCGCCGCGACCCTCGAGGATGCGCTTGCTCGTGCCCGGGCCGAAGGCGGCTCGCCAAGCTGGTATGCGACCAGGGGCGTCCAGATCAACCAGGACGGCCGTTGGCGTTGCGTGCTGGAGGCGCTGGCGATCCCCGCCATGACGCCGGAGGCCGCCGACCGCCTTTTTCCCTGGCTGCGCGACCTGCCGCCGCGGGTCCGGGCGGAATTGGAAGCGCAGGCACTCTACGCCCCCTACCTCGAACGCCAGGCCGCCGCGCTTCGTATGCTCGAGAGTGAGGAGCGGTTGACGATCCCGCTCGCCACGGATTTCACCGTCATCCCTGGCCTGTCCACCGAGATGCGTCATCGCCTCGCCAAGGCCTGCCCCGCGACGTTGGGCAGCGCAGGCCGCATCCCCGGCATCACCCCGGCGGCGCTTGCGGCACTCGCCGTTCATCTTCGTCGGACCGAGGTGCGTTTCACGTGAAACCGGACGATGTCGATGTTCCACGTGAAACAGAGGGCCAGTTGCGGGAATTCGTCACCCTGCTGCTGCGCTGGAACGCCAGGATCAACCTGATTTCGGAGCGGGACGAGGCCAGCATCTGGCAGCGTCATGTGCTGGATTCGCTGCAGCTCACGCCGCTGATCCCTGCCGGCGAAGGTCCGCTGGTCGACCTTGGTTCCGGCGCCGGCTTCCCCGGCCTGATACTGGCGCTGACCACCGGGCGCGAGACGCATCTGGTCGAATCCGACCGCCGCAAGTCCGTCTTCCTGATCGAAGCCGCCCGCGTGCTCGGCCTGCCGCACGTCAAGATCCACCCAATCCGCATCGAGGCTGCCACCCTGCCCCAAGCCAGCATCCTGACCGCCCGCGCCCTCGCTCCGCTCACCGCCCTCCTGCCGCATGCCCACCGCATCCTCGCACCGGGCGGCGTCGCCATCTTCCCCAAGGGCCGCACGGCCGCGCAGGAATTGACGGATGCCACCGACGCCTGGATCATGCGTACCGAGCGGTTCCCCAGCCGAACCGCCCCCGACGCCACCATCCTCCGTCTCAGCGAGATTCGTCCTGCCGGCTCCCATGCCTGATCGGGCCCGCCCCCGCGTCATCGCCCTCGCCAACCAGAAGGGCGGGGTCGGCAAGACCACCACCGCCATCAACCTGGCCACCGTCCTTGCGGCGGACCACAAGGTCCTGCTGCTCGACCTCGACCCTCAGGGAAATGCCTCCACTGGCCTTGGCATCGAGCGTGCCGGCCGCGGCGCCGGCACCTATGCCCTGCTGGTCGACGGCACCCCGCTGGCCGAGCTGATCCTTCCCACCCCCGTCCCCAACCTCAAGCTCGTCCCGGCCGACGCTGACCTGGCCGGTGCCGAGGTCGAGCTGGTGGCGATGGAGCAGCGCGAGCATCGCCTGCGCCTAGCCTTCGAAGCCGATCCTGCGCTGACCGGCAGCTTCGACTTCATCCTGCTGGACTGCCCGCCCTCCCTCGGTCTGCTCACCCTCAACGCCTTGGTGACCGCCCATGGCGTCCTGGTGCCGCTGCAGACCGAATTCTTTGCCCTCGAAGGCGTCAGCCAGATTACCCAGACGATCGAGCGGGTGAAGCGTGCCCTCAACCCCGGCCTGACGCTGGAAGGCATCCTGCTGACCATGTACGATCGGCGGAACAACCTGTCCGAACTCGTTGCCCAGGATGTGCGTGGCTTCTTCAAGGACAAGGTGTTCGAAACCGTGATCCCTCGGAATATCCGCCTGACCGAGGCTCCCTCGCACGGCCTCCCCGTCAGCCTCTACGATGCCCGTTCGCCCGGGGCACAGGCCTATGCCGCGCTCGGTGCCGAAGTGCTGCGCCGGCTGCAACGCGCATGAGCGGCGCCAGGAAGGCGCCGATGCGCCTCGGCCGCGGCCTGTCGGCGTTGATGGGCGAGGCCTCCGCGCCCACCAGCAACGAAGGCGTCCGCTCCTTGCCGATCGAGACCCTGCGGCCCGGCCCCTTCCAGCCGCGCGGGCCGATCGACCCCGGCCCGCTGCAGGAACTGGCCGACAGCATCAAGGAACACGGCCTCCTCCAGCCCATCCTGGTGCGGGAAAAGCCCGGTGCCCGCGGCGAGTACGAGATCATCGGCGGTGAACGCCGCTGGCGTGCCGCCCAGCTTGCGCAGCTGCACGAGGTCCCTGTCCTCCTCCGAAATCTCGACGATCGCGCCGCCATGGCCGCTGCCCTGGTTGAGAACCTGCAGCGCCAGGACCTCAATGCGCTGGAGGAAGCCGAAGGCCTTAGGCGCCTGATCGACGAATTCGGCCTGACCCAGGACCAGCTCGGCCAGGCCGTGGGGAAAAGCCGCAGCCATGTGGCCAATACCCTGCGCCTGCTGGCCTTGCCCGACAGGGTGCGGGAATTGCTCCGCGACGGTGCGCTGACCGCCGGCCATGCCCGTGCCCTGCTGACCGCGCCGGATGCGGAGATCCTCGCCCTGCAGGTGGTCGACCGCGGGCTGAATGTTCGCCAGACCGAGCAGCTCGCCTCGCAGAAGCCGCGCGATCCCTCTACGAAGCCGGCCCAGGCACCGGAGACGGTGGCGCTGGAGCGGGACCTGTCGGGCCGGCTCGGGCTGAAGGTCAGCATCCGGCATGCGGGGAAAGGCGGGCAGGTCTCGATCGCCTATCGGGATCTGGACCAGCTCGATGGGCTGATCCGGCTGCTGCAGCAGTAGGAGAAAGGCCGAGGGAAGGTATTTTCCCCGGGCCCCCATCTATGTCCGTGGGTTTTCAGCGCCGCGCGACGGCCTGGCGCGCCAGGGTGGTGACCACGCCGCGGGCTATCGTGGCGGCGGGCAGGCCGGTTGTCTTGGTGCGGCGCTCGGCCTCCAGGAGGGCCGCACCGGCAGCTTCCAGGGTCTCCGGGCGCCAGACGCGCAGGGCGCGTTCCATCGCCGGCTTGTGCCGGAAGAAGACCGGCGGGCGAAGCGAATCCAGCGCGCCGCCGGGCGCCGCGCCGGCCGCCACCGCCAAGGCCGCCAGATGCAGCCGCTGGACATGCCGCAAGGCGGCGCGGACTACCTGCACCGCATTGGCACCCTCGGCGAAGGCGGTGTCCAGTGCCTTGTCGGCCACCGCGACCTCGCCCATCATCGCCGCCATCAGCGCCTCCTCCAGGTCGAGCGCCGAGCCCTCCGCGACGCAGGCCACCGCGGCTTCCGGCGTCACCTTGCCGCCCTGCCCGACGAACAGCGCCAGCTTCTCCAGCTCCCGCCGCAGCAGCATCCGGTCCTCGCCCAGGCGCTGCGCCAGCCATTCAATGGCGATCGGCTCGGCGCTCACGCCCAGTTCCTGCAGGATCCGCCCGATCGAGGCGCTGAGCTCCGACCCCCGCTCCCGGTAGCAGGCGATCACCGCACCGGCCGGCGAGGCCTCCACCGCCTTGAACAGCGCCGCACTGGTCCGCAGCTCCGGCGCCTCGATCACGACCAACCCCGGCCCGGGCCCGGCCAGGGCAGCCTTGGCGGCTTCCGCCACCTGCTTGCCGTCCCCGGCATCGCGCAGGCGCACCAGTACGCGCCCGCCGGTCAGCGGCGAGCTCGCCGCCTCATTCGCCAGCACCGCCGGCGCGCGCAGCATCTCCTTGCCGATCTCGACCAGGCGCAGGTCGTCGCCCTCGGCGACCACACGGATCAGCGCCTCGCAGCGCTCCCGGATGAGGCCGGGATCGTCGCCGTGCAGCAGCGCCACGCGGCAGTTGCCGGGATCGGCCAGGAAGGCGCCGATCCGCCTTGCATCGAGCTTGGCCATGCGGTCAGCCCGTCGCCGAGGCTTCCTTCTGGCGGCGCAGTGCCATCACGACCTGCCGCGTCACCTCCTCGGCGATCTGGTCCATGGCGCGGCTTTCCATCGCGTCGCGGGCGCTGTCGGCCGAGAAGAACTGCAGGTCCGGGATGTTGAAGGAATCGATCGTCCGGTAGGGGATCGCCGAACGCGCCACCGTCCGCGGCGGAACCGACAGCGTCTCGAGATTCCAGTTGCCGGTGAAGGTATAGCGGATGCGGGTGATGGTCCCGTCCCGCCGATAGCCCAGCACCTCCACGCCCGGGACATAGGAGACATTGAGCTGGTACCGCGCCGGCGTTCCCGGCGCGCTGTCCTCCAGGCGCCGCTGCAGATTCCGCCGCAGCAGCTGCCCGGTCCGCTCGTAGATCGGCCCGACCCGCACCGCCGCGAGCTCGTCCGCCAGGTCGGACTCGCTGCCATCGGCCGCGGTCACCGGCCCGTACAAGGGCCGGAAGCCGCAGCCCGAAAGCCCCAGCAGGCCGAGGCCGAGCAGGCCGCGCCTAGACGACAAAGTTGACGACCCGTCCCGGGACATGGATGCGCTTCCTGATGGGCTTGCCGGCGATGCTTCGCTGCACATTCTCCTCCGCCTCCGCCAATGCGAAGATGGTAGCCTCATCCGCATCGACCGGCACCTCGATCGTGCCGCGCAACTTGCCGAGAACCTGCACCGCCAAGGTGAGGCTCTCCGCCCGCAGCAGGGCCGGGTCGGCCTCCAGCCATGGCAGCTGCGCCACCAGCACAGCTTCGCCGGGCCGCAGCAGCGACCACAGCTCCTCCGCCAGATGCGGCATCATCGGCGAGGCCAGTCGGGCGATCGCCTCCAGCGCCTCGCGCTTCGCCGCCCCCATCCCTTCCCCCGCATCGCCGATCGCATTGGCGAATTCGTGGATGCGGGCGACCGCGACGTTGAAGGCGAAGCTGTCCAGCGCCTCGGTCACCGCGGCGATGGTCCGGTGCGTCACCTGCCGCAGCTTCCGCGCCGCACCGGTGGCATCCTCGGCCGAGCTGCCGGCCGGCGGCAGGCTGCCCAGCGCCGAGGCGGCCAGCCGGTAGATCCGCTGGGTGAAGCGATAGGCGCCGGCGACGCCGGCCTCGGTCCATTCCATGTCCCGCTCGGGTGGGTTGTCGGACAGGATGAACCAGCGCGCGGTATCGGCGCCGTACTTGTCGATGATGGCGCCGGGGTCGACCGTGTTGCGCTTCGACTTCGACATCGCCTCGACCCGGCCGATGGTGACGGGCGCGTTCGCCCCCTTCACCACCGCGCTGCGGCTGCCGTCGGCGCCCAGGCTGAATTCGACTTCCTCCGGATAGAGCCAGCGGCCTTCAGGATCCTTGTAGCTTTCGTGCGTCACCATGCCCTGGGTGAAGAGCCCGGCGAAGGGCTCCGCCACGCCCAGGTGCCCGGTGTCGCGCATGCCGCGGGTGAAGAAGCGGCTGTACAGCAGGTGCAGGATCGCGTGCTCGATGCCGCCGATATACTGGTCCACCGGCAGCCAGGCATCGACCGCGGCCTTGGTCACCGGCTCCGCCGCCCGCGGCGAGCAGAACCGCGCGAAGTACCAGGAACTGTCGACGAAGGTGTCGCAGGTGTCGGTCTCGCGCCGCGCCGGCTTGCCGCAGGACGGGCAGGCGACATGCTTCCAGCTCGGATGGTGGTCCAGCGGGTTGCCCGGCTGCGAGAAATCCACGTCGTCCGGCAGCTTCACCGGCAGCTGGTCGTCCGGCACCGGCACCACGCCGCAGGCCTCGCAATGGATGAAGGGGATCGGGCAGCCCCAGTAGCGCTGGCGGGAGACGCCCCAGTCGCGCAGCCGCCAGTTGACCACCCCGGTGCCTTGCCCCCCGGCCTCCAGCGCCTCGATCGCGCGGCGCTTGGCGGTGGCGACATCCAGCCCATCCAGGAAGCCGGAATTGAAGATCGTGCCGTCGTCCGTGTACGGCTTGCCATCCAGCGCGAAGCTCGCCGGGTCGGCGCCCGGCGGCAGCACAACCGGCTTGATGCCCAGCCCGTACTTGGTGGCGAATTCGAAGTCGCGCTCGTCATGCGCCGGGCAGCCGAAGATCGCCCCGGTGCCGTATTCCATCAGCACGAAATTGGCGATCCAGACTGGGAAGCTGGCACCCTCGATGAAGGGGTGGGCGACGCGGAAGCCCGTGTCGTAGCCGCGCTTCTCCGCCTGCTCGATCGCCGCTTCCGAGGTACCCATGCGGCGGCATTCGGCGACGAACTCGGCCGCCTTCGGGTCCCGTGCCGCGGCGGCGGCGGCCAGCGGATGCTCGGCGGCAACCGCCAGGAAGCTCATGCCGAACAACGTATCCGGCCGCGTGGTGAAGACCTCCACTTCCTCGCCGCCGCCCACCTGGGCGAAGCGCACCCGCGCGCCCTCGGAGCGACCGATCCAGTTCCCCTGCATCAGCTTCACGCGCTCGGGCCAGCGGTCCAGCCTGCCCAGCGCCTCCAGCAGGTCCGGCGCATACTTGGTGATGCTGAAGAACCACTGGCTGAGCTGCTTCTTCTCGACCAGCGCGCCGGAGCGCCAGCCGCGGCCGTCGATCACCTGCTCGTTCGCCAGCACGGTGCCGTCCACCGGGTCCCAATTGACCCAGGACTCCTTGCGTTCGACCAGGCCGGCCTTGAAGAAATCCAGGAACAGCTTCTGCTGCCGGCCGTAGTATTCGACGTCGCAGGTGGCGAATTCCCGCGCCCACTCGATCGACAGGCCCATGCGCTTCAGCTCGGCGCGCATGTTGGCGATGTTCTGGTAGGTCCAGGTGCCGGGATGGATGCCGCGCTCGCGCGCCGCGTTCTCGGCCGGCAGCCCGAACGCGTCCCAGCCCATCGGGTGCATCACCAGATGCCCGCGCGCCCGCTTGTAGCGCGCGACCACGTCGCCCAGCGTATAGTTGCGCACATGCCCCATATGGATCTTCCCGCTGGGATACGGGAACATTTCAAGAACATAATATTTCTTCGCCTCGGCCGGCGGAACGTCCGGCACGGCGAAGCAGGCGCGGCTGTCCCATTCCGCCTGCCAGCGCGGCTCGGCGTGCTTGAAGTCGTGCCGGATCTCCTGCGGGCGGGGATCCGGGTGGGAAACGGTGCTGGCGTCGGTCATGGCCATCGTATCTGCTTTGGCCCAAGGGAATAAGCCGTGGCCCGGCAAACGGGAAGGGTGCGCGGCAGCCTATGGCGTTGCGGGTGGCGTTGGCGCGGGGCATGGTCCGGCGTTTCGTCACGGGGCCGGTATGCGCCGAGGTCTGTTTTTCCTGCTGCTGCTGGCCGTCCTGCGCGGCACCGCCCAGGCCCAGCCCACGCCGGAGGAGAGCGCCTATCGCGAGGTCTTCTCCGTCACCGCGCTCGGCGCCCCCAACCCCTCGCTCGCCGCCGCCGCCGCCTTCCGCCTGGCCTATCGCGGCGTCATGCCGAACGCGGCCTTCGCCCTGGCGCGCGACCCCGCCGGCCGGTCCGCCTGGGGCTATGCCGGCAGCGCCACCTCCCTCGCCGCGGCAGAGGCGGCGGCGCTGGCCAACTGCCAGCGCTCGCTGGCCCAGCTCCAGGCCGAATGCCGTATCCTGGCGCAGAATGCCGGCCGCCCCGGCGGCCCCGCCATCGCCGCGGTGGAGGGCGGGATCGGCCCCTTCCGCTGGGCCCCGATGCTGCTCCGCCGCGGCCCGCAGGCGGCGCGCGGGGTGCTGGTCTGGGGCCATGGCTATGGCGGGCCGGAGCGCGACTACCGCGCCGCCTCGACCCCGCCCTTCGTCTCCCTGCTGAACGACAACGGCTGGGACGTGCTGCGCTTCGACCGGCACCCAGGCGATGATGGCCTCTATGCCAGCCTGCCGCGGCTCGTCGCCGGCCTGCCGGCGCTGCGCCAGGCCGGCTACCGGCGCATCCTGCTGGGCGGCCAGTCGCGCGGCGGCTGGCAGGCCATCATGGCGGCCAGCGAGGCGCCGGACCTGGTCGAGGCGGTGATCGCCACCGCCCCGGCGGCGCATGGCGAGGCCGGCCGCGGCAACAACCTGGGCGCCGCCGTCGACGATTTCCGCCGGCTACTGGCAGGCGTCCCGGCCGGCGGGCCGCGGCTCGCGCTGGTCTTCTTCGAAGGCGACGACTTCGACCCCGACCCCGAGCGCCGCGTGGCGATGCTAGAGGCCAAGGCCGGCGAGCGGAGCGTCCCGACCCTCGCCCTCTGGCCCATGCCGCCGCTGCGCGGCCATGGCGGGGCGAACGACCTGCGCTTCGCCCTGACCTATGCCGGCTGCCTGATCAGCCTGGTGCAGGCGCCCGAGGCGGCGGCCCCGCGCGGGGTGCGGCGGGCCGCCTGCGGTGGCGGCTGAGCGGCCACCCAACCGGATGTGACGCGCATTCCGGTGCGCTCGCGGTCTCGTTCCAGGATCGGCGACGGCACCGGCATTAGCCTCTTGGTGGAGGTTCTGTCATGCGTTTCGCCCCTTTTCTGTTGCTTCCCATGCTGTTCGGCTGCACCGAGCCCGCCCCTGCACCCACCCAGGCGGAGCTCGACCTGCAGGCGGTGCGGGTCGTCTCGCTGTCCGGCCAGGCGCTGAGCTGGGAGGAACTGCGCGTCCATCCGGCGCTGCTGCAGCGCCCCTGCTCCGTCGGCACCCTGGTGAACGAGGAGGCGCAGATCGTCGGCTACTGCAGCCGCGGCAAGCAGTGCCGCACCAATGACTGGCGTCCGGTGACGGACGGCTGCGAGGCAGGCCGCGGCCCGGCCATGAGCCCCGTGCCGCCGGGCAGCAACGGGCTGGAGATCGCCGGGCGGCGGTGAGGCAAGGCCAGAGCCGATACCTCCTCCGTTTTTCGGGGCTGGCACCTGCCACGTGGCCGCTGCCAGCCCTGAACAAGACATGGAGGGATATCGGAGGGGAAGACATTCCCTCCAGGTCTTCCGGCCCCTGCAGGATTCGCCGCGCCACCTTGCGGACCGCGCGCCAGGGGGTACATCGGTGGCGTGCTTCACCTCATCAAACTGTCGGTCGGCCCGAAGGATGTCGGCCAGCTGCGCGACATCCAGGCCCGCCGTGCCGTGGTCGACCCGCCGTTGCGGCACCAGACCCGCATGGTACCGAAACGCGCGGCGGAGATCCTGGAGGGCGGCTCGATCTACTGGGTGGTCGCCGGCTTCCTGCAGGTCCGCCAGCGCATCATCGACATCCGCGCCGAGGCCTGGGACGACGGCAGCGCCTGCGCCGGGCTGGTGCTGGACCCCGTCCTGGTCCCGGTGGCGGCGCGGCAGACCCGGCCTTTCCAGGGCTGGCGCTACCTGGACCCCGCCGCTGCCCCGCCCGACATCGCCGCCGGCGGTGAGGCCGAGGGGATCGAGGCGCTGCCGGAGCGGCTGCGGCAGGAATTGCGCGCGCTCGGCCTGCTGTAGCCGGGCCGGCATGGCCTGAAATGCAAAAGGCCGGGCAGGGCCCCGGCCTTCCGATTGGGCGGTTCTGTCGCCTGGTTCAGCGCGCGGCCGACTGGCTCCGCAGCTCGCGCGCCCGGGCGAGGACCTTGTCCTCCATGTCCGCATTGGTCGAGGCGGAAACCGGGCTGTCGATCCACTGGCCGCGTTCCAGGGTCTGGCGGAACAGCTGCACCTTCACCCCGTCCGACCGCAGCTGCCGGCCGAGCACATAGGCCTGGGCGCGGAAGCGTTCGTTGGTGGCGCCGGCCGGGGTGTACCAGTCGGTGATGATGGTGCCGCCGAAGGGGTCGGCCGAGGCCAGCGGCATGAAGGACAGGGTATCCAGCGTGGCGCGCCAGAGATAGGCGTTCACCGAGAGCCCGGCGCCGCCACCGGCCGCGGCCTCCCGCGCCTCCCGGTCCTTGTCCACGCCAAAGACGACGATGCCGGCACTGGCGCCCTGCGGCCGGTTGCGTGCCACGTTGCCGCGATAATCGCCGTATTCGTCGTTGCTGACGAGGCGCTGGTTGGAATCGCCGCAGGCTGCAAGCAGCGGAAGGGCGGTTGCGACGACGGCGAGGAAAGGTTTCATGGCCGGCGCACTATGGGCAAGTCCCGGCACTGATCAAGCCCCAATTGCCGGCGTGAACCTTGCCTGAACATAAACACAGAGAAGGGGCGGCGGATTGCTCCGCCGCCCCCCTTCGCGTGGCTGGGTCCGAAGACCCGGCCAATCAGAAGGCGATACGGGTGCCCAGGATGAAGACCTTCGCGGTGGCCTTGTCCTGCGTGCCCGGGTTGCTGGGGTCGAGGTCGCGGCCACGCTCGGCCACCGTGTAGCTGCTGTACTCGGCGACGATGTCCATGCCCGGAGCCAGGCGGTAGTTGGCGCCGAAGCCGTAGCCGAGGCGGCGCATCAGGCCCGCACCGAAGCCACCCGAACCGGGCGCCGCGGTGTTGGCGACCAGGCCGGTCCGGCTGCCGGCATTGGCGGAAGCCGCGCTGAACGAGCTGCGGCTATTGCCTTCGACCGTCTGCATCACGTAGTTGCCGCCGAAGGTGAACGGACCCGCGGTGTAGCTGGCGCCAGCGAAGATCTGGTCCATGGGACGGTCACCGCGGAGGGTGTTGCCCCAGAAGAAGTTGCTGTCGCCGTGCTCGTACTGCGCGCCGGCGGTGAAGCCGTAGGCGGTGGCCTGCGCACCGATCTGGTAGACGTTCAGGTTGTTGAAGACGCGGGCCTGGGTGCCCTGCACCGTCAGCTCGCGGGCCGCGGTGGAGCCGACATAGCCGCCGGTGACGGACAGGCCGACGCCGGCCAGGCTGCCGCGCCAACGGGCCGCCGCCTGGTATTCATTGCGGCGGACCGCCTGGTTCGGGCCGGCGAAGGCGATGCCGTTGGCCGAGGCGCCGGTGAAGGCGTAGGAGCTGTCGCAGAAACCGCTGGACTGGTTGGTCGAGCAGCCGGTGTCCTCGCCTTCGTTGTAGTTCAGCGCGAAGGAGCCACCGAAGTCGAAGCCGAAGAACTGCGGCGACAGGTAGATGATCTTCGTCGAGTCGCCGAGGGCACCCGGCGAGGTCGTCGTGCGGTCGTTCGACTGGCGGGTCACGAAGGACTCGCGGTCGCCGTACACGCCGCCGGTGCCGAAGTTGGTGATGACGCCCGAGTTCATCAGGCCGCCGACCGGTCCGTCCTCGTCACCGAAGCGGATCTGGCCATACTTCGGCGAGGCGACGAAGGCGTAGTATTCGTCGATTGAGGCAGTGGTCTTGCCGGTGCTGGCGCGCTGCTGGACGAAGTTGCGGCCTTCCTGCTGGTTGAAGCCGATCTCGATCACGGCGCCGTAGGACATGCCGTTGGCGGTCTTGCCGTTGACGAAGACATGCACTTCGGCGTCGGTGCTGAAGTCGTTCTTGTCCAGCCGGGCGATGCTGCCGGTGCTGTCGGGCGGCAGGTTGTTGGTGGCGCCGCCGCCCGTCGTCGTAAGCGTCGACGGAACCGTCGAGTTACGGCCGGACTGCTGCGTGTAGCCGTAATACGCCCGGAAGAAGCCGCCGATCCGGACGGTCGGGGCTTCCTGCGCCGCCGCGAAGGACGGGGCCAGGAGCGCCGCGCCGACCACCGCGGTCGTACCCAGCAGAATCTTACGCATCTCAATCCTCCTCACGCGCCGGACGCGCCCGGCTGTTCCCTTGACCCGCCCGCCCCCCTGGCAGGAAACCTGCGCCCACGGTGGCTCGCGCCAACGCCGGATGCACCCGGGCCCCGGTGGACTATGGTGCAGCGGAACAAACCCCGGCAACCGCCTGCGTGGCGGGACCGCGACATCCCTGAAACACTGTGGCCGCTTCGCCACATGCGGGTGACGCAACCGAGTTACGCGCCAGGCGGGTGGCCAAATCCGGAAATCGCCGCGAACCCCGCCGCCCGGCGTGGCAGCCGGCCGGCATTCGCCACCCCGACGCCGCCCAGCGCCACCACCGGCCGCCCCGCCCGCGCCGCCAGCGCGGCCCAGCGCAATGGGCCAAGCGTCGCGGCGCCCGGATGGCTGGCGGTGGGGAAGACCGGCGACAGCAGCACCGCATCGGCGCCGAGCCGCCGCGCCCGGGCCAGCCCGGCCCGGCCATGCGCCGCCACGGTCAGCAGCAGCGGCCGCCGCTGGCGGGCCAGCAGGAAGGGCAACAGGGCCGCGCTCGTCCGGCGGTCCGGCACATGCAGGCCGGCGCCGTGCCGCAGCGCCAGCCGCCCGTCGCCGGCCACCAGCAGCAGCAACCGCCGCCGCCGGACGATCGCCGCCAGCCCGGCGAGCACCGCCGGCGCCAGGCCGCGCGCCAGCACCGCGGCGCCGGGCGGCAGCCGCGCCGCGGCAGCGCGCGGGTCGGGCAGCCGGGCGGGGTCGGACAGCAGGAAAAGCTTCGGCACCCCGCGCGGCTTGAGCCGGCGCGCCAGCGCCTCTAGCGTCCGCATCGCATGACCCAAGCCGATGACATCGTCCACAACCTCGCCCAGATCCGCGCCAGGATCGCCGAGGCCACCGCCCGCGCCAACCGCCCGGCCGGGTCGGTGACCCTGGTCGCCGTGTCCAAGACCCATCCGGCCGCGGCGGTCGAGGCCGCGCTCGCCGCCGGGCAGCGCTGCTTCGGGGAGAACCGGGTGCAGGAGGCGGATGGCAAATTCCCCGCCCTCCGCCCCGCCTGGCCCGACCTGCGCCTGCATGTCATCGGCGCGCTGCAGACCAACAAGGCGCGCGACGCGGTGCGGCTGGCGGACGTGATCGAAAGCCTGGACCGGCCGAAGCTGGCCACCGCCCTGGCCGAGGCCATGGCGCGGGAGGGCCGCCGGCCCGACTGCCTGGTGCAGGTGAATGTGGGGGAGGAGCCGCAGAAGGCCGGCATCCTGCCCGCCGACACGGACGCCTTCCTGGCCGAGTGCGCGGCGCTGGGCCTGCCGGTGACCGGGCTGATGTGCATCCCGCCGGCCGAGGGCGACCCGCGGCGGCATTTCGACTGGCTGGCGGGGCGCGCCGCGAGGCACGGGCTGGCGGTGGTCTCGATGGGCATGAGCGGGGATTTCGAGGCGGCGATCGGCTGCGGCGCGACGCATGTCAGGGTTGGGTCGGCGATCTTCGGGGCGCGGGGGTAGAGGCCAGGGAGGAGGTATCCTCCCTGGACCCTCCTCTGTTTCTGGGCGTTGGCACCTGCCGCGCGGCGAATGCCAAGCCCACGAAAAGGAAGGATGGGGTTGGACGCATGCGTCCAACGGGGAGGGAATACTTTTCCTCCCCAAGCTTCCTTTCTCAGGCCAGCCGCACCTCGATCCCCGTCAGCCCCGCCGCCAGCGCCGCCCGCAGGTCGCGCTCGGCCAGCGCCACGCAGCCTTCGGTCGGCGCCAGGTCGGGCCGGGCGAGATGCACGAAGATCGCGCTGCCGCGGCCGCGCACCACCGGCGCGTCGTTCCAGCCGAGCACCCCGACCAGGTCATAGAGGCTGTCCTCGCGCCACAGATGCTCGTGCCGCGCGTCGTAGGGCAGCCGGACCCGCTGGTTGTAGGCCCGGTCGGCGGGGTCGTCGCACCAGCCATCCGCCGGCGAGAGCGGCTCGACCGGCACCCGGCAGGCCGGGGCGGCGACGCGGTCGGCACGGTAGAAGACCCGCCGCAGCGGCAACAGCCCGGCCGGGGTCGCCCCGTCGCCCTCCTGCTTCCGGGCGCTGATGCCGCCCTTGCCGAGGGCGCAGCGCCAGGCATGCGGGCCCAGCCGGAGGATGCGGTCCGGCCCGACCGTGGCCTGGCCAGGATCGGGTCGCATCAGGCCAACAGATGGCCGAAGCGGCGCGCCTTGGTCTCCAGGTAGCCGTCGTTCACCCCGTTGCCGGGGTAGGAATGCTGCACCCGCCCCTCCACCCCGATGCCGCAGGCGGCCAGCGCCGCCAGCTTCTCCGGGTTGTTGGTCAGCAGCCGGACGCGCTCGATCCCCAGCTGCTGCAGCATGGTGGCGGCGACCAGGAAATTGCGCTCATCCGCGCCCCAACCCAGCGCGCGGTTGGCGTCCAGCGTGTCCAGCCCGGTATCCTGCAGCGCATAGGCGCGCAGCTTGTTGACCAGGCCGATGCCCCGGCCTTCCTGCGCCAGGTAGATCAGCACGCCGGCCCCCTCGGCCGCCATGCGGCGGATGGCGCCCTGCAATTGCGGCCCGCAGTCGCAGCGCAGCGAGCCCAGCAGGTCGCCGGTGAAGCATTCGGAATGCATCCGGGCGAGCGGCGCGGCGGCGCCGGGCAGTGCTTCCTCCGGCCGGCCGATCAGGATGGCCAGGTGCTCGATCCCGCCATCGGCGGCGCGGAAGGCGATGACCCGGGCATCCGGCGCGGCTTCCAGCGGCACCGCGGCTTCGGCCACCCGGCGCAGGCTGGCGGCGGCGCCGGCCGGATAGGCGAGGACCTGCTCGGCCTCCACCGTCAGCAGGTCGTGCCGCAGCAGGCCGGGGGCGTCCTTCACCGGGGCGGCGACCAGGGCGGGCAGCAGCCGGCCCAGCTTGCCCAGGGCCAGGGCGGCGCCGGCCAAGGCGGGGGCCGGCTGGCGGTCCAGCCTGGTGCCCTCGGGCAGCAGGGTCGCGGCAGTGGGATCTGCCAGGCTGCGCAGCGCCTCGGGCGTGAACAGCGCAGGCGGCAGGCGCAGCGCCACCGCGGCTTCCTCCGAGCGGAGGCCGGCGAAGGGGGCCACCACGGCGGCGCGGCTGGGGGCGAGCAACAGGACCGGCGGGGTGCGGGCGAGCGTCGCGAGGGTCGCGAGGCCCTGGGCGCCGACCGTCTCCGCCGCTGCAAGCAGCAACATCTCCCCGGCCCCGCGCAGCAGGACGGGCGTGCCCCGGCGCAGGTCCGACGCGGCGCGGTGCACCGCGCGCAGGGCAAGCGCCACGGCATCCGGGCCCGCCATGGATGCAACCAGATCTGTATCCGAGGGTACGGGGGTGGTCATGTTCACGACTGTAGGTCCATGGTCTGCGCATGGCGCCTGGGGAATGTGGCACCGAAGCGGCGGCTGACAGGAGGGTGAACGAAATATTCCATTTCTCTCTGCCGCTTGCGCGAAACGGGATAGAAGGGCCATCTAAAACTTGACAACGGCGCCATAGCTTCGCCATCGACCCAGGCTAGGTGCGTCGAACTGAACAACTGACGTAACTGGGAGAAGGCATGGCCGGTCCACGCCCCGTGCTGATAGTCGACGACGACGCCGCGCTGCGCGCGACGCTCTGCGAGCAATTGTCCCTGGAAGGCGAGTTCGCGCCGGAGGAGGCGGGCACCGCCTCCGAGGCCGAGCAGGTGCTGACCGGGGTGAACAGCCGGTTCGACGCCGTCCTGCTGGATATCGGCCTGCCCGACGGCGACGGGCGGGAACTGTGCGCCCGGCTGCGTCGCCAGGGCCTCAAGATCCCGATCATCATGCTGACCGGCGCGGATGCCGAACAGGATGTCGTCCGTGGCCTCGATGCCGGCGCCAACGACTACATCGCCAAGCCCTTCCGGCTGAACGAGCTGCTGGCGCGCCTGCGCGCCCAGCTGCGGGTCTTCGACAACTCTGAGGACGCGGTGTTCATGGTCGGCCCCTATTCCTTCCGCCCCTCGGCCAAGCTGCTGATGGAGGCCGCCCGCAACCGGAAGATCCGGCTGACGGAAAAGGAAAGCGCGATCCTGAAGTACCTGTACCGCGCCGGCGGAAGGCCGGTCGGCCGGCAGGTCCTGCTGAACGAGGTCTGGGGCTACAACAGCGCGGTCACCACCCATACGCTGGAGACCCATATCTACCGGCTGCGGCAGAAGATCGAACCAGATCCGGGCAATGCCCGGCTGCTGCTGACCGAGGGCGGCGGCTACCGGCTGGACGCGATGGCGGGCCAGGCGGCGGCCTGAACCGGCGCTATTCAAGCCGGCAGGCCTCGTCGAAGGACAGCCGCGGCGCCCGCGGCTGCTGCCCGGCCGGGTCGGCATGGCCCAGGTTGACCAGGAAGTTCGACTTCCAATTGGTTCCGGACAGGAAGGCCTCGTCCACCTTCCAGTTGTCGAAGCCGCTCATCGGCCCGGCATCCAGCCCGACCGCCCGCGCCGCCAGGATCAGGTAGGCGCCCTGCAGCGTGGCGTTGCGCGTCGCGGTCTGGTCGGCGAGCGACCAATTGTCGGCGAACCAGCTCTTGGCATCGGCCTGCGGATGGAGCTTCGGCAGCTCGTCGTAGAAGCGGCTGTCCTGCGCGACGATGACGGTGACCGGGGCGCGCATGGTGCGCTCGACATTGCCGGCCGACAGCGCCGGCTTCAGCTTCTCCTTGCCCTCCAGGGTGCGGATGAAGACGAAGCGGGCGGGCGAGGTGTTGGCGCTGGTCGGCGCCCATTTCAGCAGGTCGTAGACCTCCTGCAGCTTGGTGTCTGGCACCGGCCGGTCGGCCCAGGCATAGGCGGTATGCGCGGTGCGGAAGAGCTGGTCGAGCGCCGTGGCGTCAAGAGTCGCGGGGTCGGTGGTCATGCGGGCCTCCTCGGTCCCGGGCGGATAGCCTGCCCGGGACGCCGGGCGCCAGCCATGGGATCAGGCGTCCACCTGCTCCACCGCCACCACTTCCGGCACGTAGTGCTTCAGCATGTTCTCGACGCCGTGCTTCAGCGTGGCGCGGGACGACGGGCAGCCGGAGCACGCCCCCTGCAGATGCAGCTTCACCACGCCCTCGCGGAAGCCGCGGAAGACGATGTCGCCGCCGTCGCCGGCCACCGCCGGGCGGACCCGGGTGTCGAGCAGTTCCTTGATCTGCTCCACCACCTCGGCATCGGCCGGGTCGAAGTCGTCCTCGCCGTCCTCCCCCGCGCCTTCCAGCACCGGCAGGCCGGCGACGAAATGGTCCATGATGGCCGACAGCACCTGGGCGCGGAGCCCGAGCCAGCCATTCTCGCCGTCCTCGGTCACCGTGACGAAGTCGCTGCCGAGGAAGACCCGCGCCACGCCGGGCAGGGCGAAGATGCGGGCGGCGAGCGGGCTGCGGGCGGCGGTGTCGGCATTGGCGAAGTCGGCGGTGCCGCGGTCGCCCATGACCTCCCGGCCGGGCAGGAATTTCAGGGTGGCGGGGTTCGGCGTGCCTTCGGTCTCGATGAACATGGCGCGGAGTCCTGGCGTTGATCTATCCGGACCAAATTGGTCGGTTATCGCGCCGGGTGCAAGGCGCCTGCCTCGCGGGGCGGCCCCGCGTCCTAGGTGACCCGCTCCAGCTCCTTGTCGTCGAGGCCTCCCGGCACGATCGTCATCGGCACCCGCACCCGGTTGGCATAGCGCCCGGTCAGCGCCGAGATCAGCGGCCCCGGCCCGCCGCCGCTCGGCGCCGAGGCCAGGATCAGGATCGAGATCCGCGGGTCTTCCTCCAGCAGCGCCAGCAATTCGTCGCGTGCGTCGCCTTCCCGGATCAGCAGGATCGGCAGGCCGCCGGTGATCTCCTGCACCTGGGCGCCGAGGCCGGAGAGCAGCTTCTCCGCCTCCTCGCGCCGCTCCTCGGCCATCAGCACGCCGACGCCGGCCCATTCGACCATGCCGACGGGCTCGATCACCCGCAGCAGGGCGACCCTGCCGCCGCCGTTGCGGGCGCGCAGGCAGGCGTATTTCAGCGCCAGGTCGCGCTCGGTGCTGTCGTCCACCACCACCAGGAAGACGCGGTCCCGCTTCGCGGTCGCCGCCTGCTCCGCCGCCGTCTCGGCCATCAGCCCCTCCGGAACAGCACGCTGCCCAGCCACCCGGCCAGGGCGGCGGCGGCGATGCAGGCCAGACCGTATAGCAAGGGCTGGCTTTGCGCGACGGTCGCGATGCGGTCCGCCGTGCCGACCCGGTCGACCCGGAAGGCCAGCTCCTGCCGCGCTACGATCCGGCGGGACCGCACCAGCAGCACCTCCACCCGGTAGTCCCCGGTCGACACCGCCGCCGGCAGCGGCAGCCGGACATGGAACAGCCGGGAGCCTGCGATCTCCACCGGCTCGGAATCCTCCAGCCACAGGCCGGAGCGGCGCTCGAGGTCCAGCAGCGCGGCGCGGAAGGCCGGCGACCGCGCCCCGGTGCTGGCCAGCGGCAGGCTGTCGAGGCCGAGCTCGTGCCGCTGCCGCTCCTCCTCCGGCAGGATCTGCCAGGCCGGGCGGCTGCCGGAGATCACGTAGTAGCCCGGCACCTGCGGGAACCGGGCGGCCGGGCCGTTCACCCAGACGACCCCGGCGACCGCGACCTTGCGGCGCACCACCACCGGCCGGGTCGGGCCGCGGGCGATCACCAGCACCTCGTCGCCGCCCGGGCCGATCGGCTGTTCGGTGCTGCCGAAGACCACCAGGGAGGCGCCGGTGAAGCCGGTGGTGACCTCGATGTCGGTGCGCGACAGCGCGGCGACCAGCGGCACCTCCTGCGCCCGCGCGGCGCCCGGCAGCAGCAACAGCAGGACCAGGAGCCAGCGACGCATCAGAGCGCCGGCCCGGCGCTGAACAGGTTTTCCGGCGGCCGCAGCAGGCCCCAGAGCAGGCTGAGCGCCACGCCCAGCACCAGCAGCCCGAGCAGCGCCCGGGTCTCCTCCCCCTTCAGCTTGGTCCCCATGGCGGCGCCGAATTGCGCCCCGGCGACGCCGCCGACCAGCAGCAGCATGGTCAGCAGGATGTCGACGGTGCCGAGCTGGACCGCCTGCAGCAGGGTCACGTTGGCGGCGACGAAGACCACCTGGAACAGCGAGGTGCCGATCACCACCGAGGTCGGCATGCCCAGCAGGTAGATCATCGCCGGCACCAGCATGAAGCCGCCGCCGACGCCCATCACCGCCGAGAGCACGCCGATGGCGAAGCCGACCAGCGCCGGCGGGATGACGGAGATGTAGAGACGCGACTTGCGGAACCGCATCTTCAGCGGCAGGCCATGCGCCCAGGTATGCTCGTGCAGCTTGCGCCGGACGGCGCCGCGGCGGCGCAGGATGGCGCGGACGCTCTCCATCACCATCAGCGCGCCGACGGTGCCCAGCACCACCACGTAGAACAGCGACACCGCCAGGTCGACCTGGCCGACCCGCCGCAGCAGGGCGAACAACTGAACCCCGGCGAAGGACCCCAGGAAGCCCCCCGCCAGCAACACCCCGCCCATCTTGGCGTCCACGTTGCCGCGTCGCCACTGCGCGATCAGGCCGGAGACCGAGGCGCCCAGCGTCTGGTTGGCGCCCGAGGCAACCGCGACCGGGGAGGGGATGCCGATCAGGATCAACAGCGGGGTCAGCAGGAAGCCGCCGCCGACGCCGAACAGGCCGGACAGCCAGCCCACGCCGAAGCCGATGCCCACCAGCAAGAAGGCATCCACCGACATCTCGGCGATCGGCAGATAGACCTGCATCGGATGTTCCGGCTGGGGAGCGGGCTGGGAAGGTCCTGGGATGTGGACCCCGCTTGTGGCGCGGGCAAGGCGGAATCAACGCCGGATGTGCCGAAGGGCCACAGCGTGGCCGGCTTGCCATGGCAGCGGCTGCGGATGCCGACGCATCGAACTGCTTCCGCGGCGTGGCGTTCACCGGGCTTAGAAAAACTGGGACGCAGTTCACATGCAAAGTCAGGCAACAGGCGCCACCTACGGCACCGTCACCCCGGAGGGGGCCCCGGCGCTGCCGCCTCGCATCTCCTGGGGTGCGGTCCTCGCCGGCGGCGTGGTCGCCGTCGCGGTCGGCACCATGCTCAACATCCTCGGCGTCGCGATCGGCGCCAGCACGGTGGATGCCACCGCCGCCGCCACCCCGGGCGCCTCCAGCTTCGGCATCGGCGCCGGCATCTGGCTGCTGGTCGCCAACCTGATCGGCCTCGCCGTCGGCGGCTATGTCGCGGCGCGGCTGTCCGGCACCGCCGACAGCACCGACAGCGTGCTGCACGGCCTGTCGGTCTGGGCGATCGGCTTCCTGGTCTCGGCCGTGCTGCTGGGCAACGTCATCGCCGGCACCGCGAGCACCGCGGCGCAGGGTGGCGCTTCCCTGCTCGGCGGCCTGGCGCAGGGCGCCGGCAGTGCGGCCTCCGCGGCCTCGGGCCCGGCGTCGCAGCTGGCGCAGCAGGTCGACCCCAAGGCGCTGGTGGAGCGCGCCCAGACGGCGCTGCGCACCGGCGGTGACCCGGGGCAGATGAGCAGCGACCAGCGCAATGCCGAGATCGCAAAGCTGCTGACGCGCCGGGTGACCGACGGCGACCTGGCCCAGGGCGACCGCGAGCGGCTCGGCCGGCTGGTGGCCGCCGAGTACAACATCGCCCCTGAGGAAGCTCAGCGCCGCCTGCAGCAGGTGGAGCAGCAGGCCACCCAGACGGCGCAGGAGGTCGAGCGGCGCGCCCGCGAGGCGGCCGATGCCACGGCGACGGCCGGCGCGGTCGCGGCCTACTGGATCTTCGCGGCGATGCTGCTGGGTGCGGTGGCCGCGGTGCTCGGTGCCCGGATCGGCACCCGCAGCCAGGTGGCCGGCCGGCGCTACGCCTGAGCAGGCATTGAGAGGGGCATCGCCCCTCTCAAGCCGTCCCCGCGAGGGGCCGGCGGCGCCTGGACCCGGCCCGGGTCATAGCGTGGGCCGGGTTGCCGGGCGCGTCGTTGCGACGCGAACCGCCGGCTTCTTCCGGGTCGCCCATTTGCGGTGCTGGTGCACCGCCGGCCTGCGGGCCGTGCGCGGCGGGCGGGCCACCGGCTGCGGCGCCGCGGCCAGCGGCACCCCAACGGCCGGGGCCGCCTCCCCCGGATCCTCCAGCACGTCGGGCTCGGCCACGCTAGTGCGGCCCAGCTCGGCATCGCGGTGTTGCCGCCAGAGGCTGCGAAGCCGTGCATAGGGGTCGATCGACCCCGAGCGCAGCTCCTCGATGGCCTCGATGTTGCGCTCCCTCTCGTCCAGGCCTTCGGCCACGCCGCGGCCGATGGCGGTCAGGAAGGGGCTCGGGTAGCCGAGCGGGTTGAGGAAGCCGTTGCCGATCATCCCGGTGAGCTCGCGCGGATTGGACGGGCCGACCACGGGCAGCATCAGGTAGGGACCGTCGCCGAGCCCCCAGACCGCCAGGGTCTGGCCGAGATCGGCCACCTGCCTCGGCGGCCCGCCGATCGGTTCCAGGTCGAACAGCCCGCCCACCCCCAGGGTGGAGTTGAGCACGAACCGCATGAAGGACGTGGCGGCCGCGACCGGCCTGCCTTGCAGCAGGCGGTTGGCGGCGACGGCGGGTTCGTTGATGTTGTCCAACACGTTGCGGATGCGCTGCCGGGGCCAGGGTCCGAGCGCTGCGCGGTAGCCCTTGGCGACCGGCTTGAACACCGCATCGTCCAGCTTGAAGTTGAAGTCGAGGATCCGGCGGTTTGTGGCCTCGAAGGGATCGGTCGGGTCGGTCGGCCTGCCGGTGACGACGACCGCCGGCAGGGTGCCGGCCTGCGCCACCTGCCGTGGCTTGGCCGCGTCCCCTGCGCAGCCCCCCATTGCGAGGGCGAGGCACAGCAGGGCGGCGGGCGAAGGCTTCATGCGTGGCGGGACCGGACTGGGGATGTCCCTTCTAGCGCGAAGCCACACGGACGCGCGACGCACGAAGCCGCTGCCGTTCCATGGGTGCGGCGTTTCTCGGCGCCCTGGCCAGCCTGGTGGCGCTGGCGGGCAGCGTGATGGCGCCGCTGGCGGCCCACGCCGTAGGGCGGCGGGCAGCGACGGCACGGCCCTGGCCACCAGCATCCTCGAGCCGCTGCATGAGACGGAACTAGGCCTGGCCGGAGCGCCGGTCTCCGGTCGACGCGTGGCCGAGGCCTCCCCGGTACCCGGCGACTGGGGCCGGCCGGATGGTGGACCCGGCCATCCCCATCCTCGGCCAGCGGGACTTCGCGCGCCTCGGCTTGGCGCTGCGGGCCCGGACTGGGGCGGGATCAGCCGGGGCGGCATCGTGCTGGCCATGCTCTGCGGCGTCTCGCATGCGGCCGCCTGCATCCTCGCTGTCGTTGCTATGGAAATTGTCCCTTCGGGGCTGGGCTGCGAAGCTGCGGGTGTCAGGGCAATCACCCCCAGCCCGGAGCCCGGGATGGACGCGCAGGAGAATGCCTGGACCACGCCGCACAGTCGAATGCTGATCGTCACCCGGCTGGCCATGGGCTAGAGTGAGGCGGCGGTGGCCACCAGCCTCGGCGTCACCCCGCGGACCGTCTGCAAGTGGCGCGACCGCCATGCCGCCGAGGGCCAGGCCGGGCTGCGCGACCGCTCCTCCCGGCCGCACCGCGGCCCGCGCAACGTGCCTGCCTACAAGGCCTTGCCGGCGCCGCACCAAGCTGCATTCCACAAATTCGCTGAAGTGCCTGAACAAGAAGGTCAAACGCCGCGCCGACGTCGTCGGCATCCTTCCTTCTGAGCCGTTGATCATCCGGCTCATCGCCGCCGTGCTGCTCGAGGCCATGGCCGAAATGCTCAGCCCGGCGCTTACCAACGAAACCCTGCAACTGCCACCCAGGCCCGCCTGAGACGTGGCCGCTCGCAGTCCGTCAGCATTCTCCACCACGTTGATCAGGCACTCGCGCCGCGACGCTCATCGGGGCCCGTGGCCATATCGACCGCATTCGAGGCCGGACACATGACCGCACCCGTGCTCTCGGTACCGCCGTCGCGCCCAAACACCTTGACCCGCAGGGGGCGTCCACAGATGACGGACGTGACCAGGCGGAAGGCGCTGCCGAGCCAGATGAAGGCTAGCAGCAGCGACAGCACCATGAGCTGGAACGTCTCGACATAGGTGACCACGCCGATCAGCAGCAGCATGGCCAGCGCAACTATACCGTCCTGCCGCCGCGCTTGCAGGTGCAGGACCGCGGAGACGACCGAGGCCAGGAAGGCGATGCAGAAATGTCGGCGCCCCACCCCGGTATAGCACGCCGTAGAAGCTGGAATGCGAGCCGAGCGGCATGGTCGGCAGCCAGCGTGCAGCCGGGCCGCTGACACAGCCATAGCCGATGAGAGGCGAGTCCAGCACATGCCGCCAGGTCAGCTCGTACACCATGTAGCGCGCGAGCGACGAGCCGGACCTGGCCTCGGTGAGGGCGGCATAGACGCTTCGCCCGGTCTCCACCGGGTCGAAGCCGACCAGGACGGCGAAATTCGCGACCAGGGCGAAAGCCGTCAGACTGGCAAAGCGAAGCCGCCAGTCCGGCGCTAGGCTGTGCGACATCAGGTAGGTGCCATCCGGCGTGTCGTCCTCCCGCAGGTAGGCGGAATGGCTGTAGATCAGGGCGACCGAAGGTTCCTGCTCCAGCATGCCGATCTGCCGCTCGGCCCTGTCCGGCATCCAGATGTCGCCACCGTCAAGCAGCCCTGCATAACGCCCGCGCACGGCACGGATGCCGGCGTTGTGGGCCGAGGAGAGGCCGCCATTCGGCTTACGCCGCAGCCGCGGGTCGTCGATGCGCTCGACCACCGTCGCCGTGGTATCGGTGGAGCCGTCGTCGACGACGATCACCTCCAGCGAGCGCAGCGTCTCGCCGAGCGGACCGCCGTCTCGATGTAGGGGGCGATGTTGTAGGCCGGGATCACCACCGACAGCATCGGGGATGCGCTCATGCCTGGCTTCCTTGGGTGGTGTGCTGGTCGGCAAGCCGGGCCAGGGCGCGCCGCGCGCGCCAGGATTTGACGCGGACTGCCAGCCCGTCGTGCAGCGCCGCCGGCAGCAGGGCATCGAGGCCGGCCGCCACAGTGACCAGCTACCTCCGCCGGTCGGCCAGCAGCGCGCGCGGCACCACCGCCCAGGCCTGCCAATGAAGTCTCATGCCGCCCGGCGGTCGTCCACCTTATAGGCGATATAGCCGAGGAAACGGTTGCGCCGCGCCAGCGCCAAGGGCAGCACCGCGGCGACCCGGTGCGGCGCGCGCTGCCGTGCCTCGCCGATCGCCATCTCCCAGCCCGCCAGCATGCGCTGCCAGTCGCGCGTTACCTGGATCGACATCTTCGCCCGCCACATCGTCGGCTGGCGGGTGTCGAGGACGGCACATGCGGACTTCGCACTCGATGCCCTTGAGCAGGCGCTGCACGACCGCCGGCCGCTGCAGGGCGGGCTCATTCATCGCAGCGACAGGGGCAGCTACTATGTTGCGGTCCGCTGCACCGAGCGCCTGCTCGAGGCCGGCATTGAGCCCTCTGTCGGCAGCGTCGGCGACAGCTACGACAACGCGCTGGCCGAGACTGTCATCGGCCTGTTCAAGACCGAGGTGATCCGCTGACGCGGCCCGTGGCGCAACCTGGAGGCGGTCGAGTTCGCCACCCTCGAATGGGTGGACTGGTTCAACCACCGTCGTCTCCTCGAGCCGATCGGCAACATCCCGCCCGCCGAGGCCGAGGCGCGCTACCATGCCCGCCAGCAGAAGATTGCGGTGGCGGCCTGACCCAAGCTCAGCGGCCTCCGGCATACCCAAGGCGGTTCACCCTTTTTGAACCGCTCCTGGGCGGCATGGTCGGCCCCGCCGGCAACCGCTGCCGCGACCTGGTGCAGGCGCTGATCGTCAGCCGGATCCTCGATCCCGCATCCAATCTCGCCACCGCCCGGGCGCTGTCGCCGGACACTGCGACCTCCGGCATCGGTGAGCGGCTCGGCCTCGGCGAGATCGACGAGGACGAGTTCTACGCCGCCCTCGACTGGCTGAACGAGCACCAGTCCGCCATCGAGACCGCGTTGGCCAAGCGCCACCTGCAGGGCGGCACGCGGGCGCTCTACGATGTCTCCTCGAGCTATCTGGAGGGCCGCTACTGCCCGCTTGCCGCGCGTCGCTACAGCCGGGACGGCAATCCGGGCAAGCTGCAATTCACCTACAGCCGACTCCACGCTCCCGACGGCTGCCCGGTCGCCCTTGAGGTGTTCGCGGGCAACACCGGCGATCCCGCCCCGCTGTCGGCCCAGGTCGACATGCTGAAGCAGCGCTTCCGCTTCGACCGCGTCGTCCTAGTCGGCGACAGCAGCATGATCACCGAGGCGCGCCTGCGCGAGGACATCAAGCCGGCCGGCCTCGACTGGATCACCGCCCTGCGCGCGCCGGCGATCCAGGCGTTGGTGGCCGGTGGCAGGCTGCAACTCACCCTGTTCGACGAGCGCATCATGGCCGCCATCACCTTGTCCGACTTCCCCGGCGAGCGCCTGATCGTCTGCCGCAACCCCGACCTCGCGTCCGAGCGCTGTCGCAGACGCAGCGAACTCCTTGAGGCGACCGAGCGCCAGCTTGCCCGTATCAAGGCCGCCGTTGGACGCCCGCGCGATCCACTGCACGGCACCGCGGTGATCGCGCTCAAGGTCGGCGCCGTGCTCAACCGGCACGAGATGGCCCAGCACTTCGAGCTCGACATCACCGACGCCGGCTGCCGGTTCACCCGCAAGAAAGACGTGATCGACGCCGAGGCCGCCACCGACGACCTCTACGTTATCCGCACCAGCCTCGGCGCCGCCTGCCTCGACGACGCCGACACCGTGCGCAGCTAAAAGTCCCTTGCCCTCGTCGAGCGCGCCTTCCGCTGCCTGAAAAGTCTCGACCTGCAGGTCCGCCCGATCCGCCACTGGCTACCTGAGCGCGTCCGTGCGCATGTCTTCCTCTGCATGCTCGCCAAACATCTCGAATGGCACATGCGGCAGCGTCTCACGCCGATGCTCTACCACGACACCGACAAGCTCGCCGCCGATGCACAGCGCCCCGGCCCCGTCGCCGAGGTCAAGCGCGCGCCCGCCGCCGCCAAGCAGACCACTGACCAGACAGCCGACGGCTTGCCGGCACACAGTTGGCACAGCCTGATTGCCGACCTTGCCACGCTCGTCCGGAACATCGTCACCGCCGCCCTCGCGCCGGAGAACCGCATCACCCTGCTCACCAGACCAACCCCGATCCAGCACAAGGCGCTTCAGCTCCTCGGCGTCGCGCTGTAGCCAGTAGCATGCCCAGTCAGCGCGACATTATCGTGTCGGATTAATGGCCTGCAGTATTCGTATGAAGGAAGTTTGGCTTAGGCGATTTGGGCTGCGCACGTCGCTTGCGCTTCAACCTTTTGAAAACGACCATACTTATTTGCGCCGACTGCCACGCTTGGCCGACGCAAGCCATCCGTCATTCAGCGACCCGCAGGGCAGCCGGAGCGCTGTCCAGCGAATGGTTCAGCGCCCAGATGGCCGCCTGGGTGCGGTTGGTCATCTGGGTCTTTCGCAGCAACGCCTTGATATGCACCTTGACGGTTGCTTCAGTGATTTCAAGCTGGCGTGCAATTACTTTGTTTGCCAGCCCATCGACCAAGCAGCGAAGAATCTGTTGCTCGCGCCGCGACAGCATAACTGACCGTCGCCCTTCTGGTAATGGCGCCATATTGTGTAACTGGATATGAATTGCCTCGGGCGCCGGCGTCGGCGCCGGCGTGGGCTCCAACAGCAGCCGGGTGAGCCCCGGCGGGAAAGTCTGTTGACCCAAAAGGACTAGCTCCAGCGTGCGTTGCAGCACGTCGGAGGAGATGTCTCGCGACAGGATCGCTTCGATCCCAGCGTGAAAAACTTTGAGAAGAACATCCAGCCGACTACAGTCCGTCAGTACTACTGACTTGACGCCCTTAAACTGTATTTTAGCTTCCCTAATTTGTGGCAGTTCCGATTCAACTTCGGCATCACGATCGAAGCTGTAGATAATGAGATCTGGTGTCGTTTCAGCCGGGACGCGTGTGAGTGCGTCAGCAAGAGTCCGCCCTTCGCCAATAACGGTAAATGATACAGCCTGCAGCAACCGATGAAGCGCCTCACGGGAAAGGCGTCTAGATTCTACAATAATTATGTTTCCCGCCAGAATCGGGACCCCAAAACCGTGCATTGATTAAGCTCCTTCCATTTCTAGAGCGAGTCGATGCTTGGTCTAGAGGTGGTAGTCCTCTAGGATTAGTCCCTTTGAGCCAAAAATCGACAAAGATGTCTCGTAGACCGATTCTTTTTTGCATTGTCCGTAAGGGTTCCTCTAAGGTCCTGTCTCATTTCTCGGTGCGGAAGGCAATCATGAGCGAATGGTGACGTTGTGCATTGCACAGCAATTTTATATGCGGGAATGAGAACGATCTTGGATCGACTAATTCTTTTGGCTCGGCAAGTACTTACGGTTGCTGGTCCGGATTATGTCGGGCCAGGTGGCGACATGGTGCCGGCTGTTGAACGAATATAGAATTTGATTTCGATATCAGAATACATCCGATTTTGGAGTCGATTAGGGCGGCAGTCCTGCTTGCCGCGGTCGAGATGAGGTCGAACTCAGTGTTCAGCACCCGCTCGGCACGGGCTTTCTTGAACCCGCTCAGCAAGCCCCCATCGGCCAGCGGGGGGCCGGATCCGGTGAGGACCTGGTTCAGCAACTCATCCAGAACAGCAGGCTGTCTGCGGCGCGCCATATGAGGGATCCTTCAGCAGCATCGTACGGCCCCAAACACGGAAATTCCAACACTCCCGTGCCATCCCGGACTAACTGCCGCCAGACCGTGCGGGCGCCGCAGACCCCGAAGTTGGCCGCATCACCCGCCGGATCCGCGCCATGAGCACCAGGTCCTGGCGTGCTCGAGGCAAGGCCCGCGTAGGATCAGCACGCGGCGCGACATAGGCATGGTAAGCCGGCGGAGCGATCCGCAGCATCCCCCAGATCGGCTCGACACCGCTGACCTCGCGGTGATCGTCGATGAAGGCGATCATGGCTTCGACCGACGGTCGAGCTCCGCCATCGCAAAATACGCCGAAGCCTTGCGTAGGATCTCATTGGCCTGCCGCAGCTCGTGGACCTCGCGCTCCAGCCCCTTGATGCGCTCTCGCTCCTCCGGCGACGCGCCGGACCTCTGGCCCGCATCGCGCTCGGCCTGCCGCACCCATTTCCGCAGCGTCGCGGCCGTGCAGCCGATCCTGGCCGCGATCGACCCAATCGCGGCCCACTGAGAGGCGTGGTCGCCCCCATGGTCCAGCACCATCCGCACCGCACGCCGCCGGACTTCAGGCAAATAACCGCTCGACCTCTTCTAGGTCATCGCCCCATCCTCTCAACGATGGGGGCCTCCCGCATACCCGGGGCGGTTCAAGCCGAACCAGAAGACATCGCCCAAGCACGCCTCATCGCTAAAGCTGCCAAGGAGGTCTCACAACGAGAAACTCTACAACACCGCCCACCGTCCCTCCCGCGTACACATGCCCTCACCACTTGAGTTCACGTCCAGCAGTCCGCCAATCCGACCGCCTTTGCGGGATATTGGGAGCTACTGAACAAAGCGATTCCCAAGCAATGTGCTTTTTTAGAATAACGAAGACAACGCGCGTTCATCTCAAGCGAGAGCGCCTAACAGCGTGCATAATCATCTTCAATACGCACGATATCGTCTTCGCCCAAATACGGACCTACCTGCACTTCGATCAGCCAGAGGGGAATACGACCAGGATTTTCTATGCGGTGGGTGCAGCCGAGCGGCAGATGGACGCTTTCGCCCTCTTGCAAGAGCATCTTCTCATCATCGCGCGTGACCAACGCGGAGCCACCCACGATGACCCAGTGCTCCGCCCGATGCAGGTGTTTCTGCAGGCTGAGCTTGCGGCCCGGATCGACCATGATCTGCTTGACCTGAAAACGGTCCTGCAGAACGAGTGTATCGTAATAGCCCCAAGGCCGGTGGCTGCGATGATGCGCCACGGCTTCCTTGCGGCCATAGCTCCGTAGCCGCTGCACGACACCCTTCATTGCCGCGACACGATCACGGTGCATCGCCAGCACCGCATCCTTGGTCACCACGATCGCGGCGTCGCTAAGGCCGACAACCGCGGTGATGATGCCGTCGCTTCGCACGTAGCAATCCGTGGCCTCCGCCAGGATGACGTCGCCCAGGGCGACGTTCCCATGCACGTCCTTCGGGCTGATCGACCAGACGGAATCCCAGTTCGCCACGTCCGACCAGCCGATATCGACCGGAACCACCGCATTGCGCGTGGTGCAGGCCGGAATGACCTGTGCCACGCTGACGTCGAGGCAACGCGCGAACGCTTCCGGGTCGAGCCGGATGAAATCGAGATCATGCCGACGTTGCATGACCGCAGCTGTCACGTCCCGGAGCACCTCCGGCTGATGGATCTGCAACTCCTCGAGCATGACGCCGGCGGAAGCCAGCAGGATGCCGCAATTCAGCAGGCCCTTCTCCGATCCGGACACTCGGTCGGCAGGACCGCCCTGCCGTGCCTCCCGGAAACGTTCAACGTCGAAGACGCCCGCTACCTCGAGGCACTGCGGACCGATGTGAATGGCGCCGTAGCGCCCTGCCGCGACGCCCTTATCGACGCCGAAGCAGACGATGCGACCGAGGCCGGCCGCCGTCACCGCCGGTCCCAACACCGAACGTAGCGAGGTGACGTCGGTGACCACCGAATCGGCCGGCATCACCCAGAGGATCGCGTCCGGATCCTCCTCAATCGCAAGCAGGGCCGCGGCAGCGATCGCCGGTGCGGTGTTGCGCTCGCAGGGCTCGAGGACGATGCGGGCATCCTGTATGCCGGCCGCCTGCAACTGGGCAGCGACCATGAAGCGATGCTGCTGCCCGCACATGACGATCGGCGGTGCGAAGACGCCGACATCCTTCAATGCGCCGTGGCCCCGCAGTGCCGTCTCCTGCAGCATCGTGCGGTCGGAGATAAGCGGCCAGAGCTGTGTCGGCAGACTTTCGCGCGACAGGGGCCACAGCCCCGTCGCCGAACCGCCGCACAGGATGACCGGCACGATCCGAACGCCCTTGGATTCCGTGGCGGCCACCCGAAACCTGGTGCCATTCACGCCGCCTTGCGGCTCCAGCATTACGCCAAGCCTCCGGTTTCGGGCGAGCCGAGCGACCGCAGGCGCGACGAAGCTTCCGCGGCAAGAGCGGCAGGAAAGGCGGGCGCCGCTTCGGCCTGCAGCAACGCGGCATCGCCCGCCGCTTCCGCCCGGAAGTAATCGATCGTCCGGCGGAGACCCTGCTCGAGCGAGATGCGCGGCTCCCAGTTCAGCAACTGGCGCGCCCGGGTGATATCGGGGCAACGCTGGGTCGGGTCATCCTGCGGCAGCGGGCGACGCACGATGCGGGACCGCGAGCCGGTGAGGCGGATAACGTGCTCGGCCAACGTCAGGATCGGCATTTCGTGCGGATTGCCGAGATTGATCGGACCCGTCACGTCGTCATCCGCCGCCATCATCGCCATCAGGCCGCCGATCAGGTCGTCCACGTAGCAGAAGGCCCGCGTCTGCCGCCCGTCGCCATAGATCGTGATGTCCTCGCCACGAAGAGCCTGCACGATGAAATTGGAGACCACCCGCCCATCGCTGGAGCGCAGCCGCGGACCATAGGTATTGAAGATGCGGACCACCCGGATCTTCACCCGGTGCTGACGCGCATAATCGAAGCACAGCGTCTCGGCGCAGCGCTTGCCCTCATCGTAGCAGGCGCGCGGTCCGAGCGGATTGACGTTGCCGCGGTAATCCTCGGTCTGCGGATGGACCGTGGGATCGCCGTAAACCTCGCTCGTCGAGGTATGCAGGATGCGGGCACCGATCCGCTTGGCCAGGCCCAGCATGTTGATGGTGCCGAGCACGCTCACCTTGGTCGTCTGCACCGGGTCGAACTGGTAGTGCACCGGCGACGCGGGACACGCGAGATTGTAGATCTCGTCGACTTCGACATACAGGGGGAAGGTGATGTCGTGCCGCATCGCCTCGAACCGCGGATGGCCGATCAGGTGGCTGATGTTCTCGCGTCGGCCGGTGAAGTAGTTATCCGCGCAGAGCACCTCATGACCGGCAACCAGCAGGCGTTCGCAGAGGTGGGATCCAAGGAAGCCGGCGCCGCCTGTGACCAAGACGCGTTTGCGGACCATATCTGTCTCCTGCTTCTCGTCGTGTTGGATGTGCAGAGCAATACCGGCGGTACCGGCGGCGCCCCTATCGGGCGCCGCGGCCGGTGAGCATCGCCGGCAGCGTGCTGAGGACGATGTAGAGGTCGAGCCATAACGACCAGTTGCGGATGTAGAAGGTGTCGATCACCTGCTGCTGCTGCAGGTCGGCGTCGCTTCGCTCGGAAACCTGCCAGAGGCCGGTCAGCCCAGGCTTCACGCTGGCCCGCAGCGCCTGGAACTCGGCATCAAACCGGCCGACATGGTAGAGCGGGAAGGGGCGCGGCCCGACCAGGCTGATGTCGCCCCGCAGGACATTCCAGAGCTGCGGCAACTCATCGAGGCTCGACCGGCGCAGGAAGTTTCCGATCACCGGCAGGACCCGTGGGTCCTGCGAAAGCTTGACGCAGCGGTCCCACTCGCGGCGGGCGGCAGGGTCGCGCGCCAGCAGGTCCTGCAACCGGCGCTCCGCATCGACATGCATGGTGCGCAGCTTGAAGATATGGACCGGCTCGCCGCGCAGCCCGACGCGGGACTGCACGTAGAAGGCCGGGCCGCGGCTCACCAGCCTGATGGTCACCGCCAGTATGGCAATCACCGGAAGGCTGATCAGCAACGCCGGCAGCGCGATGGCGACGTCGAAGATCCGCTTCAGCCAATGGTTGCGTCGCGCCCGTGCCTTGTTCGAGAACTCGAGGCCGGGCATGTTGCCGAGCCAGCGGGAACAGAGCCAGAGCGCCGGCAGGCCCTTCACCTCGGGCACCACGATTACGCGCCGGTAGGGCAGTCGCGCCGCATCGATCGGGGGCAGGTCCGGCGACAGCACCACCACCGCCACCTCCGCAAGGTCGGCGAAGTACTCGGCATCCTCGAGCCGGCCGAGTGAGGCGACGGCGCTCGCTTCGGCGTCCTCTGCCGGATCGGCGGCACGGCCGACCGGCTGCAATCCGAGTTCAGGATGCGCCAGGAGGTGCGTTGCGAACTGCGCCGTCGCCCGGTCCGTGCCGATGACGACCGCCGTTGCGCCCCACGCCTGGCACCTGATCAGCGCCCGGCGCACCCAGGATTCGGTGAACAGCGCCGCCGGGACCAGCAGGGCGCAGGCCAGGGCAAGCACCAGGGCGGCCGGGAATGCCGCGCCGCCCAGCAGCACAAGAAAGGCCAGCGCCAACCACGGCATCAGGACGGCGCACTGGACCCGCAGCCGGAAGCGCTCGATCGCATCGCGGCCGGTCGTGTCATAGAGCCCGAGCGCGTGGTTGCTGAGGATCGCCGCGGCAGCCACGCTAGCCGCCAGCATCGGCTCCCAGATGGCGAGCCGCGTGTGCTGCCCGCTGACCCAGGCAACCGCCATCGCCGCGACGAAGACGGTGGCCTGGGCAGTGACCAGGTCGGCCAGTACGAGCACGGCGCGCCGGGTAAGCGAACGGACGATGCGCCGCGTTTCCGTGGGTCCGACGGAGCGATCAAGCGAACGGGCAAAGGCCCTGGGAAGGCTGGTTGAGAGATCGCTCACGAGATCGGCTCCGTATCCGCGTCCGACGAAGGAGAGGCTGGTCAGACCGCCATGGGCGACAGCTGCGGCTCGGCCACCCGCTCGGCCGGCTGCGGCGTGACCTGCGCCGCGATCCAGCGGTAGGTCGGCACGATGCCCTCGCGCAGCATGATCCGCGGCTCCCAACCCAGGATTTCCCGGAGCCGGGTGTTGTCGCTGTTGCGGCCACGGACGCCCTGCGGCTTGGTGCGGTCGTGCCGTTTGCGCACCCGCTTGCCGGCCGCCGCGGCGACGATGTCCACCAGCTCGTTCACGGTGACCATCTCATCGGTTCCGAGATTCAGCGGCTTGCCGTAGCCCGACTCCATGATGCGGCAGATGCCTTCGACGCAATCGTCGACATGCATGAAGGAGCGGGTCTGCTCGCCATCGCCCCAGACCTCGATCTCGCCACCATCCTCTATCAGCGCGATCTTGCGCGAGATCGCTGCCGGCGCCTTCTCGCGGCCACCGTCGTAGGTGCCGAGCGGGCCGTAGACGTTGTGGAAGCGGACCACGCGGGTCGCCAAGTCGAGATCGGAGGCGTAGTACTCGCAGAGCTTCTCCATGAAAAGCTTCTCGAGGCCATAGCCTTCCTCCGGCTGAGCCGGCCAGGCGTCGTCTTCCCGCAGCGGCGAGACATCGGCGTCCGTCTGCAGGTGGTGCGGGTAGACGCAGGCGGAGGACGAGAACAGGAAGCGATGCACGCCGGCGGCCTGCGCCGCCTCCAGCATGCCGATGTTCATCAGCGTGTTGTTGCGCGCGATCGTCGCGCGCTGAGCCGTGATGTAGCCGATGCCACCCATGTCGGCCGCCAGATGGTAGACATCCTCGATGCCCTCGGCCGCCGCCGTGCAGGCGGCCGGGTCACGCAGGTCGGCCACCAGGAATTCCTGCGCGGCGGTATCGCCGTATTCGGGACGCTTCTGGTCGGCACCGCGTACCCAGTATCCCTGGCGGGTCAGGTAGCTGACCAGATGATGCCCGATGAAGCCACCGGCCCCTGTCACCAGAACTCGCTTCGCTGCCATGATCCTGTCTCCTTGTGTGCAAGCATCGCAGAACTGAAATCTTGTGTAGCAATCGAAGATGTCGTGTCGCGTGACGCAGAAGGGGTAGCCCCGCCGCTGCGCCGGACGTCACTGCAACGGCGTGGTGCTGCGCATCTGTGGGAAGCGCCGCCGATCAACGAGTTGCCGCAGCGCGCCGACTACGAATGCGGGGTTGTTCCGCACGTAGCGGCCGGCCAACCGACGCGGCTCGGTCGCCATGCGGAAGGCCCATTCGAGCCCGTTCCGCTGCATCCAGCGCGGCGCCTGCGGCTTCTGGCCGGAGAGGAAATCGAAGGCAGCGCCGACCCCGACCATTGCCGGCGCCGACAGCTTTCCAAGATGCGCCGCCATCCAGCGCTCCTGCTTCGGCGTGCTCAGCCCGACCCAGATGATGTCGGGTTGTGCGGCGTTGATCTCGGCGATCGTCGCCGCGTCCTCCTCCGGCGTCAGCGGCCGAAAGGGTGGGCAGCAGGTACCGACGACCTGCAGCCCGGGATGGGCGCGCGTGAGTACCTCCTTCAGTCGGTCCGCCGTGCCGGGAGCTCCACCGTAGTAGTAGTTACGGTAACCGCGCCGGGCCGAAAGCGCGGTCATCTCGCGCATCAAGTCGGGACCATAGACCCGCTCGACCTGCGGGAAGCCAAGCATGCGCGACATCCAGACCAGCGGGACGCCGTCCGGCGTCACCATGCCAGCGGCGTTGTGGATTGCCTTCAGCGTCGGGTCGCGCTGGCTCTCCATGACGCCATGAACGCCGGTGATGCAGACGTATCCCGGCGAGCGGCGGGCGATCCACTGTTCGAGCGTCGCCGTGGCGTCCTGCATCCGGATTGCGCTGACGCCGACGCCGAGAATATTCACCTTGCCCGGCGCGACGGCCATTTCCGCGACATTCGCCGTGTCCAGCAAGGGGGCCGTCTCCGGCACTGGGCGCACCTGCATCCTCGTCTCCCCGCTCGGCGCATCGCGTAGCCTGCGCCCAGCCAGGGTGCGGGCGAGATCGTCAGCGCGGGAGTGGTGCAAAAGGATGAGGTCGACACCGTGCGGCGGCGACGGGAGTTACCCCCCAATTCCACTGTGGGATGGCGGCGCGGATCCACAGAATGGGGCCGGCGCCAACCCGCAGCACCGCTGCGGGCGGGCCGGCATGGCCATGAAACTGGAGGTTCCCCAGCGTGCATCGGGCGACGTTCACCCTGCCTCTCAATAATGCCCAATCCGGGCGCTTGGTACAGGCCGAGGGAGAGCGGATCGTAGCGAATGCGATGCTGGCGATCTGGCGGCACCGCTACCTCGTGATCGGCTGTCTCCTGCTATCGCTCCTGCTCGCAATCGGCGCGTTGGCCGTACTGAAGAGGACCTATGTCTCCGAAGCCATCCTGCAGCTCGACCTGAGCCGGCGCGAGGCTGGCTTCGGATCCGACCAGTCGCCCGCAGTGGCGCTCGATGCGGGCTCATTGATCCAGAGCGAGCTGCGTATCATCCGGTCGCGGCAACTGGCACGCCAAGTGGTCGAGCGACTAGGGCTGGCAGATGATCCCGCCTATGCCGAGACCCCTAGCGGCCTCGAATACTACGCCGCGTGGGCCCGCACTTGGGCCGCCGAAGGTCTCGCCTGGATGCGCGGGAAACCACCGCCCAATTCCGAGCCCTTCACGACGGATGCAGCCGCGCGTGCGACTGCGGATGTCGTGCGCGGCCTCTCGGTTGGCAGCGATCCCCGCTCCTACCTCATTTCCATCACCTTTGCCTCACAGGATCCGACGCTGTCGGCACGGATCGCCAACGCAGTGGCGGACGAGTACCTGCATCGGCGTGCCCAGTCGGCCACCGACGCGGCCAGCCGGGCGGTCGATTGGATGACGGCGCAGATCAACGAGGTGAGCGAGGCGCTGCGAGCGTCGGAGGCGGATATTGCCGCTTTCCGCAACCGCACTGGCCTCATGGAGGCGGGAACGAACGATGGCGAGAGCGTGCAGCAGCAGCAGCTCCGCACGCTGGCCGCGCAGGTCGCAGCCGCCAACCTGACGCGGCTGAACGAGGAGCGCCGGGTGGCCAGGATCGAGGAGGTGGCGCGGAGCGGGCAGGTTCCGTCACCGGCCGACCTCCCGGGTGCGTCACTGATCCCCGTGCTGCTGGACCGCGAGGTGGCGGCCCGGCGGGAACTCAGCGAGGCACTGTCCAGGCTCGGATCGCGCCATCCGACCGTGTTGCAGGCCCAGGCTGGACTCGCCGACCTGCGCGGGCGGCTTGATGCCGAGGTGCGCCGCGCCGTCGTCGTTGCCCAAAGCGAACTTGCGGCCATTCGCCATACCGAGACGGGGCTGCGGCAACAGATGGAGGTCCTGCAGCGGGCGATGGTCGTGGGCAAGGCCGACGAGATCGAGTTGCATAACCGCTTGACCAAGGCGGCGGCGGTCCGCGACCGGCTCGCCGCCCTGACGCGTAGCCGTGAGCAGGCGCTCACTGCCCGTGAGCTGCGGCCCACCACGGCAAGCTTGGCAGTACCGGCCGAGCCAGAGCGCACTCCAACCTCACCAAAGCCTTTGGTCGTCTTCGGCCTGGCATTGGTCGGCGGGCTCGGTACCGGGATCGCGGCCGCGGGACTGCTCCAGCGGCGCGATCGCGGCTTCCGTACCAGCGAGGAGATCCGGGACGTACTGGACACGCGCTGCCTCGGCATGCTGCCCGACCTGATGCCGAAGCCGGAGATCGCCGCGGGGACCCCCAGCGCGATGATTTTCGATGAGGCGATCTACGCTATCGGCGCCGGCGTGAACCTGTTCGGCACGGTGCGCGATTGCCGGGTCGTGCTGGTCACCTCCGCCCTGCCAGGCGAAGGCAAGTCAACGCTGTGCATGGCTCTGGCGCAGGCGCTGACCGCGGCCGGCCAGCGGGTGATGCTTATCAACAGTCCGCGGATCCGGAGCGGTTCCGAGCCAACGGCGCCGACCGCGACCGCAACCGGCGGTGACCCGTCACCTGCCCGCGCCGTCGGGCCGGCGTTGGTGGTCATTGAACGAAAGCAACCGATGGTGCTCCTGGCGGATGTCTTCGGCCCCGACCGCATCGGCAGTCTGTTGCAGGAGGCGCGGAAGCATTTCGACGTCATCCTGCTGGAGGGGGCGCCGGTCATGCTCGCGGGGGATTCGCTGGCGCTCGGCCGCCTGGCCGATACGGTGATCCATGTCGCGCAATGGGGCGGCACGCGCCGCCGGATCGTCACCGCCGCTCTCCGCCGGCTGCAGGAGCACGCCATCGGCATCGATGGGATCGTCCTGACGCGGGTGAACCTGCGCCAGCATGCGCGCCTCAAGATCCTCGACGAGTGCTTCTTCTACGCGCGAGAGAAGGACTTCCATCGGGGCACGGCAGGAGCGAAGGCATCCCGGCATGCAGCCCCTCCCTCCGGATTGGTGTAGCCCGACATGACCCAGACCCGTATCCTCATCACCGGCGGCAACGGCTATGTCGGCCGCACCCTGACGCGGACGCTTGGCCCGGAATACGATGTCTGCATCGCCGACATCCTGCGCTACGGCGACTGGCGCTTCGATGCCGCGGAACGAGCGGCGCTGCGTCTGGAACAACTGGATATCCGCGACGTCGACCGCGTCGCCACCTTGATGAATGAGTTCCGGCCCGACATCGTCGTACACCTTGCCGCGCTGCACTACATCCCGGAATGCGAATCCGATCCTGGCCAGGCGGTGTCCACCAACGTCCTCGGTACGCTGAACCTGCTTATGGCCTGCCCGGAGGGAAGTCGCTTCGTCTTCGCCAGCAGCGGCGCGGTCTACCGGCCGCAGGAAACGCCGCACCAGGAGCTCGAGTCGCCGCTCGGTCCCGACGACATCTATGGCTTCACCAAGCTGCACGGCGAGAACTACGTGGCCAAGATCGCCGCGAAGCGCCAGCTGCAGGCCGTCGTCACGCGGCTGTTCAACGTGATCGGCCCGGGCGAGACGAACCCGCATCTGCTGCCGGAACTGGTGGCGCAGCTCAAGGCCGGGCGATGCGTCATCGAACTTGGCAATCTCACCTCGCGGCGGGACTACATCAGCGTGCGCGACGCAGCGGATGGCTTCCGAGCGGCGGCGCTACAGGGAGAAGTGGCGCCCGGCGAGACCTGCTTCATCAACCTCGGTACCTCGCAAACCCATTCGGTTATCGAGATTATCGAGAAGATCCGGCGAGTCTCCGGGGTGAAGTTCGAAATCCGGCAGGATGCGAGCCGGGTGCGGCGGGTGGACCGGCCAGTGCTTGCCGCCGACAACCGCCGCATTGCGGCGATGTTCGGCTGGCGGCCGAGGCACACGGTCGACGATACCCTCGCAGAACTCTGGGAGCGGCCAGATTTCGCCAGTGGGCTGATCGAGAAGTACCTTTGATATCCCAATCGATACGGCCAGCGATGCCGCAGGATGGCGGGGCAAGCGGCGTTGCAAAGCGACGCATCCTCGCATCGATCGTGGTGCCGCCGCACATGTCAGTCAGCGGCGGAGCGCGCGCGGCCGAGCAGCTGAGCGCGGCGGTCTCGTCGCAGTGCGACGTCACGGTCGCCAGCATGATGAACGGCGCCGCTGCCATTCCGTCCGCCGAAAGCCAGGGCCCGGTGCATCGCATCATGGTGCGAAGCTGGCGGCCACCGCTGCTGCCTTGGTCAAGGCTGCCCAGTCGCTATAGCACCTTGTTCTACCGCTCGGACCTGCCTGCCATCATCGGGCGGGGCGGTTACGACCTGGTGCATCTGCACAACCCGATGCCGGCGTTGGAGTTTGAGCGCGTAGCCAAGGCCTGCCGCGCCACCGGCACGCCCTATGTCATCTCGACGCATGGTTTCAACGAGGTCGCCAATGGTGCCCGGATCTACGGCTTCGATCGACTTCGCAGTCTGGCGTGGCAGCAACTCGTCGTAGCGCCGGTCACCCGCGCCGTACGCCGCGCTGCAGCGATTTTCGCTCTCTCGCCCTCGGATATCAGCATCGTCCGGGGGATGGGATATGACGGGCCGATCGAGATCGTGGGCAATGGTGTGCCGCTGCCCGCCCCAGCTTCACTGGCTGCGGACCGCGCGGTGCTGGAGCGGCTCGGCATCCCGGTAGAGCGGGATTCGAGCGAGATAAGCTGCATGTTCCTGGCCAACCATACTCCCAACAAGGGTTTGCCGGACTTGTTGCAGGCCTTCTCGCGGCTTCGCTGCCCCTACTTGCTGGTGGTGGGCGGGCAGCAGCGCGATGGCATCGACTACGAGCGCTATAGCCGCGCCTGCTTGCCGGGCCAGCGCATCGTCGTCGTTGGGCGTGTGACGGATCGGGAGGTGGCGGCGCTGTTCCGCCGTGCCGACCTCTTCGTCTTCCCGACGCTGGCCGACACTTTCCCCCTCGTCGTCCTCGAGGCAATGTCGCACGGCGTGCCGGTGCTGGCGTCCTCTGTTGGCGGCATCCCCTACCAGGTCGACGAGAATTGCGGTGTGTTGGTGCCACCTGGAGACCCGGCGGCGCTGGCGGATGCCGTGCAGATGCTCGCACGGGACCGGGCCCGGCTGGTCGGGATGGGGGACCATGCCCGTGCCCGGGTCGTCCGGGAATTCAGCTGGGCCCGCGCCGCGGAACAGGCGGTGGCCGGCTACGGGCGCGTGCTCGGCGGCCATGGGGCGACGCCGCCACGATCCAGCGTGAGCCCGGAGTTGCCTGATGTGGACTAGGCTCCATCTGACACGTATCTCCTGGTCCCTCGCAGACCAGGGGATCGTCAGCATCGGCAGTTTCCTGGTGAATGTACTGCTTGCGCGCGAGCTGGCCGCCGAAGACTACGGGATGTTCGCCCTACTGTTCGGAGGGATGCTAACGCTGCAGGTCGTAAATTCGGCATTGCTGTTCCATCCGTTCGCGGTGCGGCTGGTTGTCGCCGATGCGGATGACCATGGCCGCTTGCTGAGTGCCAGCCTGGCGCTCATCGCTTTGTTGTCCGGCTGCCTGAGCGTGGTGCTGGCCGTGGTCTTGGCCACGACGGGGCAGGCGGTGCTGATCCTCCCCGCTCTGGCGGCTTTCTTGACCTGGCAGTTGCAGGAGGGGCTACGCCGGGGCTTGCTGTCCACCTTCCGCTATCGCGCGGCGACGCTCGGCGATGGGTTGAGCTACCTGGGTCAGGGCGCGGTTGTGATCCTGCTCGCACGGCTGGACGTGCTGACGCTGGAGACCGCGCTCTACAGCATGGCAGCCACCTCGACCATGGCCGCCGCGGTGCAAGTGCTGCAGCTCCGCCCCTATCCGCTCGGCCGGCTTCACCTGCGGCGGACGATGGCGGATTACTGGATGATCGGCGGCGGCTGGTCGATCGGCAATGCGATGCTGCTGCAGGGCCGCGCCCAGCTGCTTCTTTTCGGCCTTGCCGCAGCAGCAGGGACTGCTGCCGTCGCCTCCTTCCAGGCGGCGGCGAATGCGGTGAACCTGCTGAACCCCATTCTGTTCGCGCTCTGCAACATCATCCCGCAGACCGCTTCCGAAGGGCGCGGGAGGGGCAATGCCGAGGTATGGCGCACCGTGCGTGGCTACTGCATCCTCGCAGCACCGCCCATCCTCGCCTATGCGGCCGTGCTGCTGGCGGTGCCAGGTCAGGTGCTGGAGTTGATGTACGGCCCGGGGTCGAGTCACCTCGACATGACGCTCGCGGTTCGCGTGCTCATTTTGGCTGCTCTGGCGGGCTATGCCGCGGATGTGGCGGTGGCCTTCCTGCACGGCCTTACCGCCATGCGGCTGGCTTTCGCCATCAATGCCGCCGGCGCCCTTGCGACGCTGGTGCTGGCGGTACCCCTGATCGGCACGCTCGGCGTGCTCGGCAATTGCCTGACCCATGTCGGCGCGAATGCTGTGCGACTGATCGCGGCACGCCGGATCCTGGGCGGATTGCTCGAGCCGGCACCCAGCCTCGTCGGCGCAACATCCATCCGAGGAGCCTGACCATGCCTGGTCTGCGGAGGGCACCGCCCCAATGGACCTGATGGAACCGCCTGTCGTCCAGTCTCGCACCGCTGCGGCTCGGGCTGGCGGCGGGCTCGATATCCGCCACGTGGTCGTGACCGACCGCGTCGGCCATCCGACTGAGGCGAACGGCGTGCATAACGTCGCCCGGGCACTGGTCCGGGAGCAGCGCGCGGCGGGTGACGCCGCGAGCCTGATCCTTCTGGCCAATCGCGAGGTGTCGGTTGGGGAGGACGCTACCTGTCCGACGCGGGTGATCCCGCTGACCGGCCCCAGGCTGCGCGGTCGCGCGGTGCGGCTCGGCGGGGCGGCGCTTGCCGCGTTGCTCGCCGATGCCGGCACACAGACCGTGCTGCACATCCATGGAGGCCGCGAGCCGCTGCTGGTGGGCCTCGGTCGCGCCCTGCGGGCCCGCGGCGTGCCCTATGCGATCACCGTGCATGGCCGTTTCTCCCATGTCTTCGACCCGGCGGGTCGGCTGCTGAAGCCCCGCACGGCGATCTACCTGGCGCTGTTCGAACGCGGATTGCTGGAAGGCGCCCGCTTCGTCCAGGCGCTCGCCTCCGAGGAGCGGCGGATCCTGTCCCGTATCGCGCCGCGCGCACGGATCGAGGTTGTCGGCAACGGGGCTTATGCGTCCCGGCTGATACCGGGACCGTGGCACACGACCGCAAGGCCACCCTCGGCGCATTTCCCGCATTTCGTCTTTTGCGGGCGGTACGAGCTCGCACATAAGGGGCTCGACCTGCTTCTGGAAGGCTTTGCGGCATACCGGCACAGCGGCGGGACCGGGCGGCTCACCACCATCGGGACCGGCCCCGTTCGAGAGCAGCTGGTGCAGATGGCGAGCCGGTTGGGGATCGCCGGCTCGGTGCGCATCGAAGGGCCCCGCTTCGGAGCCGAGCGTGAGGCCATCATGGCAGAATGCGATTTCTGCGTCATGGCCTCGCGCTTTGAGGGTGTGCCGCTCGCGGCGCTCGAGGCCGCGCTGCTGGGGCTGCCGCTGGTGGTCACCGCCGGCACGAGCCTGCGGGCAATGGTGGAAGCCAAACGGGCAGGCCTGCCCATTCTGGACCACACTTCGGCGGCGGTCTGCGCCGCGCTGCATGCAGCCGAGCGGTTGCCGCCAGCCGAATGGCAGAGCCGTGCCGCGGCCGCGCATGCCTGGGCGCGTGCCGCCGCGGATTGGACAGCGATCGCCGCCCACCTCCGGCAACTCTACGTCCCGTGAAACGGACAGGCTCGACGCATGCAAGGGTGTCAGCCTCCAGTATCAAGGATGCAACGCGATGACCCTGCGCCCGATGATCCAAAACTACCCAGGCATTGCCTGCGTGCTGCTGGCGGTCGGCGGCTGGTTGGCGCCGGCCATGGCCGCGCCGCCGCCGCGCAGCCCGGCCGGACCTGTGTCGGAGCCGGGCCAGGGCTGTCCGCGCGGCGCGGTCCTGCTTGCCGTCGGATCCACCCTGCAGGCGCGCGTGGATGTTGCGCCACCGGGTACATCATTTTGCATCCAGGCCGGTACGCACCGCATGCAGGCCATCAAGCCGAAGGATGAGCAGCGCTTCTATGGCGAGCCCGGCGCAATCCTGAACGGTTCCAAACTGATCCAGGATTTTGCTCGGGAAGGTAAATATTGGGTTGCAACTGGACAAAAACAACGTGGCGTCCGTTCGGCGACCGATGAATGTCCGCCGGAGTGGCCGCGTTGTTCCTACCCGGATGCATTCTTCATCGACGACCGACCCTTGATCCATGTGGACAGCAAAGCCAAGGTGAAGACCGGAACCTATCACTTCGATTATGCCGGCCAAAAAATCTACTTCGTCGACAACCCGACCGGCAAGAAGGTCGAGGCCAGCGTGACGCCTTATGCCTTCGACGGCAGCACCAGCAAGCGTGTTCTGGTCCAGGGCCTGATCGTCGAGAAATATGCGCCGCAGATGCAGGTCGGGGCGATCGGCTTCGGCGGGCCGTCCTATGGCTGGGTGGTGCGAGACAACGAGGTTCGTCTCAACTATGCGCTGGGCATTTCGGTGGGAACCAAGGCGCATGTCGTGGGCAACCGCGTTCACAACAACGGTCAGATGGGGGTCGGCTGCTTCGGCGAGGACATTTTGTTCGAGAACAACGAGATCTTCTCGAACGGCTACTTCTCGAAGGTCGACACCTTCTGGGAAGGAGGCGGTGCGAAATGCGCCAAGACCAACCGGTTGATCGTCCGCTCGAACCACCTGTACGACAACAACGGTTTCGGCTTCTGGACGGATATCGACAACATCAACACGCTGTACGAAGGCAACCTGGTTGAGGGCAACCGCAACGGCGGCCTGTCACACGAAATCAGCTACGCCGCGGTGATCCGCAACAACGTGCTGCGGGGCAACGGCACCGGGCCGCATACCTGGCTCTGGGGTGGTGCGATCCAAATCCAGAATTCGCAGAACGTCGAAGTTTACGGCAACATCGTCGACATGACGCATGGCGGAAACGGGATCTGCCTGATCCAGCAGAACCGCGGCGATGGCGAGTACGGACCCTACAAGACCATCAACAACCATGTGTACCGCAACCTGGTCTTCAGCCGGACCCCGGATCAAGGCGTTTCCGGTGCCCTGGCCGATGACGATCACAAGGGAATGCTGGCAGGCAACAACCGCTTCGTGGACAACGTCTATTTCGTCCCGCGGCTGACCGATCAGCATTGGGCCTGGGTCGATGATTTCTACGATTGGCAGGGCTACCAGCGCCGCTCGGGCCAGGACAGCACCAGCGTCGTACGGCGTATCGCATCGGGCGCCGAGACGGGCCCGCAACGCCCATGACGGATGAACGTCGTGCCTGACCGCCGCATGGCGATCGGCTGGGCTACTCCGAATAGCCATGGCTGTGGCCGTCTCGTTTGCGGATAGGCTGTGGGGGCCACGCGCCATGTCTGGCGGTCATGCGCGCATTGAAGTCGGAATCGGATCGCAATGCCAAAAGAAAAGCGGAACGAGATTCAATGGCTGCGGGCACTAGCCGCCTTCGAAGTCATCATTTGTCATTCCGACCTGATCGTGAAGCACTTCTCGAACAGCCGGGTGCTGTCCGCGACATGGTACGCACCTGTCGCAGGCGTGGGAGTCGAGCTGTTCTTCATCATCTCTGGCTACATCATGGCGATGCGAGTGCCGGCGTTCCGGGACTACAAGGCTTTCCTGGCATCGCGAATAATTCGTATCTATCCGCTGTATTGGGTTTTCACGACCATCGTGGTGGTCATCGGTCTCGTGATGCCAGCCTGGCGGCTCGGCGCCTTCGACATGAGCGTCATGAACCTGGCGAGATCATACCTCATCCTGCCGGGCGATGATTACCCCATCCTGGGGGTCGGCTGGACCCTGGAATATGAGATGGTCTTCTACGCGTTCGTCGCCCTGCTGATGTTTTTGGGGGTGGTGCGGGGCGACCGTCTCACGGCTGTTGCGTGGATCCTGGCCGGGTTCGGTGTCATCGGATGTGCCTACGAGCCGTCGACCTGGGGCGGAGCGCCGCTGTCACATGTCTTCACGCCCTACATGTTCGCTTTTGGCGTCGGATGGCTGTTCCGCTGCCTGGAACCGGCGCAGTGGCGGAGGCAGGCGGGCGCACTGCTCCTGTTCGGCATGATCGCCGGCCTGGGTTTCTGGCTTGGATCAGACCAAGCCGACCGGCTCATCCTGACGACCCTGTTGGCTGCGGTGGTGTTCGGAGGCACACTTGCCGTCCGCGGCGTCTTCCAGGCCGACAATGCCGTCAATCGGCTCGTGTGGCTGGCGGGCGACGCCTCCTACAGCATCTATCTCAGCCACTGGTTCATCCTTTCCGCCGCAGGCAAGGCGTTTGGCATACTCGCCTTGCCGGCGGAACTCGCCCCGGCGGTGCGAATCGTCGGCGCCTTGATCTGCGTCGCGGCCGGGATCGCCATCTTCTACACCATCGAAAGCTTCCTTGCCCGCTGGCTACGCAACGGCGCGCCCGTATTCATGCGTATCGGCCGTGTGGAGCGACCAGCGTTGCGCTGAGCGGCGTTTGGCGCTGCATAGGGTGCGTACCCGGCACGCTTTTCGTGGGTCACGCCCGCGGCTGGGAGCGCCTTGCAACGCGGGCAGGGCATGGCAGCCGACCCTGCTGCTGTTTGCCCAAGCCAAGCCCAACTGGGCTAACCCCAAAGAGGAGATGATCAGCTTGGCCGCGCCGCTTAGCCTGATCGCGTCGCGGACTGTGAGGTGCCGTGGCCAGGAGAGCTGACCATGCGTGACCACGACCCGAGTCTTGCATTTTCCAATGGCATCGGTACCCCATCTGGACACGCCGGCGCATCGGGTGACGCGACGATTGGCGTCAAAGAATATGTGCATGCACTTCGGGCATCCCGCGCCGCGAGCGACGCACCTCGGTGCTGGACGGCTGGCAGGCTGGCCTTCGATCCGCAGGCCGCAGTCCGCACCGAATCATGCGACGCGGTAGATGGAGAGCCGCCGGGCGCTTCGCTCGTGCCGGACCGGGGTGGAGCGGCGAGTGGCCTGCTCGCGCGCGCCAGGCGACTGCCTCAGCCGGCGCGTTTCATCCTCGCCGGAGGCACCGCTGCGGGCATCAACTGGCTGGTGCGCATTCCACTCTCCTCCATCATGCCCTTCCTGCCGGCCGTGCTGGTTGCCGCGTGCATCGGCATGCTCGTGGGCTTCGTGACCTATCGGGAATTCGTATTCCCCAAATCGTCCCGGTCGATCGGCCGTCAAATCCGTGGTTTCCTCGCGGTCAACATCGTGACGTCCCTGATCGTCGCCGGGCTTTCGGTCCTGTTCCTCGCAATGCTCGATGGATTGATCGCCAACCTCATGATCGCCCAGGCGCTGGCGCATGGCGTGGCAATCGGTCTCGGCGCGGTGCTGAATTACTTTGGGCATGCCCTCGTCACCTTCGGCCGCTCCGTCGCGCATGGCCATGGACTGCCGAGCGCCTGAGACGGTGTTCGGCCGCATCGCCATGATGCGGCCGCGGGCGCCACCGGCAGCTCGGATCTCGACCCGCCGGATGGATAGCCTCGGGGACCAGCCGATGGTCTGCGCTCGATCCGCCTAGCCGATGCCAATGATGGAGAAGCTCAATGTTCGAACTAGAGGCTCAACCATGAACCGTTCACTGCCGCTTCTGGGGATGCGGATATGGCAACTCGTCATGTTGCTGGTCGTGGGTTCGAGCGTCCTGGTTGGGGCGGCCGGCGTCGTCTTCAAGGCTGAGATCGTCCGGGCCCTGCCGGCCGCCGAGGAGGCCGCCGCGCCGCCCAACGGCTTCTCGCACTTCATCGAGAATGGCATTGATTCCTGGAAGCCGATGAAGTTGGGTCTGACCATCTTCCGCAGTTCGGAGGGTGGCCGCCTTTATGAGGCGGTGCGCGATTTCCAACTCGAAAACAACAGCCTGGACGGTTTGCTGACGCAGTATGCCGATGCGAAGAAATTCCAGTATCCCTTGACCAGTCTCCTGCCGTTGGAGTTGTTGGAAGCAATTGGAATCAGTTCGATCGCCCAGCTGAATCTCCTCAACCTAGTTTTCTTCGTCGCGAATCTTGCTGGTATACTCTACCTTTGCAATCTGCTGTTCGAGCAGGAAGCGAAGAAGCTGCCCCGTGCCGCGTCCATGCAACTTGAGTCGGGCCGACTCTGGATCTCAGCACTCTTCCTCGTTGTCGCGGCAACCTATTATCCGACCTACAATGCGCTGGGAAAAGGCAACATTCAGGTCTGGATCAACTGCTTCTTCACCTTCGCCTGCATCGCCTGGCTGAGCGGGCGGTACTTCTGGGTCGGCCTACTTGTCGCCCTTGCAGCGGCGATCAAACCGCAACTCGGGGCGCTCCTGGTGTGGGCCGTACTGTGGCGGCAGTGGGCCTTCTGCCGAGGGTTCCTCTGGGCTGCCGTGCCGCTGGGAATCGCCGCGCTGGTGCACTACGGCCTGCACAACAACCTCGCCTATCTCGACCTGCTGTCGGTCATCTCGCAGCATGGGGAGCGGCATTTCGTCAACGAGTCGGTCAATGGCATCCTTCACCGCCTGTATGAGCATGGCAACGGCGCCCTGCTATGGGACAAGGACGACTACGCGCCCTATCGGCCGTTGGTTTACGCGTTGACACTGGCCTCGAGCTTGGTCTTTGCCTTGATTGCCTTTCTGCCGGCCCTGTTCCGTCGGCAGGAGGGGCCGACGATCATGGACTTCGTCGTCGCATCGATCTGCATCACCCTCGGCTCGCCGATCGTCTGGCTCTACCATTACGGCGTGCTGTTGCCGGCCTTCGTCATCGCCCTCAGCGCCGTGCTGCGGGAGGCGGCATCGCCGGCCAGGACGCGACTGCTTGCGATGCTCGGGGTATCCTGGCTGCTCTGCGCCAGCTACCTGCCCTTCGCCCGGCTGATCTACCTGAGCCCGTGGAACATCATCGCCAATCCGCGCTTCTTCGGCGCGTTGCTACTGCTGTTCGTGCTGATCCACGTGGGGCGTGTCTGGCGCCGGCGCCCTGTCCAGGCGGCCGGGTTGAGCGCGCCCGCATGACCACGCGGTCGGGCGCCGCCGACGAAAGGCGGCGCCGGCGACCCGGGCAGCGGCATCGCATGTGTATGGCGATCGGCTGATCAACGATGTCGCACTCGGACTCCGCCGCCATCCCCCGCTATGGACGGCGGCTGCGAACGACGACCCTGCACGACCGCTATTGCAGCCTGTTGTGCTTCGTGCTGGTGGGCTACGCGGTCTCCGGCAAGGGCTTTGCGTATCTGGGATTGCCGCCGCTCTATATCGGTGAGATCGCCTTGATCCTCGGGTTGCTGGTGCTGGTGCGGACGGGCTGCGGCAGCGCCTTGCTGGCGTCGCCCGCCAGCCTGCTGCTGGTGCTGCTCATGACATGGGTCGTGCTGCGTATGATCCCCTATGTCGGCAGCTACGGCATCAGTGCGGCGCGGGATGCCGTCGTGGTCATCTATGGGCTCTTCGCCTTCATCGTCATGGCGGTGATGCTGGAGCGGCCGGACCGGTTCCGTCGGGTGGTGACCGCCTACAGCCGGTTCGCCTGGATCTACGGTTTCATCGGCCTTGCCCTGCTGAACTCGCTGTACCTGCTAGGCACAGCCATGCCGACCTGGCCCGGCAACGGGCAGCCGATAATCTTCGTGCGGTCGGGTGAATTGGCATCGCATCTTTCGGGTGCTGCGGCCTTCGCGTTGCTGGGGCTGATGCGGACTGGCCGGCTTTGGCCCATCATCATGCTGATCAGCCTGGGCTTCGTTTCCGTCAGCCGTGGCGCCATGCTGGCCTTCGTCCTGCCGAACATCCTGGCCGTCGCCATGGCGCGGCAAAAGCGGCGGGTCCTGTCGGCTCTGATGGTCGGGGTCTCGCTGTTTGGCCTGGCCTATGCCGCCGGAGTGGACGTGCCGCTCCCCGGAGGGCGAAGCTTCGGGCCACAGCAGATCGTCGACGGTGTCGAAAGCATCATCGGCACGAGCAACGTGTCGAACCTGGATGGCACCAAGGCGTGGCGGCTGAACTGGTGGAATTCGATCGTGAACTACACGCTCCACGGGCCCTATTTCTGGACCGGCAAAGGCTTCGGGATGAACCTTGCCGAGGAGGACGGGTACGTGATCGGGTTGGAATTGGGCGGCCCGACGGTCCGCAGTCCCCACAATGTCCACATGACCATCCTGGCGCGTTCAGGTGTACCAGGTCTGGTTCTTTGGTTGACCACGCTTGCGGTATGGCTGGGTACCCTGCTCAACACCGCGCGCATCGCCCGCCGGCGCGGCGATGGCGAATGGGCCGACGTGTTCATCTGGATCGCCTGCTACTGCACCGCCATCGTGATCGATGCCTCCTTCGATGTGGCATTGGAAGGCCCGATGCTGGGCATCTGGTTCTGGTGCCTCTTCGGCCTTGGCATCGCAGGTACGATGATCTACCGCACCGAACTCCTGGGGCGCCGGCGGCAGGTTGCCGGGTCCGCCTGACGCGGACCCGGCCCGTGGATCAGATGGCGGAGAAGGTGCCGTGAGCCTCCCACCCTGAGACGCTGCGGAACTGTTCCCAGGTGTAGTACCCGCCATAGACGAACCAGTCGTCGATGGTATTTGGCAAGTGATAGCTATTGAAGTCGAACTTGTTGCCACCCGCCAACATCTGGTCTTCGTTGAAGTCGGCGACCGCGCCGGAGGCCCCATATCCGGTAATGCTGTTGTTGTGGACGTTGTTGTTGATGGTGACGTAGGGCCCATAGGGGGCGTCGCCATCAGCGGCGCGATCTTGCTGGATCAGCGCTATACCGTTGCCGACCCCCTTGGTATCGACGGTGTTGCCGTAGATTTCGACGTTGCGCGAGTTCTGCACCTGGATGCCGGCGCCCCAGAGCCATTCGGGGTGGTCGATGCCATTGCCGATCAGCGTATTGTTCCGGATGACTGCATCGTAGCTGATCTCGTGGTTGATCCCAGCCGCGCGGTTGTTCTCGACAAGGTTGCCCTCGTAAAGAGTGTGGATGTTGTCGATGTCGGTCCACAGGCCATAGCCGTTGTTGTCGTGCACGTGGTTGCCGCGCACCACGAGGTTGTCGGTCAGGGCAAATTTGCTGCCGCCGCCTTCCCAAAGGGTATCGATGCCGGACCAGTACCCGTTGGTGCCGATGTCGTTGCCCTGGATGAGGATGTTGTCGCCGACGCCGGCCAAGCCCATCTCGCCGTTGTCGTGCACTGTGTTGTTCAGAACCTGCGTGTTGCTGCCCGCGCCGATGCCGACGCCATAGTTCAGCCGCACCTCGTTGTCCTGAATCACCCACCCTGTCGGCAGGTAGTCGCCACCTATGGTGCAGCGCTGGAGCGGTGAGGCGTATTTCTCGATGATCAGGTTCTCGACCTTCACGCCGGTGATGCCGTCCCCGCCTTGGAAGGCGAAGCTGCTGACCGCCGCTTCGACCTTATGGCCGGCCGGGTTGTCCCCGATATAGATCTTGTCGGCGTTGTAGTCGAAGTAGTAGGTGCCCGGGCGGACGTTCGCCGTGCTGTCCACTGCCTTGAGTGGCTGGTCGTCGAGATAGACGGCATCCGGGTAGCCTGCGCGCACGAAGCCAGGCAGGCCTTCCTCGGTGGCGTTGCGCAGGCCCTGCTGCGTCTGCCCGCCAATCACCCAGTCGTCGCCGCTCTGCGCGAAGCCGATCAACTCGCGCGACCCGTTGAGGACTGCTCCGTCCTGGCCGATGAATTGGTCTCCCGCCTTCGGGATGATGGACTGCATGCGGTGCTCGCCGGCCTCGAGCAGGAACACGGTGCCGGGCGCCGCGGCATCCACCATGCTTTGGATATCGTCATTCACCCTGACGAGAACAGCGCCCTGCAGGGGAGGCGTGGCGGTGCCCAGCCCGATGAAATCCGCCGCCGTCAGCGCATGCACGCCGTCGAGCTCTATCTCGGCATCCGCCTTTCCATCCGCCGCATGACCCGGCAGGGCGGCGTCTACCTGCACGATGGTCGTGCCGTTCTGGACGGCAAAGCGCACCTGCGGCCCGCCGTTCACCGCGAAGGCGCTCTGGCCGATGAACTTGATGGCCCCGCCACTCGCAAAGGAGGCCAGGTCGATGTGGTCCAGCCGATCGGTGAAGTCGGTGATCCGGTCGCGCGCGCCGGCGCCGAGGCCGGTGTCGATGCCCGCGCTGCTTGGTGCGAGGAACACGAAACGGTCGTCGCCCGTGCCGCCCGTCAGCCGGTCCACGCCGACACCACCGGCCAACGTGTCGTTGCTGGCCCCGCCGCTCAGCGTGTCGTCGCCGCCGCCGCCCGATAGCAGGTTGGCGCCACCATTGCCGGTAATGGCGTTGGCGAGCGCATTGCCGGTGCCGCCGATCCCCGCGGTGCCCTCCAGCGACAGGCGCTCCATGTTGGCGCCCAGGGTATAGCTGACCGTTGACACCACCGTATCGGTGCCCTGGCCGGCGCTCTCGCGCACCACGTCGCCGGCATTGTCGATGATGTAGCGGTCGTCACCGGTGCCGCCGACCAGCGTATCGGCTCCGGCCGAACCATCCAGCGAGTCGTTGCCGGCACCGCCAGTGAGCAGGTTGGCGCCGCCATTGCCGGTGATGGCGTTGGCGAGCGCATTGCCGGTGCCACCGATCCCCGCGGTGCCGTTCAGCAGCAAATTCTCGACCTCGGCCGACAGGGTGTAGGTGACCGAGGTCACCACCTTGTCGACACCCTGGCCCGCACTCTCGCGCACCACGTCGTCAAGGCTGTTGACGACGTATAGGTCATTGCCAAGGCCACCGATCAATGTGTCGGAGCCTGACCCGCCGTCCAGGGTGTCGTCACCGGCCAGGCCCGAAAGCTGGTCGTTGCCACCCATGCCCTGGATGAGATCGTTTGTAGCGCTCCCGGTCAGAGCGTCTTTCCTGGAGGTGCCGATCAGCTTCATTTATCAACTTCCCGCGATCGTGATGGCGGGATAAAATCTAATCGTATAAAAATATGCAAGCATAATCTACCTGGGGTTGATAGCCGAAGCGCCGCGGCGGCAGTGCACAGATCCGCAAACCATTCGACCACGGGATGCGGGACGGCGGTGCGACAGCGGCTTTGCGGCAGGTGGATGCGGCGACCCGGTCGGGTCGGGGCGAAGTCGATCTTCAGCGCTCTCGCAACCTGGCACCTCCGGATAGGCGAACTCGGCGCTCTTCGAGGGCATCGCGGCGGCGGAGGTTCGTGGTGCCAATCCTCGTTGGCGCGCCGAGCAGCGGCCGCGGTCGCAGCCAGTGGCCGATGTTGATCCGATCAACCGGCACCACTGCGGCACCGGTGATGATCACGGTGTCGCGGCAGCATGGCGGCTGCCGCCGAGGCCAATGCTCTTGGCATCTGCCGGCGGCTGCTCGGCACCGAAGTCGTCGTTGACCAGCATCCGGCGTCGCGCGCTACCCTCCGCGACGCCGCGCAGCGGGTCCTCCTGGCCTGGGATGACGAGGCGAACCCGCGCTGCGACCTCGCCGACGCCCTCCGCGCCCTGCCGGCCGGCAAGCCTGCCGGTAGTCCGCGTGATGCCGCCGTGCCGCGGAAGCCGCGCGAGGGCACCAAGCATGAGGCGGTGCTGACCATGCTGCGCGGGCCAGAAGGCGCCACGGTCGCGCAGGTCGCCGAGACCACCGGCTGGACGCAGCAAACGGTCCGCGGCTTCTTCGCCGGTCTGAAGAAGTAAGGGGAGCGCAGTCAGCGTGCTGGAGCGGGTCCGCCAGGTCGGCCCGAACAAGGACGGCGCCAAGGGTTCCTGCACCGTCTATCACGTGGCCGGCTGACCGGCGACGGATCGGCGGCGGCATTCGCCGCTGCCGATCCGCGGACGACGACGATCGCCTGCAAGCCCGCTCAGCCTTCGACGCGAATCTTGTTCTCGCGGACGACCCGCGCCCACCGGTCCATCTCGCTCTCCACGAAGGCAGCAAAGCTGTCGCCCGAGGTCGCCAGCACATCCATCCCTTGCGCTTCGACCCGGGATCGCGTCTCAGGCTCGGCGAGAAGCCGTGCCAACTCGGCTTCCATGCGCCGCCTGATCTGGACCGGCACGCCCGCCGGCGCGAACACCCCCCACCAAGTGGGAGCCTCGTAGCCCTGGAAGCCCAGTTCGTGGAAGCTTGGAACTCCTGGCAAATCACGCCAGGGCGCCCGCGTCGTGACGCCGAAACCCTTCAAGGCACCGCTCCGCACATGCGGTCCACCGACCGGCGCGTTGGTGACGAACAGCGGCACGTGGCCCGCCAGCGCGTCCTGCAGCGCCGGCGCGCCCCCGCGATACGGCACATGGGTGAGCTGGATGCCGGCGACGTTGCAGAGCTGCACCATGGCCACGTGCATCATCGTGCCAATGCCGGCGGTTGCGTAGTTGATGGATCCGGGCCGCTGCTCGCGCGCCATCGCCACCAGTTCCGGGAAGCTCCGCCATGGTGTCGAGGGATGCGACGTGACGACGAGCGGGCCACGCCCAATCAGCGTCACCGGTGCGAAGTCCCGCCGGGTGTCATAGGGCAGCTGCAGGATCGACGGGATGATCGCATGGCTGTCGACCGCGATGAGCCAGGTATAGCCGTCCGCCGGAGAGCGCGCTGCCTCCGCCGCCCCCACTGACCCAGTAGCACCGGGCCGGTTCTCCACCACCACGGGTTGGCCGAGCACTGCCTGCAGCCGCGGCTGCAGGATACGGGCGAGGATGTCGACCGAGCCGCCCGGCGGCCACCCGACCAGCAGACGGATCGGGCGGGCAGGCCAGGCGCCGTCCTGTGCCGATGCAAGCATTGGAATGGAGGGTGCAGCCAGCAGCCCTCCGATGAGCGTGCGACGCTTCAAGGGGTAGTCCTCCCGGAGCCTTCTCGTTCTTGCGGAGCCGGGGTGGCCCCATCCACCCGACCGTGAGGTCGAGCGTGCGCGTGATTGCAATGCTGTCAATAAACAAGCGCTGTGGCGAACAGCAGCGCTATCCAGGCTCTGCCACCTGAGACGTGCGGACTTCGGCGATGTCGTTGAAAGTGCGCTCCTCACCGTCCAGCACCGCCGCTGCGCCGGTCGCCTGCTGCCGGGCACGGTGCAGCGTCGGCCACTCCGATGCGGACATGCAGACGTAGCAAGCGCCTTTGGTCACCTGCAGGACATCGGCCAGCGCCGGACGGAGGAAGTCGAGGAAGCCGCTGCCGAGCGCATCGTTGGCGATGGTCATCTTGGCCGCGGTGCCGCCCTCGTAGGCCACGGTATGGGGCGGATCGAAGCAGGCCATGTCGGCGAGCCGATCGGCGCCGAGGGCGCGCCAGACGTCCTCTGCCTTCGTCGCATCGCCGCACGGCACGCGATGCTCGCCAGCTTGATTCAAGAGGACCGGGGCTGGCTCAATAACTGACGGCCTGCGAGTCGGAGGCGATCGACACGCCACTCCCGATCAGCCGGCAGCCACGACCGACGTCCTCCTTGCCAAGGGAGCCATCATCGATGAAGCGCTGGTCGAAGCCGCCGAGCGCTGCGAAGGCCGCGTGCCGCACCGAGCGGTTGCCGGTAGGCACTACGGTCATGGTGATCCTCGCGCCGGGGGCGGCGAGCGCCTTGCCGCGCCGCCCGGCCCATGCGCCGACATGGCGGCTGAGGAGGTTGCGCGGCGAGTCCGGATGCAGCGGGATATGCCCGATCACCGCGACCGCACCGCGGTCGTGCTGCCGCGCATGGTCCTCCAGCAGGTGCCGGTCGGCCTGCCTGTCGTCGTCGAGGAACAGGATGATGCGGCCGCGGGCGAGCCGCGCACCGGTGTTTCGCACCATGGCGGCGCCGCCGTTCGGCTGTTCGACGACCCGCAGCGGAAACGGCAGCGTGCGTAGCGCATCGACGGTGCCGTCGGTGGAGCCATCGACCACAATGATGACCTCGTAGGCCTCGGCATCGGTCTGGTCGGCGAGGGCGGTAGCGGAGGCGACGACGACGTCGCGCCGCTGCGACGTCGGGATCACCACTGCGGTGCCGGTGAGGTCCCGTCCCGCCGGCATGCCGGCGGCGACGCCGTTCCCCAGCGGGTCCTGCGATGGCTCCAGCCTACCGTCCAGACTCCTGGCTGAGAGTTCGGTTGGCTGCAACCGGCAAGCTTTCTTGCGGGCGGAACGATCAGCCGCGTTTCACCAAAGCATGGTGCCGTCGGCCAGCCTGCGCCTTGGCGATCACCGCCGCCCGACCAGCATCGGCAGCGCCTCCCCGGGCCGCAGCGTCAGCCGGCAGACCGGAAAGACCCTCGCCTCCGGCGCCAGCCGCAGCCGGCAGGCCGGCAGCAGCGTCGCCAGCACGATCACCGCCTCGGCCAGGCCGAAGCCCATCCCGGTGCAGACCCGCGGCCCGAGGCTGAAGGGCACATAGGCGTGGCGATGGCGCGCCGGACCGTCGGCCAGGAAGCGTTCCGGGCGGAATTCGTCAGGCGCCTCCCACCAGCGGCGATGGCGGTGCAGCAGCCAGGGCACCACCATGACGATGTCGCCCCGGGCCACCGCATGGCCGGCGATCGCCAGCGGCGCCTGCGCCTGCCGCGCCAGCAGCGGCACCGGCGGGTACAGCCGCAGGGTCTCCTCCACCACCGCGCGCAGGTAGGGCAGCCTCGGCAGATCGTTCCAGCCGGCGGCGCGGCCGCCCAGCGCCTGCGCCTCCGCCACCGCCCGCGCCTCGGCCTCGGGCGCCTGGGACAGCAAGTAGAAGGCCCAGGCCAGCAGGTTGGCGGTGGTCTCGTGTCCGGCCATGAACAGCGTCGCCGCCTCGTTGCGCAGCGCCCGCGCATCCATCGGCCGGCCGCTGCCGGGCAGCGTCGCCCCGGCCATGGCCCCGATCAGCGAGGCCTCGCCGCCCGCCATCGCCTGGCCCACCAGGCCATCGACCACGGCATGGATCCGCGCCACGTCGCGGCCGGTGCCGAGGCGCAGCCGCGGCAGCCAGTCCGGCAGGCCGAGCACGCTGACCATGTCCAGGTGCCCGATCCGCCCCTGGTAGCGGGCGAAGGCCTGCACCACCGCAGTCGCCGCATCGGCGCCGAGCGCCCGGCCGAACAGGGTGCGGCAGATGATCTCGGCCGCCAGCCGCCCCATCTCGGCCAGCACGTCGATGCAGGTGCCGTCCGGCAGCGCGCCCCAGGCGGCGCGGCATTCCGCCGCCGCCTCGGTCATCACCGGCGCCAGCGTGTCGAGCCGCGAGGCATGGGTGACGGCGGCCACCGTGCGCCGGCGTTCCTTCCAGACCAGCCCGTCCGAGATGAACAGCCCGTCGCCCAGCAGCGGTTCCAGCGCATGGCGCATCTGCGGGCTTTTCCGTTCCAGCGCCGCGGCCTGGTCGATGAAGGCCTCCTGCACGCTGGCCGGGCTGTTGCAGACCAGGATGCCCTGGGCCAGCACCCGGGTGCGGATCACTTCCTGTTCGAAATGCGCGTCGAGCCAGACCTCGAGGAAACTGCGCCGCGCCCGGCGCAGCAGGTCCGGCAGCGGCAGGCGCCGCTGCGGCCGTTCGGGGAAGGGCGGGGTGAAGGCCATGCGCGAGGGGGACCCGGAAAGCGACATCGCCTAGTCGCGGTGGATGCGGAGCGGGCCGAAGCTCTGCACCACCGGCATGACCTGCAGCAGGTTGACGTTCACCCGCGCCGGCCGCGTCGCCACCCAATGGACGGTGTCGGCGATGTCCTCCGGCGTCAGCGGATCGGTGTCCGCATAGATGCTGTCCGCCTTGGCCTGGTCGCCGCGGAAGCGGAGGGCGGAGAATTCGGTCCCGCCCACCAGCCCGGGTTCGATATCGGTGACCCGGACCCTGGTGCCGTGCAGGTCGGCCCGCAGGTTGTAGCTGAACTGGCGGACGAAGGCCTTGGTCGCGCCGTAGACGTTGCCGCCGGGGTAGGGCCATTCGGCGGCGGTCGAGCCGATATTCACCACATGTCCGCGATCGCGCGCCACCATGCCGGGCAGCACCGCGCGGGTCATGTACATCAGGCCCTTGATGTTGGTGTCCACCATGGCGTCCCAGTCGTCGAGCGCGGCAGCCTGGGCCGGCTCCAGCCCGCGCGCCATGCCGGCGTTGTTGACCAGCAGGTCGACCTGGGCGAAGGCCGGCGGCAGGCCGGCGATGCCGGCCTCGACCGCCGCGCGGTCGGTGATGTCGAGCGCCAGCGGGTGGATGCGGCCGGGCCCGATCTCGGCCGCCAGCGCCGCCAGCCTTCCGGCGCGGCGGCCGAGCGCGATGACCTGCGCGCCATCGGCGGCGAAGCGGCGGGCGATGGCCAGGCCGAAGCCGGCGGTGGCCCCGGTGACGAGAACGATCATGGGCTATGCTCCTTCGCGGCTGCGTGATCCCTGGGCCATACCAGGGGGGGTTGAAATACCTTACGGAATGTCCATATTTTCGGCGTCGGCCGGCGTTGCAGACCGCTCCAAGGCGGCACGTCCCATGCAAGGACCTCTTGAGCCGACGCGTGCCTTCTCCGGGGGGCGTGCAATCCTGGGCGCTGAGCCGTGCGCCTCCCGTCTTCTGCCGATTGGGGGCTATTCCTGTGTTTTCCGTCAAGACCGTGCGGCTTTGGCTGTACGCGCTTTGCTTCGCCTGCGCCCTTCCGGCGCCGCCGCAGGCCGCCGAGGGATCGACCACCGAAGTCCTGCTCCGGATGGACGAACGCCGGGCCTCCGCCGCCGGGATCGACGTGACGCGCGTGCAGCCTGAGGGCGGCACCTCGCAGACCATGCTGCCCGGCACCGTCGCCGTGCCGCCGCAGCAGTTGCGCATCGTCGCGGCGCCCGCCGCCGGGCTGGTCGAATCCGTCCTGGTGGCGCCGAACGAGCCGGTGAAGGCCGGCCAGCCGATCGCCAAGCTGCGCAGCACCGACCTGCTGGAAGCCCAGCGCACCTACCTGCAGGCCCTGTCGGGGGAGGCGCTGGCGCGCCAGCGGCTGGCCCGCGACGAGCAGATGTTCAAGGAACGAATCATCGCCGAGCGCCGCCTGCTGACCACCCGCGCCGACCACGAATTCGCCCGCACGACGTTGCAGGAACGCGAGCAGATGATGGCGCTCCTCGGCATGGCCGAGCCCGACATCAAGACCCTGCGCGACAGCCGCAAGATGGCCGCCGCCCTGGTGGTCACCGCGCCCGAGGACGGCGTGGTGCTGGAGACCCGGACCAGCGCCGGCGAACGCGTCGCCGCCTCCGCCCCGCTGTTTTCCATCGCCCAGCTGAAGCCGCTCTGGGTCAACCTGCAGGTGCCGCTGTCGCAGGCCATGGTGATCGAGCCCGGCACGCGCATGAGCGTACCCGGCACCCCGGCCCAGGGCGAGGTCATCCGGCTCGGCCGCAGCGTCGACCCGACGACGCAGTCGGTCACCGCGGTGGTCGAGGTCACCGACGGCGCCGAGACCCTGCGGCCCGGCCAGGTGGTGACCGCCGCGGTCGCGCTGCGGCCGAACGGCACGCCGCAGTGGCGGGTGCCGGCGGGTGCGGTGGTGCGGCATGCCGGGCGGTCCTGGATCTTCGTCCGCGTGGCGGAAGGCTTCCGCGCCCGGCCGGTGACGGTGATCTCGGAGACCGCCGGCGCCACCTCGATCCGCGCCAACCTGGCCCCCGACGACCAGGTGGCCTCGCGCGGGATCCTGGCGTTGCTGGCCGAACTCACCGACGTCTACGGGGGCTGACCGGCGATGCTTGGACGTCTTGTCGCCTGGTCGCTGCGGCGCCGGCTGATCGTGCTGCTGGCGACCCTGGTGATCATCGCCTGGGGTGTCGACAGCTACCGCAAGCTGCCGATCGACGCCTTCCCCGATGTCTCGCCGGTGCAGGTGCTGGTCGCCATGCAGGCGCCCGGCCTGCCGCCGGAGGAGCTGGAGGCGCAGGTCACCAACCCGGTCGAGGTGGCGATGAAGGGCATCCCGAACCTGGTCGGGATCCGCTCCATCACCCGTTACGCCACGGCGCTGATGACCTTCGAATTCGCCCCCGGCACCGACATCTACTGGGCCCGCACCCAGGTCGACCAGCGGATGAGCGACCTCGAGGACATCCTGCCGGACAGCGTCTCGGGCGGCCTCGCGCCGGTGGTGACGCCGCTCGGCGAGATGCTGATGTTCACGCTGAACGGCGGCGGCCTGTCGCCGCAGCAGCGGCGCACCATCCTGGACTGGACCATCCGGCCGCAGTTGCGCGGCCTGCCCGGCATCGCCGACGTCAACACGCTCGGCGGCTTCGTCCGCACCTATGAGGTGGCGCCCGACAGCTCGGCCATGGCCGCCCGCGGCATCACCACGGCGATGCTGGCGGAGGCCCTGCAGCAGAACAACCGCAACGACGGCGCCGGCCGGGTGCGCGACGGCGAGGAGGCGCTGCTGGTCCGCGCCGAGGGCCGCATCCGCACCATGGACGACATCCGCGCCATCGTCGTCGCGGCGCACCCGACCGGCGTGGTCCGCGTCTCCGACGTCGCCGATGTCCGCTTCGGCGCGATGGCGCGCAACGGCGTGGTCACCCAGAACGGCGAGGGCGAGGCGGTCTGGGGCATCGTGCTCGGCCTGCGCGGCGCCAATGCCAAGACCGTGGTCAGCAACGCCAAGGCCAAGCTGGCGCAGATCCAGAAGACCCTGCCGGAAGGCGTCGAGATCGAGATCTTCTATGACCGCAACGAGCTGATCGAGGCGGCGGTCTGGACCGTGCAGAAGGTGCTGCTGGAAGCGATCGCGCTGGTGGTCGTGCTGCTCATCCTCTTCCTCGGCAACCTGCGCGCGGCGCTGGTGGTCTCGCTCACCCTGCCGCTGGCGGTGCTGTCCACCTTCATCATCATGCGGCTCACCGGCATCTCCGCCAACATCATGTCGCTCGGCGGCCTGGCCATCGCCATCGGCCTGCTGGTCGACTGCTCGGTCGTGGTGGTCGAGAACACCGCGCACCACTTCGCCCATGCGCATGGCCGCACCGACTACCGCAGCCGCATGCGCATGGCCGGGGAGGCGGTGCGCGAGGTCGCCGTCCCGCTGGTCGCCGGCGTCGTCATCATCGTCACCGTTTTCCTGCCGCTGCTGTCGCTGCAGGGGCTGGAAGGGCGGCTCTTCGCCCCCGTCGCGCTGACCATCACCTTTGCCCTGTGTGCTGCGCTGCTGCTCTCGCTCACCGTCGTGCCGGCGCTGGCCGCGACCCTGCTGAAGCAGGGCGGCGGCACCCGCGACCCCTGGCTGGTCCGCGTGCTGCACCGCGGCTACGACCCCTTCCTCGGCTGGGCGATGAGGAACCCTCTGAAGGTCGGCGCCACGGCGGCCGCCGGCCTGGTGCTGGCCGGCTTCCTCTTCACCCGGATCGGCTCCACCTTCATGCCGGTGATGGACGAGGGCACCCCGGTGGTGACCGTCCGCAAGCATCCGACCATCGGCGTCGATGCCGCGGCCTCGACCGACCTGATGATCCAGCAGCAGCTCATGGCGGCGGTGCCGGAGATCCGCGGGATCATGGGCCGGGCCGGCGCCGACGAGCTCGGCATCGACCCGGTCGGGCTGAACGACAGCGACCACTTCCTCGACATCAAGCCGCGCAAGGAATGGCGCGAGCCGAAGAACCGCAACTTCGTCACCGACGAGGTGCGCCGCGTGCTCGACCACATCCCCGGCATCTCCTACGCGATCAACCAGCCGATCGACATGCGGGTGCAGGAGATGATCATCGGCGCCCGCGGCGACGTGGTGATCAAGGTCTTCGGCTATTCGATCGACGAGCTGAACCGCATCGCCGGCGAGATCGAGGACGCGGTGCAGGGGATCGCCGGCGCCTCCGAGGTCTTCGCCCTGCGCAACGAGGGCATGAAGTACCTGAAGGTGGAGATCGACCGCTTCGCCGTCGGCCGGCTCGGCATCAACGTGCGGGACGTGCAGCAGGCGCTGCGGGTCTGGGTGGACGGCCGCGACGTCGGGCTGGTGCTGGAACAGGAACGCCGCATCCCGCTGATGCTGCGCGGCGAGGGCAGCCTGCGGCGGTCGGCGACCGACCTGCAGCGCGTCATCCTGGCGCTGCCCGGCGGCCGCACCGTGGCGCTGTCCCAGGTGGCGAACATCTCGGAGGAGGAAGGCCCGATCCAGGTGATCCGCGAGGGCACCCAGCGCTATGCGACCGTGCTGGCCAATGTCCGCGGCCGCGACCTGGTCGGCTTCGTCGCCGAGGCCCAGGCGGCGGTGGCCAATGCGGTGAAGGTGCCGGGCGAGTACCGGCTCGAATGGGGCGGCCAGTTCGAGAACCAGCAGCGCGCCTCGGCCCGGCTGGCGATCGTCGTGCCCATCGCGCTCGCGCTGATCTTCCTGCTGCTCTACTTCACCTTCAACTCGGTGCGGGAAGCGCTGCTGGTCTTCTGCAACGTGCCCTTCGCCGCGATCGGCGGCGTCATCGCGCTGTACCTGTCGGGCGAGTTCCTCTCGGTCCCCGCCTCGGTCGGCTTCATCGCGCTGGTCGGCATCGCGGTGCTGAACGGCGTGGTGCTGATCTCCTACATCAACCGGCTGGCGGCCGAGAACGGCCTGTCGCTGCGCGAGGCGACGATGGAGGGCGCCAAGCGGCGGATGACGCCGGTGGTGCTGACCGCGACCATCGCCGCCTTCGGCCTGGTGCCCTTCCTCTTCGCCGAGGGGCCGGGCTCGGAGATCCAGCGGCCGCTGGCCATCGTGGTGATCGGCGGGCTGGTGACCGCGACCGTGCTGACCCTGGTGCTGCTGCCGATCCTCTACGACCGCTTCGCCATGAGCCGGTCGGATGCCGAGGAGGCGCCGGCGGTGGAGCAACCGCGGCCGCATCCGGCGCCCGCCACGCAACGCCCCGCGGCGGCGGAGTGATGACCATGCATCGTGCGTTCCTGGCCGCGGCGATCGCCGCGGCGCTTCTTCCGGCCGGCCGCGGCACCGCGGTGGCGCAGCAGACGCCGCTGTCGCGCCCGCCGCTGTCCTCCTTCCAGGACCTGCCCCCGGTCGCCCGGCCGCAGCCGGCGCCGCGCCGCGTCGTGCCGCCCGAGGCGCCGCCCAGGACCCCGCCCAGGGTCCCGGCCAGCCAGTCCCGCCGGACGCCGCCACCGGCGGCGGCCACGGCGCCGCTGGATACCGCGGCGTTCGGCCGCGACCTCGACGCGGCGCTGGAGATCGACGCCGGCGCGCGCGCCATCCGCGGCCAGCGCGACGCGATCCGGGCGCGCGACGCGCAGGTGCGCTCGCCCATCGCCGGGTCGCCGGCCATCGGCGGGTCGTTCCGCTCCGACACCCGCGGGCCGCGGACGGCGAACGAATGGGATGTCGAGATCGGCGCGCCGATGTGGCTGCCGGGGCAGCGCGGCGCGCTCGCCGGCACCGTCTCGGCGGGCGTCGAGGAACAGGCCCGCCGCCTGGCGCTGCGCCGGCTCGAGCTCGCCGGGGTGCTGCGCGACGCCTACTGGGCGGTGGGTGCGGCGGAATCGGAGCTGGGCGTCGCGCGCGACCGGCTGGCCACCGCGCGCGACATCGGCCGCGACGTGCAGCGCCGGGTGGAACTCGGCGACATCGCCGAGACCGAGGCGCTGCTGACCCGCAACGAGGAGCTGGCCTCGGCGCTGGACTACGCCCGGGCCGAGGCGGCGGTGGCCGCGGCGCAGGCCAGCTACCGGACGCTGACCGGCGGCAGCGCGGCGGCGCTGGCCGCGGGCGCGACGCGGCCGGAGCCGCTGCTGCGGAACGGCGAGGGCCACCCGGCGGTGCAGGCCGCGGAGGCCGCGCTGGCGACCGCCGAATCCCGCGCCCGGCTGGTCGCGGCGACGCCGATCGACAACCCGGAACTGGGTTTCTTCACCCGCAACCAGGGCGGGCCGGTGACCGAGAACGGCACCTCGCTGGGCCTGCGCGTCCGCATCCCGCTGCCGACCGAGGCGCGCAACGCGCCGCGCCGGGCGGATGCGGAATTCGAGCGGACCCGGGCCGAGGGCGAGCTGATCCAGACCCGCCGCGTGGTGGCGGGCGAGGTCGGCCTGGCCAGGCTGGCGGTGGCCGCCGCCGAGCAGTCCCGCCGCCTGGCCGGGGAGCGCCGCGCGGTGGCCGACCGGCAGGAAGGGGCGGCCCGCATCGCCTTCCGCTCCGGCGAGATCGGCGCCTTCGACCTGTTCCGGGTGCGGCAGCTGCGGATCGAGGCGCTGGCGGTGGATGCGCGGGCGCAGGTCGATGTCGGCCGGGCGCGCAGCCGGCTGAACCAGGCGATGGGGCTGGCGCCGGGCGGCTAGGGCCGCTCGCCGCGGGGCGGCCGGGACGCTCCGCACGGCTGCAGGCAAATGGTGTTGCGCGCGTCGCCGGGCGACTAGTCTCGCCGGCGTGGTGGCGGCCCGGCCCTGTGCCGGTGCGTCCCCCGCGACGCGGCACGGCCAGAAGGAGGAAATCAGCCATGGGCACCGAGGACTACCTCGCCTCGATCGGCGTCTTCGCCGGCACCTTCGCCCCGACCAACTACCTGGACTGCGACGGGCGGATCCTGGACATCGCCCACAACCAGGCCCTGTTCTCCTTGATCGGGACCAATTACGGCGGCAATGGGACCAGCACCTTCGCCCTGCCGGACCTCCGCCCGCGGGATGCGAACGGCGCGCCGGTCGCCTTCGCCCCGGACAAGCCGCGCAGCTGCATCTGCGTCGTCGGCGTGTACCCGCCGAGGCCCTAGGGCCTGGCAGGCACCGATGGAGGCGCCTGACAGGCTCCGGGGTATCGTTCCGTCGGGTGATGCACGTCCTTCGGTGCGTCCACCCCCGCCGATCGCGCTCCAGGCTGCGCCGCCCGGCCGATCGCAGGATCCGCCGGCAGGACCGGCATCATGCCCCCGGGCGCCGGGCGGCCGCAGCCGCGGCGGCGCGGGCCTCGGCGTCAGGTGCCGCAGAAGGTCGCCAGGACCCGTTCCTCCGGCTCCGGCGGCAGGGTGAAGCGCTCGAGGCCGGGACGGTCCTCGAAGGGCCGCGCCACTGCGTCCAGCAGCGCCTCGAAGACCGAGAGGTCGCCGTGCTCCACCGCGGCGACGATCGCCGCTTCCATCCGGTGGTTGCGCGGGATGATGGCCGGGTTCACCGCCTGCATCGCCGCGGCGCGGGCGGCCGGCGCGGTGGCTTCCTCCGCCAGCCGGGCGCGCCAGGCGCCGGCCCAGCCGTCATAGGCCGCCCCGTCGGCGAACAGCGCGCGCACCGCCGCATCGCCCTCGGGCCCCGCCGCGGCGCCACACAGCGCGCGGAAGGTCAGGGTGAAGTCGGCGGCATTGGCCTGCATCCGCGCCAGCAGGTCCTCGGCCAGCGCCAGGTCCGCCTCGCGCGGCTGCGCCAGGCCCAGCTTGCGGCGCAGCCCGGCGTGCCAGGCATCCTCGAAGGCCGGGGCGAAGCCGGCGAGCTCCGCCTTGGCGATCTCGATCGCCGGCTCGCTCGCCTCGGCCAGCAGCGGCAGCAGCGTCTCGGCCAGCCGGGTCAGGTTCCAGTGCACGATGCCGGGCTGGTTGGCATAGGCGTAGCGGCCGCCATGGTCGATCGAGCTGAACACCGTGTTCGGGTCGTAGGCATCCATGAAGGCGCAGGGGCCGTAGTCGATCGTCTCGCCGCTTATCGTGCAGTTGTCGGTGTTCATCACGCCGTGGATGAAGCCGACCAGCATCCATTGCGCCACCAGCCGCGCCTGGCGCCCGACCACGGCGCCGAGGAAGGCGCGGTAGGGCTCCTCGGCCTGGGCGATGTCGGGATAGTGCCGGGCGATGGCATAGTCGGCGAGCGTCCGCAGCGCGTCCACGTCCTGCCGGGCGGCGAAGAACTGGAAGGTGCCGACCCGCAGGTGGCTGGCGGCGACCCGGGTCAGCACCGCGCCGGGCAGCGGCGTCTCGCGGTACACGGGCTGGCCGGTTGTGACCGCGGCCAGGCTGCGGGTGGTGGGGATGCCGAGGGCGAACATCGCCTCCGAGATCACGTATTCCCGCAGCACCGGGCCGAGTGCGGCGCGGCCGTCGCCGCCGCGCGAATAGGGCGTGCGGCCGGAGCCCTTGAGCTGGATGTCCCGCCGCAGCCCGTCCGGCCCCACCACCTCGCCCAGCAGGATGGCGCGGCCGTCGCCGAGCTGCGGGGAGAAGCCGCCGAACTGGTGGCCGGCATAGGCCTGGGCCAGCGGCTCCGCGCCTTCGGGCACCACGTTGCCGGCCAGCGCCGCGACGCCGTCCGGGGCGGCCAGCGCCGCGGCATCGAGGCCGAGGGTCGCCGCCAGCGCCGTGTTGACGCGCACCAGGCCGGGGGCGGCGACCGGGGTGGGCGGCAGCTTCGCATAGAAACGGTCCGGCAGGCGGGCGTAGCTGTTGTCGAAGGCGAAAAGGGCCATGCGGCGAAATCCCAGGGGGCTTTCACCCCAGGTCGGGTCTCCCGGTGGCGGGGGCAAGGCCGTCGCGGAGGTTGCATGGCGCATCGCGCAGGTTTATAGGAATATTGTCAAAGCCGGAGGTCTGCCTGGGGCCCCTCCGGGCTTTGTCCGAACAAGCGGCCGCAACCCCTGGGTTGAGCGGCCCAAAGCCTGAATTCCTCAAGCGCCGGGCCGGCAAGCCCTTGGCGTGGTTGCGGAAACCGGGAATGGCCCGGCTGCCGCTTCAATTCGTTTGAGCGAAATTGCCGGGTCGGGGCGCCTTCAGAATCCCTCCAGCACGACCTTGCCGCGCATCGTCCCGGCCTCGACCAGCGCATGCGCCTGGCGCAGGTTGGCCGCCGTGATCGCCCCCAGGTGCCGGGTCATGGTGTGGCGGATGCGGCCGGCATCGACCAGCCCGGCCACCTCGGCCAGCAGCCGGTGCTGCTCCGCCATGTCGGGGGTCTGGTGCAGGGCGCGGGCGAACATGCCCTCGAAGACCAGGCCGGCGGATTTCGGCCGCAGCTTCTGCACGTCCATCCCGCTGGTGGCGTCGATCACGCAGACTAGGCCGAAGGGGGCGAGCAGCTTGCAGATCGCGTCCCAATGCGCGTCGGTCCGGTTGATCCCGAACACGTAGGGCACCCGCAGGCCGAGCGCCTTGACCTGCGCCGGCAGGTCGCCGGCATGATCCAGCACATGGTGCGCGCCGAGCGAGAGGCACCACTCCCGCGTCTCCGGGCGGGAGGCGGTGGCGAGCACGGTCAGCCCGGTGAGCTGCCGCGCCAGCTGGATGGCGATTGAGGCGACGCCGCCGCCGCCGCCGAGGATCAGCACCGCCTCGCCCGGGCGGTCCTCGCCGCGCGGGATGCGGAGACGTTCGAACAGCGCCTCGTAGGCGGTGATGGCGGTGAGCGGCATCGCCGCGGCCTCGGCGAAGGACAGGCTGGCCGGCTTCGGCCCGACGATGCGCTCGTCCACCAGATGGCGTTCGGCATTGGTGCCGGGGCGGTTGACCACGCCGGCATAGGCCACCGCGTCGCCGGGGCGGAACAGGGTGCAGCCCGGCCCCGCCGCGCGCACCACGCCGGCGGCGTCGAACCCCAGCACGCGGGGCCTGCCGCCCGGGTCGGCCGCGGCGCGCTGCTTGGCATCGACCGGGTTGACCGAGACGGCGCGGATCTCGACCAGCAGCTCGCGGCCCTGCGGCGCGGCGGGCTCGGGCAGGTCGAGGTCGAGCAGCGCCTCCGGGTGGTCGATCGGATGGCAATGGGTATAGCCGATGGCCTTCATGGGGTGTCCCTCCCTTGGCCGCGAGGCTAGGGGCGGGCCGCTCACCGCACCAGCCGCAGCGTCCCGGTCGAGGGGATCTCGCCCGCCGATTTCTGCAGGTTCAGCAATTGCGCGGTCAGCGCCAGGACGGGCAGGGTCAGGTCCTCCTGCGCATCCTGCCCGGCGACCCACCAGCGGGTGCCGCGGTAGTCCACCGCCAGGCGCGGCCGCGGCGGCGGGCTGGGCCAGAGCCGGAACAGCCGCGGCGTGTCGCCGCCGATGCGGATGCGGGTGGGCTGCCCGGCCTCCTCCCGCCGCTGCAGGGCGCCGAGATACTGCAGCACCTCCTCGACCGAGCGCAGGTACCAGCCCTGGCCCGGCGTGGCGACGCGGCCGGCCGGCATCGGGTGGTCGGCGACCTCCTCGGCGGTGCAGGGGTCGCCCTCCTGGTTCATCGGCGAGACCTGCGGCGCCTCGTTGTCCATCGCCAGGGCGCGGTGGCCGCCGCCGGCCTCGGCGATGCAGAGCACGGTCTGGCCGACCGGGCGGTAGAGCCGCCAGCCCGCCCCTTCCGGCCGCAGGGTGACGCCGGGCTGGCGCAGGTCGGCGAGGATCTCGGGCGCGCTGGCCTGGGCGGCGCTCAGCCGCGGCCCGAGCGGCACCAGGCGGGTATAGCCGTTGAATTGCAGCCGGCCGTGCCGGGTCAGCGCTTCGACCTGCGCGGCGAATTCCGCATTGCCGGGGGTGTTGGGGATGGCGCGGCCGCCGGGGCCCTCGTCGAAGCGGGAGACCAGCAAATGCAGCAGCAGCCCGTCCGGCAGGCCCTGGTCGGAGAGCAGGCGGAACAGCGCCGGGTCGATCGGCCGCAGCAGGCCGCGGGCGAATTCCTGGCGGTCCAGCGGGCCGATGTCGAAGCTGGGGTTGGAGGCGACGAGCCCGGCCGGCTGCACCCCGTTGTTCACCGCGGTGAGGTCGTAGCCGATGCCGGCCGAGACGGTGAAGGCGCCGTGGATGGCGCCGATGGTGGTGAAGTGCAGCGGCGCCTGGTCGCGCGCGCGGAGGATGTTGACCACCAGCAAGGTGTCGGCGGCCTGCTCCACCGAATGGTTGTAGTCGACGCTGTGCGTGCCGACGACGCCCGAGAGCGAGCAGCCGGAGAGCAGCAGGGCGAGGAGGAGAAGGCAGCGGGTCATGCCGCGGGGACAACGCCAGCGCCGGCGGGTCGTCGCTACCCGCGCAGCAACAACTCGGTCCGCCGGCGCAACTCGGCTTCCAGCCGCGCCGCGCCGCCCTCCCGTAGCAGGCCGGTGAATTCGGCGCGGCGGCTGGCCAGCTCGCTGACCGTGCCGCTCAGATAGACGTCCACCACCCGCCAGGCGCCGCCGAAGTCGCGCATCAGGTAGTTCAGCGCCACCGGCTCGTCGCGCGGGCGCACCAGCTGGGTGCGGACCAGGCGGTCGCCGCTCTGCAGGGTGTTCTCGCCGCTGAGCTGAAAGCTTTCCCCGGCATAGCCGTCGAAGCGGCCGGCGAAGGTGGCGATCGACCAGTCGGCGAAGGCGCGCTGCAGCGCCTGCTGTTCGGCCGGCGGGATCTGCGTCCAGGCCGGGCCGATCGAGATGCGGGTCATCGCCGGCAGGTTGAAGGCCTGCTCCATGACCGGCCGCAGCCGCCGTTCCCGGCCGCGGATGCCGAGGGCTCGCGCGTTCTTCATGATGTCGAGCAGCGTGGCGTTGAAGCCCTCGATCACCGCGGCCGGAGAGGCTTGGGCGAGCGCCGTGGCCGGCAGCAGCGCGGCGAGGAGGAGGAGGGGACGGCGGGGCGAGGCATGCATGGCGCGCGGCTTACCATGGCCGGCGGGCGGCCGGCGACCGGGGGCGGGATCAAGCCGGCTGGAAATGCCGCGCCGGGCGGGCCATTACCTCGCCTGGAACGGGGCGGGGGTGCATGGCGGATCGCGTGATGCTGACGGGCGGGACCGGGTTCCTCGGCTCCGCCATCGCCCGTGCCCTGGTGGCGGGGGGCTACGAGGTCCGCGCCCTGGCCCGGCCCGGCACCCCCCGCGACGTGCTGGACGGCGTCCCGGTCGAGTTCTGCCCGGGCGACCTGACCGATGCCGCGTCGCTCGCCGCCGCCATGCGCGGCTGCGCCGCCGTCATCCACTGCGCCGCCGACTACCGCATCTGGGTGCCCGACCCGGCACGGATGGACGCGGTGAACGTGGCGGGGACCGAGGCGGTGATGCGCGCCGCGCTTGCCGAGGGCTGCGGGCGCGTCGTCCATGTCTCCTCCGTCGCCACGCTGAAGCCGCGCCCCGACGGCCGCCCGGCGACCGAGGCCGATGCCGCCCGGCCCGACCAGGCGATCGGCCCCTACAAGCGCAGCAAGACCGAGGCCGAGCGGCTGGTGGAACGCCTGGTGGCGGAGGCGCGGCTGCCCGCCGTCATCGTCAACCCATCGACGCCGATCGGCCCGCGCGACCGCCGGCCGACGCCGACCGGGCGGATCATCCAGGAAGCCGCGCGCGGCAGGATGCCGGCCTATGTCGATACCGGGCTGAACCTGGTGCATGTGGAGGACGTCGCCGCCGGCTGCGTCGCCGCGCTGACCCGCGGGACGGTGGGGGAACGCCATATCCTGGGCGGCGAGGACGTGCCGCTCGGCGACATGCTGGCGCGGATCGCGGCGATCTTCGGCCATCGGCGCCCGGTGCGGCTGCCGCGCTGGCCGCTCTGGCCGCTGGCGCTGGGGGCGGAGGCGGCCGCGCGGGTGACGCGGCGGGAGCCGATGCTCACCCTCGACGGGCTGCGGATGGCCGGGCACCGGATGTATTTCTCCTCGGCCAAGGCGGAGGCGGTGCTGGGCTACCAGGCGCGGCCCTGGCAGGAGGGGGTGGCGGATGCCGTCGCCTGGTTCCGCGAGCAGGGGATGCTGCGGCGGTGACGGCGTCGCTGGTCGGCCTGGCCGCCTGCCTGGCCTGGGCGGTGCTGCTGCTCGGCCGCGGGATGTTCTGGCGGGGGGAGGACGACGACCGTGGCGCCGCCGCGCTGCCCGACCCGGCCGCCTGGCCGGGCATCGCTGCCATCGTCCCGGCGCGGGACGAGGCGGCGACGATCGGCGCCACCGTGGCCTCGCTGCTGGCGCAGGACTATCCCGGCGAATTCCGGCTGGTCGTGGTCGACGACCGATCGACCGACGGGACCGGCGACCTGGCCCGCGCCGCCGCGGCCGGCGACCCGCGCCTGCTGGTGGTGCGGGGCGGGGCGCGCGCGGCGGGCTGGACCGGCAAGCTCTGGGCGCTGGAGCAGGGGCTGCGGGCGGTGCCGGAAGCACCCGACTTCCTCCTGTTCACCGATGCCGATATCCGCCACGCGCCGGACAGCCTGCGGATGCTGGTGCGGCGGGCCACCGCCGTCCGATCGCCCGCAGGCGCAGCCGAAGGGCGTGAATCGGCCGGCCAGCTTCCCGTCCGATCGCCCGCAGGCGCAGCCGCAGGGCGTGAATCGGCCGGCCATGCCTCTACCGAACAGCCGGTTCTGGTCTCGCTCATGGCCCGCCTCCGCTGCGAGAGCACGGCCGAGCGCTGGCTGATCCCGGCCTTCATCTTCTTCTTCCAGATGCTCTACCCCTTCCGCTGGTCGAACGACCCCGCCGCCCGCACCGCCGCGGCGGCCGGCGGCTGCGTGCTGCTGGACCGCGCCGCCTTCGAGCGCGCCGGCGGGCTGGCGCCGATCCGCGGCGCGCTGATCGACGACTGCGCCCTGGCGCGGCGGATGAAGGCGGTGGGGCCGATCTGGACCGGGCTGACCGACAGGGTCGACAGCCTGCGGCCCTACGAGGATGTCGGGCCGATCCGCCGCATGGTGGCCCGCACCGCCTATGCCCAGCTCGGCTACCGGATGGCGGCGCTGGCGGGGATGATCCTGGCGCTGGCGCTGGTCTTCCTGGCGCCGCCGCTGCTGGCGCTGTTCGCCACCGGCCCGGCCGCTTGGCTCGGCGCCCTGGCCTGGGGCGCCATGACCGTGGCTTTCGCGCCGACATTGCGGCGATTCGGGCTTTCGCCGGTGCGGGGCCTCGCCCTGCCCGGCATCGCCGCCGCCTACATGGCGTTCACGCTGGACTCGGCCCTGGCCGAATGGCGCGGCCGCGGCGGCATGTGGAAGGGGGAGGCCGGCCCGCGCATGGAATCCGGCGCCGATCCGGGCCTGCATTGAACCACACTGCCGCATTAAAGTCGCAACACCTGCGCCGATCGGACTTCGCAAGCGCGATAAACCCACGTAAGCGAGTTACCAAGGAGCCGTGCCGCCTCGTGCCCCCGGGCCCGGCGGCCCGGCGAGGAGAGAGTACGCCTTGTCGATGATGCAGGACCTAGCCGCGGTGGCGGCGCGGCCGGACCTGGCCGAGACGCTGGCCACGACCCCGCAGCCGCTGCTGGATGCCGCCATCGGCCGGGCCACCGGCAACCTGCTGCGCCGCCAGCAGGCCGATGGCCACTGGGTCTTCGAGCTGGAGGCCGACGCCACCATCCCGGCCGAGTATGTCATGCTCCGCCGCTTCTTCGGCCGGCAGGACCCGGCGCGGGAGGCGCGGATCGGCCGCTATCTGCGCCGAATCCAGGCCCAGGAGGCGGCGACCTGCCAGGGCGGCTGGCCGCTTTTCCATGGCGGGCCGCTGGATATCTCCTGCTCGGTGAAGGCCTGGTTCGCGCTGCGGCTGATCGGCGATGCCGAGGACGCGCCGCACATGGTCCGCGCCCAAGCGGCGATCCTGGCCGCCGGCGGGGCGGAGCGCTGCAACGTCTTCACCCGGGCCACGCTGGCGCTGTTCGGCCAGGTGCCCTGGCATGCCGTGCCGGTGATGCCGCCGGAGCTCACCTTGCTGCCGCGCTGGTTCCCCTTCCACCTGTCCAAGGTCAGCTACTGGGCCCGCACCGTGCTGGTGCCGCTGACCGTGGTGATGGCCCGCCGGCCGCCGCCGCTGGCGCCGATCGGGGTCTCGCTGGCCGCGCTGTTCCGCACGCCGCCCGAAAAGGTGAAGCGCTGGCCCGGCGGGGCGCATGCGGCGCAGCCCTGGAAGGGCATCTTCGCCCGGCTGGACAAGGAATTGCAGCGCACCCAGCATTTGTTCCCCGCCAGCATCCGCGCCCGCGCCGAGGCCAAGGCCGAGGCCTTCGTCACCGAAAGGCTGAACGGCGAGGACGGGCTGGGCGCCATCTACCCGGCCATGGCCAATGCGATCTGGATGTACCACTGCCTGGGCGTGCCGGACGACGACCCGCGGCTGGTGACCGCCTGGGCGGCGGTCGAGAAGCTGGTGATGGACCGGCCGGACGCGGACGAAACCTACGTCCAGCCCTGCCTGTCGCCGATCTGGGACACTGCCCTGGTCAGCCACGCCTTGCTCGAGACCGGCGAGCCGGTGGCCGAGGCCGCGGTCACCCGCGGGCTGTCCTGGTTGCTGGACCGGCAGATCACCGACGTCGCCGGCGACTGGGCCGAGGCGCGGCCCGGCGTGGCACCCGGCGGCTGGGCCTTCCAGTATGCCAACCCGCACTACCCCGACGTGGACGACACCGCGGTGGTGGTGCTCGCGCTTGACCGGGCGGAGAAGCAGCTGGGCGCCTCCGGCCCGGCGGTGGCGCGGTCGATTGCGCTGGCCACCGACTGGGTGCTGGGGATGCAGTCGAAGGGCGGCGGCTGGGGCGCCTTCGATGCCGACAACACCCACCACCACCTGAATTCCATCCCCTTCGCCGACCACGGCGCGCTGCTCGACCCGCCGACCGCCGATGTCTCCGGCCGCTGCCTGGCGATGCTGGCGCAGCTCGGCCACGACGCGGGCAGCCCGGCGGTGCGGCAATCGATCGACTACATGCTGGCGGAGCAGGAGCCCGACGGGTCCTGGTATGGCCGCTGGGGGGTCAACTACGTCTATGGCACCTGGTCCGCGGTCACCGCGCTGAACGCCGCCGGCCTGCCGCCGGAACACCCGGCGATGCGCCGGGCGGTGGCCTGGCTGCGGGCCAACCAGAACCCCGATGGCGGCTGGGGCGAGGACGGCTTCACCTATCCCCGCCGCGGCGGCACCCGCGCCGATCCCGACATGGCCCCGGGCCCGAGCACCGCGAGCCAGACCGCCTGGGCGCTGCTGGCGCTGATGGCGGCCGGCGCGGTGGGCGATCCGGCGGTCGAGCGCGGCGCCGCCTGGCTGCTGGCGCGGCAGGAGGCGGACGGGTCCTGGCCGGAGGAGGACTACACCGGCACCGGCTTCCCGCGCGTCTTCTACCTGCGCTACCACGGCTACGCGCAGTTGTTCCCGCTATGGGCGTTGGCGCGCCTGCGTGGCCTGCGGCGCGGCAATTCGCAGCATGTGCCGCACGGGTTGTGATCGCGGGCAGGTGAGGGTCGCGGGCGGGAAGAGTGTGTCCGGAATGTGAATTAGCGTCTGCCTGGAACACGTCAGACCTGCTTATAATGCGATGCAGCATCATACCCGGAGGACGCCCCCTGTCCATGCCACTCTCCTCGATCCTTGCCGTCGTGGGCATGCGGTCCGAGGCGGCGCTGCTTCCCCCGGAGATGCCCGTGATCGTCAGCGGCGGCGACCCGGCGCGGCTGCGCGGGCTGCTGCTGCAGGCGCCCGAGGGGCTGACCGGCGTGCTCAGCTTCGGCATCGCCGGCGGGCTGGACCCGTCCCTGATCTGCGGCGACCTGGTGGTGGCGACCCGGGTGCGGGGCCCTGGCGGCGCCTATGCCTCCGACCTCGGCTGGTCGGCGGCGCTGGCGCGGCGCTGCGGCGCGCGCCTCGGCATGTTCGCCGGCGCGCCGGGCGTGGTGGGGGAGCCGGCGCGGAAACGCGCGCTGCGTGCCGCCACCGGCGCCCTGGTGGTGGATCTGGAAACCGAGGCGGCGGCGCATTTCGCCGCCATGCGGCAACTGCCCTTCGCGGCGCTGCGCGCGGTGGCCGACACGGCGGAGGAGGTGCTGCCGCGCGCCGCGGCGCTCGGCCTGACCCCGGATGGCCGTCCGGCGGCGGGCCGCGTGGCGCTGGCGCTGCTGCGGCAGCCGCGCGAATTGGGCGCGCTGCTGACGGTGGCGCGGCGCAGCCGGGTGGCGCTGCAGGCGCTGGGCGGGACGCGGGACGCGGTGCGCCAGGCCTGCGTGGCGTGACCCGCGGCTGGCGCGATCCGGCGCTGACAACCCGCGCGTTCGCCTCGCGGCCCGAACCGCGTTAGCCTGTGGCCGCGGCCCTGCCGCGGAACGGAGGCAACATCCATGCTCGACAACGTCCTCGGCAACCGCGTCTCGATCTACCAGCCGGAACAGCCGGGGCTGATCTTCCCGGAGCTCCCGCAATTCGCCTCGGTCGCCGAGGAGCGGGACTACCGCAAGCAGCATCTGGTGGCGGCGACGCGCGCCTTCGGCATGCACGGCTTCGACTACGGCTTCGCCGGGCACCTCACGGTGCGCGACCCGGAACACCCGGACCTCTACTGGACCAACCCGATGTGCGTGCATTTCTCCCAGGTGAAGGTCTCGAACCTGATCCTGGCGGACCATGAGGGCCGCGTGGTCGAGGGCCGGCATGCCATCAACCGCGCCGGCTTCGTGCTGCACGCCGCGGTGCACGAGGAATACCCCGAGGTCATGGCGATGTGCCACGCGCACACCACCTACGGCACTGCCTGGTGCGCGACGGGCCGGCCGCTCGACATGATCAGCCAGGATGCGGCGGCCTTCTACAACGACCATGCGGTGATCGGCGCCTCGGCCGGGGCGGTGGCGGTGGAGCGCGAGAGCGGCTGGACGGTGGCCAGGGAGATGGGCCGCAACCGCGGCGTGCTGCACCAGAACCACGGCCTGCTGACCAGCAGCCGGCACAGCATCGACGACGCGGCCTTCTGGTTCATCGCGCTGGAACGCGCCTGCAAGCAGCAACTGCTGGTCGAGGCGACGGGGATCAAGCCGCAGCTGCTGTCGCCGAAGACCGCCGCCTACAGCCGCGAGCATGTCGGCAGCGACTTCATCGGCTGGCTGCATTTCCAGACGCTGTACGACCATATCGCGGCGACGCAGCCGGACATGTTCGACTAGCGTTTCAGCAAGGAAGGTTGGGGAGGGAAAAGTATTCCCTCCCCAAGCCCCACCCTTCCTTTTTGTGAGTCGAGTAGCGCCGCGCGGCGAGTGCCAAGCCCACAGACATAGAGGAGGGTCCAGGGAGGATACCTCCTCCCTGGCCTTGCCTTGCTTCTTTGATGAGAACGGACACCACCCCCCGCATGCCCCCCGCCACACCCGTGCTGCCGCGCATGCCCTGGGCGCTGCTGGTGGCGGCTTGCCTCGGCATGTTCGCCGCCTCGGCTTCCGGCACCACCCGCGCGCCCTTCCTCATCGACATGGCGCGCGACCTCGACACCTCGGTCGCGCTGGTCGCCAACCTGATGGCGATGACCTCGGTCGCCTGGGGCGCGGCGTCGCTCATGGCCGGGGCCGGGTCGGACCGCTGGGGCCGGCGGCCCTTCCTGGTCGGCGGGCCGGTCGGCCTGGCGGTCTGCATGGTGCTGGTCTCCCGCGCCGGCAGCTATGGGGAGGCGGCGCTGTGGTCCACCGTCGCCGGCGGCTGCGCCGGCGCCTTCACCGGGGTGCTGATGGCCGAGGCCTCGGCCCGCACGGTGGACCGCCAGCGCGGCCGGGCGCTGGGCTGGGTGATGGCCGGGCAGTCGCTGACCCTGCTGGTCGGCGTCCCGGCGGCGGCGGCGATCGGCACGCTGATCGGCTGGCGCGGGGTGAATGTCTGCGTCGCGGTGCTGGCGCTGGTCGCCGCGGCGTCGCTCTTCGTCACCACGCTGAAGCCGGTGGACGGCCCGCGCAAGGCGGGCGCCAAGCCGCCCAGCCTGCGCGCCGCGCTGTCGCCGCGGGTGCTGATGCTGCTGGCGATGGGGGTGGCGGAGCGGATCTGCTACGGGCTGACCGCGGTCTATTTCGCCACCTTCCTGCAATCGACCTATGCGCTCTCGCTCGGCCAGGTGGCGCTGCCGCTGGCGCTGTTCGCGCTGGGCAATATCGGCGGCACCATCATCGGCGGGCAACTGGCCGACAGGCTGCGCGACCGCATGCTGACCTTCGCCGCGGCCATGGCGGCGTCGGGCGTGGTGGCGCTGGCGCTGTTCGGCTGGCCGGCCGGGCTGGTGCCGACGGTGGCGCTCGGCTTCGCCTATGTCTTCGTCAACGCCATCGCCCGGCCGAGCCTGATGGCGGCCATGGCCAACGTGCCGGACGAGGTGCGCGGCACGGTGCTCGGGCTCAACGTCACCTCGGCCAGCTTCGGCTGGCTCGGGGCGGCCTCGCTCGGCGGCTGGATGATGGCCGGGGTCGGCTTCGGCGGCTTCGGGCCGCTGACCGCGGCGGTGGCGCTGCTGGGGGCGGGGCTGGCGGTGTTCGAGCGCCGCGCGCGTTAGCGGACCGCGGAAATTCGCGGCCTGGATCCGGCGCTCATGATCCGCCGTCGGACGGCGTGGGAAAGCGCAGCAGCGGCGCGGCGGTTGGGGCGTTGTCCAGCGCTGTCCGACCTGGAGACCCGGGCCCGTGCCGACCATCCGCTGCGGGCGATCGGGCGCGTCGTGGATGCCAGGCTGGCAGATTTGTCGGCGGCGCTCGAGGCGGCGCGTTCGCCATTCCGGGGCGCAATCGATCCGGCCGGCGCGACGGCTGCGGGCCTTCCACCCGATCCGGCCAGATTGCAGGCGCAGCCTGCGCATGGCCCCGCCCCGCCGCCCGCCTCTCGGGCCATGCCGATCGGCTGGCCGCGGGAGCCCCATGCCAGGCGGCCGCGGAAGGTCACGCCGGTGGGCGACAAGGGCTTCGACGTGCAGGACTTCGTGGCCGGACCCCGCGAGATCAACGTCACCCCGCAGGTGGCGCAGAACACCCATGGGCGGCGCTCGGCAGTCGACGGCCGGACCACGCGCCGTCCCGGCCATGCCATCAGTCCGCGCATCCGCAAGCGGATCCAGGAGGCCATCGGCTGGGCCAGGATGGTGGCCGGGCTGCCCAAGCTGGACCGGGCCTCCAGCCTCGCCATGGCAGCCTGCGACCGCGTCCGCCTGCCGAAGCTGCCGGCGGCGCGAGGCCTGGTGTCCGTCCCGAGCCCGCCGCCGAGAGCGTGTCACCGAGCCCGATCGCCCGGGTTCCGGGACGCCGTTCCGCAGCCCGCTAGAGCCGCAGGATCGACCGCAGCAGGAAGGCCGCGAGGCCCACGGTGGCGACCCCGGCCGCCCAGAGCGCCACGAACCACAGCAGCCGTGCCGGCAGGCGCCGCGCCACGGTCAGCGCCGGCCCGGTGCCACGGGCGCCCCGTGGTCAGTGATATCCATGGCCGGCCTTCACCTTGCCGCGGAACAGCCAGTAGGAATAGCCCGTGTAACCCAGGATGATCGGGATCAGCACCGACGCGCCCACCAGCATGAAGACCTGCGACGCCCGCGGCGAGGCGGCTTCCCAGATGGTGATGTCGGGCGGCACGATCATCGGCCAGATCGAGATGCCGAGGCCGGAATAGGCCAGGAAGAACAGCCCCAGGGCACAGACGAAGGGGATGCCGTCACGCCAGACCATGCGGCGGTCGTCGGGGTTGTGCCCGGCTTCCGCCAGGCCGCGCAGCAGCCGCCAGGCCAGCACCACCACTAGCACCGGCACCGGCAGCGCGGCGAGGATGGCGGGGAAGTCGAACCAGCGGGCACGGAAGGCCGGCAGCAGGAAGGGCACCACCAGGCTGACCGCGGCGATGAACCCAAGGGTCAATAGGGTCATCCGCCGCGCCAGGGCCTTCACCTGGTCCTGCATCTCGCCCTCGGTCTTCCAGACCAGCCAGCAGGCGCCGAGCATCCCGTAGCCCGCCAGCACCGCCAGTCCGGTGACGATCGAGAAGGGCGACAGCCAGTCCCACCAGCCCCCGGCATAGGCACGACCCTCGACCTTCACCCCCTGCACCAGCGCGCCGAGCGCCACGCCCTGCGCGAAGGCGGCGACGTAGCTGCCGCCGCAGAAGGCCCAGTCCCACCAACGCAGCTGGCCCGGCGTCACGGCGCGGAAGCGCATCTCGAAGGAGACGCCGCGGAAGACCAGCGCCAGCAGCATGACCAATATGGGCATGTAGAGCGCCGGCATGATGGTCGCGTAGGCCAGCGGGAAGGCGGCGAACAGCCCGCCGCCGCCCATCACCAGCCAGGTCTCGTTGCCGTCCCAGACCGGCGCCACCGTGTTCACCGCGAGGTCGCGGTCGTCCTTGCCGTGGATCCAGGGGAACAGGATGCCGACGCCGAGGTCGAAGCCATCCATGCAAACATAGAGGAAGACCGCCGTGGCGATGATGAAGGCCCAGATCGTGGCGATGGTTTCGGCACTCATGCCCGTCATTCCCCCGGCTGCGGCTGCGCCGTGTTCACGCGGTCGGCGTCGACCGAGGCCGCCGCCGTGATGCCGGCGGTGCGCACCGGGGGTTCGGATTCCACGCCGGATTCCGCTGCCGCGGGCGTATGGCGGAACAGCCGGAACAGGTACCAGATGCCGGCACCGAAGACGATGAAGTAGACCACCACGAACATGATGAGCGAGGTCAGCACCGCGGGGGCGGCGATCGGGCTGACGCTGTCGGCGGTGCGCAGCAGGCCATAGACGGTGAAGGGCTGCCGGCCCGTCTCCGTGGTGATCCAGCCGAAGGTCACCGCGATCAGTCCGGACGGCCCCATCGCCACCGCCCAGCGCTGGAACCAGGGGCTGTCGTACAGCCGCCCGCGCCAGCGCAGCCAGAGCGAGGCCAGGCCGAGGGCGATCATCAGCATGCCCATGCCCACCATGATGCGGAAGGACCAGAAGACCAGCGGCACGTTGGTCGGCCGCGCATCCTTCGGGAAATCCTTCAGCCCCTGGATCTCGCCATCCAGGCTGTGCCGCAGGATCAGGCTGCCGAGATAGGGGACCTCGACCTTCAGCCTGGTCTCCTCCCGCTCCATGTCGGGGATGCCGAAGAGGATCAGCGGCGCGCCGCGCTGGGTTTCCCAGTGGCCCTCCATGGCGGCGACCTTCTGCGGCTGCTTGTCCAGCGCCCAGAGCCCCTGCATGTCGCCGAACACCGCCTGCGCCGGGGCGACGGCGGCGGCCATCCACATCGCCATGGAGAACATCAGCCGCGCCCGCTCATTCCCGCGGTCGCGCAGCACGTGCCAGGCGCCGACCGCGCCGACGATCATCGCGGTGGTCAGGAAGGCGCCGGTGATGGTGTGCAGGTAGCGGAAGGGGAAGGACGGGTTGAAGACGATCGCCCACCAGTCCTCCGGCATGAAGCGGCCGTCGGCGTCGATGGAGAAGCCCGCCGGCGTGTGCATCCAGGAATTGGCCGAGAGGATCCAGAAGCCGGAGATCAGCGTGCCGACCGCGACCAGGCAGGTGGCGAAGAAATGCAGCCCCTTGCCGACGCGGCCGAGGCCGAACAGCATCACGCCGAGGAAGCCGGCCTCGAGGAAGAAGGCGGTCAGGACCTCGTAGGCCATGATCGGCCCGAGGACCGGCCCGACCTTGTCCGACCAGACCGCCCAATTGGTGCCGAACTGGTAGGACATCACGAGGCCGGAGACCACGCCCATGGCGAAGTTCACCGCGAAGACCTTCAGCCAATAGCGGAAGAGGTCAAGGTATTTCGCCTGCCCGGTCCAGAGCCAGAACCCTTCCAGCACCGCCAGGAAACTGGCCAGGCCGATGGTGAAGGCCGGGAACAGAAAGTGGAAGGTGACGGTGAAGGCGAATTGGAAGCGCGCGAGGTCGAGCGCGTTCGGGAAGGCGTCCCACAGCATCGTCCGAGGCCCCGCTGGCGTGTCGGGACCTTAGCCGCAGGCAACCGAAGGCGTTCCCTTCCGTGGGGGTGCCCGATGTCACGAAACCCGGAGCAACAGGCCCGGCGGCGGCGAGCCTCAGGCCGCCGCGCGCAGCGCCGGCGGCAGCACCGTCTCGACCGACCAGACGCCGACCACCTGGCCGAGGTTGCCGGCGACCAGGTGGACCATCTCGGCCGGCATGGCTTCCAGCACGAGTTCCACCTGCAGGGCATCGCCCTGGCGGACGGCATGGAAGGCGTCCGCCACCAGGTCGCGCTTGGCCAGCGGCTGCAGCAATCGCGGCAGCAGCCCGGGCGAGGCATCGGCGGTCAGAAGGAAACGGACGTGGAGGCGATCGGTCATCGGGGCGGTTCCATGCAGCGCGAGGGGGAGGGACGAACCCGGCGGCGCGGCGCGCCACCCCCAACGGGCAGCGCGGCTCAGGCGGCCGGGCCGGTAATTCGCGCGGTACGGAAGCCGATGGATGCCATGGCGGCGACCCTAACCCGGCCGCCCCCGACCTGTACAGGGCGAAATGCCCTCAACCGCATGTCAGTGGCCAGCCACCCCGGTGGCGCCGAGAAGGACCCTCCACCGGCCATCCCGGAGACCCGCCTTTGCCCGACGCGGCCGAAACCGCCCCGCCCCGTGCCGCGCCCGCCGCCTTCCCGGCCTGGACCGCGCTCTGCGTCGGGCTCGGTGGGCTGGTGGCGGCGGTGCTGGTGCTGGCGCCCTACCCGCCGCTGCAGGATTTTTCCGAGTGGGCCTACCAGGGGCACCTGCTGGCGCGGCTGATCCGCGGGCTGCCCATCGGCGAGATCCAGCTGGCGACCTCGCCGGTGCCGAACAGCTCGGTCCAGGCGCTGCTCGGGCTGCTGTCGCTGGCAATGCCCGCGGCGCTGGCGGCGCGGCTGTTCCTGCTCGGGCTGGTCGGCGCCTCGGTCGCGGTGGCGCTGGGGCTGGGGCGGCGGTACCAGCCGGCCGCCGCGGGGGCCTTCGCCGCGCTGCTGCTGGTGGCGGTCTTCTTCAACGCCGCCTTCTGGAACGGCTATGCCAATTTCCAGGTGGGGATGCTGCTGCTGGGCGCCTGGTTCCTGCTGCCGGAGCCGCGCCGCGCCGGCGCCCTGCCGATCATGGGCTTCGGCGTGGTGATCTTCTTCACCCATGCCATGGTGTTCTTCGCCTTCTGCGCCCTGCTCGGCGCCACGGCACTGCTCGACCGGCGGCGCATCCCGGCCACGGCCCTCGGCCTGCTGCCGGCGGCGCTGCTGACCGGCTGGTACGTGGCGATGGATGCCGGCGGCAACGCGACCGAGGCCGCCGGCGCCAGCAGCCTGGCCGGCTTCCTCGGCTACAAGCTCTATACCGTCGCCAAGCTGGGCCCCTACCACAACTTCGTCTTCGCCGAGGGCGGCGACATCGTCACCCGCCCGGCCCTGTACTGGGCCGGGGCGGCGATCAACCTGGCCTTCGCCGCGGGGCTGGCGGCGCTGCTCGGCCTCGGCCTGCGCGAGGCCATCCGCACCCGCCGGCTGGCCCGGGCGCCGCTGCTGGCCGCCGCCGGCCTGCTGGCGCTGTTCGCCGTGCTGCCCGACCTGGTGCAGAACGTGGTCAACCCGGGTGAGCGGCTGATGCTGCCGGCCCTGCTGCTGCTGCTGCTGGTCCTGCCGCTGGCGCCGGGGCTGGTCCGGGCGCTCGGCCTGGGGGCGGTGGTGCTGGCGGCCTGCCTGGTGCTGCTGCTGGCCACCGGTCATCTCTGGCGGGAACCGGTGCATTTCACCGAGCTCCGCACCGAGACCGCCGGCCTGTTCCGCCACCGTCCGACCGCCTTCGCCTGCAAATGGCAGGAGATGCTGCGCAATGCCGAGGCTGGCGACCTGCCGCGGCAGCGGCTGGCCTTCCGCACCAGCCTGCTGATCGGCGTGACAGAGGCGGGGTGCACGGGGAAGCCGGGCTAGCGCGCGGTGGCTCGAGGCGAGATCGCCGAGAAGCCCGATCGCACAACCCGACGGACGCCATTGCTCCTGCGTCATACACCCTGCCCGATGCGGCACCGCCTTCGTCCGCGGGACGCTTCACGCAGGTGGAGGCGGCACCGGCTCTCCCATCGGTTCCGGGCGACCGTGGCTCGCGGTTCCAGGCCAGGTCGCGGCGCCTGCTGCCGCGCCCGGGCATGCCGACCGCATCGCCCCGGTTCGGCGCCACCATGCCGGCCCGCTGCTGCCAAGTGATCGCAAGAGCATCGAGCCAATGGCCGCCTGGGTCGGGCCCGGTCGGGTCCAGGCGACGCATCGGTCGCTGCTTCAGCTGATCGCCGGGGCCGGCCGGTCGGATGCTGCCGTGCCGGCCGTGGTCCGCCCCCGCGCGCCGCCTGCGATCGGGCAGCATGCCCGGGCGCGGCGCCTCCGCTGCGGCAGGCGAGGGGTCAGACCCGGAACTTGTATTCGACCCCCGGCTTCCGCTCGATATCGGGTGGAAAGCTGGCGCGCTTATCAGCGAAGTAGCGTGCCCGGTGGTCGCCATCCGCTGCGCGGTTGTAGGTCAGATACAGGATTCGACGCGCCTCGGCGGTGAGATTGGGACCCGAGGCATGCGGCACGTAGCTGTCGAAAAAAAGCACGTCGCCAGGCTCGGTCGGAACCGGGAGCAGGGCAAAGCCAGCCATCTGTTCGGCCGTCAGAGGACGCCATTCCTCGCCAATCAGGCCAGCGAATCTCGGTGCGTCAGCAATCTCCAGGCAGCCATTTTCCACCGTTGCCTGGTCGATGCTGACGAGTACGGTGACGAAGATCGGCGCATAGGCACTCCAGCCGGCCTGCTGGTCCTGGTGCGGCTCGAAGCCAGCGCCGCCAGGCATCTTGAAGTTGATCTTCTCCTTGAACAGGACCGACGGCCCGCCCAGCAACTGGTCAACCGCCGCCTGCAGTCTTCCGCCGCGGATGAGCGCGTCAAAGGCGGGATGGTGGGGGCAGAAATCCTCGATCCGCTGCACCACACGGAGGCTGGGGTCCAGCAGGCTGTTCTCCCGGTAGACCATCTGCGCGCCCGGTCGCTCCGGCATCCCCAGCAGCTCGTCCGTCCAAGCAGCGATCGCCTCAGCCTCCTCGGTGCCGAAGAAGGCGCGCGCCGTCAGCCAGCCGGTGCGCTCATAGTGGGCCAGATCGTCCGACCCCAGCGGACCGTCTGCGGCAGCAAGCGTCGGCCGGAGCGCGATGGTGTTCGTCATGAGGCCGTCCAGGTGTGCAAGCGCGGCAAGTGGCCGCAATGGCGTGCTGGCTGCCCGGATGAAAGCAAGCCAGTCTGGATGGCGTCAAGCAGGAAACGATGCGGAAGTCGCGGCAGTGTCCGGGTCGAGCGAACAGACTGGAAAACAGGTTTCTATTATCTCGTCTCTTCATCAACTTATTCGTCCTCGCGTTGCCCTCGCGGGGACGGCGACGGGGGCATCGCTCACGAATTCCCACCAGACCGCGGCCCCATCCGGCGCCAGCTGGCCGGGCGGCTCGCCGATGTGGTGCTGCGTCGGCGGTCGGACCCGGCTCCGGCCGCGCCAATCGAAGTGCCACAGGCGCCGGCCCACTGCGGGGCGGGCCGGAACCCGGCGGCAGGGGCGGGTCATGTCGTCATGATCGGTGAAGGCGACAGATCGCTCAACCGGGTCCGCAGTGCGACCGCGCCCGGCTTCTTCCCGCGCTTCACGGCGGCCGGCCCGCGATGCGCCAGGACATCCCCGACGAGGGCGAACTCCCTGAACCTGGCCCGGTATTGCTTCGGCTGTCCTGGCCGGCAAATTTCCAGCCGGTGTCGCGTGCCTGTAACCCCCCGCGGTTCCCGCGTCGGGGGATGCAGGCGATGGCTGCACCGAAGGCGGCTCCGATCGAGCTGTCGGAGAGTGAGCGGCCCGGCCGCCGCCAGGCTATTCCGCCGCGGCGTGGCGCGGTACGGGCGCAGGCCGCGGCCAGGCCAGCACCAGGGCCACCCCGGCCAGCACCAGCCCCTGCACCGCCAGGCCTTCCCAGCTCGGCGAGAAGCCGATCGTCCCGGCGATCTCCGGCAGGGGATTGGGGCTGAACGGAATCAGGGCCTGCTCCTGGAATTCCTGGATGCCGGCCGCCACCAGCCGTGCCGCCATGACCAGCAGGAAGAGCGAGGTCGCCCGGAACAGCGGCCGCAGCGGCAGGCGCACCGCGGCGCGGATCAGCAGCCACCACAGCACGCCGAGCCCCGCCGCCCCCAGGGCCAGCCCGGCGACCATGCCGGGCATCGATTCCTCCGTCCCCAGCGCGGCCAGGAACAGCGCGGTCTCGGCGCCTTCCCGGAACACCGCCAGGAAGCCGATCAGCCCGAGCGCCACCGGCACCCGCTCGGCCGCCAGCGCCGCCTCCGCCTGCCGGGTCAGCGCCGCGCCCCAGGCGCGCGGGTCAGCGCGGCGCCAGAGGAACCCGCCGGTCCAGAGCATCAGCCCGGCGGCGACCAGGCAGGTGACGCCCTCGACGAAATCGTCATGCACCCCGCCGCGCCAGGCGGTATAGGCGCCGGCGGTCAGCAGGCTGGCCAGCAGGCCGAGCCCGGCCCCGGCCCAGAGCGCGCCGATGCGGTCGGGGGCCATCTGTCGCAGCAGGGCGGCGAGGGCGGCAAGCACCAGGATGGCTTCCAGCCCCTCCCGCAACAGGATGAGGGCGGCCTGGACGGCAATGGAGGCGGTCATCGGATCCTGCGATTGCGAATGGTTCGCAAATCATAGGCGCTTCGCCGCCGGCGTCGCATGAATTCCGGTTAAGGCGGGACCGGCGCTGCGCGGCCCGGCTCAGGCCACCAGTGCCTGGTCCCGCAGCCGGTCGTAGGCCGCCCGCACCAGGGCCGGGCCGTGCCGGCGCTCCAGCCGGCGGATGGTGAAATGCGCCCGGGCGATGCCGCGGAAATGCTCGAGGAAGGCGAGGTTGACCGCCGCGCCGCCGGCCGCGCCGATGACCGGCGCCGCCTGGGCGGAAAGCTTGAAGGCGACCGGTGCGCCGAAGCGCGCGGCGATGGCGCCGAGGAAGCCGGGCAGGAATTGCGCGACGCCGCGGCCGACCGCGGTCTGCACCGCCTCGGCCAGCGCGACGCGGAGGGCGAAGTAGCCGCTCTCGGCATCGTCGTCGCCCGGGTTGCGGCCGCCGAGGGCGAAGACCTTCATGCATTCGGCCTGGACCTGCGGGTCCGCCAGGTCCTCCCCCTGCTCGGCGGCCACCGCGGCGACCTGGCGCAGCAGCAGGGTGGTGGAGACCGGCAATTCCAGCAGCGTCCCCGGCAGGCCGAAGGCGCCGCCGGCCACCCCGGAGGCCGCGATCAGGCCGCGATGCAGCCAATCGTTCGGCAGCGGGCCGGTGCGGCCGGGGGCGCTGCGCAGCGCCGCCTGCATGGCGGCTTCCAGCGCGCGGCGCACCGCCTCGTCCAGGCCGCGCTGGGCGACTTCCGGCAGGCGGCGCTTCAGGGCATCGACCGAGCCGCCGACCAAGGCGGCGAGGCGGACGGGCAGCGAGGTGCCTTCGAGCACCACCACGGCGGCGTCGAGCTCGGCCAGGGCGGCATCGGGCAGGGTGAGGGTGGGCAGGCTGCGGTCGGTGTCGGTCATGATCCTGCCTGAACCCGGGCGCGCGGGATGGGTTCGCGCCGACCCGAGATGGGGCGGCCGGGGCGCCGCCGGAAGGTGGGGGGTGTCGCGGCGTTCTGCCGCGCGCCGCAACATTGTCGCGCAGCCAGGCGGCGAAGTCTTCCTCCGGCAGGTCGCCGGCGGCGAGGTCGGGCATGACGACCACGCATTCGGCGTCCCCCGCGACGAGATCAAGGCCATTCAACGCGAGGAAGGTTTCGACGGCCACGTAGGCGCTGCGCCTGTCGCCGTCGACGAAGGGGTGGTTCCGGGCGAGCCCGAAGCCGAGCGAGGCGGCCAGCGTCGGCAGGTCTGCCGTGCCATGGGCGACGCGGTTCAGCGGCCGGTCCAGGGCGCCGTCGAGCCGCCCCGGATCGCGGATGCCCCCGCCGCCGCCATGCTCCGCAACCTGTTCGTCCTGGATCGCCAGCACGACGTCCGCCGAGAGCCAGACGAGCGGGGTCACTTCGCCAGTTCGTGCGGCACGGCCCGCCGGCGGCGCATCACCTGCCGCGCCACCTCCATCCGCCGCTCGAACCCCGGGTCGTGGCGGATGATCCGGAAGCCGTCCGGCGTTTCCACCACCTGCACCGTGTCGCCCTCGGCCAGCCGCAGGCGGGCGGGCAGGTCCTTCGGCAGGGCCACCCCCACCGAATTCCCGATCGCCCGCAGCTTCAGGGCCGCCATGCATGCCTCCCGCCAGACGGCCGGCCCCGGCCGTGTCAACAAGAGTTACAACGCGCGCTCGGCGCACACTGCAACCCGGGCGATTCGTCCCTCGGGACCTAGAGGATGTACCGGCTGAGATCCGCGCTGCCCGCCAGCGGCCCGACCTTCTCCTGCACATAGGCGCCGTTCACCGGCACGGCCTCCCCGCGCCGGTCGGAGGCGGTGAAGCTGATCTCCTCCAGCAGCCGCTCCAGCACGGTCGCCAGGCGGCGGGCGCCGATGTTCTCGACCTTGGCGTTGATGTCGGCGGCCAGATCGGCGATCACGTCGACCGCATCGGCGGTGAAATCCAGCGTCAGGCCCTCGGTCCCCAGCAGGGCGACATACTGCTTCAGCAGGCTGTGCTCCGGCTCGGTCAGGATGCGGCGGAAATCCTCCCGCGTCAGGGCGGACAGCTCGACCCGGATCGGCAGGCGGCCCTGCAATTCCGGCAGCAGGTCGGACGGCTTCGACAAATGGAAGGCGCCGGAGGCGATGAAGAGGATGTGGTCGGTCTTCACCGGCCCATGCTTCGTCGTCACCGTGGTGCCCTCGATCAGCGGCAGCAGGTCGCGCTGCACGCCCTCGCGCGACACGTCGCCGCCGCGCACGCCGTTGTCCGAGCCGCGGGCGATCTTGTCGATCTCGTCGAGGAAGACGATCCCGTTGTTCTCGGCATTGGCCACGGCCTCGCGCGTCAGCGCCTCCTGGTCGACCAGCTTGTCGGCCTCGTCCTTCAGCAGGATCTGCCGCGCCTCGGCCACCGTCGCCTTGCGCGGCTTGGTCTTGCCGCCGAACATCTTGCCCAGCATCTCCTGCATGTTCTGCATCTGCAGGCCTTGGGCGCCCGGCAGGTCCATCATGCCGATCGGCATGCCGCCGCCGGCGTCGTTGACCTGGACCTCGATCTCCCGCGTCTCCAGGCTGCCGTCGCGCAGCAGCCGGCGGAATTTCATCCGGGTCTCGCCGGAGGCGCCCTCGCCGACCAGCGCCGTCACCAGGCGTTCCTCGGCGGCGAGCTCCGCCTTGGCCTGGACCGCCTTGCGCGAGTTCTCCCGGGTCTGGGTGATCGAGACCTCGATCAGGTCGCGGATGATGCTCTCCACGTCGCGGCCGACATAGCCGACCTCGGTGAACTTGGTCGCCTCGACCTTCAGGAAGGGGGCATTGGCCAGGCGGGCCAGGCGGCGGGCGATCTCGGTCTTGCCGCAGCCGGTCGGGCCGATCATCAGGATGTTCTTCGGCACCACCTCCTCGCGCATGCCCTCCGGCAGCTGCTGGCGGCGCCAGCGGTTGCGGAGCGCGATGGCCACGGCCCGCTTGGCGTCGTTCTGGCCGACGATGTAGCGGTCGAGCTCGGAGACGATCTCGCGCGGGGAGAGGTTGACGGCTTCCACGGTCATCTCAGGCAGCTTCCACGGTTTCGACGATGACGTTGCCGTTGGTGTAGACGCAGATATCGCCGGCGATCCGCATGGCGCGGCGGCAGATCTCCTCGGCCGAGAGGTCGTCCACCGTCAGCAGGGCGCGGGCCGCGGCCAGGGCGTAATTGCCGCCGGAGCCGATGCCGATCACCGCGTCCTCGGGTTCCAGCACGTCGCCCTGGCCGGTCAGCAGCAGGGAGCGCTTGCCGTCGGCCACCGCCAGCAGGGCTTCCAGCCGGCGCAGGTAGCGGTCGGACCGCCAGTCCTTGGCGAGCTCGACGCAGGCGCGCTCGAGCTGGTCGGGGAAGCGCTCGAGCTTGGCTTCCAGCCGTTCCAGCAGGGTGAAGGCATCGGCGGTGGCGCCGGCGAAGCCGGCGAGGACCCGGCCATTGGCGATGCGGCGGACCTTGCGGGCATTGCCTTTCACCACGGTCTGGCCAAGCGAGACCTGGCCGTCCCCGGCCATGGCGACGATGCCGCCCTTGCGGACGGAGAGGATGGTGGTGCCGTGCCAGCCGGCGAGGTCCGGTGCGGCGGAGCTATGGAATGCGGACATGCCGGCGGATGTGGGCCTTTGCGGCGCCGGCGGCAACGGGCCGGAGCCAGGGCTGGCCGAACGGGCTAGTCCTGGCGGGACAGCGCCACGCCCATGGCCCCGGCCGCCTGGCGCAGCGCCCGGTCGAGGGCGGGCTGCTGCCCGGCCTCCCCCCCCCCCCCCCCCGCACCAGCCGCGCCACCGCGCGCCCGTCCCGGGTGGCCGCCACCTCCTCGCCCTGCTCCACCAGGCCGAGCAGGGCGCCGAGCCGCCCCGCCGCCTCCCAACCCGAAGCGTCAGGCCACCTCCTTCCACCTGCCCGTTGCGACCCCCCGCCGCGGGGCGTAGGAAGCCGGCATGACCGCCGCCCGCACCGCCAGCATCCACCGCGCCACGGCCGAGACCGACATCCGCGCCACCGTCTGCCTCGACGGCACTGGCCAGGTGCAGGTCGCGACCGGGATCGGTTTCCTCGACCACATGCTGACCGCGCTCGGCCGGCACGCGCTGCTCGACCTGACGGTCGAGGCCAAGGGCGACCTGCACATCGACTACCACCACACGACCGAGGATGTCGGCATCGTGCTCGGCCAGGCGGTCCGCAAGGCGCTCGGCGACAAGCGCGGCATCCGCCGCTACGGGCAGTCCCTGCTGCCGATGGACGAGGCGCTGGCCGAAGCCGCGATCGACATCTCCGGCCGGCCCTTCCTCGCCTGGTCGGTCCCCTTCGCCCGCGACAAGGTGGGCGAGATGGACACCGAATTGTTCGAGGAGTTCTTCCGCGCCTTCGCCTTCAATGCCGGCATCACCCTGCATGTGACCTTGAAGGCGGGGACCAACGCGCACCATGTCGCCGAAGCCTGCTTCAAGGCGCTGGCCCGGGCCCTCCGCATGGCGGTGGAGACGGACCCGCGCTCCCCTGATGCGGTGCCCTCCACGAAGGGGATCCTGGAGGCCTGATGCGCATCTGGACCGTTCACCTGCCACGCGGCGCCGCGACGCCCGCGCGCCCTCCTCTATTGGTGCGCGAAGGCTTCGCCTGGGGCGCCTTCCTGTTCGCCCTGCCCTGGCTGCTGCTGCACCGGCTGTGGATCGAGGCCGTCGCCTATCTCGGCGCGGCGCTGCTGCTGGCCGTCCTGGTGCCCCCGGCGGCCGCCTTCCCCGTCGCGCTGGCGCTGCACTTCCTGCTCGGCGCGCATGCCCAGGACCTGCGTCGCGCGGCGCTGGCCCGGCGCGGCCGGCCGGCGGCGCATGTCGTCGCCGGGCCGGATGCGGATGCGGCGCTGGCCCGGCTGCTCGACGCGCGGCCGGATCTGGCCCGGGCCCTGCTGGCATGAGCGCTCCCGAAAGCCGCGAAGGTCCGGATCGGCCGCGCCAGGCGCCCGGCGCGCCGGTGCGCGTCGCCGTGGTCGATCCCGGCTCGGGCAACCTCGCCTCCGTGCTGCGGGCACTCGACCGCGCCTCGGCCATGGCCGGCATTCCGGTCGCCGCCGCCATCACCCGCGACGCGACGGAAGCCGCCGCCGCCGACCGCCTGGTGCTGCCCGGCCAGGGCGCCTTCGCCGCCTGCATGCGCGGCCTGCTCGCCCTGCCGGGGATGGTCGAGACCCTGAACGCCCGGGTCGCCGCCGGCACCCCGCTGCTCGGCATCTGCGTCGGCATGCAGATCATGGCGGAGCGCGGCCTGGAACACGGCACCACCCCCGGGCTCGGCTGGATCCAGGGCGAGATGGCGCCGATGGACCCCAAGGGGCCCGACGGCGCTGGTCTGCCCCTGCCGCAGATGGGCTGGAACACGCTGGACTTCCCGGCCGGGGCGCATCCGCTCCTGGCGGGAATAGCGCCCGGCGAACACGCCTATTTCGTGCATTCCTATGCCCTGCGGGCCTATCGTCCCGACCAGGTCCTGGCGACCACCGACTATGGCGGCCCGGTCGCCGCCATCGTCGGGCGCGGCAATATCGCCGGCACCCAGTTCCACGTGGAGAAGAGCGCCTCGGTGGGCCTGCGAATCCTCGCCAATTTCCTCCGGTGGACCCCATGAACACCCCACGCGGCCCGGCCGACGTGGCGGAAGCCACGCTCCCCAAGCAGCCCGAACTCTCGGTCGAGCGGGTCACCGAGCTCGACGACCACGACATGGCCGAGCTCTGCGAGGCGACCGACGCCGCGATCATCGAGGGCGGCGGCTTCGGCTGGATCGAACCCCAGGGCCGCGCCGCGCTGCAGCGCCATTTCCGGGGCGTCCTGCTGGTGCCGGAACGGGAACTCTTCGTCGCCAAGCTCGACGGCATGGTGGTCGGCAGCGCCCAGCTGGTCCGGCCGCCCCGCAACAACGAGGCGCAGGCCTTCGGCGCCACCCTGACCCACGCCTATATCGCGCCCTATGCGCGCGGCCATGGCCTGGCCCGGCTGCTGATCCGCCGGCTGGAGGAGCGCGCCGCGGCGCTAGGCCACCGTGTCGTGAACCTCGACGTGCGGGAGACCCAGTCCACTGCCATCGCGCTGTTCGAGGTGCTGGGCTATGAGCGCTGGGGTACCCACCCGGCCTATGCGCGGGTCGATGGGCGGACAGTCGCCGGCCACTACTACTTCAAGCTTCTGGAGCCCGGCCGTGGCCGCAGCACCGGGAAGGTGATGGGTCGCTAACCATATGGCATTGACGCTTTATCCCGCCATCGACCTCAAGGGCGGGCAGGTCGTGCGCCTCAAGCGCGGTGACATGGCGCAGGCGACGGTCTATTCGGCCGAGCCCGGCGCCCAGGCGCGCAAATTCGCCGCGATCGGCTTCCCCTGGGTGCATGTGGTGGACCTGGACGGCGCCTTCGCCGGCCGGCCGGCCAATTCCGCCGCGGTCGAGACCATCATCGCCGCCATCCCCCGCGTCCCGGTCCAGCTCGGCGGCGGCATCCGCAACATGGCGACGGTCGAGGCCTGGATCGAGCGCGGGGTGCGCCGCGTGATCCTCGGCTCCGCCGCGGTGAAGGACCCGGACTTCGCCATGGCCGCCTGCCGCGCCTTCCCCGGCCGGGTCGCGGTCGGCATCGATGCCCGCGGCGGGCTGGTGGCGACCGAGGGCTGGGCCGAAGTCAGCACGGTGCCGGCCACCGACCTGGGCAAGCGGTTCGAGGATGCCGGGGCGGATGCCATCATCTACACCGACATCGACCGCGACGGCATGCTGGGCGGGGTCAACCTCGAAGCGACGCTGGCCATGGCGCGGGCGGTGCGGCTGCCGGTGATCGCCTCGGGCGGCGTCGCCTCGCTCAACGACCTGGCCTCGCTGGCCGCCGTGGCATCGGAAGGGATCGAGGGCGTGATCATCGGCCGGGCGCTGTACGACGGCCGGATCGACCCGACCGCGGCGCTGGCCCTGGTCGCGGGACGCTGAAACACTTCGCCACGCGCTGCCTTCGCGGCGCCATGCCGGGGCCCTGACCCCGCCGCGCCCCACGCCCACCCTCCTGATCCTGGCTCCTAGGAGGGTGCCGCCATGAAGATCAGGACCGCGTTTTTCGCCGCTCTCGCCGCCCTGCCGCTGCTCGCCGGCGCTGCCTCCGCCCATGGCGGCCGCGATGCCGGCTATCATGGCCGTCCATCGCATGGCCATGACCGCGGCTGGCAGGAAAGGGCGGCGCGCCGCGACTGGGTCGAGGCGCAGCGGGCCCGCGAATGGGCCCGGCGGCGCCACCACATGGCGGAGCAGCGCCATTACGCGCCGCCGCGCGGTTACCAGCAGCGCTGGTAGGATGGTTGGGGAGGGAAACGTATTCCCTCCCCGAACTCCCCCTGCCTTTTCGTGGGCCTGGCACGCGCCGCGCGGCCGGTGCCGACCCACAGGAACAGAGGAGGGTTGGACGCACCACGTCCAACGGGAGGATACCTCCTCCCTGGCCTTTTTCCTTATTTCCGCCGCAGCGCGAAAGGCAGCGCCAGGAACCCCAGCACCACCGCGAACCACAGCGTCGCCAGCCGCACCAGGATGGTGGTGACGATCGCCGCCGCCTCCGGCACCTCGACCAGCCGCAGCAGGCCGAGCAGGCTGAAATCCGCCGCCCCCAGCCCGCCCGGCATCAAGGATACCGCCCCGGCCACCGCCGAGAGGCAGAAGACCAGCATGCTGCCGCCGAGCCCCATCGCGGTGCCCAGCGCATGCAGCACCAGCATCAGCACCAGGCATTCCGCCAGCCAGCCCAGCAGGGACAGCCCGAGCGCCGGCCAGAGCACCGCCGGCCGGCCGATCGCCGGCAGGGTGGCGCAGACCTCGCGCGCCCGGGCGAAGAGGCCGGGGGCGCGGCGCACCCGGCGCTCGGCCCAGTCCACCAGGTGCAGCAGCAGCCCGGCATGGGTCAGCGCCGCCAGCAGCGCCACGCAGACCACGGCCAGCACCGCGGTCACCGCGAGGTACTGGCTGGTCAGCGCCGCGCCGGCGAGCGCGAGGAGGCAGATCGCCACCATGTCCATGATCCGGTCGCCGGCCAGCAGCGGCATGCTGCGGGTATAGGGCACGCCGTGGTGGCGGTGGAGCAGCCAGAGCCGCACCACCTCCCCCACCTTGCCCGGCGTCACGGTCAGGGCGAAGCCGGCGAAGAAATAGAGCACCTGCGCCCGGGCCGGCGCCGCCACCCCGAAGGCACGGCCCAGCACCACCCAGCGCGCCCCGCGCAGCAGGTAGTTGCAGAGCGACAGCGCCAGGCAGGCGAGGATCGTGACCGGCGAGAGCATCGCCGCGGCCGCCGCGGCGTCGCTGTCCCGGGCGAACCACAGCACCAGGCCGCAGGCGGCGAGGAAGGCCAGCAGCGTCGCGCCGGTGCGGACCAGGGCACGGCCGAGCCGCGGCGGGGCGTCGCCGCTGCGGTCCGGGGGAAGGGCCGCGGCCCCGATGGCCGGCGGGGAGGTCATGTTGCGCTGCACCAGGCCGGCATACCCGATCGCTGCCGCCGGATGCGAGTGGCGGGCGCTACACTATGGCGCGCGTCGTCATACGGTCGCGCGAAGCGGGCGCCGGCACCGGGACGCCGGCCGGCAATCCCCAAATCCGCGCTTGACCCCCGGCGCATTCCGCCGCAAGCGCAAGCTCCGCGCCGCCGCGGCGGCCTTCCCCTTTTTCCACAGGTGGACCAGTGCTCGCACTCCGCGTGATCCCCTGCCTCGACGTCAAGGACGGCCGGGTCGTGAAGGGCGTCAATTTCGTCGCCCTGCGCGACGCCGGCGACCCGGTGGAACAGGCCCGCGCCTACGACCGGGAAGGCGCCGACGAGGTCACCTTCCTCGATATCGGCGCGACGCACGAGAACCGGGACACGATGTACGACGTGGTCTCCCGCACCGCGGCCGAGGTCTTCATCCCGCTGACCGTCGGCGGCGGGGTCCGGTCGGTGGAGGATGTCCGCCGCCTGCTGCTGGCCGGGGCCGACAAGTGCAGCATCAACAGCGCCGCGGTGGCCGAACCCGCGTTGGTCACCCGTGCGGCGGAAGCCTTCGGCAGCCAGGCGATCGTCGTCGCCGTCGATGCCCGCCGCGTCGCCGAGGGGCATTGGGAGGTCTTCACCCATGGCGGCCGCAAGGGGACGGGGATCGACGCGGTCGGCTGGGCGGAGCGCATGGCGGCGGCGGGCGCGGGCGAGCTGCTGGTGACCTCGATGGACCGGGACGGCACCAAGTCGGGCTTCGACCTCGACCTGCTGCGGGCGATCCGGGCCCGGGTGAACCTGCCGCTGGTCGCCTCGGGCGGGGTCGGCACGGTCGGGCATTTCGTCGAGGGTGCCCTGGCGGGGGCCAGCGGCCTGCTGGCGGCCAGCGTGTTTCATTACGGGGAATTCCGCATCGCCGATGCCAAGGCGGCGCTGGCCGCCGCCGGCCTGCCGGTGCGGCCCCTGGCGGAGGCAGCCTGAATGGCCAAGGACCTGACCAAGCCGGCGAAGAAGAAGCCGGCCAAGGCGCGCGTCGCGCTGCCGCTGGCCGCCGGCGTGCCGGTCAAGACGAAGAAGAAGGCGGCGGCGCTGCCGGTGCCGAAGAACGTGCCGGCGAAGGCGAAGAAGCCGCCCAAGGCGGTGCGCAAGGCCGAATCGCGGCATCTCCGGCCGCTGGAACTGGCGATGCAGGGCGGCGACGCCACGGTGCTCGACCGGCTGTGGCAGACGGTCGACGACCGCCGCGCCGCCGGCGACGTGGCGCACAGCCATTCCGCCCGGCTGATGGCCCGCGGCACCGCCAAGGTCGCCCAGAAGCTGGGCGAGGAAGCGGTCGAATGCGTGATCGAGGCGGTGCAGGGCCACCGCGCCGAGACGATCCTGGAGAGCGCCGACCTGCTCTATCACCTGCTGGTGGTCTGGGTGGACGCCGGCATCCGGCCGGAGGAGGTCTGGGCCGAGTTGCGCCGGCGGGAGGGCATCAGCGGCATCGCCGAGAAGGCGGCGCGGCCGAAGGGCATCGTGCGGGCGGCGCGGACGACCAAGCTGCCTTGAAGGAGGGCAAGGCCCGGGGGACGTATCCTCCCGCTGGGCGCAATGCGTCCAACCCACCTCGGTTTTTTTGGGCTCGGCACTGGCCGCGCGGCGAGTTCCGACTCGAAAAAAGGAAGGGTGGGGTTCGGGGAGGGAACACTTTTCCCTCCCCGGCCTTGCCGCAGAACGACCAGCCAATCCTCCCGACCGGGCACCACCGAGGACCCCCCGCCATGTCCGTCACCGGCCTGCCGCCCTACGACGATGCCAATATCTTCGCCCGCATCCTGCGCGGCGAGATCCCCTGCAAGCGGATCGCCGAGGACGCATACGCCCTCGCCTTCCACGACATCGCGCCGCAGACGCCGGTGCATGTGCTGGTGATCCCCAAGGGCCGCTGGGTCAGCGCCGCCGATTTCCACGCCGGGGCCGACGACGCCGCCATCGCCGGCTTCTGGCGAATGGTCTCGGCCGTGGCGAAGTCCGAGGGGCTGGAGGCGAAGGGCTACCGCATCCTGTCCAACATGGGCCAGGACGGCGGCCAGGAAGTGCCGCATTTCCACGTCCACATCTTCGGCGGCCGCCGGGTCGGGCGGATGGTGCCACCGGGCTGACTCGCCGCCGCCCCTTGAAGCCGGGCGGCGGAGGGGCGAGACTCACCCCATGGCCTCCACCCCCCAGGACGAGGCGCGCGCCGCCCTCGACGCCGCCGGGCAATTGCCCGATGCGGAGCTCGACCTCGCCTCCGTCGCGCTGCAATTCGCCCGCATCGACACGCCGGACGCCGATTGGCGCGGCGCGGCCGAGGCGCTGTCGGAACTCGCCCAGGCCGCGGTCGCCGCGGCGACCCTGCACGCGGATGCCGATGCCGGCGATGCCGAGCGGCGGCGGGAGGTGCTGGCGAGCGTCATCCATGGCCGCTTCCGCTTCGCCGGCGACACCGAACACTACGACGACCCGGCCAATGCCAACCTGATCCAGGTGACCGAGCGGCGGCGCGGCCTGCCCGTGGCACTCGGCGTGCTGTGGCTGCATGCGGCGGAGGCCGCCGGCTGGGCGGCGCATGGCATCGACTTCCCCGGGCATTTCCTGGTCGCGGTCGAAGGCGGCCGGGGACAGGCGCTGGTCGATGTCTTCGCCGGCGGGGGCGGGCTGGCCGCCCCCGACCTGCGCGCGCTGATCAAGCGGATCGAGGGCGAGAAGGCCGAATTGCGGCCCGGCCTGCTCCGCCTGATGGACAAGCGGGCGGTGCTGCTGCGGCTGCAGAACAACATCAAGCTGCGGCGCCTCAGGGCCGGCGACCTGGTGGGCGCGCTCGCCTGCACCGAGGACATGCTGCGCCTGGCGCCCGACGCCGCGCTGCTGTGGCGGGAGGCCGGGCTGATGAACCAGCGGCTGGACCGGATCGGCGCCGCGCTCGGCTGCCTCGACCGCTCGCTGGCGATCGAGCCGGAGGGCGAGACGGCGCGGCGCATCCGCACGGTTGTGGAGGAGCTGCGGCACCGGCTGAACTGAGCCCCCGAGCGCCCCCTCTGGCGTCCGGCCGCCGGGAATGCCAACAAGCCGGCCGAAACGCCCGATCCAGGGGGAGAGACAGCCCGATGGCAGCCTTGCGCGTCGCGGTCCAGATGGACCCGATCGAGAGCATCAACATCGATGCCGACAGCACCTTCGCCCTCATGCTGGAGGCGCAGGCGCGCGGCCATCAGCTGTGGCACTACCATGTCCGCAACCTCGCCTTGTCGAACGGCCGGGTCACGGCGCAGGGCGAGGCGGTGACGGTCGAGCGCAAGCCGGGCGCCCACTGGTCCTTCGGCCCGAAGGAGGAAATCGATCTCAGCACCATGGATGTGGTGCTGATGCGGCAGGACCCCCCGTTCGACATGGCCTACATCACGGCCACGCACATCCTGGAGCACATCCACCCGAAGACCCTGGTGGTGAACGACCCGGCCAGCGTGCGGAACGCGCCGGAGAAGATCTTCGTCACCCATTTTCCCGAACTGATGCCGGAGACGCTGGTGACCGCCGACCGCGGCCAGATCCTGAAGTTCCGGGAGAAGCACAAGGACATCATCGTCAAGCCGCTGTTCGGCAACGGCGGCGCCGGGGTCTTCCACATCAAGCCGGGCGATTCCAACCTGAACAGCCTGATCGAGATGTTCACCGAGCGCAGCCGGGAGCCGCTGATGGTGCAGCGCTACGTCCCGGAGGTCCGCCAGGGCGACAAGCGCATCATCCTGGTGGACGGCGTGCCGATGGGCGCGATCAACCGCGTCCCCGCCGCCGGCGAGGCGCGCAGCAACATGCATGTCGGCGGCCGGCCGGAACAGACCACGCTGACCGCGCGCGAACGCGAAATCTGCGAGCGGATCGGCCCGGCGCTGCGGGAGCAGGGGATGATCTTCGTCGGCATCGACGTGATCGGCGACTACCTGACCGAGATCAACGTGACCTCCCCCACCGGGCTGCAGGAGATCGCCCGGTTCGACGGCGTGCACCTGGAAAAGGCGATCTGGGACGCGATCGAGGCGAAACGTCGCGCTTGATTGCGGGTGGACTAAGACTTAGCTAACGCAGCAGGAGGCATTCCCCATGTCCGATGCCGTGACGATCCATGCCGCGAAGACGCATCTCTCCGCTTTGGTCGCCCGGGCCGAGGCGGGGGAGGAGATCATCATCGCCCGCGGCAACACGCCGGTGGCCAAGCTGGTGCCGCTGGTGCCGCCCGCCGCGGCACCGGACAAGCGGCGGACCTTCGGCATCTTCCGCGGCCTGATCGAGGTGGGCGACGAGGCGCTGGACGACTGGACCGAGGAAGAGCTGAGCGAGTGGGAAGAGGGCCATCCGGGCGACCCGCTGCGCAATCCGTGAGGTTCCTGCTCGATACCCATGTCTTCCTCTGGTGGATGGCCGGGCTGCGGACGATCCCCGCCGCAACACGGGCGAGGCTCGAGGCCGCCACCGAGGTCCATGTCAGCGCCGCGAGCGGCTACGAGATCACGCTGAAGCACGCCGTGGGAAAGCTGCCCGGCGTCGGCCTGGTGGCGCGGGATGTCGCCGCCGCCATACGGAGCTGCGGCTTCGCCGAACTGCCCATCACCTGCGCCCATGCCGAGGCAGCCGGCCGGCTGCCCCGCCACCACCGCGACCCCTTCGACCGCATCCTGGTCGCCCAGGCGCTGGAGGAGGGGCTGACGCTGGTCTCGGCCGATGCGGCGCTCGATGGGTTCGGCATAGCCCGGCTGTGGTAGCCCCCACGCCGAGCCCGGAAAGATAGAAGGGGGCGCGGGGGGAATGCCTCCCCCCGCTGCTTGCTTACGCGGCCTGCCGCGCCAGCGCCGGGTAATCGGTATACCCCTTGGCACCGCCGCCGTAGAGCGTGTCCTTGTCCAGCGCGTTCAGCGGCGCCCCGGTCCGCAGCCGCTCCACCAGATCCGGGTTGGCGATGAAGGGCCGGCCGAAGGCGACCAGGTCGGCATGGCCCGCGTGCAGCGTCGCCTGGGCCAGGTCCAGGTCGTAGCCGTTGTTGGCCATGTAGGCGCCGGCGAAGGCCTGGCGCAGCGCCTGGAAGTCGAAGGCGGCATTGTCGCGCGGGCCGCCGGTGGCGCCCTCGACCACGTGCAGGAAGGCCAGGCCGAAGCGGTTCAGCTGGGCCACCACGTGGTCGAACAGCGGCTGCGGGTCGCTGTCGGCGATGTCGTTGGCCGGGGAGACCGGGGAGATCCGGATGCCGACGCGGTCGGCGCTCCAGGCCCCGACCACCGCCTCGGTCACCTCCAGCAGGAAGCGGGCGCGGTTCTCGATGCTGCCGCCGTAGCCATCGGTCCGCCGGTTGGTCTCGTCCTTGAGGAACTGGTCGATGAGGTAGCCATTGGCGGCATGGATCTCGACCCCGTCGAAGCCGGCCGCCTTGGCGTTCAGCGTGGCATGGCGGTAGTCCTCGACGATGCCGGCGATCTCGGCCGTCTCCAGCGCCCGGGGGGTGACGAAGTCCTGGAAGCCGGCCTCGGTGAAGGCCTTGCCCGCCGGCTTGATGGCCGAGGGCGCGACCGGCAGGCCGCCATCCGGCTGCAGGCTGGGGTGGGAGATGCGGCCGACATGCCAGAGCTGCAGCACGATCCGCCCGCCGGCCCGGTGGACGGCATTGGTCACCTGCTTCCAGCCCTCGACCTGCTCGGCATTGTGGATGCCGGGGGTGAAGGCATAGCCCTGGCCCTGGCGGGAGATCTGCGTGGCCTCGGCGACGATCAGCCCGGCGGAGGCGCGCTGGGCGTAGTATTCGGCATTCATCGGGCCGGGGATCCCGCGGCTGCCGGTGCGGCTGCGGGTCAGCGGCGCCATGACGATGCGGTTGGGCAGGGCAAGCGGGCCGAGCGGGGTCGGCTGGAACAGGTCGGCGGAAGCGGTCTCGTGCGGCATGGGGAAGCCCTTCTATTGTGCGTTGCACAAGAGCTGGGGCGGCCGGGGAGTTGCAAACAGGGCGGTTCGGCGCATGGCGGCCATCCGGATGCCGGATGGGAACCGCCCGCGTTTCAACCGCCGAGCACCTGCGAAAGCGGCAGCACCTCCCGCCCCAGCGCCGCAGCCACCGCCGGGTGGACGATCCGCCCGGCATGGACGTTCAGCCCCTGGGCCAGATGCGGGTTCCCCGCGAGCGCCGCCGGGAAGCCCTTCCCCGCCAGTTGCAGGGTGAAGGGCAAGGTCGCGTTGTTCAGTGCCAGGGCGCTGGTGCGGGCGACGGCGCCGGGCATGTTGGTGACGCAGTAGTGGACCACGCCGTCCACCAGATAGGTCGGCTCGGCATGGGTGGTGGGGCGGGAGGTCTCGAAGCAGCCGCCCTGGTCGATGGCGACGTCCACCAGCACGCTGCCCGGCCGCATCCGGCCGACCATGGCGCGGGTGACCAGCCGCGGCGCCGCGGCGCCGGGGACGAGGACGGCGCCGATCACCAGATCGGCCTCGGTCACCGCCTGCTCCACCGCATCGGCGGTGGCATAGAGCGTGGCGACGGCGCCGCCGAATTCGCGGTCCAGCGCATCCAGCACCCGGGGATTGCGGTCCAGCACGGTGACCCGCGCGCGCATCCCGGCGGCGATGCGGGCGGCATTCGACCCCACCACGCCGCCGCCCAGCACCGCGACGCGGGCCGCCGGCACGCCGGGGACGCCGGAGAGCAGGATGCCGGCGCCGCCCGCCTCCTTCTCCAGGCAGCGGGCGCCGACCTGCACCGCCATGCGGCCGGCGACCTCGCTCATCGGCGCCAGCAGCGGCAGGCCGCCCTGGGCGTCGGTCACGGTCTCGTAGGCCAGGGCGGTGCAGCCGCTTTCCATCAGCCCCTCCGTCTGGGTGGGATCGGGGGCGAGGTGGAGGTAGGTGAAGAGCAGCTGCCCGGGGCGCAGGCGGCGCCATTCCTCGGGCTGCGGCTCCTTCACCTTCACCACCAGCATGGCGCGCTCGAAGACCGCGGCGGCGCCGGGGGCGATGGCGGCGCCGGCGGCCAGATAGGCCTCGTCGGGGAAGCCGATGCCGGCGCCGGCGCCGGTCTCGACCAGCACCTGGTGGCCCTGGGCGACCAGTTCGCGGACCGAGGCGGGGATCAGCCCGACCCGGTATTCGTGGATCTTCACTTCCTTCGGGACGCCGATCAGCACGTCGTCTTCTCCCCGCGATGGCGCCCCGGATGTGGGGCGCGCGGGGGCGTCAATCGACCGGCAGGAAGATGAACACCACGGCAGCGACCAGGCAGAGCATGGCGGCGAGGTAGGTCCAGCGCAGCGGCTCGCCCAGGATCAGCACGCTGAAGCCGGCGAAGACCGAGAGGGTGATCACCTCCTGCATCACCTTCAGCTGCTGCCCGGTATAGGTGCCGGACTCGTAGCCGATGCGGTTGGCCGGCACCGCAAGGCAGTATTCGAAGAAGGCGATGCCCCAGGAGATCAGGATCGCCATCCACATCGCCCAGCCCGGGCGCTTCAGGTGGCCGTACCAGGCCCAGGTCATCAGGATGTTGCTGCCGATCAGCATCAGGGGGGGCAGGAAATGGCTGGGGGTCATGGCGGCTCCTTCGGCACGGCCCGAACGCTAGGGCCAGCGGGAGCGTTGCCAGGTCGGGTCAGGAAGATCGGGGAGGGAAAGGTGTTCCCTCCCCACCCTTCCTTTTTTTGTGGGCTTGGCACCCGCCGCGCGGCAGGTGCCGACTCCCGGAAACAGATGGGGGTCCGGGGGGATACCTTCCCCCGGCCTTCCTTCCTACCGCCGCGCCTCCGGCAGCCGCCACAGCAGCCAGGCCATGATCCCCATCGCCGGCAGCGCCGCCGCCGTGGTCAGCAGGAAGAAGTTGGGCCAGCCCAGCGCCTGGGCCAGCCAGCCGGAACTTGCCCCCAGGGTCCGCAGCGGGACGGCCGCCAGGGACGACAGCAGCGCATATTGCGTCGCGGTGAAGGACCGGTTGGTCAGCAGCGACAGCCAGGTCAGGAAGGCGGCATCCGCCAGCCCGTCGGTGAAGCTCTCGACCCCGACCTGGGCCCAGAGCATCGGCATGGAATGCCCGGCCTGCGCCAGCGCCAGGTACATCAGGTTCGACAGCATCTGGCCGAGCCCGGTCACCACCAGCGCCCGCCGCACCCCGATCACGCCCACCAGCCAGCCGCCGGCCAGCGCGCCGCCGAGCGTGGCGACCATGCCGAAGACGGTGGCCACCGTCGCCACGTCCTCCCGCGTGAAGCCCAGCGACCGGTAGAAGGGCGTGGTCATGATGCCGGCCAGCGCCTCGCCCAGCTTGAACAGCGCGACGAAGAGCAGGATCGCCAGCCAATGCGGCCGGCGCATGAAATCGAGGAAGGGCTCCAGCACCGAGCCGCGCAGCCGCGCCCGCCAGCCCGCCGCGGCGCGCGCCACCCGCGCCGGCTCCGCCGCCAGCAGGGTCGCGGCGATCCCCGGCAGCATCAGCGCCGCGCCGTACAGGAAGGCGCCGGACCAGCCGAAGGGCGCGACCAGCAGCAGGGTCCCGGCGCCGCTGGCCAGCAGCGCCATCCGGTAGCCCCAGACATAGGCGGCGAGGCCGTAGGCCTGGGCGCCGTCGTCCTCGCCCAGCACCTCGATGCGCCAGGCATCCACCACGATGTCCTGGCTGGCCGACAGGAAGGCCACCAGCGCGGCCAGCAGCGCCACCGCCAGCGGGGCGTGGCGCGGGTCGCCGAATCCGACGGCCGCGATGGCGACCACCAGCGCCAGTTGAATGGTCAGCAGCCAGCCGCGCCGCTGTCCCAGCACCGGCGGCCGCACCGCGTCGAGCGCCGGCGACCAGAGGAATTTATTGGCATAGGCCAGGCCGATCAGCGCGGTCAGGCCGATCGCCGACAGCGACAGGTCGCTCTCGGCGAACCACTGCCGCAGCACCTGGCCGGCGATCAGCGGCAGCGGCACGCCGGCCGAAAAGCCGAGGACGAAGAGGATGGGGAAGCGCCGGTCGCGCCAGGACGCGGCGGCAGCGGATGCGGGATCGGCCATGCCCGCCCGCTACCAGACGGCGAGGCCGTCGCCTACCGGAAGCGGCGCGGAATCGCCCGAATGCCGCGGCGACCGGGCGCGCCCATGCACCGGTCTACTCCCCGATGTTCAGCAACGCCCCGCGCATCCGGGCCGACTCGAACTGCCGCATGAAGACCCAGGCCATCGTCGCCATCCAGAAGGCATCCAGCGCAAAGGCGGCGCCCAGGTGCCCCCAGGCGATGCTGCCGTCCAGCAGCGCCGCCCGCATGCCCTCGAAGACATGCGCCGAGGGCAACGAATAGGCCACCGGATGCAGCCAGGCGGGCAGCACCGAGACCGGGTAGAACACGGCGGAAAACGGCGCCAGCCCGAACAGCACCGACCAGGCCAGCGCCTCGGCCCCCGCGCCATGGCGCAGGATCAGCGAGGTGACGCCGAGCGCCACCGCCCAGCCCATCACCAGCAGCGCGGCGAAGAAGGCCACCACCACCGGCCCCATCGAGAACAGCCCGAAGCTGTACAGCAGCCAGGCCAGCAGCACCGCGGGCGACACGCCGATCAGCACCCGGATCACGCTCATCGCCATCAGCCCGGCGACCAGCTCGCGCGGCCTGAGCGGGCTGACGAAGACATGGCCCAGGTTGCGCGACCAGATCTCCTCGAGGAAGGAGATCGAGAAGCCCATCTGGCTGCGCAACGTCACCTCCCACAGCAGGACGCCGCCCAGCAGCATCCCGGCGGCGATGCCGGCGGTGTTGTTCTGCAGCCCGGTCAGGTAGGCGGTGACGAAGCCCCAGACCACCATCTGCAGGATCGGCCAGTACATGAGTTCCAGCACCCGCGGCCAGGACCGGCGGTAGAGCGCCAGGTGCCGGTAAACCAGGCCCCAGATGCGGCGGAACGCGGCCCCCGCGCCGGAACGCCGCGCCGGATCCCCGTTCATGCCGGGATCTCCTCGCGCGACCGGCCGCGGGCGATGTCGAGGAAGACCTCCTCCAGGTCGTCGCGGCCGTATCTGGACAGCAGCTCGGCCGGGCTGCCCTGGTCCACCACCCGGCCCTGCTTCAGCATCAGCACGTGGTCGCAGAGCCGCTCGACCTCGGCCATGTTGTGGCTGGCCAGCAGGATGGCGCAGCCGCTCTCGGCCCGGTAGCGCTCCAGCCAGCTGCGCACCCAATCGCCGGTATCGGGGTCGAGGCTGGCGGTGGGCTCGTCCAGCAGCAGCAGTTCGGGGCGGTTGACCAGCGCCTTGGCCAGCGCGACGCGGGTCTTCTGCCCGGCCGAGAGCTGCCCGGCCGGCCGGTCGAGCAGGTCGGTGAGATGCAACTGCGCCGCCAGCTCGGCGATCCGCCGCTCGGCCTGCGGCACGTCGTACAGGTGGGCATAGACCCTGAGGTTCTCGGCCACGGACAGCCGCGACGGCAGGGCGATGTAGGGCGAGGAGAAGTTCATCCGCGCCAGCGCCCTGAAGCGGTCCCGCGCCATGTCGTGGCCGAGGCAGGCGATCCGTCCACCCGACGGCACCAGCAGCCCCAGCAGCATGGCGATGGTGGTGGTCTTGCCGGCGCCGTTGCCGCCCAGCAGCCCCCAGGTGGCGCCGCGCGGCATGGCGAAGGACAGCCCGTCCACCGCCGGCGCCGCCCCACCCGGATACAGCTTGCTCAGCCCCTCGGCGAGGATCGCGGGGGTGGTCTCGGCGCGGATGTCCATCGGCCGCCATATGCGGGCGCCGGGGCGGCACGCCAACCCGCCATCGGCATTCATCCTATGCGCGCGGCCGCAGCAGCCGCCCTTCGAACAGCGTCACCCCGGCCTCCCAGCCCCAGCCGATCGCCGCCGCGCGGTCGGCGCCGACCAGCACCACGCGCCCCTCCGGCAGCGTCGGCGCCAGCGCCGCCAATTCGGGCGAGAAGGGCAGCCGCAGCAGGTCCACCCCCGTCAGGTCGGGCGGGAAGGCGGCCAGCAGGTCCGGCCCCGGCAGGTCCAGCGCCAGGCGGTAGCCGCGGGCGCGGGCGAAGTCGCGGGCGAAGGCGAAGCCCTCGGCGTCGGCCAGCGCGTCCTCGGCCGGCAGCGCCAGCACCGTCGCCGCCCGCGTCGGCGCATCGAGCAGCGCGTCGAGCCGGAGGAACGCCGTCTCCCCCAGGCTCCCGGCCGCGAGGCAGAGGCCGAGCGGGCCGCGCCGCCGCGCCTCCTCCGGCCGGGCCAGCTCGGCCAGCAGGCGCCGGTCCAGCAGCCGGCGCAGCCGCCGCGCCAGCCAGGGCGCCGCGGCCGGATCCAGCGCCGGGGCGAGCTCCGCCCGCAATTCCGGCCAGGCCAGCCGCCATTCCTCCCATTCCAGCACCGGCGCCGCGCCGCCCCGGGCCAGCCGGCAGACCGGGCGGCGGCGGAGGAAGCGGGCCAGGCCGGCACCGCGCAGCGCCGCCTCCAGCGCCGCCAGCTCCGCCGGCGCGAAGCCGGCCCCGGGCGCCGGCCGCGGCCGCGGCAGCGGCGGCGGCCCCAGCGAATCCTCGACCGCCGCCAGCAGCGCCGCGGCATCGCGCGGCAGGTCGAGCACCGCATGCAGCGGCGCCTCGGCCGCTTCTTCCCCCAGCAGGATGGCCAGCACCGCCTCGGCGTCGCGCAGGTGCCGGCCGCCGGGCGGGGCGACCGCGACCAGGTCGCCGTTCGGCAGCTCGAACAGCCGGCTGCGCACCGGGCGGAGGGCAGGCTCCAGCGCCTCCCGCAGCAGGCGGCGGTGGTGGCCGCGGCGCATCCGCGGGGCAAGCCGGGACAGCCGCAGATGCAGCGCCTGGCGCGGCACCTCGGCCGCAACCGCCTCCCGCACCAGCTGCGCCAGGGCCAGGGCATCGGCCGCGGCGGCCGGCCCGCCGGCCAGCCCCTCCGCCAGCGCCACCAGGCCGAACGGCGCCAGCGCCGGCAGCCGCCCGGCGGCGCGGCTCAGGCCGGCGGCCATCGTGGCTCCCGGGCCAGCAGCAGCCCTGCCGCCCGGGCGAATTCCAGCGCCGCGGGGTCGCGCGCCCCGACCAGCAGCAGCTTCGCCGGGTCGAGCCCGGCCAGGTCCGCCGGCAATCCGGGCGACCAGCGCAGCAGCAGCAGGTCGGCCGGCAGCCGCCGCGGATCGAGCAGGCCGAGCGTCGCCGCCTCCAGCCCCTCCAGCGCCAGGGCCCAGTGCCGCTCGGCCAGGCGGCGGCGCAATTCGGGGAAGCCGGGATCGGCGGCCAGCGCCAGCGGCAGCACCGCGACCGCGCCAGGCAGGGCCGCCGGCAGCGGCAACCGGTCGCGCGCCACGGGGATCAGCCGCAGCCCGGGCAGGTCGCGCGCCCAGGCCGCCAGTCCGGGCAGCAGCCGGGCCGCCATGCGTTCCTCGGCATGCGCCAGCAGGTCGGGGTCGGCGGCCAGCGGGCCGAGCGCCGCGGCGATGGCAGCGCGGTCCAGCCGCAGCCGCGTGCCGCGTATCGCCGCGGTCTGCGCGGTGACCAAGGATTCCGCACGCAGCGCCGCCGCTGCAGGAATGCCGTCCAGGACCTGGTGCAGCCCGGACAGGGGAGGCAGGCCCGGCGACGGCGCTGCGGGTGGCGACGGCGCGACGGGCGCCGGCCATTGCCCCGCGGCCCAGGCCAGCACCGCATCGGCATCCCGCGGCAATCGCCAGACCGGCAGGGGGTGCGGGTCGCCGCCCAGGGTCCCGAGCGCCGCCGCGGCCCGCAGCGCGGCGCTGGTCGAGGCGCCGAGCAGCAGGCTGCCGCCGCCGGCCGAGCGCAGCAGCGTGCCGCCGCCGGTCGCCGCGGCATCCTGCAGGATCGCCTCCGCCATCCGCCAGCGGGCCGGGCCCAGCCCGAAGCGGTCGCGCGGCGGCAGCAGCAGCGCCGCCCGGCCACGCGCGCCCGGCAGCGCCGCCAGGACCGCTTCCAGCAGCGGCGCGGTGGCCGCGAGCCGTCCTGCCGGGACCGGCAGCAGGGCGGGAGTCGTCACGGCTGCGGCGGTCACGGTCATGCGCATTCCTTGCGCGGTGCAGTGGGGGCGGAACTCCGCTAAGGTCGCGCCGGATGGTGAACGAAGCCTTAGTCAGCAATCTCCTGGCCCCCGGCATGCTGCCGCAGGGCCTCCGCATCTACGCGATCGGCGACGTGCATGGCTGCGCCGACCGGCTGGGCGCGCTGCATGCGCAGATCGCCCAGGACGCCCGCGCCCACCCGGCCGAGGAGGTCGTGCTGGTGCATCTCGGCGACTATGTCGACCGCGGCGAGGACAGCGCCGGCGTGCTGGAACGCCTGCTCGCCCCTTGCCCCGTCCCGGGGGCGGAGGTGGTGAACATCCTCGGCAACCACGAGGTGATGATGCTGGACGCCTGCGACCCGCGCTCGCCGCCCGGGGCGATGCCCTTCTGGCTGGAGAACGGCGGCACGGAGACCCTGGCCAGCTACCGCACCTCGGCGGAGGACCCGGCACCCTGGGAGGTGATCCCGCGCGAGCACCTGGACCTGCTGCGCGGCTGTGCGCTGCGCTGGGCGGCGGGCGACTACCTGTTCGTCCATGCCGGGGTGCGGCCCGGCGTGCCGCTCGACCGGCAGGACCCCTTCGACCTGCTCTGGATCCGCGAGCCCTTCCTGTCCTTCGAGGGTGACCTGCCGCAGATCGTGGTGCACGGCCATACGCCGGCGACCGTCCCGGCGGTGCGGCCGCACCGCATCGGCATCGACACCGGCGCCTGCTTCGGCGGGGCGCTCACCTGCCTGGTGCTGGAAGGCCAGCGGCTGCGCTTCCTGGAGGCGTGATCCGCCGTAGCGCCATCACATTAATCCTGTGTAATACTTTCTCCCGACGAACCCATCCCGTTCGAATTGAGGTGCCGTGCCTTGCGCCTGAACCCGCGACTGCGCTACCGCAGACGGATGCACGGACCCGCGCCCGCACCCCGTCCTGGCCCACCCGGTCCGTTGTCCAGCGTCCTGTGCGACGCCGTCCGCCAGTTGAAGCGTGGCACCGTCCTGGTGGTCGGCGACGCCATGTTGGACCGCTACGTCTATGGCCGGGTCGAACGCGTCAGCCCGGAAGCCCCGGTCCCGGTCCTGACGGTGGACCGCGAGGTGGCGCTGCCTGGCGGCGCCGGCAACGTGGTGCGCAACCTGACCGCGCTGGGCGCCGCGGTCGCCTTCGTCTCGGTCGTCGGCGACGACCAGGCCGGCAGCGACCTGACCGGCCTCATCGGCGGCCAGCCGGGGGTCGAGCCCTGGCTGCTGGTGCAGGGCGGCCGCGCCACCACCACCAAGACCCGCTTCGTCGCCACCGGGCAGCAATTGCTGCGCGCCGACCATGAGCTGATCGCGCCGATCCATGCCCGGCTGGCCGACCGGCTGGTCCGCATCGCCGGGGACGCCGTGGCGGCGACCGCGGTGATGGTGCTGTCGGACTACCGCAAGGGCGTGCTGGCCGGCGACACCCCGACCAAGCTGATCGCCGCGGCGCGGATCGCCGGCCGCCGCGTGCTGGTCGATCCCAAGGGCGGCAAGCATGCCCGCTACGCCGGCGCCGACCTGATCATGCCGGATGTCGAGGAGCTGGCCGAGGCGACCGGCCTGCCGGTCGGCACCGATGCCGAGATCGCCGCCGCCGCCGCCTCGCTGCGCCGGGCGCACGGCTTCGGCGCCGTGATGGTGATCCGCGGCGAGCCGGGGATCACCCTGGTGACCGGCGACGCCGCCGGCGAGATCGTCCAGCACATGCCAAGCGACGTGGCCGAGCTGGTCGATTCCTCCGGTGCCGGCGACGTGGTGGTGGCGGTGGCCGCGGCCGGGCTGGCCGCCGGCCTGCCGCTGGCGGTGATCGCCCGGCTCGGTGCGCTGGCCGCCGGCATCGTGCTCGGCAAGACCGGCATCGCCGTGGTGCGGGAGGACGAGTTCCTCGAGGCCCTGACCCCCGGCCGGCTGGCGACCCGCAAGATGGCGACGCGGTCCGAGGCCGCCGAGCGGGTCGAGCGCTGGCGCCGGGCGGGCAACCGCGTCGGCTTCCTGGTCGGCAGCGGCACCGGCAGCGACCCGGAGGTGGTGGCCCAGGCGCGCAGCTGGTGCGACCGGCTGGTGGTCGGGCTGGGCGATGCCGACATGACGGCGACGGCGCTGGCGGAGCTGCCCGGCGTCGACCTGATCGCCCGCTTCGGCGGGGAGACGCCGCTGGAGCTGATCCGGCTGCTGCGGCCGGACGTGCTGGTGCAGGACCCGGGCCGCGGGCCCTATGCGGTGCCGGGCGGCGACCTGGTGCAGGAATGGGGCGGCACGGTGCGCAGCACGGTCGTGGCGGCGGAGCCGACCGCGGCGGAATAGGCCGCCGCAGGCGCAGGCCGCGTCGGACAGCGCATCGGCGATCCTGGTCCGCGCGGCGCGATGCGCCGCCTGCCCTTGCCGCAAGACGCCGCGCATCGCGCCTGACCGACCCAGCCTTTTGCCGAATCCGGATAGCCTTCCGCCGGTCGCGCGGCTGCTGCGATACCCTAAGCTCGCACGCGCGGCGCTTCGGTCGGTGACCGTTGCCGCATGCATGTCAGCCCGGCAGCACCGCATCTCGAACGGCGCCGGCGTGACGCATGGGCTGGGATGACGGCGAACCCTCCAGCGGAAGGCAGACGCGCCATGGCAGCGGGCACGATACCGAAGGACTTGCTGAGCCGATCACTGACGGCGCTCGGCGCGCTGCTGGTCACGACGTCGCTCGGCGCCCAGCCGGCGCCGGCGCCCGCAGCGCCGGCGGCGAAGCCGCCGAACATCCTGGTCATCATGGGCGACGACATCGGCATCTGGAACATCGGCGCCTATCACCGCGGCCTGATGGCGGCACGCACGCCGAACCTCGACAGGCTGGCCGCCGAGGGGATGCTGTTCACCGACTACTACGCCGAAGCCTCCTGCACCGCCGGCCGCGCCAATTTCATCACCGGCATGCTGCCTGTGCGCACCGGGCTGACGACGGTCGGCCAGGCCGGCGCCACCGTCGGCATCCCGGACGAGGCGCCCACCATCGCCACCGCGCTCCGCGCGCAGGGCTACGCCACCGGCCAGTTCGGCAAGAACCACCTGGGCGATCTCAACCGGTATCTGCCCTGCCTGCATGGCTTCGAGGCGTATTCCGGCTACCTCTACCACCTCGACGCCATGGAAGACCCGTTCTGGCATTCCTACCCGCAGGCGCTGCGGGACGTGGTCGGGCCGCGCAACGTGGTGAGCTGCACCGCGACCGACACCGAGGACGCGACCGAGCAGCCGCGCTGGGGCAAGGTCGGCAAGCAGCGCATCGTCGATGAAGGCCCGCTGCCGCCGCACCCGATGCCGGGCATCCAGTACAGCATGGAGACCTACGACGAGGTCATCCGCGACAGGACGATCGGCTTCATCGACACGGCGGTGGCGGCGAACAAGCCGTTCTTCGCCTGGATGAACCCGACGCGTGCGCACATCATCACGCATCTGTCGCCGAAATACGCGGCGATGCGGACGGCCGAGAATGGCTGGTACACCAACGAAGCCGCCATGGCGCAGATGGACGACAACATCGGCGCGGTGATGGACCACCTGAAGTCGAAGGGGCTGGACCAGAACACCATCGTCGTCTTCACCACCGACAACGGCACCGAGAACTTCACCTGGCCCGATGGCGGCAACACGCCCTTCGCCGGCGGCAAGGGCACCGCCATGGAAGGCGGCTTCCGGGTCCCGGCGATCATCCGCTGGCCGGGCAAGGTGGCGCCGGGCACGGTGCAGAACGGCCTGATCTCGGGGCTCGATTGGTTCCCGACGCTGGTCGCCGCCGCCGGCAACCCGAATATCACGCAGCAATTGCTGGACGGGCGCGAACTCGGCGGCAGGACCTACAAGGTGCACCTGGACGGCTACGACCAGACCGCGATGCTGACCGGCCGGGGCCCGTCGACGCGCAACGAGATCTTCTATCTCACCGAGAGCACGGTCAGTGCCGTGCGGCTGGGCGACTGGAAGTATCGCCTGACCGACCAGCCCGATGGCTGGATCGGTTCGACGCAGAAGCTCGATGCGCCGCTGATCACCAACCTGCGGCTGGACCCGTTCGAGCGCATGCAGTTCACCAGGGGCCGGGATGGCGCCTGGGGCTATGGCATGGATTTCTATGTCCATGAATTCTGGCGCTTCGTCTTCCTGCAGCAGGAAGTCGCCAAGGCGATCGAAACCTTCGTCGCCTACCCGCCGATGCAGCGTGGTGCATCCTTCAACCTGGCAGCCGTGAAGGCCCAGGTCGAGGCGGCGGTCGAGGCGGCACGGCGCGGACGCCAGTAGCGCCCGACCCGCATCGGAATGCCGCCGGCGCGCACCCCGCGCCGGCGGCAGCCATCCCGCATCCGTCCGGAGGAACACGGCAACCATGCCGCATCGCATCCCCGCCATCGGCCGCCGGACGCTCGCCGCGGCGGCCCTCGCCCTTGCCGCCGCGCCGGCCGCGGCGGCGGGCGATCCGCTGCCCGCCTGGCGCGACGGCGCGGCGAAGCGCGGCATCCTCGACTTCGTCGCCCGCACGACGCGGCGTGGCGCCCCCGGCTACCTGCCCCCCGCCGAGCGTATCGCCGTCTTCGACAACGACGGCACGCTCTGGGTCGAGCAGCCGCTCTATACCCAGTTCGCCTTCGCGCTCGACCGGCTGCGCGACCTCGCCGGGCAGGACCCGGGCCTCGCGGCGCGCGAGCCGTTCAAGGCGGCGCTTGCCGGCGACCTCGCCGCTGTGCTGGCGGGCGGCGAGAAGGGCCTGGCCGAGATCGTCGCCGTCACCCATGCGGGCATGTCGCAGGAGGCCTTCGCCGGCATCGTCACGCGCTGGCTCGGCACCGCGCGGCACCCACGCTTCGACCGGCCCTACACGAGGCTGATCTACCAGCCGATGCTGGAGGTGATGCGGCTGCTGCGGCGGGCCGGCTTCGAGGTCTGGATCGTCACCGGCGGCGGCCAGGAATTCGTCCGCGCCTTCAGCGCCGCGACCTACGACGTGCCGATCCGGCAGGTCGTCGGATCGGTCGGCAAGACCGAATTCCGCCTGCTGCCGGAGGGCCGGTCCGAGCTGTTCCGCCTGCCGGCGATCGTGGCGGTGGATGACGGGCCGGGCAAGCCGGTCGGCATCGGGCACGCCATCGGCCGGCGCCCGGCGCTCGCCTTCGGGAATTCGGACGGCGACATCGAGATGCTGCAATACACGACGACCGGGCCGGGACGCCGGCTCGGGTTGATCCTCCACCACGACGACGCCGTGCGTGAATACGCCTACGACCGCGGCAGCCATGTCGGCCGCCTCGATCGTGGCCTGGCCTTGGCGCCGGATGCGGGCTGGACGGTGGTCTCGATGCAGCGGGACTGGCGGCGGATCTTCCCGCCAGGCTGAGCCGCCGCGCTATTCCAGCACGGCGATGGTCTTGCGCTTGATCAGGTCGAAATCGATCTCGGCGCCGAGGCCGGGGCCGGTCGGCGCGTGCACAAGCCCGTCGCGGCCGACCTCGATCTCCTGCGCCAGCCCGTACTTGTGGGCGCCGTCCGGCAGCAGCACCTCGAAGTAGCTGGTGTTGCGGATGGCGCAGGCGACATGCAGGTTCGCCACGTTGTTCAGCGAATTGCCGCCGTGGTGGATCTCGTAGGTCATGCGGAAGGCCTCGGCGAGATGCGCGGTCTTCACCAGGGTGGTGATGCCGCCCTTCACCGCGACGTCGCCGCGGAGATAATCGGTCGCCTGCAGCATGATCCAGGGGGCATAGGATTCGAGGCCCGCGGCCGGGTATTCCGTTGCCATGATCGGGATGTCCAGCTTCTGCCGCAGCTTGACGTAGTTGGTGATGTCCTGGTCGTGCAGCGGGTCCTCGTACCAGAGGAAGCCGAGCCGCTCGATCGCCCGGCCGACCCTGATGGCTGCGGGGAAGTCGTAGGACCAGGTCGAATCCAGCATGAGGGTATAGTCGTCGCCGACGGCGCGGCGCACCGCCTCGCAGACCTTGATGTCGGTGGCGGGATGCTGCGGCGGGTGGATCTTGTAGGCGGCCCAGCCATGGTCGCGGAAGGCGACCGCCTCGGCCGCATAGGCCTCCGCGCTGTCGAGCACCTGCGAGCTGGCATAGGCCGGGATGCTGTGCCGCGTGGTCCCCAGCAGCCGGTGGATCGGCATCCCCGCCGCCTTGCCGGCCAGGTCCCACAAGGCGACGTCCACCGCGCCGATCGAGCGCACCGAGATCAGCCGCGACATGGGCCAGAGCTTCGCGTTGATCGCCTCCCGGTCCAGCGGGTCGCGGCCCATCAGCAGCGGCTTCAGGAAGCGGATCAGCCCCGGCCCGTCATTCGCCGCGGTATGGGTGGCGGAGCCGAGGAAGGCATGGCCGGTGAGGCCGCTATCGGTGCCGATCGTCAGCAGGCCGAGGGCGGAGGCGCCGGTCTCCAGCTTCGCCGCGGCGTGGTAGCGGGTCGGCGGGATGCCGTCCCAGCCGAACAGCGTGAGCGAGACATGGTCGATCTTCATGGCGGCGTTCCCTTCCCCTTCGGCGGCAAGGGTAGGGGAGAGCGCGGCCCGGCGGCTACAGCAGCTTCACCATGGCGCCGACCAGCATGCTGCCGAGGCGGATGGTCATGCGGTGTTGGAGGCCGCGCGGCCCGGCTTTCCGCTCGGTGCGGAAGGCCTGGAGTTCGGCGCGCATCTCGGCACGCAGGGCCTGTATGTCGGCGCGCGGGGCAGCCTCGGTTGCGGTGATGCGATTATCGAGGCGGGCCTCGCTCTCCTTCAGGACATGCCGCAGTGCGGTCTTGCTCTCCTTCACGTCGCGCCGGGTTGCCAGGTCCTCGCGGAAGGTATCCGCGATGGCCGCAGCCGGCCCTTCGGCCTGCGCGGTGGCGAAACCGGCCTCCTCCAGGCGCCTGGCCCGCTTCGGGGTGTCGAAGACCATCGCGTCCATGCTCGTGACGCCAGGGCACCGATCCGTCCTGGTTCAACGCCGAAGGGCGGCACCGCCCTCCCTCACATATGGGTTCCGCGTGCATTTCCACCTTCGCCGCACTGGCCCCATGGGGCCTCGTCCCGCCAGAGTAGCAGGATGACCACGCTCCTCGCCGATATCGGCGGCACCAATGCCCGCTTCGCCCTGTTCGACGGCGCCACCCACACGCCGCCCGAGCACATGCCGCTCACCGGCTTCACCGGCATCGCCGCCGCCATCGCCGCCTATCTCGGCGACCGCCCCGCCCCGGCCGCCGCGGTGCTGGCCGTCGCCGGGCCGGTGGACCGCAACCGCGTCACCCTGACCAACCGCGGCTGGGTGGTCGATGGCGCCGAGGTCGCCACGGCGCTCGGCATCGGCCAAGTGCGGGTGGTGAACGACTTCGCGGCGCTGGCCTGGTCGCTGCCGCACCTGGCCGGGCCCGACCTGCACCCGCTCGGCGGCGGCACGGCCGAGGCCGGCGCGCCGATCGCCGTGCTGGGCCCAGGCACGGGTCTCGGCGTCGGCGCCTTCCTGCCGCCCGACCGCGTCCTGGTGACCGAGGGCGGCCATGCCAGCCTCGCCGCGCACGACGCGCGGGAGGCCGCGGTGGTGGAATGGCTGCGCGCCCGGCATGGCCATGTCTCGGCCGAGCGCCTGCTCTCCGGCCAGGGGATCGAGAACATCCACGCCGCGCTGACCGCGCTCGACGATGCCGGCACCATGCCGCTGGATGCCGCCACCGTCACCGCACGCGCCCTGTCCGGGGAATGCCGCACCTGCCGGGAGGCGCTGGAGATGTTCTGCGCCCTGCTCGGCGGCGTCGCGGGCGACCTGGCGCTGCTCTATGGCGCCAAGGGCGGCGTCCATGTCGCGGGCGGCATCTGCCCGCGCTTCCCGGCTTTCCTCGCCGCCTCCCGATTCCGGGCGCGGTTCGAGGCCAAGGGCCGCTTCAAGGCCTGGCTGGCGCCGATCCCGTGCTGGCTGATCCTGCGACCGGATGCGGCGATGCTTGGCCTCTCGGCGCTGGCCCGGCAGGGATAGCTTGCATCGCGCAAGCTGGAATGCTTGCATGACGCAAGTCAGCAAGGACGCTTCGGGATGGGCCGCACCGATTTCACCCGCATGCGCTGTCCCGTGGCCCGCTCGATGGCGGTGCTCGGGGAGCGCTGGGCCATGCTGGTGCTGCGGGAGGCCTTCTACGGCACCACCCGGTTCGACGAGTTCGAGCGCCATCTGGGCATCGCACCCAACATCCTGTCCGCCCGGCTGCGCGACCTGACCGCGCACGGGCTGCTGGAGAAGACCCCCGGCCCCGGCGCCCGGCACGAATACCGCCTGACCGAGAAGGGCCACGACTTCTTCCCCGCCTATCTCGCCTTGAAGGCCTGGGCCGACCGCTGGATGTGCGGCCCGGACGGCCCCGCCGTGCTGCTGGAGGAAGCCGCCACCGGCCGCCCGGTGCAGGCCAGGCCGGTGCTGTCCGCCGCCGGCACCCCGCTGCGGCCGGAGGATATCCGCGTGCTGCCCGGCCCCGGTGCCGGCGAGGCGCTGCGCGCCCGCTTCGGTGGGGAGGCGTCTCATGGCTGACGGCACCATCGCCGCCGCCCCGCCGCTGGGGGTGGTGATGCGCCGCGTCCTGACGCTCGCCGCGCCGACCACCCTGGTCGCCGCCGTCCAGGCGATGTGCCAGCTGGTGGAGCCCTGGCTGGCGGCGCGGCAGGGCACTGCGTCGCTCGCCGGCTGGGCGGTGGTGCTGCCCTTCGCCCTGCTGTTGCAGCAGATGTCGACCGGCGCCATGGGCGGCGGCGTGGTCTCCGCCATCGCCCGGGCACTGGGCGCCAGGCGGCAGGAGGAAGCCGCGGCGCTGGTCATCCATGCCGTGGTCATCGCGCTCGGCTTCGGCCTTGCCTTCGCGGTGCTGCTGGCCGGCTTCCCGCGGCAGATCCTGTCGCTGATCGGCGGGCCGGAAGCGGCCGCGGCCGCCGCCGGCTACTGCGCCTGGCTGTTCGGCGCCGGCGCCGTCCCGGCCTGGCTGGCCAATACGCTGGCCTCGGTGCTGCGCGGCGGGGGGCGGCATGCGCTGGCGTCCCGCGTGCTGCTCATCGCCTGGCTCTCCTACCCGCCGCTCGCCTGGGCGCTGATGGAGCCCGCCGGGCTCGGCCTGCCCGGGGCGGGGATGGCCTTCGCGCTGGTGATGGCGGCGGCGACGGTCGGCATGGCCGTGGTGGTGCTGCGGGGCGGTGCCGGCTTCCGGCCGACGCTGCGGGTGAAGCTGCAGCGGGCGCTGTTCGGCCGCATCCTGTCGGTCGGGCTGATCGCCTGCGTCATGGCGACGATCGCCAACCTCACCACCATCCTGGTCACCGCGCGCATCGCCGCCTACGGCGCCGCGGCGGTGGCGGCCTATGGCGTCTCGGCCCGGCTGGAATTCCTGATGGTGCCGCTGGCCTTCGGCGTGGGCTCGGCGCTGACCGCGCTGGTCGGCCGCGCGGTCGGGGCGGGGGACTGGGCGACGGCGCGGCGCACCGCCTGGGCCGGGGCGCTGATGGCCCTTGCCGTGACGGCCAGCGTCGGGCTGGCGGTGGCGATCTTCCCGGGGCCCACGGCCCGGGCCTTCAGCGGCGACCCGGCGGTGGTCGCCATCGCCACCAGCGCGCTGTCGATCATCGGCTGGGCATTGCCGGGCTTCGGGGTCGGCATGGCGCTGTACTTCGCCGCCATGGGCGCCGGGCGGATGCGCGGGCCGGTCGTCGCCGCATGCTCCCGCATCGTGCTCGCGGTCGGTGGCGGCTGGGTGCTGGGGGATTGGCTGGGCTTCGGCCTGGAAGGCCAGTTCGTCGCCGTCGCGCTCGGCATCTCCGCCTATGGGCTGATCACCGCGGCGGCGGTGCGGCCGGGGGTCTGGTCGGCCTGACCGCCGTATCTCAACCATTGGTTCCCGGCTGCGGGCGATCCGGTCTAGATGGAGCCCGACAATGCCCGGGTGAGCCCTCATGTCCGAAAGCGCCGCCGAGATCCAGCCGCCTCGCCCAGGCGAGCCGGCCCCCTGGTTCCATGCCGCCTCGGGCGTGAACCCCCGATTCGCCATCTCCAGCGTCGCCGGCCGCTACACGCTGCTGGCCTTCGTCGGGCCTGCCGGCGGCCGGCCGGCGGCGGCCACGGCCCAGTCCATGCAGGCGCTCTGCGCCGAGGGTATGCTCGACGACGCCAATCGCTGCGCCTTCCTGGTGACGCTCGGGCCGCTGGCGCCGGACCGGCCGAAGGACGTGATCCCCGGCCTGCGGGTCCTGGCCGATACCGCCGGCGAGGCCTACCGCGCCTACGGCCTGCTGCGGCCCGCCCCGGATGGCGGCAGCCCGATGATCCACCGCTGCGCCTTCCTGCTCGACCCGTTGCTGCGGGTGGTCGCCGCCTGCCCGCTGGAACGGATCGCCGAGCTGGTGGCGCTGCTGCGGCGCCAGCCGCCGCCGCACCTGCATGCCGGGCAGGAGACGCCGGCCCCGGTGCTGCTGCTGCCCCGGGTCTTCGAGCCGGAGCTCTGCCAGGTGCTCATCGGGCTGTATGCCAGGACCGGTGGCCAGGAGAGCGGCACCATGGTGGAGCGCGACGGCAAGACCATCGGCGTCCACGACCACAGCCAGAAGCGCCGCTTCGACTGCCTGATCGAGGAGGAGGACCTGCAGGCCACCATCCGCGCCCGCATCTCGCGCCGGCTGGTCCCGGAGATCAGGAAGGCCTTCCAGTTCGAGGCGACGCGGATCGAGCGCTACATCATCGCCTGCTACGACGCGGCGACGGGCGGGCATTTCGCGGCCCATCGCGACAACACGACGCCGGGCACCGCGCATCGGCGCTTCGCGGTCACCATCAACCTGAACGACGACTTCGACGGCGGTGAATTATGGTTTCCGGAATTCGGCCCGCGCCGCTACCGGCCGCCGGCGGGCGGCGCCGTCGTCTTCTCCTGCTCCCTGCTGCATGAGGCGACGCCGGTGACGCGCGGCACGCGCTATGCGGTGCTGCCCTTCCTCTACGACGCCGCCGCGGCGAAGATCCGGGAGGCGAACCTGGCATCGCTCACGCCGCCGGCTCCGCCGCCCCTCGCCGGGGCTGCCGCGCAGCGCTAGCCTCGGGGGAAACAATCCCGAGGAACGCCCCGCCATGACAAGCACCCCCGCACGCGGCCACGCCGCCATCATCGGCTTCGGGCTGATGGGCTGCGACATCGCCGCCATCTTCCTGGCCGGCGGCTGGCGGGTGACGGCGGTGGAGCCCGACCGCGCCGCCTGGCCGGCGCGGCTCGACCGCGTCACGCTGTCGCTGTCGCAGCTCGGCGGCGCGGCGCGGCGGGTGGATGCGCTGGACCTGGTCGCCTCGCTCGACGATGTCGGCTTCGCCGACGCCGACGTGGTGATCGAGGCGGTGCCCGAGAAGCTGGAGATGAAGCGCGCGGTCTTCGCCGAGCTCGACCGGCTGGTGCCGCCCGGCATCCCCATCGCCAGCAATGCCTCGGGCTTCCGCATCACCGACATCGCCGCCGGCTGCGCGACGGCGGCGCGGATGGCCAACCTGCACTTCTTCCTGCCCGCCCATCTCGTGCCGGGGGTCGAGGTGGTGAAGGGCGAGCAGACCGCGGACGCCACCTGCGAGAAGCTGGCGGAGATCATGGCCGGGCTCGGCCGGGTGCCGATCCGGGTCGCCCGCGACGTGCCGGGATTCCTTGCCAACCGCATCCAGCACGCCATGGTGCGGGAGGCCTTCAACTGCATCGACGAGGGCCTGGCGAGCGCGGAGGACGTCGACAAGGCGGTGCGCTTCACCTTCGGCATGCGGATCATGGGCGCCGGCCCGATCCTGCAGAAGGAGCTGGCGGGGCTGGAGACGCAGGTCGCCGCGGCGACGACGATCTACCCGTCGCTCACCAACCGCACCGCGCCGGGGCCGACCATCATGGGGCTGGTCGAGGCCGGCAAGCTCGGCGCCAAGACCGGCGAGGGGTTCTGGCACTGGACGCCCGAGAGCACCAGGGAAGCCCGGGCGAAGTACGAGCGGATGCTGCTGGCGGCGCTGGAATTGCTGAAGCGGGAGGGGTGAGGCAAGGCCAGGGAGGAAGTATCCTCCCTGGCCCCTCCTCTATTTTTCTGAGTCGGTATTCGCCGCGCGGCGAGTGCCGACACACAAAAAGGAAGGGTGGGGTTCGGTGAGGGAATACTCTTCCCTCCCCGACCTTGCTTCAGCCCCGCGTCAGTTCCTGCTCCACCAGCGTGGCGAAGTAGCTCGCCCCCACCGGCAGCATCGCGTCGTTGAAGTCGTACTTGGGGTGGTGCACCGGCACGCCGCCCTTGTCGGTCCCCTGCTGGCCCATCATCACGAAGCAGCCCGGGCGCGCGAGCAGCATGAAGGAGAAATCCTCGCCGCCCATGATCGGCGGGCTGTCCTGGATGACGCGTGTGTCGCCCAGCACCTTGGCCGCCGCCAGCGCGGCGCGGCCGGTCTCCGCCACGTGGTTCACGGTGGGCGGATACAGGCGGGAATAGACCACCTCGGCCGTCGCCTCGTGCGCCGCCGCGGTGCTCTCGGCGACCTGGGCGATCAGCCGCTCCATCATGTCGCGCGTCTCCGGCCGCAGGGTGCGGACGGTGCCCTTGAGCTCCGCGACGTCGGGGATGACGTTCATCGCGCTGCCGGCATGGAACATCGTGATGCTGAGCACCGCGCTGTCCAGCGGATCGGTCCGCCGCGCCACCAGCGCCTGCAGGGCAACCAGCACATGCGCGCCGACCAGCACCGGGTCCACCGTGACATGCGGGCGCGCCGCATGGCCGCCGATGCCGCGGATGGTGATGGAGACCCGGTCGGAGGCGGCGAGGATCACGCCGGGGACCACCCGCGCCTCGCCCAGCGGCAGGGTCGGGTCGTTGTGGATGCCGTAGACGGTGTCGCAGGGGAAGCGGTCGAACAGGCCCTCGTCCACCATCACCTTGCCGCCGCCGCCGCCTTCCTCCGCCGGCTGGAAGATGAAGTGGACGGTGCCGTCGAAATTCCGCGTCTCCGCCAGGTACTTCGCGGCACCCAGCAGGGTCGCGGTGTGGCCGTCATGGCCGCAGGCATGCATCCTGCCCGGCACGGTCGAGGCATGCGGCAGGCCGGTCTGCTCGGTCATCGGCAGGCAGTCCATGTCGGCACGCAGGCCGATGGACCGGCTGCTGCCGCCGTTCCGCAACGTGCCGACCAGGCCGGTGGTGGCGATGCCGCGGGTGACCTCGATCCCCCATTCCGCCAGCTTCGCCGCGACGATGTCGCTGGTCCGCCGCTCCTCGAAGCCCAACTCGGGATGGGCATGGAAATCCTGCCGCCAGGCGGTCATCTCGGCGGCGAAGTCGGCGATGCGGTTGACGATGGGCATGGGAGGCTCCGGCAGGGGCGCCCAGGCAAGCGCAGCGACGGCCCGGTGTCGAGGCAACAGGGCGACAGTCCCGCCGGCGGCGGGCTAGCCTCGCACCCATGAGCCTGCTCGATCGCCTCGGCGTCCCCCGCATCGTCAATGCCTATGGCACCAATACCCGCCTGTCCGGCGGCACCATGGCGCCGGAGGTGCTGGCGGCCATGGCCGAGGCGGCGCGCGTCACGGTCGAGCTGCCGGCGCTGCAGGCCGCCGCCAGCCGGGCCATCGCGGCGGCGACGGGGGCGGAGGCCGGGATCGTCACCGCCGGCGCCTCCGCCGCGCTGCTGCTGGGCGCGGCAGCCTGCATGGCGCGGCTCGACCCCGGGGCGATGAACCGGCTGCCGGACACGGATGGGCTGCCCAACGAGTTCGTCGCCGTGCGCAGCCAGCGCAACATGTACGACCGCGCCATCCGGGTCGCCGGCGGACGGATCGTGGAAGTAGGCATCCCCGACCGCATCAGCGGCCCCGGCGTGCGCGACGCCGCGCCGTGGGAGATCGCCGAGGCCATCGGCCCGCGCACCGCCGGGATCTACTGGCTGGCCGGGCCGAACAGCGAACCGCCGCTGCCCGAAGTGGCCGCCGTCGCCCGGGCACGCGGCATCCCCGTGCTGGTCGATGCCGCGGCGCAGCTGCCGCCGCGGGAGAACCTGCGCCGCTTCCTGGCCGAGGGCGCCGACCTGGTGTGCTTCTCCGGCGGCAAGGCGCTGGGCGGGCCGCAGGCCAGCGGCATCCTGGCCGGGCGGCGCGACCTGGTATCCTCCGCCCTGCTGCAGATGCTCGACCTCGACCTGCCCGAGGCGCAGTTCGTCCCGCCCGTGGAATTCGCGCCTGCGGCGCAGTTGCGCGGCCTGCCGCACCACGGCATCGGCCGCTCGGCCAAGGCGGGGAAGGAGGAGATCGTCGGCCTCATCCTCGCCCTGCAGCGCTTCGCGGCCGAGGACCCGAAGAGCCGCACCGCCCGCTGGACGGCGCGGCTGGAAGCGGTCGCCCGCGCCGCGGCGCCGCTGCCGCTGCGGCTGGTGCCGGACGGCGCCAAGCCCGGCCTGCCGCTGCTGGAATGGCGCCTGCCCGATGCCGCCGCGGCACGGCGGGCGGAGGCCGCGCTGCGCCGCCACGACCCGGCGATCCATCTCGATGCCTCCCGCATCCGGCTCGGCATCCTGGCGGTGAACCCGATCGCGCTTTCGGATGACGATGCCGCGCTGCTGGGCCGGGCGCTGGCCGGTTGCGGCGCCTGACCACCCGGGCGATGCTGCCGGAAAGGGAGCGCCCATGAACGACACCTTCCTGGTCGGCAACGGCGCCGGCTTTTCCGGCGACCGCGTCGATGCGCCCATCCCCGTGGTCCGCAGCCTGGTCGCAAGCGGCCGGCCGGCGGCGCTGTTCTTCGAGACGCTGGGCGAGCGCACCGTCGCCCTGGCGCAGCTGGAACGCCGGCGCGACCCGGAGCTCGGCTACGAGCCGATGCTGGAGCGGCTGCTGGAGCCGGTGCTGCGCGACTGCGTGACGCACCGCATCCCCATCCTCGGCAATTTCGGCGCCGCCAACCCGGCCGCCGCGGCGCGGCTGGTGGCGCGGCTGGCGATCCGGCTCGGCCTGCCGGACTGCCGCATCGCCGTGGTCGGCGGCGACGACGTGAGCAGCAGCATCGCGTTGGACCAGTTGCCGGTGCACGAGGCCGACGACAGCATCGACACCAGGTCGGCCCGCCTGGTCGCCGCCAATGCCTATATCGGCGCCGAGCCGCTGGTCGACGCCCTGCGCCAGGGCGCCGACGTGGTGGTGGCCGGGCGGACCTCGGACCCGGCGCTGGCGATCGCGCCGCTGGTCCATCATTTCGGCTGGGGCTTCGACGACTGGGCGAAGCTGGCGGTGGGTGCCGCCTGCGGCCATCTGCTGGAATGCGGCAGCCAGGTCACCGGCGGCGTGTTCTGGGATCCCGGCTTCAAGGACATCCCCGACCCGGCGAATATCGGCTTCCCCATCGCCGAGGTCACCGCCGATGGCGGGCTGGTCATCACCAAGCCGGCGGATACCGGCGGCCTGGTCGACCTGCGCACCATCAAGGAACAGCTGCTCTACGAGCTGCACGACCCGGCGCGCTACATCACCCCGGACGTGGTGCTCGACATCTCCGGCTGCTCCGTCGAGCAGGTGGGCAAGGACCGCGTCGCGGTGCATGGCCTGCGCGGCCGGCCGCGGCCCGACACGCTGAAGGTGACGGCCTGCTTCGAGGGCACCTGGCTGGGTGAGGGCGAGGTCTCCGTCGCCGGGCCGAATGCGCTGGCCCGCGCCAGGGCCACGGCCGATGTCCTGCAGCAGCGGCTGAAGCTGCGCGGCCTGCCGGTGCGGGCGCGGGTGGACCTGATCGGGATCGGCTCGGTGCTGGACAGCGACGCCGGCACGCTCTGGCGCAGCTACGACGGGCCGGAACCGCCGGAACTGCGCATCCGCCTCGCCGCCGAAGGGCCCGACCGCGACGCGGTGGATCAGGCGGCACGTGAGGTCCTCGCCCTGCTCTGCTGCGGCACGGCGGGGACCGGCGGCGCCCGCTGGCGGCTCACCCCGCGCATCCTGACTCGCAGCTACCTGGTATTGCGGGAACGGGTGCCGACCAGCGTGGTGGTGAAGGCGGCGCGGGAGATGGCGGATGCCATCCCCCGCTGACCCGTCAGCCGCCGTGGCCGAGATCGTCCACGTCGGCCGGGGTGCCGGCCCAGCGATGCGGGTTGCCGTCCAGGTACTGCACTGCCGCGTCGCGGCCGCCGCCCTGCAGCACGCCCAGCCGGCCCTCGCGCGCCTGGCCGCCCGGCCGCGCCGCATAGCCAGTCTGGTCGCGGCCGCCGCCCTGGATGCGCGCCACGGCGCCGCCGACGATGGTGTCGCCAAGGCCCGCGCCGTAGGTCACCGCCTGGTCTTCGTCGCCGCCGCTCAGGCGCGGATAGGCCTCTGCCGACGCCGGCAAGGCCAGCACGCCGAGCGCGGCGGCAAGGGCGATGGCCGGGACGGACAGGAATTTCGGGGACATGGTTCGCCTGTTTCTCCTCGTGCGGGTGGAGCTGCGGCCATCTGCCGTTCCTTTCCTGCACCTAACACAGACATTAACTTGGGTTCATGTTGAAGGTTCCACAACCCCCGGAGGCCGGAATGGACGAGATCGAAGTCCCGCTGCACGCGGTCGCCCACAGCCGCGCCGGCGACAAGGGCAACCGCAGCAACCTCTCGCTCATCCCCTACGATGCGGCGCTGTACCCGATCCTGGCGGAGCAGGTGACGGAGGCGCGGGTCCTGGCGCTGTTCGCGCATCGCGGCGCGACGCGCTGCACGCGCTACGACCTGCCCTTGTTGCAGGCCTTCAACTTCGTCGTCGACGACGTGCTGGAAGGCGGCGTCAACGGCAGCCTCAACCTCGACGGCCATGGCAAGACGCAGTCCTTCCGCTTGCTGTCGCTGACGGTGCGGGTGCCGCGCGCCTTCGCCCAGGGGCATGCCATGCCATGAGCGCGGCGCTGGCCGAGGGCTTCGACCTGCGCGCCCTGCCGGCCGCCTTCTACGACGACCCCTACCCGACCTACCGCGCGCTGCGCGAGACCGCCCCGGTCAAGCGCATGCCGGACGGCTCGCTGTTCCTGACGCGCTGGGCCGACCTCGACAGGGTGTACCGCGACACGCGGACCTTCTCCTCCGACAAGCATGTCGAGTTCGCGCCGAAATACGGCGCCACCCCGCTGTTCGAGCACCACACCACCAGCCTGGTCTTCAACGACCCGCCGCTGCACACCCGGGTCCGCCGGCTGATCATGGGCGCGCTGACGCCGCGTGCCATCGGCGGCATGGAGCCCTCGCTGGTCGCCCTGGTGGACCGGCTGCTCGACGCCATGGCGGCGAAGGGCGAGGCCGACCTGATCGAGGATTTCGCCGCCGCCATCCCGATCGAGGTGATCGGCAACCTGCTCGGCGTGCCGCAGGACGAACGCGGGCCGCTGCGCGACTGGTCGCTGGCGATCCTCGGCGCGCTCGAGCCGGTGGTGCGGCCGGAGGTCGCTGCGCGCGGCAATGCCGCGGTCACCGAATTCCTCGGCTACCTGCGCGGCCTGGTCGCCCGCCGCCGTGCCGCGCCGCTGGACCCCGCCACCTGCGTGCTGACCCGGCTGATCCAGGGCGAGGAATCGGGCGACCAGCTGACCGAGCAGGAATTGCTGCACAACTGCATCTTCCTGCTGAACGCCGGCCATGAGACCACCACCAACCTGATCGGCAATGGCCTCGAGGCGCTGCTGCGCTTCCCCGCCGAGAAGGCCCGGCTGCTGGCCGAGACCGGGCTGATCGGCAGCGCGGTGGAGGAGGTGCTGCGCACCGAAAGCTCCAACCAGCTCGGCAACCGCGGCGTGACGGCGGCCTGCGAGATCGGCGGCGTCGCGGTCGCACCGGGCACGCTGGTCACGCTCTGCATCGGCGCCGCCAACCGCGACCCGGCGCAATTCCCCGACCCGGAACGCTTCGACGTGGGCCGCACGCCGAACCGGCATCTGGCCTTCGCCACAGGCGCGCATCAATGCGCGGGGCTTGCCCTGGCGCGGCTGGAAGGGCGGATCGCCATCGCCCGGTTCCTGATGCGGTTTCCCCGCTATGCGTTGTCCGCCGCGCCGGTGCGTGGCGGGCGGGCGCGGTTCCGCGGGTTCCTCAGCCTGCCGGTGCGGGTTGCCTGACAGGCAAGGTTGGGGAGGGAAAAGTATTTCCTCCCCGAACCCCACCCTTCCTTTTTGTGGGCTTGGCATTTGCCGCGCGGCAGGCGCCGACTCCCAGAAACAGCGGAAGGCCAGGGAGGATGCTCTCTCCCTGGCCTTTGCTTCCTAACCTGCACAGGACGCCCGCATGATGCCCACCCGTCGCGCCACGCTGGCCACGCTGTTTCCCCTTGCCGCCCAGGCCCAATGGGCACCGGACCGCCCGCTGCGCTGGATCGTCGGCTACCCGCCCGGCGGCGGCACCGACGTCCTCGCCCGGCTGCTGGCCGCTGCCATGGGCCCGAAGCTCGGCCAGCCGGTGGTGGTGGAGAATCGCCCGGGCGCGGCCACCAATATCGGCGCCGAGGCCGCGGCCCGCGCCGAGCCGGATGGCCTGACCGTCTTCACCGCCGGCAACGAGACGCTGGTCTTCAACCCGGCGCTCTACCGCGCGCTGTCCTTCGACGTGGACCGCGACCTGCGGCTGCTCGGCCTGATGGCGCGGTTCCACCTGGTGGTGGCGGTGCGGCCCAATTCCGCCGCCGGGTCGCTGCGGGCGCTGCTGGACCGCGCGAAGGCGGCGCCGGGCAGCGTGGACTACGGCAGCCCCGGCATCGGCAGCCCGCACCACCTGGCGATGGAACGCCTGGCCCGCGATGCCGGGGTGAGGCTGAACCACGTGCCCTATCGCGGCATGGCGCCGGTGCTGAACGACCTGATGGCCGGCACGGTCGAGGCCGCGGTGGTCGACCTGGCGGCGGGCGGGGAGGCGCTGCGGTCGGGCCGCATCCGCCCGCTCGCGCTCTGTTCCGCGGCCCCCCAGGCCGCGCTGCCGGGCGTGCCCACGGTGGCCGATTCCGCCGGGCTGGCGGGCTTCGAGGCCTATGCCTGGCAGGGCCTGACCGCCCCCGCCCGCACCCCGGACGCTGCCGCCACGCGGCTGGCCGCGGCGCTGGCGGAGGCGCTGGCCGAACCGCCGGTGCAGGCCCGCATGCGGGAGATCGGACTGGAGCCGCTGGCGGGCGGCGCCGCCGAATACCGCGCCCGGATCGACGCCGAACGCGCCATCACCTGGCCGCTGATCAAGGCGCTGGGGCTGACGCTGGACTAGAGTGCGATGGCTTGGGGCGAAACCGCCGATAAGCCCGATCGCGCGGCCCAACGGACGCCGTTGCGGCTGTGCCATCAATACTTGCCGGATGCGACACTGCTTTTGTCCGTGGGAAGGCTCACGCATCTGGCGGCGGTACCTGGCCCTCCCAGCTGCACTGGGCGACGGTGAATCGCGGTTCCCGACTCTGTCGCGGCGTTACGTGCCTAGCTGCTGCTGCCGGATGACCGCAAGAGCATCGAGCCAGCGGCCGCCTGGGTCGGGTCCAGGCGACGCATCGGTCGCGCATTGCGTCCAGCCCCGAAGGCGCGCCGACGGCGGTCGAACGCATGCGTTCAACCCAGGATGCGAACGTCCACCTCCTCGAGCAGTCCGATGGGTGGGTAACCCAGCGAGCCCGTCACATGACCCTGGAGACGATCGGCACGCTCAGCCCTACCGCCGGCGTCAGCCGGCCCGCTATGGCCAACTGACCGGACGGCCCAGCCCAGGAGCGTCCCTCCTACACCACGCGTCGGGGCACGATCCTTGCCGTGCCATCAGTCGCTCGGTGGCCGAATCCGCGGCCTTGGCTCGCCGCAGGGCGAGCATGGCGGCCCTGCGTCATGCCGGCTCCGGCAGACGCTCCAGCAGCTTGTCGAGGGTGACCGGGTAATCGCGCACGCGCAGGCCGGTGGCGTTGTGGATCGCGTTGGCGATCGCCGCGCCGACGCCGCAGAGCCCGAGTTCGCCGACCCCCTTGGCCTTCATGGGCGAGGAGACCGGATCGACCTCGTCCAGGAAGATGACCTCCTGATGCGGGATGTCGGCATGCACCGGCACCTCGTAGCCCGCCAGATCGTGGTTTACGAAGAAGCCATGCCGCGTGTCGACCGCCAGTTCCTCCATCAGCGCCGCGCCCACGCCCATCGTCATCGCCCCGATCACCTGGCTGCGCGCCGATTTGGGGTTGAGGATGCGGCCCGCCGCGCAGACCGCCAGCATCCGCCGCACCCGCGTCTCGCCGGTCGCGGCATCCACCGCCACCTCGACGAAATGCCCGGCGAAGGTGGATTGCTGGAAGCGCTCGGCGAGGTCGCCGTATTCGATCGTGTCTTCCACCACCAAGCCCGCCGCGCCGGCCGCCTCGCCGAGCGGCACGCTGCGGTTGCCGGCGCGAACCTGGCCATCGGCGAACTCCGCCTCCGCCGAGTTGAAGCCCAGCTTCTGCGCCACCGCCTCGCGCAGCTTGACGCAGGCGGCATAGACACCGGCGGTGGAACTGTTCCCGCCCCACTGCCCGCCCGAGCCGGCGGAGGCGGGGAAGTCGGAATCACCGAGCCGCACCGTCACCCGCTCCAGCGCCACGCCCATCATCTCGGCCGCGGTCTGGGCAATGATGGTGTAGCTGCCGGTGCCGATATCGGTCATGTCGGTCTCGACCGTGACCCTGCCGTCGGCGGCCAGCCGCACCCGCGCGCCCGACTTCATCGCCATGTTGTTGCGGAAGCCGGCCGCCATGCCCATGCCGATCAGCCAGCGACCCTCCCGCTGCTGGCCGGGCGTGGCGCGGCGCCGGTTCCAGCCGAAACGCTCCGCCCCCTGTTGCAGGCACTGCACCAGCTGGCGCTTGGAGAAGGGGCGCTCCGGGTTCTCGGGATCGACCTGGGTGTCGTTCAGGATGCGGAACTCGACCGGGTCGATGCCTAAGCGCTCCGCCATCTCGTCCATCGCTACCTCGAGCGCCATCAGGCCCGGCGCCTCGCCCGGCGCGCGCATGGCGTTGCCCTCCGGCAAATCGAGCTCGGCGAGGCGCATCGCGGTCAGCCGGTTCGCCCCGGCATAGAGCAGCTTGGTCTGCGACACCGCCAGTTCCGGCTGCCCGCCCGGCAGGTCGCCCGAGAGGCTCTCATGCGCGATGGCGGTGATGCGGCCGTCGCGCCCGGCGCCGATGCGGATGCGCTGGATGGTGGCGGGGCGATGCGTCGTGTTGTTGGCGACCAGGGGACGCGCCAGCGCCAGCTTCACCGGCCGCTTGGCGGCCCGGGCGCCCAGCGCCGCGAGGACGGCATCCGCCCGGAGGAACAGCTTGCCGCCGAAGCCCCCGCCGACATAGGGACTGTCCAGCCGCACCTTCTCGGCCGGGATGCCCAGCGTCTTCGCCAGGTCGCGCTTGCCCCAGGCGACCATCTGGTTCGAGGTCCAGACGGTGAGGCTGTCGCCCTTCCAGGCGGCGATGGTCGCGTGCGGCTCCATCATCGCATGGCTCTCGTCCGGCGTGGTGTAGGTCGCGTCCAGCGTCACCGCGGCCTGGGCGAAGGCGGCTTCGAAATCGCCGACGCGGTCCTCGGCCGGGGCGCCGCTGCCCTCGTCGCTGTCGGCACTGGTCAGCTTGGCGTTCCCGGCCTCGGCGGCCAGGTCGAAGCGGCCGGGCTGGCGGTCATACTCGACGCGGATCATCGCCGCGGCGTCGCGCGCCTGCTCGAAGCGCTCGGCCAACACCACCGCGATCGCCTGGTGGTAGTGCTGGATGTCCGGCCCGCCGAAGAGGAAGGCGGTGTTCATCTCGCCCTTTTCCAGCTGCGGCATGTCGAGCGTGGTGACCACCGCCAGCACGCCGGGCGCGGTGCGCGCGGCGGCGGTGTCCATGGCCTTGACGCGGCCCTTGGCGATGCCGGCGCCGAGGATATGGCCATAGGCCTGGTCGGGCGCCACGTCGTGGCGTTCATAGGCATAGGGCGCCGTGCCGGTGGTCTTGCGCGGCCCGTCGATGCGGTCGACCGGCTTGCCGACGACCTTCAGCCGGTCGATCGGATTGGCCGCGGCGGGGGTATCGAATTGCATGGCTCAGCTCCTCGCCTCGGCCAGGACGGCAGCCAGCGTCCGTTCAGCCAAAATGACCTTGAAGGCATTCTCGTGGGTCGGCCTGGCGCCATCCAGGATCGCCGCCGTCGCCGCCTTGGCGCCGCGCGGCAACTCGGCCTCGGCCGCCTCGACCCGCCAGGGCTTGTGCGCCACGCCGCCCAGGGCGACGCGCCCGGTGCCGTCGCGCTGCACCACCGCCGCGACCGAGACCAGGGCGAAGGCATAGGAGGCCCGGTCGCGGACCTTGCGGTAGAAATGCCGCCCGCCCATCGGCGGCGGCAGGACCACCGCGGTGATCAGCTCGCCCGCCTGCAGGGCTGTCTCGATATGCGGCGTCTCCCCGGGCAGGCGGTGGAAGTCGGCCATCGGGATCCGCCGCTCCGTCCCGTCCGGCGTGATCGTCTCCACCACCGCATCAAGCGCCCGCATGGCGACCGCCATGTCGCTGGGATGCGTGGCGACGCAGGCCTCGCTCGACCCGATCACCGCCAGTTGCCGGGTGACGCCGCCGATCGCCGCGCAGCCGGAGCCGGGCTTGCGTTTGTTGCAGGCCATGTTGGTGTCGTAGAAATACGGGCAGCGCGTGCGCTGCAGCAGGTTGCCCGCCGTGGTCGCCTTGTTGCGCAGCTGCCCCGAGGCCCCGGCCAGCAAGGCGCGGGAAAGCACGCCGTAGTCGCGCCGTACGCGGTCGTCGGCGGCGAGGTCGGTGTTGCGCACCAGCGCGCCGACCCGTAGCCCGCCTTCCGGCGTCGGCTCGATCCGGTCCAGTGCCAGGCCGTTGACGTCGATCAGGTGGACCGGCGCCTCGATCTGCAGCTTCATCAGGTCGAGCAGGTTGGTCCCGCCGGCGATGAACTTCGCCCCGGGCTTGCCGGCCACGGCAGCGGCGGCCTCGGCCGGGGTGGCGGCGCGTTCGTAGGTGAAGGGCTTCATGCCTGCCTCCCCGCGACTTCGGTGATCGCGTCGACGATGTTGGAATAGGCGCCGCAGCGGCAGATGTTGCTGCTCAGGCGTTCGCGGATCTCCTCGGCGGTGACCTGCGGCGCCGCGGTCAGGTCGGCGGTCACATGGCTCGGGATGCCGGCCTTGAATTCGTCGAGCATCGCCACCGAGGCGCAGATCTGCCCCGGCGTGCAATAGCCGCACTGGTAGCCGTCATGCCTGACGAAGGCGGCCTGCATGGGATGCAGGGCGTCGGGCTGGCCGAGGCCCTCGATCGTGGTGACCGCATCGCCCTCGTGCATCACCGCCAGCGTCAGGCAGGAATAGATCCGCCGTCCCTCCACCAGCACCGTGCAGGCGCCGCACTGGCCGTGGTCGCAGCCCTTCTTGCTGCCGGTGAGCTGCAGATGTTCCCGCAGCGCATCCAGAAGCGTGGTGCGGGTGTCGAGTTCGAGGGCCCGCGTTTCGCCATTCACCCGGAGGGAGACATTCGCCATCGTCGATGTTCCTGTCTGCGTCGTTGCGCTGGTCGTGGGGGCCGGCCGCGCCTGGGTCGGCCCGGCCGTCGGCGCCATCGTGGCGGTGGCCGCGCCGGCGACCAGGATGCGCCGTGATATCGGTGGGGTGTCGTCGGTTCTCATGCGGTTCGGTCCTTCAGCGTCCAGACAGGGCGCATGGCGTCGCCGGGCGAGTGGGCGCGGCCGCCGAACGCCAGCGTGCGAGCACCCTGGGCGACTTCGGCCGGCGCCCTTGGGACGTCCTTGCGGAGTGATTTCTTGGTGCGGCCGAAGCCGCACGCCCCAGGTCAACGCGGCGACACGGAAACGGTGGCATCGCGTCCGTTGGCCGAGTCGTTTTTGAAGAACCGTGCGGGGAGGGGGGGTGCCGCCGGTGACCTGGGAGCCACCCCGGGACCTGGCGCCGTATCGCCGTGCCCGGTGGCGACGGCGGGGCGTCCGAGCACGGCCTCGGGCCCGCCCATGCGGCCGATCGGCTCCCATGCGATCACGCGCGCCCGGTGGGCGTGTCGCCGCCGGAGCGGCCGTTCACCGGCGCCTCGATGCTCCCATGGCGGATGGCGGTGCCACGGATGTCCGAGATTGCCGGCCCGATGCCCGCATCTTCCCAAGCCGGCCCCGGCGCGACACCCTTCCCGGCAGCCGGGGTCGCTCCGGCCCCGCTTGCTTCAGCCGCAGGATGACACCGCCCATGGCCGCCAGCATCGCCTTCGCCCAGCCCCTGACGGGCGCCGGTTTCGGCTGCCGCATCGATCCGGCGGGGGCCGGCGGCGCCGCGGCCCTGGTCGCCGCCGCGGAAGCCGATCCGGCGGCCCTGCCGCGGGCGCTGGCCGCGGGCCGCGGCCTGCTGCTGCTGCCAGGCATGGACGCGATGGCCGAGGCGCCGGAGTTGCTGCTCCGCCTGTCCCGCATCTTCGGGCCGGAGGTCGAGGACTACCGCACCACCGGCATGGCGCCCAACATGGTGCACCCGACGGTGCCGGAGATCTTCGTCGTCTCCAACATCCCGCCGGTCCTGCGCCAGCCGCCGCCCCTGCCGGACCCGCCGCTGACCGAGGACGGCAGGCTGCCGGTGCAGTATCCGCACCGGCATGGCTGGCATACCGACCAGAGCTACCGCCGGCCGCCGCCCGACATCTCGCTCTTCCTCGCGGTGCTGCCGGCGCCGCGGGGCCAGGGCCAGACGCTGTTCGCCGATGGCATCGCGGCCCATGCGGCCTTGCCCGAGGCGCTCAAGGCGCAGGTGGCGGGGCTGGAAGGGCTGCATGTCGGCTCGTCGGCCGGGCGGCGGCGGGAAGCGGTGGCGGCAGGGCAGCCGCCGCGCGCCCTGGCGCCGCACGAAAGGCCGCAGCGCCAGCCGGTGGTGCGCATCCACCCGGTCACCGGGCAGCAGGCACTGTACCTGTGCGAGCACGGCCAGATGGACTGGCTGGAGGGCCCCTTCCTTGGGATGGAGCCCGGCCCCACGGGCGCGGGCGCGGCGCTGCTGGACCGGTTGATGGCGCATCTGACCCGGCCGGAATTCGTCTATGTGCATGAATGGACGCCGGGCGACTTGGTGGTCTGGGACAACCGCTGCACCGTCCATGCCGCCACTTGGTTCGACGCGGCGAAGGAGGCGCGGGTGATGTGGCGCACCACCGTCAGCGGCCATCCCGGCGCCGCCTATGCCGGGGAGGCGAAGAGCTGGCTGGCGGCTTGACCCCGGCCGCGGCGGCCCCCCACCATACCGCGGTGGGGGAAAACCGGTCATGGTCAACACGGCGGATGCGGGCGATCCGGAACGCCTGGTGCTGTTCGGCAGCTTCACCAGCAGTTCCAGCTACAAGCCGATGCTGTTCCTGTCGCTGTCCGGCCTGCCGTTTTCCTTCCGCACGGTGAACCTGAAGAACGGGGTGCAGAAGTCGCCGGACTACCTGCGCGTCAACCGCTACGGCCAGGTGCCGGCGCTGCGGCACCGCGGGCTGACCGTGGTGCAGTCGAACGTCATCCTCGACTACCTGGCGCGTGCGACGGGTTGCTTCGACGGGGCGACGGAGCAGGCGCGCTGGACCGCGCGGGAATGGCTCTCCTGGGAAGCGGATGCCATCACCAACGTCGCCAAGGTGCGGCACTACAGCCGCTTCCGCGCAGTGGACCCGGCGGTGATGGACTACTTCCGGCCGCTGGCCGAGGGCGCGCTGGGTTTCGTCGATGACGCGCTGGCGGATGGGCGGGACTGGCTGGCGGGCGGCGCGGCGCCGAGCATCGCCGATATCGGCTGCTGGGGCCGCATGGTCTTCATGGCGGAAGGCGGGCTGGAGATCGCCCGCTGGCCGCATCTGCAGGCCTGGGCCGCGCGGCTGATGGCGCTGCCCGGCTTCGCCCTGCCCTACGACCTGATCCCGAAGCGGGACACGGAGTTTCCAGGCCGTTAGGCGGCCCGGGCGAGCCGCGCCGCCGCCCTGACCAGCACCGCGCCCTTCTCCGCGATCATGATGGTCGGCGCATTGGTGTTGGTGGAGGTCACCGCCGGCATCACCGAGGCATCGATCACCCGCAACCCCTGCAGCCCATGCACGCGAAGCTGGTCGTCCACCACCGCCATCGGGTCCTGGCCCATCCGGCAGGAACAGGAGGCATGGAACACGGTGGTGCCGGTCTGCCGCGCATAGGCGAGGAATTCGTCGTCGGTCTGCACCTCGGGTCCCGGCAGCGTCTCCGCCACCAGGTAGCGTTGCAGCGCCGGCGCGCGGAACCAGTCGCGCACCTTGCGCATCCCGGCGACGATGCTGCGGCGGTCGCGGTCCTCGGCCAGGTAGTTCGGGTTGATCGCCGGCTGGTCCTGCGGATCGGCGGTGCGGGCCAGCACGCTGCCGCGGCTTTCGGGCCGCATCTGCCAGAGGCCGGAGGTCATGCCCGGCTTGCTGTCCAGCACCCGCTGCGTCCCCGGCGCATAGCTGGCCGAGGCGAAGAGTGCCTGCACGTCCGGCGTCGCCGACTCCTCCAGCACCTTCACCGAGGCGGCGATGAGCGAGGCCGCATAGGTCAGCATGCCGCGCCCGGTGGCGACATACTTGAACACCTCGCCGGCGAAGCGCAGCCCGCGCGAGCGTTCGTTCAGGGTGGCGATGTCCTTCACCTCGGCCTGGACGCGGACCAGGAAATGGTCCTGGAAATTCCGCCCCACGCCGCGCAGCGCATGCCGCACCGGCACGCCGATCCGCGCCAGGTGGTCGGGGTCGCCGACGCCCGAGAGCTGCAGGATATGCGGCGAGCCGATGGCGCCGGCCGAGAGGATCACCTCCGCCGCCGCATCGGCGCGCTGCACCGTGCCGCCACGGGCGAATTCGACGCCCACCGCCCGCGTGCCGTCGAGCACCACCCGGTGCACCAGCGCGCCGGTCACCACCTGCAGGTTCGGCCGCGCCATCGCCGGCCGCAGATAGGTCCGCGCGGTGGAGGCGCGCAGCCGCCCGCCGCGGGTCTGCTGCACCCAGCCGACATGGTCGCCGAGCCCATGCGGCAGGTCGTTCAAATCCTCCCGGTATTCCCAGCCCAGCTCGGTGCCGGCGCGGATCGCCGCCTCGCACAGCGCGGGCTGGTCCCGGGTGCGGGAGGTGAATTGCGGCCCGTCCTGCGCATGCACCGCATCGGCCGGGCCTTCCCAGCGCTCCGACTTGCGGAAGAAGGGAAAGACCTCCTCCGACGACCAGCCGCGGTTGCCGAGCTGGGACCAGTGGTCGTAGTCCTCCGGCTGCGAGCGGATGTAGATCATGCCGTTGATCGAGCTCGACCCGCCCAGCACCTTGCCGCGCGGATAGGGGATCTCCCGCCCATCCAGCCCCGAGGCCTTGTCCGCCTTGAAGCCCCAGGTCAGCGTCGGGTGCTGCAGCAGCTTCATGTAGCCGGCGGGGACATGGATATAGGGGTGCCAGTCGCGCCCGCCCGCCTCGATCAGGATGACTTGCGTGCCCGGGTCTTCGGTCAGCCGGTTGGCCAGCACGCAGCCGGCCGAGCCGGCGCCGACGATGACGTAGTCCGCCCGCAGCCCGGGCATCAGTGGAAGACCCGGCCGGAATCGATGACCATGGTCTGGCCCGTCATCGTCCCGGTGCGGCACAGGGTGACGACCATGTCGGCGCAATCCTCCTTGTCCGCCGGCTTCTTCAGCAGCGACGTGGCGGCCGAGCGCTCGATCATCTCCGGCCGCAGGTTGGCGGTGGCGCGGGTGCCGTCCAGCAGGCCGGGCGCTACGCAATTCACCAGGGTCTCCGGCGCCAGCGCCACCGCCATGCAGCGCGTCAGGTGGATCAGCCCGGCCTTCGAGACGGCATAGGCGATGGAGGAGCCGACCGGGTGCAGCCCGGCGACCGAGGCTATGTTGACGATCCGCCCCGCCCCCTGCGCCCGCATCACCGGCGCCACCGCCTTGATCAGCCGCATCGGCCCGGTCAGGTTCACCGCGATGATCCTGTCCCAGGCCTCGGCGGTCAGGGCGTCGAGGTCGGCGAAGGGGATCGCCTGGTTGTAGGCCGCGTCGTTGACCAGGATATCCAGCCGGCCGAAGCGCTGCGTCACCGCGCCGACCAAGGTATCCACCGCCGCCTGATTGGTGATGTCGCACTGGAAGGCGGCGGCGCTGGCCTGGTGTCGCGCCGCCAGGTCGCGCACCACATCCTCGGCCTGGTCGCGGCTCTGCGCATACATCACCGCGACATGCACGCCCTCGCGCGCCAGGGCGTGGCAGATGCGCTGGCCGAGCCCGCCATTGCCGCCCGTGACCAGGGCGACCTTCCCCTTGAGGTCCATCGACCCTTCCTCCCCCGCGGGTGCGCGCTCCGCCGGCGGCGGCTTCCCGTTTCGCCCGGCAGAGTGCAGCCTGTGCCGCCCGGCAGGCAAGCCGGGCCGGTGTCCTGCCCCTGAGGCCCGCATGCGGGCTTCCGGGATCGGCAGGCCACGCAACCTTGGTTTCTGGCTTGCCGGTCGCCCGTCGCGATCGGCCCGCCAGGGAGGAAACCCGGATGGAAGCCGCCCCGTACTACGCCTTCCCCGAGGCCATCGTCAGCACCGCCTGGCTGGCCGACAACCTCGGCGACCCCGCGCTGCGGGTCTTCGACTGCACCACCTACCTGCTGTACGAAACCGGCACCGGCCGGCCCTACCGGGTCGGCAGCGGCCGGCCGGACTACGAGGCCGGCCATATCCCCGGCTCGGGCTTCCTCGATCTGCAGGGGGACCTGTCCGACACCGCCAGCCGCTTCAACTTCACCATGCCGGACCCGGCCGACCTGGCCGCCCGCTTCGCGGCCAAGGGGATCGGCCCTGGCACCCGCGTCGTCCTCTATTCCCGGAAAAGCCTGCAATGGGCGACGCGGGTCTGGTGGATGCTGCGGGCGATCGGCTTCGACGATGCGGCGATCCTCGATGGCGGCTTCGACAAATGGGCGGCCGAGGGACGGCCGACCGAGACCGCCGAGACGCGCTACCCGCCGGCGACGCTGGCCGCCCGGCCGCGGCCCGGCCTGTTCATCGGCAAGGCCGAGGTGCAGGCCGCCATCGGCGATGCCGGCGCCTGCACCATCAATGCCCTGGCCCCCGACCTGCACCGCGGCGAGAACCCGCGCTACGGCCGGCCGGGCCGCATCCCGGGCAGCGTCAACGTGCCCGCCGCGGCCCTGCTGGACCCGGCGGCGCTGACCATAAGGCCGCCCGAGGCGGTCGCCGCCAGCTTCGCCGCGGTCGGCGCCGACCCGTCGAAGCGCATATTGCTGTACTGCGGCGGCGGCATCGCGGCGACGCTGGACGCCTTCCTGCTGCACCAGCTCGGCTACCGCGACATCGCCGTCTACGACGCGTCCATGAGCGAATGGGCGAAGGACGAGTCGCTGCCGATCGAGCAGGGCTGAAGCCCTTGCCGGCCGCCGCCATCAGCCTGCCGGCGGCAGCGCCGTCGCGTATCCTGGCGTAGTGGCGGCATCGGGGTCGATCTCCGCCGCGCGGTGACAGGCCACCTGCGTCGCGCCATGCGGCGCCAGCGGCGGGTCGATCGCCCGGCAGCGGTCCTCCGCCAGGGCGCAGCGCGGGGCGAAGGCGCAGCCGGGCGGCAGGCGTGCGGCGCTGGGCGGCTCGCCCTGCAGTGCCGGCGCGGCCTCGACCCGCCGGCCGGAAAGCCGCGGCGCGGCGGCCAGCAGGCTGCGCGTATAGGGATGCGCGGGTGCTGCGAAGATCCGCACGGTCGGCGCCTGCTCGACGATGCGGCCGAGATACATGATGGCGACGCGGTCGCAGAACCGCCGTACCACCGACAGGTCGTGCGAGATGAACAGGTAGGTCAGGCCGTAGCGCGCCTGCAGGTCGCGCAGCAGGGTCAGCACCATCGCCTGCACCGACATGTCGAGGCCGGAGGTGGGCTCGTCCAGCACCACGATGCGTGGCCGCAACGCCAGGATGCGCGCCAGCGCCACGCGGCGCAGCTGGCCGCCGGAGAATTCATGCGGGTAGCGCCGGCCTGCGGCGGCATCGAGCCCGACCGCCTCCAGGACCTCGGCGACCCGCGCCTGCCGCTCGGCGCGGTCGCGGACGCCCTGGACCACCAGCGCTTCCTCCAGCGCCCGGCCGATGCTCCACCACGGGTCGAGCGAGGCGCCGGCATCCTGGTGAACGTAGTGGATGGCGTTGCGCGCGCGCCGCGCCGCCTGCGGCGCCAGGCCGCTGACCGGGGCACCGTCCAGCAGGATGCGCCCGCCGCTTTCGCGCTGCAGGCCGAGGATGGCGCGGCCGAGCGTGGTCTTGCCGCAGCCGGATTCGCCGACGATGCCGAGCACCTCGCCCGGCGCGACCGCGAGGCTGACGCCGCGCACCGCCTGCACCGGCGGGATGGACCGGCCGATCCAGCGCTTGCGGCCGCCGAGCGCGACCGAGAGGTCCTCGACCTCGAGGATCGGCGTCATGCCGCGACCTCGTGCAGGATGCAGTCGACGCTGCGCCCCGGCTCCGGCCGCTGCGGCGCCGGGGCGCGGGTGGTGCAGGCAGGGTGGGCCGAGGTGCAGCGCGGCGCGAAGCGGCAGCCGGGCGGCGCCCGCAGCGGCGAGGGCACCGCGCCGGGGATGCCGACGAAGCCGCTGCTGCGTTCGGGATGGCAGGCCAGCAGCGCCCGCGTATAGGGATGCAGCGGCCGGTCGAGCAGCGCCGCGGTTGGGCCGGATTCCACCGTCTGGCCGGCATAGATGACCGAGACGTCATCGCAGAGCTCGGCGACGACGCCGAGGTCATGCGTGACGAAGAGCATGGCGATGCCGAGATCGTCGACCAGTTCGCGCAGCAGCCGCAGGATCTGCTGCTGGGTGGTGACGTCGAGCGCCGTGGTCGGCTCATCCGCGATCACCAGGCGCGGGGCGCAGGCGAGCGCCGCGGCGATCAGCAGCCGCTGCCGCTGGCCGCCGGAGAACTGGTGCGGGTGGCGGTCCAGCGCGGCTTCCGGGTCCGGCAGCTGGACGCGGCGGAACAATTCCAGCAACCGGGCGCGATGGCCGCGGCGGTCGCCCGGGGCATGCCAGCGCATCGTCTCCAGCAATTGCGCGCCGATGGTGAAGAGCGGGTTGAGCGCGAGGTAGGGGTCCTGCGGGATGAAGCTGATCCGGCTGCCGCGCACGTTGCGGTTCAGTTCGGCCTCGGAGAAGGCGAGCAGGTCCTCGCCCTCGAACAGGATCTCGCCGGCGGCGACCTCGGCGGCCGGTGGCAGGATGCCGAGGATGGCGCGGATCAGGGTGGACTTGCCGCAGCCGCTTTCGCCGACGACGCCGAGGATGCGGCCTGCCTCAAGCCGCAGCGCGATATGGTCGAGGATGCGCGCCACCCCCTCGTCGCCGCGGATCGCCACGCGCAGGCCGGAGACGGCGAGGGTCGGTACCGCCACGTTCAGCGGGACCGCCGCAGGCGCGGGTCGACCAGGTCGCGCAGCCCGTCGCCCAGCAGGTTGAAGCCGAGCACCGCGAGCAGGATGGCGAGGCCCGGGAAGGTGGCGAACCACCAGGCCTTCGGCAGGTAGGTGCGGCTCTGCGCCACGGCCAGGCCCCAGTCGGGGTCGGGCGGCGTCGCCCCCATGCCGAGGAAGCCGAGCACCGCGGCGACCAGGATGGTGAAGCCGAGCCCGATGGTGGCGCGCACGATGATGGGAGAGAGGATGTTCGGCAGGATGTGCAGCAGCAGGATGCGCGGCGTCCCGGCGCCGATCCCCTGCAGCGCATCGATGAACAGCGCGTTGCGCAGCCGCTGCGTCTCGGCATGGACGATGCGGGTGAAATAGGGCCAGTAGGTCAGCGTCAGCGCCAGCATCGCGCTTTCGACCGAGGGGCCGAGCAGCTGCGCCAGGGCCAGCGCCAGGATCAGCTGCGGCAACGCCAGGAAGACGTCGGTCACGCGCATGATCGCTTCCGGCACCAGGCCGCGGCCATAACCGGCAATGAGGCCGAGCGGCACGCCGATCGCCGTCGACAGCCCGACCACCACCAGGGCTACCTTCAGCGCGCCGCGCGCGCCGAGGATGACGCGGGAGAGGATATCGCGGCCGAGATTGTCGGTGCCGAAGGGGAAGGCGGCGCTCGGCGGCTTCAGCCGGCGCAGCAGGTGGGACGCGCTGGCGTCTTCCGGATAGGGCGCGATCCAGGGACCGAAGATGGCCAACGCGACCACGCCCAGCACCAGCAGCGCGCCGATCACCGCCGGTACGTCGCGGAGGAATTTGCGGAGGATCAGCATCAGTGCTGTTCCCGTACCCGCGGGTCGATCAGCGCATGCGCCACGTCGGTCAGGATATTGACCACGGCGTAGATCACGCCGACCAGCAGGGTTACCGCCAGCATCACCTTCGCATCCGCGGTCAGGATCGCCTGCACCGTGTAGCTGCCGATCCCCGGCCAGTCGTAGATCGCCTCCACCACCACGGCGCCGGCCAGCAGGCTGCCGAAGAGCAGGCCGATCTGCGTCACGGTCGCAACGACGGAATTGCGCAGCACATAGATCCAGATGAGCCGGCCCCGCGGCGTGCCGGTGGCGCGGCCATAGAGCACGAAATCCTTCTGCAGCGTGTCCAGGACGCCGGCCCGGGTGAAACGGGTGATGGTGGCCAGGCCGCCGAGCGAGAGGGTGACCGCCGGCAGCACCAGATGCCGCAGCGCGTCCAGGAAGACATCGAAACGGCCATGCAGCAGGCCGTCGAGCAGCAGCAGGCCGGTCGGCCCCGCCGGCGCCGCAAGCCCCACATCGAGGCGCCCGCGCAGCGGCAGCCAGCCGAGCTCCATGGCGAACAGCAGCTGCAACATGATGGCCAGCCAGAAGGCGGCGATGGCGATGCCGCCGACCGAGACGATGCGAAGGACGAAATCCGGCCAGCGGTTGTGGTTCACCGCCGCCAGCACGCCGAGCGGGATGCCGAGCCCGGCGCTGAGCAGCAGCGCGGCGAAGGTGAGCTCCAGCGTCGCCGGCAGGCGCTGGGCGATGTCCTGCGCCACCGGCCGGCCGGAGAACTGGCTGGTGCCGAAATCCAGCCGCGCGACGCCCGCGAGGTAGCGGCCGAACTGCACGTGCAGCGGCTGGTCCAGCCCGTATTGCCGGCGGATCTCGGCGATCTGCGCCGGCGTCGCATTGTCCCCGGCCAGCGCCACCGCCGGGTCGGCCGGCACCGTGCGGATCAGCAGGAAGGTCACCACCAGCAGCCCGAAGAGCGAGGGCAGCACCAGCAATGCCCGCCGCAGGACGAAGCCGAGCATCTCAGCCCTGCATCTGCAGCCAGCGGAATTCGGCGCCGCCGCCGGCCGGGCAGAAGCGGTAGCCGGACAGGCGGCGGGAGACGCCGCGCAGCTCGACCGTGTTGTAGACCCAGATATCGGCGCAATCGGCCATCACCAGGCGGGTCGCTTCCTCGTATAGCGGGGCGCGCTCGGCCTGCACCACCAGGCTGCGTGCCTGGCGCAGCAGCTCGTCCACCCTGGCGTTCCGGTAGTAGGAGGACGCCTTCCAGGTGCCGTGGAACTGGCTGTCGTACATCTGGCCGACCCAATTCTCCGGGTCGACGAAATAGGTGCTGACCCAGTGGATCCACATCTCCGGCGAGGTGTCGGGCTTGCCGGTCGCCGCGGTGATGTTGGCCCAGGTATCGGCGACGATGCGCAGGTTGACGCCGATGGATTGCAGGTCCGACTGGAACAGCTGCGCCGCCTGGTTGGTCTGTTCCAGCTGCGACTGGATGTGGATGCGGACCGGCGTCTTCGGGTTGTAGCCTTCCGCCTGGGCCAGCTTCAGGAAGTGCTTCGCCTTGTCGAGGTCGTAGGCATAGCCCGGCGCATCCTTCGGCGCGCCCCACAGCGCGTTCGGTACCGGCCCGGCATTGCGGTCGGCATAGCCCTTCAGGATCTCCTGGATGAAGCCTTCGTAGTTGAAGGCATGGGCGAAGGCCTTGCGCACGTTGATGCTGCTGAAGGGAGCGCGGCTGTTGTTCATGCGGATGATGAAGGTGCGCATGGAGACGGCCTTCTCCACCCGCGCCACCCGGCTTTTCTCGATCTGTTCGAGCTGGTCGGTCGGCAGGTAGCTGTCGGTCCAGTCGATCGAGCCGTTGAGCAGGCCGAGCACGCCGGTCGAGGTCTCCTTCGCCGCGCGGGTGGCGATGCGGGGGACCGGGTTCGGGTTGTCCTTCCAGCCGAGGAAATGCCCCTCGAACCGCACCATGTCGAGCTTTTCCAGCGTCGTCAGCGAGCCGGGGACGAAGCTGTAGGCGCCGGACCCGGCCTCGTTCGAAGCCAGCCAGCCGGCGCCCCAGTCGCCGTCCTTCTCGTTGGCGCGCACCAGGCGGCTGTTGACGACGGCGATGATCGGGATGGCGGCGAGGAAGGGCCCGTAGGCGCGGTCCAGCCTGAAGCGGACCGTCAGCGCATCGGGCGCCGTCACGTTCTCCGGCTTCAGGATCGCCAGGAAGGCGCTGGCCGGCGCCCGCTTCAGCGCCAGCGCGCGGCGGAAGCTGTAGACCACGTCCTCGGCGGTCAGCGCAGTCCCGTCATGGAATTTGACGCCGTCGCGCAGGCGGAACTCCCAATCGAGCCCATCCGCCGAGGCGGTATGGCCGGTGGCCAGCCAGGGCAGGAGCTCCGGCGGGTTGTTCTCGTAGCGGTAGAGCCCATCATAGGTGTTCAGCGCATAGCCCATCATGGGCACGTCGTAGAGCAGATGCGGGTCGAGATTGGCAGGCGGCGAATCCGACCGCACCAGCACGCCGGGCGTGGCCGCTTGGCCGGCGCGCGCCGCCACCAGCGTGGCGAGGGCAAGGGCACCGCCCTGACGTCTCGTGATCTGCATGGTTTCTCGCTCCCGCTCCGGCTAAGCGCGCGCGGATTGTGCAGGCAGGCCGGCAGGCCGCCCCGCGTGGCTTGATGCGGCAAGCCTTACGCAATATGCGGGCCAGATCAGGCGGCGGCCGTCGCCGGGATCGGGATCGGCTTGACCGGCGGCTGGCCGCGCAGCCGGCCGACCGCGGCCGTGGTGCAGCCGAGCGCCGCCGCCAGCACCTCTGCCCCGGCCGGTCCGCAGACGCGACCCTGGCAGCGGCCCATGCCGATGCGCGTGATGGCCTTGGCGCGGTTCGCTTCCGGCGCCGGGCCGGTGGGCGATGCGGCGGCGGCGCGCAATTCGCCGGCGGTGATCGCCTCGCAGCGGCAGAGGATGGTGGCGTCGGCCATCTCGGCAGCCAGGCCGGCGGGAAACGGAAAGGCGCGTTCCAGCGCGGCGCGGAAGCGGGCCTGGCGGCGCAGCGCGCGGTCCAGGTGCAGGACCTGCGCGGCATCCGCGGGATGGCCGGCATCCTCCAGCAGCGCCAGCGCGGCGCGGGCGCCGGCCAGTTCCGCAACCTCCGCCCCGCCGATCCCGGCGCCGTCGCCGGCGAGGTAGAGGCCTGTCACCGGCGTTCGCCCGGCCAGGTCGCGGCGCGGCACCCAGTTATGCTGCAAGGGGTCGAAGTCGAAGGGCACGTCGGCAAGGTCGGCAAGCTGCGCCTCCGGCTTCAGCCCCCAGCCCATGCCAACCGCGTCGCATCCGGTACGGTGTTCGGCGCCGGCCGCATCGCGCCAGCGTAGCGCGGTCACGCCATCGTCGCCTTCGACCGCGAGCGGCACGACGCCCTCGACGACGGGGATGCCCCGGGCCCGCAGCCATACCGTATAGTAAAGACCCTTGGCCAGCGTCGCCGGCCCGTGCAGCAGGCCGGGCGCGGCGGCCAGCTTGGTGGCGAAGCGGGTGGTGTCCAGCACCGCCGCGACCTCGATGCCCGCCCTGGCATATTGATAGGCGGCCAGCCACAACAGCGGGCCGGTGCCCAGGAACACCACGCGCCGGCCGATGGCGCAGCCCTGCGCCTTCAGCGCGATCTGCGCCGCACCGAGCGTGGCGACCCCCGGCAGGGTCCAGCCCGGCAGGGGGATGACGCGGTCCATCGCACCGGTGCAGAGCAGCACGGCATCGTAGCCGACTGCCTGCTGCGCACCGTCTTGCATCAGGTCCAGCACGCGCGCCTTCGGGCGGATGTTCCAGACCAGCGTGTCCGGCCGCCATTCGGTGCGCGGCTTCAGCGCGTCGAGCGTGGCGTGCAACACTGTCGCACGGCGCGCCTCGAAGCCATAGAGGGCGCGTGCGTCGCGGCGGAAGCCGGCGGGCGGACGCTGGTAGATGCGGCCGCCGCCATCCGGCGCCTCGTCGATCCAGGCCGGCGTCAGGCCGGCCCGGACCAGCTGTTCCACCGCGCGTACCCCGGCAGGGCCGGCGCCGACCACCGCGACCCTCATCTGCGGCGTACCTGCATATCCGCCACGACAAGCGTGCCGCACGCGCGGCGGCGGCCCTGGCCTTCCACCGTCACCCAGCAGTCCTGGCAGGCCCCCATCAGGCAGAAGCCGGCGCGCTTGCCGTCGCCGAATTCGCTGTTGCGCAGCCAGCCGGCGTCGGCGGCGAGGATGGCGGTGAGCAGCGTGTCGCCGGCGCGGGCGGTGAGCGTCTCGCCATCGAGCTGGAAGCGCAATTCGGCGCGGTCCTGGTCCAGCACGCGCTGCAGCCTCATGCCACCTTCTCCATGATGTCCTCGGCGCGCAGGCAGGCGACGCGGCGGCCCTGGCCCAGGTCGCGCAGCGGCGGCAGGTTGGTGGCGCAGGCCGGGATGGCGTGCCCGCAGCGCGGGTGGAAGGGGCAGCCCGGCGGCGGGTTGGCGGCGGAGGGGATCTCGCCGGTGATGCGCGGCAGGGCGCCGCGCCGCGCCGGGTCCGGGATGGGGGAGGCATCGCGCAGCATCCGCGCATAGGGGTGCAGCGGCGCTTCCAGCACGCGGGCGGCCGGGCCTTCCTCGACGATGCGGCCAAGATACATCACCGCGACGCGGTCGCAGAACCAGCGCACCACGGCCAGGTCGTGGCTGACCAGCAGGAAGGACAGGCCGCGGCGCTCGCGCAACTCCCGCAGCAGAAGCAGTACCTGCGCCTGGACCGAGACGTCGAGCGCGCTGACCGGCTCGTCCGCCACGATCAGCTCCGGTTCCACCGTCAGGGCGCGGGCGATGCCGATGCGCTGGCGCTGGCCGCCGCTGAACTCGTGCGGGTAGCGGTCGAGCGCCGCGGGCGGCAGGCCCACTTCCTCGAGCAGCGCGGCGGCGCGGCGGCGCGCCCCGGCGCCGCTGGCGAGGCCGTGCACGCGCATCGGCTCGACCAGCGCGGCGCCGATGGTCTGGCGCGGGTCGAGCGAGGAATAAGGGTCCTGGAAGACGATCTGCATGCGCCGCCGCAGCGCCTTCAATGCGGCGCCGCGCGCCGCCAGCAGGTCCTCCCCGCGCCAGTGCACGCGGCCGGCATCGGGTTCGATGAGCCGCAGCAGGGCGCGGGCGGCGGTGGACTTGCCGCAACCGCTTTCGCCAACCAGGCCGAAGGCCTCGCCGCGGGCGATGCTGAAGGAGAGGTCCTCCACGGCGCGGACGGTGACGGTGCGGCGGCGCGGGAAACCGCTGGTGGTGGTGAAGTGCTTGCGCAGCCCGTCCACCGTCAGCAGGGGCTCATTCATGGCGCAGCCGCGGGTCGGTGGCGTCGCGGAGGCCGTCGCCGACCATGTTCAGCCCCAGCACCAGGAACAGGATGGCGAGGCCGGGGAAGATCGCCAGCCAGGGGGCGTCGAGGATGTTCTCGAACCCGTCCCGCGTCATGCCGCCCCAGGTGGCGGTCGGCGGCTTGGCGCCGAGGCCGATGAAGGACAGGGAGGCCTCGACCCGCACCGCGGTGGCGAGCCAGAGCGTGCCCATCACCAGCACCTCCGGCAGGATATTGGGCAGGATGTGACGGAACAGGATGCGGGCATGGCTGAAGCCGAGCGCCCGCCCGGCCTCGACGAAGGCGCGTTCCTTCAGCGCCAAGGTCGGCGCGCGGGCGATGCGGGCGAAAGGGGCGATGGCGGTGAGCGCGATGGCGATGATGAGGTTCTGCAGGTCCGGCCCCAGCAGTGCCACCACGATCAGCCCGAGGATAAGCGAGGGGAAGGACAGCAGCACGTCCATCACCTGCATGGTGAACAGGTCGGTCCGGCCGCCGACATAGCCCGAGATCAGGCCGATCGCCCCGCCCACCACCATGGCCGCGGCGATGGCGCCGAGCGAGACGGTGAGCGAGATGCGCGCGCCCCACAGCAGGCGCGAGAGGATGTCCCGGCCGAACTGGTCGGTGCCCAGCGCATAGTCGCCGCCGGGCGGCTGGAGGCGGGCGATGATGTCCTGTTCCGCCGGGTCGAAGGGCGCGATCCAGGGGGCAAGGGCCGCCGCGAGCAGGATGCCGAGGCAGAGCAGCGCGCCGACCAGCGTGGTCGGGTTGCCGGCCAGGCGCCTCATGCCTTCACCCGCGGGTCGATGATGCCGTAGAGCAGGTCGGTGATGGTGTTCACCGCCACGATCAGCACGCAGTAGATCACCATCAGCCCCTGCAGCATGGTGTAGTCGCGCTGGTTCAGCGCGCCGACGATGACCTTGCCGAGGCCGGGACGGTTGAAGACGATCTCGGTCAGCACCGAATTGCCCAGCAGGATGCCGACATAGAGCCCGACCACGGTGACGATCGGGATGGCGGCGTTGCGCAGGCCATGCACCCAGACGATGCGGCGCCGCGGCACGCCCTTGGCGCGGGCGGTGCGGATGAAATCCTCCCCCATGCTCTGCAGCATGGCGCTGCGGGTGACGCGGGTGATGTAGGCGGCCATGACCAGGCCGAGGGTGATGGCCGGCAGGATCAGCTTGTGCAGCCGATCGAGCGGATCGCCGAGGTCGGCGTTGCCGATCACCGGGAAGACCTGCCAGTGCAGCGCGAAGGCCAGCAGCAGGAAGATGCCGGAGACGAAGACCGGGAAGGACAGGCCGAGCAGCGACAGCATCCGCGCGGCGAGGTCGATGGCACCGTTGCGGTGCAGGGCGGCCGCGATGCCGGCCGGCACGCCGATGACGATGCCGAAGACCATGGCGGCGAGCGTCAGGTCGATGGTGTGCGGCAGCACGGCGGCGACCTCCGCCGTGATCGGCCGGCCGGTGACCATGGAGGCGCCGAAATCGCCGACCAGCACGCGTCCCATGAAGGCGGCATACTGCGCCGGCAGCGGCTGGTCGGTGCCGAGCTTGGCCCGCAGCGCCGCCACCGCCTCCGGCGTCGCCTGGTCGCCGAGAATGACCAGCGCCGGGTCCCCGGGGACGATACGGACGATGACGAAGATCAGCGTCAGCACCGCCAGCAGGGTCGGCACCGCGGCCAGCAGGCGACGGGCGACGAAGAAGGCCATTCAGCGCAGCCGCGACTGCTCGGTGATCTGCGGGCCGAGGCCCATCGACCCCACCAGCTTGTAGCCGTAATCCAGCGTGTCGCGCCGGGCGAAGACCAGCAGCGTCTCCACCAGCGGCACGGCGCAGACTTCCTTCACCAGGGTCCGCTGCGCCTCCGCCCACAGTTTCAGCTGCGCCGCCGGGTCGGTGCTGACCCGGGCCGCATCGATCTGCGCATCGGCCTGGTTGCAATGGGAGAAATTGGTCACCGCGGTCGGCGTCTTGACGATCGACCGGCCGTGGAAGAACTGGCTGAGGTAGATGTCGGCCACCGGGAACCGCGCCGCCGAGTAGTAGACCAGCGGTGAGAGGTCCTGGCGGATCTGCTGGTGAAAGGTGGCATGCTCCACCACCTGCAGGTCGAGCGTGATGCCGGCGCGGCGCAGCTGCTGCTGCACCACCTGCATCATGTTCAGCATCTCCGGCAACTGGGTGTGGATGACCTTGATGGTCAGGCCGTTCGGGTAGCCGGCCTCGGCCAGCAGCGCCTTCGCCTTCGCCACGTCGTGGCCCGGCAGCCCGTTCTCGGCGGTGAAGCCCAGGTAGCCGCGCGGCACCAGGCTCTGCCCCGGGCGGCTCACGTCGGGGCCGCGCCAGCGCGACAGCTCCGCCCGGTTCACCGCATGCGCCATGGCCTGCCGCACGCGGATGTCGTTGAAGGGTGCCTGGGTGATGTTGAGGTGGAGCATGGCGAGCTCGGCCGGCTCGAACACATCGACCGTCACGCCCGGCAGCGCCCGCACCCGGGTCGCCCAGGTCTGGTCGGCGCGGCCGTAGTTGAGGTCGAGCTCCTTGTTCTGGAAGGCCAGGTCGCGCGAGGCATCGGACGGGATGAAGCGGTAGGAGATGCCGGCGATCTGCGGCTTGCCGCGGAAATAGCCGGCATGCGCCACCAGCTCGGCGCTCTGGTTCGGCGTCACGCCCTGCAGCGCGAAGGGCCCGGTGCCGACCGGTGCGCGGGCGAAGCCCTCGCCCTTCTGCTCCACCGCGCGCTTCGAGACGATGTAGCCGCCGGAGTAATTGGTCAGGATGCCGAGCAGGCTCGGCACGTTCTCGCGCAGCACGATCCGCACCGTATAGGGATCGACCGCCTCGACGCTTTCGAAGGCGCGGAAATCGGCGGAGAAGGCGGAGGTCGCGGCGGCGGCGGATTTCCTCAGGCTGAAGACCACGTCGTCCGCGGTCAGCTCGCCGAAGCCGCCATGGAACTGCACGCCGCGGCGGAGGAAGAAGGTCCAGGTCCTGCCGTCGGCGCCGCTCTCCCAGCGCTCGGCCAGGTCGGGCTCGATCGCCGCCGGGTCGATGCTGCCGGGCGGGAAGCGCACCAGGCCGTTGAACATCCAGCCGACCGCCACGCGGTCGATGGTGGAGGTGGCGAAATGCGGGTCCAGCCGGCCGACATCCTGCGCCGCCATGCCCACGCGCAAGGTCTGCGCCTGGCTCCCCGATGGCAATCCGATCGCCAGCGCCATGCCGAGCAGTGCCGCGCGCAAAGCCTTCATCATTCCGTCCCCCGGCCTGTGGCCGCGTCCGCCCGTGGGGCGAAGCGGCCGATATCGAATGCGTCGAGCGGCACGTCGCTGTGCCCGTCCAGCACCAGCTCCGACAGCACCTCGCCCACCGCCGGCCCCAGCATGAATCCATGGCCGGAGAAGCCGAAGGCGTGGAACAGCCCGGGCGTGGTGCGGCTCGGCCCCATCACCGGCAGCACGTCCGGCGTCAGCCCGTCGATGCCGGTCCAGCTGCGGATGATCAGCGCATCCGCCAGGCGCGGGATCAGCCGCACCGCCTTTTCCATCGCCGCCGCGCCGCTGTCCGGGCGCGGGCGGGACATCGGCACCGCCGGGTCGCCCTCGCCGCGCCCGCCGCCCAGGATGACGTTGCCGCGCGAAATCTGCCGCAGGTAGACATCGCCGCCCACCACGCCGATGTTCAGCCGGCAGAAATGCGGCAGCGGCTCGGTCACCAGCATGTTGGGGTGCAGCGCCTCGATCGGCGCGCGCTCGCCGAAGCGCGCCGCCACCGCGGCGCCCCAGAAGCCGGCGCAGTTCAGCAGCACCGGTGCGACGAAGCCGGTGTCGTTGGCAGTGACGCGGAAGCGGGTGCCGTCATGCGCCATCTCCGCCACTGCATGGCCTTCCAGGATGGTCGCGCCCGCTTTGCGCGCCGCCGCGGCCAGGGCCGGCGCCAGCAGCCGGGGATTGGCCGAGCCATCCTCCTCCAGCAGGCTGCCGGCGATCACCTGCTCGCCCAGCCAGGGATGTTCGGCACGGATGGCGTTGCGGCCGACCATGCGCGGCCGCAGCCCATGCTGCTCGGCGATGGCGTTCCAGCGCAGCAGCTCGGCTTCCTCCGCCGCGCTGCGGGCCAGCTTCAGGTGGCCGCTGGGATCGAATTCGGCATCGGTCCCGATCAGGTCGGCCATGCGCGCCCAGATCGCGCGGGACCGCCGCGCCAGCGGCAGCTCCGCCGGGTTGCGGCCCTGCTGCCGCACGCCGCCATGGTTGACGCCGGAGGCCTGGCCGCCGACCAGGCCGCGTTCCAGCAGCACCACGCGGGCGCCGCGCTTCGCCAGGTGCAGCGCGGCGGAACAGCCGGCGCCGCCACCGCCGACCACCAGGACATCGGCCTCAACCATGCGCGACATGGCAGCGCGCGGCATGGCCGGCCGCCACCTCGGCCAGCAGTTGCGGCGTCTCGCAGCCCGGGCGCGCCAGCGGGCAGCGCGGCGCGAAGCGGCAGCCCGCCGGCATGGCATCCAGCGCCGGCACCCGCCCGCCGATCGCGGACAGCGCCTGGCCCGAAAGGTCGATCCGTGGCACCGCGGCGAACAGCGCCCGCGTATAGGGGTGCAGCGGCCGGGCGAAGATGGCGCCGACCGGGCCCTGCTCGACGATCTCCCCGGCATACATCACCGCCACGCGGTCGGCGATCTGCGCCGCGACGCCCAGGTTGTGGGTGATGAACAGCACCGCCATGCCGTGCTTCGTCCGCAGATCGGCCAGAAGCCCCAGCACCTGCGCCTGGATGGTGACGTCGAGCGCCGTGGTCGGCTCGTCGGCCAGCAGCACCGCGGGCTCGCAGGCCAGCGCCATGGCGATCATCACCCGCTGGCGCATGCCGCCCGAGAATTGGTGCGGGTATTCGCGCAGCCGCTGGCTGGCCGAGGGGATCTTCACCTCCTCGAACAGCGCGCCGGCGCGGTCGAGTGCGGCGGCGCGCGACAGGCCGCGATGGATGCGGAGACTCTCCGCCACCTGGTCGCCCACCGTCATCACCGGGTTCAGGCTGGTCATCGGCTCCTGGAAGATCATCGCCATGCGGTCGCCGCGCAGGCGTTCCAGGGCGGCATCCTCCAGCCCCGCGAGGTCTTCCCCGTCCAGCAGGATGCGGCCGGCGGCGACGCGGCCGGCGGGCGGCTGCACCAGCCCCATGACGGACAGCGCCGTGACGCTCTTCCCGCAGCCGCTCTCGCCGACCAGGGCCAGCGTCTCGTCGCGCTTCAGCCGCAGCGAGACGTCGCGCACCGCGGCATGCCAGGCGCCGCGGATGCGGAACTCGGTGCGCAGGCCGATGAGCTCGAGGGCGGGCGTCGCCATGATCGCGGCAGCCTGCCCGCGCCGCCCGGCGCCGGCAAGCCGGTGCCGCTGCCGCTTGGCGCCACGGCGGACCGGAACCGACCGTCTTCTGGGCAGCGCCGCCTGCCGGCGCGGCAATGGGCGGTTTGCCGGCGCCCGGCGCGGGCGATAGGCTTCCCGCCACAAGGCTGCGACGGGGGAGCGGGACATGCAGTTCGGGGCCTCGATGTTCTTCACCGACTATTCGATGACGCCCGCCGCGCTGGCCCGCGCGCTGGAGGAACGCGGCTTCGAATCCGTCTGGGCGCCGGAGCATTCGCATATTCCCGCCGCCCGCCTGACCCCCTGGGGCGGCGGCGGCGAGCTGCCGAAGCGCTACTACGACGTCATGGACCCCTTCGTCAGCCTGACCATGGCGGCGGCGGCGACCACCACCCTGCTGCTCGGCACCGGCGTCTGCCTGCTGAACCAGCGCGACACCATCCAGACCGCCAAGCTGGTCGCCTCGCTCGACCAGGTCTCCGGCGGCCGCTTCCTGTTCGGCATCGGCGTCGGCTGGAACCGGGAGGAGATGGAGAACCACGGCACCGCCTTCGACACCCGCGCCAAGCTGGTGCGCGAAAGGGTGGAGGCGATGAAGGAGATCTGGACGAAATCGAAGGCCGAGTACCACGGCGAATTCGTCGACTTCGCGCCGATCATGGCCTGGCCCAAGCCGGTACAGAAGCCGCACCCGCCGATCCTGGTCGGCGGCGCCTTTCCGCAGGGGGCGCGGCGGGCGCTGCGCTACGGCAATGGCTGGATCCCGATCGCCGGCCGCGCGCCGCTGGAAGACGCTTTGGTCGCCTTCCGCGGGATGGCGGCGGAGGCCGGGCGCGACCTGGCGGAGGTGCCGGTCTCCACCTTCGGCGCGCCGGAGGACCTCGACACGCTCCGGCGCTACCGCGACCTCGGCGTCTCCCGCGTGGTGGTGTCGCTGGACTCGGAGAAGGCGGCGACCATCCTGCCGATCCTCGACCGCTGGGCGGCGCTGATCCGCGGGCTGTAGCCGCTATTCCTGGAAGTTCAGCCGCAGCCCCGGCTCCGGCCAGCGCATCTGGCCGAGCTCGCCCAAGCCCGATAGCGTGATGGTCGCGGTGCGCATGTCGGCGCCGCCGAAGCAGATATTGGTCGGGTGGGTGTCGGGCATCGCCACCTGGTCCAGCAGCCGGCCGTCGGGGGCGAAGACAGTGATCCTGCCCGTGACCAGCGTGGCGACGCAGACGTTGCCGGAGGCCGTCACGGCCAGGCTGTCGAAGCGGGCGAAGCCCGGCGCGGCGCCGAGGTAGCGCCCGCCATGCGGCGAGGGGAAGGGTTGCTTGCGCAGCACGCCCGGGCTCTCGATGTCGAAGGCCCAGAGCCGCGCCGGCTCGGTATCCGCGACATAGACCGTGCGCTCATCCGGCGAGAGGCCGACGCCGTTGGCGCTGAGGATCGGATAGGCGATCTCCCGCACCGAGGACCCGTCCGGCATGGCGTAGTAGAGCCCGCCGTGGTCGCGCGACGTGTGGTAGCGCTTGCCGAGATCGGTGAAGTAGAAGCCGCCATGCCGGTCGAAGACCAGGTCGTTCGGTGCCGAGAGCTTGTGCCCGTTCGCCGCCTTGTACAGCAGGTGCCGCGCACCGCTGACGGGATCGACCCGCTCGACGGAGCCGTATTCGTAGTCGTCGGACGGGCCCTGGCCCATGAAGCTGTCGGGCAGGTATTTGCTGCCGCCGTTGTTGCAGAGGATCAGCCCGCCATCCGGCGCGCGCGCCAGCCCGTTCGGCCCACCTCCGGCCTGGCCGAGACGCGTGACCTTGCCATCGGCGCCGACCCGGGTGATCCAGCCGCCGTTGATCTCGGTGAGGAGGATGCTGCCATCCGCCATGGCGACGGGGCCTTCGGGGAAGCCGAGGCCCCTGGCCAGGATGCTGATCTCGGTCACGGCGTTTCCCCTTCTTCGTTTCGTGGCCGGCCTTGCCGGCTCAGCAGCGGTACTTGGCGCCCTGCCGGTCCACCGTGCGCACCAGGCCTTGGAATTCCAGCAGGCCGTAGTCCGGCGTGCCGCGGAGCTTCTTCATGCGCGCCTTGGCGCGTTCCTGCACATGCGGCTCGATCACCACCGGCGGCTCGTCCATCTGCCGGGCCATCAGCTCGACCTCGCAGGCGCGCTCCAGCATATACAGCCGCATCAGCGCGCCATGGATGGTCTCGCCCCAGGTCAGCAGGCCGTGGTTCAGCAGCACCACGCAACTGCCCTGCTGGCAGGTGACGCCGAGCGCCTCGCACTCCTCGACCGAGGTCGGCACGCCGTAATCGTGGTAGGCCACGTCGTCCAGCACATGCAGCGCATCCTGGCTGATCGGCCGCAGCCCGCGGCGCAGCACCGAGATGCCCGCCCCCGCGCGGGTATGGGTGTGCAGCACGCAATTCGCATCCGGGCGCGCCTTGTAGACGCCGCTATGGATGGTGAAGCCGGCGGCGTTGAAGCGGCCCTGGTCGCCGATGACGTTGCCGGCGAGATCCATCTTCACCAGGGAAGATGCGGTGACCTCGTCGAACATCTCGCCGTAGCGGTTGATGAGGAAGGTGTCCGGCTCCCCCGGCACGCGCGCCGACATATGGGTATTGATCAGGTCGGTCCAGCCGAGGTGGTGCACGACACGATAGAGCGCGGCCAGGTCGCAGCGCGTCTGCCATTCGGCATCCGACATGTCCGCCCCGGCGAGCTTCATGGCTGAGGACATTGCTCTCTCCCGTTCCCGGCGCTGCCGCCGGCCGGCCATCCTGTGCGCCAAGCCGCTCCGCCCGCAAGCCAGTATGTCCGGCCGGCTTGACAGCCGGGCGGGCCGGCCGCCTTACCGGGGCCACGGAGGCAACGGCATGCGCATCGAGATACTCTGCACCGGCGACGAGATCCTGACCGGCAAGACGATCAACACCAATTACAGCCACATCGCGCAGCGCCTGGGCGAGGCCGGGCTGGAAGTGGTGCATGGCACCACCGTCGGCGACGACCGCGCCAGCCTGCTGGCCGCCTTCCGCCAGGCGGCGGCCCGCGCCGACGCCGTCATCGTCAATGGCGGGCTCGGCCCGACCGTCGACGACCTGTCGCAGGAGGTCGCGGCCGAGGCCGCCGGGGTGCCGCTGGTGCTGCACGAGCCCTGGCTGGCCCGGATGGAGGCCTTCTATGCCGGGCGGGGCCGGGCGATGCCGGCCAACAACCGCAAGCAGGCCATGCTGCCAGACGGCGCCGAGTTCATCGACAACCCGATCGGCACCGCCTGCGGCTTCGCGGTGACCATCGACGGCGCGCGCTTCTACTTCACCCCCGGCGTGCCGCGCGAGATGCGCCGCATGCTGGACGAGCAGGTGATGCCGCGCCTGCTGGCCAGCGCCGGGCTGCCCGGCGTGGCGAGGCTGAAGCGCTTCCACTCCTTCGGCATCGGCGAATCCCGCGCCGACGAGATGCTGGCGGGGATCGAGGCGATGGCGCCGCCCGGCACGGTGAAGCTCGGCTTCCAGGCGCATTACCCGGAACTGGAGACCAAGCTGGCGGCGCGCGGCGCCGATGCGGCCACGCTCGATGCCATCCTGGCGCCGCTGGAGGCCGAGGTGCGCCGGCGCTTAGGCAATTTCATCCTCGCCGAGGATCGGGACACGCTGGAATCCGTCGTGCTGGATGCGCTGCGCGGCTGTGGCGGCACGCTGGCGGTGGCGGAGAGCTTCACCGGCGGCAGCATCGCCGCCCGCCTGCTGCAGCTGGACGGCGCCGAGACGCTGTTCCGCCGCGGCGTGGTCAGCCGCGACCCGGGCCAGCTTGCCGCCGCGGTCGGCCTCGCGCCGGATGCCGCCGCGGCGCCGGCGGTGGCACTGGCGCTGCGGGCGGCGAGCGGCGCCAGCCATGCGCTGGCCGTGCTGGTAACGATGGAGGGCGAAGGCGCCCAGGCGGCCGGCAGCATCAGCATCGGCCTCGCCGATCCGAACGGCAGCCTGCTGCGCGAGGCCAAGCTGGTCGGCGGGCGGGAATGGGTGCGGCTCGGCGCGGCGGAGCTCGGGCTCGACTGCCTGCGCCGGCACCTGGCGGGGCTGCCGGTGGAGGAACGGTTGGACTTCGAGCGGCGGTAAGGCCAGGGAGGATACTTCTCTGGGTCGGCACCTGCCGCGCGGCGAATTCCGACCCGGGAAAAGGAAGGGTGGGGTCTGCGGAGCGGGAGACTTTCCCGCGGGCCCGCCGCGCCATAGGCTGGCCGGCGGAAGCGGGCGACAGCACCCGCAGGTCGAGGAAACGCCCAGATGAATCGTCTCGATGGCAAGGTCGCGCTCATCTCCGGCGCCGCGCGCGGCATCGGCGCGGAGACCGCGGCGCTGATGGCGGAGGCCGGCGCGAAGCTGGTGGTCGCCGACGTGCTGGACGACGCCGGCCGGCAGACGGTGGAGGCGATCCGCGCCGCCGGCGGCCAGGCCGACTACATCCATCTCGACGTGACGCGGGAAGCCGACTGGACCGCCGCGATCGAGCTGGCCACCAGCCGCTTCGGCAAGCTCGACGTCCTGGTCAACAACGCCGGCGTCTTCATCGGGAAGTCGATTGAGGAGATCAGCCTCGACGATTGGAACAAGCTGGTCGCGGTGAACATGACCGGCGTCTTCCTCGGCACCAAGCTGGCCGCCCCGGCGCTGCGCGCGGCGGCGGCGTCCAGCGAGCATGGCAGCGCCATCGTCAACCTGGCGTCGATCGCCGGGCTGGTGGGTTCGCAGCTCGACCCGCTCTATTCGATGACCAAGGGCGGCGTGACGCTCTTCACCAAATCCGCCGCGCTGGAATTCGGCCGCAAGGGCTACCGCATCCGGGTGAACTCGATCCATCCCGGCGTCATCCAGACCGAGATGGGGGAGCAGACCTTCATGGCCCGCGCCCGGCGGACCGGCAGCAACGACCCAGGCCCGGTGCGGCAGCAGGTCTCGGACACCATCCCCTGGGGCCGGCTCGGCGTGCCGCTCGACATCGCCAAGGGGATCGTCTTCCTCGCCTCGGACGACGCCGCCTACATGAACGGCGCCGGCCTGGTGGTCGATGGCGGCTTCACCGCCGCCTGACCGGCGCCGTCACACCGCGCCGCCGGCGCGCAGCGCGGCGATGTCGCCGAGCGCCAGGCCGAGCCATTCGCCGAGCACCGCATCGGTATCGGCGCCGCGGGCCCGGCCGGCGTGGCGGAGCGTCGCCGGCGTCGCGGTCAGGGTCGGCACCGGTGCCGGCAGCACCAGCTCGCCCACGCGTTCGTCGATGATGCGCAGCAGGTTGCCGCGGGCGGCGATCTGCGGATCGGCGAAGATGTCGGCGATGCTGTTGATCGGGCCCCAGGGCACCTCGGCCGCGTCGCAGGCGGCGCCGAGCTGTTCCATCGTCATCGTCGCCGCCCAGTCGGCGACGATGCCGTTGACCTCCGACCGCGCGGCGATGCGCTGCGCCGTGGTGGCATAGCGGTCGGCCGCGGTCAGTTCGGGCCGGCCCATCGCCTCCGCCAATCGCGCGAAGATCTTGTCGCTGGTACAGGCGATGGCGACCCAGCGGCCCTCGCTGGTCTGCCAGTGGCCATGCGGCACCACGGTCGGCACGTCGGCGCCCATGCGCTCGCGGATGGTGCCATGGCGGGCATAGGCCGGCGCGGTCTCGTCCAGCAGCCGGAAGATCGATTCATACAAGCCGATATCGACATCCTGGCCCTGGCCGGTGCGGTCTGCGACCCGCAGCGCCAGCAGCACCCCGAGCGCGCCCCAGATGCCCGAGAGATAGTCGGCCAGCGAGGTCGAGCCCGGCACCACCGGACGGCCATCCGGCTCGCCGGCCAGGTAGCTCAGCCCGCCGAACCCATGCGCCACGCGGGCGAAGCCGGGCAGGCCGCGCTTCGGCCCGGTCTGGCCATAGGCGCTGACCCGCAGCACCACCAGGCGCGGGTTGATCTCCCGCAGGCCGTCGGGCGAGAGGCCCCATTTCTCCAGCGTGCCGGGGCGGAAATTCTCCAGCAGCACGTCGGATTGCGCGATCAGCTTGCGGAACACCGCGGCGCCGTCCGGGTGGCGCAGGTCCAGCGTCATGCACTGCTTGTTGCGTGCCTCGCTCAGCCAGGCGAGCGTGTCGCCGCATTCCGTCGGGGTGCCGAAGGCGCGCATCGGGTCGCCGAGTTTCGGGTGCTCGATCTTCAGCACCGTGGCGCCGAAATCGGCCATGATCGTGCCGGCGAAGGGGGCGGCGAGGAAGGTGGCGACGTCGAGCACCTTGACGCCGGCCATGGGCTGCGGCGCGGTCATGCCGGCGACCCCGCCTGCCGCAGGATCTCGCGCGCCATCCGCGCATGCACCGCATCGACCATGATCCCAGCCTCCCCCACCGCGCCGGACGATCCCTCCAGCAGAGCCAATACCCGCCGCGCCCAGGCGACCCGCGCCGCATCCGGGCCGAAGACCGCATTGATGGGCGCCACCTGATCCGGGTGGATCGCCCATTTGCCCGCGTAGCCCAGCGCCCGCGACCGCTGCGCCGAGGCCCGCAGCCCGGCTTCGTCGCGGTAGTCGGCATAGACCGCGTCGATCGGCCGCACCCCCGCGGCGCGGCAGGCATTGGCGATGCGGGCCAGGGCATAGTGCCATTGGTCGTTCAGGTGCGGCGCCGGCTCGGCCGGCATGGCGTAGTCGGGGTTCGGCGCGCCCACCGTGCTGTCGGGCGTCCGCATCTCCGCCATGTAGTCGCCGAGGCCGAAGATCACGCTTTCCAGCCGCGGATGCGCTGCGGCGATCGCCTCGACCTGGCCGACCCCCTTCGGCGTCTCGACCAGGGCGGCGATGCCGATCCGTCGGCCGCCGCCGCGGGCAGCCTCGATGCCGTCGAGCAGGGCTGCGACGAAGCGGATGTCGAAGGGCTCGGCGGATTTCGGCAGCACGATCCGGTCGAGCCGCGGGCAGGCGGTGGCGACCTCCACGATGTCGCGGTGGCACCAGGGCGTGCCGATGCCGTTGACGCGGACCGACATGATCCTGTCGCCCCAGTCGATGGTGCCCAATGCGCCGATGGCGGCCTGCCGCGCCGCGTCCTTGCGGTCCTCCGTCACCCCGTCTTCCAGGTCGAGCACCACGGCATCCGCCGCGCCGGCGGCGGCCTTGGCGAAGAACCGTTCCGCACTGGCGGGGACCGACAATTCGCTGCGCTGCGGCCGACCGCCCCTGGCGCCGGCATCCGTCGCCGTCATGGTCCGGCCGCCGCGATGGGCCGGCGAGGGGCCGGGTCGCCGCTGCCGCGGCGCGGCGACCGGCCATCGCAACCTGCGGATGCGCCGCGTCCCGTGGCTTTCAGGGTTTGCGCCATGACGTCTCCATCCCGTGCCGTCGCAGCCGCGGCGCTGGGTGATCAAAGCCTGCCCAGCGGGGATTAGGCAAACGCCTTCGGCCCTGTATCGCCGCGGCCGCCGGCTGGTCTAGGCTGCAGCCGACCCCAGGGAGATGCGACCATGACCGAAGCGAGGCTTGCCCCGAACCTGCCGGAATGGATGGTGGAACACGCCAACCGCTACCTCTCGAGCGGCGGCACCGACGGCCACATGTACACCGTGACCCCGCCGGGCCGGCAGGAGATGACGGTGCCGTCCCTGCTGCTGACCACCACCGGCCGGAAGTCCGGCGACCGCTACATCTTCCCGCTGTTCTACGGCGATGTCGGCAAGGGCTGGGTCATCGTCGCCTCGAAGGGCGGCGCGCCGGAGCATCCCGGCTGGTACCGCAACATCCTCGCCAACCCCGAGGTCGAGGTGCAGGTCGGCACGCTGAAGACCAAGGCAAAGGCGCGCACCGCGACCGGCGAGGAGCGCGCCCGGCTCTGGCAGCAGGCGCTGGAATTCTGGCCGCCCTATGCCGACTACGCGCTGAAGACCGACCGCGAGATCCCGGTGGTCGTGCTGGATCCGATCGGCTAGGCCCGGCCGGGGCGCCGCGCGGCAGGGACGAACAATCGCCCCATCGCCGCGTTGGGGGACCAGCCCCCCCAAACGGAGCCCCCGGCGATGATCAAGCTCGGCTATAAACTGATGTCCGAAGAGCACGGGCCGAAAGACCTGGTGCGCAACCTGGTCCTGGCCGAACAGGCCGGATTCGACCTCGCCGCCATCTCCGACCATTTCTCCCCTTGGGTGGAGGAACAGGGCCATGCGCCGTTGGCCTGGTCGGTGCTCGGCGCGCTGGCGCAGGCGACCTCCCGCATCGGGCTGATGACGGCGGTGACCTGCCCGATCATGCGCTATCACCCGGCGATCATCGCCCAGGGCGCGGCGACCATCGCGCTGCTCAGCGACGACCGCTTCACCCTCGGCCTCGGCGCCGGGGAGCGGCTGAACGAGCACGTCGCCGGCCAGGGCTGGCCTGGGGCCGGCGAGCGGCATGAGCGGCTGTCGGAGGCGATCGACATCATCCAGGGCCTGCTTACGGGTGAGCTCACCAACTACCGCGGCCAGCATTTCCAGCTCGATCAGGCGCGGCTCTATGACCGGCCAGACCGGAAGCCGCCGGTGGTGATGGCGGCCGGCGGGCCGCAGGCGGCACGGCTGGCGGCGCGCAAGACCGACGGGCTGGTGGTGACCGAGCCGAAGCCCGAACTGGTGGAGGCTTTCCGGTCCGCCGGCGGCAGCGGCCCGCGCTATGCCGAGGTGTCGATGTGCTGGGCGCCGTCCGAGGAGGAGGCGCGCAAGACGGCGCACCACTATTTCCGCTGGGCGGTCACCGGCTGGCCGGTGCAGGCGGAGCTGCCCAATACCCTCGGCTTCGCCGCGGCGACCAAGCATGTGACGCCGGAGATCGTCGCGCAGCAGGTGACCTGCGGCCCTTCGGCCGAGGTGCATCTGGAGGCGATCGGCAAATTCATCGAGGCCGGCTACGACCACATCATCCTGACCCAGGTCGGGCCGCGCCAGGGGGAGTTCATCGCGTTCTTCGAACGCAGCCTGGCGCCGGCGCTGCGGCGGCGCTGAAGGCGCTTTCAGCGCGGGGCCGAGGCAAGGCCAGGGCGGAAGTATCCTCCCTGGACCCTCCTCCGTTTCTCTCAGTCGGCACTCGCGTCGCGGCAGGTGCCGACCCACAGAGAGGAAGGGAGGGGTTTGGGGAAGGGAATACCTTTCCCTCCCCGATCTTGCCGACCTAGTCCACCGATCGCTCCGCTTCCAGGCAGGCCGCGACATAGGGCGCGAAATGCGCGAAGCCGGGGGTCTCCAGCCCCCTAACCTTGGCGGCCTCGTCCCAGCGGCGCAGCCGCACCGCGGCGGCTGATCCCGGCAAGGCCTCGAAGGCGGTGACCTCCGCGGCCGACATCGGGCCGCCCTGCAAGGACAGGCTGAGCACCGAATCCGGGGAGAGCCTGGCGAAGTAATCCGGCTCCACCGCGCAGAGGTAGCGCTTGGCCGCGACATGAAGGCGGACCGGCTCGGTCACCGCGGGGCCGAACCAGCGGACCAGCCAGGCCTGGCCGAGTTCCTCGTGCCGGTCGTCGATCCCGGCGGCGGCCGGGGCCTGTCCCAGGTCGTGCACCATGTGGCCGATGTCGTGCAACAGCGCCGCGGTCACCAGCGCCGGCCCGGCGTCCTCCTGCTCCGCCAGCCAGGCGGCCTGCAACGCATGCTGCCGCTGGTTGATGGCGGCAAGGCCGTACCGCCCGTGGCCGCGACCTTCGATGATGCCGGCCAGTTCGGCGAGACGCGGGTCGGGCTGGGTCATGGCACCTGAACCATCCAAGGAGATGCGGTGCTTTGTCCGTAAAGCCGCCGACCGGCAAGCCCCGCATCGGCTTGGACGCGGCGCGCATCCGCTGAGACAGATTGGTGATCATCCTACCCCCGGTAGGGTTTCTGCCCACGCGTCGCATTCTCACCAACTCGTCAAAGCAGTCCGTGGTCCTGGCCGGGCCATGCTGTCCATGCCTGACCTGGTGCCGCAGGCGGAGATGCGATGCGACTGTTTGGAGAATCTGCGGCGGCGGCACCGGGGCGACCCGCGCGGCATCGCATGCGCCTGGCGCTGGCGCTGGCCCTGGCGCTGGCCAACGCCGGCTGCGACAGCCACGAGGAGGAGGCCCCGCCGATGGCGCCGCCCTCCGTCACCGTGACCCGGGCGGTCCGCCAGCAGGTCACCGACTGGGACGAGTTCACCGGCCGCTTCGTCAGCACCGAACGGGTCGAGCTGCGCGCCCGGGTCAGCGGCTATCTCGACAGCATCTCCTTCGCCGACGGCCAGGTGGTGAAGCGCGGCGACATGCTGTTCCGCATCGACCCGCGCCCCTTCGTCGCCGCGGTGACCGAGGCCGAGGCGCGGCTGACCGGCGCCCGGTCGCAGGCCACGCTGGCGCAGCAGGAATACGATCGGGCGAAGAACCTGCTGCAGTACCGCGCCGCGTCCGAAGCCGCTCTCGAGCAGCGCGTGCAGGCGGTGGAAAACAGCAAGGCCCTGGTCATCCAGGCCGACGCCGCGCTGCAGCGGGCCCGGCTCGACCTGGAATTCACCACGATCCGTGCCCCCCTGGACGGCCGCATCGGCCGCCATCTGGTCAGCCCCGGCAACCTGGTGTCGGGCGGCGAGGCCAGCTCGGCGACCCTGCTCGCCACCATCGTCACCATGGACCCGATCGACTTCAGCTTCGACCTCGACCAGGCCTCGGCGCTGCGCTACGTGCGGCTGGCCCAGCGCGGCGACCGGCCCTCGTCCCGCGAGGTGCAGAATCCGGTGCAGCTCGCCTTGGCGGACGAGACCGGCTTCCCGCACCACGGCCGCATCGTCTTCGTCGACAACGAGGCCGATGCCGGCACCGGCACCATCCGGCTGCGCGCCCGCTTCGACAACCCGCACGACATCTTCGTGCCCGGCGGCTTCGCCCGCGTCCGGCTGATCGCCAGCGCGCCCTACCAGGCGCTGCTGGTCCCCGACGCGGCGGTGGCGACCGACCAGTCGCGTCGGGTGCTCTACGTGCTCGACGGCGCCGACACGCCGGAGGCGCGGCAGGTCCAGCTCGGTCCGCTGCAGGGCGGGCTGCGGGTCATCCGCGACGGCCTGCGTGGGGAGGAGGAGATCGTCGTCGGCGGCATGATGCGCGTCCGCGCCGGGCAGCCGGTCACCCCGCAGCGGATCCCGGGCGCGCGCGCCATCTCGGACGCCCGCCCCTGAGCAACCTCGGCGTCCTCTCGGTCCGCCAGCCGGTCCTCGCCTGCGTGCTGTCGCTGGTGCTGCTGATCGTCGGCGGGCTGTCGATGCTGTCGCTGCCGATCTCGGAATACCCGGACGTGGTGCCGCCGACCGTGGTGGTCGCCACCACCTATCCAGGCGCCTCCGCCCAGGTGGTGGCGGATACCGTGGCGACCCCGATCGAGCAGGAGGTGAACGGCACCGAGGGCATGCTGTACATGTCGTCGCAGTCCACCGCCGATGGGCGGATGACCCTGACGGTCACCTTCCGGCTCGGCACCGACCCGGACCGCGCGCAGATCCTGGTGCAGGGCGCGGTCGCCGCCGCCCTGCCGCGGCTGCCGGAGGAAGTGCGGCGTTGGGGCGTCACCACCCGCAAGCTCGCCACCGACCGGCTGATGGTGATCTATGTCAGCTCGCCCGATGGCAGCTACGACCAGCTCTATGTCTCGAACTACGCGCTGCGCCAGGTGCGGGACGAGCTGCTGCGGATCGACGGCATCGGCGACATCGACATGCAGGGCGCGCGCGACTATGCCATGCGCATCTGGCTCGACCCCGGCCGCATGGCGGCGAACGGCATCATCGCCGAGGACGTGGTCGCCGCCATCCAGGCCCAGAATGCCGAGGTCGCCGGCGGCCAGATCGCCGAGCCGCCGGTCGCCGACCAGGCCTTCCAGCCCAACCTCACCTTCCGCGGCCGGCTGGCCGATGCGGCGGAATTCGATTCCATCGTCATCCGCGCCGACGCCGACGGCAGGCTGCTTCGGCTGCACGACATCGGCCGGGTGGAACTGGGCGCCGCCTCCTACACCACCGCCAGCACCCTGCAGGGACGGCCGGCGGTCGGGCTGGCGATCACCCAGCGGCCGGGCTCGAACGCGCTGGCGACGGCCGGGCAGATCCGCGAACGGCTCGCCGCCATCGCCGGCGGCTTCCCTGCCGGCATCACCGCCGAGATCGCCTACGACCCGACCCGCTTCGTCGCCGAGAGCGTGCGCGAGCTGGCGGTGACCATCGGGGAGGCGGTGTTCCTCGTCGTCATCGTGGTGCTGATCTTCCTGCAGAACTGGCGTGCCGCGACCATCCCGATCCTGGCCATCCCGGTCTCGCTGATCGGCACCTTTGGGGTGATGATCGCCTTCGGCTTCACCCTGAACGTGTTGACGCTGTTCGGCCTGGTGCTGGCGGTCGGCATCGTCGTCGACGACGCCATCGTGGTGGTCGAGAATGTCGACCGCCACCTGCGCACCGAGACCTCGGTGCAGCGTGCCGCCACCGCGACCATGCTGGAGGTCGGCGGCGCGCTGCTGTCGATCGCGCTGGTGCTCTGTGCGGTCTTCGTGCCGACCGCCTTCCTCGAAGGCATCACCGGGCGGTTCTTCCGCCAATTCGCCGTCACCATCGCGGTCGCCACCGCGCTGTCCTGCTTCTGCTCGCTCACCCTCAGCCCGGCTTTGGCGACGCTGATCCTGCGGCACGAGCCCCCCCGCCCGCCGCCGCGCCGGCATGGGCCGGCCCGGCTGCTGCGCTGGGCGCTGACCCGGTTCAACCGCGGCTTCGACCGGCTGGCGCGCGGCTATGCGGGGCTGACCCGGCGGCTGGCGCCGCGGACCTGGACCATGCTGGCGCTCTATGCGCTGCTGATCGCCGGAGCCGGCGGGCTGCTGGCCACCACGCCGCAGGGCTTCGTCCCGGCGCAGGACCGCGGCTATGCCACGGTCTCGATCGAACTGCCCGGCGGCGCCTCGCTCGCCCGGACGACCGAGGTGGTGGAACGCGCCGCCGCCATCGCGCGGGAAATCCCGGGCATCGCCAGCGTCTCCGCTTTGGCCGGGGTGTCTGGCGCGACCAATACCGCCGGCAGCAACCAGGGCACGCTGACGCCGGTCTTCGCCCCCTGGGAGGAACGCCTGCCGGAAGGCCATACGGCGGCGCGCATCCTGCGCGAATTGCGCCAGCGGCTGGACGTGTTGCAGGAGGCGAGCGTGCTGGTGATCCCGCCGCCGGCGGTCCCTGGGCTCGGCAGCGGCGGCGGCTTCGCGCTGCGGCTGGAGGACCGCACCGGCCGCGGCACCGCCGTGCTGGCCGCCGCCGCCGATACCCTGGTCGCTGCCCTGGGCCGCACCCCCGGCCTCGCCGGCGTCTACACGCCCTTCAAGGTCGACGCGCCGCTGGTCGCCGTCGACATCGACCGCAGCCGGATCGAGATGCTGGGCGTGCCGGTCGCCCGCCTCAGCCAGAGCATCGAGACCCTGCTCGGATCCTCCTACGTCAACGACTTCACCGCCTATGGCCGCAACTGGCGGGTGGTGGCGCAGGCCTCGCCGGAATTCCGCCGGCTCCCGACCGACCTCGCCCGGGTCTTCACCCGCAACGCGCAGGACCAGATGGTGCCGCTGGCCAACGTGATGACGCTGCGCGACATCACCGGGGCGCAGCGGGTGCCGCGCTACAACCTGTACCCGGCGGCCGAGGTGGCCGGGGAAATCCTGCCCGGCACCGGCTCGGCCGCCGCCATCGCCGCGGTGGAGCGCGTGGCGCGGCAGGTGCTGCCGGACGGCATCCGCTTCGAATGGACCGAGCTGTCCTACGAACAGACGCAGAGCGGCAATGCCGGCCTGCTGGTCTTCCCCTTGTGCGTGCTGTTCGTCTACCTGGTGCTGGCGGCGCAGTACGGGTCCTGGAGCCTGCCATTCGCGGTCATCCTGATCGTGCCGATGTGCCTGCTGACCTCGACGCTCGGCGTCCGGCTGCTGGGGCAGGACGTCAACATCCTGACCCAGATCGGCTTCGTCGTGCTGGTCGGGCTGGCGGCGAAGAATGCCATCCTCATCGTCGAATTCGCCCAGCAGCGGGAGGAGGACGGCGAGACCGCGCTGGATGCGGTGGTGGCGGCCTGCCAGCTGCGGCTGCGCGCCATCCTGATGACCTCGCTCGCCTTCATCCTCGGCGTGCTGCCGCTGGTGATCGCCACCGGCGCTGGGTCCGAGATGCGCCGCGCGGTGGGCAGCGCGGTGTTCTTCGGCATGATGGGCGTGACCGTCTTCGGCCTGCTCTTCACCCCGGTCTTCTACCTGGCGATCCGCCGGCTGGTCGGGCCGAAGCGTTCGGCGCTGCGGGAGATGGCGCGGCAGGCGCGCTGACGCGCCGGGATTTCCCGCTCGCCACCGGCGGCGATCTTCCCTAGCCTTCGCGGCAACGAACCAAGAATGGGGAGAGAACCGATGTCAGGACTGTCACGCCGTCAGCTCGTGCAGGCCTCCGCCGCGGCGACCGGGGCGCTCGCCACCGGCCTGGCGGCGCCGTCGCTCGCGGCCTCCGGCCCGATCCGGATCGGCTGGCTGCCGGCCCTGACCGGCCCCTCCTCCTCCACCGGCATCGCCATCAACCGAGGCATCAACTTCGCCGCGGTCGAGCTGAACGCCGCCGGCGGCATCAAGGGCCGCAAGGTCGAGCTCGTCATCCGCGACACCCAGAGCGACCCGACCAAGGCGGTGAACGCCGCCGCCGAGCTGACCCGCAGCGAGAAGGTCCATGTGCTCTACGGGCCGGGCAATTCCGGCGAGGCGCTGGCCTGCACCGCGGTGATCGCCCGCGCCCGCACGCCGCAGCTGAACCCCTGCTTCGTCGACGAGGTGATCGACGCCGACAGGTATCCGCTCGCCTTCCGCACCGCGCCTTCCAACCAGCAGGTCGGCGCCGCCGCCAACCGCTTCGTCGTGGATATCCTGAAGATCCGCGACATCGCGGTGATCGGCGACACCAGCGGCTACGGCACTTCGTCCGTGAAGGCCTTCGCCGCCATGCTGACCGCCTCCGGCGCCAAGGTGGCCTACGAGGCGACGATCGACGCCAACCAGCCCGACCTGCTGCCCGACATGATGCGGATGCGCGCCGCCGGGGCCAAGGCCATCATGCCCTGGAGCGTCAATCCCGGCTTCCTGTCGCGCATCCTCAACGTCCGCGCCAGCATGGGCTGGGACGTGATCGTCGCCGGCCAGCCGACGCTCGGTTCCGGCCAGACCCGCGCGCTGCTCGACCGGCCGGAGAATTGGGAGAAGGTCTACCAGACCAATTTCCGCAACTGCTGCTACGGCGAGGACGGCAAGCTGCCGCCGCGGACGGCGGAGCTCGTCGGCCGGCTGCGCGAGACCAAGGTCGAGACCTCGGACACGCTGCTCTGGTGGATCGCCGCGGGCTACGACATCGTCGCGCTGGTCGCCGCCGCGGTGCGGGAGGCCGGCGAGGCGCCGGAACAGCTGGCGGCCTATTGGAATACCGCCGGGCCCTTTCCCGGCGTCTACGGCACCTATGCCTGGTCGCCGCGGCAGCACAACGGCTATCCGGACGACGGCGTGGTCATGTCGCAGGCCAATTCCTTCCGCGACGGCACCTTCAGGCTCGCCCCGGGCTATGCCTGACGCGGCCGGGGGGCGGCGGCGGACCGACCCGCGCCGGAACCCTGGGAGGCCGTCGATGAAGAAGCTGGTCAACGACCCGCAGCAGGTGGTGCGCGAGATGCTGGAAGGCCTCTGCGACCTGCACCCGCAGCTGGCCCTGCTGCAGGCGGAGACGGTGGTGGTCCGCGCCGACCTGCCGCCGCCCGCCCATCGCCCGGTCGCCATCCTGTCCGGCGGCGGCGCGGGGCACGAGCCGGCGCATGCCGGCTATGTCGGCCCGGGGCTGCTGACCGGGGCCATCGCCGGCGACGTCTTCACCTCCCCCGGCGTAGATGCGGTGCTGGCCGGCATCCGCGCCGCGTCCGGCCCGGCCGGCGCCGTGCTCATCGTCAAGAACTACACCGGGGACCGGCTGAATTTCGGCCTGGCCGCCGAGCTGGCCCGGGCCGAGGGCATCCCCACCGAGGTGGTGGTGGTCGCCGACGACGTCGCCCTGCACGCCACCGTCCCGCCCGACCGCCGGCGCGGCATCGCCGGCACCGTGCTGATCCACAAGCTGGCCGGCGCCGCCGCAGCCGCCGGGCAGCCCCTGGCCGAGGTCGCCGCCCTGGCGCGCGAGGCGGCGGCAGAGCTCGGCAGCATGGGGGTGGCGCTCGGCGCATGCACCGTCCCCGCGGCGGGACGCCCGGGCTTCGAGATCGGCCCGGCGGAGATCGAGCTGGGCCTCGGCATCCATGGCGAGCAGGGGGTGGAACGCGCCGCGCTGCAGCCGGCCGACCAGCTGGTCGAACGGCTGCTCGGCACCATCCTGGCCGATCGCGGCTTCCGCGCGGGTGAGGCGGTGGCGCTGCTGGTCAACGGGCTGGGCGGCACCCCGCCGATGGAACTCGCCATCGTCGCCCGCCGCGCCATCGCCTGGCTGCGCGAACAGGGGCTGGTGGTGGAACGCGCCTGGGCCGGCGAATTCCTGACCGCGCTGGAGATGCCCGGCGCCTCGCTCTCCGTGCTACGGCTGGATGCGGCGCGGCGGGCGCTGCTGGACGCCCCGGCCGAGGCCCCGGCCTGGCCCGGTCCCGGCCGCATCGCCGCGGCGCGGCGGATCGTCGCCGCGGCGGCGCCGCCGCTCGCCGGGCCGGTATCGCCGCCCGGCCCGCTGACCCCGGCCCTGGGCCGGGCATTGGCCGCGGTCGCCACGGCGCTCGACGCGGCGGAGGGCCGGCTGACCGAGCTCGACAGCCGCGCCGGCGACGGCGACCTCGGGATCAGCATGCAGCGTGCCGCCGCGGCGCTGCGCGCGCTGCCGGCCGGCGCCCTGGCCGATCCGCCGACCGCGCTGGCCGCCATGGCGGAGGCGCTGCGCCGCGCCATCGGCGGCAGTTCCGGCCCCTTCTATGCCACCGCCCTGCTGCGCGCGGCGCGGCGCCTGCCGGCGGCGCCGGGCCCGGCCGATTGGGCCGCGGCGCTGGCCGAGGCGGCCATGGCGATCGGCGATCTGGGCGGGGCGGCGCGCGGCGACCGGACCATGCTGGACGCCCTGCTGCCGGCGGCCGAAGCATTCGCCGGCGCGATCGAAGCCGGCGCCGGCCTGGCCGCCGCGACGCAGGCAGCGGCCGCGGCGGCGGAAGCCGGCACCGAGGCCACCGCGGCGATGCTGCCGCGGCTCGGCCGGGCCAGCTATCTCGGCGCCCGGGCGGTCGGTGCGCCCGATGGCGGGGCGGCGGCGGTGGCGGTCTGGCTGCGCGCCCTGGCGGGGTAGCCGCCATCGCCCCCGTCAGCCGCCGGTGGGCCCCTCGTCGCCTCAGTCGCCGGCGGACCCCTCGTCGCCTCAGTCGCCGGCGGGCCTCTTGTCGCCTCAGTCGCCGGCGGGCTGGCCCGGCATGCCGTGGCGCCGCTGCCGGCGGCGCGACCAGTCGTAGCGGCCGTCGCCTTCCAGCCGGTGCAGCTGGTCCGCCAGGCGGTTGCGTGCCAGCCAGGCGAGCGTCGCCTCCAGTTCCTCCAGCGTCATCTGCGCCCGGCCCTTGCCCATCACCCGCTTCAGCGCCGCGGCATAGGCGTGGTGGCCGCCGGCGGCGCGCGGGATGCGCAGCGCCATCTCGTCCTCCACCACCTGCGCCGCCACTGCCTGGCCGACCTGCCGGCGCAGGTCGCGCTCGCGCAGCGAGGGAACCTCCAGCAGGTCGCGCGGTCCCGCCGCGGCGGCGGCGAAGGCGGGGCCCGGCGCCAGCTCGGTGAAGCGCAGGGCGAGGGCGTTGGAGGCCAGCGGCAAGATAGGCCGGCCGCGCTCGTCCGTCTCGGGCCCGAGGTCGAGGGATGGCTGCCGCCGCGGCGGCGGCTTGCGGATGCGCATGCCCTGCTCGGTCTCGATCCGCTCGCGGAAGCTGCGGAACATCGGGTCGTCGGGGTGGAAGACCAAAGCGCGCTGCGCCGCATAGGGCCCGGCCAGCGGATCGACCCGGGTGGCGCGCGCGATCATCTGTTCCAGCCAGGGGCGTGAGCGGATGCCGGTCAGCGCCGCGACCACCGCGACCTCGGGCGCGTCCAGCCCTTCATAGGCCATGGCGACGGTGACCAGGATGGCGGGCTCGGCCTGCAGCCGGAAGGCGGCGAGCGTCAGCGCGGCATCGGGCTCGTCGCAGGTGGCGATGCGGATGTCCTGCGCCGCCCGGTCGCGGCGCATCCAGCGGCGCAGCGTCTCCAGGTAGCGCCGGGCATTGGCCTGGTCGGGGGCGACCACCAGCAGCTTGCCGAGCCCGCGGCCCGGCGCGCCCGGGGCGATCCCCAGCGCCTCGCGCCGGTCGGCGCGCAGTTCGCGGGTGACGGCGAAGGCGCGGCGCAGCAGGTCCTCGGCGAAGCCGGTCCGCAGCGCGGTGAACAGCGCCGGGCGGGCGAGGTCCGACCCGGTCGAGAGTCGGTGCGGGCCGACCGGGCGGCGCTCCTCGTCCAGCCATTCCGCCTGGCCGTCGAGCGCGCCGAAGGTGACCGGCAGGACCGCCTTCTCGGCCAGGGCCTGGGCCCGGCTGTAGCCGATGATGGCCCAGCCGGGGGTGTCCGCATCGATGGCGCGGGTGCCGCTGCGGACGCCCTTCCGGTATGGCAGCCAGAGGATGGCGCGGCCATCCGCCCGTTCCAGCGTGCCGGAGAGCAGCAGGCGGATGCGCGCGGTTTCCAGCAGGGGCAGGATGGCGCGGCTCCAGCCCGCCTCGTCGTCCGGCGCGGTGGGGTCGAGCTCGGCGAGCGAGGGCAGATGATGCACCTCGTCCAGCACCAGCAGCATGCGGTGGCGCTGGAATTCCTGGAGATGGAGGTCGGGCGCCGCGGCGACCGCCTGGAAGGTGGTGACATAGCCTTGCAACCCGCGGCAGGGGTCGGGTGCATTCGCCGCGGCGCGGACCGAGACGGCATGGCCCAGCGCCGCGCGCCAGGCGGGGTCGGCGAAGGCTTCCTCGGCCTGCAGGCGCAGGCTGTCGCGCGGTACGATCCAGCACAGCCGGTCCACCAGGCCGGCGCCGAGCAGGCGGGCGGCGGCGATCACCGGCAGCAGGCTCTTGCCGCCGCCGGGCGTGACCGCGGCAAGGATGTCGGTCACCTCCGTCGCGCCGCGGGCGATCGCCTCGATGATGCCGGCAAGCTGCTGCTGATGCGTGCGAAGGGGACGGACCGTCATCGGCCGCGAATCTGCATGGCTTGGGACTCCGCGTGAATCCCTGAAATGCATGGCGCCATCACGGGTTCGCTGCATCCGCCGCGGTCGTTGCCGACTCTGGATCGCGCAGCCCGGGTTGACGCCCGGCGCAGGAGGCTGCCACGCTCCGCCCGCCGGGAGAACGCGAGCGGACGGCCACAGGGCATCCAGCCTTGAGGGAGCACGCCGCGCATGCACGCCTCCGACCGTCCCCCTACCGTCTCCCGCCGTGCCCTGCTGGGTGGGGCCGCGCTTGCGGCACTGCCCTGGGACCTGGCGCAAGCCCAGGCACCGTCAGGCACCTTGCGTGTCGGCATGACCCTGGCCGCCATCCCGCTGTCCAACGGCTGCCCCGACCAGGGCGGCGAGGGGCAGCGCTTCATGGGCATCACGTTGTACAACTTCCTGGTGGAATGGGACCTGTCGCAGTCCGACCGGCCGGCGCCGCTGAAGCCCGGCCTGGCAACGGATTGGGCGGTGGACCCGGGCAATCCGAAGCGCTGGTGGTTCACCATCCGCCAGGGCGTCAAATTCCACGATGGCAAGCTGCTGACCGCGGCCGACGTTGCCTTCAGCTTCGACCGCGCCTTCCGCCGCGACGCCGCCTGGTTCGACAACCGCGCCAATGCCGCGGTGGCGCTGCGCATGCCGACCATCGCCGACTGGGGCGCCGAGGGCGAGGACCGCTTCTGGCTGGAGACCATCTACCCCGACAGCACCGTGCCCTTCGGCACGGTCTATGTCGGCATCACCCATCGCGGCGCCTGGGAGGCGGCGGGGAGATCCTGGGACGCCTATCTCGACCGCGCCGTCGGCACCGGGCCGTGGAAGCTGGAGAGCTTCGCCATCCGCGAACGCGCCGTTCTGGTGCGCAACCCCGACCACTGGGAGGCCGCGCGCATCCCGAAGACGCAGCGTCTGATGCTGCTGCCGCTGCCGGATGCGAATACCCGCGTCGCCGCGCTGCGCAGCGGCCAGGTCGACTTCATCGAGGCGCCGCCGCCGGATGCGTTGGCCTCCCTGCAGGCGGCCGGCTTCGCCACCGTGCTGAACCGCTACCCGCACAACTGGACCTGGCATTTCTCGATGCTGGAGGGATCGCCCTGGCGCGACGTGCGGGTGCGCAAGGCGGCCAACCTGGCGATCGACCGGGCGGGAATGACGGCGATGCTGGGCGGCACCATGCTGGCCGGCGCCGGCATCGTCACGCCGGACAGCCCCTGGTACGGCACGCCGAGCTTCAGGCTGGACTACGACCCGGCCCGAGCGCGTGCGCTGTTGGCCGAGGCCGGCCATGGCCCGCGCAATCCGCTGAAGACCCGCGTGGCGATCTCGGCGGGCGGGTCGGGGCAGATGCAGCCGCTGACGATGAACGAGGCGGTGCAGCAGAACCTGAAGGATATCGGCATCGAGGTTTCGTTCGAGGTGGTGGAGTGGAACGCCCTGCTGGTGATGCGGCGGGAGGGCGCGGCGAAGATCGCATCGCGCGGCGTCAGCGCCATCAACGTCTCCTACGGCGCGGGCGATCCGTTCAGCGGCTTCATGCGCATCATGAAGGCCGACATGGCGGCCCCCGCCGGCGGCAATTGGGGCAGCCTGAACGACCCGGTGCTGGAGCCGCTGTTCGAGGCCGCCTACCGGGCGATGGACCCCGCGGTGCAGGATGCCATCCTGGCGAAGATCCACACCCGCGTGGTGGACGAGGCGCTGTTCCTGTTCGTCGCGCATGACCTCAACCCGCGGGCGATGAGCCGCCGCGTGCAGGGCTTCGTGCAGGCGCGCAACTGGTCGCAGGACCTGACGCCGATCCGCATGGCCTGAGCGCAGGACAAGGCAAGGCCAGGGAGGAGGTATCCTCCCTGGACCCTCCTCTATTTTTATGGGTTGGCATTCGCCGCGCGGCAAATACCAACCCACAAAAAGGAAGGGAGAGGTCCGGGGAGGGAATACTTTCCCTCCCCGGCCTTGTTGCCGCCATGACAGGCCTTGCCTGATAAACACGAGGGAAGAACGAACATGGACGAGATGGAAGAGGATTTCCGGTCGGCATTGCGCGTCGCCGGCGTGACCGTGCCCGAGTCCCGCTACGCCATCATGCTGGAGGCCTACCGGTCCTGGCGCAGCCTGGCCACCGTACTGGACGAACCCACGCCCTATGCGCTGGAACCCGCCGCCGCACCGCATCTCGCGCCGAGCCCCCGCCGGTGAGCGCCCCCGTCCCCTCGCTGGCCGAGGCCTCCGCCGCCATCGCCGCCGGCACGCTCTCCCCCGTCGCGCTGACCGAGGCGGCGCTGGCGCGCATCGCGCTGCTCGACCCGAAGCTGGATGCCTTCATCACCCTGACCGCCGACCGCGCCCGCGCCGCGGCGGCGACGGCGGAGGCCGAGATCAGGGCCGGCCGGCGGATCAGCCCGCTGCACGGCATCCCCTATGCGCTGAAGGACATCTACGACGTCGCCGACGTGCCGACCACGGCGCATTCCCGCGTGCTGGCCGGCAACGTCCCGACCGGGGATGCGGCGACGACGGCGAAGCTGGAAGCCGCCGGCATGGTGCTGCTGGGCAAGCTGGCGACGCATGAATTCGCCCGCGGCGGGGTGAACGACGACCTGCCCTATCCGCGCGCGAAAAACCCGTGGAACCCGGCACATTTCGCCGGCGGCTCCTCCTCCGGCTCCGGTGCGGCGGTGTCCTCCGGCATGGTGGCGCTGGCCATGGGGTCCGACACCGGCGGGTCGATCCGCTTGCCGGCGGCGTTTTCCGGCTGCGTCGGGCTGAAGGCGACCTATGGCCGGGTGTCGCGGCGCGGCGTGGTGCCGCTCTCCTTCGGGCTCGACCATACCGGGCCGCTGACCCGGACGGTGGAGGATTGCGCGCTGGCGATGCAGGTGCTGGCGGGGCACGACCCGGGCGATCCAGGCAGCGCCGATGCGCCGGTCGACGACTACACGGCGGGCCTGCGCGGCGGGGTGCGCGGCAAGCGGCTGGGCTATGCCCGCGCCTATGGTCTGGAGGCCGGGATCGACGCCGAGGCCCGGCGCGCCATGGACGACGCGGCCGAGGTCTATGCGAAGCTGGGTGCCGAGGTGGAGGAGATCGCCCTGCCGGCGCTGCGCCGCTTCGAGGCGGCCTGCTGGACCATCCTGCACGCCGAGAGCTTCGCCATCCACCAGCACGACCTGCGCACCCGGCCGGAAGCCTATGGCCGCGTCACCCGGGAACGCCTGCTGCTCGGCGCCTTCGTCACCGGGCCGCAATATGTCCAGGCGCAGCGGCTGCGCAGCGCGCTGACCGCCGAGGTGGATGCGCTGTTCGGCCAGGTGGATGCCATCCTCTGCGCCCCGGCGCATGGCGCGGCACCGGCGGCTAGGGACGCGGACGACGGGCCCTGGCGCCGCGCCCAGCCGATCACCGCCGCCTTCAACGTCACCGGCCATCCGGCGCTCTGCCTGCCTGCCGGCTTTGCCGCGAACGGCATGCCGCTGTCGCTGCAGGTCGTCGGCCGGCAATTCGCCGAGGCCGAGGTGCTGCAGGTCGCGCATGCCTTCGAGCAGGCGACCGAATGGCACACCCGCCGCCCGCCGGAGACATACGCATGAGCGGCCCCTGCTTCCTCACCATCGCCGAGGCCGGGCGGCGCATCGCCGCGAAGCAACTCTCCCCGGTGGAACTCACCGCCGCCTACCTGGCACGGATCGAGGCGCTGGACCCGGTGCTGCGTGCCTTCATCCGGGTGACGCCCGAGGCGGCGATGGCGGCGGCCCGCGCCGCGGAGGCCGAGATCATGGCCGAGGGGCCGCGCGGCCCGCTGCACGGCATCCCCTTCGGCCTGAAGGACATCTTTGCGAGTGAGGGCCTGCCGACGACGGGGCATTCGCAGCGCTGCGTCGACAATGTCGCCACCGAGGATGCGGCGACCACGGCGATACTGAAGGCGGCCGGTGCGGTGCCGCTCGGCAAGCTGGCGACGCATGAATTCGCCACCGGCGGGCCTTCCTGGGACCTGCCCTTCCCGCCGGCGCGCAACCCCTGGGACCTGACGCGCTTCCCCGGCGGCTCCTCCTCCGGCTCCGGCGTCGCGGTCGCCGCGGGGCTGCTGCCGGCGGCGATGGGGTCGGACACCGGCGGCTCGATCCGCCTACCGGCGGCCTTCTGCGGCACCGCCGGCCTGAAGCCCACCTATGGCCGCGTCAGCAAGCGCGGCGTGCTGCCGCTGTCCTTCACGCTGGACAATGCCGGCCCGCTGGCCTGGACGGTGGAGGATTGCGCGATCCTGCTGCAGGCGATCGCCGGCCACGATCCGCGCGACCCCGCCAGCGCCGACATGCCGGTGCCGGATTTCGCCGCCGGGCTGAACGCGGGCATCAAGGGGCTGAGGATCGGCCTGGTGCGCCACTGGTACGAGGTGGATCGCCGCGCCACCGACCCCGCCATCGCCGCGATGGAGGCCGCCGTCGCGGTGCTGCGCGGCCTGGGCGCCGAGGTGCGCGAGGTGACCCTGCATCCGCTGGCCGCCTACCAGGCCACCATGCGCGTCACGGGTGCGGCCGAAAGCTTCGCCATCCATGCCGACTGGCTGCGCCGCCGCGCAGGGGATTACGGCGAGGTCTTCCGCTACCGCATCGTCCCCGGCGCGCTGATCAGCGGCCCCGACTATGTCCAGGCGCAGCGCTTCCAGCGCCTGCTGACCGCGGAGATGCTGGCGGCCTTCCACGACGTGGACGCGCTGCTGACCTCGACCACCTGGGGCGAGGCGCCGGTCATGGCGGAGATGCGTGCGGAGGCGAATTTCGCCGTGCCGCCGCTGACCAACCCGTGGAACGTGGCACAGCTGCCCTGCATCTCGGTCTGCAACGGCTTCGGTCCGGCCGGGCTGCCGCTGTCGATGCAGATCGCGGCGACGCCCTTCGACGAGTCCATGGTGCTGCGCATTGGCTAGGCCTACGAGGCGGCGACGCCCTGGCGGCAGCGGCGGCCCGTGGTGCCGGCGGAAGGCCCGGCGGAATACCCGGTCAGCCAGGCCGCGCCGCCGCCGCCGGCCGCTTGGGGCGCGGAAGTCGAGGCACTGGCGAGGCACGCCGGCATCGCGCTGGGCGAGGCGCAACTCGCCCAGCTGGCGGAGGCGCTGCCGCATCTCGACGCCATGATCGCCGCCCTGCCGCGCGGCCTGCCCTTCGGCGCCGAACCCGCCAACGCCACCCACCTGGATGCGGAGTGAGCGCGATGCCCGAGGAATTCACGACCATCGCCGAGGCCGCCGCGCGCATCGCCGCGCGCGACCTCTCCCCGGTCGAGCTGACCCGCGCGCTGATCGACCGGATCGAGGCGCTGGACCCGCAGCTCAATGCCTACCTCCTACCGACGCCGGACCTGGCGCTGGACCAGGCGCGGAAGGCGGAAGCCGAGATCGCCGCCGGCAACCACCGCGGCCCGATGCACGGCATACCCTTCGCGCTGAAGGACATCTTCTGCACCGCCGGCATCCGCACCACCGGCCATTCGCGCACCGCGATCGACCACGTGCCGAAGCAGGACGCCGCCACCGTCACCAGGCTCTACGACGCCGGCGCGGTGCTGCTGGGCAAGCTGGCGACGCATGAATTCGCCCATGGCGGGCCGAGCTTCGACCTGCCCTGGCCGCCGGCGCGCAACCCCTGGAACACCGCGCATGTCACCGGCGGGTCCTCCAGCGGGTCCGGCGCCGCGGTCGCCGCCGGCCTGGCGCTGGGGGCGATGGGGTCCGACACCGGCGGGTCGATCCGCAACCCGGCGGCGCTCTGCGGCATCGTCGGGCTCAAGCCGACCTATGGGCTGCTCAGCCGGCGCGGGGTCTGGACCAATTCCTTCAGCTACGACCATGCCGGGCCGATGGCCTGGACGGTGCGCGACTGCGCGCTGATGCTGCAGGCGCTGGCCGGGCACGACCCGCTCGACCCGGCGAGCGCCGCGCGCGCGGTGCCGGATTATGCCACGGCCTTGACCGGCGACATCCAGGGCCTGCGCATCGGCGTGCTGCGCGAATTGTACGAGGATGACGTCCCCGTCCCGCCGGTCGCCCGCGCCGCGATGGAGGCGGCGCTGGACGTCCTGCGCGGTCTCGGCGCGGTGCTGGAGGACGTGCGCATCCGCCCCGCCGCCGACTACTACGCGGTGAAGGTGCTGACCGCCGAGGCCGAGCTCTACGCCGTGCACGAGCAGGCGCTGCGCGCCCGGCCCGGCGACTTCGGCGAGGATTTCCTCGGCCGCTCGCTTGCCGCCATCCTGATCCGCGCCGAGGACACCATCCAGGCGCAGCGCGAACGCCGCATCATGCTGGCCGAGATGCGGCCGCTGCACGACCGCTACGACGTGCTGGTCACCGCGGCCCCCGGCCCCGCGGCGCGGTTCGAATCCTGGCGGACCATCCACTTCTGGCAGAAGGGCTCGCTGACCACGCCCTTCAACGTCACCGGCGGGCCGGCGCTGTCGCAATGCATCGGCTATACGCCGGAAGGCCTGCCGCTGGCGATGCAGGTCGTCGGCCAGCCCTTCGCCGACGCGCAGGTGCTGCGGGTGGCCGATGCCTATGAGCGGGCGACGCCCTGGCGCGACCGCCGCCCGGTGCTGGTCGGCGGCGCCACCCCGCCGCCGCTGCCACCGGTGCCCGAGCCGACGCCGGCCGAGGTCACCGCCGCGGAGCGCGACACCATCGCCCTGGTTGCCCGCCGCGCCGGCCTGACCCTGGACGAGCGCCAATTCGCGCTGCTCTGCGCCGCCGCGCCCTATGTCGCCGGCATGGCCGGCCGGCTGCGCCGCCCGCGCGCCTTCACCGAGGAGCCGGTGAACGTCTTCGCCTTCGGCTGAGTTGTCCCGGGGCGGGAGCGGGGTAAGCTGCCGCGCTCAAGCACGGGGGAATACGTCATGCAGGTCGGTGTCTTCTACTTCCCGACGGATTACGGCATCGATCCCGGCGAGCTCGGCGCCGCGCTCGAGGCGCGCGGCTTCGAGTCCCTGTTCGTCTGCGAGCACACGCATATCCCGGCCAGCCGGAAATCGCCCTTCCCCGGCGGCGGCGAGCTGCCGAAGCGCTATTCCCACACGCACGACCCCTTCGTGGCGCTGGCCTTCGCCGCCGCCGCGACCAAGCGGCTGCGGCTCGGCACCGGGGTCTGCCTGGTGCCGCAGCGCGACCCGATCGTCACCGCCAAATCCGTCGCCAGCCTGGATCGCCTCTCGGGCGGCCGTTTCGAATTCGGCATCGGCGGCGGCTGGAACGTGGAGGAGATGGAAAACCACGGCGCCCGCTACGCCACCCGTTTCAAGCTGATGCGCGAGCGTGTGCTGGCGATGCGCGCGCTCTGGACCGAGCAGGAGGCGAGCTTCGCCGGCGAGTTCGTCAATTTCGACCGGGTCTGGCTGTACCCGAAGCCGCTGCAGGCCCGCCTGCCGGTGCTGCTGGGCGGGGAGACCGACCACACCCTGAAGCGCGTGGTGGAATTCTGCGACGGCTGGTTCCCCCGCGCCGGTGGCGGCTTCGACCCCGCCGTTGCCGTCGCCCGGCTGCGCGCCGCGGCGGAGGCCGGCGGGCGCGACCCGGCCTCGCTCACCACCAGCGTCTTCCGCGCGCCGCCGGAGGCCGCCGCGCTGGCGGGATACCGCGAGGCCGGGATCACCCGCGTGCTGCTGGAAGTCCCCGATCTCGACCGCGACGGCATCCTGCGCCGGCTGGACGAGCTCGCGCCGCTGGCCGTGGCATGAAGGTCGCGCTCGGCCTGGGGCTGATGGAATACTCGTTCGAGACGGCGGCGGGGTTCTGGCGCTGGGTGGACCTGTGCGAGCAGGCCGGCGCGGATTCGCTCTGGCAGACCGACCGCATCGTCAGCCGCGCGCCCATCCTCGAATGCATGACCATGCTGGCGGCGCTGGCGGGGCGGACGCGGCGGCTGAAATTCGGCATGAACGTCGTCTCGCTGGCCTTCCGCGACCCGGTGCTGGTGGCCAAGCAATGCGCCACCATCGACGTGCTGTCGGAAGGCCGCCTGCTGCCGGCCTTCGGCATCGGCAGCCCGGCGGCGCCGGAATGGGCGGCGATGGGGCTGGATACCGCAACGCGCGGCCGGGTGACGGACGAGGCGCTGGAGATCATCACCCGGCTCTGGCGCGGCGAAAGCCTCGACTTCGCCGGCCGCCACTTCACCCTGAAGGGCGCCAGCATATCGCCGCAGCCGGTGCAGCCCGACCTGCCGGTCTGGATCGGCGGCGGATCGGCGGCGGCGATCCGCCGCACCGCGCGCTTCGGCACCGGCTGGCAGGCGGGCGGCGAGACGCCGGCGGAAGCCGCCGCCGTCATCGCCGCCATCCGCGCGGAATGCGCGGCGCAGGGCCGGGTGATCGACGCGGACCACTACGGTGCCGGCTTCAATTTCCATTTCGGCAGCCCGGACGATCCGGCGGCGCAGCGCGCCATGGCGGCCTATGCGGCCCGCACCGGGCGCGACCCGGCGCGCGGCATCGTCGCTGGCGATGCCGCGGCGATCCTGCAGCGCATCGCCGAGTATGTCGAAGCGGGGGTGACCAAATTCGTCCTCCGCCCGGTCGGCCGTGGCGACGCGGTGCCGCTGGCGCAGACCCGCCTGCTGCTGGAACAGGTGCTGCCGCTGGTCGCGGCGCGCTGGCCGAAGGGCTGAGGCGGTTATGCGGCGTGCTGCGATGCGGTAGCGTGGCGCCTTACGCCCGCCATGGCAGGAGCCCGCATGAGTCAGACGCTGCTCGCCGTCACCTTCGACCTGGACGCGCCAGGCCGCGTCGCGCTGACGGCGGAGCTCGGGCCGGAGGTCGAGGTCGTCACCCTGCCGGACCTCGACGATGCCGAGCGCCGCGCCGTGCTCGGCCGCGCGTCGCTGCTGCTGGCGCGCAATACCGGCACCGAGCTGCGCGCGGGCGAGGCGGCGCTGCTCGGACATTTGCAACTGGTGCAATTCCTGACCGCCGGCGTCGACTTCATCCCGCTGCGGGCGCTGCCGCCGGCGGTGCCGATCGCCTGCAACGGCGGTGCCTATGCCGGGCCGATGGCGGAACATGCGCTGGCGATGGTGCTGGCGGCGACCAAGCGGCTGTTCGTCGAGCATGCGGCGCTGAAGCAGGGCGTGTTCAACCAGTTCAGGTCGAACCGCATGCTGGCCGGCATGACCTGCGGCATCCTCGGCTTCGGCGGGATCGGCGTGGCGACGGCGCGGCTGATGCGCGGCTTCGGCATGCGCATCCACGCCATCCGCCGCAGCGGCACGAGCGAGGAGCCGGTGGACTGGATCGGCACGCCCGACCGGCTGGAGGAGATGCTGGCGGCGTCCGACGTGCTGGTGCTGAGCCTGCCGCTGACACGCGCGACGCGCGGCGTCATCGGCGCCCGCGCGCTGTCCCTGATGAAGCCCGACGCCATCCTGGTGAACCTGGCGCGCGGCGAGGTGGTGGACGAGGCGGCGCTGTATGGCCATCTTCGCGCCCATCCCGACTTCACCGCCTGCATCGATGCCTGGTGGGTGGAGCCGGTGCGGCATGGCGAGTTCCGCATGGACCACCCCTTCATGGAACTGCCCAACGTCATCGGCTCGCCGCACAATTCGGCGTCCATCGCCGGCTGGCGGGAGGTCGCGCTGCAGCGCGCCGCGGCGAATTGCCGCCGCGTGGTGGACGGGCTGCCGCCGCTTTACCGCATCGGCGCGGATGAGCGGGATTCGGCGCCGGATTAGTTCAGCCGCGCCGCCTGGGCCATGACCTCGATCGCCTCCGGCTGCCGGGACCGGACGGTCAGCGCGTCGGCGCCGCTGTCCTCCCAGGCGCGGTAGCGCGCGCGGACCCGCGCGGCCGGCCCGACCAGCGACTTCATGTCGACCCACTCGTCCGGCACGGCGGCGATCGCTTCCGCCTTTCGCCCGGCGAGGTACAATTCCTGCACGCGCTCCGCGGCCTCGCCGAAGCCGCGGCGGATCATCTGGTCCTTGTGGAAATTCTTGTCGCGGTGGCCCATGCCGCCGACATAGAGCGCGACTTCCGGCTTCAATTCGGCCAGCGCCGCGGCCACGTCATCGGCGACCTTCACGTGCACCGAGGCCTGGATGGTGAAGTCGGCGCGCGACTTCGGGCGGCCGGTGCGTTCGGTGGCGCGGCGGAAGCCTTCCTCCAGCCAGGGGGCATATTCCTCCATCGCGCCGGGCACGAAGCCCATCGGCAGCCAGCCATCGGCGATCTCGGCGGTCAGCTTCACCGTGCTCTCGTTGCCGGTGGCCAGGTAGATCGGGATCTCCGGGTTCATGTGCAGGATGGATTTCAGCGGCTTGCCGACGCCCATCGCGCCGTCGCCGGTATAGGGCAGGCTGATCTCGCGGCCTTCATGCGTCACCGGCGCCTCGCGGCGGAAGATCTTCCGCATGATCTCGGTATAGTCCTTCAGCCGGTAGTAGGGCCTGCCCCAGGGCTCGCCGTACCAGCCCTCGACGATCTGCGGGCCGGAGACGCCGAGCCCGGCGATGAAGCGGCCGCCGCCGGCCAGCGCGTCCACCGTCGCCGCCGACATCGCCGCATTGGCCGGCGTGCGTGCCGCCAACTGCATGATCCCGGTGCCGAGCCGGATGCGCTTGGTCAGCGCGGCGAGGTAGGCGAGCGGCGTCACCGCATCCGAGCCATAGGCCTCCGCCGTCCAGACCGTGTCGTAGCCGAGTTCCTCGGCGCGCTGCACCAGGGCGACGGGGATGTCGAGCTGTGCGCCCGAATAGCCGATCGAGAGGCCGAGCTTCATCCTTGCGGTTCCTTCCCTGCTGGCCCGGCAGGCTGGCGCGGCACTGCCCGGATGGCAAGCCGGCACGCGGCGGCTACAAGGCAGCAGAAACGGGAGTGAGCGAGATGGCGGGAAGCCTCGACGGCAAGGTGGCCCTGGTGACCGGGGCCGGGCGCAACATCGGCCGCGCCATCGCGCTGCGGCTGGCGCAGGACGGCGCCGCGGTCGTGGTCAATGGCCGCGCCGACCAGGCGGCGATCGAGGCGGTGGCGGCGGAGATCCGCGCCCTGGGCGGCCAGGCGATGACCTGCCTCGCCGATGTCGCCGACCCGGCGGCGGTGGCGCGCATGGCCGCGGCGGTCGAGGCAGAATGGGGCGGCGTCGACATTGCCGTCTCCAATGCCGGGCTGCGGCGGCAGACCGCCTTCCTCGACATCCCGCTGGCCGAATGGCGGGAGATCATGTCGGTCGCGCTGGACGGCGCCTTCATCCTGGCCCAGGCGGTGGTGCCGCAGATGATCCGCCGCGGCGGCGGCGCCTTCGTAGCACTTTCCGGCATCTCGACCCATGTCGGCACGCCGAACCGGGCGCATGCCTCGGCCTCCAAGGCCGGGCTGGAGGGCCTGGTGCGGGCGATGGCGGTCGAGCTCGCACCGCAGGGCATCCGCTGCAACTGCGTGGCGCCCGGGGCGATCGACACGGTGCGCGGCGCCTCTGCCGGTGCCATGCCGAGCACGCTGCGGGAGGCCGGCATCCCTCTCGGCCGCCGCGGCTCGGTGGAGGAGATCGCCGCCGTGGTGCGGATGCTGGCGGGGCCGGAAGGCGGCTTCGTCACCGGCCAGACCATCCACGCCAATGGCGGCGCCTTCCTCGGCTGAGGCGGCTGCGATAGGCTTCCCCCCAAGGGCACCGAAGTGCCGGGGGGAGGGCGCATGAGCGAGCGCACGTTGCGCGGCAAGGTGGCGATCGCCGGGATCGGCGAGACCATCTACTACAGGCACGGGCAGTCGCCCGATGCGGAGTTCAAGCTGGCGCTGCAGGCGATCCTCGCCGCCTGCCAGGACGCCGGGATCGACCCGCGCGAGGTGGACGGCTTCGCCTCCTACGGCGGTGACCGGTCCGACGCGCCGCGGCTGGCGGCGGCGCTGGGCGTCCATGAGCTGCGCTTCTCCAACATGCATTGGGGCGGCGGCGGCGGCGGCGTCGCGGCGGCGGTCGCCAATGCCGGCGCCGCGGTGCATTCGGGCATGGCGAATTGCGTCATCGCCTTCCGCTCCCTCGCCCAGGGGCAGTTCGCCCGGTACGGCCGGGCCAACACGCTGGCGGCGGTGAGCGGCGATGACGCCTTCCTCGCTCCCTACGGGCTGATGTCGCCGGCGCAGCGCTTCGCCATGAAGATCACCCGCTTCATGACCGACAACGGCATCCGGCATGAAGCGCTGCGGGCCATCGCCATGGCCTCCTACCACCATGCGCAGACCAACCCCCGCGCGGTGATGTACGGCAGGCCGCTGACGACGGAAAAGTATGACGCCTCCCGCTGGATCATCGAGCCCTTCCACCGGCTGTTCGATTGCTGCCAGGAGAACGACGGCGCCGGCGCGGTGCTGGTGGTGCCGGCGGACCGCGCCAGGGACCTGCCGCACAAGCCGGTCTACCTGCTCGGCGCGGCGCAGGGCGGGCATCACCGCAGCGCGGCGCCGGTGCACAACGCGCCCGACTATGCCTCCGCCCATTTCAAGACGGTGGCGCGGAACATGTGGGAGATGGCGAAGCTCGGCCCCAAGGATGTCGATGTCGTGCAGGCCTATGAGAATTTCACCGGCGGCGTGCTGCTGAGCCTGGTGGAGCACGGCTTCGTCGACCCGGCGACGGCGAACGAATTCCTCACCCTCGACAACCTGCAATTCGATGGCGGGACGATGCCGATGAACACCAGCGGCGGCAACCTGGCCGAGTGCTACATGCACGGGCTGGAGATGGTGAACGAGAATGTCCGGCAGCTGCGCGGCACCGCCATCAACCAGGTGGCCGATGCGCAGGTCGCGGCCGTCCTCGGCGGCCCGATGGTGACGCCCGTCAGCAGCCTGGTCCTCGGTACGGAGGCAAGCCTGTGAGCACCGCCCTTCCCGCCGGCCTGCCGGCGCCGGCGATCGAGCCGCTGACCCAGCCCTATTGGGACGGCACCCGCGCCGGCCGCCTGGTGGTGCAGCGCTGCCGAGGCTGCGGCAAGCACCAATGGGGCCCGGAATGGGTCTGCCACCGCTGCCATTCCTTCGACCTGGGCTGGGAAGACGTGGCACCGCGCGGCCGGATCTGGTCCTGGCAGCGGCCGCACCATCCGGTGCATCCGGCGCTGAATGGCCATGGCCCCTATACCATCGTGCTGGTCGAGCTGCCGGGCGCCGATGCCATCCGCATGGTCGGCAACCTGCTCTGCCCGCCCGATGCGTCGGTGACCATCGGCGCCGAGGTCGAGGCCGTGTTCGAGCCGCACGAGGATGCCACGCCGCCCTATACGCTGGTGCAGTGGCGGCTGGTGGGCTAGCCCGCCGCGGCACGGGGGCGGGCGGCCTCGCGCCTGCCCGCCTTAGGCCGGCTCGTCGCCGCAGCGGCTACTCGGCCGCCTGGACCAGCCGCGGCGCGGCCGCCTTGCCGCGCATCTCGGCTTCCTCGTGCTCGGCCGCGGCGATCGCGCGGTCCAGCGCCGCACGCAGCCCCTTCGCCGTCTCCAGCGTCAGTTCCACCCCGGCCCGCGCCGCGGGGCCGAGGCCGGTGTTGAGGAAGTCGAGGGTGATGACGTCGCCCAGCGGCGCATGCCGGGCGTGATCATAGGCGACCACCGCCTGCGCCAGCGGGAACCAGTCCTCGCCGCGCTTCGCCATGCCCTCCGCCTGGGCGATCTCGACGATCGAGGTGCACATCGCCGCTCGCCCCCTACTTCGACAGGTGCTTGCCGAGGAAGGCGTGCACCTTGGCCCAGCCGTCCATCGCCTGCTCCGGCCGGTACAGCGGCCGGTGCCAGTAGAAGAAGCCATGGCCGGCGCCGTCGTAGCGATGGAATTCGTAAGACTTGCCGTGCTGCTTCAGCGCCGCCTCGTGCTGGTCCACCTGCTCCGGGCTCGGCGCCCGGTCGTCGTTGCCGAACAGGCCGAGCAGCGGGCAGGACAGGTCCTTCGTCATGTCGATCGGCGCGACCGGCGTCTTGGCGTTCAGCTCCTCCGCGCCCATCACCACGCGGCCGCCCCAGAGGTCGACGCAGGCATCGACGTCGCGCTTCTGCGACGCGTAGATGACGGCGTGGCGGCCACCGGAACACGACCCGAACAGGCCGACCTTGCCGTTGTGCTCCGGCTGCGCCCGCATCCAGGCCACCGCGGCGGCGGTGTCGCCGACCATCTGCGCGTCGGGGATGCCGCCCTCGGCGCGCACCTTGGCGGCGACGTCGTCCGGGTTGCCCTCGCCGGCACGCTCGTACAGGTTGGCGCAGATCGCCAGATAGCCGTGATGCGCGAAGCGGCGGGTGGTCTCGATGTAGAATTCGCTCCAGCCCGGCAGGTGGTGCACCAGCACGACGCCGGGGAAGGGGCCCGGCCCGGCGGGCTTGGCCACATAGGCAGTGATCGGGGTGCCGCCATCGCCCGTGAGGGTGACGTTCCCGCAGCTCATGTCGCGGTAGAATGCCATCGGTCTTCCTCCATGCGCCTGGGTCTTGGGCCGCGAGCGGGCCAGGCCGCGAGTATTCGACGATCGCCCGCCCCGGGGCAACCGCCGCGGCTCAGCGGGCCGCCAGGCGGCGCGCCTCCGCCGCGCTCGGCTTCGGCAGGCCGAGATTCTCCCGCAGCGTGTCGCCACGGTAGTCCTTCTGGTAGACGCCGCGCCGCTGCAATTCCGGCACCACCAGCCGGGTGAAGTCCTCGTAGGCGCCGGGCATGTGGGTGGCGGCCATGACGAAGCCGTCGCAGGCGCGGCCGTGGAACCATTCCTCCATCTGGTCGGCCACCATCGCCGGCGTGCCGACGAAGGCGTGGTGTTCCTTGATGGTGCCGCGGCCGGAGAAGTGGACGAAGTCGGCGACGCTCGGGTTGCGCTTGCCGCTCAGCGCGACGACGCGGTCGCGGAAGCCGTGCCAGGACAGCCCGGCGAGCTCCTCGTCGCTCAGCGGTTCCTCATAGGGCTTGCGCGCCAGGTCGTAGTTCAGCACCTCGGACAGCAGGGTCAGCCCGTCGATCGGCTTGGACAGGGTGTCGAGCATCGCCTTCTTCTCGCGGGCGATCGCCTCGGTCTCGCCGCACACGACGTAGCAGGCCGGGGCGACATGCACCTGGTCGGGGTCGCGGCCCTCGGCGGCGATGGCGGCCTTGAGCTCGGCATACTGTTTCTGCCCGGCGGGCAGCGACGGGTAGATGACGAAGACCACCTCCGCCCAGCGCCCGGCGAATTGCCGGCCGCGGCCGGACTGCCCGGCCTGCAGCAGCACCGGATGGCCCTGCGGCGAGCGCGGCACGGAAAACGGCCCGCGCGACTTGAAGTATTTCCCCGCGTGGTTCAGCCGGTGCACCTTGGCGCCGTCGGCGAAACGGCCGCTCGCCTTGTCGAGGATCAGCGCGTCGTCGTCCCAGGCGCCCCAATGGCCCATCACCACCTGCATGAACTCCTCCGCCCGGTCGTAGCGCAGGTCGTGCTCCAGGTGCTCGGTCTTGCCCATGTTGAGCGCCTCGCTGTCGTTCAGCGAGGTGACGATGTTCCAGGCCGAGCGGCCGCGGGTCATCAGGTCCAACGTGGCGAAGGTGCGCGCCACGTGGAACGGCTCGTAGTAGGTGGTGGAGTAGGTGGCGCCGAGGCCGAGCCTCGTCGTCGCGCAGCCCATCGCGGTGACGATGGAGACCAGGTCCATCTTCACCGCACGCACGCCGTTCTCGACCGTGCTGCGGTAGTCGTCGGAATAGATGTCCGGCATGGCCAGGCGGTCGTCGAAGAAGGCCATGTGGAATTTGCCGTCCTCCAGCACCCGGCCGATGCGCTGGTAGTAGTCCGGCGTCAGGAAATCCGTGGCGGAGGCGGGGTGACGCCAGCTGGCCGGCAGGTTCGAGCAATTCTGCGCCTGCAGGAAGGCGATCATCGTCATCTGGCGCTGGGCGGCCATGGCGTTTCCTCCGGGGTCTCTCCCTTCGCACATACTCATGTATACACGAGTGTGCGGTCAAGCCGGGCAGGGGGGGAGGCTACTCCGCCTCGCGCCCGCGGCGGTCGGCCGGGCCGGTCGGCAGCGGCCGGCCGGCGCGGCGCTGGGCGGCGGCGCGGACATCCTCCGCCACCACCCGCATGCGGCTTTCCAGCGCGCTGCGGATATGCTGCCGCGCCGCCTCCTCCGCCCGCGCCGGGTCGCCGGCCAGGATGGCGGCGACGATCGCCTGGTGCTCGGCCAGCGCGGTCGCGACCCGGCCGGGCGCGTGGTAGGTGGTGCGGCCCAGCAGGGGGACGAAATTCAGCAGCGCCCGCAGATTCTTCAGCAGGAAGCGGTTGTGCGCGGCGCCGTAGATATGCTCGTGGAAGGCCTCGTTCTCCCGCGCATGCGTGCGCGGGTCCGCGGGCAGCGCCTGCATCCCTTCCAGGATGGCACGCAGGATGCCGCGCTCGGTCGCATCGGCGTGCTGCGCCGCCAGGGCCGCTGCGGTGCCTTCCAGCGATTCCCGCACGGCGTAGAATTCGGCGATGGCGCGCTGGTCGTAGATCACCACCGACAGGCCGCCGCCGGGGGCGTGTTCCAGCAGCCCCTCGGCCTGCAGCCGGCGCATCGCCTCCCGCACCGGGGTGCGGCTGATGCCCAGCCAGGCGGAGATGTCGGCCTCCATGGTCCGCTGGCCGGGCTCGATGCTGCCCTCGCGGATCGCCTCGTGCAGCCGTTCATAGGCCCATTGGCTGCGGCCGCGCGAAGCGGGGCCTTCCAACTCCGCGGCAGGATCGTCGATGCTCATGCGGGGTCTGTCTAGCCGCTATCCCGCTTCGGCGTCACTGCGCCACGAGGCCAGCCAGCCTCACACGCTCCCCCCACAACGCCCACTGCCGTTCGAGGAAGCGGCCGAAATCGGCGGCCGAAAGCCGCAGCGGCGCCAGCCCATGGCCGGTGAGCCTGGCGCCCAGATCGGCATCGGCCAGCACGGCGCCCAGTGCCGCCTCCAGCCGCGCCAGCACCGCGGCCGGCGTGGCGGCGGGGGCGACCATGGAGAACCACACGCTGGCATCGAAACCCGGCAGGGTAGCGGCCAGCGGCGGCACGCCGGGCGAGAGCGGGAAGGGCCGCCCGAGGCTCTGCGCCAGGGCGCGCACCCGCCCGGCCTCGGCCTGCTGCATCCCGATGCCGAAATCGGCGAAGGTGACGTCGAGCCGGCCGGTGGAGACATCCGTCAGCGCCTCCGTGCTGCCGCGATACGGCACCAGGGTCAGCTTCAGCCCGGCCATGTCGGCCAGCATCGCGCCCATGATGTGACCCCCGGCGTTGCCGTAGCCGAGGCTGAGGTCGCGGCCCCGCACGGCGCGGATCCAGCCGGCGAGATCCTCGCCTGGCGCGGCGGGCGGCACCACCAGCACATAGGGCGTCTCGGCGATGCTGCCGATCGGCGCGAAGTCGCGCAGCGGGTCGTAGGGCAGGCGGCGCAGCGTGTGCGGATTGATGGCGCCGACCGAGGTGCCCATCATCATCAGCGTATAGCCATCCGCCGGCGCCTTGGCCGCGGCCTCGGCGCCGACCACGCCATTGGCGCCCGGCCGGTTCTCCAGCACCACCGCCTGGCCCAGGGCACGGCCGAGCGGGTCGGCCAGCATGCGGGCGAGGATGTCGGTGCCGCTGCCCGCCGGGAAGGGCACGATCAGGCGGATCGGGCGCTCCGGCCAGGCGGCCCGGGCGCGGCCGGCGGCCAGCAGCGCGGGCAAGGCCAGCAAGGCGCGGCGGGAGAGCGGGGCAAGGCCGGGGAGGGAAAAGTGTTCCCTCCCCAAACCCCACCCTGCCTTCTCGTAGGCTTGGCACCTGCCGCGCAGCGAATGCCGACCCACAGAAATAGAGGAGGGTCCAGGGAGGATACTTCCTCCCTGGCCTTGCCGCGCTTCCTCCATCTCACGCACCTCCCAGGCTGCGCATGGTGGCGCGCACCGGCTGTCGGTCGATCGCCAGCACCGCCTCGGCCGCCGCCCGGGCGCGCTCCGGCGTCAGGTGCAGCCCGGCCGCGAGGCTGTATTTCCGCAACGCGCCGTCGCGGTCCAACTGGCGCTCGCCGGCCCCGCTGTTGACCCGCACATGGTGGCGCCGGCGGCTGCCGTCCTGCATCTCCAGCTCGACGCCGCCGGAGAAGTAATCGGGGTAGCCGGTCTCGGGGTCCGCCGCGCAGGTGGTGCGGGCGCACAGCGCCAAAGTGCGCTCGTCCGCCATTGCCGCGGGCCGCAGTTCGCCCAGGCCGAAATGGCCGAGCCTGAGACAGGTGGCGACGATGAAGGGGGCGCTGAACTTGGCGGCGTATTCGGTCTGCGGCCGCGCCTTGGCGGCAACCGGCTCGGCGATGATGGGCAGGGTCGGCGCCGGCAGCAGGATGCGGATGGACCGGATGGCGTCGACGTCCAGTCCCTCGGCCTGCAGCGCGATGGCGGCATCCGCCGCACCATGGGCGAAGTGGCAGACCGGGTAGGGCTTGATCGCCGTCTCCGCCAGCTTCCAGTCGGTGCCGAGCCCGGCCGAGAGCTGCGCCAGGTCCGCATCCTGCAAATGCGCCTGGAGATGCGACTGGAACAGGCCGAACTTGCCCTCGTAAGGCCGGGTCGGGCCGACGAAGCCGTGCTTGGCCAGGGTCGCCGCGGTGATGCCGGCGACCGCGCCCCAGCCCGGGTGGAAGCGCTTGGTCCAGGCGCCTTCCTCCAGGAAGACCTGCACGCCGGAGGCCGTGCTGGCGGCGATCCCCTGCGCCGAGACCAGCTGCGCCGCGGTCAGCCCCAGCAGCCGGGCGGCGACGACGGTGCTGCTGAAATGCGCGATCACCCCGGTGCCGTGGAAGCCGGCATGGTGGAAGCCACCGCGGGCGGCGAGGCCGATGCGGATGGCGACCTCCATTCCCGCCACATAGGCCGCCATCAGCGTCTCGCCGTCGGCGTCGAGATGCTCGCCCAGCGCCAGGGCGCAGGGCAGGGTGGCGACGCTGGCATGGACGATGCTGGCCAGATGCGTGTCGTCGAAGTCGAGCCCGTGCATCAGCACGCCGTTGGCCAGCGCGGCGTCGCGCAGGGGCAGGCGTTCCGGCCGGCCGACGACGCTGCATTCGCCGGCCCCGCCCAGCGCGGCGATGCCCGCCATCGCCTTGGCGGCGAAGGGGAAGGCGTTGGCGGCGAAGCCGACGCCGACGGCGTCCAGCATCTGGATGCGGGCGCGCTCGCGCACCGCCTCGGGGATCGCCGCATAGTCCAGGCCGGCGGCAAATCCGGCGATGTCGGTGGCGTGGCCGGCCGGATGGGTCATGCTACGCCGCCTTGCCCGCCGGCTCGTGCGCATCGCGCCACGCGACATAGCGGGCGAGGCCGGCGCGGAGGCCGACCGCCGCCTCCCAGCCGATCTCCCGCCGTGCCTTGGCCGGGGAGAAGCCGAGATGGGTGCCGCCGGCCGACTTCACCGTGCGGGTATCGGGCCGGTAGTCCAACTGCAGGCCGCCGGCGCCACAGACTTCCAGCAGCGTCCCGACCAGATCGGCATGGGTTGTGTCGACCCCGGTGCAGAGATTGAGCACCTGGCCGCCCCGGCCACGCAGCATCGCCGCGATGCAGCCGGCGGCGACATCGGTGACATGGACATAGTCGTGCACCTCCCGCCCGTCGCCGACGATGACCGGGCGTTCGCCGCGGCGGATGCGGTCATGCGTCTCGGCGATGAAGTTGGCGTTCACCGCGCGGGCATGCTGGCGTTCCCCATACACGGAGGAGAAGCGCATGGCGCTGAACCCGATCCCGTGCCGCTGGGCGTAGAGCAGGCCGAGTTGTTCCCCGAGCAGCTTGGTGGTGCCATAGACCGCGGCGCCGGGGGAGACGCTGGCCATGGTGGTCGCGCAGTCCTCGTCCAGCACCTCGGCCACCGTGTTGCCATAGGCGGCGACGGAGGAGGCGAAGACCACGTGGCGGGCGCGGGCGATCCGCGCCGCCTCCAGCGTGTTGGCCACGCCCGTCGTGTTCACCGCGACGCCGAGCGGCGAGTTCTGGGTGAAGGGCAGGGTGAGGAAGCCGGCCAGGGCGAAGATGCCGTCGACCCCGGCGGTCGCGTCGATCAGCTCGTTCAGCCGCAGGATATCGCCGCGCACCAGGTTGATGCGCGGGTCGCCGACCAGGTGGGCGATGGTCTCCGGCGTGCCGAGCGCGAAATTGTCGAGCAGGCGGATCTCGGCGGCGCCCTGGTCGAGGAGCTGGTCGGCGATGTGCGAGCCGATGAGGCTGGCGCCCCCGGTGATGAGGTAGGCGCGGCCGGCGACCGTCGTCGTCATGTTCGTTTCCCCACGCCGCGGGGTCGCGCCCCGCCGGCCTTGGCGAGATGCTTCCACGGCCCGGCGGCGGGAGTCAACGCAGCCGCACACACTTGTATGCAAGCCTTGCGACCCCGCTGCCGCCGGCTTCGCGCGCCGCGCCGGATGTGGCTGAATGCCGTCCGGCACTTGGGGACCACCGGCAATGACGCTTCCGCTGCGCATCGGCATCTGGGCCCTGGTGCATGGCAACCGGGCGGCGCTGCACGACCCGGAGGAGCCCTACGATGCCTCCTGGCCGCGCAACCGGGCGCTGGTGCTGGAAGCCGAACAACTCGGCTACGACTGCACCCTGGTGGCGCAGCACACCGCCAACCCGCACCAGCCGGACCTCGACCAATTGGAGGCCTGGACCGCCTCGGCCGCGCTGGCGGCGGAGACCAGCCGGATCGAGATCATCGCGGCCATCAAGCCGATGCTCTACCACCCCGTCGTGCTGGCCAAGATGGCCCTGCAGATCGAGCACATCAGCCGCGGCCGCTTCGCCATCAACCTGGTGAATGCCTGGAACCAGAAGGAGATCCGCGATGCCGGCATCCCCTTCCTGGAACACGACGAACGATACGCCTATGGCGGCGAATGGCTGGCGGTGGTCGAACGCCTGCTGCGCGGCGAACGGGTCGACCACGAGGGCCGCTACTTCCGCATCGCCGACTACATGCTGCGCCCGGCCGGCACCTTCCGGCCGCGCCCGCGCATCTATGTCGGCGGCGAGTCCGAGCCCGCCCGCGTGCTGAGCGCGGCGCAGGCCGATGTCTGGTTCATCAACGGCCAGCCGCTGGCCGACGTGCGGGCGCTGATCGAGGATGTCGCCCGCCGCCCGCCGCCCGCGCCCCGGGCCACCGCTGCGCTACGGCCTGTCCGCCTTCGTCATCGCGCGGGAGACCGCGGCCGAGGCCGAGCAGGCCTACCGGCGCCTGCTGGCCCTGGCGGCGCAGGACGGCGACATCAAGGCCTATGTGAAGGCCAACACCGACCCGGCGGTGGTGATGCGCCAGACCATGGCGAAGTCGGTGCGGGTCGGCACCAACGGCGGCACCGCCGCCGGCCTGGTCGGCAGCTACGACCAGGTGGCGGAACGCATCGCCGCCTTCCATGCGATCGGCGTCGAGACGCTGCTGGTGCAGTTCCAGCCCTTCGAGCCGGAGATGCGGCGCTTCGCCGCACATGTCATGCCGCGGCTGCGGGCCTTGCGCGCCGGCTGAGGCTCACTCCGCCCGCGTGCCGGGGGCGGCAATCGCCGCGCCCCGGCGGGCGATCACGGCGGACATGAACGCGCGGGATCCCTCCGGCGTCGAGCCGGCGGCCAGCATGCGGGGCAGCGGCTCCGGCGGGTTGCAGCGTGCGGAGCATCGCCGTGCTGGATCGGGCGCGGAGCCGACCACCCTGCAGGCTTGTTGGCCGCGCGCATCCGGCCGCCCCGCCACGCGGGCAAGGGGGGCGCCGTTGTCATCGGCGCGAGGCCACCGCTAGGCTCGGCGCGGCATCGGGGGAGGCACGTCATGCGGGTGATCGCGCTCGAGGAACACTTCACCGCGCCGCACCTGGCCGGGCGGATCGACGCCGCCCTGCTGCGGGCGCGCGGCTTCCAGCCGCGCCGCGTCGCCCCCGGCGCGCCCAACCCGATGGAACTCGCCGCCGAGATCGGCGAGCGTCGCCTGGCGCTGATGGATGCGGCCGGCATCGACCTGCAGGTGCTGTCGAATACCGGGCCGGGGCCCGATTTGGTGCCGGGGCCGGCGGGCGTGGCGCTGGCCGCGGCGTTGAACGACCACCTGGCCGAGGCGGTGGCCCGCGCGCCGGGCCGCTTCGCCGGCTTCGCCGTGCTGCCGATGGCCAGCCCCGCGGATTGCGCCGCCGAACTCACCCGCGCGGTGCGGGCGCTGGGCTTCAAGGGCGCCATGGTCAACGGCACGACCGATGGCCGCTTCCTCGACCACCCGGCCTATGACGACCTGCTGGCCGAGGCGGTGGCGCTCGACGTGCCGATCTACATCCACCCGCATCTGGCGCCGGCGCCGGTGCGCGAGGCCTATTTCGGCGGGCTGGAGGCCGGCGCCGGCCGGGTGCTGGAAGCCGCCGGCTGGGGCTGGCACCAGGAGACCGCGCTGCAGGTGCTGCGGCTGGTGCTGGCCGGGACGCTGGACCGGCACCCCAGGCTCAAGCTCATCATCGGCCATATGGGGGAGATGCTGCCGATGATGCTGGCGCGGGCCGACGAGGTCTTCGCCAACGACATCGAACACCTGCAGCGCCCGATCAGCCGGGCGATCCTGGAGCAGGTCTGGATCACCACCAGCGGCATCTTCACCACGCCGCCCTTCCTGGCGGCGCTGCAGACCTTCGGCATCGACCGCATCATGTTCTCGGTCGACTACCCCTATGCGCCGAACGCCAAGGGCCGCGCCTTCCTCGACCGCGTCGCGCTGGCGCCCGACGACATGGCGAAGCTGGCCGGCGGCACCGCGGCGGCGCTGCTGCGGCTGTAGCACCGGCGGAGTTGACGCCGCGGCGTTTCCGTGGACCGCTTGCGTCCAGTGGCATGCCGCGCCGCAGCGTGCGCGACTCCGGAGGCGATGGACCGAGCCGATGACCCAATCTGCCATCGTGCTCGGCGCGGGAATGGTCGGCGTCTCGGTCGCGCTGCACCTGCGCCGGCGCGGCTACGACGTGGTGCTTATCGACCGCCGCGGCCCGGGCGAGGGCGCCTCCTTCGGCAATGGCGGGCTGATCCAGCGGGAGGCGGTCTATCCGCACCCCTTCCCGCGGGCGCTGGCCGAGCTGCGGCGGATCGCCGGCAACCGCGCGACCGACGTGCATTACCACCCGCTGGCATTGCCCGGCTTCGTCTCCCCGCTGCTGCGCTACTGGTGGAATTCGGAACCGACGCGCTACTTGGGCGCGGTGCAGGCCTATGCGAAGCTGATCGCCACCTGCCTCGATGAGCATTACGCCCTGGCACGCGGCACCGAGGCCATGGCGCTGCTGCGGCCGATCGGCTGGCTGCGGATCTTCTCGCAGCCCGAGGCGCTGGCCACGGCGCTGGCCCAGGCCGAGACGGCGCGGCGCGACTACGGCGTCGGCTTCGCCGCGCTGGACGGCGCGGCGCTGGCCGCGGCCGAGCCGTCCCTGCTGGTCGCGCGCGCCGGTGCCATCCACTGGACCGACCCCGTCTCGGTCAGCGACCCGCATGCGCTGACGCTGGCTTACGCGGGCATGTTCACCGCCGAGGGTGGCCGGCTGGCGACCGGCGACGCCACCACGCTGCGCCGCGCCGGCGCGGGCTGGCAGGTGCAGACCGAGGCCGGCCCGGTGGAGGCGGCGGAGGTGGTGGTGGCGCTCGGCGCCGCGGCGGGGCAGGTGACCGGGCCGCTCGGCTATGCGCCGCCGATCTTCGGCAAGCGCGGCTACCACATGCATTACGGCCTCCGCGGCAATGCGGTGCTGCACCGGCCGATCCTGGATGCCGAAAGCGGCTTCCTGCTGGCGCCGATGCGGGCCGGCATCAGGCTGACCACGGGCGCCGAATTCGCCCGCACCGATGCGCCGGCCACGCCGGTGCAGCTGGAACGTGCCGAGCCGGCGGCGCGGGCGCTGCTGCCGCTGGCGGACCGCGTGGAATCCGCGCCCTGGATGGGCGTGCGGCCCTGCACGCCGGACATGCTGCCGATCATCGGCAAGCTGCCCGGGCAGCCCGGCGCCTGGTGCGCCTTCGGCCATGCGCATCAGGGCCTGACGCTCGGGCCGACCACGGGCCGGCTGTTGGCCGAGATGATGTGCGGCGAGGCGCCTTTCGTCAGCCCCGCGCCCTACCGGGCGGAGCGCTTCTAGACGCCGCTCCGCGCCTCGTCCCATGCTGGGCGCGCTCAGGGGGAAGCGAGCGATGAAATTCGCGCTGCATTTCGGCAACAACACCTTCCCGGACGGCGCTGGCGCCGCCCGGCTGGCGCGGCTGGCCGAGGCCGCCGGCTTCGATTCCGTCTTCGCGGTGGACCACGTGGTGCTGCCGGATGCCTATGACAGCACCTACCCCTATGCCGCGGGCGGGCGGCTGCCGGGCAACCAGTTCTCCGCCATGCCGGACCCGCTGATCTGGATGGCCTTCGCCGCCGCCGCGACCACGCGGCTGCGGCTGATGACCGGCGTCATCATCCTGCCGCTGCGCAACCCGCTGGTCCTGGCCAAGCAGGTGGCGACGCTGGATGTCATGAGCGGCGGGCGGATCGAGCTGGGCATCGGCGTCGGCTGGCTGAAGGAGGAGTTCGAGGCGCTGGGCGTGCCCTTCGCCGCGCGCGGCCGCCGCGCCGACGACTACCTCGCCGCCATGCGCGCGCTGTGGCGCGACGAGAGCGCCAGCCATGCCGGCGAGTTCGTCCGCTTCCAGGGCGTCAGCTGCAGCCCGCGGCCGGCGGCGCGCGCGGTGCCCATCATCGTCGGCGGCCATTCCGAGGCAGCGGCGCGCCGCGCCGGGCGCCTGGGCGACGGGTTCTTCCCCTCGATCGGCGCGCAGGTGGACACCATGCCGCTGCTCGACGTGGCGCGCCGTGCCGCGGCCGAGGCCGGGCGCGACCCGGCGGCGATCGAGATGCTCGGCGGTTGCCCCGGCGCGCTGCCGGGGTCCGGCGAGGATCCGCTGGCGGCGGTGGAGGCACGGCGGCGGCAGGGCATCGACCGCGTGGTCCTGCCGGTCGGCCGCTTCATGCCGGACCTGGAGGACAGCCTGCCGCGCTTCGGCGAGACGGTGATCCGCGCCTTCGCCTGATCGCTGCAGCGGCCTGCCTATTGCCGCCGCCCGCCGCGACATGCGGTGGCCATCGGGGGCAGGACGCTAGGCGCCGATGAAGGCGGTGGGTACTTCCGCGGCGTGGTCGCGGATGGTGAAGAGCCGCGTGCCCGGCTTCCGCCCGACCCGCAGCGGCGAGACCGGCACCCCCGCCGCCTCCAGCCGCGCATGGGTGGCGCCGACATCCGGCACCCGCCAGGTCAGGCCCCAGATGGTATCGGGCGCATCGGTGATGCCGCCGGCGAGCTCGTGCGAGACCTCCACCACCAGGTCGCCGCAGCGGAAGAACAGCAGCCGCGTGCCCCAGGCGGGGTTGCTGCGGTCGAGCCGCAGTTCAAGCCCCAGCCTGCCGGCGAGCAGGGCGATGGTGCGGTCCGGATCGCCGCTGCGGATCACCGCGTGGTCGAGCCGCGTCTCGGATGCGGCGGAAGGGCCAGGCGGCGTCAGCAGCATGTGCAGGCCGCGCGCGGCATCCGGCAGCAGCGGCACCGCCTGGCGGTCCAGCCAGGGCAAGGCCGGGCCGGCAGCCGGCAGGCCGCGGCGTTCCAGCAGCCGCGCCGCGCCGTCCGGGTCCGCCGCCGCGAAGCCCAGCGCGCCGAGCGCCGCGCGCGCGCCCTCCGGCCGCTGCGCCACCTGCCGCGCCAGTGCGGTCGCCTCGCCCCGCGGCGCCACCAGCACCAGGGCGGTATTCGCCAGCGCGAAGCGCGCCCATTCGAGCCCCGCCGCCTCGCCCCGCGCCGTGCAGCCCTGCGCGAACAGCGATTCATAGGCCGCGACGGTGGCGTCCAGCGCCTCCACCACCAGGGTGATATGGTCCAGTCCGAGGATGAGGTCGGTGTCACGCGATGCCATGCTGCGCGTCCTCCGCGATGGAGGCCGACGCTGCCGCGGGATGGAAATCGCCGCAATGGGGTTGCCGTGCGCGCCCGTGCTCCGCACCCTGGCCAATCCACCGGAGGAAACATCGATGAGCGACGACAGCGCATTGTTCGACAAGGGCCTGCCCATCCGCCGCAGCGTGCTCGGCAGCGACTACGTGGACCGCTCGCTGGGCTCGGCCGACGACTTCATGATGGGCATCCAGCGGGCGGCGACCGCCTGGGGCTGGGGCTGGGCCTGGGGTGACCCGGCGCTGGACCGCCGGACACGATCGATGATGAACCTGGCCATGCTGACCGCGCTCGGCCGGCCGCATGAGCTGAAGCTGCACGTGAAGGGCGCGCTGAACAACGGCATCACGGTCGAGGAGATCAAGGCCGCGCTGCTGCACGCCACCGCCTATTGCGGCATCCCCGCCGGGCTCGATGCCTTCAAGGCGGCACACGAGGTCCTGGTGAAGGAAGGTGCGATCCCGGCGAAGGATTGACGGGGCCGGTATCCGCGGCTTGGCTTGATGGAAGCCAGGTCGCGGGGTCCAAGAACAAGATGAACACCTACGACTACATCGTGGTCGGCGCGGGATCCGCCGGGGCGGTGGTCGCCAACCGGCTGTCCGCCGATCCGGCGCACCGCGTGCTGCTGCTGGAAGCCGGGCCGCCCGGTCATGTCTGGACGCATGTCCCGATCGGCTATGCCCGGATGCTGACCAACCCCGCGGTCAACTGGCTGTATGCGTCCGAGCCCGAGCCGGCGACCAACGGCCGCCGCATCCCCGTGCCGCGCGGCCGCATGCTGGGCGGGTCCAGCGCGCTCAACGGCCTCGCCTTCGTGCGCGGCCAGCGCCAGGATTTCGACACCTGGGCGCAGCTCGGCAATCCCGGCTGGAGCTACGCGGACGTGCTGCCCTTCTTCCGCCGGATGGAGCGCTACGAGGGCGGCGGCGACGATGCCTTCCGCGGCCGCGACGGCCCGCTGCGCGTCACCAACCCGAAGCCCGACGACCCGATCTACGCCGCCGTCATCGCCGCCGCGGCCGAGCTCGGCATCCCGCACAACCCGGACTACAACGGCGCCACGCAGGACGGCATCGCGATGAGCCAGGCGACCATCGCCGGCGGCCGCCGCATGTCCACCGCCGCCTGCTACCTGGCGCCCGCCCGCCGCCGCCCCAACCTGCATATCGAGACCGGCGCGCTGGCCGAGGCGCTGCTGCTGGACGGCACGCGCTGCACCGGCGTCCGCTATTCCGTCGGCGGCGTGGCGCGCGAGGCGCGCGCGGGGCGCGAGGTGGTGGTCAGCGGCGGCTCGATCAACTCGCCGCAATTGCTCGAGCTGTCGGGCATCGGCCAGCCGGACCGCCTGCGCGGCCTCGGCATCGAGGTGCGCCAGGCGCTGCCCGGCGTCGGCGAGAACCTGCGCGACCACTATGCGCCGCGCACCCGCTGGGCGGTCGGCGCGAAGGGCTACACCTTCAACGACCGCGGGCGCGGCCTCGGCCTGGTCGGCCAGGCGATGCGCTTCGCCCTCACCCGCGGCGGCATGCTGAGCATGGTCGGCGCGCCGTTGCGCGCCTTCCTGCGGTCGCGCGAGGGGCTGGAGGCGCCGGACCTGCTGCTCGGCTGGGTGCCGATGCTGATGGAGCCGGGGCCGCGGGGCCCGCGGCTGTCGGCGCAATCGGGCATGACCTGCTACGCGCATCCGATGCGGCCCGAAAGCCGCGGCAGCATCCACGTCACAGCCGCCGACCCGCATCGGCCGCCGGCGATCAATTTCAACTTTCTCTCCTCGCCGGTGGATGCGGAGCTGACGGTCAAGGCGATCCGCCTCGCCCGCCGCATCATGACCGCGCCCAGCATGGCGAAGCTGCAACTGAGCGAGATCGCGCCCGGCGTGGATTTCACGCGGGACGACGAGATCATCGCCTGGGTGAAGCGCGCGGCGGAGACGACCTACCATCCCGTGGGTACGTGCAGGATGGGCACGGATGCGATGGCAGTGGTGGATGCGCGGCTGCGGGTGCACGGCATCGCCGGGCTGCGCGTGGCGGATGCGTCCATCATGCCGACGCTGACCTCGGGCAACACCAATGCGCCGAGCATCATGATCGGCGAGAAGGCGGCGGATATGGTGCTGGCCGACGCCGCCTGAAAACAAGGAAGGCTGGGGGAGAAGGTATTCTCCCCCAGGCCCCCTCATCTATTTCTGTGAGTCGGCACTTGCCGCGCGGTAGGTGCCAACCCACAAAAAGCAAAGGTGGGGTTTGGGGAGGAAATGCTTTTTCCTCCCCAATCTTCAAGCCTCGTTGAGCCGCGCCAGCACCTTCGGCGGCGACATCGGCAGCGCGTAGAACCGCTTGCCGAGCGCGTCGTAGATGGCATTGGCGATCGCCGCGAGCGGCGGCACGATCGGCGCCTCGCCCACGCCGCGCACGCCCTGCGGGTGCTTCGGGTTGGGGATCTCCAGCATCACCGCCTCGATCATCGGGACGTCGGAGCAGACCGGCATCCGGTAGTCGAGGAAGCCGGCGTTATCGAGCTTGCCGTTCCTGTCGTAGAGGTATTCCTCCGACAGCGCCCAGCCGATGCCCTGGACGACGCCGCCCTGGATCTGGCCTTCCACGTAGCTCGGATGCAGGGCGCGTCCCACATCCTGCGCCGCGGTGTAGCGCAGCACCCGGACGATGCCGAGATCGACGTCCACCTCCACGTCCACCACATGGGTGGCGAAGCCCGGATCAGCGCCCACGGTGTTGAGCTGCACGCCGGCGCCGATCGGCCCGCCGGTCTCGGTCGCCTTGGCGGCCAGGTCGGCCAGCGTCAGCGGCGGGAACTTGCCGGCATTCGGCCCGGCCGGGGAGGCCTCGCCATTCTCCCAGTTCACCGCCTCGGGGTCGATCTTCCAGAGCTTCGCGGCGCGCTCCTTCAGCTGGCCGATCACCTTCTCGGCCGACTGCGTCACCACCATGGCGGAGGCGAAGGTGACGCGGCTGCCGCCCGTGAGGTTGCTGTAGCCGATGCTGGCGGTGTCGCCGATCAGCACCGAGACGCGGCTGTGGTCGATGCCCAGCAGCTCCGCGGTGACGTTGGCGATCGAGGCACGCGAGCCGCCGACGTCGGGGTGGCCGGTGGTGACCACCACGTTGCCGTCCTCGGTGATGTTGAGCTGGGCCGAGGATTCGCCGCCGGCATTGTACCAGAAGCCGGAGGCCACCCCGCGGCCACGCTTCACGCCGGGGCGCGGGTTGCGGTCGAGCGGCGCCTTGTAGTGGTCGTGGTCGCGGATGGACTCGATCGTCTCCTCGAAGGTCACCTTGCCGAAGGTGGCGCCATAGGCGGCCTTCGAGCCGGGCTTCGCGGTGTTCTTCAGGCGGATCTCCAGCCGGTCCATGCCCAGCTTCTCGGCGATCTCGTCCACCACGCATTCGGTCGCATAGGCGCCGAGCGGCGCGCCCGGCGCCCGGTAGGCCGCGACCTTGGAGCGGTTGGAGACGACGTCGTAGCCGACCGAGAGCACGTTGGCGATCTCGTACGGCGCGAAGGAACAGCCGACCGGCCCGCGCAGCGGCCCGCCCGGCAGGCAGCCCGCCTGGATGTAGAAGTCGCCCTTGGCGGCGACGAAGGTGCCGTCCTTCTTGGCGCCGATCTTGACCGTGCTGAACGACCCGGAGGTCGGGCCGGTCGCCCGCATCACCTCCTCCCGGGTCATCACCATCTTCACCGGGCGGCCCGACTTCTTCGACAGCAGCAGGGCGACGGGCTCGAGGTAGATGATGGTCTTGGCGCCGAAGCCGCCGCCGATCTCGGCCGGAATCGCCCGGATATTGCTCTGGGAAACCCCGGTCAGCAGGGAGGTCATGGCGCGGACCATGAACTGGCCCTGGCTGCTGCTCCAGATCGTCGCCTTGCCGTCGGCCGAGTAGCTGACGGTGCAGGCCTGCGGCTCGATATAGCCCTGGTGGATCGGCCGGGTGCGGAAGGTCCGCTCGACGATGATGTCGGCCTCGGCGAAGCCGGCCTCCACGTCGCCCAGCTTGGCGGTCATCGTGCCGGCGATGTTGGACGGCTTGCCCTCGAACTTGGCGAAGTCATGCAGGATCGGCGCGTCCGGCTTGATCGCGTCCTCGATCTCGATGACATGTGGCAGCACCTCGTAGTCCACCACGATCAGCGCGCAGGCGGCGGCCGCCACCTCCTCGGAGATCGCGGCGACCGCGGCGATGGGATGGCCGTGGAACAGCGCCTTCTCCCGCGCCATCACGTTGCGGCACATCCAGCGCATGTCCTGGATGCCGAGCATCACGGATGTCTCGAGCGGGAAGTCGACGATGTCCTTCGCCGTCACCACCGCCTTCACGCCCGGCAGGGCTTCCGCCTTGCTGGTGTCGATCGACCGGATCCGGGCATGCGCATGCGGGCTGCGCAGCACCTTGCCCCAGATCATGCCCGGCATGGTGTTGTCGGCGGCGTAGGTCGCGCGTCCCGTCACCTTGTCGGCGCCGTCGGGGCGGATGGTGCGGCTGCCGATCCACTTGTTGTCTTCGACGTGCAGCTTGTCGGTGATGACGTTCATCAGACGGTCTCCCGCATCTCGGCGGCGGTCTCGAGCACCGCGCGGACGATCTTGTCGTAGCCCGTGCAGCGGCACAGGTTGCCGGCCAGGCCGAAGCGCACCTCGGTCTCGGTCGGGTTCGGGTTCTTCTCCAGCAGGGCGCGGGCCGAGATCAGCACGCCCGGCGTGCAGATGCCGCATTGCAGCGCGGCCATCTCCAGGAACTTCTGCTGCAGCGGGTGCAGCGTCTCGCCCTTCGCCATGCCCTCGATGGTGCCGATCTCGGCGCCCTCGGCCTCGACCGCCAGGACCAGGCAGGCACAGACCAGCCGGCCGTCCACGGTGACGCTGCAGGCGCCGCAGTCGCCGGTGCCGCAACCTTCCTTGGTGCCGGTCAGGCCCAGCGTGTTGCGCAGCACGTCGAGCAGGCTGCTGCCCGGATCGGCGAGGAATTCCACCGGCTCGCCGTTGATGCTGGTGGTGATGTGGCTCTTCGACATGGGTCAGTTCCCCCCGGCGCGCGCGGCGGCGATGGCGACGGTGCGCTTCAGCAGCACGCCGGCGACCTTGGTGCGGTAGGCGATGGTGCCGCGCTTGTCGTCGATCGGGTTGCAGGCGGCGCTGCAGGCCGCGGCGGCGGCGTCAAGCGCGGCATCCTCCAGCCGGCTGCCGATCAGCGCCTTGGCGGCGGCCTCCACCAGCAGCACGGTCGGGGCCACGGCGCCGAGGCCGACCCGGGCGGCAGTGACGACGCCACCCTGCATGGTCAGGCTGACGCCGACGCCGACCACGGCGATGTCCATCTCGGTGCGCGGGATCATGCGCAGATAGGCGTCCGCGGAACCGGCCGGGCGCGGCGGCAGGGTGAAGCTGACGACGATCTCGCCTGGCTTGAGGGTGGTGCGGCCCGGCCCGGCCGGGACCGCTTCCACCGGCATGGTCCGTCGCCCCTCCGGGCCCTGCACCGTCACCACCGCCCCGGCCGCGATCATCGCCGGCACGCTGTCCCCGGCCGGCGAGCCGTTGCAGAGGTTGCCGCCCGGCGAGGCGCGGCCCTGCACCTGCTTCGAGCCGATCAGGTTGATCGCCTCCAGCACCCCCGGCCAGGCCTTGCCGAAGCCCTTGTGCTCGGCGAGCTTAGCGCCGGAGACCGCGGCGCCGATGCGGAAGCCGCCCTCCGGCGTCTGCACGATCTCGGTCATTTCGGCGATCTTTTTGATGTCGACGATGAGGCCGGGCTTCGCCGTGCCGGCGCGCATCTGCACCAGCAGGTCGGTGCCGCCGGCCAGGATGCGGGCGGCGCCCTGCGCCGCCGCGAAGGCGCCGACGGCTTCGTCCAGCGTCTGCGCCGCCAAGTATCGGATGTCGGTCATTCTCGTTCCCGTGATCGTTTCCGGTGCCCCATACGGCCAGCGGTCGCCGCCCGCGTCCACGGGCTGCCGCCCTGGTCAGGTGCGGGGCTTGCAACGACGCTACGCCGGGAAGTGCGGCCGGCATAGCCCCTTCGATAGCCGGCTATCCGGGTTTGGCGCCGGACCGGGCGATGAGGCCCGCCACGCGTGGCACCTCCTCGGCCAGGAAGGCGCGGAGCTCGGGCGTGCCCATCTGCGGCCAGAGCACCGTCGCGGTGCCGTCGAAGAACTCCTGCACCCGCCGGTCGCCCATCGCCTCCCGCATCGCGGCGGCCAGGCGGGCGATGGCCTCGGGCGGGGTGCGGGCGGCGACGAACAACCCGGCCCAGGGCACCGCTTCCGCGCCGGGCAGCCCGGCCTCGGCCACCGTCGGCACCTCGGGCGCCAGCCGCACCCGGGCGCTGTCCGTCACCGCCAGCGCCCGCAGCCGGCCCTCGCGGACATGCCCCAGGCTGGTCAGCGGGTAGTCCCACATCACGTCCAGCCTTCCGCCGATGACGTCGTTCAGCGCCTGGGTGCCGTTGGCATAGGGCGCATGGACCATGCGGATGCCGGTCGCCTGCTGCAGCGTCTCGGCGGCCAGGTGCGGCGAGGTGCCGACGCCGACCGAGGCATAGGTCAGCCCGTCCGGCCGCGCCCGCGCCGCCGCGACCAGGTCCGGCAGGCTGCGCCAGGGCCGGTCGGGCGCGGCGACGATCAGGTGCGGCGAGGCGCCGAGCCCGTGCACCGGTGCGAAATCCCGCTGCGGGTCGTAGCGCAGCGCGGGGAACATGGCGGATGCTGCCGCCATCGGCCCCTGGCTGCCATAGAGCAGGGTATAGCCATCGGGGGTGGAGCGGGCGACGGCCTCCGCCCCGATGGTGCCGCCGGCGCCGGGCCGGTTCTCCACCACCACAGACTGGCCGAGGCTGACCCCCATGCGCTGCGCCAGGGTGCGGGCGCTGGTATCGGTGATGCCGCCGGCGGCGAAGGGGACGATCCAGGTGATCGTCCGCGCTGGAAAGGACTGCGCCGCGGCAAGGCCGGGCAGCAGCGCGGGCGCTGCCAGCAGGGCGCGGCGGGTGGGACGGAACATGGCGTGGCCTCCCCAGGCGGTTTTCCCGCAGCCTAGCGAGGCAGCGGGGCGACCGCGACGATTCCGTCAGCCGGCGCGCCCGGCATAGACCGCCGTCTCGAACGCCGCGAACACGTCCAGCACCGCGGCATCGGCGAAGGGCAGGATCTGCGTCAGCAGCAGGCCGGCGATGCCGCTGCGCGGGTCGAGCCAGAACCAGGTATTGCCGAGACCCGCCCAGGCCAGGCTGCCGGCGGCGCGACGGCCCGGCACGTCGGCCCCGTTGATCAGGAAGCCGAGGCCCCATTTGCAGGCCATGCCGGGGAAGGGGTCGCAATCGTTCGACATCGCCGGCATGGCGCTGCGCAGCGGGCGGAAGTCCAGCGCGCCGATCTGGTTGCGGCCCATCTCCGCCACCGTCTCCGGCCGCAGCACCTGCACGCCGTCAAGCGTGCCGCCGTTCAGCAGCATGCGGAGGAAGCAGAGATAGTCCGGCCCGGTCGAGAGCAGCCCGCCGCCGCCGCCGTAGAATTCCGGGTTCTCCGGCAGGGTGAAGTCGATCGGCATGAGGCTGCCGTCCGCCGCGCGCTGGTGGACGCGGGCGCGGCGGGCCTGCTGCGCCGGGCCGGGGACGAAGCCGCTGTCCACCATGCCGAGCGGCGCCAGGATACGGTCGCGGACATAGTGTTCCAGCCGCTCCCCGCTGGCGGCCTCCACCGCCTGGCCGACCCAGTCGGTGGCGATGCTGTACTCCCACCGCTCGCCGGGGTCGAAGACCAGCGGCGCGCGCAGCGCTTCCAGCTTGCCGCTGCGCGGCGCCAGCAGGCCGCTGGCCGCCATGTAGCGGCCCATCTCCGGGTTCCAGGTGTTGTAGGTGAAGCCGGCGGTATGGGTCAGCAGCCGCCGCAGGGTGACCGGCTGCCTGGCCGGACGCAGGACCGGCGCGCCGGCCTCATCAAAGCCTTCCAGCACCTGCGGCGCGGCCAGATGCGGCAGCAGCGGCCCGAGCGGCGCGTCGAGGTCGAGCCGCTGCTCCTCCACCAACTGCATCGCGGCGACCGAGGTGATCGCCTTGGTCATCGAGGCGATCCAGAACACGGTATCCAGCGTCATTGGCGCCGCCGCGTCGAGGTCGCGCCGGCCGAAGGCGCCCTGGTACGTCGTGCCGCTGCGGTCGGCGGCCATCGCCACCACGCCGGGGACCGCGCCGCCGTCCACGGCCCGGCGCAGGACGGCGTCGATGCCCGGCATCAGGACAGCGCCAGGTCGCGGTAGCCCTCGGCCGCCACCCGGTCGCACCAGGCGCGGTAGTCCGGCGCGCTGCCGCTGTAGCGGGCGATGATGCGGGTCTCCTTGCCCTCGACGTTGCGGTTCACCCCGGTCATCCAGCTGTCGACCTCATTGGTCAGCAGGCCGGCGCCAATCTGCTTCACATGCTCGGTCCAGGCGGCGACGGCCTGGGCGCTGGCTTCCGCCCGGGTCAGGCCGCTTGCCTGCATGTGGCGCAGCAGGGCCGCGACCCATTCGACGTTGTACTCGATGCTGCGCGGGATGTTGCCCAGCGCGGTATGTGGGCCGAGCAGCATGAACATGTTGGGGAAATCCTCCACCAGCATGCCCAGCATGGTCTGCGCGCCCTGCGCCCATTTCTGCTTCAGCGGCAGGCCGCCCTCGCCGCGGATGTCGATGCGGTCGAAGGCGCCGGTCAGCGCATCGAAGCCGGTGGCGTAGATGATGATGTCGAATTCGTACTCGGCCTCGGTGGTCCTGAGGCCGGTCGGGGTGATCGCCTGGATCGGCGTCGCCTTGCTGTCCACCAGCAGCACGTTCGGCTGGTTGTAGACCTCGTAGTACCTGGTCTCGAGCGGCACGCGGCGGGTGCCGAAGCCGTGGTTCGTCGGGATCAGCATCTCCGCCACCCGGGGGTCCTTGACCCGCTGGCGGATCTTGCGGGCGACGAAGTCCGAGATCTCCTTGTTCGCCGCCCGGTCGGTCAGGGTGTCCTTGAAGTTCCCCACCCAGATGCATAAGCCGGGGGAGGCATAGAGTTCCTCGTAGAAGGCCTCGCGCTCCTCCTTCGTCACCTCGAAGGTGCCGCGCGGGTCGGGGGTGTGCAGGAAGCAGGAGAAGGTCTCCTGGCAGCGCTGGAACATGGCGGGGTAGTCCGCCCTGATCTTCGCCTGCTCCTCATCGGTGATCTTGCGGTTGTGCAGCGGCGCGCACCAATTGGGCGTGCGCTGGAAGATGGTCAGGTGGCCGGCGGTCTTGGCCACTTCCTGGATGGTCTGCACGCCGGTCGCGCCGGTGCCGATGACCGCCACCCGCTTGCCCGCGAAGTCGATCGGCTCATGCGGCCAGCGGGCGGTATGGAAGGCCAGGCCGCGGAAGCTGTCCATGCCTTCGAACCGCGGCAGGGTCGGCGCCGAGAGCACGCCGATCGCGGTGATCAGGTAGCGGGAGACGTGGCGGCTGCCGTCCTCCAGCGTCACCGCCCAGTGCCGCGCGGCCTCGTCCCAATGCGCGGCGGCGACGCGGGCGCGGAACTGGATGTCGCGGCGGAGGTCGAATTTGTCGGCCACCATGTTGAGGTAGCGCAGCGTCTCCGGCTGCGGCGCGAAATGCTCGGACCAGTTCCATTCCTCGAGCAGCTCCTTGGAAAAGGAGAAGCCGTAGGAATAGCTTTCCGAGTCGAAGCGGGCGCCGGGATAGCGGTTCCAGTACCAGGTGCCGCCGACGCCGGTCCCGGCCTCGAAGACCCGCGCCTTCATTCCCATCTCGCGCAGCCGGAGCAGCTGGAACATCCCCGACATGCCGGCGCCGATGACGATGGCGTCGTAATCCAGGGCCTGTTCGGCTTCGGCCGATGCTTCCAGCGAGGCGGACATCTTGACGTCGCTCCTGCATGCCATGGCGGGCGGGGCGCGGTCTGTTCGGTTCGTTTCCCCTGGACCGGCGGCATGCGGGACCGGTCCGGCGCGAGGTTAGACCCCGATGCGGCGGCTCTGCAATTATCGCCCCGATTGGACTCGGCGCGGCGGCCGCACCTAGCATGCGCGGATGTCCCCCCCGACCGTACCGCCCAGCACCGGCCGCGCCTGGCTGATCCTGGGCAGCGCCTTCCTGGCCTTCACGGTCGGCGCCAGCGTGATGCATTCCTACACCGTCTTCCTGCTGGCCTTCGTCGCCGATTTCGGCTGGACGCGGGCGGAATCCTCGCTGGCCTATTCGGTCGGGCAGCTGGTCGGCGGCTTCAGCTCGCCCTTCATCGGCAACCTGGTGGACCGGTTGGGAACGCGGCGGATGGTGCTGCTGGGCACCGCGCTGCTGGTCATCGGCCTGGTCGGCAGCGCCCAGGCGGATGCGCTGTGGCAGGTGGTGCTGCTCTATGGCGTGGTGATGACCTTCGGGGCGAATTGCGTCGGCCTGCTGGTCTTCGTGCCCCTGGCGTCGCGGCTGTTCCCGACCCGGCGCGGCATGGCGATCTCGGTCCTGCAATCGGCCAACGGCTTCGGCCGCGCCGCCTCCGCCCCCGCGGCCCAGGTGCTGATCACCGGGCTCGGCTGGCGCGGCGCCTACATGGTTTCGGCCGCGGTGGCCGCCCTGGTGCTGCTCCCCTTGGCCCTGTTCTTCGACCGCCGCAACGCCGCCGGCCGGGCCGCCCCGGCGGCCGTTGCCGGCGACCATGCCTGGACCCTGGCCGAGGCGATCCGCACGCCGCAATTCTGGCTGCTGTTCTTCGTCTACATGTGCACCAGCATCGGCAGCTTCCTGGTCTCGCTGCACCAGATCGCCTTCGCCGTCGATGTCGGCTTCGATCCGTTGTACGCCGCCGGGGTGCTGGGGATGGGCGCCTTCCTGGCGATGCCGGGGGTGATCGCGACCGGGACCCTGTCCGACTACATCGGCCGCGAGTATTCGGCGCTGCTGGCCTATGGCATCTCGATCGTCGGCGTGTTCTGCGCGCTGGCGATCACCGAGCCGGGCGACCACCTGCTGCTCTGGCTGCATGCCTGCTTCTTCGGCCTGACCTGGGGCGCGCGCGGCCCGGCGATCACCGCCAAGACCGCCGACCTCTTTCCCGGGCCGCGGCTGGGCACCATCCTCGGCGTCATCACCATCGGCTCGGGGCTCGGCGCCGCCATCGGCTCCTGGGGCGCCGGCTTCATCTTCGACGTCTCCGGCAGCTACCGCGTCGCCTTCATCGGCTCCATCGTCGCCTATGCCGCCGGGTCCCTCGCCTTCTGGGCGCTGCGCCGCCCGGTAGCCGGCCGCGCGGGCGGGGGATAGGCTCGCGGCCAAGAAGAAGGATCGCTCCGTGCCCGAACCCATCCGCCTGCTGCTCTGGACCGACACCCCCGGCCCCTACGAGGCCGCGATCGCCGCCGCCGGCCTCGCCCCTCGCGTCCGCGTCGAGGCGCTGTCGCGCAAGGCGCAGCCCTCCGAGGCACAGATTGCCGAGACCGAGGCGCTGCTCGGCTGGGGCGTGCCGGCCGGCCTGCTGCCGCGCATGCCGAAGCTGCGCTGGGCGCAGTCCCTGACCGCCGGCGTCGAGGGCTGGCTGGCGCTGCCCGACCTGCCGCCCGGGCTGATCCTGACCTGCGCCCGCGGCACGCATGGCGAGTCGATGCCGGAGAACATCCTCGGCGCGCTGTTCCACATCGCCAAGCCTTATGCCGCCATCGCCGAGGACCAGAAGGCAAGCCGCTGGACCCGGCGGGTGGCGACCCCGCTGAACGGCAAGACCCTCGGCATCCTCGGCCTCGGCGCGATCGGGCAGGAGGTGGCGCGGCTGGCCGTGGCGCTGCGCATGCAGGTGATCGGCACCCGCCGCAACCCGGCGCCGCTGCCGGGGGTGGAGGTCCTGCCGCCCGAGCGCACCGACGAGGTGCTGGCCCGCGCCGACTATGTCCTGCTGCTGCTGCCGGCGACGCCGGAGACCGAGAATTTCATGAATGCGGACCGTCTGGGCCGCATGAAGCAGGGCGCCTGGCTGCTGAATTTCGGCCGCGGCCAGGCGATCGTCGATGCCGACCTGATCGCCGCCGTCGGCGACAAGCACCTCGGCGGCGCGGTGCTGGACGTGTTCCGCGAGGAGCCGCTGCCCGCCACCCATCCCTTCTGGACCACGCCCGGCATCCTGGTGGTGCCGCATATGGGCGGCATGCACCCGCAGCGCGACCAGGTGGTGGCGAAGCTGCTGGCCGAGAATCTCGGCCATTTCCTGGATGGCAGGCCGCTGCGCCAGGTGGTGGACCGCAAGGTCGGCTACTGATGCGCCTCAACCACGTCGCCAACCGGCTCGACCCCCGCCATTTCGAGACGGTGGTGGAGATGCTGGTGACGCAGCTCGGCTTCCGCGTGCTGCGGCGGACCGAGCGTTCCATCTGGCTGCGCCAGGCGGGCGCCAACGTGGACCTGCAATTCAGCCGCAGCGAGACGACGCGGCGCGACGCCGACAAGCTGCGTTCGCAGGTCGCCTTCCTCAGCGAGACGCCGCGGGAGGCCCTGCAGGCGCTGGCCGACTGGGCCGCGGCGCATGGCATGGCGGCCAGCGTCGGCGCCTATTCCGACCGCGAGTTCTACCTCGACGCGCCGGAGGCCTTCGTCGACTTCGTCGTGGAGGCGATGCGCCCGGAACTGGCCGACTACGCCGTGCCGGATTGAAGGAGCCCTCCATGCCATTCCTCGACCGCCCCGACGGCCGTATCCGCTACGAGGTCCATGGCGCCGGCTTCCCCGTGCTGCTCTTCGCCCCGGGCGGGCTGCGGTCGCGGCTGGAGATGTGGCCATCGCCGCCCGGTGGCCCGGCGCGGCCCTGGGTGGACTGGACCCGGGCGCTGCCCGAGGCCGGCTTCGCCGCCATCGCCATGGACCAGCGCAACGCCGGGGAATCGCGCACGGAGATCCGCGCCGACCACGGCTGGCACAGCTATGCCGCCGACCACCTGGCGCTGATGGACCATCTGGGCTTCCAGCGCTTCCACGTGCTCGGCGGCTGCATCGGCGGCAGCTTCTGCCTGAAGGCGATCGAGGCCGCGCCCGACCGCGTGGTGTCCGCCGTGCTGCAGAACCCGATCGGCCGGCATCCGGAGCATCCCGAATACTTCCCCGACAGCCATGCCGAATGGAGCCGCGAGCAGCGCGCCGCCCGGCCGGAACTGGACGAGGCGGCGCTGGCCGGGTTCGGCCGCGCCATGTGGGACCACGACTTCGTCTTCAGCGTCCCGCGCGAATTCGTCCGCACCTGCCCGGTGCCGACCATGCTGCTGCCCGGCACCGACATCCCGCACCCGGCCGCGACCAGCACGGAGCTCGCCGCGCTGCTGCCGGGCGTGGACGTCCTGGCCGAATGGCGCGGGCCGCAGCACCTGGACCGGCAGCGCGGCCGCGTGGTCGACTTCCTCCGCCGCATGACACCCTGAGGCACCGCTGATACGCTTCCCCAAAACGAAGGGGGAAGCGCGTGTCGGACCAACCGGAGGAATTCGACTACATCGTCAGCGGGGCCGGCTCGGCCGGCGCCGTCGTCGCCGCGCGGCTGTCGGAGGACGGCCGGCACCGCGTGCTGCTGCTGGAAGCCGGGCCGCCCGACACCAACCCCTGGATCCACATCCCGCTCGGCTTCGCCCGCACCTATGTGAATCCCAAGGTGAACTGGAAGTTCGAGAGCGCGCCGCATGCGCACCTGAATGGCCGGCGGATGTACGTGCCGCGCGGCAAGACGCTGGGCGGCACCAGCTCGATCAACGGCATGGTCTACATGCGCGGCCATCCGCGCGACTACGACGGCTGGCGGCAGCGCGGCTGCACCGGCTGGGACTGGGATTCGGTGCTGCCCTTCTTCCGGAAGGCGGAGAACCAGGCGCGCGGCGAGGACGAGTACCACGGCACCGGCGGCCCGCTGAACGTCTCCGACCAGGCGGAGACCTCGGAACTGGCCGAGGCGATGATCGCCGCCGCCGAGCAGGCCGGCATCCCGCGCAACCGCGATTTCAACGGCGCGCGGCAGGAAGGCGCCGGCTACTACCAGTCGACCACCAGCGGCGCCCGCCGCTGGTCCTCGGCGCGGGCCTACCTGGCGCCGGCGCGCGGGCGGCAGAACCTCATCGTCCGCACGCTCTGCCAGGCGACGCGGCTGCTGTTCGAGGAGGGCCGCGCCACCGGCATCGAATACGCCTCCCCCGCGGGGCGGCAGCGGGCGCGGGCGCGGCGGGAGGTGATCGTCTCCGGCGGCGCCTATGGCTCGCCGCAGCTGCTGCAGCTCTCGGGCCTCGGCCCGGCGGACCACCTGCAGGCGCACGGCATCCCTGTGGTGCGCGACATGCCGGCGGTGGGCGCCAACCTGCACGACCACTTCGCGCTCTACATGCAGTGGCGCTGCACCAGGCCGATCACCTTCAACGATTTCGAGAAAAGCTGGCCGCGCAAGATCGGCGCCGCCATCCGCTATGCGCTGACCCGGAAAGGCCCGATGGCGGTGAACGGCATCCGCGCCGGGTTGCTGACGCGGACCGATGCGCGCCTGGAACGCCCCGACCTGCAGATCAACCTGCTGGAATGGAGCACGCTCGAACGTTCCGGCACCCGCGTCGTTGCGCATGATTTTCCGGGCTTCACCCTCGGCCCGGTGCACCTCTCGCCCGACGGCCGCGGCACGGTGCGGCTGAACGGGCCGGACCCGCTGGCGCCGCCGGCGATCACCTTCGGCTTCCTCGGCTCGGAGTACGACATGCGGGCCATGGTGGCAGGCGCCAGGCTGGCCCGGGCCCTGGTGCGGCAACCGGCCCTGGCGCCGCTGGTGGCGGCGGAGGTCTTCCCTGGGCCGGGCTACGACGACGACGCCGACCTCGAGCGCTTCGTGCGCGAATCCGGCGTCACCAACCACCACCCCGCCGGCAGCTGCGCCATGGGCACCGGGAGCAATTCGGTGGTCGATCCGCGGCTGCGGGTGCATGGCGTGGCCGGGCTGCGGGTGGCGGATGCCTCGATCATGCCCGCCGTCGTCGCCGGCAACACCAACGCGCCCTCGATCATGATCGGCGAGAAGGCGGCGGCGATGATCCTGGAGGACGCGGCCTGACCCGGTGATGCATCGCGGCGGCCCACCGTCGCAGGGTGGGATCCAGGCAAGGCGGGAGGGGCAGTAGCCCTCCGCCGGACGCCTTCGGCGTCCAACCCTCCGCCTGTCGTTGCAAGGCGGCCCGCCGATCTCGAGGCAACCCCCGGGGCCCCTCCGCAGTTGGCGCTGTCCCGCCGAGGAACCCCGATGCCGCCCTTGCCCGCATGACCCTCGACCAGGCGCTCGCCTTCGGCATCCTCGGCGGTACCGTCGGCCTCTTCCTCTGGGGCCGGCTGCCCTACGACCTGGTGGCGCTGCTGGCGCTGCTGGCCGGCATCCTCGCCGGCATCGTGCCGATGTCCGGCGCCTTCGGCGGCTTCAGCGACGACATCGTCATCATCGTCACCGCCGCGCTGGTGGTCAGCGCCGCGGTCGCCCGGTCCGGCGCGGTGGAGACCGCGATGCGGCCGCTGCTGCCGCATCTGCGCACCCGCCGCACCCAGGTGCCGGTGCTGGTGGCGGCGGTGATGGTCGCCTCGGTCTTCACCAAGAACATCGGCGCGCTGGCGATCTTCATGCCGGTGGCGCTGCAGCTGGCGCGGCGCACCGGCACGCCGCCCGGCGCGCTGCTGATGCCGATGGCCTTCGCCTCGCTGCTCGGCGGGCTGGTGACGCTGATCGGCACCTCGCCCAACATCATCGTCTCCCGCGTGCGGGAACAGCTGACCGGCCAGCCCTTCGGCATGTTCGACTATGCGCCGGTGGGCATCGTCATCGCCCTGGCGGGGCTGGCCTTCCTCGCCTTCGGCTGGCGGCTGCTGCCGGCGGCGCGGCGCGGCGCGGCCACGCCGCAATCGGCGATCGAGGCCTATACGACCGAGGCCCGCATCGCCCCCGACAGCCCGTTCGCAGGCCAGACGGTCGGTGCGCTGCAGGCGCATTCCGACAGCCGGGTCGCGGTCGCCACCATCCTGCGCGAAGGCCTGCGGCGCGACGCCCCGCCCGAGGCCTGGGTGCTGCGCGCCGGCGACCTGCTGATCCTGGAAGGCGAGCCGGAAGACCTCGAATCCCTGCAGGCCCGCGCCGGGCTGACCCTGGTGGGGGAAAAATCCACCGCCGACGACGTGCCGGAGGCGGCCAAGACCGTGGTCGAAGGCGTGATCACCGCGGAATCGCCGCTGGTCGGCGCCACCCCAACCGGTGCCGCGCTGGCCGCCCGCTTCGGGGTCAGCCTGCTGGCGGTGAGCCGGCGCGGCGAGCGCGTCCGCGACCGGCTGAAGCAGCTGGTGCTGCGGCGCGGCGACGTCGCCATCCTGAAGGGCGAGGCGGCGCGGCTGCCGGACACCATGGCCGCGCTGCGCATCCTGCCGCTCGGCGAACGCGGCATCGAGCTCGGCCGCAGCCGGCGGAGCTGGCTGCCGGCGGTCGTGCTCGGGCTGGCGATGCTGGCGGTGGCGACGCATGCCGTGCCGGTGACCGTCGCCTTCTTCGCCGCGGCCGTGGCCATGCTGCTGCTGCGCACGCTGACGCCGCAGGAGGCCTACCAGGCGGTGGACTGGCCGGTGATCGTGCTGCTCGGCGCGCTGATCCCGGTCTCGGAGGCGATCCGCACCACCGGCGGCACGGAATTGGTCGCCGGCTGGCTCTCCGGCACGATGGAGGCGCTGCCGCCGCTCGGCGCGCTCGGGCTCATCATGCTGGTGGCGATGGCGGTGACGCCCTTCCTGAACAATGCCGCCACGGTGCTGATGCTGGGGCCGATCGCCGGCAGCCTGGCGCAGCGGCTGGGGCTCAGCCCCGATGCCTTCCTGATGGCGGTGGCGGTGGGCGCGGCCTGCGACTTCCTCACCCCGATCGGCCACCAGTGCAACACGCTGGTGATGGGACCCGGCGGGTACAGGTTCGGCGACTACTGGCGGCTGGGGCTGCCGCTGTCGCTCATCGTGCTGGCGGTGGGCGTGCCGATGATCGCGCTGGTCTGGCCGATGGCGCGGTAGCACGAGGCCAGGGAGGAGGTATCCTCCCTGGACCCGCCTCTATTTCTGGGGGCTTGGCACCGGCCGCGCGGCGCGGCCTAGTCCAGGTCGCGCCGGGCCGCTTCCAGCGCCGCGGTGAACTCCGCCCGGTCGTCGAGCAGGTTGGCGAGGGCGAGCGCCAGCTTCGCCAGGAACAGCACGCGCCGGTCGGGCGGCACCGCGTCCAGCGCCTCGGCCAGCTGGTCGTAGGCGTCTTCCAGCGACGGCGTGTCGAGGCGTTTCGGCAGCATGGCTCAGCCCTTCCCACAGGCGGTGTCGAGCGCGGCCCGCAGCAACGCCGGCGTCGGCCGCCGCCAGCGGGCGCAGACATGGGTGTCCGGCCGGGCGAGATAGGCGCTGCCCGGCGGCGCGTCGTACAAGGCGGCGACGCGGCCGGCGGGATCGGCCAGCACCGTCTCCGCCCGCCCCGGCAAGGCCTGCGGCGCGACCAGCAGGCAGGCCACCGGCACCGCCGCCGCGGCCGCCGCGCGCAGGACCGCCTCCAGCGTCGCATCCGGCCCCTCCGGCCCGGCGAATCCGATCAACTGGAAGCCGCGGCCGAGATGGTCGAGCAAATGGTCGTCCGCGCCCAGCTTCACGTTCCGCAGCGGCGCGCCCGGCGGCACGCCGCCCGCGAAGCCGGCATCACCGGCCGCGTTCAGCGCCGAGCGCGCATAGACATGCGGCCGCGAGGTGCGCCAGTGCAGCAGCTCCTTGCAGAAATCCTCGCTCAGCGTGAAGGACAGCACCGCGTCGCGTAGCACCCGGTACCCCTCGGTCGGCGGGGTCATGAAGCGGGTGCTGCGGCCGGCCTCCGCGCAGATCTCCCGCGCCGCGCCGACGCGCTCCTCGGAATAGCTCCGCAGCAGCGCCGGGGGGGCGGCACCGCGCGCCACCAGCGCCAGCCGCCAGGCCAGCGCGTCGGCATCCTGGATGCCGGTATTGGCGCCGCGCACGCCGAAGATCGGCAGCAGGTGCGCCGCGTCGCCGACGAAGCAGACCCGCCCGGCCACATAGTCCGGCAGGGTCAGTGTCGAGGCCGAATAGACCGCGGCCCAGTCGAGCTCCCAGGCCACCGGCCGGCCGACCATGGTGAGGATCGCCGCGATGCGTTCCGCCAGCCGCGCGGGCTCCAGCGCCGCCTCCGCCGTCTCGCCGTCCGGCAGGCGGTAGTCGAGCCGCCAGATGCCGTCCGGCTCGCGGTGCACCAGCACGTTGTTGCCGGGGTTCCAGTCCGGGTCGAAGTAGCACAGCCGCTCGGTCGGCAGGCCGAGATCGGCGCGGATATCGGCGATGACGAATTGGCCGGCATAGGCCCGCCCCTCCATCCGCAGCCCGAGCATGCGCCGCAGCGGGGACCGCCCGCCATCGGCCGCGACCACCCAGTCCGCGCGAAGTTCGTATTCGCCCTCCGGCGTGTCCACCCGCAGCATGGCGCCCGCGGCATCCTGCGCGATGCCGACCAGCCTGCTGCCCCAGCGCAGGTCGACCAGCGGCTCGGCCTCGATCGCCTCGACCAGGTATTGCTCGATGTACTGCTGCTGCAGGTTCAGCCCGGGCTGGAAGCGGTCGTCCGGGTCGTGCGGCAGTTCCATCCGCCAGACCTCCCGGCCGCGGAAGAAGGACCTTCCGCGCGACCAGGGCAGGCCCTTTTCCAGGAAGGGGGCGATGGCGCCGGCGGATTGCAGGATCTCCTGGCTGCGCCGGGTCAGCACGATGGCGCGGCTGCCGTGCGAGACCTGCAGCTCGGCTTCCAGCAGCACGCAGCGGCAGCCCTGCCGCGCCAGTTGCAGCGCGGTCAGCAGGCCGACCGGCCCGCCGCCGACCACCACCACGGGCACCGCCGCCGCGGCGCCGTCCAGTTCCGGCGGCCGGCGGAACGGGTGCACCCGGTAGCGGTAGTAGATCGAGGCGCGCGGCGCCGCGTCCGGCTGGTGCATGCTGTCTCCCGGGTGGCGGCCGACACTCCGCCACGGACCGGGCGGCGGGTCCAGCGACGGCGGAACGCGTCCATGGAGGCATGCGGGTCCGCCGTCGCCTGGCCTGCGTGGCGCGGAGTCGCCCTTCCGGGCGCCCAGGCCCGCCGGCGATCCGCGCTAATGCGTCATGCCGTGCGCATGGCCGTGCTGCGGCGCCGGCCTGGCGCGCGGCGCCGGGTGGCGATGCGGGGCGGCGGCCGGCGGCGCTTCGGCCGGCGGCGCCGCATGGTCGGCATGCGGCGCGGCGCCGTGCCGCATCCCCTCCATGCCGTGCACCATGCCCTCGTCCACCGCCACTGCCGCCGCATCGCCCGGATAGGCGCCGATGACGCGGCGCATCAGTGCGATCTCCTGGCCCTGGTCGGTGACGATGTCGGTGTTCAGCAAGCCGAGGAAGCCGTTCCGCGCCGCCGGATCGGCGTGGTAGCCATGCGCCATGTCCAGCGCCGCCTGGTGGTGCACGATCATCGCCTTGGCGAATTGCACGTCCCGCAGGCTCACCGGCCCCATCGCCGCGCCCAGTGGCCCAGGGATGGGGGAGCGCAGGAAGCGCTGCATCTGCCCCATCCCCTCGGTCGCCGCCGGCTGCATCGCCAGCCGGGCGAAGCCGAGGTCGAACACCCGCGGCGGCAGCGCGAGGTTGCGCGCCACCTCGTCCAGCAGGCCGATCTCGAAGGCCTGGTTGCGGATGATGCCGGCGGCCAGCGCCCGCAGCATGGGGCTCCGCGCCTCGGGGTCGGCCAGGTAGTCGCGGCTCATCGACAGGGCGCCGGCATGGTGCGGGCGCATCCCGGCGACATAGTCGCGGTCGGCCTTGCGCGCGGCCGGGTCGGCCGGGGCGTACCAGGTGCTGGGCACCGGGGCGCCGCCGGGGTCGTAGCCGTCCTCGATGGCGGCGCGGGCCGGGCCGGCGAGCAGCGCGAGGGCGGCGGCCGCGGCCAAGGCGGTGCGGAAACTGGGCATGGGCATGGTCCTGTGGTCCCGCCACGGCATGGCGCGGCGGCCCCGGGTCGGGGGTGTTCATCCTGGCGGGCACGCGGTGGTCCGGTTCAGCCGGCGCGTGGCGGCCTCGGCTCGGGCGGGATGGCGCGGCCGGGCAGGCGGGCCGCCGCCGCGGCCCGGGCGGGCAGGGCGACCGGCCGGGCGCGCGGCGTGGCCGGCAGCGGCAGCGCCGCGACCTGCACCCCGCCGCAGAGGGCGGCGGCGCAGCAGGCCGGAGCCTCCGCCGGGTCGCCCGGCAGGCCGGGCGCCTGGTGATGCGCCGCCGGCATCGCATGGCCGGGGCAGGGGTCCGCCATGGCAGGGGCCTGCGCCGCCATCGCGGCATGGCGCGGCGGCGCCAGCGGCAGGACCAGCAGGGCGAGCGCCAGCAGCGCCAGCACGGCCCGCCGCAACCCGTCCGACCACCTCCCGCCGCGCATCCGACCTCTCCCGGCCGCCACCCGGGGAAGATGGGGTTTCCCCCCATGGGAAGGTCAAGGGCCATGCGATGCTGCCGCGTGGCCCTTTGCGGCGTTGACCCGGTATCGCCTACGGGAACCCGCGCGTGCAGTACCTGCTCTACCAGGCCCAGGAGGAATGGGCGGCCCGGATGCGGCCCCTCGCCCGCCACACCGCGGCCCTGCTGCGGGCCTCCGAGGCCGGCCGCGCCGCCAGCCTGCCGCTGCATCTGCTGCAGGACCTGGGCACCACCCATGCCAAGCCCGAATTCGGTCTGGCGGGGACGCAGGTCGGTGGCCGCCCGGTCCCGGTGCGGGAGGAGGTGGTGGCCACCGCCGCCTTCGGCCGGCTGCTGCGCTTCGCCAAGGACACCTCCCGGCCCGGCCCGAAGCTGCTGGTGGTGGCGCCGCTGTCCGGCCATTTCGCCACAAGGCTGCGCGGCACCGTCGCCGCCCTGCTGCCGGACCACGACGTGCACGTGACCGACTGGGCCGATGCGCGCGAGGTCCCGGCCGCGGCCGGTCCCTTCGGGCTCGACGACCAGGTGGCGCAGATCATCGAATGGCTGGGGGTGATGGGCCCGGGCGGCCACCTGCTGGCGGTCTCGCAGCCCGCCGTCGCGGCGCTGGCCGCGACGGCGCTGATGGCGGAGGACGCCAACCCCGCCCGGCCGCGCAGCCTGACCCTGATCGCCGGTCCGGTGGACCCGCACATCGCCCCGACGCGGGAGGGGCGGCTGGCCCGCGCCATGCCGGCCGGCTGGTTCGCCGCCGCCGAGACCGCGGTCGTCCCGCCGCCCTTCGCCGGCGCCGGGCGGCGGGTGCGGCCGGGGACGCAGCAGCTCGCGGCCTCGGTGCTGGCCGACCTGCAGACCCACGCCCTGGCGCAGGTGACGCAGCTGCGCGCCCTGGCCGCGGGCGACGCCGCCGCCGCCGCGGCGCACCGGGCGCGCTACGACGAGCTGCGGTCGGTGATGGACGTGGCGGGGGAGCTCTATCTCGACACCATCCGCCGGGTCTTCCAGTCGGCCGAGCTGGCGCGCGGGCAGATGGCTTGGCGCGGCCGGCCGGTGCGGCCCGAGGCGATCCACGACACCGCGCTGCTGGTCATCGAGGGCGACGCCGATGCGAGCTGCCCGGCCGGCCAGGCCAGCGCCGCCTTCGGCCTGTGCCGCGGGGTGCCGGCGGCCGCCCGGTACCACCACCTGCAGCCCGGCGCCGGGCACGACGCGCTGTTCGAGGGCCCGGCCTGGGAGGCGGCGATCTGCCCGCTGGTGGCCGGGGTGATCCGCGCCGGCGGCTGAGGCCCGCGCGCAACTCTGCCCTGGGCGCCGGGCCGGGCAGCGGCTAGGCTCACGGACCGGCTATTGCGCCTCCGGCGAATCGACCCATCTGCGCAGCGAAGGGCAGCGCTGCCGGTCAATCGACCGACCAGCCTTGAGCCGCCGCCGAGTCGAGGACCCGCCATCGTGAACATCCAGGTGCCCGCCAACGAGATCACCCCGGCCAATGCCTCGCTCGAGGGTCGTCCGACGCGCGCCGAGGCCGAGGCGGCGATGCGCACCCTGCTGCGCTGGACCGGCGACGACCCGGACCGCGAGGGGCTGATCGACACCCCGGCGCGGGTGGTCCGCGCCTACGAGGAATTCTTCGCCGGCTACGCCACCGACCCGGTCGAGCTGCTCGCCCGGTCCTTCGAGGAGACCGACGGCTACGACGAGATGGTGGTGCTGCGCGACATCCGGCTGGAATCGCATTGCGAGCACCATGTCGTGCCGATCATCGGCCGCGCCCATATCGCCTACCTGCCGGCCGGCCGGGTGGTCGGCATCAGCAAGCTCGCCCGCGTCCTGGAGGTCTATGCCAAGCGCCTGCAGATCCAGGAGAAGCTGACCGCGCAGGTGGCCAACTGCATCAACGACGTCCTCAAGCCCAAGGGCGTCGCCGTGGTGATCGAGGCGGCGCACCAGTGCATGACCACCCGCGGCATCCACAAGCCGGGGGTCACCATGGTGACCAGCCGGATGCTCGGCGCCTTTCGCGACGATGCCTCCACCCGCCGCGAGTTCCTGGCGATGATCGGCGGCCAGCGCGGCGCGATGGAGGGGTGACACCGACGGCCATGTTCGATGACCGCCGGCATGGCTTGCCGTACCATCCGGCGCCGGGCGGCTTCCGGCTTGGCGCGGATCGCGGAATGCGGGCATCGGCGTGACCCGGGGCGCCGGCCGCTGGTCGGGCGCGCCGCGTATCGATCATTCCTTCGCGTTTGAGTTGTGCTAAAGGCGCGCCGTCGGTGGAATTACCTGTCCGACTTGCGCCGAAAATCGCTTCGGCTGCAGCGCCACCGGCCGGAGCGGCAGCATGGACCCGCGCCCGATCAGCGTCGCCGACGCGCCATGCGCCGGGCCCGGGCCCGGGCCGGCGGCCGGAACCGGGCCGGGCGCGGCGGCGGAGGACCGCCTCGGCCCCTATCGGCTGATGGCGGATATCCTCGACAGCCTGCATCTCGGCGTCTGCCTGTTCGATGCGGCGGACCGCACCCTGCTGTGGAACCGCAGCTTCCTGCGGCTCTTCCCGGAACATGCCGGGCATGTCGCCGTCGGCGAGCCCTATGCCGCCAACCTGCGGCGCTTCTACGGCGCCCGCCTGCCGGCCGCCGAGCCCGGCATGATCGACCGCTGCATCGCCGAGGGCGTCGCCCGGCACCGGGCGCAGACCCAGCCCTTCATCTTCGAGCACCGCGGCCAGTGGGTCCGCGTCGCCTCCCAGCCGGTGCCCGGCCTGGGCCGGCTGCGGGTCTGGACACCCATCAGGCCGCCGGGGAACGCCGATGTCGTCTCGCCGCCGCCGGAGGACGGGCAGCGGCAGCCGGTGATGCCCTTCGGCACCGAGGACGGCGACGCGATGAGCCTGCTCGACGCCGAGGGCCGCATCGCCTGGGCGAACCATCGCTTCGCCCGCTGCTTCGGCCTGGCCGACCCGGCCGCGGCAGTGGGCCGGACCCATCAGGCGGTCTACCGGGCGCTGCTCGAAGCCGAGCCCGTCGCGCCGGACGAGGCCGCGGCCTGGCCGCAGATGCTGGCGGATGCGGAACGTTTCACCGGCGCGCCCTTCGAGCTGCCGCTGCCGGGCGGCGGCTGGCTGCGCGTGCTGCAGCAGCGGCGGTTCGACAACACCGTCGTCAGCAGCTTCGCCGACATCACCGCCATGAAGCGGCTGCAGCGGGAACTGGACCAGGCGCGCGAGGCGGCGGAACGGGCCAATGCGGCCAAGGACGCCTTCCTCGCCACCGTCAGCCACGAATTGCGCACGCCGATGAACGGCATCCTGGGGATGCTCGATTCGCTGAACGACGGGCGCCTGCTGGCCGACCAGGCCGGCTGGCTCGGCGTCGCCCGGGATCAGGCCGAGGCGCTGCTCGGCCTGCTCGACGACATCCTCACCTTCTCCCGGCTCGATGCCGGCCATGTCGCGATCGAGGCGGTCCCGGCCAGCCCGGCCGAGGTGCTCGACGCGGTGGTGCGGCTGCTGCGGCCGCGGGCGGCGGGCAAGGGGCTGGCGCTGCACGGCACGGTCGATGCCGCGGTGCCGCCGCTGGTGGTCTGCGATCCGGCGCGGCTGCGCCAGGTGCTGCTCAACCTCATCGGCAATGCGGTGAAATTCACCGAGGCCGGCGGCATCGACATCGCCGTCGGCCGCGGGCCGGACCTGCCCGGCGGGCGCTTCCTGCTGGAATTCACGGTGGCGGACACCGGGATCGGCATCCCGGCCGCGGCGCTGGGGCGGATCTTCGAGCCCTTCATGCAGGCCGACGGCGGCATCGGCCGGCGCTTCGGCGGCACCGGGCTGGGCCTGGCCATCTGCCGCGACCTGGTCGCCGCCATGGGCGGCGAGCTCGGCGCGACCAGCACGCCGGGCCGGGGCAGCCGCTTCCGCTTCTCCGTCGCCTGCCAGGCGGTGCCGGCGGCGCCCGCGGCGATGCGGCCGGAGCCCGACATGCCGGCGCTGCCGCCGCTGCAGGTCCTGGTGGTGGACGACCATCCGGTGAACCGGGAGATCGCCCAGCTCCACCTGGAGCGGCTGGGGATGTCGGTGGTGACGGCGGCCAGCGGCGCGGCGGCGCTGGCCGCCTGTGCCGAGCCCTTCGACCTCATCCTGCTCGACCTGCAGATGCCGGAGATGGACGGCTACGAGACGGCGCTGGCGCTCCGCGCGAGCGGCCTGCCGGGGGCCGCCGCGCCGGTGATCGCGGTGACGGCGCATGCCGGGGAGGAGCACCGGCTGCGCTGCCTGGCGGCCGGCATGCAGGGCTTCGTCACCAAGCCGGTCCGCCCCGCCGCGCTGGCCGCGGCGATCGCCGCCATCGCCGTCCCGTCAGGCGCCCCGCCTGCCGCCATGCCGGCCGACCAGGCGGGGACGGGCATCCTGGACGTCGGTCAGCTCGAGACCCTGCTGCGGCGATGCAGCGCGCCGGGCTGGGTGGCGCTGGTCGGGGATTTCGAGACCCATGCCCGCGGCGCCGTCGCCCGGCTGGCCCGCGCGGCGGACCGCGGCGACCCGTATCACGAGGTCGCGCACGGGCTGAAGGGGGTCGCCTGGAATTTCGGCGCGCGGCGGCTGGGCGACCTGGTCCAGGCGCTCGACGGGCTGGATCCGGCCGAGCTGCGGCAGCGGCTGCCCGAATTGCGCCAGGTGATGGAGGCGTCGCTCGCCGCGCTGCGCCGGCTGCGCCCCGGGGGGTGAGGCCGGCGCGCCGCGGCATGGACGGCGCCCTACCGGCAGTCCCGTGCGGCGTGCTGCGCGCTGCGGTCGGCCCGGCCGGCATCGCCCGGGCGGCCGCTGGCCTGGGCCCGGGCGGCGGCGTCCTGCGCCTCGGCCACCGCCTCGGCGCAGGAGGAGCCCGGCACCGGGACCATGGCCTGGGATGCCGCGGCATGGGGGCCGGGGACATAGATCCCGGGCGCGTAGGGCGAGGCCTGGGAATAGGCCGGCGGCGGCGGCGAGGCTTCCCGCCGCACGGCGCAGGCGCCCAGGGCGAGGCTGGGCCCGAGGATCACGAGCAGCGCGGCAATTCGCATGGCAAAGGGTCCGTCCCGGGGTGGAACGCGCCTCAGCGCGGCCTGTCCGGGACGGTTCCCCCGCCCTGGATCACCGACGCCGGATCATTCGGCCGCCTCGGCCTCGACCTCGACCAGGAAGCGCGGGTCGGCCAGGCCGGCGACGACCAGCAGCGTGCTGGCCGAGCGGGACTCGCCCTGCCAGGCGCCGCGCTTCGCCCGCCAGGCCGGGATCAGCGCCGGGTCGGTCAGGAAGACGGTCAGCTTCACCAGGTTGGCCGGGCCCATGCCATGTGCCGCCAGGATGGCGCCGAGATTGGCCAGGGCCTGGTCGATCTGCGCCTCCCCGGCCTCGGCCGTGCTGCCGTCGGGCGCGGTGCCGACTTGGCCGGAGATGACGAGGCGGCGCTTCGGGTCGGTGACCAGCACGGCATGGGCATAGGCGCCGGGCTTGTGGACGGCGGGCGGGTTCGAGGTCTCGATCGGCATGGCGTTGCTCCCGTGGCGGGGCGCGACGGCCCGGCCGGGACAGGCTTGCAATTCCGGGGGCCGAGGGCTATAGGAATATAGTCAAGGCAACGCGTCCGCCGCCTGCGTCCCGGTGCCCGCACAGGGCGGGTTGAGGATTGCAAATCCTCAAATCCTCAAGGCCCCCGCGGCGGAAGCCGGGAATTCCCGGCCATGGCGCGGAAAAGGTCCGGGACGGGCTCAATTCCATTTATTGGATTTGAGCCGGATTGAGCCGCATTGAGCCGGATTGAGCCGATCCCGGTGCGGTGGGCCGCGGCTCAGGTCTTCGGCAATTGCTCGACCGTCACGCCCGCTGGCGGCGCTTCGGGCAGGCTGCCATCCGGGCCCGGCGTGAGCCTGACCAGCCAGTCCTTCAGCGCCCGGCGCAGCTGGAATTCGAATTCGACGTTCAGGTCGTCCATCGCTTGGCGCAGCAGCGCCTCGGCCGCCCGCGGCCGGCCGGCATCCGTGCCGCTGACCGCGCGGCGCGACTGCGCCTCGACGAAGCCCAGGCGCTGGCCCTCGGCCGAGAGGATCTCCAGCCGGCAGCCGACCAGGCAGGTCAGGCTGTCGCGGCCCTGGACCATGGCCGCCTGGGTGACGACGAAGCGGGCCTCCCCGGTGGTGCCGACGGCGATCAGCCGGTCCTGCGCCATGGTCCGCACCGCCTCGACCGGCGAGGGCAGCAGCCGGGCGCCGATATCGCCCGACTGGCTCGGCGGCCCGCCCGGCGCCACCTCGATGGCGGCGACGTTCAGCGACAGCGGCGTCAGGTGGTTGAAGCGCATCGGCCCGGGCGGGACATAGGCAGGGTCGGGCGTGCTGCAGGCGGCGACGGCCAGCGGCAGCAGCAGGAGGGCACGCCGGTTCGGCATCAGGGGGGGGCTCCTGCCTGGGGTCTGGGTGTCAGGATAGGGGAAGCCGGTGAAGTTGCGAACCCGGTCCGGCTATCGCCGCGCGGCAGGCGCCGACCCGGGAAAACAGCTGAGGGGGGGCGGGGGAGATACCTTCTCCCCCGGCCTTGCCTGGCTCAGCCGCCGCCGCGGATTTCCGCCCGGTCGAAGCGGAAGTCGAGGTTGCAGAACTCGCAGGTCATGGTGATGGCGCCGTCCGCCTGCGCCATGTGGTCGAGGTCGTCCTCGCCGAAGCCCTGCAGCACCCCCGACAGCCGGGCGCGCGAACACCGGCAGCCGTAGGACAGCGCCCGCGGCCGGTCGAGCATCAGCCCCTCGGCATGGAACAGCCGGTGCAGCAGCTCGCGCGCCGGCAGGGTGTCGTTCAGCAGCTCGGCGTCGGTCAGCGTCCGCGCCAGGGCCAGCGCGGTGCGCCAGGCCTCCTCCTGCGCCTCGGCGTCCAGCATGGGGTCGATGCCGCCCTCGCCGGCGACCTTCTCCATGATGAAGGCGCTGGCCCGCCAGCCGGCGGGGGTCCGGGCGCAGGCCAGGCGGACATGGGTGCGGAGCTGCTCGGAGGTGCGGAAGTAGTGGTCGGTCATCTCGGCCAGGGTGTCGCCCTCGATCGCCACGATGCCCTGGTAGCGTTCCATGTCGCCGCCCTGGTCGCAGGTGAAGGCGAGATAGCCCGTGCCGAGCAGCTCGGCGTCGGTCGGCTCGGGCGAGGTTTCGAGCAGCGCCGCCAGGGCGTCCTTGTCGGCCATGGCATAGCCGCGCAGCGCGCCGCCCTCGGTGCAGTCGGCCAGCAGCATGCGCACCGGGCCGTCGCCCTTGGCCTGGATCGAGAAGCTGCCGCGGAATTTCAGCGCCCCCGCCAGGCCGGCCGCCAGCGCCATGGCCTGGCCGGCGAGGCGGGTGACGGCGGGGTGGTTGGCATGCCGGTTCAGCAGCGCATCGGCCAGCAGGCCGAGCTGGATCAGCCGGCCGCGCACCGGCTGGTCCTGCAGGTGGAAGGGCTGCAGGCCGCGCGGCACCACGATGTCGGGCACCGGCGGGCGGTCGTGCTGGAGGAAATCCGGGGTGGCGGAGGGCTGGGTCGGGTCGGACAATGTGGGGGAACCTGTGCTCAGGCCCATTAGATAAGGTGGGCGGCCGCCCAGGGCCACCCGGCCGGGCGAATAGGGTCAGTGGCGGACCAGGGACAGCACCACTTCCAGGGTGATCAGCAGCACCACGGTGATCTCCAGCAGCTCGGCCCGGCTGGAATGCGCCTCGTCGTACAGCGCTTGGTAGGTCTCCCGCAGGGTCTGCAGCTTCCGGTCCACCGCGGCGCCGACCACCGGCACCCGGAACAGCGCCATGGCCGCGGCATAGACCCGGGCGAGGTAGACGTCCTCGGTCACCTGCAGGGCATTGTCGGCGTGCTCGGTGAGCTCGGTCACCTCGGCGACCAGGCCGTGCAGCCGGCGGGCCAGCCGGGCATAGCGGCGGGCCGAGAGCAGGAAGGGGGTGCGGCGGGCGGCCTCCACCGTGTCGTAGATGCGCGGCAGCTCGGCATCCAGCAGCTCGTCGTAGAAGCGCATCTCCAGCAGCTGGGCATTGGCCACTTCCAGCACGTCGCGGACATCGGTGTCGCCGCGCGGCTCGTACAGGAAGGCGCGGTCCCAGGTGAGCACCACGAGGTCGTCGGTATAGTAGCTGAAGCGCTGCCGCAGCAGCTCGGCCTGCGCACCGGCCGAGAGCGGCCGGGTCTCCCCGGTCAGCAGCGGGATGAGGTCGACGCGCTCCAGCAGCGCCTCCGCGCCCAGCGGCTCGTCCAGCCGGTTGACCACCGCGAGGAGGTAGTCCTCCTCGATATGCGTCCCGGCGGGGCGCTCGATCGCCTCCCGCAGCGGGCCGCGGACGGCGTCGAGCAGGTCGCGCCACAGCGCGCCGGCGGCGGCCGCGCCGGGGCCGACCGCCTGCTGCAGCTGGTTGGCCCGGGCGGCGAAGCCGGACCAGGGCAGGTCGGCGACCGGCAGGGTGACGGCGAGCGAGACGACGCCGAAATCGTAGATCCGGGCGGTGACCTGCGCCTCCGCGCCGCCGCCTTCGAGCCCCAGCCGGAGCGGCGGCAGCGGCAGGATCAGCGGCGGCTCGCCGAAGGACATGGCCTTGGGCGGCGTGCCGGCCAGGCCGCGGCGCTCCCCGGCGCGGGGGGCGCGGGCGGCCCAGAGGGATTCGGCCCGCTTCAGGTCGATCGCATAGGCGATGTCGAACAGCCGGAGGGCGGTGACCTGGCCGGCGCGGACCAGCAAATCGGCAGGGGGAGCCGCCGCCGGGGCAACAGCCTCGGCGGCGGGCGCGCTCACCCCGCCCCCATGGCCCAGAGCAGCACGCCCTTCTGCGCGTGCAGCCGGTTCTCGGCCTCGTCGAAGACCACGCTCTGCGGCCCGTCGATCACCTCGGCCGCCACTTCCTCGCCGCGATGGGCGGGCAGGCAATGCTGGAAGATGGCGTCGGGCAGCGCCTTGGCCATCAACTCGGCCGTCACCTGGTAGGGCGCCAGCTCGTTGTGCCGGTTGGGCTGGCTGCCGTCCGCATTCTCCTGGTGCATGGAGACCCAGGCATCGGTCACCACGCAGCGGGCGCCCCGCACCGCCTCGGCGGGGTCCTCGGTCAGAAGGATGTCGGCGCCCTCGGCCCGGGCCCAGTCCAGCAGCGGCTGGGGCGGGCGGAGCGACGGCGGGCAGGCCAGGCGCAGCCTGAAGCCCAGCCGCGCCGCGGCCTGGATGAAGCTCTGCGCCACGTTGTTGCCGTCGCCGATCCAGGCCACCGTCTGCCCGGCGATCGGGCCGCGGTGTTCCTCGAAGGTCAGCACGTCGGCCATCAGCTGGCAGGGGTGGCTGATATCGGTCAGGCCGTTGATGACCGGCACCGTCGCATGCGCCGCCATCTCGCGGATGCGGTTGACGTCGCCGGTCCGCATCATGATGCAGTCCACGTAGCGGGACAGCACCTTCGCCATGTCGGACACCTCCTCCCCGCGGGAGGACTGCATGTCGCGGCTGTTGAGATAGACCACCTCGCCGCCGAGCTGGCGGATGCCGACCTCGAACGAGACGCGGGTGCGGGTCGAGGGCTTCTCGAAGATCAGCGCGACATGCTTGCCGGCCAGCGGCTTGCCGGCCAGCCCGCCGCGCTTGGTCTGGGCCGCGAGGTCGAGCATGCGGCGCAGCGTCGCCGGCTCGAAATCCATCAGTTCGAGGAAGTGCCGGGGGGGCTCGCCCCCCCCGGTCCCGGCCTTGAGGGCGACCACGCTGCTCATTTCGCCGCGTCCCGGGCCTGGGACGGGGTGATGCGCAGCATGGCGCGGTCGAGCAGGCGCAGCGCCTCGTCGGCCTCGGCCTCCGAGATGATGAGCGGCGGCGCCAGGCGCAGCACGTTCATCCCGGCGGCGACGGTCAGCAGGCCCTCGGCCACCGCGGCGGCCTGGGCGTCGCCGTTGGCGACCTCGGGGTGCAGGCGGATGCCGAGCAGCAGGCCGGCGCCCTGGATGCCCTCGATCACCGTCGGGTGGCGCCCCGCCAGTTCCAGCAGGCCGCGCCAGAGATGGCGGGCGACCTGGTCCACGTGATCCAGGAAGCCGTCGCCCAGGATGACGTCCAGCACCGCGTTGCCGGCGGCGCAGGCCAGCGGGTTGCCGCCATAGGTGCTGCCATGGGTGCCGGCCTTCAGCACCTTGGCCACCTTCTCCTTGGCCAGGATGGCGCCGAGCGGGAAGCCGCCGCCGATGCCCTTGGCCGAGGACATGACATCGGGCTCGATCCCGGCCCATTGGTGCGCCCAGAGCTTGCCGGACCGCCCCATGCCGGTCTGCACCTCGTCGAGTGCCAGCAGGATGCCGAACTCGTCGCAGGCGGCGCGCAGGTCGCGCAGGTATTGCAGCGAGGCCGGGCGGACGCCGCCCTCGCCCTGGATGGGTTCCACCATGACCGCGGCGGTGGTGCCGTCGATCGCGTCGCGCAGCGCGTTCATGTTGCCGAAGGGGATATGCTTGAAGCCCGGCATCGGCGGGCCGAAGCCGGCCAGGTATTTTTCATTCCCCGTCGCCGCCAGCGTCGCCAGCGTGCGGCCGTGGAAGGCGCCCTCGAAGCAGATCGTCACGTTGCGCTCGGGCTGGCCGTTCTCGGCGTGGTACTTGCGCACCGCCTTGATCATGCCCTCGTTCGCCTCGGCGCCCGAATTGCCGAAGAAGACGCTGTCGGCGAAGCTGGTATCGACCAGCCGCTGCGCCAGCCGTTCGGCCTGCGGGATGCGGTAGAGGTTCGAGGTGTGCATCACCTTGGCGGCCTGCTCGGCGATGGCCTGCACCAGATGCGGGTGGCCGTGGCCGATCGAGGCGGTGGCGATGCCGGAGCCGAAATCGAGGAATCGTCGCCCGTCCGTGGTCCACAGCCAGGCGCCGTCGCCCCGCTCGAAGGCGAGGTCGGCACGGTTGTAGGTCGGCATGAGGGCGGGGATCACCGGATTGGTCTCCAGACTTCCCCTGCGCCGGCGCAGGTTGCGGGCGCTTCCCGGGGAAGCCGGCGATTTGGCCGGAAACGACGCACGGCGTCAAACCGTCCCGGGTGACATTTCGGCGTAGCGGGGGCGCCGGAGCGCCCCCGCGCGCCGCTCAGCCGCGCTTCTCGCCGGAATTCTCGTAGGTGAAGGTCGGCAGGCTGCCGAGGCTGTCCTTGGTGGCGCCGGCCAGGGTCCAGCGGTTGTTGCTGCCGCCGGCGGCCTGCAGGCGCTCGTACGGCACCGCCACCAGCTTGGCGCCGATGCCGAGGAAGCCGCCGACCGAGATCACCGCGATCGGCCCGCCGGTGCCGCCGGCCGGGATCAGGATGTCGTCGACCTCGCCGATGCTCTCGTTGTTCTCGTTGTAGACCGAGGCGCCGATCAGCTTGCTGGCGCGGCGGCCGCTGCGGAGGGCGGCGCTGTCGACCGCCAGGGTGCCGGTGGTGGCGCCGGCTGCCGTGCCGCCCGGGCGCGCCGCGTTGGTCCCGGCCGGGTTGGTCCCGGTGGTGTTGGTGCCGAGGGTGCGGTCCATGGCGCGGCCGGCGGCGGTGCCGGGCGGGTTGCCGGGGGTACCGTCGGCCGGGGTGCGGTTGCCGGTGACGGCATCGGCGCCGCGCTGGGTGGCGGTGCTGGGCGGGTTGCCCGGCGTGCCGTCGCGGGCGGCCGGGGGCGCCGGGGCCTGGGTCGCCGGGGTTTGGGCCGGGCTGCCGGGGGTGCCCTGCGCGACGGCGAGGCAGGGGCCGAGCAGGCCGGCGAGGGCGGTCATGGTGACCAGGCGTTGTCGGGTCGTCATGGGGCGGCTTTGCCTCCTGAGGGAATCGCCGGCCCCGAGGTTGGTCCCGGGGCCGGTACAAGCCGCTGCAACGCCGCGCAACGAGCCCGGTTTTCTCCGCCTTCAGGCCGCGTCGCCGGTATCCGCGACCAGCCCGGCGGCCTGGACGCCGGCCACCGCGCAGACCTCGTCCTGGGCCGAGACGTCGCCGCTGATGCCGACCGCGCCGAGGATCACCCCGTCGGCGCCGCAGACCAGCACGCCGCCCGGTACCGGGACCGCGCGGCCGCCGGCGAGGTCGGACAACGCGTTCATGAAGCCCTGCATGGCGGTGGCGCGGCGCGCCAGCTCCCGCCCGCCGAGGCCCAGCGCCAGCGCGCCATAGGCCTTGCCGAGCGCGATCTCGGGCCGCAGCAGGGAGGAGCCGTCCTCGCGCTGGGAGGCCTTCAGCTGCCCGCCGGCATCGAGCACCACCACGGTCAGCGGCAACAGGGACAATTCGCGGCCCTTGGCGCGGGCGGCGGCGACGATGGTGTTGGCCTGGTCGAGGCTGAGGCCGTTGGTCGGGTAGGTCGCCATGGATCGATCTCCTGCGGGGTTCGGTGCCGGCTTGTGCCCTGCGGCGGGGCGGCCGGCCAGCCCCGGCGGCTGGGTCGGCGGCGCCGGGCATGGCAGGATGGCCGCATGGACGAGGACCCGACCCGCCCCCGCAAGCCGCAGAAGCCCCGCCGCGCCCCACGCCCGGCCGGCCCGGCCCCGACCGAGGCCGCGCTGCGCGAGGCGGCGCTGGCCCACCTGGCCCGCTTCGCCGCGACCGAGGTCGGGCTGCGGCGCGTGCTGCAAAGGAAGGTGGACCGCTGGGCGCGGCGGGCCGAGAGCGAGGGCGCCGCGGCCGAGGCGATCGCCCCGCAGGCCGCCGCCGCCCGGGCCGCGGCGGCGGTGGTGGCCAGGGCGATGGTCACGGCCGGGGCGGTGGACGATGCCGCCTTCGCCGCCTCCCGCGCCCGGCGGCTGACCCGCGGCGGGCGCTCGCGCCGGGCGATCGCGGCGCATCTCGGCGCCAAGGGCGTGGCGCAGGACACCGCGGCGGCGGCCATGCCGGCGGTGGAGACCGAGCTGGACGCGGCCCTGGCGCAATGCCGCCGCCGGCGGATCGGCCCCTTCGCCCGGGACGAGGCGCCCGAGGACCCGCAGGCGGCGCGCGCCCTGCGCATGAAGGCGCTGGCGGCGCTGGCCCGGGCCGGGTTCGGGCGGGAGGTGGCCGAGGCGGCATTGGATATGGACCCGGGCGAGGCGGAGGACCGGCTGATCGCCCTGCGGCAGGGGTAGGCCGGGGGAAGGTATTCCCCCGGGCCCCCCACCCATGTCCGTGGGCCTGGCATTCGCCGCGTGGCCGGGGCCGAGCCCCCGCTCATGCCGACGGACCAGTCCCTGACCGGTCCGGGCGCCCGAATGGGCGCCGCGCCCGGTGGCGCGAAGCCAGGCAAGCCGGAGGTTTGCGCCCGGCGTCCGAAGGGGCCCTGGGCGTGTCAAGCTTCAGGGCGTTGGCATCAGACGAACCTACCCGGGTCGATGATCCATTCCTCCCGCTCCCAGGCCAGCCAGGCGCGCGCCATCCGCGCCGCGCACCACAGCCAGATCAATCCCAGCAGCACCAGCCCGGGCCCGGGCGCGGCGACCGGCGCCAGCATCCCGAGCAGGCCGAACCAGAAGGTCCTGACCGCATAGGCATGGTGGGTGGACCAGGCGGTGCCCCGCGCCGGGCCCCACCAATGCGCCAGCACCCCGGCGGCGAACCAGGGCAGCCCGATGGCAAGGCCGGCGGAGAAGCACAGGTTCATCCACAGCACCCGCCGGCGGGCACGCCTCTCCGGCGTCACGGGCGGCCGAGCTCCAACGCCCTGGCATAGACCTGCTTGCGCGGCAGCCCGGTCGCCTCGGCGACCGCCGCCGCGGCGTCCCGCACGCTCATCCCGGCGGCGAGGGCATCGCGCAGGCGGGTCTCCAGCTCCTCGGCCGAGCTGCGCTCCTCCGGCGCCGGGCCGACGACGATGCAGATCTCGCCGCGCGCCTCGGCCGTCGCGTAGTGGGCGGCCAGCGCGGCCAGGCTGCCGCGGCGGACCTCCTCGAAGCGCTTGGTCAGCTCGCGCGCCACCGCGGCGGGGCGGTCGCCGCCCAGCCCCTCGGCCAGGGCGGCCAGGGTGCCGCCCAGCCGGTGCGGCGCCTCGTAGAAGATCGCCGCGGCCGACAGGCCGGCCCGTTCCAGCGCCCGCAGCCGGGCGATCTCCGCCGCGCGCGGCCCTGCCTTCGGCGGCAGGAAGCCCAGGAACAGGAAGGGATGCGGCGGCAGGCCCGACAGGGTCAGCGCCATCACCGCGGCGTTCGGCCCGGGGACGGCATGCACCGGGAGGCCCTCGGCGATCGCCGCCCGCACCAGCCGGAAGCCGGGGTCGGAGACCAGCGGGGTGCCGGCATCGGAGACCAAGGCCACCTTGGCCCCGCCACGAAGCCGTGCGAGCACCTTCGGGGTCTGGTCATCCTCGTTGTGCTCGTGCAGAGGGACCATGGCCACCGAAACACCGTGCCGCGCCAGCAGGGCGCCCGTTACCCTGGTATCCTCGCAGAGCACGGCATCCGCGCCGCGCAGCGTGGCGAGGGCACGCGGGGAGAGGTCGCCAAGATTGCCGATCGGCGTTGCCACCAGCGTCAGCCCCGGCTCCACCGGGAAGGTGCCGGACGGCGTCGGTTCGCCACCAGGGTCGGGAGGATCGCTTGCCAGTTCCGTCATGCTCCGCGCCGCGGCGCCCCCTTCGGAGGCTGATCGCCGCCGCCCTGCTGCTCTTGCCCGCAGCGGCCTGCGCGCCGCAAGCCCCGCCACGCCCGGTGGTCTTCGCCCCCGCGCCGCAGGCCATGCCCGCCGAGCCGCCGCGCAGCCGGGTCGGGCTGCTGCTGCCGCTGTCCGGCAGCAACCGGGCGCTGGGCGAGGCGATGCTGAACGCCGCGCAGCTCGCGCTGTTCGACCAGGGCGACGTGGGCGTCGAGTTCCTGCCACGCGACACCGGGAGCACCGCCGCCGGGGCGGGGGAGGCAGCGCGGGCGGCGCTGGCCCAGGGCGCCCGCGCCTTCGCCGGGCCGCTCACCCTGGGCGAGACCGGCGCCGCGGCCGCCGTCGCGCGGGCCTCCGGCGCCCCGGTGCTGGCCTTCACCAGCGACGCGGCGCAGGCCGGCAACGGGGTCTGGGTCATGGGGGTGACGCCGGGCGAGCAGGCTGACCGCATGGCCGCCGCCGCCGCCGCCGCCGGGGCCAGCCGGCTCGGCCTGCTGGCCCCGGACGATGCCTATGGCCGGCTGCTCGCCGCCGGCATGCGGTCCCGCGCCACGATCCTGGCCCTGCCGCCGCCGCTGGTGCTGCTGCATCCGCGCATCTCCGACCCCGCCCAGGTGGCGCGCGACCTCGCCGCCCAGGCCGGGCCGGAAGGGCTGGACGCGGTGCTGCTGGCGCAGGGCGGCGACCGCGCCAGGCAGGCCGCGGCGGCGCTGGCCGCGGCGCTGCCGACCCGGCCGCGCTTCCTCGGCACCGGGCTCTGGGCACAGGACGCGACCCTGGGCCAGGAACCGGCCCTGGTCGGCGCCTGGTTCCCCGGGCCGGACCCGCAGGCGCGGGCCAATTTCGACAGCCGCTACCAGGCCGCCTTCGGCGAGAAGCCGCCGCGCCTGGCCGGCATCGCCTACGACGCCGCGGCGCTGGCGGCCCGGGCGGTGCGGGAGCCGGGCGGCAACCCGCCGCTCGGCCAGCCCATGCTGGGCGCCGACGGGCCGATCCGGCTCGACCCCGGCGGGCTGGCGCAGCGTGGCCTGGCGATCTTCGAGGTCGCCCCGGCCGGCGAGGCGCTGGTGGTGGAGCCGGCGCCGGTGCCCGGCGGCCCGGGCACCTGAGCCGATGCGCCGGCTGCCACGCCTGCTCGGCGCCGCGGGGCTGATCGGCGCGGTGCCGGCGGCGGTGCTGCTGGCGCTGCTGCTGCACGGGGCGGTGGAGCCGGCGGCCGGGCTGCTCGGCCTGGGGGCCTGCCTGGCCGGCGCGGTGCTGGTGGCCGCCGTCTGGATCGGCAACCTCGGCCGGCTGGCCGAGGCGCTGCGCCGCGCGGCGGCCGAGGATGGCAGGCTGGAAGCCCCTTCCGGCACCCCGCTGCTGCCGGCGGTGGGCGAGATCGCCGAGGGGGTCGCCCGGCTGGCGCGCACCCTGGCCGAGCGCGGCGCGCTGGTCGGCCAGCTGCGCCGGGCGGACGAGGCGATCGTCGAGAGCCTGCCCGACCCGCTGCTGGTGCTGTCCCCGGCCCGCCTGCCGCTGCGCGCCAATGCCGCGGCCCGCGCCCTGTTCGGCGGCGGCGTCCAGGGGCCCGCCACCGGCGACGTCGCGGCGCTGCTGCGCCACCCGGCCCTGGCCGAGGCGGTGGACCGGGCGCTGGCCGAGCAGCGGCCGCAGACCGCCGACCTGGTGCTGCCGGTGCCGATCGCGCGGGAGATCGCCGCCCAGGTGATCCCGATGGAACCGGCCTTGGCCGATGGCGGGCGGATCGTCATCGTGCTGTCCGACCGGACGCGCGAGCGGGCGCTGGAGCGGATGCGGGCGGATTTCGTCGCCAATGCCAGCCATGAGCTCCGCACCCCGCTGGCCAGCCTGATCGGCTTCATCGAGACGCTGCGCGGCCCGGCCGAGGACGACCGGCCGGCCCGCACCCGCTTCCTCGGGATCATGGCGGAGCAGTCCGAGCGCATGCGCCGGCTGATCGACGACCTGCTGGGCCTGTCGCGGATCGAGCTGACGGAACACCAGCCCCCCATCGGCCAGGTGCGACTGGCGGCGCTGGCCCGGGCCGAGCTGGAGGCGCTCGAACCCTTGCTCCAGGCCCGGCGGATGACGGTGCAGGCGCGGCTGGAGGAGACCGCCCTGGCGGCGCCGGCGGATGCCGAGCAGCTCGGCCAGGTGGTGCGCAACCTGCTGGAGAACGCGGTCCGGCACGGCCGCGAGGGCGGCAGCATCATCCTCTCGGTCGAGGCCGGGGCGGACGGCGGCAAGCGGGCCGGGGTGGTGCTGGCGGTGGCCGACGACGGGCCGGGCATCCCGCGCGAGCACATTCCCCGCCTGACCGAGCGCTTCTACCGGGTGGATGCCGGGCGGTCGCGCAGCGCCGGCGGCACCGGGCTGGGGCTGGCGATCGTCAAGCACATCGTCAACCGGCACCGCGGCCAGCTTTCGATCGAGAGCGAGCCGGGGGAGGGGGCGAGCTTCCGGGTCTGGCTGCCGGGCAGCCTGGCGGCGGCGCGGCCGGCGGCGGCGGAATAGCCCGGCCGCGACGGAACGATTCCGCCGGTTGCGGCCTGCCTGCCGCATCGCCTGGCCGTGCCGCGGCGTTGCGGGGGTCCATGATGGATGCATCGGCATCGGGGGCGCGGGAAGCGCGGCTGAGCCAGCCGTTCGGGCATGGCCATCCGGGCCATGGCGGCCGCGCGCCCGGCGCCCCATCTCCCGCGGGACCGCGGAGCGTGCCATGACCGAAGACTTCCCCGCCGATCCCTTCGCCGCCTTCTCCGACCGGCTCGCCGCCCTGACCGCCGCGGCCGCCGCCCGGGTGGTGTCCGTCCATGGCCGCGACGGCCGCGCCCGCTCCGGCCTGCTCTGGGCCGAGGGGCTGGTGGTCACCGCCGAGGAGGCGCTGGAGCGGGACGACGAGCTGTCGCTGACCCTGCCGGATGGCCGCGTGGTGCCGGCGACGCTGGCCGGGCGCGACCCCGGCACCGACGTGGCGCTGCTGAAGGCCGAGACCGGCGGCTTCGTGCCGCTGGCCGCGGCCCCGCCGGCGGCGCTGGCCACCGGCCATGCGGTGCTGGCGGTCGGCCGCGGCGAATACGGGCCGAGTGCGGCCTTCGGCCTCGCCTCGCTGGTCGGCGGCCCGTGGCGGTCGATGCGCGGCGGCCGGCTGGACCGCCGCATCCAGCTCGGCCTGCGGCTCGACCCCAGTGCCGAGGGCGGCGCGGTGCTGGACCATGCGGGGCGGCTGGTCGGCATGGCGGTGCCCGGGCCGCGCCGCCGGGTGCTGGCGATCCCGGCCGAGACGATCGCCCGGTCGGTCGAGCAATTGCGCACCCGCGGCCGGGTCGCCCGCGGCTATCTTGGGCTGGCGATGCAGCCGGTGCAGGTCGGCGAGGGGCGCGGGCTGATCGTGGTCGGCGTCGATCCGCGCAGCCCGGCGGGGCTGGCCGGGGTGCTGCTGGGCGACGTGCTGGTGGCCTGGGACGGCGCGCCGCTGGGCTCGGTGCGGGATATGCTGGCGCGGCTCGACCCCGACAGCGTAGGGACGACGGTGACTCTTGAGCTTATCCGCGCCGGGCTGCCGCATCGCCTGCGGGTCCGGATCGGCGAACGGGCGGCAGCATGACCATGGTGGCCCTGGCAGACCTACCCCTGAAGCCATCGCGCGCCGGCGCGTTGCCGGAGCGAGTCCCGGTCGCGGTCGCGCTGCGGCCGGACGACCCGGACCGCGCCGCCCGGCTCGCGGCGCTGTTCGGCGTGCGCGTCGTCACCGACCCGGCCATGGCCGATGTCCTGGTGGCGGATGCGCCGCCGACCGGGCGCGACGGCCCGCCCGTGCTGGTGCTGGCCGAAGGCGCCGCGGCGGTGGCCGCGCTGAAGGCAGGCGCCCGGGCGGTGCTGTCGCCCGACGCGCCGGCGGCCCAGCTCGAAGCCACCCTGGCGGCGGTCGCCCGCGGCCTGGCGGTGCTGCCGCCGGCGGCGCTGGCGTCGCTCGCCGGGCGGGACGCCGTGCCGGTCGAGGCCGGGCTGACCCGGCGGGAGCGCGAGGTGCTCGACCTGCTGGCCGCCGGGGCCTCCAACAAGGTGATCGCGCGGCGGCTCAACCTGTCCTTCCACACCGCCAAGGCGCATGTCGCCTCGGTGCTGCAGAAGCTGGGTGCGGGCAGCCGGGCGGATGCGGTGGCGCGCGGGGCGCGGGCGGGGCTGGTCTTGTTGTAGTCCTTCGGGGCCCTCGGCGGTTGCCCTGGCCCCCCGCAGGGACTACCTGACCGGACGATCGGCGCCCCTTCCCGGGGCCCCCCATTATCAGATCGATGGATATGAGCGACCCAGCCGAGATGCCGCCGGTGACCCCTGCGGCGGAAGATGCCGCCGCGGCCCAGGACAATGCCGCTCCCGCTGCCGAACCGACGCCCGAGGAGCGCATCGCCGCGCTCGAGGCCGAGGTGGCGCAGTTCCGCGAGCGCTGGATGCGGTCGGAGGCGGAGATGCAGAACCTCCGCCACCGGACCCAGCGCGAGGTCGCGGATGCGCGGCAGTACGCCATCCAGAAATTCGCCGGCGACGTGGTGGAGGCGGCGCAGAACCTGCGCCGCGGCCTCGACGCCCTGCCGGCGCAGGCGGAAGGCGAGCCGGCGATCGTGACCAAGCTGCGCGAGGGCTTCGAGGGCGTCGAGCGCAGCTTCCTCGGCACGCTGGAACGCAACGGCATCGCCCGCAAGGAGGCGCTCGGCCAGCCCTTCGACCCCGAGCTGCACCAGGCGATGTCGGAGCAGCCAGCGCCCGAGGGCGTCGCCCCGGGCACCGTGCTGCAGGCCTGGACGCCGGCCTGGACGCTGAACGGGCGGCTGCTGAAGCCGGCGATGGTCGTGGTCGCCGCGGCGGGCTGAAGCAGACCGGGCGGCAGCCGGGCGCTTCCGCCTAATTCTTCGGCAATGGGGCGATAGGGCTTGTTCCAGCCCGATCGCGCCAATACATCCCGGGTGTCGGCCGCCATCCGGTGGCCGGGATCCCACATCCGAACCCGCCAGGTTGCTGCCCCCGCAGGGCAGGTCGGGCGGGGGACATGTTCAGGGGACGGACGCGGTGCCTCTCTCGGGGCCGCCTCCGCCCGCCGCAGAGGAGAAGTACGGATGAGCAAGGTTATCGGTATCGACCTCGGCACCACGAATTCCTGCGTCGCCATCATGGAAGGCAAGGAGACGCGGGTCATCGAGAACGCCGAGGGGGCGCGTACCACCCCCTCCATGGTCGCCTTCGCCAAGAACGGCGAACGCCTCGTCGGCCAGAGCGCCAAGCGCCAGGCGGTGACCAACCCGAACAACACGCTGTATGCGGTGAAGCGCCTGATCGGCCGCCGCTTCGACGACCCGGTGGTCAACAAGGACATCGCGCTCGTCCCCTACAAGATCGCGCGCGGCCCGAACGGGGACGCCTGGGTCGAGGTGGACGGCAAGCAGTACCCGCCGCAGCAGATCAGCGCCGACATCCTGACCAAGATGAAGGAGACGGCCGAGGCCTATCTGGGCGAGAAGGTGACCCAGGCGGTCATCACCGTCCCGGCCTACTTCAACGACGCCCAGCGCCAGGCGACCAAGGAAGCCGGCGCCATCGCCGGCCTCGAGGTCCTGCGCATCATCAACGAGCCGACGGCCGCGGCGCTCGCCTATGGCATGGACCAGAAGAAGGGCGGCGTGGTCGCGGTCTACGACCTCGGCGGCGGCACCTTCGACGTCTCGGTGCTGGAGATCGGCGACGGCGTCTTCGAGGTGAAGTCGACCAACGGCGACACCTTCCTCGGCGGCGAGGATTTCGACGCCCGCGTCATCGACTACCTGGCGGAGGAGTTCCGGCGCGAGCAGGGCATCGACCTGCGCGGCGACAAGCTCGCCCTGCAGCGGCTGAAGGAAGCCGCCGAGAAGGCGAAGATCGAGCTGTCGTCCTCCAAGCAGACCGAGATCAACCTGCCCTTCATCACCGCCGATGCCTCCGGGCCGAAGCACCTGGTGATGACGCTGAGCCGGGCGAAGCTGGAAAGCCTGGTCGACGACCTGATCTCCCGCACGCTGGAGCCCTGCAAGCAGGCGCTGAAGGATGCCGGGCTGACGGCGGGCGAGATCGACGAGGTGATCCTGGTCGGCGGCATGACCCGCATGCCCAAGGTCATCGACGCGGTGAAGGCCTTCTTCGGCAAGGAGCCCGCCCGCAACGTCAACCCGGATGAGGTCGTCGCCATCGGCGCCGCAATCCAGGGCGGCGTGCTGAAGGGCGACGTCAAGGACGTGCTGCTGCTCGACGTGACGCCGCTGTCGCTCGGCATCGAGACGCTGGGCGGCGTGTTCACCCGGCTGATCGACCGCAACACCACGATCCCGACCAAGAAGAGCCAGACCTTCTCCACCGCCGACGACAACCAGACCGCGGTCACCATCAAGTGCTACCAGGGTGAGCGCGAGATGGCGGCCGACAACAAGCTGCTGGGCAATTTCGACCTGACCGGCATCCCGGGCGCGCCGCGCGGCGTGCCGCAGATCGAGGTCACCTTCGACATCGACGCCAACGGCATCGTCAGCGTCCAGGCGAAGGACAAGGCGACCGGCAAGGAGCAGCAGATCAAGATCCAGGCGCGCTCCGGCCTGTCGGACGCCGATATCGAGCGGATGGTCAAGGAGGCCGAGGCGAATGCCGAGGCCGACAAGAAGCGCCGCGAGTCGGTCGAGGCCCGCAACCAGCTCGAGGCCATGATCCACAGCACCGACAAGACGCTGAAAGACAGCGGCGACAAGGTCGGCGCGGCGGAGAAGGCCGAGGTCGAGACCGCGCTGGCCGAGGCGCGCACCGCGCTCGAGGGCGGTGAGGCCGAGGCGATGCGCACGGCCGGGGAGAAGCTGTCCCAGGCCGGCATGAAGATGGGCGAGGCGCTCTACAAGGCGCAGCAGGCCTCCGAGCAGGAAGGCCCGGCGGGCCAGCCGGGCGGCACGGGCGGCCCCGCCGGCGACAAGGTGGTCGACGCCGACTTCGAGGAAGTCGACCCCAACAAGAAGAAGCCTGGCTGACGCTATCGGGCCAGGGGTCCGACAGGGGGCGGCGCCCGGTGATCGTCCCCCGGCCCTGACGGGCCGGGGCGGCGGGGCCGGGCGCCGCTCTGTCCGGGGCCTGGCATTCCTGGGCCCGAACGTCTCGGGCAGGTCTTTTGCGTCCCCGCGGGGACTGGACCGTCGGCGCCGCTGCGGGCGATTCCCCGGGCATAGGCTGGCGGGTTCGTGATACAGGGCTCGGTCATGGCGAAGCGGGATTACTACGAGATACTCGGCGTCACGCGCGAGGCGACCGAGGACGATCTCAAGAAGGCCTATCGCAAGCAGGCGATGAAGTACCACCCTGACCGCAACCAGGGTGACAAGGAGGCCGAGGCCAGGTTCAAGGACCTGAACGAGGCCTATGACGTCCTGAAGGACGGCGAGAAGCGTGCCGCCTACGACCGCTTCGGCCATGCCGCCTTCGAGCAGGGCGGCGGCGGCGGGGCCGGCGGCAACCCCTTCGGCGGCGGCTTCGAGGACATCTTCGAGGAGATGTTCGGCCGCTTCGGCGGCGGCCAGCGCGGCGGCGCGCGGCGCCAGGCCAATGGCCGCGGCGCCGACCTGCGCACCATGGTCGAGATCTCGCTCGAGGAAGCCTATGGCGGGGCCAAGAAGACGGTGCGGGTGCCGTCCTCGGTCAGCTGCGAGGCCTGTTCCGGCAGCGGGGCCGAGGCCGGCAGCACCGCGGCGCAGACCTGCCCGACCTGCCAGGGCGCCGGCAAGGTCCGCGCCCAGCAGGGTTTCTTCCTGATCGAGCGGACCTGCCCGACCTGCTCGGGCGCCGGCCGCATCATCAAGAACCCCTGCAAGGTCTGCCAGGGGGCCGGCCGGGTGCAGCGCGACCGCACGCTGAACGTGTCGATCCCGGCGGGGGTGGAGGACGGCACCCGGATCCGCCTCGCGGGCGAGGGCGAGGCCGGGCTGCGCAGCGCGCCGGCGGGCGACCTCTATGTCGACATCTCGGTGCAGGCGCACCCGATCTTCCAGCGCGACGGGGCGAACATCTTCGTCCGCGTGCCGCTGCGGATGACCCAGGCGGCGCTCGGCGGGGCGGTCGAGGTGCCCAGCATCGACGGCGGCAGGTCGCGGGTGACCATCCCGGCCGGCACCCAGGCCGGCGACCAGTTCCGGCTGCGCGGCAAGGGCTTTTCCGTCCTGCGCAGCGCGGTGCGGGGCGACATGTTCGTCCAGGTCTCGGTCGAGACGCCGCAGAACCTGTCGCCGAAGCAGCGCGAGCTGCTGGAGCAGTTCGAAGCCGAGGCGGTCCAGGGCGGCCGCAGCAGCCCCGAAAGCGAGGGCTTCTTCGCCAAGGTGGCGGCCTTCTGGGACGGGCTGGGACGGTAGGGCGCCCGCGGCCCGGCCGCGCGGCACTGGCAACCGGGGCGGTTCGATTCGTTCGAATCGCCTGGGAACCGCCGAGATGATTCCACGTTCATCCTGACAGCCGTCGCACTTCCCCCCAGCGACGGTCATGGCAGGCGGCGGTGCGGACGCGGTCCCACCCGCATCGCCGCCCGCCCCCCCCCCTTTCCCTTCGAACATATCGAGGTCCCGCATGGCGGAGATGGAAGGCGCCGTGACCCCCGGCGCCGGCGATGTCGCGCGCGAGGAAACCCCCCAGCTGATCGCCGCCGGCAAGGTGGCCGGCACGCCGGTCTTCGACCGCGCCGGCGAGAGGCTGGGGACGATCGAGGACCTGATGCTCGACAAGCAGTCCGGCCGGGTCGCCTATGCGGTCATGCGCTTCGGCGGCTTCCTTGGCATCGGCGAGCGGGTGCATCCGCTGCCCTGGTCGGTGTTGCGCTACGACGTGCCGATCGGCGGCTATGTGGTCGAGCTGGACAGCGACAGGCTGCAGGGCGCGCCGGCCTACGGGCCGGGCGACGCGCCGGACTGGACGAGCCGCGACTGGGGCCGCAGCGTCGACGATTACTGGGGCGCCCGCTCGATCTGGGGCGCCCCCGGCAGCAGCTAGCAAGGCCGGAGCGGGGCAGGACCCTCACGGAGATGGATGCGGGGCCGGGCGCCCGCGTCCGACGGGGGAGACTGCCGCCGCCCCTGGCCTTTCCTTCAGGCGCCGAGCCGCCTCGCCTGCTCCGCCACCCGCGCGCCAAACAGCCGCGCCGTCTCCAGGTCGCCCGGCAGCATCTCCTCGACCGAGGCGTCGGAGGGCGACTGTGCCAGCGCGCCGGTCGAGCCCGCGAGCCAGTTCACGTCGTTGCGCTGCGCCGCCTTGGCGTTGGCGGGCAGCATCCCGGTGCCGACCCAGAGCATGCCGTGCTGCATCGCCAGGGTCACCAGGTAGGCGATGGTCGAGCCCTTGTCGCCGTTGATCGAGGCGGAGTTGGTGAAGCCGGCCGCCAGCTTGTCCTTCCAGGCCTGGCCGTACCAGGGCTTCGAGGACGCGTCGGCGAACCTTTTGAACTGCCAGGACACGCTGCCCATGTAGGTGGGCGAGCCGAAGACGATGGCGTCGGCGGCGGCCAGCGCCTCCCAGCCGCCCGCGGGCAGGTGGCCTTCCGGGTCGATGGCGATGGCTTGGGCTTCTGTGCCGGGCACGCCGGCGGCACCGGCCAGGACGGACTCGGCGACGCGGCGGGTATGGCCGTAGCCGGAATGATAGACGATCGCGAGCTTGGTCACGGGATTCTCCTGCGGGTCCGCGGTGGACGTGCAGGTGTTCTCGTGCCGGGCCGTCGCGTTCTCCAATCGATTGGCCGAATGATCGCCATCACCGCGGCGCGGCTTGCGCGCCTCCGGGGGCTTGCTGGCGCCGCGGCGCCCGGCCATGACGGGCGCGGAATCCGCTTCGGAGACACGCGCATGCCCGTCCGCATCGGTATCGCCGGCATCGCCGGCCGCATGGGTCGCCTGCTGGCCGAGGAGGCCGTGGCCGCCGGCGCCGCGGTCGCCGGCGGCACCCGCCGCCAGGCCGGCGGCGAGGCCCCGGCGCCCATCCTGCCCGACATCGCCGCGCTGTTCGCGGCCTGCGACGTGGTGATCGACTTCACCCATGCCTCGGCCGCGGCGGCCCATGCGGCGGCGGCCGCCGCGGCGGGGAAGCCCCTCGTGCTCGGCACCTCGGGCCTTTCGGCCGAGCAGGAGGCCGCGGTGGCCCAGGCGGCCGGGCGCACCGCCATCGTCTACGCCGCCAATTTCGCCCCGGGCGTGAACCTGTTCCTCGCCATCGCCGAGCGCATGGCCGCCGCCCTGCCGCCCGAGCAGTACGACGCCGAGATCGTCGAGATGCATCACCGCCAGAAGGTCGATGCGCCGTCCGGCACCGCGGTCGCGCTCGGCCGCGCGGTGGCGCGGGGGCGGGGGACGACGTTGGAGGCAGCCGGCACCGAGAGCGGGCGGGACGGCCATACCGGCGCGCGGCGGACCGGCGCCATCGGCTTCGCGGCTCTGCGTGGCGGCCAGGTGGTGGGGGAGCACACGCTGCTCTTCGCCGCCGGGTCGGAGCACATCGCCCTGACCCATCGCAGCTTCGACCGCCGGGTCTATGCCACCGGGGCGGTGCGCGCCGCGATGTGGCTGCAGGGCCGGACTCCGGGTCTTTATGACATGAAGCATGTGCTTGGCATGGGCTGACGCCGGGGATTGATCCGTCACATAAGCATGTCTTTATGTCTTCGGCCTTGACCCCCCGCCGCCCGGCTGCGAAACACCCGGCCAACGGGCAGGCGCGCGCGCTGCAACGCGCCCATGCGCCCAACTGGCCAGGCGGGGGTTCCATCGATCCCCGCACGCGACAAGAGGACGAATCACGCCATGCGCGACAAGGGTGAGTATCTTTTCACCTCTGAATCCGTGTCCGAAGGCCACCCCGACAAGGTTGCCGACCGGATCTCCGACACGGTGCTCGACGCCTTCCTGGCGGCCGATCCGGTCGCCCGGGTGGCCTGCGAGACGCTGGTCACCACCAACCGCATCGTCCTCGCCGGCGAGGTCCGCGGCCCGGATGGCGTGCTCGCCAGCCTCGAGGACAAGATCCGCGCAGCGGTGAAGGACATCGGCTACGACCAGGAAGGCTTTTCCTGGCGGCATGCCTCCTTCGAGAACCACCTGCATCCGCAGTCGGCCGATATCGCCCAGGGCGTGGACGCCGCCGGCAACAAGGATGAAGGTGCCGGCGACCAGGGCATCATGTTCGGCTACGCGACGAACGAGACGCCCGAGCTGATGCCGGCGCCGCTGAGCTACGCTCACAACATCCTGCGGGTGATGGCCGAGCTTCGCCATGCCGGCGATGCCCGCGCCCGCGGCCTGCTGCCGGACGCGAAGAGCCAGGTCACGCTGCGCTACGTCGACGGCAAGCCGGTCGGCGTCACCTGCGTCGTCATCTCCACCCAGCACGAGGCGGGCATGGAGCAGGCGCAGATCAAGGAGCTGCTGCGCCCGATCGTGGCCCAGGTCCTGCCCGCCGGCTGGGTCCCGCCGGAGGAGGAGTTCTACGTCAACCCGACCGGCAATTTCGTCATCGGCGGCCCGGACGGCGATGCCGGCCTGACCGGCCGCAAGATCATCGTCGACACCTATGGCGGCGCCGCGCCGCATGGCGGCGGCGCCTTCTCGGGCAAGGACCCGACCAAGGTGGATCGCTCGGCCGCCTATGCCGCGCGCTACGTGGCGAAGAACGTCGTCGCCGCCGGCCTCGCCGACCGCTGCACCATCCAGGTCGCCTATGCGATCGGCGTGTCCAAGCCGCTGTCGGTCTATTTCGACCTGCACGGCACCGGCCATGACGTCGACGAGGTGAAGCTGGCGCATGTGGTGCAGGAGGTGGTGAACCTCTCGCCGCGCGGCATCCGCGAGATGCTGCGGCTGAACCGGCCGATCTACGTGCCGACCAGCGCCTATGGCCATTTCGGCCGCACCCCGGACCTGGCGAAGGATACCTTCACCTGGGAACGGACCGACATCCTGGCACCCGAGCTGAAGCGCGCCTTCGGCCGCTGATACGCCCGGCGATATCGGCTATCGGGGGCGGTGCTGCGGCACCGCCCCTTTTTTTATCCTGGACCCCTGCATGACCGCCGACCGCCCGCCCCTCGCCGAGGGCGTCCCCGACCGCCTCTATGGCCGCCGCCGCAGCCACCCGCTGCGCGCCCGGCAGCAGGAATTGCTGGACGCCACCCTGCCGCGGCTGCGGCTCGATGCCGCCCAGGCCGCCGACCCGCGCGCCGCCTTCGGCACCCCGGTCGAGGCGCTGTGGCTGGAGGTCGGCTTCGGCGGCGGCGAACACGCCCTGGCGCATGTCGAGCGCCACCCGGGGGTCGGCTACATCGCCTCCGAGGTCTTCGAGAACGGGCTCTGCTCCCTGCTGTCGCGCCTGGTCGCCGAGGGCGAGGAGGCGACCGGCGCGCTGCCGCCGCACCTGCGCCTCTGGCCGCAGGATGCGCGGCACCTGCTGGGGCTGCTGCCGGAAGGGTCGCTCGACCGGCTGTTCCTGATGTTCCCGGATCCCTGGCCGAAGGCCCGCCATGCCAAGCGGCGCTTCGTCAACCCGACCCTGCTGCCGCTGGTGGCGCGCGCGCTGCGGCCGGGCGGCGAATGGCGGATCGCCACGGACGACCCGACCTACCAGGGCTGGGTCGCCGAGGTCATGGCCGGCCAGGCGCTGTTCGACGTGCCGCCGCCGGCCACCGCGCGGCCCGAGGGCTGGCCGCCGACCCGCTACGAGGCCAAGGCGCTGCGCGAGGGGCGCCGCCCGCTCTATTGGACGCTCAGCCGCCGAGCCGGCTGACCAAGGCCGCCAGCGCGTCCTCGATCTCCGCATCCGGCAGCATGTCGAGGCCGGGAAAGAGATCGAGCCCGAGCGCCCGCTTCGTGGCATAGCCGAGGATCAGCAGCGTCAGCAGCACCGTGCCGCCGACCAGATGGAAGACCGCCGCCTGGAGCAGCGAGGCAGCCTCCCGTCGCAAGGCGGGCGGCAGGACGCGGCGCGGCCTGGCGGCAAGGGCAGACGGGGTCCGGGCTATGTCCATCCGCCCATTTAGCCGAATATCGGCAAATGGATCGTTCCTATTTCGCGCATGGCGATGGTTGGCCTGCCTCTGCCTGATGCCCGCCCTGGTCGCGGCGCAGCCGGCGCCGAACCGGATCCATGCGCTGGAGGGGGCGACGGCGCGGATCCCCCTGCCGGCCGGCGGCCGATGGGCGGTGCGGGACGAGGCCGGCCGCGCCGTCGCCATGACCGCCGCGCCGGATGGCGCGCTGCGCGTGCCGGCGGGCGGCTGGTACCGGCTGACCCGCGACGGCGCGCCCTTCGGCGGCCGCTTCGCCGTCGGCCATGTGGTCCTCGTCACCGGCCAGTCGCAGGCGGCCGGGCTGTTCTACGGCACCTGGCCGCGGGTCGGCGCGCATCCGGCCGGGCCGGGCGACCCGCCGGCCCCAGCGGTCTCCGCCGTGCTGGAATCCTGCCTCGGCCGCGCCGGCTGCCCGGCCGAAGGCACGCGCTGGGTCGCGCCGGGCGAGGCGCTCGGGGCGCGCATCCTGCTGGCCGAGCTGGCCCGGCTGCGGCCCGGCATTCCCTTCGCCCTGGCCGATGCCGCCTGGGGCGGCGCCGGGATCGCCGACCTGCTCGACCCCGCCCGGCCGGCGCGGGGGCAGCTGGAGCTCGTGGCGCGGGCGGCGGCGCCGGCCTCCGCCCTGCTGGTCCTGGCGCATGGCACCACGGATGCGCTGCGCGGCACGCCGGCGGCGGACTACGTCGCCGGGGTCGGCACGCTGGTCGCGTTGCTGCGGGAGGCGGGCGGCGACCCCGCCATGCCGGCCCTGCAGGCGCCGCTGCCGCCGCTGCGCGACGCCGCCGGCCTGCTGGGGTCGGGCCGGCTGGCGGATCGGCTGGGCCTTGCGTCGGGGGAGGGCTGGGCCTTCCGGCTCGGCCTGGCGCAGCGCCGGCCGCTGGACCCCGCGGTGGCCGCCCATGCCGCCGTCATCCGCGCCGCCCAGGGCGCGGCGGCGCGCCGCTTCGGCCTGCTGCCGGGCGGCGCCATGGGCGACATCGAGACCGCCGCCGACGGCATCCACTGGACCGCCGAGGGGGTCCGCCAGGCCGCCCGGCAGGCCGCCGCCGCCATCGTCCTGGCGCTGGAAGCGGGCGCCGGCGGCGAGGCCCCGGGCCTGGGGCCGAGATGATCCTTGCGAGACCCCGCCGACCGGCCTATATCGATGCTTCTCATCACCATCCGCGCTTCACGGGGGGTGGCCTTAACCGGCCGCCTTTTTTGTTTTGGGTACCACCATCGAACGTCCGCAGCACGAGGGTCTGGAGGCGCGCATCGCCGACGCCATCGCCCCCACCATCGAAAGCATGGGCTACGAGCTCGTGCGCGTGCAGGTCTCCGGCAAGGAAAGGCCGGTCGTCCAGATCATGGCCGACCGCGCCGACGGCACGCCCTTCCGCGTGGAGGATTGCGAGGCGGTCAGCCATGCCGCTGGCGCCGTGCTCGACGTCGCCGACCCGATCAAGGCGGAGTGGACGCTGGAGGTCTCCTCCCCCGGCATCGACCGGCCGCTGACCCGGACCAAGGACTGGCTGCGCTTCGCCGGCCATCTCGCCACGCTCGAGCTGATGATCCCGCAGGATGGCCGCAAGCGGTTCCGCGGCATCGTGCTGGGCGCCGATGCGGAGGCGGTGCGGCTGAAGCTGGACGAGGGCGACGAGGCGCGTTTCCCGCGCAGCAACATCCGCCGTGCCAAGCTGGTGCTGACCGACGCCCTGATCGCCGCCACCGCGGCGGCGGCCGGCAGCGCGCCGGACGCCGACGACGAAGACACCGACGCCACCGAATTCCCGCCCGCCGCAGGCGAGCCGCGTGAATCCGGTGGGAAATCCCACTAAGGAGAACCAAGGCCATGGCCGTGGATGTCGCCATCGCTCGCCCCGAGTTGCTGCAGGTCGCCGATGCCGTCGCGCGCGAGAAGATGATCGAGCGCGACGAGGTGCTGGAGGCGATGGAGCAGGCCATCCAGAAGGCCGGCCGCGCCAAGTACGGGCACGAGAAGGACATCCGCGCGATCATCGATCGGCGGAACGGCGAGGTCCGCCTCTCCCGCTGGACCGAGGTGGTCGAGGCCGAGCCGGTGGAGAACGAGGCGACGCAGATCCCGCATCGCATCGCCCAGAAGTTCAAGCCGGGCATCCAGGTGGGCGAGTTCATCGTCGACCCGCTGCCGCCGATCGACTTCGGCCGCATCGCCGCGCAGACCGCCAAGCAGGTGATCGTGCAGCGGGTGCGCGAGGTCGAGCGCAAGAAGCAGTACGACGAGTACAAGGACCGCGTCGGCGAGATCGTCAACGGCATCGTCAAGCGCACCGAGTACGGCAACCTGATGGTCGACCTCGGCCGGGCCGAGGCCCTGCTGCGCCGGGACGAGACCATCCCGCGCGAGGCCTTCCGCAACGGCGACCGGGTGCGGGCCTATATCTACGACGTGCGGGAGGAGCCGCGCGGGCCGCAGCTGTTCCTGTCCCGCACCCATCCCGGTTTCCTCGCCAAGCTCTTCGCCCAGGAAGTGCCGGAGATCTACGACGGCATCATCGAGATCAAGGCGGTGGCCCGCGACCCCGGCAGCCGCGCCAAGATGGCGGTGATCAGCCGCGACAGTTCGATCGACCCGGTCGGCGCCTGCGTCGGCATGCGCGGGTCGCGCGTGCAGGCGGTGGTGCAGGAACTGCAGGGCGAGAAGATCGACATCATCCCCTGGTCGGGCGACAACGCCACCTTCGTGGTGAACGCGCTGGCGCCGGCCGAGGTGACGAAAGTCGTGCTCGACGACGACGCACGGCGGGTTGAAGTGGTGGTCCCCGACGACCAACTCTCCTTGGCGATCGGGCGCCGTGGGCAGAATGTCCGCCTCGCCTCCCAGCTGACCCGCTGGGACATCGACATCCTGACCGAGGCCGAGGAATCGGAACGCCGGCAGGAGGAGTTCCGCAAGCGCACCGGCCTGTTCGTCGAGGCGCTGGACGTGGACGACGTGATCGCCGGCCTGCTGGTGACCGAAGGCTTCACCTCGATCGAGGACGTGATCGCGGTGGACGACGACGAGCTGGCCAGCATCGAGGGCTTCGACGAGACCGTCGCGGCCGAGCTGAAGCGCCGCGCCGAGTCCTTCCTCGAGCAACGCGACGTCGAGCTGGACGACAAGCGCCGCGAATTGGGCGTCGAGGACCTGGTCGCCGAGGCCGGTGGCTTCACCCCGGCACAGCTGGTGGCGCTCGGCGAGAAGGGGGTGAAGTCGCTCGACGACCTGGCCGACCTCGCTTCCGACGAGCTGATCGAGATCCTCGGCGAGGACTCGATGGACGAGGACACTGCCAACGCCATCATCATGGCGGCCCGGCAGCATTGGTTCGCGGGCGAGGACGGCGAGGCGACCGAGGCCGAGGAGCCCGCAGCCGACGTGCAGGACGGAGCGCCGGAGGCCGCTGGGGAGGCGGTGGATGGCGACGGCAAGGAAGCCTGACCGCAACCTGGGCCGGCGCCGGGTCCCGACCGCGAAGGGGCCTGACGCCGCGCCGCAGGCGGCCCCGGCCGCCGCGCCCGATGCAACCGTGGATGCGCCCGAGAAGGGCCCGCTGCGCCGCTGCATCGTGACGCGGGAGAGCGGGCCGAAGGAGGCGATGCTCCGCTTCGTGCTGGATCCGGACCGCCATCTGGTGCCGGACCTGGCGGGAAGGTTGCCGGGGCGGGGAATGTGGTTGTCGGCAAGGGCCGATGTGGTAGAACGCGCCATCAAGCGCGGCGCCTTCGCTAAGGCGGCACGTGGGACCGTGCACCTGCCCCCTGACCTTGCCGCGCGGATCGAGGACGGCCTCAAGGGCCGTATCCGCGATCTCGTCGGCTTCGCCCGGCGCAGTGGGCAGGCGGTCTGCGGGCGGGAATCCGTCCGCGAATGGCTGCAGGCAGGCAAGGCTGGCCTGCTGGTGGAGGCTTCGGACGGCAGCGCGGCGGAACGCGCGCGGCTGGTCGGCAGGTGGGAAGTGCCCGTCGTGGCCCCCCTGGCGGCGGATGTGCTCGGCAGCGTCTTCGCAAGGGACCAAGCCGTGCACGTGGCGATCTCGCCCGGGCGGCTGGCCCAGGCGATCGTGCTGGAGGCGGCCCGGCTCGCCGGCGTCCTCGGCACTGCGACATCACCGCCGCGTGGCGATGATGCTGGTCATAGGAGAGACGGCCCCATGGGCCAATGAGCGGCTAGGTTGGGCGCGCCATCTCGCGCCCGGTGGAATCACCCGGACATGCCCCAGGGTCAGGCCCTGCGGCAGTCCTTTGGCACGAGTGGCATGACGGTAGACGGATCGGGTACGGACCAAAGAATGAGCGACCAGAACGACCAGGACGCGGGCAAGAGCAGGCTGAGCCTCAGGCCGGCCGGCGGTCGCCTCGAGCTGGGCAAGACGGTGGACGCGGGCAGCGTCCGCCAGAGCTTCAGCCATGGGCGCAGCAAGACCGTGCAGGTCGAGGTTGTGAAGAAGCGGACGGTGACGCCGACGGCGCCGCGCCAGGCGGCCGGCCCGGCAGCGCCGGTGCCGTCCGGCGGCGGCCCGCGCGCCGCCAATCCGGCGCGTCCCAGCGGCCCGCAGGCCCGCGGGCCGGCGCCCGCCGGCAACCGGCCGCTGACCCCGGCCGAGCTGGCCGTGCGCCAGCGCGTGCTGGAGGAGCAGCGCCGGGTCGAGGCGCAGCGCCAGCGCGAGGAGCGGGAGCGCCAGGCGCTCATGGTCCGTTCCGCCGCCGAGGAAGCGCGCCGCCGCGAGGAAGAGGACCGGCGCGAGGCCGAGGAGGCCGAGCGCCGTGCCGCCGAGGATGCGATCCGCGCCCGGGTCGAGGCCGCGGATGCCGCGCGCCACGCCGCCGAGGATGCGCGGGAAGCGGCCGCGGACGACGAGGAGCCGGCGGCCCCGGCCCCGGTCCAGCCGGCGCAGCCGGTGGCGGCCCAGGCCGCCGCGACCCCGGCCCAGCAGCCTGCCGCGCCGCAGCCGGTGCGTCCCATGGCACCGCCGCTGCGCAGCGGCCGCCCTGGCCCGGTGCCGGTCGGCCCCGGCGCCCAGCGCCCGCGGCCGGCAGCGCCCGGCCCGGCCCCGGCTGCCGCCGCGGCCCCCGCTGCCGCGCCCGGTGCGACGCCGGCCGCCGCGGCGGCGAAGCTTTCGCTGCGCGCCCGCACCGCCGAGGAGGAGGACGAGGCGCGCCGCGCCGCCGCCCGCCGCCCCGGCACCACGGCGACGCCGGCCAAGAAGCCGGTGCTGACCACCGTCAAGAAGGTCGGCCCGGACCGCCGCGGCGGCAACCGCGTCGACGTCCAGGCGGCGATCGAAGGCGACGACGAGCGCAGCCGCTCGATCGCCTCGCTGCGGCGGGCGCGGGAACGCGACCGGCGGCAGCAGGAGCTCGCCCGGCTGCGGTCGGGGGCCGAGCGCGTCGTGCGCGACGTCATCATCCCGGAGGCGATCACCGTCCAGGAGCTCGCCAACCGCATGGCCGCGCGCGGCGGCGAGGTGGTGAAGTCGCTGATGCGCATGGGCGTGATGGCGACGCTGACGCAGACCATCGATGCCGACACCGCCCAGCTGGTGGTCGAGGAATTCGGCCACCGCATCCGCCGCGTGGCGGATTCGGACGTCGAGCAGGGCATCGAGGGCGTCGCCGACATCGACACCGACCTGCAGACCCGCCCGCCGGTCGTCACCATCATGGGCCATGTCGACCACGGCAAGACCAGCCTGCTGGACGCGCTGCGGAAGGCCGACGTGGCGGCGCACGAGGCGGGTGGCATCACCCAGCATATCGGCGCCTACCAGGTGCAGATCCCGGACGGGTCGCGGGTGACCTTCATCGACACCCCGGGCCACGCCGCCTTCACGGCGATGCGGTCGCGCGGTGCGCAGGTCACCGACATGGTCGTGCTGGTCGTGGCGGCGGATGACGGCGTGATGCCGCAGACCATCGAGGCGATCAACCACGCCAAGGCGGCCGGCGTGCCGCTCATCGTCGCGGTCAACAAGATCGACAAGGAAGGCGTCCGGCCCGAGCGCGTGAAGCAGGAGCTCCTGCAGCACGAGATCGTGGTCGAGAGCCTCGGTGGCGACACCATGGAGATCGAGGTCTCGGCGACCAAGAAGCTCAACCTCGACAAGCTGCTGGAGGCGATCTCCCTGCAGGCCGAGGTGCTGGACCTGAAGGCCAATCCGGGCCGTGCGGCGGAAGGCACCGTGATCGAGAGCAAGCTCGACCGCGGCCGCGGCCCCGTCGCCACCGTGCTGGTCCAGAAGGGCACGCTGAAGGCCGGCGACATCGTCGTGGCCGGCGCCGAATGGGGCCGGGTCCGGGCGATGCTCGACGACAAGGGCCGCCAGGTGAAGGTGGCCGGGCCGTCGCTGCCGGTCGAGATCCTCGGCCTGTCGGGCGTCCCCTCCGCCGGCGAGAATTTCGTCGCCGTGGCGGATGAGAACCAGGCGCGCGAGATCTCCGAGTTCCGCCAACGCAGGCTGCGCGACAAGGCCTCGGCCTCCGCCGTCGCCGGCCGCGGCACGCTGGCCGACATGCTGGCCCGCATCCAGGCCGGCGTGCAGAAGGAAGTGACGGTCGTCGTCAAGGCCGACGTGCAGGGCTCGGCCGAGGCGATCGGCGTGACGCTCGGCAAGCTGGGCAACGACGAGGTGAAGGTCAGGGTGCTGCACAGCGCCGTCGGCCAGATCACCGAGAGCGACATCCAGCTGGCCAAGGCGTCCAACGCCGTGGTCGTCGCCTTCAACGTCCGTGCCACCACCCAGGCGCGGGAGATGGCGCAGCGCGACGGCGTCGATATTCGCTACTACTCGATCATCTACGAGGTGTCGGACGACATCGAGAAGATGTTCAAGTCGAAGCTGGCGCCCGTGGCCCGGGAGAACTTCCTCGGCTACGCCCAGATCCTGCAGGTCTTCGAGGTCAAGAAGATCGGCAACGTGGCCGGTTGCCGCGTGACCGAGGGCGTGGTGAAGCGCGGCGCCGGCGTGCGGCTGCTGCGCGACGGCGTGGTGATCCACCAGGGCGAGCTGTCGACCCTGCGGCGGTTCAAGGACGACGTGAAGGAAGTGGCCAACGGCTACGAATGCGGCATGTCCTTCGCCAACTATAACGACATCCGGGTCGACGACCAGATCGAGTGCTACGAGACCGAGATGGTGACGCCCTACTGATCGGCGCCACTCTCCGGTAACCGACCGGGGCGCGGCGCCGCAGGGCGCCGCGCCCTTTCTGTTCTGTACCAGTTGTCTTCTGTGAAAGAGGGTTCGACCCCCATGACCAAGCGCCACGCCGGAGCCGGCGAGGGCCCCTCCCAGCGCCAGCTGCGCGTCGCCGAGGAAGTGCGGCATGCGCTGTCCGCCGTCCTTGCCCGCGCCGATTTCCGCGACCCCGAGCTCACCGGCGTGCGGGTGACGGTGACCGAGGTGCGGGCCTCCCCCGACCTGAAGCACATGACCGCCTTCGTCAGCGGCCTCGGCAAGCCCTTGCCGGAGTCGCAGTTCAAGGCGCTGCGCCGCGTCGCCCCCTGGCTGCGCGGCCAGGTGGCCAAGTCGGTGCGGCTGCGCGCCGCGCCCGACCTGCATTTCCAGCAGGACACCGCGCTCGACTACGCCATGGAGATCGCCCGGGCGCTGAACCAGCCCGAGGTGGCGCGCGACCTCGAGCCGAAGCCGAAGGAAGACGAGGCGTGAGCGAGCATCCCGGCCGATCCGGCGGCAGGCCGCATGGCGGCAAGTCCCAGGGCGGCAAGCCCGGCGGCCACCACGCCCGCAACCGCCAGCGCAAGCCGAAGGGCCAGCCGATCGACGGCTGGCTGATCATCGACAAGCCGACCGGCATGGGCTCGACCGACGTCGTCACCCGGCTGAAGCGGCTGTTCGACGCGCAGAAGGTCGGCCATGGCGGCACGCTCGACCCGCTGGCCACCGGCGTGCTGCCGATCGCCTTCGGCGCCGCGACCAAGACCGTCCCCTATGTCATGGACGGCACCAAGACCTACCGATTCACGCTCCGCTTCGGCGACCTGCGCGATACCGACGACAGCGACGGCCGGACCATCGGCACCTCGGATGTCCGGCCGACGGATGCCGAGATCGAGGCGGCGCTGCCGGCTTTCCGCGGCGACATCATGCAGGTCCCGCCGATCTTCTCCGCCATCAAGGTGGCGGGCGAACGGGCCTACGACCTAGCGCGCGAGGGCCAGGTGGTGGAACTCGCGCCCCGTCCCGCCCGGGTCGACCGGTTCGAGCTGGAATCCCGCCCCGATGCCGACACGGCGATCTTCACCGTGCAGAGCGGCAAGGGCGTCTACATGCGCTCGCTCGCCCGCGACCTGGCCAAGGCCTGCGGCACGGTCGGCCATATCGCAGCACTTCGCCGCATGCGGGTCGGCCCGTTCCATGAGGCCACCGCGATTCCGCTGGACAAGCTCGGCCTGCCGGGCGATACGCCTGCCCCTTCCCCGGACCTCCTGCTTCCCGTTGCGACCGCGCTGGCCGACATCCCGGCGCTGGCCCTGACGGAGGCGGAGGCCATGCGGCTCATGCAGGGCCAGGCCATCGGCCTGGTCGAACTCATGGGCCGGATTCCGGACGATGCCGACCCCGCAGGGGGCCTGGTGCGCGTCATGGCGGGGGGACGGTTCGTCGGGCTCTGCCGCCTCGATTCCGCGCTTCTGGTGCCGGAACGCCTGGTGGCCCAGGAAGGCCCCGCGGCCGTTGGTTGAAATACGCCGCAGGCCCTGACCGGGCCCGGCCAAGACGGAGAGCAATCCGATGTCGGCAGTATCCCCCGAGCGGCGCCTCGCGCTGATCACCCAGTATCAGACCAAGCCCAACGACACCGGCAGCCCGGAAGTGCAGATCGCCCTGCTGTCCGAGCGCATCACCGGCCTCACCGAGCACCTGAAGATCCACCCGAAGGACTTCCACAGCCGGCGTGGCCTGCTGGTGCTGGTCGGCCAGCGCCGCGGCCTGCTGGACTACCTGAAGAAGAAGGACAACGACCGCTACGCGCGGTTGATCGCCAGCCTCGGCCTGCGCCGCTAGGGCTTCGAGCCGGCGATTCACGTCCTGCGTGGAGACACGCAGGACGATCGCGGGCCAGCCAGCGGCCGATCCTGGTGGTCCGGCGGGCGCAGAGCCCGCCGGGCGCCAGAAATACATGGTAATCCGGCGCGACCCGCGCCATATGCTTCGCCCGGAGCCGGTGAGCCGACCTGTGGTCGGGTTCTGCCGGGCCACCACCGCGCATGCGGCGGGCTGACAGGACAAGCCGCGATCCCCGCCCGGGACGGCGACGGCGTTTCCGGCCACATGGAGCCCCGGCAACGGGGGCGGTCGCCCCGCAAGGGATGGCTCGCAGTCCATGCAGCCCGAAGCGCCGGGCCAAATCCCCTCGGGGCGCCCTCCAGGGCCTTCGGCCGAACCCTGCAACCCACCGCGTCGCACCACTCCGGATCGCCTGCAGCCGATTGGCCGCGGGCCACCCGGCCTTGAAGCCAAGCCGTGCCCCCGACGGGTCCGGCCGGACCGTATGCGCGGGGAAGGCCCCGGCCTGCGGTCCCACGAAGGAACGACGCATGTTCGACAACTACTATCGCAAGGACATCTCCTGGGGCGGCCAGCTCCTGACGCTGGAGACCGGCAAGGTCGCCCGCCAGGCCGATGGCGCCGTCATGGCCCGCCTCGGCGACACCATCGTGCTCTGCACCGTGGTCGGCGCCCGTTCGGTGAAGCCGGGCCAGGATTTCTTCCCGCTGACCGTGAACTACCAGGAGAAGGCCTTCGCCGCGGGCAAGATCCCCGGCGGCTTCTTCAAGCGCGAGGGCCGTCCCTCCGAGAACGAGACCCTGGTCTCCCGCCTGATCGACCGTCCCCTGCGCCCGCTGTTCCCGGATGGGTTCCGCAACGAGGTCCAGGTGATCGCCACCGTGCTGTCGCATGACCTGGAGAACGACCCTGACATGGTGGCGCTGGTCGGCTGCTCCGCCGCCCTGACGCTGTCCGGCATCCCCTTCTTCGGCCCGGTCGCCAGCGCCCGCGTCGGCTATATCGATGGCCAGTACGTCATCAACCCGACCATGGCGCAGCGCCAGACCAGCAAGCTGGAACTGGTGGTCGCCGGCACCGCCGAGGGCGTGCTGATGGTGGAGTCCGAGGCGCAGGAGCTGTCCGAGGACGTCATGCTCGGCGCCGTGGAATTCGGCCACAAGGGCTTCCAGCCGGTCATCCAGGGCATCATCGAGCTCGCCGAGCGCGCCGCCAAGGAGCCCTGGGCGCTGCCCGAGCCCTCCGCCGCCGAGGTCGCGCTCAAGACCCGCATCACCGAGCTCGGCCGCGACGCCATGGTCGAGGCCTACCGCGAGACCCAGAAGCTGGTCCGCCAGGGCAAGGTGGGCGACGTCAAGAAGTCCGTCCTCGCCAAGCTGACCGAGGAAGGGCTCGACGCCGGCGCCGCCAAGGGCCTGCTGAAGTCGCTGGAGGCGGATGTCGTCCGCAACAACATCCTCGACACCGGCCTGCGCATCGACGGCCGCGACACCAAGACGGTGCGCCCGATCGTGGCCGAGGTCGGCATCCTGCCGCGCGCCCATGGCTCCGCCCTGTTCACCCGCGGCGAGACGCAGGCCTTCTGCGTGGCGACGCTGGGCACCGGCCAGGACGAGCAGATCATCGACGCGCTGCCGGGCGAGTACCGGGAGCACTTCATGCTCCACTACAACTTCCCTCCCTACTCGGTGAACGAGACCGGCCGCATGGGCAGCCCGGGCCGGCGTGAGATCGGCCACGGCAAGCTCGCCTGGCGCGCCATCCGGCCGCTGCTGCCGGCGAAGGACAAGTTCCCCTACACGCTGCGCGTGGTGTCCGAGATCACCGAGTCGAACGGCTCGTCCTCCATGGCCACCGTCTGCGGCACCTCGCTGTCGCTGATGGATGCGGGCGCGCCGCTGAAGCGCCCCTGCGCCGGCATCGCCATGGGCCTGATCAAGGAAGACCGCGGCTTCGCCGTGCTGTCCGACATCCTCGGCGACGAGGATCACCTGGGCGACATGGACTTCAAGGTGGCCGGGTCCGAGGAGGGCATCACCGCCCTGCAGATGGACATCAAGATCACCTCGATCACCTTCGACATCATGCGCCAGGCCCTGGCGCAGGCGAAGGATGGCCGCATCCACATCCTCGGCGAGATGGCCAAGGGCCTGTCCGGCAACCGCGGCGACGTGGCGCAGAACGCGCCGCGCATCACCGTCATGTCGGTGCCGAAGGACAAGATCCGCGACGTGATCGGGTCGGGCGGCAAGGTGATCCGCGAGATCTGCGAGGTCACCGGCTGCAAGGTGGACATCGACGACGACGGCACCATCAAGGTGGCGGCGACCAGCACGGAAGCGGCGCAGAAGGCGATCGACTGGATCCGCGGCATCGTGGCGGAGCCCGAGGTCGGCGCCATCTACAACGGCAAGGTCGTGAAGACCGCCGATTTCGGCGCCTTCGTGAACTTCCTCGGCGCCAAGGACGGCCTGGTCCATATCAGCGAGCTGTCGAACGAGCGGGTGAACCGCACCAACGACATCGTCAACATGGGCGACAGCGTGAAGGTGAAGGTCCTCGGCTTCGATGACCGCGGCAAGGTGAAGCTGTCGATGCGGGTGGTCGACCAGGCCACCGGCGCCGACATCACCGAGCAGGTCGGCGCCCGCCGGCCGCGCGAGGGCGGCGAAGGCGGTGGCGAGGATCGTGGCCCGCGGCGCGAGGGGCGCGACCGCGATCGCGGCCCCCGGCGCGAGCGGACCGACGCCGCCGAATAAGGCTCACATGATGCGGCCGGGGTCCTGCACTGGACCCCGGCCGTCCCAATTGAGAACGTCCAGGGACTGTCGAGGGTAGTGGCGTGAAGGCGATCAACGCGATCCGCATGGGCGGGGTCGAAGTGCTGCCGGTGGTCGAGGGTGGCAAGGGTGTGGCCGTCTCGAACGGCGCCACCTGCGGCGGCTGGGCCTCCGGCGGCGGGGTCGGCACCTTCTCCGCCGTCAATGCCGACAGCTACGATGCCGAGGGCAACCTCATCCGGCAGGTCTACCACGGCAAGACCCGGCGCGAGCGGCACGAGGAGCTGGTGGCCTACGGTATCGCCGGCGGCATCGCCCAGGCACGCGAGGCGCATGAGCGCAGCAACGGCCAGGGCCGCATCCATGCCAATATCCTCTGGGAGATGGGCGGGGCGGAACGCGTCGCCCGCGGCATCCTGGAAGGCGCCAAGGGGCTGGTGAACGGGATCACCTGCGGTGCCGGCATGCCCTATCGGCTCGCCGACATCGCCCGCGAGTACAACGTCCACTACTACCCCATCATCTCTTCCGCCCGGGCCTTCGTGGCACTGTGGAAGCGCAGCTACAGCAAGGCGCGCGAGCTGCTGGGCGGCGTGGTCTACGAGGACCCCTGGCTGGCCGGCGGGCACAACGGCCTGTCCAATTCGGAAGACCCGCTGAAGCCGGAGGATCCCTATCCCCGCGTGCTGAAGCTGCGGCAGCAGATGCGCGAGCTCGGCCTCGGCGACGTGCCGATCATCATGGCCGGCGGCGTCTGGTGGCTGGAGGAATGGTCCGACTGGATCGACAACCCCGAGCTCGGCCCGGTCGCCTTCCAGTTCGGCACGCGGCCGCTGCTGACCCAGGAAAGCCCGATCTCCGAGGCCTGGAAGCAGCGCCTGCTGACGCTCGGCGCCGGCGACGTGGCCTTGCAGCGCTTCTCGCCGACCGGCTTCTACTCCTCCGCCGTGCGGAACGAGTTCATCGGCGAGCTGGAGGCGCGCAGCGAGCGCCAGGTCGCCTATACCGCCGAGCCGATCGGCGACCACACCGCGGAATATGCCGTCGGCCCGCGCAAGCGGAAGGTCTGGCTGACGCCGCACGACCTGGACCGGGTGCGGAGCTTCGAGGCCGCGGGCTTCGTGGAGGCGATGCGCACGCCCGACAACACGCTGATCTTCGTCACCCGCGACAAGCAGGCCGAGATCGTCAAGGACCAGGTCGACTGCATGGGCTGCCTTTCGGCCTGCCGGTTCAGCAACTGGTCGCAGCACGAGCCGGACTACGACACCGGCAAGAAGGCCGACCCGCGGAGCTTCTGCATCCAGAAGACGCTGCAGGACATCGCGCATGACGGCGCGCTGGAGCACAACCTGATGTTCGCCGGGCACAATGCCTACCGGTTCGGATCGGACCCGTTCTACTCGAACGGCTTCATCCCGACGGCCAAGCAACTGGTCGAGCGGATCCTGACCGGCCGCTGAGCAGGCTTGGCCGGGCGCGGGGCAGGCTCTGGCACCGCGCTTGCAACGACCGCCGCGCAGCAGGAGCGCGGCGGCCATGTCCATCCTCATCGAAGCCGAACCAGCCCCCCTCGCCGCCGAGCGCGCGGCGACGGCGCTGGTCATCATCGACATGCAGCGGGACTTCCTGCTGCCCGGCGGCTTCGGCGCCTCCCTCGGCAACGACGTCTCCCTTCTCGCCTCGGCGATCGGCCCCTGCCGGGCGGTGCTGGCCGCGGCCCGCGCCGCCGGGCTGCTGGTGATCCATACCCGCGAAGGCCACCGCCCCGACCTGACCGACTGCCCACCGGCGAAGTGGGAGCGTGGCCGACCCGGCCAGCGGATCGGCGATCCCGGCCCGATGGGCCGCATCCTGATCCGCGGCGAGCCGGGCCACGACATCGTCCCCGAACTGGCGCCCATCGCCGGCGAGGTGGTGCTGGACAAGCCGGGCAAGGGCGCCTTCTGCGAGACCGACCTGGGCCTGATCCTGCGCAACCGCGGCATCCGCACCCTGCTGGTCTGCGGCGTGACGACGGAGGTCTGCGTCCACACCACCGTCCGCGAGGCCAATGACCGCGGCTACCGCTGCGTGGTGCTGGCGGATTGCTGCGGGTCCTATTTTCCGGAATTCCACGCGACGGGCCTGGCGATGATCAAGGCGCAGGGGGGGATCTTCGGCTGGGTGGCGGATTCGGCCGCGGCGGTGCGCGCGCTGGCCTGAGAGGTTGGGTTGGGAAAGGGAAAGTATTTCCCCCCCCAAAGCCCCACCCTTCCTCCGTGTGGGCTTGGCGCTCGCCGCATGGAAGGTTCCAGACCCGGAGACATAGATGAGGGGTTCGGGGAGAATACCTTCTCCCCGGCCTTGCCTCCGCTTGCCGCCTACACCCCGCGCAGGGCGAGCAGCGCCGCGCCGACGGCGGCCTCCGCCGAGAGCGCCGGCAGCATGGGCACGCCGAGATGCCGGGCGCGGATCGCGGTCCATGCGGCATTGCCGGCGCCGCTGCCGAGGCTGCGGACCGAGCGCAGCGGCGGCGCGCCGAGCGCGGCGAGGCGCCGGTAGCCCAGCGCCTCGATCCGCGCGATGCCCTCCAGCAGCCCGTGCAGGAAGGCGGCGTCGTCCGCCGGGCGTGGCGTCTCGCTCGGCAGGAGGCCGGGGTCGGCGAAGGGGAAGCGCTCCCCCGGCCCGGGCAAAGGGTAGTAGTCGAGGCCGGAGGGGCGGGACGGGTCGATGCCGGCGGAAAGCCGCGCCAGCGCCGCCGGATCGAAATGCCGCGCCAGGGCCCGTCCGCCGCTGTTGGAGGAACCTCCGGCCAGCCAGAGCCCGCCCAGGCGGTGGCTGTAGACCCCGTATTCAGGCGCTGCCACCGGCCGGTCGCAGGCCAGCTTGAGGGTCAGGGTGGAGCCGAGGACCGTCACGCCCTCTCCCGCCTCGTGCGCCCCGGCGGCGAGGAAGGAGGCGCAGCCATCCGTGGTGCCGGCGCAGACCACCGCGCCGCGCGGCAGGCCGAAGCGGGTAGCGGCGACCTCGCCCAGCGGCGTGCCGGGCACCGCCACCTCCGGCAGCAGGGCCATGTCGAGGCCGGTCGCCGCCAGCCAGCCGGGCCAACGGCGCGCGACGGGGTCGTAGCCGGTCTTCAGCGCGTTGTTCTCGTCGCTGTGGCGGAAGCGGCCGAGCAGCGTCCCGGCGATCCAGTCCGCCTGGTGCAGCAGCCGCGCGACACCGGGCCGCGCCTGCATCCCGAGTGCCTTGGCCAGCGGCGAGGCGGCGCCGCGCGCCGGGCTGCCGGCCGGCGCGAGGCGGGCGATGGCGGCCACGGCCCCGGCCTGCGCCGGCGCGTCGTACATGGCAGCAGGGCCGACCGGTGCGCCGGCGGCATCCACCGCCAGCAGCGTGCCGGAGGTGCCGTCCACCGCGATGCGCCGCACCTCGCCCAACGGCACCCTGGCCAGGGCCGTCTCCAGCGCCTCCAGCCAGGCCGCCGGCTCCGTCGCGCGCCCCGGCGGCAGCGGCACGCCGGCCTGCGCCACCACCGTGCCCGCCGCGTCCAGCACTGCCACCCGCAGGCCGGAGGTGCCGAGGTCGATCCCCAGCGCCGCGCCCATTCAGGCCAGCACGCGGCTGGCGAGGATCTCCTGCGGGCCGATGGTCATCAATTCCTCCGCCGTCACCGCTTCCGGCCGCTGCTCGAACAGCCGGACCGCCTGGCGCAGGCGGGCGCGGTCGAGCGCGTTGCGGACGCTGCGGGCATTGGCGAAATGCGGCTGCTGCATTCGTGCCGCCAGGTATTGCGCGAAGGCCTCACGCGCATCGGTGCCGAAGCGGTAATTCTGCGCCGCCAGCATCAGCTCGGCGATGCGCATCAACTCCTCCGCGTCGTAGTCGGGGAAGTCCACATGATGCGCGATGCGGGACCGCATGCCGGGGTTGGAGCCGAAGAAGCGCTCCATCCGGTCGGCATAACCGGCGAGGATGACGACGAGGTCGTTGCGGCGGTTCTCCATCACCTGCAGCAGGATCTCGATCGCCTCCTGGCCGTAGTCGCGCTCATTCTCCGGCCGGTAGAGGTAGTAGGCCTCGTCGATGAACAGCACGCCGCCCATCGCCTTCTTCAGGATCTCCTTGGTCTTCGGCGCGGTATGGCCGATATACTGGCCGACCAGGTCGTCGCGCGTCACGGAGACGAGCTGGTTGGTGCGGATATAGCCGAGCCGGTGCAGGATATCCGCCATCCGCGCGGCGACCGTGGTCTTGCCCGTCCCCGGGTTGCCGGTGAAGGACATGTGCAGGGTCGGCGCCTCGCTGGTCAGCCCCATGTCGCGGCGCAGCCGGTCCACCAGCAGCAGCGCCGCGATCTCGCGGATGCGGCGCTTCACCGGGGCGAGGCCGACCAGCGCGCGGTCCAGCTCCTCCAGCACCGCGCCGAGGCCGGAGGCCTCGAAGGCCGCGCGCAGGTCGACGGTCGGCGCCGTGCTCATGCCCCGTACCGCGACCCCGTGGGCTGGTTCGCCGCATAGGCGCGGGTGGTGTACTGGATGCCGCGGCCGGCGACCTCCGTGCGTTCCAGCGCGAAGCCGGGTTCCTCGGCCGGCCGGTCGGTGATGAAGGACAGCCGCAGGCTTTCCCAGGTATGCGTCGCATCGAAGGCCGAGAGCCGGATGTACGCGCGGCCGCCATGGACCTTGCGGCACTCGGCCAACTCGTACATCACGCCGGCCGGGTCCTTGAGATCGAACATCGGCAGGCCCCACATCTCCCAGTAGGTGTTCCGGGGATGCGGGTCGTCGGTGTACTCGATGTTCACCGCCCAGTTGTTGCGGATGCAGTAGGCGACCTGCGCGGCGATCTGCGTGTCGGTCAGGTCGGGCAGGAAGCTGAAGGTGCCTTGGGTGAGGCGCATCGCGGTCGCTCCTTCAGGACACGGAGACGGTGGGGACGAAGTCGGGCGTGTCGGTCGAGGCGTAGTTGAAGGTGATGTCCTTCCAGAGGTCGAGCGCCTGGGCCAGCGGCGTGCAGTGCCGCGCCGCGGCCTGCAGGATCTCCGGCCCTTCCGCCATGATGTCGCGGCCCTCGTTCCGTGCCAGCACCATGCATTCCAGCGCCACGCGGTTGGCGATGGCGCCGGCGGCGATGCCCATCGGGTGGCCGATGGTGCCGCCGCCGAATTGCAGCACCACGTCCTCCCCCAGCAGGGTCAGCAGCTGGTGCATCTGCCCGGCATGGATGCCGCCCGAAGCCACCGGCATCATCCGCCGCAGCCCGGCCCAGTCCTGCTCGAAGAACAGCCCGTGCTCCAATTGCTGCGCATTGAAGGGCTCGCGGCAGATGTCGTAGTAGCCGGCCGTCGTCGCCGGGTCGCCTTCCAGCTTGCCGACCACGGTGCCGGCATGGATGTGGTCGACGCCCGCGAGGCGCATCCACTTGGCGATGACGCGGAAGCTCACGCCATGCGACTTCTGCCTTGTGTAGGTCGAATGCCCGGCGCGGTGCAGGTGCAGGATCATGTCGTTGCGCCGCGCCCATTTCGACATGGACTGGATCGCGGTGTAGCCGATCACCAGGTCGATCATGATGATGCTGGAGCCGAGCTGCTTGGCGAATTCGGCCCGCTCGTACATGTCCTCCATCGTGCCGGCGGACACGTTCAGGTAGGTGCCCTTCACCTCGCCGGTCATCGCCTGGGCGCGGTTGACCGCTTCCATGCAGTACAGGAACCGGTCGCGCCAGTGCATGAAGGGCTGGCTGTTGATGTTCTCGTCGTCCTTGGTGAAGTCGAGCCCGCCCTTCAGCGCCTCGTACACCACGCGGCCGTAGTTGCGGCCCGAGAGCCCCAGCTTCGGCTTCACCGTCGCGCCCAGCAGCGGGCGGCCGAATTTGTCCAGCCGCTCGCGCTCGACGACGATGCCGGTGGCCGGGCCGTCGAAGGTCTTCACGTAGGCCACCGGCAGCCGCATGTCCTCCAGCCGCAGCGCCTTCAGCGGCTTGAAGCCGAAGACGTTGCCGATGATGGAGGCCGACAGGTTGACGATCGAGCCCGGCTCGAACAGGTCGAGGTCATAGGCGATATAGGCGAACCAGGCCCCCGGCGTGCCGGGGACCGGGTCGATCCGGTAACACTTGGCGCGGTACTTGTCGGCGGCCGTCAGCCGGTCCGTCCAGACCACCGTCCAGGTGGCGGTCGAGCTTTCGCCGGCCACCGCGGCCGCGGCTTCCTCCGGATCCACGCCGTCCTGCGGCGTGACCCGGAAGCAGGCGAGGATGTCCGTCTCCTTCGGCTGATAGTCCAGGTCGAAGTAGCCCATCTCCTTGTACTTCATGACGCCCGCGTCGTAGCGGCCGCGGGGGGGGCTGGCGACGTTCATCCTCGGGAACTCCCTTGTTGGGGTCAGGCGGCGCGCGCGGCACCGCCGATGACGGGGTCGAGCGCGCCGCGGGCATAGAGCGCGGCCATCGCCGGCAGCGGCATCGGCTTCAGCTTCGGCGCCTGGCCGGCGGTGCCGAATTCCTGGAAGCGCTGGGCACAGAGCGCGGTCAGCGCCGCCATGGCCGGCTTCATGAAGTTGCGCGGGTCGAATTCGCCGCGCTTCTCGGTCGCCACGCGGCGGAACTGCCCGGCCATGGCGATGCGGCAATCGGTATCGATGTTGATCTTGCGCACGCCGTGGCGGATGCCCTCCTGGATCTCGGCGATCGGCACGCCCCAGGTCTGCGGCATCTGCCCGCCATGCGCGTTGAAGATGTCCTGCAATTCCTGCGGGACGGAGGAGCTGCCATGCATCACCAGATGCGTGTTCGGCAGGCGTTCGTGGATCGCGCGGACGACGTTCATCGCCAGGGTGTCGCCGGTGGGCGCGCGGGTGAACTTGTAGGCGCCGTGGCTGGTGCCGATGGCGACCGCCAGCGCATCGACGCCGGTGCGGGTGACGAAGTCGCGGGCCTGGTCGGGGTCGGTCAGCAGCTGGTCGTGCGAAAGCACGCCTTCCGCGCCGTGGCCGTCCTCCTGCTCCCCCTGGCCGCTCTCCAGCGAGCCGAGGCAGCCCAGCTCGCCCTCGACCGAGACGCCGACGCTGTGCGCGAGCTCGGCCACCTTGGCGGTGACCGCGAGGTTGTAGTCGTAGTCGGCCGGCGTCTTGCCGTCCTCCCGCAGGGACCCGTCCATCATCACGCTGGTGAAGCCGTTCTGGATGGCCGACAGGCAGGTGGCCGGGCGGTCGCCGTGGTCGAGATGCAGGCAGACCGGCACCTCGGGCCAGGTGGCGACGGCGGCCTGCACCATCGCGGTCAGCATCAGGTCGCCGGCATAGGCGCGGGCGCCGCGGCTGGCCTGGATGATGACCGGGGAGGCGGTCTTCGCCGCCGCCTCCATGATGGCGCGGAGCTGTTCCATGTTGTTGATGTTGAAGGCTGGCACGCCGTAGCCCTGTTCGGCGGCGTGATCCAGCATCTGGCGAAGGGTGACGAAGGCCATGGGTCGGGTTCCCGAAATGTCGGCTCAGCGCGCCCGCCGGCTGCGGTCGATGAGCTGCAGCACCATCGGGGTCATGATGAGCTGCATGGCAAGGTCGAGCTTCGAGCCCGGGATCACGATGGAGTTCGCGCGGGACATGAAGCTGTCCTGCAGCATCGCCGTCAGATAGGCGAAGTCGATGCCGCGCGGGTTGCGGAAGCGGATCACCACCATCGATTCGTCGGGCGTCGGTATCCAGCGCGCAACGAAGGGGTTGGAGGTATCGACGGTCGGCACCCGCTGGAAATTCACGTCCGTCTCGGCGAATTGCGGACAGATGATGCGGATGTAGTCGGGCATTCGCCGCAGGATCGTGTCCATCACCGCTTCCGTCGAATAGCCGCGCACCGACTTGTCGCGGTGGATCTTCTGGATCCATTCGAGGTTGATGACGGGGACGACGCCGACCTTGAGGTCCGCGTGCCTGGCGATGTCCACCTGCTCGGTCTTCACCGCGCCGTGCAGGCCTTCGTAGAACAGCACGTCGGTTCCGGGCGGGAAGTCGCCCCAATCAGTGAAGCTGCCGGCCGGCGTGCCGTGCAGCGCCGCTTCCGCCTCGTCGTGCACGTAGTGGCGGGTGCGGCCGCGGCCGTCCCGGGCATAGCCGGCGAAGACCGCCTCCAATTCCTCCAGCAGGTTCGCCGCCTCGCCGAAATGGCTGAAATGGCGGTTCCCGGCCGCCTCGGCCTCGGCCATCACCCGGCGCATCTCGGCGCGGTCGTGGCGGTGGAAGGCGTCGCCCTCGATCCAGGCGGCGGTGATGCCCTCGCGGCGGAAGATCTGCTCGAAGGTGTGCTTCACCGTGGTGGTGCCGGCGCCGGACGACCCGGTGACCGAGATGATGGGATGGCGGACCGACATCGCGCGCGCCCCCTCAGGACCGGAACAGGCCGCGGGCGCCGAACAGCGGGCGCTGCCCCGCCGCCGGCACGCCATCCAGGTGCAGCGCCACCACCCGCGCCACCTTGTCGCAGGAGCCGAAGATCAGCGGCACGCGCTGGTGCAGGGTGTGCGGCGCGATGCCGAGGATCGGCACGAAGCCATCCGTCGCGGTGCCGCCGGCCTGCTGCATCAGGAAGGCGATCGGGTTGGCCTCATAGACCAGGCGCAGCCGGCCACGGCCATAGCCGGGCCGCGCATCGCCGGGGTACAGGTAGATCCCGCCGCGCAGCAGCACCCGGTAGGCATCGGCCGCGACGCAGCCGAGCCAGCGCGTGTTGTAGTCCACGCCGCGCGGGCCGTCCGACCCGGCAAGGCATTCCTCGACGAAGGCGCGCACCGGCAGTGGCCAGTGCCGGGCGTTGGAGGCGTTGATGGCGTATTCGCGCTTCGCCTCGGGCACCCGGACGGCGGCGCGGGTCAGGTGGAAATCCCCGGTCCGCGGGTCGAGCGTGAAGACCTGCACGCCGTCGCCCATGGTCAGCATCAGCACCGTATGCGGGCCATAGAGCACGCAGCCTGCCGCCAGCTGCCGGTCCCCGGCCGCGGTGAAGGGCAGCGCCGGGTCGTCGTGCCGCTCGCTCGGCAGCAGGGCGAACAAGGTGCCGAGCGGCCCGTCGATGTCGATGTTGTTCGACCCGTCCAGCGGGTCCATCGCCACCGCGATCGGCGCCGCGCCGTGCAGCGGGATCGCATGCGGCATTTCCTCGGACGCCACGGCGGCGACCGGGGCATTGCGCAGGTGATGCAGGAAAAGATCGTTGGCGCGGACATCCAGCGCCTTCTGCCCGTCGCCGTCGTCGCTGGCGCCGACCACCCGGCCGAGCTCCCCGGCCAACGGCCCCTGGGCGATCAGCGCGGCCAGCTCCGCCGAGGCGCGGGACAGGGCGAAGACCGTCTCGGCCACGGCCTGGCGGCCAGCGCTGATGCCGGCCCAGGCTTCCAGATGCTCCGAGAGCTGCACCACGCCGCGTCCTCCCCCTGCCGGCGCCTTCGACGGCGCTTCGGCTGGACCTGATGGAGCGACACTAGGCGGGCTGGCGGGGCCAAGAAATTCCTTTAATCTTGACGTCAATGAAAGAAAATCTTGTAAATTTCCCCCGTCGCACCTCGCTCCGCCAGTTGCGTGCGCTTGGCGCGGTGGCGGGGACCGGCGGCATCACCGCGGCGGCGGCGCGGCTTTCGCTCACCCCGCCGGCCGTGGCCCAGCAGGTGAGATTGCTGGAGGACGCGCTGGGCGGCGTGCCGCTGCTGGAAAAGACCCCGGCCGGCATGCGGCCGACCGAGGCGGGGCGGGAAGCCCTGGCGGCGCTCGGCCGGATCGAGGCGGCGCTCGAGGATTGCGCCGCGGCGATCGAGGCGCTGCGCGGCATGGAGGGCGGCCGCGTCGCGGTCGGGGTGACCAGCACGGCGAAATATTTCGCGCCCTTCGCGCTCGCCGCCTTCCAGCGCGCCCATCCCGGCGTCGAGATGCGGCTGTCCGTCGGCAACCGTCAGCAGGTGGTGGCGGCGCTGGAGGCCTTCGAGCTGGACGTGGCCGTCATGGGCTACCCGCCGGACCACTTCCCGGTGGAACGCGCGGTGCTCGGTCCACACCCGCATGTGATCATCGCGCCGCCCGGCCATCCCTTGGTCCGGCGCCGGGCGATCCCGCTGGGCGACCTGGTGGGAGAGACCATCCTGCTGCGCGAGCCGGGGTCGGGCACCCGCGACCTGATGCGGCGGCTGTTCGGCGCGGAGATGGACGGACCGCGCATGGAGATCGGCAGCAACGAGACCATCAAGCAGGCGGTGATGGCCGGCATGGGGATCGCGCTGCTGTCGGCCCATACCGTCGCGGCGGAGCTGCGCGACGGGCGGTTGGCGGTGCTGGATGTCGAGGGGCTGCCGGCGATGCGGCAGTGGTTCGTGGTGCGGCGGGCGGAGAAGCGGCTGCTGCCGGCGGCGCAGGCGATGTGGGCGCATCTGGTGCGGCATGGGGCTGAATTCTTGCCGGCGCTGCCTTGAGCGGCAGCAAGGCCAGGGAGGAGGTATCCTCCCGTCGGACGCAGTGCGTCCAACCCTCCTCTATTTCTCCGAATCGGGACCTGCCGCGCGGCGAGTGCCAGGCCCGCAAGAAGGAAGGGCGGGGCTTGGGGAAGGAAGACTTTTCCCTTCCCAACCTTGCTTGCCTCAGGCGATGACCCGCATCCCCGCCGCGAAGCGCTGCCAGTTCGCCACATAATGCGCCGCCGACCGGCGCAAGTCCTCCGCCGTCGACTCCGGCAGCACCCGCACCGCCTTGGCCGGGCTGCCGACGATCAGCGAGTGGTCGGGGAATTCCTTGCCCTCGGTCACCAGCGCATTGGCGCCGACGATGCAGAAGCGGCCGATCCGCGCGCGGTTCAGCACCGTGGCGCCCATCCCGATCAGGCTGCAGTCGCCCACCGTGCAGCCATGCAGGATGGCGTGGTGGCCGACCGTCACGTCCTCCCCCACCGTCAACGGGCTGCCGCTGTCGGAATGCAGCATGGCGCCTTCCTGGATATTGCTCCGGGCGCCGATCGCCATGGCGTCGTTGTCGGCGCGGATGACGGCGCCGAACCAGACGCCGACGTCGAGGCCAAGGGTGACCCGGCCGATCACATGCGCATCCGGCGCCACCCAGTAGCGGCCGGCCTCCGGCAGCTGCGGGACGAGGTCGTTCAGGGCGTAGACGGGCATGGCGGGTTCCTCCTGCCCGAAGTCATAACCGGTCGCCAGTGATGGGGACATGGGATGGCGGGTCGCTGGCCGGGAAGGTCTCGGCGCCTTCCTCGTCGATATAGGCCTCCCGCTCCTCCACCAGCCGGCGGGCGAGGTCCCAATGCGCCGCCGCCCGCCCTTCCGGACAGCCTTCGGCCTGCCAGATGGCATAGGCGTGCTCGCGGATGCGTTGCTGCAGATCGGTGTCCGACATGCCGGCCTCCTTGCCCATGAGGGGGATGGCCAGTTTGCCGCAGGACGGGCCGGCGTCGGCATCACCCGCCCGATAGCAGCCGCCAGAGCAGCGGCAGCAGCAGCGCCGTCGCCAGCGCGTTCAGCCCCATCGCCAGGCCGCTGAAGGCGCCGGCGGTGGCGTTGACCGACAAGGCCCGCGCCGTGCCGATGCCATGCGCCGCGGTGCCGATGGCGAGGCCCCGCGCCCGCCAGTCCTTCACCCGCACCAGGTCCAGCACCGCCGGTCCCAGCGCCGCGCCGACCACGCCGGAGCAGATGACCACGGCCGCGGTCAGCGAGGGCAGCCCGCCGATCCGCTCGGCGATGCCCATGGCGACCGGGGTGGTGACCGACCGCGGGGCGAGCGAGGCGGTCACCTCCGGCGCCGCGCCCAGGGCCAGCGCGATGGCAACCCCGGCGCCGGCCGCGAACAGCCCGCCGGTCATCACCGAGATCGCCGCGGCGAGCGCCGAGCGCCGCACCACCTGCCATTGCCGGTGCAGCGGCACCGCCAGCGCGACGGTCGCCGGCCCGAGCAGGAAATGGACGAATTGCGCGCCCTCGAAATAGCCGCGGTACTCGACCCCGCCGAGCAGCAGCGCCGCCGCCAGCAGCGCCACCGCGAAGAGCACCGGATTGGCCAGCGGGTGGCGGCCGAACAGCCGCTGCAGCCGCAGCGCGCCGAGCCAGGCGAGCAGCGTCGCGGTCAGCGCCGCCAATGGCTCCCGCGCCAGGTAGACCCAGATCTCCGACAGCTCGGTCATCATCCGAGGCCTTTCTCAACCGAGCCTTCGGAGCAACGCCTGGGCCAGCCGCCCGGTCGCGGCGATGCCGAGCAGCGTACCGGCGACCACGGCCAGCGAGATCGGCGCCCAGTCCCGCGCCAGCAGCGGCAGATAGAGCACCACGCCAACGCCCGCCGGCACGAACAGCAGGCCGAGGTTGCCGAGCAGCGCATCCGCCGTCGCGCCCAGTGCCGCCGGCACCGGTTGGCCGCGCAGCACCAGCGCGGCGAAGAGCAGCACCATGCCCGCAACGGGGCCGGGAACCGGCAGGGACAGGGCGCGGACCAGGACCTCCCCGGCCAGTTGGCAAACGAGCAGGGTGGTGAGTGCGCCGATCATGCGGGATCTCCGGGCCGGGCCGGCCAGCATGCCCGAAGCGGCACTCGGCGGGTATGCGCCCCGCCTCGGCGGCGCTAGCCTCGCCCCAAGGAACGCCAAAGAAGGAACCCGCCATGTCCTCGCTCAGCGCCCTCAACGGCCCCCGCATCAAGGTGGGCACCCGGGCCGGCCAGGCCTACGAGACGATCGGGGTGAACCGCCTGACCCCCCTGATCGGCGCCGAGATCAGCGGCGTGTCGCTGGGCGGGCCGATCTCCAACCGGCAGATGGACGAGATCCACCGGGCGCTCGCCGAGCATCTGGTCATCTTCTTCCGCGACCAGCAGATGTCGCAGCAGCAGCACCTCGATTTCGGCCGGCAGTTCGGCGAGCTGCACCTGCACCCCGCGGCGCCGCACGAGCCCGGCCACCCCGAGCTGATGGTCATCAAGGCCGACGAGAATTCGGTCCGGGCGAACGGCGAGGGCTGGCATTCCGACGTCTCCTGCGACGCCGAGCCGCCGATGGGCAGCATCCTCTACATCCGCGAATGCCCGCCCGATGGCGGCGACACGCTCTTCGCCAGCATGTACGGCGCCTACGACGCGCTGTCCGACCGGATGAAGGCCTACCTGGAAGGCCTCACCGCCGAGCACAGCGGCGAGCATGTCTATCGCGGCATGTTCGCCAAGGAGGGCGTGGCCGACAAGGCTAGCTACCCGCGCGCCGAGCACCCGGTGGTGCGCACCCACCCGGTGACCGGCCGCAAGGCGCTCTACGTGAACCGCGGCTTCACCACCCGCCTCCTCGGCGTCCCGCGCGACGAGAGCGACGGCATCCTGGCCTGGCTCTACCAGCACATGGAGAACCCGCTGTTCCAGTGCCGCTTCCGCTGGCAGCCGAATTCGGTCGCCTTCTGGGACAATCGCTGCGTCCAGCACCGGGCGATGTGGGACTACTGGCCGAACCGCCGCTACGGCAACCGGGTGACGGTGAAGGGCGAACGCCCGGTTTGATCGGCGGCGGCGGTCCTGTAGTTTCGCTCGCATGCTGAACGACCGCCGCATCCTGCTGATCGTCTCGGGCAGTGTCGCTGCCTACAAGGTGCTCGACCTGACCCGCCTGTTGCGCAAGGCCGGTGCCGCGGTCACCGCCGTGCTCACCGCCGGTGGCGCCCGGTTCGTGACCAAGGAGGCGCTGGCCGGCATCGGCGGCCAGCGGGTGCATGACGACCTCTGGGCCGCCGAGGCCGAGATCGGCCATATCCGCCTGGCCCGGCTGCCCGACCTGGTTGTGGTCGCCCCGGCCTCGGCCGACCTGCTGGCGAAGATGGCGCACGGCCTGGCGGACGACCTGGCCTCCACCGTGCTGCTGGCGACCCGGGCGCCGATCCTGGTGGCGCCGGCGATGAACCCGGCGATGTGGGACCACCCGGCGACCCGGGCCAACCTGGCGGCGCTGACGGCGCGCGGCGTCTCGGTCGTTGGCCCTGGCGTGGGCGCCATGGCGGAGCCCGAAAGCGGCCCCGGCCGGCTGTCCGAACCCGCCGAGATCCTGGCGGCGATCGAGACGCTGCTCGCCCCCGCCGGCCGGCCGCTGGCGGGGCGGCATGCCCTGGTCACCGCCGGGCCGACGCATGAGCCGATCGACCCGGTCCGCTACATCGCCAACCGCAGCAGCGGCAAGCAGGGCTATGCCATCGCCGCGGCGCTGGCGGCGCTCGGCGCCCGCGTCACCCTGGTGAGCGGGCCGACCGCCCTGGCCGACCCGCGCGGCGTGGCGGTGGTGCGGGTCGAAACGGCGCGCGAGATGCTGGCCGCCTGCGAGGCGGCGCTGCCCGCCGACATCGCCGTCATGGCCGCCGCGGTCGCCGACTGGCGGGTGGCGCGGGAGGCGACGCAGAAGCTGAAGAAGGCGCCCGGCGCCGCGGCCCCGGTGCTGGAAATGGCGCTGAACCCCGACATCCTGGCGACCCTGTCCCGCCACGCCCAACGCCCCGGCCTGGTGGTGGGCTTCGCCGCCGAGACCGAATCCGTCGTCGCCCACGCCACCGCCAAGCGGCTGCGCAAGGGCTGCGACTGGATCGTCGCCAACGATGTCTCGGGCGATGTCATGGGCGGCGAGCGCAACACCGTCCACCTGGTGACCGCCGAGGATGTCGAGGACTGGCCGGAACTGCCGAAGGCGGAGGTCGCCGAGCGGCTGGCCGCGCGGATCGCCCAGGCCCTGGGCTGATCAAAGCCCGGGACGGCGGGCGAATGATATGCCATGTTGCAGTGCGATAAAGCTTGGCGACGCGGGCACCCCGGCTGACCGGAGGTCCGCGTCCCGCACGCAGAGGCGGCGGCACAGGAGAGCAGGACCATGGCGAAGACCCCATCCGCGGCGCGGGGCGCGCGGGAGCCCGTGCTGGTGGACCTCGCCTTCCAGGGCGGCGGCTCGCATGGCGCTTTCACCTGGGGCGTGATGGACCGCCTGCTGGAGGAGGATTGGCTGACCATCGAGGGCATCTCCGGCACCTCGGCCGGCGCCATGAATGCCGCGGTGCTGGCCAGCGGCTTCGCCCTCGGCGGCGCCACCGGGGCGCGCGAGGCGCTCGAGGCCTTCTGGAAGCGGGTTTCCGAGGCCGCCAAGTTCAGCCCCTTCCAGCGCGGCCCGATGGACAAGCTGATGGGTCGCTGGACGCTGGACAATTCGCCGCTCTACCTGATGACCGACCTGATCTCGCGCATGGTCTCGCCCTACGACCTGCCGAGCTTCGGCGGCAACCCGCTGGAGACGGTGCTGGCCGAGAGCGTCGATTTCGCCGCGGTCGCCGCCGGGCCGATCAAGGTCTTCGTCACCGCGACCAACGTGCGGACCGGCCGGGCGCGGATCTTCCGCAAGGCCGACCTGACGCCGCAGGCGCTGCTGGCTTCCGCCTGCCTGCCGCAGATGTTCCAGGCGGTGGAGATCGACGGCGACCCCTACTGGGACGGCGGCTTCGCCGGCAACCCCATTTTGGTGCCGCTGATCACCGAGCTGGACTCGGACGACACCATCCTGATCCCGATCAACCCGATCAACCGCCCCGGCACCCCGCGCAGCGCGCGCGACATCCTCGACCGGGTGAACGAGATCTCCTTCAACGCCGTCGCGCTGAAGGAGCTGAAGATGCTGGCCATGATGCGCCGGGCCGCCAATCCTGCCACCGCGGAAGGCGCCATGTGGGGCCGGATGCGCATGCATATCGTGCAGAACCGGATCATGGTCGATCTTGGCGCGTCGTCGAAGCTCAACGCCGAATGGGCCTTCCTGACCATGCTGCGCGACGAGGGCCGCAAGGCGGCGCAGGCCTTCCTCGACAAGGACGGCGACGGCATCGGCCGCCGCTCCACCGCCGATATCGACAGCCTGCTGGACGGGGTCTGAGGCGATGGGGCTGCTCGGCATCCTGCTCGGCCTCGGACTCCTCGTCTACTTCGCCTTCCGCGGCTGGTCGGTGCTGCTGCTGGCGCCGGCCGCGGCGCTCGTCGCCGCCGGCTTCGCCGGGGAGCCTTTGCTGGCGCACTGGACCCAGACCTTCATGGGCAGCGCCGCGCGTTTCGTCGCGTCCTTCTTCCCGCTGTTCCTGCTCGGCGCGCTGTTCGGCAAGCTGATGGAGGACAGCGGCGCGGTCGGCGCCATCGCCGCATGGATGACCGGCCGGCTCGGCGCGCAACGCGCCATGCTGGCGGTGGTGCTGGCGGGTGCGGCGGTGACCTATGGCGGCGTGTCGCTGTTCGTGGCGATCTTCGTCCTGGTGCCCATGGCGACCGCGCTGTTCCGCCAGGCCGGCATCCCGCGCCGGCTGATGCCGGCCGCCGTGGCGCTCGGCACCTCGACCTTCACCATGTCGGCCATGCCGGGCACGCCGGCGATCCAGAACGCCATCCCGATGCCCTTCTTCGGCACCACGCCCTTCGCCGCACCCGGGCTCGGCATCCTCGCCTCGCTGATCATGCTGGGCTTCGGCCTGTGGTGGCTCGGCCGCCGGGAAGCCGCGGCGCGGCGGGCCGGCGAAGGCTTCGGCCCCGGTGGCGACGCTCCGGCGGAGGCCGCGGCGGACGACCCGCTGGTGCGGGAGCGCGCGGTGGTGGCCGACGGCTTCGACCCGGCCGAGATCCACCACAGCCAGGAAGCCGCCGCGCGTCCGCCGATCCTGCTGGCGGCGCTGCCGCTGGTCGTCGTGGTCGCGGTCAACCTGGTGCTGTCGCTGCTCGTGCTGCCGCGGATCGACGCCGACTGGCTGGCGGAACCGCAATGGGGCGAGACGAGTCTCGCCGCCGTCGCCGGCGTCTGGTCCGTCGCGGCGGCGCTGGCGGCGGCCATCGTCGTGCTGGTCGCCAGCTCGGGCGCGCGGCTGCCCTCGCTGCGGGCCAGCGCCGATGCCGGCGCCAATGCCGCGGTGCTGCCGGTGCTGAGCGTGGCCAGCCTGGTCGGCTTCGGCGCCGTGGTCGCCGCCATGCCGGCCTTCGAGGCGGTGCGTGACTGGGTGCTGGGCATCGGCGGCGGGCCGCTGGTGTCGCTGGCGGCGGCCACAAACATCCTGGCGGCGCTGACCGGCTCGGCCTCGGGCGGCCTGACCATCGCGCTGGATGCGCTGGCCGAGACCTACCTGCGGCTGGCGGCCGAGCAGGGGATCGATCCCGGCCTGCTGCACCGCGTCGCGGTGATCGGCGCCGGCACGCTGGACAGCCTGCCGCACAACGGCGCGGTGGTGACCCTGCTGGCGGTCTGCGGCTGCACCCACAAGGACAGCTACATGGACATCGTCATGTCCAGCGTGGTCGGCGCGCTGATCGCCCTGGCGGCGGTGATCGTGCTGGGCAGCCTGCTGGGGTCTTTCTGAGGCCAGGTGGGCAAGGAAGATTGGGGAGCGGAAAGTATTCCCTCCTCAGCCCCCTCCCTTCCTTTCCGTGGGCTTGGCACCCGCCGCGCGGCAAAGGCCGACTGAGAGAAATGGAGGAGGGTTGGACGCACCGCGTCCAACGGGAGGATACCTCCCCCCCTGGCCTTGCTTCCCTTTACCGGCTTGGCTCCTTCCCCGACAGCAACTGCGCCACCCAGCGGCTGCCGGGGAATTGCTCGCACAGCGTCAGCCCGGCGATCAGCGCCGGCACGCCGATGAAGGCGCCGGGGATGCCCCAAAGGAAGGCGCCCAGGAACACCGCGACCAGCACCAGGAAGGGCGACATCGCCAGCCGCGCGCCAGCCAGGCGCGGCTCGATCGTGCTGCCAGACAGAAACTGGATGCCCTGCAACGCCAGAAAGACGAAGACCGCCGATTGCCAGGTGCCGAATTGCAGCACCGCGAAGATCGTCGGGAACAGCGTGGCCAGCAGCGACCCGATGAAGGGGATATAGTTCAGCACGAAGGCGATCACGCCCCATTCGAGCGCCAGGTCCAGCCCCATGGCGCGGGCGAAGGCCCAGACCGCGATGCCGGTGGCGATGCTCATGATGGTGCGCACGCCCATGTAGGTGCGCAGCTTCGACGCCGTCTCGATGCAGCCCTGCAGCAGGTGGGCGGCGCCCGGCCTGTCGCGCCCGATGCGCGCCAACTGCCTTGCCGCCACGCCTGCTTCCAGCAGGCCGAGGATGACGAAGACCAGCGTCACCCCGAGGAAGCCGACGATCCCCTGCAACTGCCCCAGCACCGCCTGGGCGATGCCGACCATCCAGCGGCTGTCGAATTGCACCAGGCCGTCGGCGGCGATGCCGCGCTCGGCCAGCCATTCCAGCTTCTGCGCATACATCGCCTGCAGGGCGCCGGCATTGGCGATGACCCAGCGGGCGACCCGGCCGAAGCCCCAGCCGGCGGCGAGCGCCAACACCACCAGCACCACCAGCGTGACGGCGACGGTCACCAGCAGCGCCAGGATCGCGGGGATGCCCCTGGCCTGCAGGCCATGCTGCACCGGCCAGGCCAGCGCCACGACCAGCAGCGCGAAGGCGACCGGTGCCAGCACGGGTTCCGCCAGGCTGACCGCGCCCGCCAGCAGGATGGTGGCGCAGATCCCCATGGCCAACCGCCCGCCGTCGCCACCCGCCATGCCCCACATCCCCCTGGTCCGGTCGGCCGAGGCTGCTGCAGCCGCTGCGGCGGGGTACACCATTGCATGGGTGGCGCGTGGCCGGGAATGGCATTACGGGGGTTACCTCCAGACCGCGGGACATGAGGCGCATGCTGCACCGGACCGGACGCCTGCTTCGCCGCGGCTTCATCGTGCTTGTGGTGCTGCTCGTGGCGCTGCTCGGCTTGCGCGCCTGGGACATGTCGAGCGCCCCGCCGCTGCGCCCCTGGCACCTGGTGGTGCCGGACGAACTGCCCATCGCCGCCCTCGAAGCCGCCGACTGGGCCGGCTACCTGGCGGCCGAGAACGCCGCCTTCGACACCGTGCGGCGCGAGGTGACGGAGAGGCTGGACCCCGAGGACCAGGTCCTCGCCAACCGCTACTTCGCCGGCAGCCCGATGCATGGCGCCCGCTTCGTGCAGGACTGGAACCGCAGCTTCCTGCTGCAGCCGGACGGCGCGCCGCGCGGCGCGGTGGTCTTCCTGCACGGGCTGACCGATGCGCCCTACAGCCAGCGCCACATCGCCGAGCGCTACCAGGAACTGGGCTTCATCGCCTTCGGCCCGCGCCTGCCGGGCCACGGCACGGTCCCGGCCGGGCTGACCAAGGCGACCTGGGAGGACTGGCTGGCGGCGACCCGGCTGGCGGTGCGGGAGGCACGCAAGCGCATCGGCCCCGGCCTGCCGCTGCACATCGTCGGCTATTCCAACGGCGGTGCGCTGGCGATGAAGTATGCGCTGGACGCCATCGAGAACCCAGGGCTGCCCAAGGCCGACCGGCTGGTGCTGATCTCGCCGATGATCGGCATCACCGCCTTCGCCCGCTTCGCCGGGCTGGCCGCCTTGCCAGCGATGCTGCCGGCCTTCGCCAAGACCGCCTGGCTGGGCATCCTGCCCGAGTTCAACCCGTTCAAGTACAACTCCTTCCCGGTGAACGGCGCGCGGCAATCCTGGCGGCTGACCGCCGCGCTGCAGGACCAGCTGCGCCGCATGGGTGCTGCGGCCAGGCTGGATGCGCTGCCGCCGATCCTGACCTTCCAGTCGGCGGTGGATGCCACGGTGAGCACGCCTGCGGTGCTGTCCGCGCTGTTCGCCCAGTTGCCGGCGAATGGCAGCGAGATCGTGCTGTTCGACATCAACCGCAATGCCAAGCTCGGCCCGCTGCTGCGGCCCGAGGTGCAGGTGCTGGTCGACCGCCTGCTGCCGCCGGCGCCGCGCCGCTACGCGACCGTGGTGGTCGGCAATGCCGGGCCGGACCAGGATGCGGTGGTGGCGCGACTGGTCGCGGCGGGCGGCACGGCGGAGGAGGTCGTGCCGCTCAGCATCGCCTGGCCGCACGAACTCTATTCGCTATCCCATGTCGCGCTGCCCTTCCCGCCGTCCGATGGCCTGTACGGCGCGCGGCCGGACCCCGCGCCGGACGAGGATTTCGGCATGCGGCTGGGCGCCGTGGCGCCGCGCGGCGAGCGGAACGTGCTGGTGCTCGACCTGGATTCGCTGGTGCGGGCCAGCTCGAACCCCTTCTACCCCTACCTGATGCGGCGGATCGAAGCGGTGATCGCCGCGTCGCGCTGATCGCGGCGGTTTCGTTCGCCCGCCGCTTCGGATAACCTGCCGCCGCCGGTATGGAGACGATGATGCGCCCAGTTCGGGATTCGGTGCGGGCGGCATGGCGGGCCATGCCCCGCCTGTTGCCGCTGCTGGCCATCCTGCCGATGCTCGGTGCCTGCGACGACAATGCGCCGGCGGCGCCGGCGGAAATCCGCCCCGTGCGGGTGGTGACCGTCGCCCCGCGCAGCGGCGGGGACAGCGTCTCGATCACCGGCACCGTGGCGGCGGAGACCGAGGTCAACCTCGCCTTCCGGATCGACGGCCGCATGGTGGAACGCCTGGTCAATGTCGGCGACCGCGTCACCGCCGGCCAGGTGGTCGCCCGGCTGGACCGGCAGAACGAGGAGAACTCGCTGCGTGCCGCCCGCGCCCAGCTGACAGCGACGCGGGCCCAGCTGGTCGAGGCGCGCAACAACTACCAGCGCCAGCGCGAATTGCTGCAGACCGGTTTCACCACGCGCGTGCGCTACGACCAGGCGACGCAGACCCTGCGCAGCGCCGAATCCGCCATGGACGCGGCGCAGGCGCAGGTGAACATCGCCGAGAACCGCCTGGGCTACACGGAATTGCATGCCGATGCCGGCGGCACCGTCACCGCCCGCGGCGCCGAGAACGGGGAGGTCGTGCAGCCCGGCCGGATGATCGTGCAGATCGCGCGGGAGGAGGGCCGCGACGCGGTCTTCGACGTGCCGCCCAGCATGAAGGACCAGGCCCCGGCCGACCCGGTGATCGAGGTCGCGCTGACCATGGACCCGGCGGTGCGCGCCATCGGCCGGGTGCGGGAGGTCTCGCCGCGGGCCGATCCGGCGACCGGCACCTTCCGCGTCCGCGTCGGGCTGGACGCCCCGCCGCCGGCGATGCGGCTCGGCTCCACCGTCACCGGCCGGATGGAGCTCGGCGGCAGCGCCGGCATCGAGGTGCCGGCCTCGGCGCTCACCCGGTCGCAGCAGCAGCCGGCCGTCTGGGTGGTGGACCCGGCGACGCAGACCGTGGCGCTGCGGCCGGTGGAGGTGCTGCGCTTCGACCCGGCCCGCGTGCTGGTCGGCCAGGGGCTGGAAAGCGGTGATATCGTGGTGACCGCCGGCGTGCAGGCGCTGCGTCCGGGGCAGAAGGTGCGGCTGCTGGGTGCCGCGAGCGCGGCGCGATGATCGGTCCCAACCTTTCCGCCATCGCGGTCAGCCGCAGGTCGGTCACCGTCTATTTCATGATCCTGGCGGTGCTCGCCGGGACGCTGACCTTCTTCCGGCTCGGCCGCAACGAAGACCCGGCCTTCACCTTCCGCACCATGGTCGTGCAGGCCGGCTGGCCGGGTGCGTCGATCGAGGAGATGCTGCTGCAGGTCACCGAACGCCTGGAGCGCACGCTGCAGGAGGTGCCCAACCTCGACACGCTGCGCAGCTACACGGTGCCGGGCCAGACCACGATCTTCGTCGACCTCAAGGGCGCGACCAAGCCGGCCGTGGTGCCGGACATGTGGTACCAGGTGCGCAAGCGCATCGGCGACATGCGCCACACCTTGCCGCAGGGCGTCGTCGGTCCCGGCTTCAACGACGATTTCGGCGATACCTTCGGCACCATCTACGGCTTCACCGCGGACGGCTTCACCCACCGCGAGCTGCGCGACGAGGTCGAGCAGGTGCGCTCGCGCCTCCTCCTTGTCCCCGATGTCTCCAAGATCGAGCTGCTGGGGGCGCAGGACGAGGTCATCTTCATCGAATTCTCGCCCGAGCGCCTGGCCGGGCTCGGGCTGAACTACCCCGCGCTGATCGAGGCCCTGCAGGCGCAGAACCTGGTGCTGCCGGCCGGCATGGTGCAGACAGGCAACGAACGCCTCTCGGTCCGCGTCTCCGGCGCCTTCTCCACCGCCGAGGACGTGCTGGCGGTGAATTTCGTCGCCGATGGCAGGCTGGTCCGGCTGGGCGACATCGCCGAGGTCCGCCGCGGCGTCGCCGATCCGCCGCAGCCGCTGTTCCGCGTCAACGGCCAGCCGGCGATCGGCCTGGCGGTGGCGATGCGCGAGGGCGGCGACATCCTGACGCTGGGCCAGAACATCCGCCGCGAGATGGCGGCGATCACCGCCGACCTGCCGATCGGCATCGAGCCGGTGCTGGTCGCCGACCAGGCCCGCACCGTGGACCTTGCCGTCGGCGAGTTCATGGAATCGCTCTGGCAGGCGATCCTGATCACGCTCGTCGCCAGCTTCGTCGCCCTCGGCGTGCGGCCGGGCTCGGTGGTGGCGCTGTCGATCCCGATCAGCCTGGCCATCTGCTTCCCGCTGATGTCGCTCTGGGGGATCGACCTCGACCGCGTCTCGCTCGGCGCGCTGATCATCTCGCTCGCCTTGCTGGTCGACGACGCGATGACCGCGATCGACGCCATGATCCGCCGGCTGGCGGCCGGCGACACCAAGGAGCAATCGGCCACCTTCGCCTATACCACGCTGGCGGCGCCGATGCTGACCGGGTCGATCATCACCATCGCCGGCTTCGTCCCCATCGGCTTCGCCGCTAGCAGCGCCGGCGAGTACACCTTCTCGATCTTCGCCGTGGTCGCCATCTCGCAGATGGTGTCCTGGTTCGTCGCGGTGCTGTTCGCCCCGGTGCTCGGCCTCGCCATCCTGAAGGCGCCGACCGCCCAGGCGCAGGCGATGCCGGCGAAGCAGGGCTGGCTGATGCGCGGCTTCAACGCGCTGCTGGTCGGCGCCATGCGGGCGCGCTGGGTCACCATCGGCCTCACCATAGGCATCTTCGCGCTATCGGTCTGGGCGGTGCGCTTCGTGCCGCAGCAATTCTTCCCGGCCTCCGACCGGGTGGAGCTGCTGGTGGACCTGACCCTGCCGCAGAATGCCTCGATCCACGCCTCCGAGACCGCCTCGAAGACGCTCGACGCCATCCTCGCCAAGGACGCCGACGTCGAGAGCTGGAGCGCCTATGTCGGCCGCGGCGCCGTGCGCTTCTACCTGCCGCTGAACGCGCAGCTGCCGAACCCCTTCTTCGGCCAGGTGGTGGTGGTGGCGAAGGACCTGGCGGCGCGGGCCCGGCTGCAGCCGCGGCTTGAGAAGGTACTGGCCGAGCAATTCCCCGAAGCGATCGGCCGGGTCTATCCGCTGGAGCTCGGCCCGCCGGTCGGCTGGCCCCTGCAGTACCGCGTCACCGGGCCGGAGGTGGAGACGGTGCGCGACATCGCCTTCCAGGTCGCCCAGGTCATGGCCGCCGACCCGGAGGCGCGCGGCACGAACTTCGACTGGATGGAGCCGGCCCGGCAGCTGCGCGTGCGGGTCGACCAGGACCAGGCGCGCATGCTGGGCCTGAGCTCGGCCGGCCTCTCCGCCTTCATCAACGCGACGCTGACCGGCACCGTGGTGACCCAGCTGCGCGACGACATCTACCTGGTCAACGTCGTCGCCCGCGCCACCGCCGACCAGCGGCTCTCGCTCGATACGCTGCGCGGCCTGCAGGTGCCGGTCCCGGGTGGCCGCACGGTGGCGCTCGGCACCTTCGCCAGCTTCGAGTACGAGCAGGAATTCCCGCTGATCTGGCGGCGCGACCGGGTGCCGACGCTCACCGTGCGGGCCGACGTGGTCGCCGGCGTGCTGCCGGAAGCGGTGGTCACGCGCCTCGCTCCCGGCATCGCCAGCCTCGCCGAGACCCTGCCCAGGGGCTTCCGCATCGAGCTCGGCGGCATCGCCGAGGAGAGCGCATCCTCGCGCGCCTCGGTGCTCGCGGTGGTGCCGGCCATGCTGGTCATCATGTTCACCGCGCTGATGGTCCAGCTGCAGAGCTTCGTCCGGCTCGGCCTGGTGATCGCCACCCTGCCGCTCGGGCTGATCGGCGTGGTGGCGGCGCTGCTGCTGTTCCGCCAGCCGCTCGGCTTCGTCGCCATCCTCGGCATCCTCGCGCTGCTGGGGATGATCGCCAAGAACGGCGTCATCCTGCTGGTGCAGATCGAATCCGATAGGGCCGATGGCATGTCGGTCTGGGACGCGCTGGTGGCGGCCAGCAATTCGCGCTTCCGGCCCTTGATGCTGACCGCGCTGTCCACCGTGCTGGGGATGATCCCGATCGCGCCGACGGTCTTCTGGGGACCGATGGCCTTCGCCATCATGGGCGGGCTGCTGGTGGCGACGCTGCTGACCCTGGTCTTCCTGCCGACGCTCTATGCCACCGTCTACGGCGCCCGCGCCCCGGCGGGGCGGGGCGAGGCGGGCGCGGGATGAGGGCGCGGGCACTCCGCTTCGCGGGTTTCTTCGGGCTCTGGCTCGTGCTGTCCGATGCCGCCGTCGCCGGGCTGCCCTTCGGGCTGCTGGCCGCGGGGCTGGCCTGCTGGGCCAGCCTGCGTCTCTCGCCCGGCGCCCTGCGGCTGGACGCGCCCCGGCTGCTGGCGCGCGTCACGCGGCAGGTCGTGCTCGGCGGCGTCGATATCGCGGCGCGCGCCTTCGACCCGCGCCTGCCCCTGCGGCCCGGCCTGCTCGCCCACACTCCGGCGCATGGCGCGGGCCCGGCGCGCGACCTGCTCGCGGCCCTTGCCAGCCTTTCCCCCGGCGCGCTGCCGGCGGGGCTGGACGAGGCTGGCCGCATGGTCGTCCACACGCTCGACACGGCGCAGGATGCCGCCGCCGACCTGGCGGCGACCGAGGCGCTGATCCATGGCTGAATTCCTCCTCGTCGCCGCCGGCCTCGTGCTGCTGACGGCGATGGTGGCGCTGGCCCGCGCGCTGCGCCGCCGCGCGGCGGCCGACCGGATGATGGCGGCGCAGCTGCTCTGCACCGCCGGCGTCGCGGCCCTGCTGCTGCTGGCCGTCGCCACCGGGACGCCGTCCATCGTCGATGTCGCCCTGGTGCTGGCCCTGCTCGCCGCCTTCGCCTCCATCGCCTTCGTCCTCGCCGCGCGGGGCCTGGGGGAGCGATGAACCTGCTGTCCGGCCTCCTCGTCGGCGCGGGCGTCGTCTTCTTCGTCGCCGGCACCACCGGCCTCTGGCGCTTCCCCGATACGCTGAGCCGCCTGCATGCGCTGACCAAGGCCGATGGCCTCGGCCTCGGGCTCATCACGCTCGGCCTGCTGCCGCTGGCCGGCGGCGTGCTGCCGGCGCTCAAGCTCGTGCTAGTCTGGCTGCTGCTGCTGTTTTCCGGCGCCATCGCCGCCCAGCTCATCGCCGAGCACCAGCGCCGCGTCGGGCCGCCCGAATGATCGCCGTCCTCGACCTGGGCCTGGCCGCCGCCATCCTCGCCGTCGCGGCCTGGACGCTGTGGGTGCGCTCCGACTTCTCCGCCGTCGTCGGCTTCGTCTCCTACGGGCTGCTGCTGGCGCTGGCCTGGGTGCGGCTCGGCGCCATCGACGTGGCCCTGACGGAGGCCGCCATCGGCGCCGGCGCCACCGGTTTCATCCTGCTCCTCGCCGCCACCCGCCTGCGCGGCGGCCCAGGCGGCGTGCAGCCCGATGTCGACGCCGCCACCCCCAGCCGAGGCCAGCGATGGGCGATCGGCGTTCTCTGCGGCATCATCGGCGCGGCGCTGGCCGCTGCCATGCTCGCGCTGCCCGAACCCGCGCCCAGCCTGGCCGCCGAGGCCGCCCGCCACCTGCCCGAGCTCGGCGTGGGCAACCCCATCACCGGCGTGCTGATGGCCTATCGCGGGCTGGATACGCTGCTGGAGGCGGTGGTCGTCGTCTTCGCCGTCGTCGCCGTCTGGTCCATGGCGCCCGACGATGCCTGGGGGCAGGCGCCAGGGCCGCGCTTCCCGGCGCAGCACAGCGGGCCGCTCGCCCTGCTCACCCGCGTCCTGGTGCCGATCGGCATCGTCACCGGCATCTACATCGCCTGGGTCGGCGCCGATGCGCCGGGCGGCAAGTTCCAGGGCGGCACCATCCTCGCCGCCATGTGGGTGCTGGCCTGGGTCGCCGGCCTCGCCCCCATGCCCAGCGTCACCAGCGCCGGCCTGCGCTGGGCGGTGGTGGCCGGGCCGCTCACCTTCCTCGCGGTCGGCCTGCTGGGCTACGTCTGGGCCGGCGGCTTCCTGGCCTATCCGCCCGCCTTCGCCAAGCCGCTGATCCTGGCCATCGAGGCGGCGATGACCATCTCCGTCGGCGCCGGCCTGGCGATGCTGGTCGCCGGCCCGCCCGAGCGGCCCGATCAAGGCAGGCCAGGGCGGCGCGCATGATCTTCGCCGTCACCGGCTCGGCGCTCGTCGCCCTCGGCCTGTTCGGAGTCGTCACCCAGGCGGCGCTGCTCAGAAAGATCCTCGCCTTCAACCTGCTCGGCGGCGGCGTCTTCCTGCTGTTCGGCGTCGTCGCCCGGCGTGGCGCGGTGGTCGATCCGGTGCCGCAGGCCCTCGTCATCACCGGGCTCGTGGTGGCCTTCGCCGCCACCGCGCTCGCCCTCGTCCTCGTGCTGCGGATGTTCCAGATCACCGGTGCCGCCACCATCGCCGAGGACCCGCCGGCGTGATGGACCCCACCCCCGGCGGCGTCCTGCTCATCCTGGCCATGGTCGTGCCCGTCACCGGCATGCTGGTCGCCTTCGCCATGGGCGGCCGCGCGGCGGAGCGGATCGCGCTCGGCGTGGTGCCGGTCGGCATCGGCATCGCCCTGCTGCTCGCGGCCGGCGTGCTGCGCGCCAAGGCGCCGATCGTGGCATGGGTCGGCAACTGGGCGCCGCCACTCGGCCTGGCCTTGCGCGTGGACGGCATCAACGCCGCCATGCTGCTGACCACGGCGCTCATCCTCGGCGGCGTGGCGCTGCATGCCCGCGCCGACTACGCGACCGCCCCGGGTGCCGCCGAGGCGCGCGCGCCGCTCGCCTTCTGGGTCTTCTTCCTGGCGCTGTGGACGGCGCTGGGCATGGCCTTCCTCGGCTCCGACCTGTTCAACCTGTTCGTCGCGCTGGAGATGCTGACCTTCGGCGCGCTCGCGCTCGCCTGCCTCGATGGCCGCGCCACGCAGTTCAAGGCCGAGCTGCGCTACCTGCTCTTCGCCCTGATCGGCTCCGTCCTCTATCTGCTCGGCTGCGGGTTGCTGTACGGCGACTACGGCACGCTGGATGTGGTGCTGCTCGCCCGCGCCGCCCGGCCCGATGCGGCGACCATCATGGCCGCCGCCCTGATGAGCGTGGGGCTGCTGGCCAAGATGGCGCTGTTCCCGCTGCATCTGTGGCTGCCGCCCGCCCATGCCGGGGCGCCGCCGGCGGCCAGCGCCGTGCTCTCCGGCCTGGTGGTGAAGGCCTCCTATTTCCTGCTGCTGCGGCTGTGGTTCACCGTGCTGCCCGGCGCGCTGGCCGCGGCGGTGGCGCCGGTCTTCGCCACGCTCGGCGCCGCCGCCATCCTGTTCGGCAGCCTGGTCGCGCTGCGCCAGGCGCGCCTCAAGCTGCTGGTGGCCTATTCCACCGTGGCGCAGATCGGCTACCTGTTCCTGATGTTCCCGCTGGTCGCCGGGGCCACGGATGGCCTGGGCTCCGCCGCCTGGCTCGGCGGCGCCCTGCAGGCCATCTGCCACGCCTTCGCCAAGGCCGCGATGTTCCTCGCCGCCGGCGTGATCGCGGGCGTGCTGGGGCATGACCGCATCGCCGACCTCGGCGGTTCCGCGCGGGCGACGCCGCTCAGCGTCTGGGCCTTCGGGCTTGCCGGCCTCTCGCTGATGGGCATCCCGCCCAGCGGCGGGTTCTCGGCCAAGTGGCTGCTGCTGATCGCGGCGATCGAGACCGGGCAATGGTGGTGGGCGCTGGTCATCGTCGGCGGCGGCCTGCTGACCGGCGGCTATGTCTTTCGCGTGCTCTCGGCCAGCATGGCCGACAGCGCCGCCCCGCCGGTGGCCGCGGCGAAGCCGGTGCAGGAACGCGTGGCGCTCGGCCTGGCCATCGTCTCGGTGCTGCTCGGCCTCATGCCGCTCGGCGCCTTCGGCCTGGTCCGCATCGGGCTGCTGCCATGATCCTGCTGGCCGCCATGCTGGTGCCGCTGCTGATGCTCGCGGCCTGCATTGCCTCCGGCCCACGCACCCGCATGCCGACCCTGCTCGGCCTCGCACCGCTGCCGGGCCTGGCCGCGGCATGGCTCGGCCCCGGCCAAAGCGTCGTGCTCTATGCCGACTGGCTGCGCCTCACCCTCATGCTCGACGCGCCGGCCGCGGTGCTGCTGGGCGGGGCCGCGCTGCTCTGGAGCGCCGCCGGCCTCTATGCCGGCGCCTATCTCGGGGGAAAGCCCGGCGCCGAGCGTTTCGCCTGCTGGTGGCTGATCACGCTGTCGGGCAGCCTCGGCGTCTTCGTCGCCGGCGACCTCGTCACCTTCTACCTCGCCTTCGCCATGGTCAGCCTCGCGGCCTATGGCCTGGTGGTGCAGGACCGCACGCCGGCCGCGTACCGCGCCGGCGCCGTCTACATCCTGCTCGCGGTGCTGGGCGAGGTCTGCCTGCTGCTGGCCTTCGCCCTGCTTGCCGCCGCGATCCCCGGCACGAGCCTGGCGATCCGCGACGCCGTCGCCGCGCTGCCCGGCGCGCCGGGGCGGGACCTCATCATCGGCCTGCTGCTGGCCGGCTTCGGGCTGAAGGCCGGGCTGGTGCCGCTGCATGTCTGGCTGCCGCTGGCGCATCCGGCGGCGCCGATGCCGGCCTCCGCCGTGCTGAGCGGCGCCATCATCAAGGCCGGGATCATCGGCCTGATCCGCTTCCTGCCGGCCGATGGGACGATCCCCGAATGGGGCCTGGCCCTGGCCGGCATCGGCCTGCTGACCGCGTTCTGGGGCGTCGCGGTCGGCATCACCCAGCGCAACCCGAAAGCCGTGCTGGCCTATTCCAGCATCAGCCAGATGGGCGTGGCTTGCGCAGCGCTCGGGCTCGGCCTGGCCACCGGGGAGGCCGGGGCGGCGGTGGCGGTCGCCTTCTATGCGCTCTGCCACATGCTGGCGAAGGGGGCACTGTTCCTCGGGGTCGGCGTCGCCATGGCCAGCGGGCGCCGTTGGCTCTGGCTGGCGCTGGGCCCGGCGCTGGTCCTCGCGCTCGGCTTCGGCGGGCTGCCGGGGACCGGCGGGGCGCTGGGCAAGGCGGCGGTGAAGGGGCTGTTCGGCTATGGCATCCCTGGCCTGCTGGCAGGCCTCTCGGCGGCCGGATCGACCCTGCTGATGCTGCATTTCTGCCGCCGGCTGGCGGCCCAGGCGGCGGCCGACCCCGCGGCTTGGCCGCCGGCCGGGCTGCTGCTGCCCTGGCTGGCCCTGGCGGGCGCCGCCATCGCGGTGCCCTGGTGGCTCTATGCGCCGAGCGGGCTCGGCGCGGCGACCGATAGCCTGGACCCCGCCGGCCTCTGGCCGGTGCTGCTCGGCACCGCCCTGGCACTGGCGCTGCGGCGCGCCACGCTGCCCGCGGTGCCGGAGGGCGACATCCTGCTGCCCGTCGCCCGCTGCCTCGATGCCGGCGCCCCCTGGGCCGGCCGCGCCGCGGGGCTGGAGGCGATGCTGCGCGGCTGGCCGGCCGCCGGGACCGCGCTGCTGACCCTTGCCTTGGTTTTCGGCCTCGCCATGCTGCGCGCCCTGCCATGACGATGCGCGCCCTGCTCGGCGGCGCGGCGGGCCTCGCGGCGTTGGCCCTGGCCGGGCTGCTGGCGATCCCCTGGGCACTGGAGACCGGCGCGCTCACCGCCCGGCTCGACGCGGCGCTGGAACGGGCGACCGGGCGTGCCGTCAGCCTCGGCCCGATCTCGGTCCGGGCGTCCCTGCGGCCGGCCTTCACCATCGCCGGGGCGACCATCGCCAACCCGCCCGGCCTGTCGCGGCCGGATTTCGCCAGCATCGGCCAGGTCGAGATCACCCTTGGCCTGCTGCCGCTGCTGGCCGGCCGGGTCGAGATCGACAGCGTGACCCTCGCCGGCGCGGATATCCTGCTGGAGCGCGATGCCGAAGGCCGGCCGAACTGGCTCCTCGCCCCGCCGGCGCGGGACGAAGCGGCCGAGCCCGGTATGCAGCTCAGCCTCGGCGCGCTGCAGGTCACCCAGTCCCGCATCGCGCTCGCCGGCCAGAGGGCGCTGGCCGTCCCGGCGCTGGAACTGCGCCGGCAGGGCGAGGGCCTCGGGCTCACGGGGCGGCTCCTGCTGGCCGGCAAGCCCTTCGCCCTGGATGCGGCGATCGGCGCGCTGGCCGACCCGGCGCCGCCGCTCCGCGCCAGCCTGGCCGGCGAGGACCTCCGCCTCGCCGTCCGCGGCACCCTGCCGCGCAACCTCGCCGAGCCGGGCTGGTCGCTGGCGCTGGAGGGCGACGCGGCCGACCCGGCGCGGCTGGCGGCGCTGCTGTCGCCCGGCCTGGCGCTGCCGAAGCTCGGCCCGGTGCACGGCGCGGCCGCGCTGGGGCCGGGGCCGGCGCTCACCGACATCCGGCTGAGCACCGGCGCCACCAGCCTCGGCGCGCCATTGCCCGGGCTGCGGCTGAAGACCGCCGCGCTGCGCGCCGCGACGCCGGATGCCCCGGCCATGCTCACGGCCCGGCTGCGCCGCGGCACCGCCGAGGCCGGCCTGGCCGCCACCCTCCCGTCGCTGCGGCGGCTCGTCGCGGCGGGGCCGGCGCAGCTGTTGCCGGTGGAGGCGACGCTGACCGCCGGCGCCGCCAGCCTCACCCTGCGCGGCGAGGCGAGCCGGACCGGCGTGGCACCGGCGGGCCTCGCGGCGCGCCTCGCCGCGCCCGACCTCGCCGCGCTGGGGCCGCTGCTGGGGATGGACCTGCCGGGGCTGCGCGAGGTGGTGGCCAGCGCCCGGCTCGGCGCCGGCCCGCACGGCCTGCTGCGGTTCGGCGGGCTCGCCGTGACGGCGGCGGGGCTGGACCTGGCCGGCGAGGTTGAGCTGGCGACCGCGCCGCGCACCGTGCTCACCGGCCGCCTCGCGGCCCGCCGGCTCGACCTCGATGCGCTGGGCGGCGCCCGGCCGGCGCCGCCGCGCCGGACCCGGCTGATCCCCGACGTCGCGCTGCCGGTCGCGGCGCTGCGCGGCTTCGACGCGACGCTCGCGCTCTCGGCCGAGCAGGTCACCGCCGGCGGCATCGCCTGGCGCGGGCTGAGCGGGCAGTTGACGCTGGCCGGCGGCCGGCTGGCGGTGCAGCCCTTCACCGCCAGCCTGCCGGGCGGGACGCTCACCGGCCGCTTCAGCCTGGACGCCGCCGCCGCGCCGCCCGATGCCGCGCTGTCGCTGCGCAGCCAAGCGCTCGACCTCGGCGCTGTCGCCCGCGGCCTCGGCAATACCGCCGCGATCGAGGGCCAGGGCGAACTCGCGCTCGACCTGCGCGGCCGCGGCACGACGCTGCGGGCGGTGGCCGCGACGCTCGGCGGCGAGGCCGGGCTGGCCGTGGTGGAGGGCAGGCTGGTCTATGCCGGCGCGCTGCGGCTCGGCCCCAATCTGGTGCGCACGCTGCTGCCGCGCGGCCCGGCGGCGCGGGAGGCCGAGCTGCGCTGCCTCGCCCTGCGGCTGACCGCCGAACAGGGCGCGGTGCGCAGCCAGGCGCTGCTGCTGGAAGGCGGCTTCGGGCGCATCGACGGCGACCTGGCGGTCAACCTGCGCGACGAGACCCTGGCGGCGCGGCTGCTGCCGGACATCTCGGTGCTGGGCGGCGTCACCCTGCGCACCCCGGTCGGCATCGGCGGCACCCTGGCGGCGCCGCGGGTGGGGGTGGAACCCGGCGCGGCGCTGGCGCGGGTCGCCGCCGACGCGCTGGCCAACCGGCTGTGGCGCAGCAGCACGGTGGCCTGGCTGCGCGGCCCGGGGGAAGGCGATTGTGCCGCGCAGCTCCGCCTGGCACGGCTCGGCCGCGAGGGGCGGGTGCCGCCGGCGGCGCCGGCGCCGGTACCGCTGGTGCCGCGCGAATTGCAGGGCGCGGCGCGCGAGGTCCAGGGCGCGGCGCGCGAGGTGCAGGGCGCCGCGCAGGACGTGCTGCGCGGCATCGGCGGGCTGTTCGGCGTCGGGCGCCGCTGACCCGCCGGCCCGCCTGCATCCTGCCACTGCCCGCATTGCGTGCCCTGCGGCGGCCGCCCGGCGCCCGAGGGCACCGCGAACGACGCCGGCGGCCATCGGAGATGGCCGTTGGCGTCAGAAGCGGAAGGCCAGGCTGAGCGAGCCGAATTGCGCCGCTTCCCGCTGCGCGGTGAATTCCTTGCTGCGGATGGTGTAGGTCGCGGTCAGCCGGGCGCGTGGCATGACCAGGGCGGCGCCGAAGCTGGCATCGGCGATGAAATCCTCCCGGTCCACGCTGCGGCTGTCGCGCCAGGTATTGCCGTCGAGCGAGATGTCGCGGCCGACCGCGCGGCCCTCGAGTCCGGCGAAGGCATACCAGCCCCAGGTCTCGCCCGGTTCGAAGAACAGCGACCCGGCGGCGGCGGGCCGCACCCGCGGCGGGCCGAAATCCGCGTCCAGCGCATTGCCGACACGGAACGTCATCCCGACGCTGCCGTAGGTCTGCACGTTGCCGAGGCTGGCGGCCACGCTGGGGATCAGGCCGATCGCCAGGTCGTCGTTGACCGGGCGGTTGATCCGCCATTGCCGCGCCAGCACCAAGTTCACCCCGGGTTCGTCCTTGATCTGGTAGCTCCAGCCATAGGCGCGGTCGATGCCGAATATGTCGTGCGTGGTGTTCTGCACCTGGCGGCCCAGCGCCGAGGGGCCGAACACGCCGAGCTGGAGTTCCGCCACCGCCAGCGTCGTGTCGGTGTTCGAGGACAGCGTGAAGGCGGTGTAGAGCCAGCCGGCATAGGGCCGGTCCTTCGGGTCCGGGTTGCGCAGCAGCGTGTCTTCCGGGGTGTACTTCTTCTGCCCGAAGGCGAGGCCCCAGCGCGGCGTGCCGCCTGCCGGGAAGAACGGCGCCAGCGCCGAGGTCAGCCGCGTGGTCCAGCCCGGCGGCGCGCCGGAGGGCGAGGCCCAGGCGAAGAGGAAGCCGTTGGTGTAGTAGCGGTCGTTGCCGGAGAAGGTGTCGTTCTCGATGATGAAGGCCAGGGTGCCGCGGCTGTAGGCCGGCGTCGTCACGGCGTCCTCGGCGCGCGCCGCGGCGGGTGGCAGGACCCCGGCAAGCAGCGGTGCCAGCGCCGCCAGCCAACGGATTGCCTTGCATGTCGTCATCGGGATGCGCCTCGGTTCCAGTGGCATCGGAGGGGGCGGCCGGGCGGGGAAGCCCGGCCGCGGGTGGGATTCAGCGCGGCGCGGCCGCCGCGGTCGGGTCGGCGATGACGGGCTGGTCGGACATGGCGAAGGTTTCCTTGCGTCGTGTCGGCTAGCGGGCGGCGGGACGATCGGCCGTGGCGGCCAGGGTGCCGACCACGGGCGGCACGTCCACCCAGGCGGTGCCGCTGCGCGCCTTGGCCTCGGCATAGTCGAACAGCGCCTGCATGAAGCGCTGGTCGAAGGGCTCGCGCCGCTCGGCGGCGAAGTTGGACCCGATGAAGCTCAGCCGGAAGCCCACCTCGTCGCGCTGCGCCGTCAGGTAGATGCGGCTGATATCGCCGACCCCGCTGAAATGCAGCAGGGTGGCGATCGAGCGCCGGGCGATGGAGAAGAGCCCGCGGTTGACGCTGGCGGCCTCGATGTCGATGCGGCCGTTGCGGATCACCCAGATGGTGCGCTGGCGCGGCGGCTGCCCCGCCGCGCCGCGCAGGGTGAGCGAGGGCGGGTAGAAGAAGACCTGCGTCGCCGCGCCGCCATCGACATGCATCTCCTGGAAGCCGCGGCCGTCGTGTTCGACATCCACCAGCACCGGCGGGAAGGCGCCGGGGATGGAGGCGCTGGCCAGCAGGATCTTCTGGAACAGGGCGAGCGCATCGGGGTGGCCGCTGGCGGCGATGGCGCCGATGTTCCAGACCACCGGCCGCTGCAGGTCGAGGTTGGTGGTGCCGATCAGCAGCAGCCGCCCGCGGGCGTATTCCCGCGCGATCGCGGCCAGCATCGCCGCATCCGCGTGGCGCTGGATCAGCCGCGTCAGCGGCGAGGTGTCGGCGAGCGAATCGTTGAACAGCACGGCGAAGGGGATGCGCCGCAGCAGGATCAGGTCGGGCGGCGCCTGCTGGGTGAAGACCTCCCGCAGGGCAGGGTCGTAGTCCGGGCCGAGGAAGGCGAAGGGCGCGATCAGGGCGCCCGCGGAGATGCCGGTGACGACGTCGAAGCGTGGCCGGGTGCCGGTCGCGGTCCAGCCGGCCAGCAGCCCGGCGCCATAGGCGCCGTTGTCGCCGCCGCCCGACAGCGCCAGGAAATGCGCCGGCGGCAGGGCGCGGCCGGTGCCCGCGCCCTGCCGCGCCAGCATCAGGTCGGCTTCCCGCCGCAGCGCGTCGGGCGGGCCGTCCGGCCAGAAGCGGGCGTTCGGGACGCCGAGCACCGGCAGGCCCACCGTGGCCTCGGCCGGCGGGGCGTCCTGCCGCAGCACATTGGCGCAGCCGGCAAGGGGCAGCAGCAGCAGCAGGCAGCGCAGCAGGCCGCCCAGCCGGGGCAGGGCGAAGCGGCGTCTCGGCATCGGCAAGGCGGTCCCTCCGGCGCGGGTCAGGTCCCGCCTGCTCAGAACCGGGCGACGGCGCCGAACAGGACGCGGTTGGCGATACCATGCCCGACGCCGCCGGCCCCCGCCGTCGTCGCACCGCCGTACAGGTCACGCCGGGTGAACAGGTATTCGAGCCCGATGTCCAGCCAGCCATTCGTGACAGTCCCGGCGCGCTCCTCGGCGAAGGGGCTCCAGATCAGGTTGGCGAAGACCTGCTGCACCTCCCGGTTCAGGCCGAGCGCGGTGGCGGAGCCGGGGGTGAATTCGCCGGCATAGGCCGGGTAGTCCTGCCGCGCGTAGGAATAGGCGAAGTTGCTGCGCCACCGGGCCTCCCAGAAATGCCGCCAGGCCGCGGTCATGCCCCAGGAGGGCAGCGGGTCCAGCCGCAGCCCGAGCCCGGCCGAGGCGAGGCCGAGGTTGGAGGTGGCATCCTGCCCGCCGGTATTGCCGAAGAAGTAGCGGCCGATGCCCTCGCCGTAATAGGCCATGCCGATCAGCTCGTCGGCGCCGAAGCCTGAGCCCAGCAGGCTGAGCGGCATCCGCACGTGGCCGGCCAGGCCCCAGCCGGTGGCGCTGCGGCCGCCGCCCGTGGCGGCGGTGCCGGCGGTCTCGATCCGCAGGTCGCGCAGCATGCTGCGCAGGCCCAGCTCCCAGCCGGACTCGCGATACGTCAGCCGGCCATGCAGGTCGGGCATCGCGTTGAAGGCCGGGCTGGCGCCGTTGCCCAGCGAACTGCCCGGATTGAAGGTGCCGGCGGCGGAGACATAGGTGGTCTCCGGCGCCTCCAGCGAGACCTGGCCGGTCAGGCCGGGCGCCAGCCGGCCGGTCAGGCGGATCTGTGCCTGGCGGATGAAGGACTGGTTCAGGTTGGTGGCGTCGATGATGGTCTCGAACAGGCCTTCATTCCACAGGCTGTTGGCCTGGCCGACCAGCACCCGGAAGGCCGGGGTGCCGAGCTCGCCCCAGGCCTGGCGCAGCCGGAACACGGCATTCGAGGAGGTCGGCGAGCCGCCGCCGAAATCGCCTTCCAGCCGGGTCTCCAGCGTGCCCCAGCCGGTCAGCGTGCGGGTGTCCACGCCGAAGCGGCTGAACCGCGCCGTCATGCCGTAGTCGCCGCCCTGCTGGTCGGCCGGGCTGCCGGTCAGCGGGATCGAGGCCGGGGAGGGCGCGTCGGTCTGGTTGCGGCCGTTGAAGTCGGCCCAGGTGGTCAGCTTGGCGAAGCCGTAGAGCCGCACCTGGGTGTCGGTGTTCGGGATGCGCAGCGCGATGCCCGGCAGGTCGGCGCGCAGCGCATCTTCCGTGATGTAGGCGCGGCCCATAGGCTCGGGCGGGTCGAGGCCCTCGACCGGCGCGGCGATGCTGGCCGCCGAGCCGGCGGATGCGCGGGCCTGCTGCGCCTCCTGCCGCGCGGCGCGGGCTTCCGCCGCCGCGGCGGTGGCCTGGGCCTGGGCCTGGCGCGCGGCGTCCTGTGCGGCGCGCAGTTCGGGTTGCGCCGTGGCACGCGGCGGGGCCGGCGCCGCCACGGCCGCCGGCGGGCGCCTCGCGCTGCGCGCCTCCAGCTGGTCCAGCCGGCGCTGCATCGCTTCGAGCTGGCGGCGCAGTTCGGCGATGGTCGCCGCCTCGCCGCCCGCCGGTTGCGCGAAGGCGGCCGGGGCGCCGAACAGGATGCCGAGTGCCAAGGGCAGCGCGAGGTATCGCATCTTCCGTCCCCGCCGCAGCGGCATCCTGCCAGCCATCAGGGGATCCTCAGCGCGGGGTGGAGCGTCCGGCCTGGACGCCCTGGTTGAAGGCGCGCTCGTTGCTCTGCTTGTGGCGGTCCCAGGCGAAGCCGCCGGCGGCACCGACGCCGGCCCCGATGGCGGCACCGAGCCCGGCATTGCCGGCCATGGCACCGATCAGCGCGCCGCCCGCGGCGCCGCCGAGGGCGCCGGTGCCGGTGCGCTGCGCCGTCGGACTGAGATCGGCGCAGGCGGAAAGCGAGAGGGCCGCGGCCAGGAGGCCGGCCGTCGCCAAGCGATGGGTCATGATCGATCCTCCCGGGTCAGAAGCGGGGCTTGCGCGCGGCGGGCTGGGCGGCGGCCGGCGCGGGCGGGCAGGGGTAGGTGTCGGAGGCCCAGCGGAGCAGGCCGTCGAGCGCCTTCTCCTGCCCGCGCTGCGGGTTGGCCCGCGCCCAGGCGACGAAGGAGACCTGCACGGCCTCGAGCGTGGGGGAGGGGCTGGGCAGGCAGAAGATCGGCGTCCGGCCGACGCTCATCTCCGTGTGGTACTGGCCGGCACCGGTGATGAAGCCGCGGCAATAGCCGATGGCGGTGGCGCCGATCATGTCGGTGCCGCTGGCGCTGCAGGCCTCGGCCAGCGTGGCGGTGGTGACGACGCCGGCGGCGCCGGTGGGGGCCTGCGCCTGGACAGGCACCGAGCCGAGGGAAACGACCGCCAGACCGGCGGCAAGCATGGTGGCAAGGCGCATTCAGGCCTCCCTTGTTGGCTTCGGCCGCGTGCCGGGGTGGCTTATCCGGCAGGGGCGGCACGAGCGTTTGGACGCGCCATTACGCTAACGTCGGGACCGGGGCGCAGCAACATGCATCGAATGCCGCCTGCGGGATTCGGGATGGGCCATGCCGCGCCCGACGCGCACCCTTGCCGGGCGGGGCGGCGCGGTGCCATGCAGCAGGCCATGCCCGATGCCTCCGCCAGCCCGCGCCCGGGGCGCTGCGATCCGGATCCCGCCACGCTGCTGCTGGACCGGCCCGGCGTGCTGGTCCGCCGGCTGCACCAGGTGCATTCCGCCATGTTCCAGGAGGAATGCGCCGGCATCGGCGTGACCCCGGTGCAGTACAGCCTGCTCAGCCTGGTGCAGGCCGCGCCGGGGATGGACCAGCGCAGCGCCGCGGCGGGGCTGCGGCTGGACCGCTTCACCACCGCCGACGTCATCCGCCGGCTGCAGGCTGCCGGCCTGCTGGGCGTGGCGGCCGGGCGCGACCGCCGCACCCGGCTGCTTACCCTGACCGCCGCCGGCGCCGCGGTGATGGCCCGGATGCAGCTGCCGGCGGCACGGGCGCATGCCCGGCTGGTGGCGCCGCTGCCGGCGGCCGACCGGGCGGTGCTGCTGCGGCTGCTGCGGCAACTGGTGGATGCGCATGAGGCCGAGGGCGCCGCGGCGCCGAAGGTGAGGTAGGGGCGCCGCCGCGCCCACCGTCAGGTAGCGGCGCGCGCCGCCAGCACGGACAGGATGGCGCGGACGATGCCGCGATAGCCGGTGCAGCGGCAGAGGTTGCCCGCCAATTCCTCCCGCACCCGCGCGGCATCGGCCTGCGGCAGGCGGAGGACGATGTCGCGGGCGGTGACCAGCATGCCCGGCGTGCAATAGCCGCATTGCAGCGCGTGCTCGGCGGCGAAGGCCTCGCGCAGCCGGGCCATCAGCGGGTCGGCGTCGAAGCCCTCGATGGTGCGCACGGTCGCGCCGTCGCAGCTGCCGGCATGCAGCAGGCAGGCGCGGGCGGGGGCGCCGTCCACCTCCACCGTGCAGGCGCCGCAGACGCCGTGCTCGCAGCCCAGATGCGTGCCGGTCAGCAGCAGGTCGCCGCGCAGCAGGTCGGCCAGGTGGGTGCGCGGCTCGGCGGCCAGGGTGACGCTTTCGCCGTTGACGGTCATGGTGATCATGCGGCCTGCTCCACGGCGCGGCGCAAGGCGGTGCGGGCGAGGGCCGCGCGCCAGGGGTCGTCGAGCCCGAAGCCGGCGACGATGCGGTCGGCCTCCGCCGCGGGCGCCGCCAGCAGCGCGGAGGCGTCCGGGATCACCAGCGGCGCGGCGTCGAGTGCCGCCAGCACGGCGCGCGGCGCGGCGGCGGGCAGGGCCAGGACGCAGGCGGTGGCCTTCGAGAATTCGCCGGGCTTGCGGCAGAATTTCCAGTGGCCCCAGCGCGTCGCGTCCGGCAGCGCGGGCAGCTCGACCGCCAGCAGCAACTCGTCGGCACGCAGGGCGGTCTCCATCACGCCGGGGATGAAGCCGGCCAGCGGGATGCGCCGTTCTCCCTGCGGGCCGAGCGCCAAGGCGACGCCGGGAAACGCCGACAGCACCGCGACCCAGTCGGCCGCCGGGTCGGCATGCGCCAGGCTGCCGCCGAGCGTGCCGCGGTTGCGCACCGCGCGGTAGGCGATGCGGCGTGCCACGCCGGCCAGGATCGCGCCCAGCCGCCCGGGCACCGCGCCGTCCTCGATGGCGGCGTGGGTGGTGCCGGCGCCGATGCGGACCAGGTCGCCCCGGATCTGCACGCCGGCATAGCCGGGCAGGTGCCGCAGGTCGGCCAGCCGGTCCGTCGTCGCCACCCGCAGGTTCAGCATCGGCCCGAGCGATTGCGCGCCGGCCACCGGCCGGGCGCCCGACGCCAGCAGCGCCAACGCCGCCGGCCAATCGGCCGGGCGGGCATAGTCGAAGGCGGCGGGCTTCATGCGCGCGCCCGGGCGATGGCGGCCAGCACGCGGGCCGGCGTCGCCGGCAGTTCCAGCACCTCCGCGCCCAAGGGGGCCAGCGCGTCGTTGATGGCGTTGAGGATGGCGGCCGGCGGGCCGATGGCGCCGCTCTCGCCGATGCCCTTCTGGCCGAAGCGGGTCCAGGGGCTGGGCGTTGCCATGTGCTCGATGCGGATGTCCGGCACCTCGGCAGCGCCCGGCAGCAGGTAGTCGGCCAAGGTGCCGGCCAATGGCTGGCCTTCGGCGTCGAACGGCATCTCCTCGTACAGGGCGGTGCCGATGCCCTGGGCGGTGCCGCCGAGCACCTGGCCGTCGACGATCATCGGGTTCACCAGCGTGCCGCCATCCTCGACGATGACATAGTCCTCCAGCGTCACCATCCCGGTGTCGGTATCCAGCTTCGCCACCACGGCATGCGCGGCATAGCTGTGGGTGCCGGTGTCGGGGTCGGGGCGGTAGCCGGCCGTCACCTCCAGCCCGCCGCGGTCGACGCCGGCGGGCAGGTTCTGCGGGCTGCGGAACCAGGTGCGGGCGACCTGGTCGAGGGTGACCTGCGCCTCCCCCGCATGCACCGCGCCGCCGCGCAGCACCGCCGCGCCGGGCTCCGCCTGCAGCAGCGCGGCGCCGATGGCGACGGCGCGCTCCCCCAGCAGCCGGCAGGCCTCGGCCACCGCGCCGCCGGCCATGACCATGGCGCGGCTGCCCCAGGTGCCGGTCGAATAGGGGGTCAGCGCGGTGTCGCCATGCACCAGGCGGACGCGGGCCGGATCGACGCCGAGGATTTCGTGCGCCACCTGCGCCAGCGTGGTTTCCAGCCCCTGGCCATGGCTGTGCAGGCCGACGCGGAGCTCCAGCACGCCATCCGGGGTGAAGCGGGCCTGCGCCTGCTCGAAGCCCGGCACGAAGGGGATGCCCCAGCCGTGGTAGACGGAGGTGCCGTGCGCGCCCTGTTCGCAGAAGACGGCGAGGCCGAAGCCGACCGCCTCGCCCCGCGCCTGGCGCGCGCGGATGCCGGCGATGTCGACGGCGGCGACGGCACGCCGCAGCGCCTCCGGGTAGTCGCCGCTGTCGAACACCTTGCCGACCAGGTTGCGGTAGGGCATCGCCTCGGGCGGCACCAGGTTGGCGTGGCGCACCGCGTCGGCCGTCAGGCCCAGCTTGCGTGCCAGCGCGTCCAGCGTGGTCTCCATGGCGAAGCAGACGCCGGTGCGGGCGACGCCGCGGTAGGGCAGGATCGGCGGCTTGTTGGTGCAGGCCGATACCGTGCGGAAGCGGAAGCGCGGCAGCGCATAGGGGCCGGGGAAGATGCTGCCGATCTGCGCGGCTTCCAGGCAGGCGCTGAAGGGATAGGCGGAATAGGCGCCGGCATCGACGGTGGCGTCGACCTCCGCGCCCAGCAGCTTCCCCGCGGCATCGGCCCAGGCGGTCACGACGTAGTGGTGTTCGCGGCAATTGGCATTGGCGGTCAGCTGTTCCAGCCGGTCCTCCAGCCAGCGGACGGGGCGGCGCAGGCGGATCGCCAGGGCGGCGCAGATCAGCTCCTCCGGCAGCAGGATCCCCTTGTAGCCGAAGCCGCCGCCGACATCGGGGGCGACGACGCGCACCTGGCCCTCATCCAGCCCCAGGCATTCGGCGATGCCGGTCTTGGTCACATGCGGCATCTGCGCCGCGCTGGTGACGACCAGCTGGTCCAGCCGCGGATCCCATTCCGCCAGCACGCCGCGGCCCTCGATCGGCGCCATGGACTGCCGCGCGGTGCGCAAGGTGCGCACCACCTTGGCGGCGGCGACGGCGTCGAGGTCGGACAGGTCCTCCTCCCGCCGGGTCTCGAGGAAGGCGTTGTCCGGCCAGTGCTCGTGGATCAGCGGCGCGCCGGGGGCGCGGGCCAGCAGCATGTCGGCGATCGCCGGCAGCGCCTCGAACGCCAATTCGCAGGCGGCGGCGAGGTCCTCGGCCTCGGCCCGGGTCGGCGCGACGCAGGCGGCGATCGGCTCCCCCACATGGCGCAGCTTGTCCCGCGCCAGCGCCGGCTGTTCCGAATGGCGGAAGCCGGGCAGGGCGGAATTGGCGCGGATCGGGCCGATTTCCGGCAGGTCCTCGGCGGTGAAGACGCGGCCTTCGGCGCCGGCCGGCTTCGTCACGCCGATCAGCCGTGCATGCGCCACCGGGCTGCGCAGGAAGGCGACCTCCAGCGTGCCCGCCGGGCGGATGTCGCCGACATAGCGGCCGCGGCCGTGCAGGAAGCGCGCGTCCTCCTTGCGGCGGAGCGATGCGCCGACGCCTTTCGCGCTCACGCCGCCTCGGCGAGGATGGGCCGCGGCAGCACCTCGGAATCCGCGTCGAACCGCTGGCCGGCGCGGAGGCAGAAGGCGGGCCGCAGGAAGCGGTCGGCGGTCACCACGGTGCCCTCGTTGTCCTCCAGCCGGAAGCGGCCGCGCTCGTCGTGCAGCACGGTGATGTCCGCCTCCCGGCCCGGCCGCAGCGCGCCGATCTCGTCGCCCATCCGCAGCATCGCCGCGCAATGCGTGCTGACCATGGGCACCACCTGTTCCAGGGTGAGGCCCAGCGCCAGCATGCTGGTCATGGCGGAGGCGAGGGAGAAATTCTGCTTCCCCGCGAACAGGTGGTTCTCCGCATCGTCCGGATGCGCCTCCGGCGTGCCGCGCGGCTTCGGCAGGGTGGTGTTGTAGCCATGCATGTCGGCGCCGAGCGTGTCCGGCACCACCCCGGCATCGATCACCAGCCGCGCCATGCGGAAGGAGAAGTGGGAGCCATGCCCGACATCCACCTTCAGCCCGCGCGCCAATGCTTCCCGCACCACCGGGTGCAGCGCGCCGTGCCGGTCGACGAAGCCGCCCGGATGCCGGGTGAAGGGATGCGCCAGCACGTCGCCGGCGCGCATGATCTCCAGCATCTCCGGCAGGATGGCGTCGGGGTCGTAGGGCGTGCCCTCGCCCGGCATCGGCCAGAGCTGGCCGAAATGGATGTAGAGCGGCCGGTCGAGCCCGCGCGCGATCGCGGCCGCCTTGCGCATCGCCGCATTGCCCCAGCGGGTGAAGCCGGCGATCTCGGCATGGCCCTTCACGCCGCGGACGAGATCGGCATTGGCCTGGCCGGCGCGGATCGTGTCCTCCACCGCGATGCAGTCGGGGCCGTAGAGCTCGGGGTAGTAGTGGCCTTCGAGCCCGCCGACCATGTAGGCGGAGATGAAGGCCAGCACCCGGCTGGCCGAGGGCCTGGCGATGTATTCGCGGAAGGCCGGGAAGGTCAGCACCGAGGGTCCGCCCTGGTCGACCAGCGTGGTGACGCCCGAGCGCACGCCGACCATGTCCGCATCCAGGCCGAAGCGGCCGGTGACGTAGCGGAAGACGTGGGCGTGGGTGTCGATCATCCCCGGCAGCACCAGCTTGCCGGAGACATCGGTCACCTGCGTCGCCGGGCCGGCGAGGGCGCTGCCGATGGCGGCGATGCGGCCATCCCGCACCGCGACATCCATGATGCCGTCGAGCCCCTGCGCCGGATCGATCACATGGCCGCCGCGCAGGATCAGGTCGAAGGGCTTGGGCTGGTCGGACATCGGGCGGTCTCCGGGCTCGCCTGGGGGACGCAAGCAGCATGCCATGCCTCGGGCCGGCCCTGGCACCGGAAATAGGTGGGTGTACGCACATTTCCTGATCACCCGTCGCTCAAACCGCGGGCGGTGGGGGCGCCAGGCACGCCGCTGCCGTCCGGGCCAAGGGTGGCACCGGCCTTGCTTGGCCTCGCCACCGAAAAGGTCCGCGCCCCGGGCCGCGCCGAGCCGAGGTGACCCGCATGCCCAATCGCCGTTCCGTCCTGCTCGCCGGCCTCGCCTTGCCGGCGCTGGCCCGCCCCGGCTTCGCCGCCGACCCGATCAGGATCGGTATGACCCAGCCGCTGACCGGCGCCGTCGCCGCTTCGGGCAATTACGTCGCCAACGGCGCGAAGATCGCCACCGAGGCGCTGAACCGCGCCGGTGGCGTGCTCGGCCGGCCGATCCAACTCATCCTCGAGGACAACAAGTCCAACCCGCGGGAGGCCGTGGCCTCGGTCGAGAAGCTGGTGCTGAGCGACAAGGTGCCGGTGCTGATCGGCGCCTGGTCCAGCACCTTCACCCTGGCGATCATGCCGAAGCTGATCGAGTACAAGGTGCCGATGGTGGTCGAGACCTCGTCGGCCGCGCGCATCACCACCTCCGGCAACCCCTGGGTCTTCCGCATCTCTCCGACCAGCGAGATGGAGGCGCTGGCCTTCGCCGAGCAGCTTTCGAAGTTCGACCCGCCGATCAGGAAGATCGGCTTCCTGTCGGTGAACAACGATTTCGGCCGAGGTGCTGCGGAGAAGTTCAGCGCGGCCCTCGCGGCCAAGGGCATCGCCGTCGGCCGGACCGAGACGATGACGCCGGATGCCACCGACCTCGCGGCGCAGCTGACCGCGCTGAAGCAGACCGACAGCGACACGGTCTTCGTCACCACCGGCGTCGAGCAGACCACCCTTGCCCTGCGTCAGGCGGTGGAGCAGCGCCTTGGCAAGCGCATCGTCACCACCGGCGGCGCCTTCCCCGACCAGCTCATCGCCAACCCGCTGCCGGCGGGCAACGAGAGCTTCCATATCCTGTTCTACGCGCCCTGGTTCCCCGAGAGGGCGCCGCATCCGGCGCTGGCCGCGACCTATACGGAGGAGTGGAAGAAGAAGGGCTGGGAGTTCGCCGGCCTGACCGAGGGCTTCCGCGGCTACGACGCCATGCTGACCGTGGCGGAGGCCATCCGCATTGCCGGCAAGGCCGAGCCGGCGGCGATCCGCGACGCCTTGTGGAAGGTGAGGATCCCCGGCGTGAACGGCGACATCGCCTTCCAGAAGGAGGGCCCGGCGGGCCAGGAGAGCGGCCAGAACCGGCCCAACGTCACCATCCTGAAACTCAGCGAAGGCAAGACCAGCCTGCTCTGATGGACCAGGCGTTACAGCATCTGGTGAACGGCACGGTCCTCGGCGGCACCTATGCGCTGCTGGGGATCGGGCTGACGCTGGTTTTCGGCGTCATGCGCGTGGTCAATTTCACCCATGGCGAGCTCTACGCCTTCGGCGCCTACATGACCTATGCGCTGGTCTCGCTGGCGGGGGTGAATTTCTTCGCGGCCCTGCTGCTGGCGACCTTGGCGGGCGTGGCGCTCGGCGCGCTGCTCGAACTCCTGCTGCTGCGGCGGATGCGCGGGGCGGATATCGACAGCGTCATGCTGGTCATGATCGGCGCCGCGCTGGTGCTGCAGAACGGCCAGATGTGGATCTGGGGCGGCGTGGCGAAGCTGATCCCCAACCCCTTCGCCGGATCGCCGCTGGTGTTCGGCCCGGTCTCCGTCCTTCCCCTGCGGTTGTTCGTGCTGGCGACGGCCGCGGCGCTGCTGCTGGGCTTCTGGCCCAACTTGAACAGTCCCCGTTGGGAGTCCGTTGGCAAGTGGTTGATTTTGCGCGGCCTGCTGCCTGATTCCCCGGAGTTTGGCAAATATGTAGTGCCACGAACATGGCGAAAAATGGCTTGAAAAG